>NZ_JBYPSB010000001.1:0-1108867 GCF_057815095.1 Cupriavidus sp. 86D6 | reverse complement strand
AGGTCAAGGCGAGACTGCCTGATTTACCTGGTCCGGCGGTGTTTCATATGCATCCGGTGGGGGTGGTGGGGAACTTCCAGGCAAAACATCCCTTAATTACCATCGAAATGCTTGTTGCGGCCAACCCATCAGGGTCAACCACCTATCACGAGAGCCTGCTAGTGCATCTCAATACGTTCGCCGAAAAATACAATGTCACAACACCAAAAAGAATCGCGCATTTTCTTTCGCAAATTGAAGCAGAAAGCAAATTTAGGAATGTCGAAGAGAATCTGTTTTACAACTCGCAACAGATGAAAGTGATCTTTGGATGCAAACCAAAACCACGTGGCGCGAGTGCCCCAGCAGTGACAATTTCCGAGAATGACGTTGTATGCAATTACGGAAAACTTCGACCCAAGCTTTGGTCAGAAACTGACATTTATGAAAATAATCCGGAAAACCTGGCGAATTACGTCTATGAAAACAGGTATGAAAATGGGGCGGAATCAACCGGAGATGGATATCGATATCGAGGAAGAGGCCTTATTCAGACAACTTTCAAAGCCAACTATAGGGTTCTTACTGAAGAACACAATCGTAGGTTTCCGGATGACCCACAAGATTTTGTAGCCCATCCAGATCTGCTTCTCACCAACCTGGCATATGGGATCGAGTCTGCATTTGTTTACTGGACCGTTACCCGCAATATTAACCCAATAGCGGACACGGGAGACGTTGCCACCGTATCCCGATTCGTGAATGGAGGAACCCATGGAATCGCGGCAAGAAGAGCGTCATATAACCGCCTCGCTCTCTTACTGGATCTTTCGATTGATCCCGGCCAATAAGGCGGCCTTCCAAAGAGGCTTACTGCTCGCCGCGTGTGTTGCATTTTGCACACCAGCCTTGTCACTTGACAACGAAAAATCAAGTGCCGCCGTTTGCCCCAAGATTTCCCCGAAAGAACAAACGTTTTCCGCCAAGAAACTAGAACAAGATAGCATCATAGCTATAGAGAGAAACAATTCGAGCTCCAGCCACCTGATATTTTATCGGAACGAAGGCAGTTATTGTCGCCGACAGGAAATAGCCACCTATCGCTGGGAGGGTGGCCCTCCCAGCGTGGATTCATTGTTCTTCGAAGAGATAGCGGGAAAGATGAATCTAATTACAATAGTCCGTTGGACGATAAATCATCGCGGGCTTGGAACATTTGGAAACCTCTACCAGGTTAGTGCATACCAAATGGATCCCGCAGGCACAGTCATTGAAAACAACGATTTTCTGAAAATGGGACAATGGACTGGGATTGACGGATATTCTGAGCACGAAGCGTCATCCTTTCCTTTTCGTACGGCGGCCAGCGTCAGAAAATACCTCAGAAGCATTAATAAAAACCAATCAAAGCCAAAAAGCCGATCAAAGTGACAACCCGCGACACCGGTTCGATGTCCGAATCTCCTCGACCGCCCCCTACTTCAACATAAACGCCATCGCCGAACAGCAATTCAGCATCCGCACTGCCGCCTGTACCGTCGGCGCCGTGAACGAAAGCGTTACGCCGTCCACGCGCTCGAATGTGGGCCATTGGCAGAACAGGTCGGCGTGGGCTGTGGTCAGGGTCTGCAGGCGGCAGGTTACCGGGCCGGACAGTTCGAAGCAGCGGGCTTCGGGGTGGGCGATGGCCTGGCGGGTGACCGCTTCGGCGGCCTGGGCGATGGCGTCGCGGGCGGCGGCAGGGGACAGCGTCGTGCCGCTGCCCTGCCCGCCTGCCGTCTTGGTCTGCACGTAGCGCACCCAGGGCATCAGCGGCCGGGTTTCGGCGATGAAGACGTCGTCGCCGCTGGCCATCAGCACGGGGACGTCGAATTCGCCGGCCAATGCGGCGTAGATGCCGGCCTCGCCCAGTTCCAGCCCGTTGAACCAGACGCGCGCGAACGCGCCGCTATTGATGGTGTGCGCCAGCACGCCGCGGCTCTGGGCGCGGCCGTGGTAGCCGATCATGAACACGCCGTCGCAGTCCTGATCGACGCCGGCCATCATGCTCAGGTAGCGTGGCTTGCCCAGCACCAGTTGGGCGCGCGGGTCGATCTGCTCGGGCAGCAGATTTCGAAAGCCGCCGTGCGAATCGTTGACCAGGACTTCGGTCGCGCCGCCGGCGAACGCGCCTTGCACGGCGGCATTGGCTTCGGCGGTCATCCAGGCGCGGGCGCGTTCGTATTCGCCATTGCCGGCACGCGTTTGCTCGGCGTGGAATACGCCGGCCACGCCTTCGATATCAGCGGAAATCAGGATCTTCATGGATTCGGGCTTTACAGCAGGTCTTGCAGCAGCTCACTCAGCGCGCGGCGGGTATGGCCGTCGCGGCCTTGCACGGTTTCGGCGTGCCAAAGCGCGTGGACGATGGCCTGCTCAACGCTGTCGGCCGCGGCGCGGAACAGCGGGTCGAGTTTCGATTCGTGCATCATCGGCACGGCCGGCATCGGCGCATCGGCCAGGTGCGGCACGGTATAGGCCGTCGAGAAGGCCAAAGCGATATCGCCCGATCCATGGCCGTAGATCGAACCGGTTCGCGCCAGCCCCGTGCCGGCGCGCATCGACAGGCGACGCAGCTGGCGCGCGTCCAGCGGGGCGTCGGTCGCCACGATCATGATGATCGAGCCCTTCTCCGGCTCCGCCGGTTGCTTCAGGCGGGCGGTGAGTTCGGCGCCCAGCGGGCGGCCGGCAAGGATCAGCGATTCCGGCGTACCGAAGTTCGACAGCACCAGCGCCCCGACCGTATAGCCGCCAGCCAGGCGCGATGCCGTACCGATGCCGCCCTTCGCACCGAACGACGACATACCGCGCCCCGCGCCGACAGCGCCTTGTGCGACGTCCGCGCCCGCCGTTACCAGGGCCGCGTCGTAGTGCTGGCCCTGCACGGCCATCGCCTGGATGTCATTCAGATAGCCGTCATTGCACTCGAATACCAGCGGATTGACGGTGGGCCACTTGCGCCCGATCTCCGGATTTGACGCAATCGCGTGACGGATCTGCGCCTGCGCCAGCGTGCCGACCGAGAACGTGTTGGTCAACGCGATGGGCGTTTCCAGCACGCCGAGTTCGTCCACCTGTACCAGCCCGATGCTCTTGCCGAAGCCGTTGAAGACGGTGGCGGCAGCGGGCACCTTGTCGGTGTAGACGTTCCCCGCGTGCGGACGGATCACGGTTGCGCCGGTCTGACAGGCGCCGTCGGCCAGCGTGCAGTGGCCGACCGAGACGCCCGCCACATCGGTCATGGCATTGCGCGGGCCGGCCGGCAGGCTGCCGACGATGGGAGCGTTGGCCATGGAATCAGCGACGGTCGATCTTCGGGTCCAGCGCGTCACGCAGGCCGTCGCCAAGCAGGTTGAATGCCAGCACCGTCAGGAAGATCGCCAGGCTTGGGAAGATGGCCACGTGCGGCGCGGTCACCATGTCGGCGCGCGCCTGGCTCAGCATCGCACCCCATTCCGGCGTGGGCGGCTGTGCGCCGAGGCCGATGAACGACAGGCCCGCGGCCGTGATGATCGACGTACCGATCCGCATCGAGAAATAGACCACGATCGACGACACCGTGCCCGGCAGGATGTGGCGCATCAGGATGGTCCAGTCGGACGCGCCGATACTGCGCGCCGCCTCCACATAGGTCAGGCGCTTGAGCATCAGCGTATTGCCGCGCACCAGGCGTGCAAACGCCGGCACGCTGAATACGGCCACGGCCATGATCACATTGACCATGCCATTGCCCAGGATGGCCACGATGGCGATGGCCAGCAGGATGCCGGGAAAGGCGAACAGCACGTCGCAGATGCGCGTGACGATGCGGTCCCACCAGCCTTCGTAATAGCCGGCCAGCAGGCCCAGCAGCGTGCCGATGATGGCGCCGATCACCACCGAGAACACGCCGGCGGCCAGCGAAATGCGCGTGCCGGCCAGGATGCGGCTGAAGATGTCGCGGCCCAGCGAGTCGACGCCCATCCAGTGGGCGGCCGACGGGCCGGCGTTCAGCGCGTCGTAGTCGAAGTAGTTCTCGGGGTCGTACGGCACGATGTGGGGGGCCAGGATGGCGATCACCACCAGCAGCAGCACGAAGACGCCGGCAACCAGCGCCAGATGCTGCTTGCGGAACTTGCGCCAGAACTCGGTCCAGGGCGTGCGGACGGCTTCGGCGGCCGGAGCCGGCGTGGCGGTGGCGGACGTGGAAAGCTCGGTCATGTCAGCCTCCTTACTTGTAGCGGATGGTGGGGTTGATCACGGTGTACAGCAGGTCCACCACCAGATTGATCAGGATGAATTCCAGCGAGAACAGCAGCACTTCGGCCTGGATCACCGGGTAGTCGCGCATTTCCACGGCGTCCACCAGCAGGCGGCCCAGGCCCGGCCAGTTGAACACCATCTCCACCAGGATCGAGCCGCCCAGCAGGAAGCCGAACTGCAGGCCCATCATCGTCACCACAGGAATCATGGCGTTACGCAGCGCGTGCTTGATCACCACCACGGTCTCGCGCACGCCCTTGGCGCGCGCGGTGCGTACGAAGTCTTCCTGCAGCACCTCGATGAACGACGCGCGCGTGAACCGCGCCATCACGGCGGCCACGGCGGCGCCCAGCGTCAGGGACGGCAGGATGTAGTGCTTCCAGCTGTCGGCCCCGATCGACGGCAGCCAGCCCAGCTGCACCGAGAAGATTTCCATCAGCAGCATGCCCAGCGCAAAAGCCGGGAACGAAATGCCCGACACGGCCAGCGTCATGCCCAGTCGGTCGGGCCACTGGTTGCGCCATACGGCCGAACTGATGCCGATGGCCATGCCGAAAATCACCGCCCAAACCATCGACGTGACGGTCAGGTACAGCGTCGGCAGGAAGCGTTCACCGATTTCCTGCGAAACCGGGCGCTTGGAGCGCAGCGATGTACCGAACTCTCCCTGCAGCGCATTCGAGAAGAAGCGCACGAACTGCTCGTGCATCGGGCGGTCGAGCCCCAGGTCCTTGCGGACCAGTTCGACAGTGGCCTGATCGGCTTCCGGGCCTGCGGCCAGCCGCGCCGGATCGCCGGGCAGCAGGTGGACGAACAGGAATACCAGCACTGCCACAAGCAGCATCGTCGGTATGACGCCCAGAAATCGTTTGAGGAAGTAATTCAGCATCCTGACACCAGAAAACCAGAAATTTGAGACCGATGGCCGCCCGCCCTTTCACCCCGCATACACGGGCAGGCGGCCTCTCGGCTTACCGCATTTATCAACAGCTTGTTATGTACTGCTTACCGCGACTGCTACCACTTCTACTGCACCAGCTACCCTCTCCCGCGTGCGGGAGAGGGGAAAAAACTGCCAGTCAGGCCCAGGCTTACTGCTTGATGTCGATCTCGTCGAAGTTGAACGAGCCGTCAGGCATCACGTAGGCACCGGTCAGGCGCTTGGCACGGGCGTACAGGATCTTCTCGGTGACCAGGAAGGCCCATGGCGCGTCGTTCCAGATGCGTTGCTGGGCATCCTTGTACAGCTTGGCCTTCTCGGCGCGATCGGTCGTGCGCAGCGCGCCGGCGATGTCGGCATCCACCTGGTCGTTCTTGTAGTACGCCGTGTTCAGCAGCTTCGGCGGCATCGATTCCGACGCCAGCAGCGGACGCAGCGCCCAGTCGGACTCACCGGTCGACGACGACCAGCCCACGTAGTACATGCGCACGCCGGCTTCTTCCGGCTTCTGCACCGATTCCACGCGCTCCACGCGCTGGCCGGCTTCCAGGGCCAGCACCTGGGCCTTGATGCCCACCTGCTGCAGCTGCTGCTGCACGAACTGGATCACCTTCTGCGCGGTGGTGTGGTTATAGGCCGACCACAGCGTGGTCTCGAAACCGTTCGGGTAGCCCGCTTCCTTCAGCAGTTCGCGTGCCTTGGCCGGGTTGTACGGCCACGGGCCCAGCTTCTCGGCGTAGTCCACGCCATGGGGCACCACGCCGTCGGCCGGCACGGCGTGCCCGGCGAAGGCCACCTTGGCCAGTGCTTCCTTGTTGATGGCGTAGTTGATGGCCTGGCGCACCTTCGGGTCGTTGAACGGCTTCACCGTCGTGTTCAACGACAGATAACGCTGGATGATCGACGGCGAGTCGATCAGGTCCACCTTCGGGCTGGCCTTGAGCACGGCGGCCTGCTCGAACGGAATGCTGAACGCGAAGTCAGCCTCGCCCGTCTGCATCACGGCCGAACGCGTGTTGTTGTCCACCACCGGCTTCCACGTGATCGAGTCGATCTTCGGGTAGCCCGTCTTCCAGTAGCCGGCAAACTTCTTGCCCTTCAGGTAGTCGGTCTGCTTCCACTCCACGAACTCGAACGGGCCGGTGCCCACCGGGTGGAAGGCGATTTCCTTGCCGTACTTCTTCAGCGCGGTCGGGCTGATCATCACGGCCGACGGGTGGGCCAGCACGTTGATGAACGGCGAGAACGGCTCCTTGAGCGTCACGCGGGCGGTGTACGGGTCAACCACCTCGGTCTTGGCCACGCGGTTGAACAGCGTATAACGCTTGAGCTTGTTGGCCGGATCGGTCACGCGGTCCAGGTTGGCCTTGACGGCCGTGGCATCGAACGTGGTGCCGTCGTGGAACTTGATGTTCTTCTTCAGCTTGAACGTGTAGACCAGGCCGTCCTTGCTGACGTCATAGCTTTCGGCCAGCACGTTGACCAGCTTCAGGTCCTTGTCGAAGCCGAACAGGCCCTGGTAGAACGATTTGGTGGCGGCCTGCGACAGCGTGTCGTTGGCGTCGTACGGATCGAGCGTGGTGAACGTCGAATACACGGCCATCACCGCATCCTTGGCGGCAAAGGCCGGCGCGGCGGCCAGCATACCCATGGCGCCGACTGCGGCAGCACCGGCCATCAGCCGGAAAGAAACCTTGGACATCTCTTCTCCTCTATCGGGAAAGCAGGAATACAGGGGATACAGCGACTTCGGTACTACGGAATTGGTCAATAGGCACCGCCAATGGCATGCCGTGCCACGAAGTGGCCATGCGCGCCACTGCCGGCCACGGCCACCAGCGGCTGCACCACGGGTTCGTCGCCGACCATGCGGATCGGGCTCGGAATCTCGTCATTCAGCGGTTCGCGCTTCAGATGGCGTCGCGCGGGGTCCGCAATCGGCACCGCCGACATCAGCTTCTTCGTATAAGGATGCTGCGGGTTCTCGAAGATGGCGCGGCGCGGGCCGATCTCGACGATCTGGCCCAGGTACATCACCGCCACGCGGTGGCTCACGCGCTCCACCACGGCCATGTCGTGCGAAATGAACAGGAAGGCCACGCCGAGTTCGCGCTGCAGGTCGAGCATCAGGTTGACGATCTGTGCCTGGATCGACACGTCCAGCGCCGACACCGACTCGTCGGCCACCACCACCTTTGGGTTCAGCGCCAGGGCGCGGGCGATGCAGATACGCTGCCGCTGGCCGCCCGAGAACTCGTGCGGATAACGCGACGCGTGCGCCGCCGTCAGGCCCACCTTTTCCAGCAGCCAGGCCACGCGAGCCTCGGCTTCCTTGCCGCTGGCCACCTTGTGCACCAGCAGCGGCTCCATGATCGAGTAGCCCACCGGCACGCGCGGGTCCAGCGACGCAAACGGGTCCTGGAAGATGAACTGGATATTGCGGCGCAGCGCCTGCAGCGCCGGACCCTGCATCTTGCTGATGTTCTGGCCCGCGAATTCGATCGTGCCGCTCTGGGCATCGACCAGGCGCAGCAGCGAGCGGCCCGTGGTGGATTTGCCGCAGCCCGATTCGCCCACCAGCGCCAGCGTTTCGCCGGGATAGAGGTCGAAGCTGACCTGCTCCACCGCATGCACGCGGCGCGTGACCTTGCCGAACAGGCCGCCTGGCACGTCGAAGCGCGTGACCAGGTCGCGCACGCGCAGGATCGGCGCGGCGCCCGCCGGCACCGTATCCTGCGGCACTTCCTTGACCGGGGCGGCTCCGTCGCTCACCTGCACCAGCGGGAAGCGGGCCGGCAGGTCCGTGCCCGACATCGCGCCCAGCTTGGGCACGGCCGACAGCAGCGCGCGCGTGTACGGATGGGCCGGCGCGTGGAACACGTCGTCGGACGTGCCCTCTTCCACCTTCTCGCCGCGATACATCACCAGCACGCGGTCGGCCACCTCGGCCACCACGCCCATGTCGTGGGTGATAAAGACCACGCCCATGTCCATTTCGGCCTGCAGGTTGCGGATCAGCTGCAGGATTTCGGCCTGGATCGTCACGTCCAGCGCCGTGGTCGGCTCGTCGGCAATCAGCAGCGCCGGCTTGCACGACAGCGCCATGGCGATCATCACGCGCTGGCGCATGCCGCCCGACAACTGGTGCGGAAAGCGGTCCAGCACGCGGCGTGCCTCCGGAATGCGTACCAGTTCCAGCATGCGCAGCGCCTCGGCACGCGCCGCGGCCTTGCCCTTGCCCTGGTGCAGGCGGATCGATTCGGCAATCTGCTCGCCCACCGGGAACACCGGATTCAGCGACGTCATCGGCTCCTGGAAGATCATCGCCACGTCGGCGCCGCGCACGCTGCGCAGCCGCGCTTCCGTTGAGTTGACCAGATCCAGCACCTCGCCCGAACGGCGGCGCAGCAGCATGCTGCCGTTGGCGATCTTGCCGCCGCCGTGCTCCACCAGGCGCATCAGCGCCAGCGACGTCACCGACTTGCCCGAGCCCGATTCGCCCACCACGGCCAGCGTTTCGCCGCGATCCACGTGGAAGGACAGGTTGCGCACCGCCTCGACCGTGCGTTCCGAGGTGGAAAAGCGCACCGTCAGGTTGTCCACCACCACCGCGCGTTCGGGCGGCAGCACGATGCCGTGCTTGGAAACAGTATTCTGCATATCAGCCGTAAATCCAGACGTTGACCGGTTCGCCGACGCGGGCCAGGCCGCGATACATGCCTTCGGTGTTGAACGGCAGCGTCACGTTGCCGGCGCGATCTACCGCGATCAGGCCGCCGCGGCCATGGATGGCCGGCAGCTTCTCCATGACCACGCGGCGCGCCGATTCCTCCAGCGACAAACCCGCGTAGCGCATCTGCGCCGACACATCGAACGCAGCCGCCGTGCGGATGAACATCTCGCCGGTGCCCGTGGCCGACACGGCCGCCACGTCATCGGCATAGCAGCCGGCGCCCAGCACCGGCGTATCGCCCACGCGACCCACCTGCTTGTTGGTCACGCCGCCGGTGGACGTTGCCGCGGCCAGGTTGCCGTGGGCATCGCAGGCCACCGCGCCGACCGTACCGAATTTCTTGTCCGCATCGAGCGGGTCGGCCTTGCCTTCCTGCGCGGCCCTGGCGGCCAGCGCGGCGGCATCGTGATCCAGCAGCGCCATGCCGGTGGTGCCCTGTGCGCGCTGCCACTGATCGTAGCGGGCCTGCGTGAAGTAGTATTCCGGCGCCACCAGCTCCAGTCCTTGCGCTTCGGCAAAAGCCTCGGCCCCTTCGCCGGCAAACAGCACATGCTCGCTCTTTTCCAGCACGGCGCGCGCGGCCAGCACCGGATTGCGCACGCGCTTGACGCAGGCCACGGCGCCGGCGTTCAGCGTGGCGCCATCCATGACCGATGCATCAAGCTCGTAAGTGCCGGCGTGCGTCAGCACGGCCCCCTTGCCGGCATTGAACAGCGGGCATTCTTCGAGCAGGCGCACGGCTTCGGTCACGGCGTCCAGCGCGCTGCCGCCTTCGGCCAGCACGCGCTGGCCGGCCAGCAGCACCTGTTCCAGCGCGGTGGTGTATTCGCGTTCGCGGTTGGCGTCCATGGCCGCACGGGTAATCGTGCCGGCGCCGCCGTGGATGGCGATAACAGCTTGAGGCATAGGTCCTTCTACTTCCCTTCTTGACTTCAGTCTGAGGATTTCTGCGTGCCGCGGTCGTCGCGCGCACCGGGCGCGCCGTACAGCCACGGCAGCAGGAATTCGGTCATCTCGGCCGCCGCCTTCACCGCGCGCACGGACCGGTAGGACACCGCCCCGCACAGCGCCTCGATCAGCGCCAGCACCGTGGCTTCCGAATTGGCGGACAGGCGGTTGCCGGCGTTGGCGTAGAGCGAAATATCGGCCAGCGGCGCCAGCGGTGAGGTCGGGCCATCAGTCAGCGCCAGCAGCCGGCCGCCGTGCGCCTTCACGCGCTGGGCCAGCTTCATCGAATCGGTCACATAGCGCGGAAAGGCGATGCAGACCACCAGGTCCTTCGGCGTCAGCTTGAACAGCTGCCGCGCCGCGTGCGAGGCCCCGCCCACCGTCGACACCGATGTCACCATCCGGCAATGCATTTCCAGCCCGTGCTGCATCAGGCCCGCCAGGTAGCCGCTGGCGCCAAAGCCCATCACGTAGACACGCTCGGCTTCCAGGATCGCATCGACGGCCCGCTCGATCGATTCCGGATCGAGGTTGCGGCGCGTGGATTCCAGGTTGCGGGCACCGTCCTCCAGCGACGCGGCAAACACGTCGGCCACCGTGCTCGGGCGCGCCAGTTCGTCGCGCAGCCGTTCCACCGGCGCCAGCGTGGCCTCGAATCCGCGCACCAGTTCGGCGCGAAACTGCGGATAGCCCTCGAAGCCCAGCGCCTTGGCGAAACGGTTGGCGGTGGCGACCGACACCTCCACGGCCGTGGCGAATTCGTCGATCCGCATCGTGGCCGCGCGAAACAGGTTGTCCAGCACGTAGTTCGCCATGCGCTGGTGCGCGGGCGTCAGTGTGGGCAAGGCGCGAGCGATGCGTTCGGAAATCGTCTGGCCGCTGGACATGTGAGGACGTCGGGGTAAAGGTTGGCACCGCCTTGAAGCATCGCCAACGGCACTGGCGACGATCCGGCAATGAAAAGGCACTTTCGCAGTGCAGCAAGCAATGTAAATAAATTTACACGCAAATGACGTGCCCGCAATGACCTAAGTGGTCGAATACGGGAAATCCCTCAATACATGGAAGCGGACATGCAAGCCGCCTGAAAGCCGGCGTCGCCGCCCGCGGGCCGGGCGACGGGCCAATGGCCCCCGGCGCGCTACAATGCCGGCCTGCCGAACGATCGGCTGCCCTGCACCATCCAGCCTGAAGCCCTTCACGTGATACGTATCGACCAGCTTGTCCTCCAGCGCGGCACCAAGGTGCTGTTCGACCACACCAGCGTGACGCTAAACCCGGGCGAACGCGTGGGCCTTGTCGGCGCCAACGGCAGCGGCAAGTCCACCCTGTTCGCGATGCTGCGCGGCGAACTGCATGCCGACGGCGGCGATGTGACCGTGCCCAGCCAGTGGCGCATCGCACATGTGGCGCAAGAGACACCGGCAGTGGATCGTACGGCCGTGGATTACGTGATCGACGGCGACACGCGGCTGCGCGAGATCGAATCGCGCATCGCCGCCGCGCAGACCAGCGGCGACGGATCGGCCGAAGCCGAGGCCCATGGCGCCTATGCCGATGCCGATGGCTACACCGCCGCCGCGCGCGCCGAGGCGCTGCTGCTTGGCCTGGGCTTCACGCTGCCGCAGGTGACGCAGCCGGTGGCATCGTTCTCGGGCGGCTGGCGCATGCGCCTGAACCTGGCGCAGGCGCTGATGTGCCCGTCCGACCTGCTGCTGCTCGACGAACCGACCAATCACCTGGATCTGGACGCCATCGTCTGGCTTGAAGACTGGCTGGCCCGCTACCCCGGCACGCTGGTGATGATTTCGCACGACCGCGAATTTCTCGATGCTATCTGCACCGTCACAGTGCATATCGAAAACCAGCAGCTCAAGCGATACGGCGGCAACTACACGCTGTTCGAAACCATGCGGCTGCAGCAGATGGCCCAGCAGCAGGCCGCCTACACGCGCCAGCAGAAGGAAATCGCGCACCTGGAATCGTTCATCACGCGTTTCAAGGCCAAGGCCACCAAGGCGCGCCAGGCGCAGAGCCGCGTCAAGGCCCTGGAAAAGATGGAACGGCTGGCCCCGGTGCACGTGGCGGCCGGGTTCGCATTCGAGTTCCGCGAGCCCGATTCGGCGCCCAACCCGATGATGGTGCTCGATCACGTCGACTGCGGTTACGCTGAAGCCGACCCACCCGTGACCATCCTGCACAAGTTGATGCTGTCGATCCAGAACGGCCAGCGCATCGGCCTGCTCGGCGCCAACGGCCAGGGCAAGTCGACGCTGGTCAAGACGCTGGCCGGCACGCAGCCGCCGCTCAACGGCACGGTGCGGCTGGGCAAGGGCCTGGTCATCGGCTACTTTGCCCAGCACCAGCTGGAAACGCTGCGCGACCACGATTCGCCGCTGCAGCACCTGGCACGGCTGGCTCCCGACGTGCGCGAGCAGGAATTGCGCGACTTCCTGGGCAGCTTCAATTTCCGCGGCGACATGGCAACTTCGCCAATCGAACCGTTCTCGGGCGGCGAGAAGGCCCGGCTGGCCCTGTCGCTGATCGTCTGGCAAAAGCCCAACCTGCTGCTGCTTGACGAACCGACCAACCACCTGGACCTGGACACGCGCGAGGCGCTGACCATGGCCCTGGCCCAGTTCGAGGGCACGCTGATCCTGGTTTCGCACGACCGGCACCTGCTGCGCGCCACGTCCGACCAGTTCATGCTGGTGGCCGACGGTACCATCAAGCCGTTCGACGGCGACCTGGACGACTATCGCGACTGGCTGCTGCAACAGGCCGCCGCCAAGCGCAATGCCGCCACGGCCGCCCACGCCGCCGAATCCACCCCGGCAGTCAATCGCCGCGATCAGCGCCGCGCCGAGGCCGACGAACGGCAGCGGCTGTCGGTGCTGCGCAAGCCGCTGACCAAGGAACTGGAAAAGGTGGAAAAGCGGATGTCGGTGCTGCAGGCCGACAAGACCGTGATCGACGCCTTCATGGCCGAATCTTCAAGCTATGAGGAAGCCAACAAGGCGAAGCTGATGGAGATGCTCAAGCGCCAGGGCGAGGTCACGGGCGAGCTGGACCAGCTGGAGGAACGCTGGCTGGAACTGCAAGAGCAGATCGAGCAGATCGCGTAATACCTGCCGAGCCGTAGTTGTTTGCTCCCCCCTCCCGCCTGCGGGAGAGGGGAGACAACCGCAGGCAGAACCGCCTCCAGCGGCTTGCTCCCTCTAGCGGTAGTTCTTCTCGCGGCGGATCAGCCCTACCGCAAGCGTCAGCGTCAGGATCACGAGCCAGATCAGCGACCAGGCCGGGATCGACAGGCCGAACAGCGGCGGCAGCGGCGCCGTGCACAGGCCGTCCGAATAGAACACCTGCGGCAGCAGCTTGGCCGTCGGCAGCGCGTTGACCCAGTTTTCCAGTGGATCGATGCCGCACGATGCCTTGGGGTTCAGCAGCAGCGACACGTGGTAGCCGGCCACCGCGATACCGGCCACGCCGGACAGCATGCCCAGGCCCTGCCACAGCGTGCGCGTGTTTTGCGCGATGGCCGCCAGCAGCGAAAACAGCCCGATGCCCAGGAACGCAAATCGCTGCATGATGCAGAGCGGGCATGGCTGGTAGCCCTCCACGTACTGCATGTACAGCGCGGCACCGAGCAACGCGAACGAGACCACGGCGATCAGCAGGAAATAGGCGCGAGAATTGGCTTGCATGGTGTGTCGAGGGCAAGATTGGCTTCGACGCGAATTATTACCCATTTTCCGTTGCGACACCGGGGTGCCCGAGCAATCCGCCACGGGGTGCAGTGTGGCGGATTGACGCACCTGCCCTTCCCCGCGCCCGACCGGCCAACTTTCCCGCCCGCTCGCGCGCCGTCAGCCTGCCGCCGGCGCGCCCAGGTACCGCTTGCGCCAGGGCTTCAGCACGGCAATGGCCAGCACCGCCGTGACGATGTCGAGCGTGATGGCCACGCCGAAGACCGGCATCCAGCTACCCATGCGCTCGTGCATCAGCGCCGCCAGCGGGCCGCCGAAGATCGAGCCGATGCCTTGGGAGATATAGAGCCAGCCGTAGTTGGTCGTGGCGAATTTGGTGCCGAACGTGTCGGTCAGCGTCGAGGGAAACAGCGAGAAGATCTCGCCCCAGCCCAGGAACACCACGCCGGACAGCAGCACGAACAGCACCGCGTTCTCGCGCGTCAGCAGCCACAGCGTCATGGCCACCGCTTCCAGCGCAAAGGCGAAGCACATCGTATTTTCACGACCCCAGCGGTCCGAGATCCAGCCGAACATCGGCCGCGTCAGGCCATTGGTCAGGCGGTCGATGGTCAGCGCCAGCGGCAGCGCGGCCATGCCGAACACCACGGCATTGGACACCCCGAAATCCTTGGCGAACGCGGCCATCTGCGACGTGACCATCAGGCCCGAGGTGGACATCATCGTCATCATCGCGAACAGCAGCCAGAACAGCGGCGTCCTGAGCATCTTGCGGGTCGGCACATCGGCCTCGTTCGACGGCGTGTAGGCCGGCCGCACCGCCACTGGTTCGCCGGCGGCCGGTGCGCGCAGCCCCTGTGACGCCAGGAAGCCGATCACCGCGAAGATCAGGCCGAATTGCCAGAGCGTCGATTCCAGCCCCTTGCCCGCCAGCGCGGCGGCAATCGGGAAGGTGGTCAGGATGGCGCCCATGCCGTAGCCGGCCGCGACCATGCCCACGGCAAAGCCGCGCCGGTCAGGGAACCAGCGCACCATCTGCCCCACCACGCCCACGTAGACGATGCCCGTGCCGAGCCCGCCCACCACGCCGTAGGTCAGGTAGAGCATGCTCACGCTCTGCGCCGACGCGGCCAGCACCCACGACAGGCCCGACAGCACCGTGCCCAGCGCGATCAGGCGGCGCGGCCCGAACCGTTCGATCATCGCGCCCTGGAATGGCGAGAAGAATGTCTGCAACACGATCAGCAGCGAAAACGTAACCTGCAGTTCCGACAGCGGCACGCCCAGCTTGGCGGAAAGCGGCTTGGTGAACAGCGTCCAGACATACTGCGGACTGGAAATCGCCATCATGCACACGAGCCCCAGCAGCAGCTGCAGCCAGCGCGTGCGCGCCAGCGGCACGGCGTGCGGCACACCCAGGGCCGCGTTATCAGCAACGGTACGCATCGAACCACTCCTTCAGACAGACTTCGAGAGAGATGCGTGGCCACGCGGCACCACGCCTTGTTGGAATCCAGTGCGGGGCGGCGCCCGTCTAGGTCACGACAGTTCCGCGATTTATGTATACATAAATTTCCCGCGTGGAACGGTCGCAATAGGCATGCCATGGGGGCCCCTACTGGCGAAGGGGGACGGATGCCGGACGGGCGCGAAGCGGGCTATGCCGCGTGGCGTGGGGGATAGCGGGCGATAAAGCGTCGCGACGCGATGCCGCGCGAAGTCGCCGGGGAAGAAACCGCTGGGATCAGCCGAACCGGCGGCGGCGCGCCGGTGCACCGGATTCGGTCGACGGCACGAAGCTGGTGCGGGCTTCCTCGAGGCGCGCCATGGTCAGGCGGCTGACTTCTGCGCGGCCATCCTCGATATGCGTGGACAGCAGTGCCACCGCGCGGCCGGCATCGGCATCGGCCAGCGCGGCCAGGATCGCGCCGTGTTCGTCGTAGGTCAGCGAGACCCGCTCGCCGAACGCGAAGTCGAGCCGGCGGATGATGCGGATGCGGTCGGTCACCTGCTGATGCACGGCCGCCGCTTCGGCGTTGCCCGCCGCATCGACGATGGCCAGGTGAAATGCCTCGTCAAGCTGCGCCACGGCGTTGCCGTCGGCCAGGCGCCGGGCTTGAGGCACGCGCCAGATGGCACCGAGCATGGCTACCAGCGCGGCGCGGCGCGTCGCGTGCGACGGCTGGCACAGGCGCGTCACGGCATGGGTTTCCAGCAGCGTGCGCAGTTCGTACAGGGCTTCGAAGCGGCCCAGGTCCAGCGGCACCACTTCCCAGCCGTTGCGGTAGTAGCCCCGCACCAGACCATCGCCCTGCAGCCGCTGCAGCGCCTCGCGCACGGGCGTGCGCGAGATGCCCAGCCGTTCGGCCACGTCGTTTTCGGTAAAGCGGTCGCCCGGCAGCAGCCGGAACGCGAAAATGTCGTCGCGCAGCGCGTGGTAGGCGGCCTGCGACCGCTTGCCACGCGCCACCGACCGCGACGCTGCGTCTTGGGTATCCCCGGCAGCATCGGCCATTGCGTCAGTCCAGATGCCGTACGCGGTCGATCGCCTGCTCCAGGCGGTCCACCGCAATGACTTCCAGCCCGTCGATGGCCTGCTTGGGCGCGTTGGCCTTGGGGATCACGGCCATCGTGAAACCGAGCTTGGCGGCTTCCTTGAGCCGTTCCTGCCCGCGTGGGCTCGGGCGGATCTCGCCGGCAAGCCCCACTTCGCCAAACACCACCAGCCCGCGCGGCAGCGGCTTGTTGCGCATCGACGAGTGGATCGATAGCAAAACCGCCAGATCGGCGGCCGGCTCCGTGATCTTGACCCCGCCGACCGCGTTCAGGAACACGTCCTGGTCGAAGCAAGCGATGCCGGCGTGCCGGTGCAGCACGGCCAGCAGCATCGCCAGCCGGTTCTGCTCCAGCCCCACCGCCAGCCGGCGCGGATTGGGCACGTTCGCCGTATCGACCAGCGCCTGCACTTCCACCAGCAGCGGGCGCGTGCCCTCCTGCGTCACCAGCACGCACGACCCGGCCACCTGCTCCTCATGCTGCGACAGGAACAGCGCCGACGGATTGCTGATGCCGCGCAGGCCGCGCTCGGTCATCGCAAAAACGCCAAGTTCATTGACCGCGCCGAAGCGGTTCTTGAATGCGCGGATCAGCCGGTGCGACGAATGCGTGTCGCCCTCGAAATACAGCACCGTATCGACGATGTGCTCCAGCACGCGCGGCCCGGCCAGGCTGCCTTCCTTGGTCACATGGCCCACCAGGATGATCGTGATATCGCTGCTTTTGGCGATACGCGTCAGCTGCGCCGCGCATTCGCGCACCTGGGCCACCGACCCAGGTGCCGACGTCAGCGCCTCGGAATACAGCGTCTGGATCGAGTCGATCACGGCCACTTCGGGCTTGTCGGCCTCCAGCGCGGCCTGGATCTTTTCCAGCTGGATCTCGGGCAGCAGGCCCACCGTGGCGGCTTCCACCCCCAGCCGCTGCGCGCGCAGCGCGATCTGGGCGCCCGATTCCTCGCCGCTGACGTAGAGCACGCGCCGGCTGGCCGACAGGTTGGCCAGCGTTTGCAACAGCAGCGTCGATTTGCCGATACCGGGATCGCCGCCGATCAGCACCACCCCGCCCGACACCAGCCCGCCGCCCAGCACGCGGTCGAACTCGTCGATGCCGGTGGTAAAGCGCGGCACCTCGGCGGCTTCGATATCGCTGAGCTTGCGGACCACGGCGGACGCCGCCAGCGGCTGGAAACGGCGCGCGGCCGACGATCCCGATTCGGCCACGGTCTCGACGAGCGTGTTCCAGGCATTGCACTGCGGGCATTGGCCCGCCCAGCGCGGCGTGGTACCGCCGCATTCGGTACAGGTATAGACAGTCTTGGTCTTGGCCATCGAAAAATCCGGACTCGGGCTGGATGGGGGCGCAGGCTGTCTTCAGGAGACGGAATCGGCCGTGGTCAGCATGGCCACGGTGGTCGGCACGCGCGGCGCCAGCGCGCACATCAGTTCATAGCCCACCGTGCCGCTGGCGGCGGCCACGTCGTCAATCGGCAGCCCGTGGCCCCAGAGCGTGACCGGCGAGCCAACCTTGGCCTTGGGGCACGGCGTCAGGTCCACGCAGATCATGTCCATCGACACCCGGCCCACCAGGTCGGTGCGCACGCCGTCCACCAGCACCGGGGCGCGCTTGTCGCCCCAGCCCGACGCGTGGCGCGGGTAGCCGTCGGCATAGCCGCAGGCCACCACGCCGATGCGCATTGCCCGGTCGGCCGTAAACATCGAGCCATAGCCAACCGTATCGCCCGGCTGCAGGTCCTGGATGCCGATCAGTTCGCTGTGCAGCGACATCGCCGGCTGCAGGCCGGTATCGGCGATGTCCGCCGACAGGCCCGTGGGAGAACCGCCATACAGGATCACGCCCGGCCGCACCCAGTTGCGATGGGCCGACGGATGCCAGAGCACGGCCGCCGAATTCGACAGGCTGACCTCGCCGGGCAGGTTGGCCGTGGCCGTCTCAAACGCCTCGATCTGGTGCGCGATGCCGCGCGCGCTGTCGGCATCGGAGAAATGGGTCATATGGACGATACTGCCCACGCACGGCATGGTGCGGGCGCGTTCCCAGGCCGCCCGGTACTGGGCAGGCCGGAAGCCCAGCCGGTTCATGCCGGTGTTGAGCTTGAGCTGGATGGCCAGCGGGCCCTTGGGCCGGGCCTGTTCCAGCATGCGCAACTGCTCCTCGCAATGGATGGCGGTGGTCAGGCGATATTGCTCGATGACGGGAACATCCTGGGGCTGGAAGAATCCCTCCAGGAGCAGGATCGGCCCCTGCCAGCCCAGTTCGCGCAGCAGCACGGCTTCGTTGAGGTCCAGCAGGCCAAAGCCGTCGGCGGCCTTCAGGCCGGCAAAGGCGCGGCGAATGCCGTGGCCATAGGCATTGGCCTTGACGACCGCCCAGACGCGGGAATCCGGCGCATGGCGGCGCACCACTTCCAGGTTGTTGGCCAGCGCGGGCTGGTGGATGACAGCGTGAATGGGTCTTGGCATGGATATGACTGCTTGCGTGGGCTGTCGAACGATGTTCTGCACCAGATGCGGGAAGACCCGGTCGGCAGGCCACTGGATTCGGGCGTTGAGGTGACACACACTGTGCGGTAACAGGCCTTCGGGACGAACCGGCCGGCGCGGACAAGCCGGCGCCACCTTGCGCAGGCGATATTTGACCACATCCGCAGGTCGATTCCGGGAATCCATCCGGGCATGTACTGTCCAATGCGCGTCCGCCGGTGTGCTGAAATGTCGCGGATTCGTGATATAAAGCCGGACGCTCCGGCCATGTTTTAAAAGAGAAGCAATATGTCAATGACGGTCAGGCAAGCCGCAAGGCGCGCGAAAGTAGCGTCGCCGCCCCACTTTGACAAGGCAGGCGCAGCAGGTTCCCGCCAAGCGACGGCACTACCGGCCGGTGCGCTTTTGCCCGTCCACATGGACGCCCGCGATGGAGACAAAGTCCAAGGTATGAAGAAGGGTTTCTACACGATCATGGCCGCGCAGTTTTTCTCGTCGCTGGCCGACAATGCCCTGCTGATCGCAGCCATTGCCCTTCTTGCCGAATTGCATTCCCCGCAGTGGATGACGCCGCTGCTCAAGCTGTTCTTCGTACTGTCCTATGTGGTGCTGGCGGCATTCGTGGGCGCCTTCGCCGATTCCATGCCCAAGGGCAAGGTGATGCTGATCACCAATGCCATCAAGATCGTGGGCTGCGCCATCATGATGTTCGGGCTGCACCCGCTGCTGGCCTATGGCGTGGTCGGTTTCGGCGCAGCGGCCTATTCGCCGGCCAAATACGGCATCCTGACGGAGCTGCTGCCGCCCGAGAAGCTGGTGATGGCCAACGGCTGGATCGAGGGCCTGACGGTCGGCTCGATCATCCTGGGCACGGTGGTGGGCGGCGCGCTGATCTCGGTGCAACTGTCGAGCCTTCTGCTGCACTTCGACCTGCCCTATGTCGACACCGGCATCAACACCCCGGCCGAAGCGGCGATGGTGGTGATCATGCTGTTCTACTTCATTGCCGCCGTCTTCAACCTGTTCATTCCGGACACCGGCGCCCGCTATCCCCAGCAGGAAAAGAACCCGATCAAGCTGATTGCGGAGTTTGGCGACTGCTTCATTGCGCTGTGGCGCGACAAGCTCGGCCAGATCTCGCTGGCCGTGACCACGCTGTTCTGGGGCGTGGGCGCCACGCTGCAGTTCATCGTGCTCAAGTGGGCCGAAAAATCGCTGGGGCTGAACCTGTCGCAAGGCGCCCTGCTGCAGGCCGTGGTGGCAGTGGGCGTGGCGGTGGGCGCTATCGCGGCCGCCGCGCGCATTCCGCTGCGCAAGTCGCTGTCGGTGCTGCCGTTCGGCGTGGCCATGGGCGCCACCGTGATCCTGATGGCGTTCTACACCAAGGACACCATGCCGGCCGTGACGCTGGACGTGCTGGGCATGGCGATGCCGCTCTACATGGCCATCGCCTACGTGTTCCTGATGATCGTGGGTGCCATGTCGGGCTACTTCGTTGTGCCGATGAACGCCCTGCTCCAGCACCGTGGCCATGTGCTGCTTTCGGCCGGCCATTCCATCGCGGTGCAGAATTTCAACGAGAACGTTTCGGTGCTGCTGATGCTGTGCCTGTACGCGCTGCTGATCAAGCTGAACGTGCCGATCGGCTTTGTGATCGTCGCGCTGGGCCTGTTCATCGTGGCGACCATGGCGCTGGTGATGCGCCTGCACAAGCACAATGTGAAGATGTACAACTCGCTGGCGATGATCGGCGAGGACAAGCACCACTGATCACACGCGGGGCGTCAGCCTTGCCGGCTCGCCCCGGTTCTCAGGGCGCCGCGGCCCGCAGCGCGGCCCGCGCCTCCCAGTCGTCCGGCACCACGAATCCGCGCGAGCATTCGCGCCAGATGCCGGGCGCGTCCTGATCCTGCACCAGTTCACAGACCATGACCGGCGCCTCGCGGCGCCACGCGTGGATCGGGTCGGCAAAGCGTTCGGCCAGCGCATCGTGCATGACCGCCGCCGTTTCGGTCGCGGCCTCGGCCACACGGGCCCCCGACAGCCAGTCGGACCTCGACAGCCGGCACCAGCGCACATGCCCCCTGGCGGAGTCCGACGCACGGGCGCGCCAGTCGGCCAGCGGCGCCCACCACCCGTTCAGGTGATCCGGCGCAATCCCCAGCGCTTCCAGGCCGGCCGGCACGACGCCGTCGCGGTAGAACAGCCAGCCCAGCAGATAGACTTCGCTGCGATCCACGGGATGCCCGACCAGCGCCTGGGCCTCGGCGGTGCGGCCCAGCGGCAACTGGCGCCGCACGATGTGATCGAGCTTGTCGCCCAGCCGGTCAACCAGGTTCGGCCCGACAAAGGCCCGATGCCCGGCCACGCCGTCCACCATCAGGTAGAACTTGGCCGCCATCTCCCAATGGACGACGGCCGCGCTGGCGGGGTCGCGCCAGATCACGTCGAGTTCGCCCAGCGTCTGCACGCCATGGCCGTTCGCACGCCGGATCGGCACATTGGCCGCCAGCAGATCCACGCCTTGCGTGTGCCGCAGCGCGAAGTGCAGAAGCCGCTCGGCATGACGGCCCAGGCGCAGGCTGCGGCTGCCGGTCGGCTCCGGATGCTGGCTCAGTTCGACGATGGTTTCGGGCAAGGTGGCCGGATCGGCCTGCGACAGCCAGGCCTGCCACCCCGCCTGCGCGCCGGGCGGCCATTCGGCCAGCCGGGCAGGCCCGTCTTGGTAGCCATCGGGCAGATGGGACAGCAGCGCAGGCGACAGCGAACACCAGGCCAGGTCGCGCGTGCGCTGCGAGGCCGCGCGACACCACAGCGGCAAAGGCGCGTCCGCCCCGGTCGGCGCGCAGCCGCCCGGTGGCGTTATCTGGGCGAAATCAGGCTTGAGCTCCCGCACGATCGTGGACCTCGCGCGCCAGGCACAGGTCTTCCCAGGCACGCGCCTTGTCGGTCAGCGTGCGCAGCAGGTAGGCGGGGTGATAGGTCACCACCACGGGGATGCCCTCGTAGGTATGCACCGTACCGCGCAGCTTGCCGATCGGCGTGGTCGATCGTAGCAGCGACTGCGCCGCAAAGCGGCCCAGCACCACGATGACCTTCGGCTTGATCAGCGCAATCTGGCGCTTCAGGTAAGGCTCGCACTGGGCGACTTCCTCGGGCTCGGGATTCCGGTTGCCCGGCGGCCGGCACTTGAGCACGTTCGCGATATAGACATTGCGTCCGCGCGCCAGGCCCAGCGCCCCCAGCATGTTGTCCAGCAGCTTGCCGGCCTGGCCGACGAACGGCTCGCCCTGCAAGTCTTCGTTCTCGCCCGGCGCCTCGCCCACCAACATCCATTCGGCCTGCGGATCGCCCACGCCAAACACGGTGTTGGTGCGGGTGCCGCAGAGGCCACATGCGGTGCAGCCTGCAACGCTGTCGGCCAGCTCCGGCCAGGGCATCCCGGCGATGGCGGCCTCGCGGCCAGCCTGCCCGGGCAGACGGACCAGCGGCTTGTCTCCGTGCGGGGCCACCGGCCGGTCCGGGTTCGGTGCATCGAAAGCCTCGACGGTCGCGGCCAGTTCGGTGGCGCTGATGGCGCTGTCGCCGGCGTGATCGATCCCGGCCGGCTCGTCCGCCAGCACATCGGCCAGCGGTCCGGTCGAAAGAGTCGAAACTTCGGGCGGCTCGGGCGGACGGGCGGACGGCGACGCCCGGACTTCCGCCAGCACTGCGGCTGCGGGTGCGGCGCTCGCATCGCCCACCGCTTGTGCGACCACAGCTTCCGCCGCCACGGCTTCGTCTGCCGCTTCGTCAATGGCCTGCGCCCGGCGTGGCACCCACTCGGTCGGAATGCCCAGGGCTTCCAGGAACAACGCGCGGCGGTTCATGCCGGTTCTCCGTCAACCCTGGCGGGCCAGACGCGGCGCAGCACCAGGGCGTCCTCGCGCCCCAGCGCCGTGGCCGGATAGTAGCCCTTGCGGCGACCGATCTCGACGAATCCTGCTTCGAGATACAGCGCCAGCGCGCCGATATTCGACGGACGCACCTCCAGCAACATCGTGTGCAGCCGGTGCGCATGCGACGTGGCCAGTGCGATGGCCAGCAGCAGCCGTCCGTAGCCCTGTCGCTGGTGGGCCGGATCGATCGTGATATTGAGCAGGTGCATCTCGTCAACCACCGGCATCAGCATCGCGTAGCCGATCAGCGCCGTCGAGGGGTCGCGCAGCGTCAGGCCGAAATGCCCGGCCTTGAGTGAGTTCTCGAAGTTGCCACGCGTCCACGGATGGCTGTAGGCGCGCTGCTCGATCTCGGCCACGGCCGGCAGGTCGCGCGCGCTCATGTGATCGAGCGCCCAGCCCTGCGCCAGCGGCGGCATGACCGGCACCGCCGGCCACTCGGGGTGGTCCGGACGCTCGGGCGGCAGCAGCGCGGCGCTCATCGGGCCGCTCCCTGCGCGGCCAGCGCGGCGGTCTTGGCGGCGGCCACGGCCTCGCGCTCGACGATGGTCTGGGCAACCTTGTCGCGCACATAGATCGGCATGGCATCCGCCGCGGCAATCGTCTCGCCACGCGACAGCGCACGCTGGGCGATCGACACCATCGCGCGGGCGTCGGGCATGGCGTCCGGCACGGTGCGCGAAGCCCCGGCCGCCGTCGCCAGGCGGTCGCCAAAGACGGTCAACGCGTTGCCGGCCAGCCAGAAATCGCCATCGGGTGCCACGATCGATTCCGGCGCGCCCACCTGCATGGCGCCTTCCATGGCCCATTCGTTCGCGGCATCGTCCCAGCGGAACGTGGCAGCATAGGCTTCGTCCATGCGGGCGTCGATGGCGACCAGCACCGCCGCGCCCGCAGGCAGCGTTTCACCGCCGCACGTGCCGTTGCGGACGCTTTCGGCACATGCCATCAGCACGTTGACGGGGATGACGGGAAGGTCCGCGCCGAAGGCCAGGCCCTGCACCACGCCGCAGGCGGTGCGCAGGCCGGTAAAGGAACCGGGACCCGCGCCAAAGGCGATGGCGGCGCAGTCGGCCAAGCGGATGCCGGCCTCGGCCAGCACCTCGCCAACGGCAGGCAGCACCCGCGACGACGAACGCGCGCCGGTGTGCTCATGACGGGAGAAACACTCGGCGGCGCGGCCGAGTGCGACGGAACACCACTCTGTGGAGGTCTCGACAGCAAGAATCCAGGACATGGCAGCGATTGTATCCGCTGGCGGGGCAAAGCAGTATTGGCAACGGCGCGCCCCCCCGCGCTGGCCGCCAGCGGGGCAACCTGAAAGCTTCCTCGACTTTTTTGCACCGAAACGGACGCCGGCGGCGCTTATCATCGCCTGTCCAACGCATTGCCACACGGAGACCCCATGAGCGACCTGCAAGCCCAATTCGACCAGGCCCAAATCGACGTCAAGACGCTGTCGGAGCGCCCCAACAACATGACGCTGCTGCGCCTGTACGCGCTGTACAAGCAAGGTGCCGAGGGCGACGCCCACGGCGACAAGCCCGGCATGACCGATTTCGTCGGCCGCTACAAGTTCGAGGCCTGGGAAGCCCTCAAGGGCACCACCCAGGACGAGGCCAGGCAGAAGTACATCGAACTGGTGGGCGACCTGCTGGCCGGCCGCGCCAGCTGAACCTGGCCTTGCCCCTGCGGACGGTCCCGGCCGTCCGCCGCTTTTGCTCCCCCCATTCAGCCCCTTGTCTTTCCTGCCGATAACCAGACCATCCGCAATGTATCTGGCAACAGTGTCGTGATTCAGGAAGACATGAAGACCTACCGAGTGCTGTTCAGCGTTTGCGCGCTGACGCTGTCCACGGCGCTGATGGCCGCGCCGCGTGCGCCGTCCCGTCCCGCCGAGCCTGCGGCCCCGGCCTACGATCCCGTCCGTTACAAGTCCTGCACCGTCTATGCCGCGACGGCGATGTCCGCCGCGGTGGACATGCGCACGCACGGCTATGGCGCGAAGCGCGCGCTGGTCGAAGGCGGCAACCCGCCCTCCGCCCCCATGGTGGCGCTGACCGAATTCGCCGTCTCGGCCATCCAGGCCCGCCCGGCTGGCGGGCGCGAAGCCGCGTCGGTGCTGAGCGGATTCCTGGCCGGCGTCTGCTACCAGCGCAACGAACTGCCCTTGCTGCAATAACCATCGGAAACGCCCGCAGGCGCGGGCGTCAGTTCCCGGGCAGCGGCCGCGGGCGGATACGCCACGCGGCCAGCATGGCCGTGGCGATCACGATCCCCACGGCCAGAAAGGTTTCGTCGAAGGCCTGGATGCGCGCGGCCTGCGCCGCCGCGTCGCCGCCGCGGCCCAGCACCGCGCCATGCTCGGCCAGGCGCCATTGCAGGCCCACCCCGGCCAGGCTCACGCCAATCGCCCCACCCAGCTGCCGCAGGAAGTTGATGCAGCTGGAACCCTGCGGAATCATCGAGAAATCGACGCCCCGCATCGACCCCAGCGTCAGCGAAGGCAGGATGCAGCCCAGGCCGATGCGGCCGATCACCGCGTACAGCACCAGCAGCACGTATGGCGTGGCCATCGATCCGGTGGCCATCAGCAGGAACGAGCCCGCCAGCAGCGCCAGCCCGAACGACACCTGGCGGTGCGGCAGGATGCGGTTGGTCAGGCGGCCGGCCACCGCGATGGTCACCGCCAGCGCAATGCCGGCCGGCATCAGCACCAGGCCCGCCGCCGACGGCGTATAGGACAGCGCCATCTGCATGTAGACCGGCAGCAGGTAGGTGGACCCGAACAGCCCCGCGCCATAGATGAAGGCCACCACGGCACCGGCCGAGAACTGGCGATAGCTGTAGAGACGCATGTTCATCAGCGGATCGGGCGCGCGCAACTGCCACGCCACGAACGCCGCCAGCATCAGCACGCCGAACACGGCCAGCCCGACGCCTTCGCCGGCGTTGGTGCGCATTTCCACCAGGCCGTTGAGCAGGCTCACCGTCGCCACGCCCACCAGGGCCAGGCCGCGCCAGTCCAGCGGCTTGCGCTCGCCCATCATCGCCGAATCGACGGCCATGTAGCGCCGCGCCATCCACCAGCCGGCCAGCGTCAGCGGCACCACCACGAAGAAGATGGACCGCCAGCCGAACAGCTCGACCAGGAAGCCGCCGACGCTGGGCCCGATGGCCGGCGCCAGCACCACGCCAAACCCGAACAGCGACAGCGCCTTGCCCTGCTCGCGTTCATCGAACACGCGCAGGATGAAGATATTGGGCAGCGGCTGCATGATGCCGGCCGCAATGCCCTCGGCCACGCGCATGGCCAGCATCACGCCGAAGGTGGGCGAGAATCCGCCGATCAGCCCGCCCCCGCCCAGCAGCACCAGCGTGCCGATGAACGTGCGGCGCAGGCCGTAGCGGTTGAGCAGCCACGGCGTCAGCAGCATCGACAGCGTCATGGCGATCATGAAGCTGGCCGCCACCCATTGGGCGCGCTCCTGGCCCAGGTCGAAATGCCGACTCAGATCGGGGATGGCAACGTTCACGATGGTCGACGACACGATCGACGACATCGTGCCCAGCATCAGCGTGACCAGGATCAGCCAGCGCAGGCGGTCGCCATGGCGGGCGCGCAGGTCGGCACGGGTCGGGCCGCCGCGACGCCCGGACGATGGCTCCGTCTCCCCGGGTCCGCCCGGCGCCTGCGGTCCGCCAGTTCCTCCTCCGTTGGCATCCCCGCTGCCGGTACGTGCCGGCGCAGTGGATGGGCGGCTCACCCGAGCCGTCCCGTCGCAGCGATTTCGCGAATCTTGCGGACCGTATCGAGATCGGCCTCGTGATAGGCGGATTTGACGATCTCGGCGTAGCGGTTGTCGCCGCTGGCGTCCACGTTGGGCATGGTGGTCTGGTAGATGAAGCGGACCAGCAGCGCGCCAGGCGCCGGGGTCTCGATGATCATCTCCAGCGTACCGCCCGCGTGCTCGGCCGTCGGGGCCGACTCGTACCGCACCGCGCGGCGCGGCTCGTAGGCCACGCGGTCGCTCACGCTGGCCTTGCCGAAATGCAGCACGCGCTCGATCCAGCCGTCGCCCCGGCCGACGATCTCGGCGCTATCGAGCCCGAGCATGAACAGTTCCGGCGATTCCGCCCGCAGCACAAGGCCCTGCCAGAGCTGGTCCGGCGTCAGCGGCTCCAGCGTGGGGTTGCCTGGGTCATTGATTTCCACCAGGTGTTCGAATCGCAACTTGACTCTCCAGATCGTAGATTTCCGTATTATGGGGCCTCCCGCGCGCCGCTGTCCGTCCCCGGGCCACCCGTTCGGGGTGGCGGCCTGCACATCACTCCTGACAGCTTGTGTCAGGAGGCCGGGCGCACAATGCTGGCCCGGTGTCCGGAATGCGTCAGGAGCCGTCAGGAGCGGCCGCCCTGCGCCGCGCATCGGGAGAACGCTCAGGAGGCAGGCATGGAGTTGTTGATCAACATCGACGTCGATGACCTTGACCGCGGCATCGGCTTTTATGAGGCAGGACTGGGATTGCGGCTCAACCGCAAGCTGTTCGACGGCACGGTGGCCGAGCTGCACGGCGCCTGCGCGCCGGTGTATCTGCTGGCCAAGGCGCCGGGCACGCTGGCCACTACCCGGGCCGACACCCGGCGCGACTACGTGCGGCACTGGACCCCGGTGCATCTGGATTTCGTGGTCGAGTCGCTGGAACCGGCCATCGAGCGCGCGCTCAGCGCCGGTGCGGAAATCGAAGACTGGCCACGGGAGTTCGACTGGGGCCGCCAGGCGATGCTGTCCGACCCGTTCGGGCACGGACTGTGTTTTATCGAGTGGAAGGGAACCGGCTACGGCGCGCGAGCAAGCGCCTGAGGGGGGCGCCTCTCCCGCATGCGGGAAAGGCGTTTGGGGGAGAGGGTCGGCGGTTCTGCCAGCCCCTCTCCCCTCTCTTCCGCCCCGCTCCCACAGGCGGGAGCGGGGCGCACACACAAGGCAACGGAGGGTCAGACTTCCTCGTACAGCGGCAGGGTCAGGAATTCGGCAAAGTCTTCGGACGTCGACATTTGCTCGAAGATCTTCGCGGCGCGGTCGTAGGTCGGGCCGCTGCCGGCCACTTCCTTGACCTTGGCCAGTTCTTCCGGAATCAGCGCGCGCACCAGTTCGGCGGTGACCTTGCGGCCGTCCTCGAGCTTGCCCTTCGGCGAGCGAATCCACTGCCAGACCTGCGAACGCGAGATCTCGGCCGTGGCGGCGTCTTCCATCAGGTTGTGGATCGGCACGCAGCCGTTGCCGGCCAGCCAGGCACCCAGGTAGTGGATGCCGACGTTGATGTTCATGCGCAGGCCGTGTTCGGTGATCGGCGTTTCGGGCTGGAAGTTCAGCAGGTCGGCGGCCTTCACTTCCACGTCCATGCGCTGCTTCTCGAACTGGTTCGGCTTGTCGCCCAGCACGGCCACGAATTCCTTCATCGCCGGCTCGACCAGGCCCGGGTGGGCCACCCAGCCGCCGTCGTAGCCGTCGGTGGCGTCACGACGCTTGTCGCTGATGATGCCTTCCATGGCGATGGCGTTCTTTTCCGGATCGTTCTTGATCGGGATCAGGGCGCTCATGCCGCCGATGGCGGGCGCGCCGCGCTTGTGGCAGGTCTTCAGCAGCAGCAGCGCGTACGAGCGCATGAACGGCGCGGTCATCGTCACCTTGGCGCGGTCGGCCAGGCAGAAGTTCTTGTCCACCTTGAACTTCTTGATGCACGAGAAGATGTAATCCCAGCGGCCGGCGTTCAGGCCGGCGCTGTGGTCGCGCAGTTCGTATAGGATTTCCTCCATTTCGAACGCGGCCAGGATGGTTTCGATCAGCACCGTGGCCTTGATCGTGCCTTGCGGCAAGCCAACTTCCTTCTGGGCCATCACGAAGACATCGTTCCACAGCCGCGCTTCCAGATGGCTTTCCATCTTCGGCAGGTAGAAGAACGGGCCGGCGCCGCGGGCGATCTGCTCGCGGGCGTTATGGAACAGGAACAGCGCGAAATCGAAAATGCCGCCCGAGACGCGCTTGCCGTCGATCGTGACGTGCTTTTCGTCCAGGTGCCAGCCGCGCGGACGCACCTGCAGCGTGGCGATCTTGTCGTTGAGCTTGTAGTGCTTGCCGTTGCTGTCCAGCGTCAGCGTGCGGCGCACGGCGGCCTTCAGGTTCACCTGGCCCTGCATCTGGTTGTGCCAGTTCGGGGTGTTGGAGTCCTCGAAGTCGGTCATGTAGCTGTCAGCGCCCGAGTTGAAGGCGTTGATGACCATCTTGGCTTCCACCGGGCCGGTGATTTCCACGCGGCGGCATTCCAGCGCCTTGGGCACCGGGGCAACCTTCCAGTCGCCTTCGCGGATGTGCTTCGTTTCCGGCAGGAAATCGGGAATTTCGCCGGCGTCCAGGCGCTTGGCGCGTTCCACGCGCGCGGCCAGCAGTTCCTGGCGGCGCGGCTCGAAGGCGCGGTGCAGCTTGTCGACCAGGGCCAGGGCTTCCGGCGTGAGGATGTCTTCGTAAGCCGGCAGGATCTCGCCGGTAATCTTCATGCCCGCGGGCAGCGTGATAGCCATCAGTCTTCTCCTGTAGGTGCGATGGTGCGATGGTGTGTTCAAGGGGGCCCGCCTGTCAGACCGTTGCGCCCGAGGCGGCAACGAAGGCAAGCAGGTCGTTCATGTCGTGCCCGGTGCCGGTGGGCGCCACGTCCAGGCGCTCCGCCGGATGGCCGGCACGGTTGATCCAGTAGGTGGTGTAGCCAAACCACGTGGCGCCACAGGCATCCCAGCAGTTCGACGAGACAAAGAGGATCTCGCCGGCCGGCAGGTCGAAGGCTTTCGGGCCCAGCGCGTACGCGGCCGGCGCGGTCTTGTACTGCTTCACGGCATCGACCGACAGCACATGGTCGAACAGCCCGTGCATGCCGGCGCTCTTGACCGCGATATCGAGCATCTCCGGGTTGCCGTTGGACAGGATGCCCAGCGGCAGGTTGGCCCGCCGCAGGCGCTTGAGCGCCGCCAGGTTTTCCGGAAACGCCGACAGGCACGCATATTCCTTGAGCAGCTGCGCCTGCGCGGTGTCATCGAGCTTCAATGCCAGCCGCTCGGCGGCATAGCGCAGGGCATCGATCGTGATGTCCCAGAACGGCTTGTAGCGCGCCCCGTCCGGCGCGGCCAGCGAACGCAGCCGGGTGTAGTCGATCTGCCGCTCGCGCCACAGCAGGGCCAGCGCCTCGCCCTTGCCCGGGAACAGCTGCTCGGCGCGCGCCGTGACCGAATACACGTCGAACAGCGTGCCGTAAGCATCGAAGAGGACCGCGCGGATTTTGTTCATCTCTCAAAACGCCAAGGACTGAATGGACCTGTACACGATTGAATGCATGGAATTCTAGTGATGCGCTGCAGTGCGGCAAATAGGCGCGCTGTCACTTGATCTTTTACTTTTGCACTACTAATCTTGGCCATCCTTCTCAAGACTCGCCTACAACCGAGCTATCTTTCGTGGACCACTTCAAGCAACTGGAGACATTTGTATCGGTGGCGTCACGTGGCAGCCTGTCCGCTGCCGCAGCCGCCGAAGGCGTTGCGCCGGCCATCATCGGCCGCCGCATCGATGCCCTGGAAGAGCGGCTGGGCGTCAAGTTGCTGGTGCGCACCACCCGCAAGATCACCCTGACGTTCGAAGGCTCCGCGTTTCTCGAAGACTGCCAGCGCATCCTCAACGACCTCCACAATGCCGAAGCCAGCGTCTCCGCCGGCGGGGTCAAGGCCAGCGGCCACCTGCGCATCACCGCGCCGGCCGGTTTCGGCCGCAAGCACGTGGCGCCGCTGGTGCCGCTGTTCATCGAATCCCATCCCGACGTCACGCTCACGCTCGACCTGTCCGACCGCGTGGTCGACCTGGTCAACGAGGGCTTTGACTGCGCCATCCGCCTGGGCGACCTGCCCGATTCCAGCCTGGTGTCGATCCGCCTGGCCGAAAACCGTCGCGTGGTCGTGGCGTCGCCCGAATACCTGGCGCGCGCCGGGACCCCGGCCCTGCCCGATGACCTGGCCCGCCACAACTGCCTGCACTTCGGCGCCAGCGCCAACGTGCAGCGCGGCTGGGTGTTCCAGCAGGACGGCCGCGCCGTCACCGTCAAGGTGGGCGGCAACATGGAATGCACCGACGGGGCCGTGCTCCACGCCTGGTGCCTGCAGGGTCACGGCCTGGCCTGGCGCTCCTGGTGGGAAGTGGGGCAGGAAATCGGCAGCGGCCGGCTGGTGACCGTCCTCGACGAATTCCAGGCGCCGCCCATCGGCATCCACGCCGTCTTTCCACAACGCAAGCACCTGCCGCTGCGCGTGCGACTGTTTATCGACCATCTCAAGAACACCTACGGCAACCCGGCCTACTGGCGCCGCGCCGAACAGGCGCCCAGCAGCGCCGCCGCCGAAGTCCACGCCGTCGTCGCGTAGCACCGTCCGTGCGCTGTCAATCGCAGAATCTTGATATTTCACAATGACGAACACTGCACACTGACTACAATCGATGCAGACAGGCGCCGCGCTGGCCTGCACCCGTTCCCACTCGCGAAAGGAGTCCGGTATGTTCAAGCACATCCTGCTGCCCACCGACGGTTCGGAGCTGTCCAAGAAGGCCATAGACGGCGGCCTGGAACTGGCCAAGGCCATCAATGCCCGCGTTACCGCCTACGTCTGTCTTGAGGAATATCCGTATACGCCCTTCAGCGAGATCGTGGTCGAGGCGCCCCAGGCGTTCAAGGAACGCATCGAGAACCAGGCCCGGCTGTACCTGAAGGAAATCGAGAACGCTGCCGTGGCCGCCGGCCTGCCCTTCGACGCCGACATGACCACCTTCGCCGTGCCGTACCTGGGCATCATCGACGCGGCGGAACGCCATGGCTGCGATGTGATCTTCATGGCCTCGCACGGCCGGCGCGGCCTGTCAGGCCTGCTGCTCGGCAGCGAAACGCAGAAAGTGCTCACGCATACCGATATTCCGGTGATCGTCTACCGATAGCTCCCACACCGAGAGGTGCCAGAAAAACGAAGGTGCCTCTCGAAAAAAGCCGCGCCGCAGGTCTTGCGGCGCGGTGCCAAACTGACGGCGCGATGGTCGCGCGCCGTCCCCGAATCCCCTTTCCGGTCAGGTGGCTCAGGCCACCTTCTTGTCGAAGAACTGTTCGTCTTCGGTCGATCCCTTGAGCGCGGTCGTCGACGACTGGCCGCCTTCGATGGTCTGCGTCACGGCGTCGAAGTACCCGGTGCCCACTTCGCGCTGGTGCTTGACGGCGGTGAAGCCCTTCTCGGCGGCGGCAAACTCGGCTTCCTGCAGTTCCACGAAGGCCGACATCTGGTTGCGCGCGTAGCCGTGGGCCAGGTTGAACATCGAGTAGTTCAGCGAATGGAAGCCGGCCAGCGTGATGAACTGGAACTTGTAGCCCATGGCGCCCAGTTCGCGCTGGAACTTGGCGATCGTGGCATCGTCGAGGTTCTTCTTCCAGTTGAACGACGGCGAGCAGTTATAGGCCAGCATCTTGCCGGGAAATTTGGCATGCACGGCTTCGGCAAACTTCTTCGCAAACTCCAGGTCCGGCTTGCCGGTTTCGCACCACACCAGGTCGGCCACTTCGGCGTAGGCCAGCGCGCGGGCAATCGACTGGTCGATGCCGGCCTTTGAACGGAAGAAGCCTTCCACGGTGCGCTCGCCGGTCAGGAACGGCTGGTCGCGCTCGTCCACGTCCGAGGTCACCAGATCGGCGGCCTCGGCATCGGTGCGCGCGATCACCAGCGTGGGCACGCCCGACACGTCGGCGGCCAGGCGCGCGGCGGTCAGCTTGGCCACGGCCTCGCGGGTGGGCACCAGCACCTTGCCACCCATGTGGCCGCACTTCTTCACCGACGCCAGCTGGTCTTCGAAATGGACGCCGGCGGCGCCCGCTTCGATCATCGACTTCATCAGTTCGAATGCGTTCAGCACGCCGCCGAAGCCGGCCTCGGCATCGGCCACGATCGGCGCGAAGAAGTCGGTGTCGCCCGTACCTTCGCTCCACTGGATCTGGTCGGCCCGCTGGAACGTGTTGTTGATGCGCTTGACGACCATCGGCACCGAGTTGGCCGGGTACAGCGACTGGTCCGGGTACATCTCGCCGGCCAGGTTGGCATCGCCAGCCACCTGCCAGCCCGACAGATAGATGGCCTTCAGGCCGGCCTTGACCTGCTGCAGGGCCTGGTTGCCCGTCAGCGCACCCAGCGTATTGACGAACGGCTCGGTGTTCAGCAGCTGCCAGAGCTTTTCCGCGCCCCGGCGGGCCAGCGTGTGCTCGATCTGGACCGAACCCCGCAGCCTGACCACGTCTTCGGCCGTGTAATGACGTTGCACGCCCTTCCAGCGCGGGTTGCTATCCCAGTCCTTTTGAAGGGCATCGATCTGTTGTTGGCGGGTCGTCATGTTCACTCTCCTGTAGCAATGTCGAGATGGCATGGAAATCGGCGACGGCTCCCCGGCGGCGGCTTGCCCGGGGGACCCGGGACGCTGTGTCTTTGGCGTCTCAGGTCATGTGTCTTATATAAGAGTGTAGAGAACCTTCCCGCGTTGCAACAAGCGCCGATGGTCGCCGGCGCACAGTTTTTTAATTGATAAAAATCAAAGCGTTAGCTTCGTCTTTTCACGATACGGCAAGACATTTTTCAGGATGAGAAATGCCGGGGCCGTTATCACGCCCGGATTTTTGCGGACCAAAACATCATTCCGCATCATGAAATTCTGGCAGCCTCCGGGTCGACACGGGCGGCTTCCAGCGCAGGTGAAGCGGCCGCGCCATCGAGATGGTCGACAAACTCGCCCACCATCGCCGCCATGCGTTGCGGATGCGACAACGGCAGCCAGTGATGCGCATCGATCTGGCGGCGCCATAGCCGGGCCACCCAGCGGCCCAGATCCTCGGTCACGGCGGGCCGCACGTAGCGGTCGCGCGTAGGCACGATGACCTGCACCGGCGCATGCGCCCGGCGTTCGCGCAGCGCGCGCAGCCGTGCGCGGAGATTGGCGCGATACAGCCGCAGCCCGTGGATGCCGTCCGCCGTCTGCGTGGGATTGGCTGGCACGTGCAGCCCTTCGGTGTGGCGCAGCCAGAACGGCCAGCCGCGCCCGAGCCAGAGCTTCCAGTTCCATTCGGGCAGCAGCGGGATATGAAAGAACACGATGTACCACGACGCCAGCGCCTGGCGCAGCGTGGCGCCCCATTGCCCGAGACTGCGGCGGCCACCGGCACGCAACGCGCTGGCGGCGTGGTCCAGGCACGGCCCCGAGCACGACGTGAACGAGGCGATGCGGCCGTACAGGCGCGGATCGGTCACGAACTCCCAGCCCTGGATCGATCCCCAGTCATGGCCCACCAGATGCACCGGCCGGTCCGCCGACACGGCGTCGATCACGGCAATGAAGTCGTCGGCCAGCCGTTCCAGGCGATAGTCGGCCACGTCAGGCGGTGCATCGGACTGCCCCGCCCCGCGCACGTCGTAGGCAATGACATGGAACCGCGCCGCCAGTGCCTGCGCCACGCCGTGCCACACCTCGCTGTTGTCGGGATAGCCATGCACCAGCACCACCACGGGATGCGTGGGATCGCCCCAGGCCGAGGCGGCAAGGCGGACACGGCCGGACTGGACATGGAATCGAAGCGGAGCCCTTGCGGAAGGCGCGGGCGGGGGCGGCTGGGTCATGGGCGGGCGTTGTGCGTTGACAGCACCGGATGTCATCGCCAGCCATGCTACCGCCGTCACGTGCCGCGTGACGGCGTTTGAAATGTTTCGTCTTCAGGCCGCCGCGGCGGTGTCACGCGCCTGGCGATAGGCCACCCAGTCACCCCCGTCGATGCGGGCCAGCCCGGCCACCGCAGCGTCCGCCACCGGGTACAGCAGGCAATCGGTCGGCGCGCCGTCCAGCATCACGGCCTGCGTTTCGCGGATGAACAGCGTGGCCTGCCCGGGATAGACCTCTTCGATCTCGTCGAGCACCGGCAGCAGCGCGTCGGGAATGTCGTACACGTCGCCCAGCACCGGGCCGGCCGACGCATCGAGCACCAGGCCGGGATACGTGCCGAAGTCATAGAGCCGCCCGGCAATGCTGGCCGTGCCGACCAGCGTCGCCGCGCCGATGCCATGCCGCGCGGCGGCCCGGTTCAGATCGTTGACCTCGCCGGCACGAAGGGTGCCGTAGACAAACACTCGCTGCATGGCGCAATCCTTGGCTGACGGAACAGGGAACAGGGAACAGGGAACAGGGAACAGGGAACAGGGAACCCCATGGTAGAGGAAGCCGCGTGGCAGCGGAACCTTCGCGCCCGTTTTCCCCGCCGTGGTGCAGGCGGCCCATACCGGCCCGGTCGGCCCCGTTCGGCACCGGCCCGGGAGGCCCTACATCTGCTTGAACAGGTGCGCGTACTGCCGCGCAACCGGCAGCGACTCCGGCCGGTCGCGCAGCTTCAGCGACAGGCGCCCCAGCGACTGGTTCACGGCGCTGGCCACGCAATCGATATTGACTACCGTGCCGCGATGGATCTGCCAGAAGCGGTCGGGGTCCAGCCGCTGCGTCAGTTCGCGCAGGCTGGTGCGGATCAGCGCCTCGCCGCCGGTGGACACCACGTTCACGTACTTGTCGGTGGCCTCCAGATACACCACTTCATCGACCGGGATGATGCGTACTTCCTGCCCTACCAGCGCCTTGATAAAGCGCAGGTAGTGGCCGCGCGGGGCGGCGGCGGGCTGCTCCAGCGACTCCAGCCGCTGCAGCAGTTGCGCCAGCCGGTCGGTGTCGACCATGGTGCCGATGTCGGTGGCGGCTGCCTCGTCGCCGTCATCCCCCTCGTCGTTGCCGGCCGCCCTGCCCGCTTCGGCGGCCTTGGCACTCAGGCGCGCCTTCAGGCGCCCCACCGTGGCCTCCAGCCGTTCGTGCTGCACGGGCTTCAGTACGTAGTCCACCGCCGCGCGCTCGAAGGCTTCCAGCGCAAACTGGTCGTACGCGGTGACGAACACCACCAGCGGCGGGTGGTCGAACTCGATCAGTTCGCGCGCCACGTCCATGCCGCTCATGCCCGGCATGCGGATATCCAGGAAGGCCACGTCGGGCCGGTGGGCGCGCGCGGCGTCCAGCGCGGCCATGCCGTCATGCACCACGGACACGATCGTGGCTTCGGGCCACAGGGCTTTCAGTTCGGCTTCGAGAACGCGGGCGAGCAGCAGCTCGTCGTCGGCGATCAGCAGGGTCGGAGACATGGGGGACGGATGTCAGGGACAGAACGGTTCAGGGGGCGGGGCTCGGGCGCGCTCAGGTACGGGAGATGGCCGGCGCCACGGTGGCGGGCGGCGCAGGGCGCGCGTCCGGCGCGGCGCGCATCGGCACGAAGGTCGGCTCGGTGCTGCGCGTGAGCGGCAGCGTCAGCCGCACCACCACGCCGCGCGGCACGTTTTCTTCCATCTGCATCGTGGCCGCCGCGCCAAAAATGCGCGCCAGCCGTTCGCGCACATGGGTCAGGCCCAGGCCGGACCCGCTCTTGCCGCTCTGGCAGAAGCCCACGCCGGTATCGGCAATCAGCACCTGCAGGCTGCCGTCCTCGGCCTGACGTGCGGACAGCACGATCTTGCCGCCGCGCATGCAGGGTTCGATGCCATGCGTGACCGCGTTTTCCACCAGCGGCTGGATCAGCATCGGCGGAATCTCGGCATCGGCCAGCGCCGGCGGCAAATCCACGGCGTAGTCGAGCCGCGCGCCGAAGCGCATGCCCTGGATGTCGAGGTAGCTGCGCAGCAGTTCGAATTCCTGCGCCAGCGTGCAATGCTCGGCGCGCGTGTGCGACAGCGACATGCGCAGGAAGCCGATCAGCCGCTGCAGCAGCTGGCGCGCCGCACGCGGGTCGGTGGCGATCAGGCCGTCCAGGTTGGCCAGCGAATTGAACAGGAAGTGCGGCTCGATCTGCGCCTGCAGCGCCATCAACTGGGCGCGCACCAGCTGCTTTTCGGCCTCCTCGCGCTGCAGGGCGTCCAGCGCCGCCTGGCGTTCCAGATAGGCCAGCTTTTCACGCGACCAGTAGAAATAGATCATGCTGGCCGACGCCAGCATGCCGACGATCAGGCACATGCGCAGCATGTCGCCGGTGGCGGCCGCGGATTTCTCGGGCAGGTGCAGCAGTTCGCGCGTGGCCCAGCTGCCCAGCACCACGCCCATCGGCACGGCTACCACGGCCAGGCACATGAACGGCCAGCGGCGCGGGCGGTCGTTCCACCAGATCAGCACGCGCGGCACGTCGATCAGTACCCAGATCGACAGGCCGATCAGCTGGCTGTAGACAAAGTTCTGTACCAGCGTGCCGCCGGTCTGGAAGCCATAGTTGAGGCTGACCGCGATGACGGTGTTCATGCAGAGCACGAACAGCAGGTCTCGCGCAAGAATATTGAGCCGTGACGGCACCGCGCACGACATGCGCATATCTCTCTCCCTCCTTCTGCTCCACAAACCGCGTGCAAATCTGTGATGCACTGCAGCATAGGCAGCGGCCCGGGCATTCGGTGGCTGCCGGGCGCTGCGATGAAGGGCACTTTACGCCGGAGCGCGACGGGAAGAAAGCGTCGTGCGACGAACCGGCGGGAAATGGCGCGATTGGTGCAGGGATTCGACCAGCGGGTCGTACGCCCGTTTGAAGGCATGCGGCGTCCCGGGCTGGCGCGGGACGGCCCGCCCGGGCGGTGCATCGGGTGGCGGGCCGGTGGCTGCCCGGATGGCCCGGGCAGCGGTCAAGGCGGCGATCGGGCCAGTATCCGGCGGCCCTCAGGCGGCCTCAGGCCGCCACGGCCAGGCGACTGGTCGCTTCGGCCAGCGCGGTTGATACGGTGTCGCGCGACAGGTGCGGCGCGAACATGTTGATGAACGCATGGGCGTAGCCGCGCAGGTAGGCGCCGCGCCGCACGGCCACGCTGGTGGTATTCGGCTCGAACAGGTGAGCGGCCGAAATCTGCGTCAGGCCGGCGTCCTTGCGCGAGTCGTAGGCCATCGACGCGATGATCCCCACGCCCAGTTCCAGTTCGGCATAGGTCTTGATCACGTCGGCATCCATGGCGGTCAGCACGATCTCCGGCTGCAGCCCGGCGGCGGCAAACGCGCCATCGATCTTGCGGCGCCCGGTAAAGCCGGCGTCGTAGGTGATGATGGGGAAGTTGCACAGGTCCTCTAGCGTGGGCTCGGGCAGGCGCGTCAGCGGATGCTCCGGCGACACCACGATCACGTGCTGCCAGCTATAGGCCTCGAACGACGTCAGCCCCGCCTCGCTCGCCACCGCCTCGGTGGCGATGCCGATATCGGCCTGCCCCGTCAGCAGCAGTTCCACGATATGCGACGGCGACGCTTCCTGTAGCGCCAGCGTGACGTGGGGATATTCGCGCCGGAAGCTCTGCACCACCTTGGGCAGCGCGTAGCGCGCCTGCGTGTGCGTGGTGGCCACGGTCAGGCGGCCGGTATGGCGGCCCGCGAACTCGTCGCCGGCCTGGCGCAGGTTTTCGGCTTCGAGCAGCAGCCGTTCGACGATGCGCACGATCTCGCGCCCCGGCTCGGTCAGGCCGGTCAGCCGCTTGCCGTAACGCTCGAAGATCTCCACGCCAAGCTCTTCCTCGAGCTCGCGGATCTGGCGCGACACGCCGGGCTGCGACGTGTACAGCGCGTTGGCCACTTCGGTCAGGTTGAACTGGCGGCGCACCGCCTCGCGAATCGAACGCAGTTGCTGGAAATTCATCGTGCCGCCCCTTGTTCCTGTGTTGTTGTCTGGTTGCGGTTGAACACGCGCAGCTGGCGCGGACGCACCGCCAGCAGTTCGCCCTCGCGGAAGCCCTGGTGCCGGAAGCGTTCCAGCGGCAGCGCCACCTCGATCACGTCCTGGTTGTCTTCGCGCTCCAGTTCCAGCTGGGCCACCGGGCCCAGCGTCAGCGCACGGCGCAGCGTGACAGCAATGCCATCGGTGCCCGGCGCGTAGCGTTCCAGTTCCAGGTCGTGCGGCCGGACGTAGGCCACCGCATCGCCCGCCGTCTCGTGGCCGCTGCCCACCACGGGCAGCACCGCCTCGCCCGTATGCAGCAGCCCGCCGCTGTCGCCCACTTCCAGCCGGCCGTGGAACAGGTTCACGTTGCCGAGGAAGCCGAACACGAACGGTGTGGCCGGATGGTTGTAGACCGCCTCGGGCGTGCCGAACTGCTCCACGGCGCCACGGTTCATCAGCACCACCTGGTCGGCCACTTCAAGCGCCTCTTCCTGGTCGTGGGTCACGAACACGCTGGTCACGTGCAGTTCGTCATGCAGGCGGCGCAGCCAGCGGCGCAGTTCCTTGCGCACCTTGGCGTCGAGCGCACCGAACGGTTCGTCGAGCAGCAGCACACGCGGCTCCACGGCAAGCGCCCGGGCCAGCGCGATACGCTGGCGCTGGCCGCCCGACAGCTGTGCCGGGTAGCGGTCGCCCAGCCAGTCCAGCTGCACCAGTTCCAGCAGCGACTTCACCTTCTCGCGGATCCTGGCCTCGGACGGGCGCTCGGCGCGCGGTTTCACGCGCAGGCCGAAGGCCACGTTCTCGAACACAGTCATGTGCTTGAACAGCGCGTAGTGCTGGAACACAAAGCCCACGTTGCGCTGGCGCACATGCGTCGACGAGGCATCCTGCCCGGCCAGCACCACCTGGCCCGCGTCGGCCCGTTCCAGGCCGGCGATGATGCGCAGCAGCGTGGTCTTGCCGCAGCCGGACGGCCCCAGCAGCGCCGTCAGTTCTCCTTCGGCAAAGTCCAGCGAGACGTCGTTGAGCGCCACAAAATCGCCAAACCGCTTTTGCACGTTCCTGACCTGAATGCTCATGATGGCTGCCCTTCCGATGCGTGTTCACGGCTGGCGCGCACTTCCACCAGCGTCTTGATTCCGAGTGTGACCAGCGCCAGCAGCGTCAGCAGGGACGCCACGGCGAACGCGGCCGCGAAGTTGTATTCGTTGTAGAGAATTTCCACGTGCAGCGGCATGGTGTTGGTCAGGCCCCGGATATGGCCCGATACCACCGACACGGCGCCGAACTCGCCCATCGCCCGCGCATTGCACAGGATCACGCCGTACAGCAGACCCCAGCGGATGTTTGGCAGCGTCACGTGCCAGAACGTCTGCCAGCCCGACGCACCCAGCACGATGGCCGCCTCTTCCTCTTCGCTGCCCTGCGCCTGCATCAGCGGAATCAGCTCGCGCGCCACGAACGGGAAGGTCACGAAGATCGTGGCCAGCACGATGCCCGGCACCGCGAACATGATCTTGATGTCGTGGGCCTCCAGCCACGGGCCGAACCAGCCCTGCGCGCCGAACATCAGCACGTAGATCAGGCCCGAGATCACCGGCGACACCGAGAACGGCAGGTCGATCAGCGTGATCAGCAGGTTCTTGCCCCGGAAGTCGAACTTGGCGATGGCCCAGGCCGCCGCCACGCCGAACACCACGTTCAGCGGCACCGCGATGGCCGCCACGGTCAGCGTCAGCTTGATGGCCTCCACCGCGTCGGGCTCGGTCAGCGCCGCCAGGTAGGTGTCCAGGCCCTTGCGCAGCGCCTCGTAGAACACCGAAGCCAGCGGCACGAACAGGAACAGCGCCAGGAACAGCACCGCCACGGTAATCAGCGTATAGCGCACCCACGGCGATTCGCCCGTGGCGTCGTGCGGATGTCGGGCGGCAGCCTGGCCGCCCAGTCGGGATACAGCGCCGGCCATGTCAGTTCGCCTCCGGGTTGCCGTCAGGCAGCGCGGCCGCGCGGGCACCGGTCTGGTGGCGGCGCGTCCAGGCCTGCAGCAGGTTGATCAGCAACAGCAGCACGAACGAGATCACCAGCATCACCACGGCCACCGCGGTGGCGCCGGCATAGTCGTACTGTTCCAGCTTCGAATAGATCATCAGCGGCGCGATCTCGGACACCATCGGCATGTTGCCGGAGATGAAAACCACCGATCCGTACTCACCGGTGGCACGCGCGAACGACAGCGCGAAGCCTGTCAGCAGCGCCGGCAGGATGGCCGGCAGGATCACCCGCCCGAACGTCTGCAGGCGCGACGCGCCCAGGCTGGCCGCCGCTTCCTCCAGTTCGCGTTCCACGTCTTCCAGCACCGGCTGTACCGTGCGCACCACGAACGGCAGCCCGATAAAGGTCAGCGCCACCACCACGCCCAGTGGCGTGAACGCCACCTTGATCCCGTGCGGCTCCAGCCAGCGGCCGATCCAGCCGTTGCCGGCGAACAGCGCGGTCAGGGCGATACCGGCCACGGCCGTGGGCAACGCGAACGGCAGGTCTACCAACGCATCGATAAATCGCTTGCCGAAGAAGCGGTAGCGCACCAGCACCCAGGCCACCACCAGCCCAAAGGCCGTGTTGACGATGGCCGCAATCAGCGACGCGCCAAAGCTCAGTTCCAGCGATGCCACCACGCGCGGGTTGCCCACCGTCGCCCAGAAGCCATCCCAGGTCAGCGTGAAGGTCTTCAGGAACACCGCCGACAGCGGGATCAGCACGATCAGCGTCAGGTAGAAGATCGTGAAGCCAAGCGACAGCCCGAAACCCGGCAACACGGTAAATCGCTGGGCCGGCGCCGCGCGCAGGGGCGCGGCATTGACCGTCGGCGGGGGCGCGTCCGCCAGGGATATCGAGGAAGGCATGCGTGTCTCGTCTTATGAAACCGGCGCATAAGGCGCCGGCGTACGAGACAAATTTTGCAGATGCGCCCTTATAAAAAGAACGAATCTTTCCGAATTTTCTTAGACGTTTTAGATATAAGGCGATGTCTGTGCGACATCCGCGGACGCTTCCCAGCTGTCCGATCCATCGCCAAGGTGCAGGATACGGCCCTCGGAGTCGATCCGTTGCAGCAAAGTGGCGAGCAAGGCTTGGCCTGCCGGCCAGTCGTCGAGGTGCGAATCGGCATTGATATGGCCAAGCGCCCCCGCATCCACCAGTTCGCTGCCCCACAGCGTGCCCCAGCTGAACGCGGTGCGTTGCGACATCCACGGATCATTGGTGCTGGCCACCAGCACCGTCGGAAACGGCAGCCGCCACGTGGGCAGCAAGCCGCCCACGCCGAACTTGTCCGGATCGGCCGGGGCCACCAGCAGCGCGCCGGCGATGCCCACCGGATCCAGCGACGCCTGGCGCAGCGTCGCCAGGCAGCCAAAGCTGTGCGCCACCAGCACCGCGCCGCGCGACGCCACGCGAAGTGCCCGCGATACCCCTTCCGAGACCCGCTCGGCCCACAGCGGCAGGCTGGGGCGTCCCCAGTCGTGCTGCTCGATGCGCTGCCAGTCCGGGTAGAGCCCTTCCCAACGGCTTTGCCAATGTGCGGGCCCGCTGCCATGCAGGCCCGGTACGGTCAGGATCTGCAGGCCGCGCGGCACTTCCAGCCGCGCGACACCGCCCGATAGAGTCGATGCCGCCATACGCGCTCTCCTTCTCTGCTTCGGTGCTTCGTTGTTCAGGACTTATGGGGAACTGCAACAAGATTGCCGAGCGCCGGTCGATGTTCGCAGACAGGCGCTACCGGCCAGCCAGTGCCGCCAGGGCGATGCCGCCTAGGAAGCACTGCCTGTCTGCAACGGCTCTCGCAAATGCCGTGCCGGCACCGGACCGCCGGCCACGGCCTCGCCCTGCCCCAGCGCGATGCCCGCGTTCTGCAGCCGCTCCACGGCTTCGTCGTTCTGCAGCCGCCGGCCGATCAGCGTGACACCGGCGCCCTCGGCGCTGGCGCGCAGGCCGGCAAGCTGGCGGTCCGTCCAGATACGGCGCATGTCGAGCTTGAGCCAGTCGGGCAGCGCATGCGCCATCAGTGCGCCGGCCTCGGCCGGGTCGGATGCCTGCAGGCTCACCGCAAACCCGTTGCGGCGATAGTTGCCCACCACGTGCAGCAGCAGCGGCAGGTCGTCATTGGCGCTGGCAGGCACCTGAATCACGAAACGGTCCACGGGCAGGCCCAGCGATTCCAACGCGCGTCGGAATGCCGCGCCGTGATCGTCGGCCACCGCCGCCAGCAGGCGGTTATGCACATTGAGCACGAGCTTGCGCTCGCCGTGCGCCGCGAAGTAGTTCATCGCGTGCACCAGCCGCGACAGGCGGTCCAGCGACACCAGCGACGCATCGTCGGCCGCCATCGCGAACAGCTTCCAGGCGGCCAGCCCCACGCCGTCTTCGGCATAGGTGCGGATGGAGCCCTCGTGGGCCACCACCTCGCGGTCGGCCAGCGTCACCAGCGGGTCGAACGCGCTGGTCAGCGAACAGTTGAAGTACTGGCCCTGCACCTGCCCGCGCGCGTCGCGCCACAGCTCGCGGCCGGGCACCGGCTCGCGCGGCAGTGTTTCAAGGTAGCGTTCGAGTGCGGAGGTTGCGGAAGGTGCAAAAGCTGCGGAAGCGTGGCTCATGGTGACGTCCATGTCGGTACGCGCGGTTCGCCTGATTGCTCATGATAGAAGCTCCTCGGCGGGCCGGGCGTGAAGATTCGTTGATGGTGCAGACACTGTCGATGGCTGCCGCATCACGCGGCGCAGGACGGTGTCTTCGAGTTGCGCAAACGCCGCCGATCCGCGCTGGCGCGGACGCTCAAGCGCCACGCGCTGGTCCAACGCGATGCGGCCGTCCTCGATCAGCACCACGCGATCGGCCAGCGCAATGGCCTCCGATACATCGTGTGTGACGAGTAGCGCCGTGAAACCGAGCCGGCGCCACAGCGATTCGATCAGCGCCTGCATGTCGATGCGGGTCAGCGCATCGAGCGCGCCCAGCGGCTCGTCCAGCAGCAGCAGGCGCGGATGGTGGACCAGCGCGCGCGCCAGGGCCACGCGCTGGCGCTGGCCGCCCGACAGCCGCGCAGGCCATTCGTCGGCACGCTCGGCCAGCCCCACCTGCGCCAGCACGGCCGCGGCATCGGCGCGGCGCTCGCGCGGCAGGCCCAGCGCGACGTTGTCGAGTACACGCTTCCAGGGCAACAGCCGCGCATCCTGGAACATCACGCGGATACTGTCCTGCAAGGTCCGGCTTTGCTGGCGATCCAGCTGGCGCCCATGCTGATGGTCGAGCAGCACCGCGCCCTCGTCGGCCGGCTCCAGCCCGGCCACCAGCCGCAGCAGCGTGCTCTTGCCGCAGCCGCTGCGCCCGACGATGGCGACGAACTCGCCCGGCGTCACATCGAGGTCGATGCCATGCAGCACTTCGCGGCCGTCGTAACACTTGACCACCTGCTGCACGCGCAGCGCGATGCCAGCGGCCGCCGGCGTCTGGCGCGCTTCGGCAGCTGCCTCGCGGCGGGCCACGTCACGCCGGGCCAGATCGCGCTCGGCCCACGCCAGCGCGGCCTGCTCCACGGGAAATAGCGTTTGCATGGGGATCTCTCCTTGTCAGTTGGTCTGGTAGCCCGGATGCCAGCGCAGCCAGAACCGCTCCAGCGCGCGCGACAGCACATCGGCCAGCTTGCCCAGCAGCGCGTAGAGCAGGATGCCGACCAGCACCACGTCGGTCTGCAGGAATTCACGCGCATTCATCGTCATGTAGCCAATGCCCGACTGCGCCGAAATGGTCTCGGCCACGATCAGGATCACCCACATCAGGCCCAGCGAAAACCGCACGCCCACCAGGATGTTCGGCAGCGCGCCGGGCAGGATCACTTCGCGATACAGGCGCCAGCCCGACAGGCCATAGCTGCGCGCCATTTCGACCAACCCCGGGTCCACCGCGCGGATGCCGTGGTACGTGTTCAGGTACACCGGGAAGAACACCCCCAGCGCCACCAGGAACAGCTTGGCGGTCTCGTCGATGCCGAACCACAGGATCACCAGCGGGATCAGCGCCAGCGTGGGGATGTTGCGCACCATCTGCAGCGTGCTGTCGAGCAGCGTGGCCGCCGTGCGGAACGTGCCGGTCAGCAGGCCCAGCGCCAGGCCCAGCCCGCCGCCCACGGCCAGCCCGATCAGCGCCCGCCAGGTGCTGACCCAGACGTGGCGCCAGAGCTCGCCGGATACGGCCAGCGACCACGCCGCCTCCACCACGGCCAGCGGTGCCGGCAACACCCGGTTCGACAGCCACCCCAGTTGCGAGGCGGCCTGCCAGACCACGATCAGCAGCACCGGCACGATCCACGGTGCCACGGCCTGCGCCGGGGTTCTCTTCGCCGCCTTGTTCGCGGTTTTTTTGGCGGCCTGGTTCGACAGGGGCGTCGTCATGTGTGCGCCTCCTCAACTCTGCGATGCCCGTGGCACGATGCCGGTGGCCATCACTTCGCCAAACGGGCCCGACAGCACCTGCCCGGGCAGCTTGTCGCGCACCGAGCGCGGCAGCAGCGGGAAGACCAGTTCGGCAAAGCGGTACGCTTCTTCCAGATGCGGATAGCCCGAGAAAATGAACGTGTCGATGCCCAGCGCGGCGTATTCCTCGATGCGCGCCGCCACGGTCTGCGGGTCGCCCACCAGGGCCGTGCCCGCGCCGCCGCGCACCAGCCCCACGCCGGCCCACAGGTTCGGGCTGATTTCCAGCGCCTCGCGGGTCCGCTTGGCGCCGCCGGCATGCAGGGCCGCCATGCGGCGCTGGCCTTCGGAATCCATCTTCGCGAAGACGGCCTGGGCACGGGCCACGGTGTCGTCGTCGAGCCGGCTGATCAGTTCGTCGGCAGCCGCCCATGCCGCCGCTTCGGTTTCGCGCACGATCACGTGCAGGCGGATGCCGAAGCGCACCGTGCGGCCATGCTTCGCGGCCCGGGCGCGCACATCGGCGATCTTCTTCGCCACCTCTGCCGGCGGCTCGCCCCAGGTCAGGTAGGTCTCTACCTGCTCGGCAGCCAGGTCATGCGCGGCCGCCGACGATCCGCCGAAATAGACCGGCGGATGCGGGCGCTGCACCGGCGGGTACAGCACCCGCGCGCCCTTCACGGTGATGTGCTTGCCCTCGAAGCTGATGTCGCCGTTGTCGTGGCTGGCCGCCAGCACGTCGCGCCAGACGCGGATGAACTCGGACGACGCCTCGTAGCGCGCCGCATGATCCAGGAACAGCCCGTCGCCTTCCAGCTCGGCCACATCGCCGCCGGTCACCAGGTTCACCAGCAGGCGGCCGCCCGACACGCGGTCGAACGTGGCGGCCATGCGCGCAGCCAGCGTTGGGGTCATCAGACCCGGCCGCACGGCCACCAGAAACTTCAGCTGGCGCGTCACGGCAGCCAGGGCCGACGCGGCCACCCAAGGGTCTTCGCACGAGCGGCCGGTGGGAATCAGCACGCCTTCGTAGCCCAGCGTATCGGCGGCCACGGCGATCTGCTTCAGGTAGTCGAAGTTGACTTCGCGCGCCCCTTCGGAGGTGCCCAGGTAGCGGCTGTCGCCGTGGGTGGGGATGAACCAGAAAACTTGCATGTCGAGCCTCTTGTTTTATCGGTTGCGATGTACGGCCTTGGCGATTCGACGATTCGGCGATTCACCGCTTCAGCGTTGCGCCGTGGCGGCCGGCGGTTGCCAGGCGGCATCGGCCACCTTGATCGGCTTCGGAATCAGCTTCAGCGTCACGAAGGCGTCGGCAATGCGCTGTTGTTCGGCCAGCACGCCAGCCGTCACAGGCTTCGCGCCATAGGAAAATCTTGAAACAGCAAGATCCAGCACGCTCGGGTCAAGCCCGGTTTCCTTGGCCAGGAACTGCGTGGTGTCCTTCGGATTTTTCTCAGCCCACTGGCCCAGTTGCGCCAGTTCGTCGAGGATCGCGTTCACCACGTCGGGGCGGGCATTCGCATAGGGGCGCGACGCCAGGTAGAACTGATGGTTGCTGACCAGGTTCTTGCCGTCGGCGGTACGGCCATCGGCCAGCACGCGGGCATCGAGCTGCTTTTCGGCGGCGGCCAGGAACGGGTCCCAGATCACCCAGGCATCCACGGCGCCGCGCTCGAACGCCGCGCGGGCGTCGGCGGGCGGCAGGTAGACGGGCTGGATCTCGCTCCAGGGAATGCCGGCCTTTTCCAGCTGGCGCACCAGCAGGTAATGCACGTTCGAGCCCTTGTTCAGCGCCACGCGCTTGCCGCGCAGGTCGGCCACGGACTTCAGCGTCGAGGTCTTCGGCACGACGATGGCTTCGGACGTCGGCGCCGGCGGCTCGTTGCCGATATAGGCCAGCTGCGCCCCCGCCGCCTGCGCGAAGATCGGCGGGGCCTCGCCGACGGTGCCGAAGTCGATGGCGCCCACGTTCAGGCCTTCCAGCAACTGCGGGCCGGCCGGGAACTCGGTCCACTTCACGGTGATGCCCTGCTGCGCCAGGCGCTTTTCCAGCGTGCCCCGCGCCTTGAGCAGCGTCAGCGTGCCGTACTTCTGATAGCCGATGCGCAGCTGCTTCGGATTCACGGTCTGCGACTGCGCCTGGGCCGGCTTGGCCAGCAGGCCGTAGGTCAGGCCGGTGGCCACCACGAGCGCGCCCAGCAGCAGGCGCCGGCGCAGGGAAAGCGGTTTGAACGATGTCATATCGGGGTTCCGGATGAGGAGAAGTTCGAAATCGATGGCGGCACGACGCCCTGCCGGCGCCAGCGCGCGGCATGCGGAAAACGTCATGCGTGGAGGAAACTTCAGGTCAGGCGGGACATCGCCCCATGGCGACGCGGGAAGGCAGGACAGCGCGAACAGCGGACATCTCGGGCTCCTTCGTCAGGCGCACCGGGGCGGCGGGCACGATCGCTGGCGCAATCGGCCGGGGCCGCCCCCGGCACTGTGATTACCGCTTGCCGGGCTGGTACACCTGGTCAAACGAACCGCCATCGGCAAAGTGCGCCTTCTGGGCCTTGGCCCAGCCGCCAAACACTTCGTCGATCGTGAACAGCTTCACCTTCGGGAAGTTGGCGGCGTACTTGGCAGCCACCTTTTCCGAGATCGGACGGTAATAATTCTTGGCCGCGATTTCCTGGCCCTCGTCGGTGTACAGGAACTGCAGGTAGGCCTCGGCGGCCTTGCGCGTGCCCTTCTTGTCCACCACCTTGTCCACCACGGCCACCGGCGGCTCGGCCAGGATGGAGACCGACGGCGCCACGATGTCGAACTTGTCCGGACCCAGTTCCTTGATCGCCAGGATGGCTTCGTTTTCCCATGCGATCAGCACGTCACCCAGGCCACGCTCGACGAACGTGGTGGTGGCGCCGCGCGCGCCCGAATCCAGCACCGGCACATTCTTCAGCAGCTGTCCCACGAATTCCTTGGCCTTGGCTTCATTGCCGCCCGGCTGGCGCAGCGCATAGCCCCAGGCAGCCAGGTAGTTCCAGCGGGCGCCGCCCGACGTCTTCGGGTTCGGCGTGATGACCTGCACGCCCGGCTTCACCAGGTCGTTCCAGTCCTTGATTTGTTTCGGGTTGCCCTTGCGTACCAGAAAGACGATCGTCGACGTGTACGGCGAGGCGTTGTGCGGCAGGCGCTTCTGCCAGTCGGGCTTCAGCAGGCCCTTCTCGGCGATGGCGTCGATGTCGTAGCCCAGCGCCAGCGTGACCACGTCCGCGTCCAGGCCGTCGATCACCGACCGGGCCTGCTTGCCCGAACCGCCGTGCGACTGGCGAATCTGCACCGTATCGCCGCTTTGCGCCTTGTAGGCCTTGGCAAACGCGGCGTTCACGTCCACGTACAGCTCGCGCGTGGGGTCATAGGAAACGTTCAGCAGGTTGGTGTTGGCCAGGGCGGCCGGCGCCGCGCCGATTGCGGACAGTACTGCGAGGCCCAGGGCCAGCTTGCGAATCATGTTCAATTGCTCCCGTCAGAGTTGTCGTGAATGCCCCCGCCTGGATCGGCGGGGTTTCTGTCAGGGAGAAAGGCTACCGGCCGGCCCTTCTGAACGGAACGAATGGTTTCGCCGATCCAAGCACGTTTTCTGCATAAGATCGGACGGGAATATGGGAATGCTGGAAAACGTGCGTCATGCTCTTGACAACGCAACATAAATGTTGCATTTTCAACGTTGTCAGGCACAACATATATGTTGCACAATGCCCGCCTCTCAACCGACAAGGGAGGGGCATGAAATACAGCGAGTTCAAGCGGTGGCTCGAACAGCAGGGTGCGATCTTCCAGAAGCACCGCAGCGGCTCCAGCCACTACCGGGTCACGCTGAATGGCTTCACGACGATCTTTCCCTACCACGGCAGCAAAGAGATGGGCAAGGATCTGGAACTGAGGATCAGAAAGCAACTCGGCCTGAAGTGACGGGCAGGCCCGCGAAGGGCCTCCTCTCACTCGAACTCGCCATCCCGTACCTGGCATCGACGACTTACTACAGGACGCACCACATGTTCTCGTACCCCGTAACGCTGACGCCCGATAGCAACGGCACGCTGCTGGTCACGTTTGCTGACATCCCCGAAGCCAATGCCGTCGGCGTCGATGAAACCGACGCGCTCAAGCAAGGGCTGGACGCCCTTGAAGCCGCCCTGGACATCTATTTCGACTTGCGCCGTCAGATTCCGCTGCCGTCCAAGGCCCGTCGCGGCCAGCCAACGGTCACGTTGCCAGCGTTGGTCACCGCCAAGGTGCTCCTTGCCAATGAGATGCTGGCACAAGGCGTGCGCAAGGCAGAACTCGCGCGGCGGCTCGATGTTCACATGCCGCAGGTGGATCGGCTCCTGAACCTGCGGCACTCCTCCAAACTGGAAATGATCGAAAAGGCGCTGGATTCGCTGGGTCGGAGGCTCGACGTCCAGCTTGCCTGATCGCCGGGCTGTCACTGCGCGTCCGGATGGGCGGGCCGTCGCCCTTTCCGGCGGCCGCTCAAAGAAAAAACCCGCAGCACCGGAGTTGCGCTGCGGGTCAAGTTTCCATTCCGGAAACGGGTAGACAAGTCATGAAGAGCGCCCCCGCATCTCCATGACGGTTCAGATATTAGCCATCCGCTCCCATTTGCAAGTTGATGCAGGTCAACCACCCCACAATCGGAGGCGGTGGGCAGCGAAATCAGGCCAACGCGGCCGGATGGCCCTGCGGAACGGTGCAGTTCAGGCGGCAGTCATGGCGTGAAGGTGTTGCCCAGCACAACGCCCTCGCGCCGGGCGTCGGTGCCGCCCTGCAGCACGGGCGCGCCGCCGGCCTGGCTGCGCAGGATCGTGTTGACGCCGCTGGACTGCGCCGAGGTGGAGATCGTGTGCCCCAGCGCCTTGAGGCCGGTGATCAGCGGATCGTTGGCGCCGCCGTTGCTGGCATCGATATCGGGATGCTCGCCGCCGAGGGTGGTGGTGGCGCTGTTGCTGGCGCCAAAATCCACCAGGTTCGACGCCTGCTGCGCGTCCAGCCCCCAATCGAGCACGCCCACGAGCGTCTTCACCACGTATTGCGGAATGGTGCCGCCGCCCGGCGACCCCGTGGCCATCAGGAAATCGCCCATCGACCCGTCCGGCGCCTTGCGGAACACCAGCGTGGGTGCCATCGAGCTGCGCGGCCGCTTGCCGGGCTGCACCCGGTTGGCCACCGGGTTGCCGCTGGCGTCGGTCGGGGCGGCCGAGAAGTCGGTCAGCTGGTTGTTGAGCAGGAAGCCGTTGGTCATATGAAACGAGCCCATGCTCGACTCCACCGACGTGGTGGCGCTGACCACATTGCCCTGCGCGTCGACGATCGAGTAGTGGTTCGTGCCGTGCTCGACCAGCGGCACCACACCCAGGGGCACCGCACCGAAGTTACCCGCCGTGGCCGTACCCATCGAACGGTTCGGATCGATCAGCGCGGCGCGCGTCTGCAGATAGGGCTTGTTCAGCAGCGTGTCCCACGTTCCGCCGGGCAGCGGCACGAAGTCGGTATCGGCCACGTACTTGTCACGGTCGGCATAGGCCAGCCGTTCGGCCTCGCTCACCCGATGCACGCCCTGCACGGTGGGCTTGCCGCCTTCGTTGTCGACGGGGTTGGGCTTGAGCGACGCCATATCGAAGTTCTCGATGATCTGCATCGCCGATGCCACGGTGATGCCGCCCGATGTCGGGGGCGGCGCGCCGCAGATCCAGTACGCGCGGTACGTCACGCAGACTGGCGTGCGCAGTTTGGCCTCGTACGCGGCCAGGTCGGCCAGCGTGGTCTTGCCCGGGGTGGTCGGCGAGCCGTCCGTGGCGGTGGTCGCCCCGATCTTGGCGATGATGTCGTTGGCGATGGCACCCTTGTACAGCGCGTCGGCGCCCTGCGCGGCCATGGCGGTCAGCGTGTTGGCATAGGCCGGGTTCTTGAGCACCGTGCCCAGCGCCTTGGGCGTGCCATCGGCGTTGAAGAAATAGGCGGTGGCTTCGGGGTCGCGTTTCAGGCTGGCAGCGTTCGACGAGATGGCCTGCGCGAGCCGCCCGCCGATGGGGAAGCCGTTGGTGGCCAGCGAGATGGCGTCGCCAAACAGGTCCTTCCAGGCCAGCTTGCCGTGTTCCTTCTGCACGCGCTCGATCAGCCGGGGCACGCCGATGGTGCCGATCGACCGGCCGCTGGCGCGCGCGCTGGGCTTGGGCGGCGTCTGGTCGGTGGCGTCGTCCACGTAGCGCAGGTAGTTCTCGGTGGCCGCCGCCGGCGCCGTTTCGCGCCCGTCGTAGGCCTGCACCGTCTTCGCGGCGGCATCGTAATAGAGCATGAAGCCGCCCGACCCCATCCCCGTGGCCTCGGGGACGGTCAGGCCCAGCACGGCCTGCACGGCCACGGCGGCATCGGCGGCCGTACCGCCATGCTTGAGCACCGCGCAGCCCGCCGCGCTGGCGTAGGCGTTCGATGTCGACACCATATAGGTCCTGGCGTAGACCGGCTTCAACCCGGTGCGATAGCCGGTGGCCGCTTCCGGCAGTGCCGGGTCGCCGGGCTGGTTCGACCCGACCACCACCGTGCTGCCGTTGCTGGCCAGCACCTGGCAACTGTTGTCGGCCTGTGGCGTGGTGGGCGTGGTGGGCTTCGAATTGTCGTCGCTGCCACCGCAGGAAACGACCAGCAGTGTGCCCGCAACCGCGGCAGCCAGGGTCAGGGGGACCTTCCGTATTGGCAACACCATATTTCCTCCAGACTACAAAGAAGCGCCAGGGGGAGGCGCGATCCGCGGATGTCGGACGGGCAGGCGTGGCGCAGCAAGCAATGGGACGTCTGCCGTTATTTTGTTGGATGCAAGGACGAACGGAGGCCGCCGGGCTGCATGGCTCGGAAAATTCAGGCGACGGACCGGGAAGCAAGGATTGCCCGCGCGGCGGCGCGGGCGCGGCGCGCTATGACGAATTGGTCAGGGCAACAGGGGGATTCATGACCGTGCTGACTGTTGGCTTGTCAATCAATGCAATGTGTCAACACTAGACCATCGGGATCGTGATGGCCAAGTATCTTTCGCGCGGTATGGGTGAGGCAGCGGACATACGCCCTGCCCCACCTTCCGGCATCAGCCTCAGGCCGCGGCCGCCTGCTCGATTACCGCTTCGCACCGGATCGGAAAATTGACCGAATTGGCGATGTAGCACTTCTCGTGCGCCACGTGATGCAGGTGCGCGGCGCGTTCCGCATCGTCGCCGGCCCGGATCGTCACGCGCGGGCGCAGCACGATTTCCGAGAACTGCCCGCCTGCCGGGCCATCGGTCATGGTGCCCTCGGCGTGGTCCACATAGGCCAGCACCGCAATGCCGGCGTCCGAGCACAGGTGCAGGTACCAGAGCTTGTGGCAGGCGCTGGCCGACGCAACGAGCAGGTCTTCCGGATTCCAGCGCGTGGCATCGCCCAGGAAGGCCGGGTCAGAGGAGCCGGGGATCTCCGGCTTGTCGCCGGCGCGGATCGTGTGATCGCGTCCGTAGGCGCGGTAGCCGCTGGTGCCGGTGCCGCGGTTGCCAGTCCATTCCACGGTGACGTGGTACTTGTGCTCGCCATGAGCCATGGGATTGCTCCAGGGGGTGGGAATCGGGCAGAGCCGGTATTGTGGCGCAAAAGGCCGAAGCCAACAGACAAAAAAAGGACCTCCGAAGAGGTCCCTGGTTCTGTGGCGATGCCGGCGATGCCGCCGGCCGCCCGGCTTAGTGAACGACGCGTCCGAACGTGAAGTGATCGCCCTCGTAGTCCACCGGCACCACGTCCTTGGCGGCAAACTTGCCTTCGAGGATGGCGCGGGCCACCGGGTTCTCGATCTGCTGCTGGATCGCGCGCTTCAGCGGACGCGCGCCGAACACCGGATCGTAGCCCGCGCTGGCTATCTTCTCCAGCGCACGCTCGCTGATATCCAGCGTCATGTCCATGCGTGCCAGGCGCGACTGCAGGCGCTGGAGCTGAATCCGGGCGATGGACTCGATGTTCTTCTGGTCCAGCGCGTGGAACACCACCACCTCGTCGATCCGGTTCAGGAACTCGGGCCGGAAACGCGTGCGCACCTCCTGCCAGACCGCGCCCTTGACCGCTTCCTGCGGCTCGCCGGACATGGCCTGGATGATGTGCGAACCCAGGTTCGACGTCATCACGATCACCGTGTTCTTGAAGTCCACGGTACGGCCCTGCCCGTCGGTCAGGCGGCCGTCGTCCAGCACCTGCAGCAGCACGTTGAACACGTCCGGGTGGGCCTTCTCGACCTCGTCGAGCAGGATCACCGCGTACGGCTTGCGGCGCACGGCCTCGGTCAGGTAGCCGCCCTCGTCATAGCCCACGTATCCCGGCGGCGCGCCGATCAGCCGGCTCACGCTGTGCTTTTCCATGAATTCGCTCATGTCGATGCGGATCAGGTGCTCTTCCGAATCGAACATGAACTCGGCCAGGGCCTTGCACAGTTCGGTCTTGCCCACCCCGGTCGGCCCCAGGAACAGGAACGAACCATACGGCTTGTTCTCGTCCGACAGCCCGGCGCGCGAGCGGCGGATGGCATCGGACACCAGCCGCACGGCCTCGTCCTGCCCCACCACGCGCTGGTGCAGCTTGTCTTCCATCTTGAGCAGCTTCTCGCGCTCGCCCTGCATCATCTTGGCGACGGGGATACCGGTGGCGCGGCTCACGACCTCGGCGATTTCCTCGGCCCCGACCTGCGTGCGCAGCAGCTTGTTGGGCTGCTTCTGCTCGGCCGCCTCGGCCTTGTTCGCGGCCTGCAGCTTGCCTTCGAGTGCCGGCAGCTTGCCGTACTGGAGCTCGGCCACCTTGTCCAGCTTGCCTTCACGCTGCAGGCGCGAGATGTCGAGCTTGATCTTCTCGATCTCTTCCTTCAGCGCGGCCGCACCCTGGGCGGCGCCCTTCTCGGCGCGCCAGATTTCATCCAGGTCCGCGTATTCCTTCTCCAGCCGCGTGATTTCCTGCTCGATCAGTTCCAGCCGCTTGCGCGATGCCTCGTCGGTTTCCTTCTTCACCGCCTCGCGCTCGATCTTGAGCTGGATCGTGCGGCGTTCGAGCTTGTCCATCGCCTCGGGCTTCGAGTCGATTTCCATCTTGATGCGCGCGGCCGCCTCGTCGATCAGGTCGATGGCCTTGTCCGGCAGGAAGCGGTCAGTGATATAGCGGTGCGACAGCTCCGCCGCCGCCACGATCGCCGGGTCGGTAATCTCCACGCCATGGTGCAGTTCGTACTTTTCCTGCAGGCCGCGCAGGATGGCGATGGTCGATTCCACGCTCGGCTCATCGACCAGCACCTTCTGGAAGCGGCGCTCCAGCGCGGCGTCCTTCTCGATGTACTTGCGGTACTCGTTCAGCGTGGTGGCGCCGATGCAGTGCAGCTCGCCGCGCGCCAGCGCCGGCTTGAGCATGTTGCCCGCGTCAATCGCGCCCTCGGCCTTGCCCGCGCCCACCATCGTATGGATTTCGTCGATGAAGACGATGGTCTGGCCTTCGTCCTTGGCCACGTCGCTCAGCACGGCCTTCAGCCGTTCCTCGAACTCGCCGCGGTACTTGGCGCCCGCCAGCAGGCCGGCCATGTCCAGCACCAGCACGCGCTTGTTCTTGAGCGTCTCGGGCACTTCGCCGTTGACGATCCGCTGCGCCAGCCCTTCGACGATGGCGGTCTTGCCCACGCCCGGCTCGCCGATCAGCACCGGGTTGTTCTTGGTGCGACGCTGCAGGATCTGGATCGCGCGACGGATTTCGTCGTCGCGGCCGATCACCGGGTCGAGCTTGCCCGCGCGGGCCCGCTCGGTCAGGTCCACCGTGTACTTCTTGAGTGCCTCGCGCTGCGATTCGGCGTCGGCACTGTTCACGTTCTCGCCGCCGCGCACGGCCGTGATGGCCGCCTCCAGCGACTTGCGCGACAGCCCGTTCTCGCGCGCGATGCGGCCGGTGTCGCCCTTGTCGTCGGACACGGCCAGCAGGAACAGCTCGCTGGCGATGAACTGGTCGTTGCGCTTGATCGCCTCCTTCTCGGTGGCGTTCAGCAGGTTGTTGAGGTCACGGCCAACCTGGACCTCGTTGGTGCCCTGCACCTGCGGCAGACGGCCGATGGCCGCATCCAGCGCGGCCTGCAGGCCGTTCACGTTCACGCCGGCACGCGACAGCAGCGTACGGGCCGAGCCGTCTTCCTGGGCCAGCAGCGCACGCAGCAGATGCTGGGGTTCGATATATTGGTTGTCGTGCCCCAGGGCCAGGCTTTGCGCTTCGGCCAGCGCTTCCTGGAACCGGGTAGTGAGTTTGTCAATTCGCATCAGGCGCCCTCTCTCTAGTCGATGAGTGTGTCCTGCTGCGGGGCGGCGGCGTGGCAGCACAGCGGCTGCCGTTCGCGGATGCCCTGCCGGACACGGTACTCCCGAAAGATAGGGCTTTGCATTGACATTTCAAGACACCCGCCACACAACTTGTACAGACTGCAAGTGCATGGCGGGCTACATCACCTTCCGCGCGCTGCCGCGCGGCTAGTTCGGCACGTCGACGGTCGTACCGCTGACCGAAATCGTATCGGCGGCGGCCGGGTTGGCCGCGATAGGCGGCACGTTGGAGGGCAGGATCTGCGGCCCCACCGCGACGGTGTTGCTACCGCCACGCGGGGTGGTCCGCACGACCTGCGACGGTGGCAGCGCGGTGCCGTTCTTGAGGTTCGCGTAGACGGCGTCAAGTGCGCGGTTCAGATACAGGTGCATCGGGATATACCGCGCACCGTAGCCGGCGATCACGTCGATAAAGCCGTCGAAGTGCTGCCCGTTTGTCACCTCGATATACGACAGCCGGCTGGCGCTGCCCTCCACCGACTTGTTCAGGCCCAGGTAGGGCCGCGACGTGTGGTTGACCGGCAGCAAGGCATCGCTGCGGCCGTGGACGATCATCGCCGGCTTACCGCGCAGGTTGCCGTTACGGTACGTCTGACCGATCCCGGCCATCAGCGCCGCGTTCCGGTTGTCGAGCAGGGCACGCAGACACAGGGCGCCGTCGAGGTTGGCATCGGCCAGGTTGGTCGATGGCGATTGCGAGACCAGATCGCGGAACGGGCCGCTGGGGTTGGCGTCGTTGATCAGCGTGACGGGCCCGGTCGGCGGAATGCCATTGCCGGTCGAGAACATGCCGACCAGCGATGCCGCCGGGATCGCCACCGGCGTCAGCGCCGTACCGACCGCCGCAAAGCTGTAGTTGCACAGCCGGTCCGTCACACTGGCGCGCGAATAGGCGTTGGCATAAGTGACCGAGATCGAACTGGCAACTTCCAGCGCCGACAGCGACGAATGCAGCTCATCGGATTCCGTTTCCCACCCAGCGGCATGCAGGGCCGCCAGTGCCGAGGTGCCCCGGTCGCCGGCAGTGGCCCCGGTCACCTTGCCCTTGCCGGTCAGCGACGCGCAGCGGTTGATGCCGATCTGGCCTGGCGCCGCCGCGAGCGGCGCGTTGACCAGCGTCGGGTCCTGGCTGGCACACAACTGGAACAAGTTCGCCGTCGTCGTGTAGTCATAAAGATGCTTGCCGGACGCCGCCACCTGCGTACCGCCGCGCCGCACGGTAATGACCGGGCTCGGCGGCATTTCCACGTTCGGCTCGCCCACGGCCACGCCGTCGATCAGTCCGTCGGTGTCCTGCTCGGCCGCTGCCACTGCCGCCCCGCCGCCATTCGAGATGGCCGACGCGATGACCAGCACGTTGTTCTTCGTAAAGGTGGCCTGCCGCACGCCGTCCGAGCCCATCGTGCCAAAGCGGTCATTGATGGCGAACAGGGCAAACTGGATGGCCTGCAGCGTGTTCTTGCCCCAGTCGGCTTCGGGGTTCTGCTGCGAATGGGCGTGCTTGAACGCCAGTCGGTGGGGGTTGGCCGTGGTGAAATCCGCCAGCGATTGCGCGCCCGGCTGGGCCGCAAACTGGGCCGCCTTGCCCGCGCCGCGCCGGTCGGCGCGCGTGCCGTCGATCAGCGGCACGGTGTCGGTATCCAGGTCGTGCGGTGCCGCGCCCGTGCCCTTGTCGGTATAAGCCACCGCACAGCCGCGCTTCAGACCCCACTCGCCGACCGCGATGCCACCGTACACCCCGCGCGAGCCGGACGACGTCGCGGAAATGACGCATGGGTTGCTTTTATCGAACGAATCCGGCACTTGCACCATCATCGTTACGTTTTTCGTGCCAGTACCGTCATCGGCAAAAGCCAGGTATTCGGTGCCGGGCACCTTGCCCTGGCTGTTTGTGACATTGCCTTGGGCGTCGACGTTCGGCCCATACAGCGAGCCGTATCCACCGGCCGCCTGCACGTCCACGATGGCTCGGTAGTTGACGAAGATGGCATTGCGGCGCAATTCCGCGGCCGTGGGCGCCGTCGGATCGGCAAATGCCGGGGCCGCAGCGGCCGCCAGCCCGTCCTTGCCCAGCCCTGCCGTCAGCAGGTCGTCCGATGTGCCGTCGTAGGATTTGACCGAAATCGTCCCGACAATAAACGTCGGCCGATTGTTTGGATTCTGTGTAGTGCTGCCTCCGCCACCTGGCGTGCTGTTTGAATCCCCGCCTCCACAGGCCGAGATCAACAGGGTGGCAGCGGCCGCGGCGACGGCGGTCTGCTGGAACCGGCGCCGCAGTTGCGGGCTTGCGGACGAGGCATGGCGATGCTGCATGGGGATGTCTCCTTGTTATGAACGGAACGGTAAGCCGCGATAAGACAAGGACTGCTTGGGGCAAAAACTGATGGCCACCGACGGATCGCCGGATTCTTGAAGGCCACGGCGGGCCGGCAAGCGACCGTAGCTGCACTTTCTAATGATTGTGAAAGCAGACAGGCAAACCGCGCGAGGTGCGTTGCACACCTCAATGCCCATGCGGGAAATAGTAGTCGGTCCCGGACGGCCCGGCAGTAGCAAAAGTATCGGGAATGTTACCTATGCCCCAGAACGGGGGATTCGTGCGGGAACTCCCGCCCGGTCCGACGGTTCACGACAGCGTGCGGTACGTCCAGATGCCCAGCGCGGTCAGCAGCAGCGAACCGCCCAGGTGGGTGGCCAGATGCGCCAGCGCCCAGCGATAGTCGCCAGCCAGCAGATTGCCGATCACCTCGCTGGAAAACGTCGAAAACGTGGTCAGGCCGCCGAGGAAGCCGGTGACGGCGAGCAGGCGCCATTCCGGCGGCAGCGACGGATGGGTGTCGAAGAACGCCACCGCCAGGCCAATCAGGTAGCCACCGACCAGGTTCGACGCCAGCGTGCCGTACGGCAGCGCCGGATTGATGGCATTCCACATCACGGAAAACCCCCAGCGCAGCCATGCCCCCAACGCGGCGCCCACGCCGACCGCCACAAACCCCATCGGACCCATCGATTCGACCTTTCGTCCGTTCGAATGCTTTCGAACTTATTTGTTGTTGTCGGGCGTGCCCGCCGCGTCGGCGTTGAACGATTCGATACCCCAATGGCGCAATGCCGCATCGTCCGACACCCGTGCATCGACCCAGCGCGCGCCCTCCGGCGTGTCTTCCTTCTTCCAGAACGGCGCCTCGGATTTCAGGTAATCCATGATGAACTCGCACGCGGCAAAGGCGTTGCCGCGATGCGCGGAAGCCACCGCGACCAGCACGATCTGGTCCAGCGGCTGCAACAGCCCCACCCGGTGCACGATCGTCACGCCCAGCAGCGCCCATCGCTGGCACGCGGCGGCCTCGATCCGGGCCAGCGCCTTCTCGGTCATGCCCGGGTAGTGCTCCAGTTCCATCGTGCTGACGCGGGTGCCATCGCTGACATCGCGCACCGTGCCGATAAAGCTGGCCACGGCACCCACGCCCGGGTTGCCGGCGCGCAGCGCGGCCACTTCGGCACCGAGATCGAAATCCTCCTGCTGCACACGGACCGTCATTTTCAGCCCCCGGTCACGGGCGGGAAGAACGCCACCTCGCAGCCGTCGGCCAGCGGGGTGTCGGCACGGGCCACGGCATGGTCCACCGCCATGCGCAGCGCCCGGCCTTCGGCCAGCGTCTCGGCCCAGGCACCGCCGCGCGCGCGCAGCCAGCCACGCAGATCGCCGACGGTACGGACGTCGGCGGGCACCTCGGCGCGTTCGGCGGCCCGGCCTACCTGCTCGCGCACACTGGCGAAATAACGAAGTTCAAGTTGCATCGGATAAAACCTAGGCCAGCAGGCTGGCAAACGGGATGAACTGCACGGTGTCGCCTCGCGCAATGGGCTGGTTGGGTGGATTGTCGATCAGGCCATCGCCCCAGACCGTGGACGTCAGCACGCCCGAACTCTGATTCGGGAACAGGTCGAGCCCGCCCGCATCGTTCAGGCGCGCGCGCAGGAATTCGTTGCGGCGGTCGCCTTTCGGCAGGTCGAAGTCGGCGCGCATGGCAATGCGGCGCGGCGTCACGTCCGCGACGCCCTGCAGGCGCAGCAGGAATGGCCGCACGAACAGCAGGAACGTGACGAAGCTCGACACCGGATTGCCGGGCAGGCCGATAAAGAAGGTCGGCTGGTCGGTGCCGTTGGCCACCTCGCCGAACGCCAGCGGCTTGCCGGGCTTGATCGCGATCTGCCAGAGATCCAGGCGCCCTTCCGCCGTCACGGCCGGACGGATATGGTCCTCCTCGCCCACCGACACCCCGCCCGACGTGATGATCAGGTCGTTGCCTTCGGCCGCGCGCCGCAGCGTGTCGCGCGTGGCGGCCAGGGTATCGGGCACGATGCCGAAGTCGGTGATCTCGCAGCCCAGGTTTTCCAGCAGGCCGCGCAAGGTGAACCGGTTGGAGTTGTAGATGGCGCCCGGCTTGAGCGGCTCGCCCGGCATCGCCAGTTCGTCGCCGGTAAAGAACACGGCCACGCGCACGCGGCGAATCACATCGAGCCTGGCCTGCCCGACCGAGGCAGCCAGCCCCAGCGCCTGCGGCGACAGCCGTGCGCCCACGGGCAGGATCTGGCTGCCGGCCTCGATGTCCTCGCCCGCGCGGCGGATCCACTCCCCCGACGCCGGCACATGGTTCACGATCACCGCATCGCCGTCGGCCTGGCATTGCTCCTGCATGACCACGGCATCGGCGCCCGGCGGAATCAGGCCGCCCGTGAAAATGCGCGCGGCCGTGCCCGGCGCCAGTTCGGACCCGACATGACCGGCCGGAATGCGCTGCGACACCGGCAGGCGCGTGCCTTCGGCCGGCACGTCGGCCGCGCGCATCGCGTAGCCGTCCATCGACGTGTTGTCGGCGGGCGGCACGCGCAGCGTACTGGTCACGGGCGCCGCCAGCACGCGGCCGTTGGCATCGAGCGTATCGACGGTTTCCGTTTCGGTGATGGGACGAACGCCGGCCATCAGGGCTTCCAGCGCCTGGGCCATCGTCAGCATCGGGGGGCGCGCTGCGGGTTGGGTCATGGGGGTCTTGGGGATCTGGGTTGGCCCCAGAAAGCAAAACAGCCCCCGGGGGTAACGTCCGGGGGCCGTGGCAGCGGGGCCCGGCAAACCCGATTGTAGCGAGTTGGCGCCGGAACCACAGGGGTCTGTGGCAATACCCCTTATTACAGGCCCGTGTGCTGCACGATATACGCCTTGACCGTGTCGGCGTCGGCCGGCATGACCTCGAACCGCTGCGGCAACGACTCGATGCCGTCGAACGCAGCCGGACGCTCGGGCTCGTGGCCCAGCGCCTCGCGGATCGTGTCGGCAAACTTGGCCGGCAGCGCGGTTTCCAGCACCACCATCGGCACGCCGGCCGACAGGTGCTCGCGCGCCACCTTCACGCCATCGGCGGTATGGGTGTCGATCGTCACGTCGTAACGCTGCTTGACGTCGCGGATGGTCGCCAGCCGGTCATCGTGCGTGCTGCGGCCCGACACGAAGCCGAACTGGCGGATGCGGTCGAATTCCGGCGTGCCGGACAGGTCGAAGCCGCCCTTGGCGTCCACGTCGCGGAACAGCGCGGCCAGCTTGCCGGCGTCCTGGCCCAGCAGGTCGAAGATGAAGCGTTCGAAATTCGACGCCTTCGAGATGTCCATGCTCGGGCTCGACGTGTGGTACGTCTGCGCCGACGTGCGCACGCGGTACGTGCCGGTGCGGAAGAACTCGTCCAGCACGTCGTTTTCGTTGGTGGCCACCACCAGCCTGTCGATCGGCAGGCCCATCATGCGCGCGATATGGCCGGCGCAGACGTTGCCGAAGTTGCCCGACGGCACGCAGAACGACACCTTCTGGCCCGGGCCATCGGTGGCCAGCAGCCAGCCCTTGAAGTAGTACACCACCTGGGCCACCACACGCGCCCAGTTGATCGAGTTCACGGTGCCGATGCACTGGCGCGCCTTGAACGCGTGGTCGTTCGACACGGCCTTGACGATGTCCTGCGCGTCGTCGAACACGCCTTCGATGGCGATATTGAAGATGTTCGGGTCCTGCAGGCTGAACATCTGCGCGGTCTGGAACGCGCTCATCTTGCGGTGCGGGCTCAGCATGAACACGCGGATGCCTTCCTTGCCGCGCATTGCGTACTCGGCCGCGCTGCCGGTGTCGCCCGACGTGGCACCCAGGATGTTGAGCTTCAGCCCGGCGCGCTTGAGCGCGTACTCGAACAGGTTGCCCAGCAGCTGCATGGCCATATCCTTGAAGGCCAGCGTCGGGCCGTTGGACAGGCCCAGCAGTTGCAGCCTGGTGCCGCCTTCCTCGCCCAGCGTGCGCAGCGGGGTGATGTCGGCGGTGTTGTCGCCCGGGCGCGCGTTGCAGTACACCTCGGCCTTGTACGTCTTGCGCGTCAGCGCGCGCAGGTCGTCGGCCGGGATGTCGTCGCAGAAGCGCGACAGCACTTCGAACGCCAGGTCGGCGTACGGCAGCTTGCGCCACGCTTCGAGTTCATCGGCGGTGACTTGCGGATACTGCTTCGGCAGGTACAGGCCGCCGTCCGGGGCCAGGCCTCCGAGCAGGATCTCGGAGAACGATTGCGGCATGTCATGGCCGCGCGTCGACTGGTATTTCATGGCAATTCGTCCAGTTTCGGCGTCTTAGTTCAGTTCTTCCATGCGCAGGCGCGTGACCGGCGACAGCACGGTCTGCAGGCCTTCGATGCTGCGGATGGCGGCATTGACGTGCTTTTCGCGCGTCAGGTGCGTCAGGATGATGATGTCGGTCTGCGGCTCGCCCTCGCGCGATTCCTTTTGCAGCATCGCGTCGATGCTGATGCCGGCTTCGGCCAGGATGCGGGTGATTTCGGCCAGCACACCGGTCTGGTCGGCCACGCGCATGCGCAGGTAGTACGAGCTGGTGACTTCGTCGATCGGCAGCACCGGCACGCTCGACAGTTCGTCCGGCTGGAACGCCAGGTGCGGCACGCGATGGTTCGGATCGGCCGTGTGCAGGCGGGTCACGTCCACCAGGTCGGCAATCACGGCCGACGCAGTCGGCTCGGCGCCGGCGCCCTTGCCGTAGTACAGGGTGGCACCCACGGCGTCGCCCTGCACGAGCACGGCGTTCATCGCGCCTTCCACATTGGCGATCAGGCGCGAGGCCGGCACCAGCGTCGGATGCACGCGCAGTTCCACGCCGTCTTCGCGGCGGCGCGTGATACCCAGCAGCTTGATGCGGTAGCCCAGTTCCTCGGCGTACTTGATGTCGATGGCGGCCAGCCGGGTGATGCCCTCCACGTGGGCGCGGTCGAACTGCACCGGCATGCCGAAGGCGATGGCGCTCATCAGCGTCACCTTGTGCGCGGCGTCGATGCCTTCGATGTCGAAGGTCGGATCGGCCTCGGCATAGCCCAGCTGCTGCGCTTCCTTGAGCACGGTGTCGAAATCCAGGCCCTTGTCGCGCATCTCGGACAGGATGAAGTTCGTGGTGCCGTTGATGATGCCGGCAATCCACTGGATGCGGTTGGCCGTCAGGCCTTCGCGCAGCGCCTTGATGATGGGGATGCCACCGGCCACGGCCGCCTCGAACGCCACGATCACGCCCTTCTTGCGGGCGGCCTCGAAGATCTCGTTGCCATGCACGGCCAGCAGCGCCTTGTTGGCGGTGACCACGTGCTTGCCGTTTTCGATGGCCTTCAGCACCAGCTCGCGCGCGATGCCGTAGCCGCCGATCAGCTCGACAACGATGTCGATGTCGGGGCGCGTCACCACGTCGCGGGCGTCGCTGACCACGTCCACGGTACCCCCGGTCAGTTCCCGGGCGCGTTCGGTGTTGAGGTCGGCCACCACCGCAATCTCGATGCCGCGGCCAGCACGGCGGCGAATTTCCTCCTGATTGCGCTTGAGCACGTTGAACGTGCCGCTACCGACGGTACCGATGCCGAGAAGGCCGACTTTGATGGGATTCATGGACGTCTGACTCTGGGTTGCTTGATACGAAAAGGGGGCGCCCCGGCGGCTCAGGCCGTGCCGTGACGTTTGCGATAGTTCTCAAGGAAGCGCGCCACGCGGCTGACCGCCTCGCGCAGGTCTTCCTCGTGTGGCAGGAACACGATCCGGAAATGGTCCGGCGCGTCCCAGTTGAAGCCCGTGCCCTGCACCAGCAGCACCTTCGACTCCTGCAGCAGCTCGTAGATGAATTCCTGGTCGTCCTGGATCGGATACATCGACAGGTCGAGCTTCGGGAACAGGTACAGCGCCGCCTTGGGCTTGACGCAGGTAATGCCGGGGATCTGCGTGATCAGTTCGTGGGCCAGGTCGCGCTGCCGGCGCAGACGCCCGCCTTCGGCGACCAGGTCGTTGATGCTCTGATAGCCGCCCAGCGCGGTCTGGATTGCCCACTGGCCCGGCACATTGGCGCACAGGCGCATCGACGACAGCATGTTCAGGCCTTCGATATAGTCCTGCGCCGGGCGCTTGTCACCCGACACCACCATCCAGCCGGCACGGTAGCCGCACGAGCGGTAGTTCTTCGACAGGCCGTTGAAGGTCACGGTCAGCACGTCGGTGGACAGCGAGCCGATCGACGTGTGCGCGTTGCCGTCGTACAGGACCTTGTCGTAGATCTCGTCGGCGAAGATGATCAGCCCGTGCTCGCGCGCGATGGTGACGATCGATTGCAGCAGTTCGTCCGAATACAGCGCACCGGTCGGGTTGTTCGGGTTGATCACGACGATGGCCCGCGTGTTCGGCGTGATCTTGCGGCGGATGTCGTCCAGATCTGGCATCCACTCGTTGGCCTCGTCGCACACATAGTGGACGGGCGTGCCGCCCGACAGGCTCACCGCGGCCGTCCAGAGCGGATAGTCGGGCGCCGGCACCAGCACTTCGTCGCCGCTGTTGAGCAGCGCGTTCATCGACATCACGATCAGCTCGGACGCGCCGTTGCCCACGTAGATGTCGTCCAGCTCCACGCCCTGGATTTTCTTTTCCTGGGTGTAGTGCATGATCGCCTTGCGCGCGGCGAAAATGCCCTTGGAATCGGAATAACCTGCCGAATTCGGCAGGTTGCGCATCATGTCCTGCTGGATTTCCTCCGGCGCATCGAACCCGAACACGGCCAGGTTGCCGATGTTCAGCTTGATGATCTTGTGCCCCTCTTCCTCCATCTGCTTGGCCTTTTCCAGCACCGGGCCGCGGATGTCATAGCAAACGTTCTGGAGCTTGTTCGATTTCTGGATGGGTTTCACGGCGGTTTCGGCGATGTCAGGGCAAGCTGCCGGTCTCGGCGGCAGCGGTCTTGGGAATCTTCTGGATTGTCCTGGACGTCTGGCGGCGCGCGTCGCTGGGCAGCAGTCGGGCGTGGCAGACCGGGAGGGTAGGGTAGGAGAACGGTCATTACTGACCCCCTCCCCCCTAAGAACCGTACGTGCGAGTTTCCCCGCATACGGCTCAAGCCTCTACAAAGTATATGGACGAATCATACACCGGCTTCACAGCAACTTGGCCGTGGAAATGGACTTGAATATGACAATCGGGGTGCACCAGAACGCGGTTCCCTAGAGCATCCGAGCCCCCGGATACCCGAGGTTCGATGTGATGGTCATCCCATCCTGTCTCTTTGGTAATCTTGCTCTGGCATACCGCACACAAGCCCCGCTGGGACATGAACAGCTTTGCCCACTGCCTTCGGTACGACATGCTTTCTGCCATACGTTCCTGCCGCAGCGTCTCGCCATACATTTCCTGCGCTGGGTCGAAGGGATGGTAGTCCCCGCGAACCTTCTTGTGCCTCCGGATAGGCGTACTCGGCATCGAATACAGTTCCATCCAGTAGCGCTCACCCGCCCTATTCCACATCGTGGCACCGAACACCCAGTTCCGGTTCCCAACTGAGGCGAAGTATGTCCTTCGCACCCACTCGGTATCCTTCCTTCGGTGTCGCCGCTTTGCCCACCTCCATAGAGACCTAAAAATCAGATGCTCCATGTGGGCGAACATCGCTTTCGCAACCACTGGGCTGTGATACTGCGCCCAGCCCCTCAGCATCGGGTTCAACGTCTGGATTAAATCTGCCGTCCGTTTCCCCCTATGTGTCCCGATGACCTCCTTGACCTTGCGATAGAACGCTTGCGCGTTTTTCTTGCTCGGTTTGATGAGCAGCGTTCCCGAGTATTTCCGGAAATTCCACCCAAGAAAGTCAAAGCCGTCAGCGATGTTGACGATTCGTGTTTTCTCCGTGGAGAGCGTCAGTCCCCGTGTTGCTAGGAACTGCTCTACCCACGGCTTCACTTCGTGCTCCAAAACTTCCGGCGTGTTGCCGGTGATCACAAAGTCATCCGCGTACCGTACGACGTTCACTTTCAGCTTCTTCGTGTTGGCAACGCCCAGTCTTGCCCGCAAGGACTCGATCAGTTGTTGCTCCAACCCGTTCAGTGCCACATTTGCCAAGGTCGGGGAAATGATGCCCCCCTGTGGTGTTCCAGCGTCGGTCGCCTGAAACTGGCCCTGAAAGACCACGCCAGCTTTCAACCACTTCCGTAGGATTGCTTTATCCATAGGGACATTGCGCTCCAGCCAGTCGTGGCTGATATGGTCAAAGCACCCTTTGATATCTGCTTCCAACACCCATTGAGCCGAGGCTTTCTTGGATAGGGAAACAAACAGCTGGGACATGGCATCCGCAGTAGAGCGATTGATCCGAAACCCGTAAGAGTTCGGGTCGCTCGTTCCTTCGGACACCGGTTCCAGCGCCAGCAGATACAGCGCCTGCATGGCCCGGTCGTGCATGGTCGGAATGCCCAGAGGGCGTTCTTTCCCATTTGCCTTGGGGATGTACACCCGCCTTAACGGCAGCGGGCGATACCCCCGGCGCTTCAACCTCCCAATGGCTGCCCATCGGGCTTCAGGTGAGTCCCACTCGACGCGGTCGACTCCCGCCGTCCGCGCTCCTTGGTTCATCGCCACTCGTCGTACCGCCGATGCTTTGGCGGAAAACGAGCGGGTCAGAGATCGTTGCAAGGCTTTCACCCTGCGCCAATCCCCTTCCTGTGTTGCCTTCGCAATTCGAATCTGCATTGCCCGAACATTCCGGTCGACGCGGCGCCAGTTGATGTCGCCCCATCGCTGCGGGATGCCGGAGGGCGCAGATTCATCCTCGCGGATCAATGCTTCCATGCTGCTCTCCTATCTTGAGGGCTTCCCCAAACAGCAGAGACAACATGCCCCCTTGGGGGCATGTCACCCCCCAAAGGGAAGAAAATTAAACAAGCGAGTTCAGTCAGCCGTCTTGCGACGAAAGACCAGTTGGAAGTCTGCTCGCTTTCGCGTGGGATGATGTTTCAACCCCTATCCGGATCATTACAACCCGGCGTTCGCTTTCTCCAACCTCCCATACCCGCACAGCCAACAGCGTCCCTTGCGGTTCGCCTGCCAGAGCCATACGGCGCTCCGGCAGCCATACGGGCTTACCACGTTCCCTGCGCATTACACGACTGGCTTAGGGCCTGCCTCTTCGCCGGTGATCTATCTAGCGACGTACTCCGACTTTCGAGCGGAGCATCCGATCACGTACCGTTTGGTTAGTGCCTATCAGCAGCTTTGGCACCGCCTTATTTACGACGTTTATCAGCAGTTCACTTACATTACCCATACCAGTCAGCCTGGCTCCTTGACCCCATTGCTGCTCGGAGTCTCTGCGAACCTATCTCACGACAGGGACGCACCCTTACAGGGGCTACGTTGTCAGGAGAGCTTCACACCCCACCGTTACCAGTGACGCATGTCTCCCTAGGCTACTGCTAGTCGCATAGCAGGTTCTCTATCGAGGCACCCTCGCGGGTGTATTCGACCGAACCATAACGCGCAGAGCTATCGCTCCGGGAACCTCACTTCATTACTTCAGTGCCTCCGTGCTGGCAGGCGCTTGACGACAGACGGGCTCTTGCGAGCGCATGGCCTGCGTCCCAAAGAACCTAGCGCCGACCCTATTGGGCCGGTTTAAATGCTATGTAGCGAACACGCAGCGAAACTGCTGCTGCATGTCCACCCGCACCCTCCGGGGAGCGTGCGTACTGCAAAGACACCTGCCCAAAGGCAAGCGTCCCCGCCTTTGGGCAACGGCTGGAGATCCATCCAGCAAATAGCAAGCTGCGAGTTAGCGGATACGCTGGCCTTCCCACAACACATGGACTCGCTCCAACCTTGCGGCTGGGCTTGTCAAAGCAAGAAATGGCTGAGATGGGACGGTTCAGGCCGAGGCCTTCCCCTTGTCTCAGCAAAGGTCGATGCTCTATTGAGCGTGCTCTTAACGATGAGCTACCGGACACGAAGAGTGCGTGTCGCACCAAAAGCTATAAGATATCGGATTATGACAGACTTCGGCATGGATTCTTGCATTGCAGCGAGCCTTTTGGCTCCCCGCGCGCACGATCCTGCCACCAACCCGCCGCCCGCCCCTTCCGTAGCCGATCCGGCCGCCCGTCCCACCCCAGGGAGCGGCCTCCGGACACCCCGGGCGGCATGAGGCCCCCTCCTTGAAACTCCACGCCGACCAACCCCAGAACCTGAATACCGTGACCGGCTACGGCCCCGGCTATGTCGAAATCAATGCGGTGCGACACGACCAGTCGGTGCTGGTCATGCCCGAGGGCGATGTCGCGCCCTGGCCGGTGGGCCGCTTCGAAGACCTGGAACCGACCCACTTCGAGGCGCTGCTGGAGAAGAAGCCGGAAGTCGTGCTGCTGGGCACCGGCAACCGGCTGCGCTTTCCGCATCCGCGCCTGACGGCAGCGCTGGCGCGCCTGCATATCGGCGTGGACGCCATGGACCTGCAGGCTGCATGCCGCACCTACAATATTCTGATGGCCGAGGGCCGCAAGGTCGCGGCGGTGCTGCTGGTGGAGCCCGCTGCACAGGGCTGACGTGTCGGTCTCGGCTGCCCAGGCGCCGCTTTTTTGCCGGGTTGCGGCTGCGCCACGCTTGAAGTCCGGCCAACTGCCCCAATCTGCACCCGCCATGGCGCAGGTCCGGGCGAACACCACCAATAATCGGCCGCTGCCGTCACCGATGATGCACTGCCATCCAGGAGAGCCACCAGCATGACCGTCAGTCTCAACAAGGCCGTTCCCGACTTCCAGGCCCCCGCTACGGGCGGGGATTTCCGTCTTGCCGACCAGCGCGGCAAGACCACGGTGCTGTACTTCTACCCGAAGGACAACACGCCGGGCTGCACCACCGAGGCCATGAATTTCCGGGACCAGCATGACGCCTTCGAGGCCGCCGGCGTAAGGGTCTTCGGCATTTCGCGCGACAGCCTGAAGTCGCACGAGAACTTCAAGGCCAAGCTGGAGCTGCCCTTCGAGCTGATCTCCGACGCGGACGAAGCCATCTGCAGCCTCTTCGATGTCATCAAGATGAAAAAGATGTATGGCAAGGAAGTGCGCGGCATCGAGCGCAGCACCTTCATCCTCGACGCCAAGGGCGTGCTGCGCCACGAAATGCGGGGCATCAAGGTGCCGAACCACGTGGACGAGGTGCTGGAAATCGTCAAGGGGATGTGAACCGGAACATCCTCGGCGAGGCAACCCGCGCGTTGCGCGGCCCGATGACAGTTGCGCAACCGCGACGAGAGTCTGACCGATTGCAAAAGCCAAAACCTTCGGGTAGATTTGGCCTCAATGCGTTCCGATCACAGTTGCCACGCTGCAGTAACGTCCCGGCCCGACAGGCACAGTCCCAGGGCTGGTAGCGGACCTGCCGCGTCGCGGGACCGCAGACAAGCCGCCACCCCTGTATTCCAGGACTGGCGGCTTTTTTGTTTCCTGGTTGGTTTCCTTCCGGGACGCCTTGCGTCCCGCCACTCCGGTTTTCCCGATTTCCGCCGTTTCCTGGTTGTACGCCCGGCTGTAAGCCAGCTTTTTCGCCCCCGTTTGCTCCCCTGAAAGGAAAGCCAAGCATGCCGCTGCCTACCATGCCCGCCAAGCCTGCCCAACTGCTGGACCCGAGCGAGTTCGCTCCGGTGACACTGCCCAAGGCCAAAGCCGCGCAGGGTAAGAAACCCGTGCCGGTCCTCGAGCGTGTGGCACTGCTCGAGACCGGCGACACCGAGGCGCCCGCCACCCGCGCACGCGCCGGCAGCACAACCCGGGCCAAGACCGCCGACGCCCCGGCGCCGGTCGCCACCCCGCCGGCATCGCCGTCCGTCAGCCTGGTCAAGCCGGCCGCCGGCCCCACGCGCCGCACGCGCAAGTCCGCAGGCCCCAGCAAGCTGTTCGTGCTCGACACCAACGTGCTGATGCACGACCCGAGCTCGCTGTTCCGCTTCGAGGAACACGACATCTATCTGCCGATGATGACGCTCGAGGAGCTGGACAACCACAAGAAGGGCATGAGCGAAGTCGCACGCAACGCGCGCATGGTCAGCCGCACGCTGGACCAGCTCGTGGGCGGCACCGACGGCGTGCTCGACGAAGGCCTGCCGCTGGCCACGCTCGGCAACCGCGACGCGGCCGGCAAGCTGTTCTTCCAGACCCGCCTGAACGACATCAAGCTGCCCGAGGGCCTGCCACAAGGCAAGGCCGACAACCAGATCCTGGCCGTGGTCAGCGCGCTGCAGCAGCAGTATCCGGAGCGCCAGGTGGTGCTGGTGTCGAAAGACATCAACATGCGCATCAAGGCCCGCGCGCTGGGCCTGCCGGCCGAGGACTACTTCAACGACCAGGTCCTGGAAGACAAGGACCTGCTGTACTCGGGCGTGATGCAGCTGCCCAACGACTTCTGGGCCAAGCACGGCAAGGGCGTGGAAAGCTGGCAGGACCCGAAGTCGGGCACGATGTTCTATCGCCTGACCGGCCCGCTGGTGCCGTCGTTCCTGGTCAACCAGTTCGTCTATCTGGAGCCGATGGACGGCAGCCTGCCGCTGTACGCCCAGGTCAAGGAGATCAACGGCAAGACCGCCCTGCTGCAGACGCTCAGGGACTACACCCACAACAAGAACAACGTGTGGAGCGTGGTGGCCCGCAACCGCGAGCAGAACTTTGCGCTGAACCTGCTCATGAGCCCCGACGTCGATTTCGTGACGCTGCTGGGCCAGGCCGGCACCGGCAAGACGCTGCTGGCGCTGGCAGCTGGCCTCGAACAGGTGCTGGACCAGAAGCTCTACAACGAGATCATCGTCACGCGTGCCACCGTGCCCGTGGGCGAGGACATCGGCTTCCTGCCGGGCACCGAGGAAGAGAAGATGCAGCCGTGGATGGGGGCCTTCGACGACAACCTCGAAGTGCTGCAGAAGAGCGACGACAGCGCCGGCGAATGGGGCCGCGCGGCGACGCAGGAACTGATCCGCTCGCGTATCAAGGTCAAGAGCATGAACTTCATGCGCGGCCGTACCTTCGTCAACAAGTTCGTGATCATCGATGAAGCGCAGAACCTGACGCCGAAGCAGATGAAGACCCTGGTTACCCGGGCGGGCCCCGGCACCAAGATCATCTGCCTGGGCAATATCGCGCAGATCGACACGCCGTACCTGACCGAAGGCTCGTCCGGCCTGACCTACGTGGTGGACCGCTTCAAGGGCTGGAGCCATAGCGGCCATGTGACGCTGGCCCGCGGCGAGCGTTCGCGCCTGGCCGACCACGCTGCGGACGTGCTGTAACGCGTCAGTCACTGCAAACCTGGCACTTCCACGGCCGGCCTGTTCCATGGCCGGCCGTGGCCGCATCGCGTAGTGTGGTGCAACCCACAGCGTCGGCGTTTGGCCGACAGCCAGCACCGCACGACCCGGCTATGATGACCGGGTGTTCATGTCGATACGGAGGCGTCGATGAACAGGCAACAGTCTTTCAGCAGATACCTGTCCACCAGTAGGACCCTGTTTTCCCATAACGCGCGCGCCGCCCGGCGCAAGCGCCTTGCCGTGGCTGCGCTGATTGGCGCCACGGTCATCGTGGCGGCCGCCCTGCAGCCGGCCAAGGCCGCGGACGCCAGCACGCCGGCAGGCAGTGCCCCGGCAGCGAGCGCCCCGGCAGGCAATGAAATGGTGATCCGCACCATGGGCCCGGTCAGCTATGTCTGCGGCGGCATTGCCGAGGACGAACGGGCCAGGCTGGCCGAACAGGAGAAGAACTTCAACATGGGCATCCTGTTCACCCGGGGGGCCAATGGCGAATACCTGGCCGATGTTGACGTAAAACTGACACGCGACGGCCAGAATGTGGCCGATTTCCGTGCGGGCGGCCCGCGCTGCCTCATACGTGCGCCGGAAGGCAGCTACAATATCGAGGCCAGTTACAAGGGTCAGCCAAAGTCCATCAAGATCAGTACCGGTACGCGCAACGCGCAGTTGCGCTGGTAGTGCTACTTGGTAGTTCCACCTGGAAATTTTCGCTGGCACCCACCCTGTACGGTGGGGCGGACGCCTGACCCGGCAACCGAACGACAAGAAGGATGCCGCAGCGCCCGCTTTTATTGCCGCCCTCACCGCGCCCGGCGCGTGTGTCGATGTCCCCGGCTCCGCCATCGCGGAGTTCGTCCCGGCTCGCCCTGACTGCACTGTGTGCCAGCGCCCTGTTGCTGGCCGCTTGCGCCGGCGGCCCCCCTGCCCGCCATACGTCTTCGCTGCCCCGGACCCCGGGCAAGCCCATGATCGACCCGAGCGCCGGCCTGGAAGAAATCTCGATCCAGGCGATGTCGCTGGTCGGCACGCCCTACCGCTACGGCGGCAACACGCCCGATTCCGGCTTCGACTGCAGCGGCCTGGTCCGCTACGTGGTGCAGCGCGCCGCCAGCGTCAACCTGCCGCGCACCACCGAGCAGATGGGCCAGCGCGGCGTATCGCTCGACCGTAGCGACGTGGCATCGGGCGACCTGGTCTTCTTCAATACCACCGGCCGCGCCAACTCGCATGTCGGCATCTATGTCGGACAGAACCGGTTCGTGCACGCGCCGGCCACCGGCGGCACGGTCCGGCTCGAAGACATGGGCAAGTCCTACTGGGCCTCGCGCTACAACGGCGCGCGGCGTGTCGTGGCGGCCAGCAATCTGCCAATGACGCCTGCGCCTGCGCCGGCCCCTGCACCGTCGATCACGCCCGCCCCGACCTCGCCCATGCCGGCGCCCGCCGCACCCTCAGCCCCACCGCCGGACGACGACCCGATCGCGGCATTCGCTAATCAATAGCAAAAAAGCCAGGCGCAATGCCTGGCTTTTTCATCTGCCGATACGTCCGGCAAGGCTTACAGGATCTGCTTGCCGATCCACCAGGCGATGGCCGACATGAACGCCGATGCTGGAATCGTCAGCACCCACGCCCATACGATATTGCCCGCCACGCCCCAGCGCACGGCCGACATCTTCTGCGCCGAGCCAACGCCGACGATGGCGCCGGTGATGGTATGCGTCGTCGACACCGGCACGCCCAGCGCCGAAGCGATGAACAGCGTAATCGCGCCGCCGGTTTCCGCGCAGAAGCCGCCCACGGGCTTCAGCTTGGTGATCTTCTGGCCCATGGTCCGCACGATCCGCCAGCCGCCGAACAGCGTGCCCATGCCAATGGCCACGTAGCAGCTCACGATGACCCACATCGGCGGCTCCGCACCGCCGACGGCCACGTGGCCACTGGCGATCAGCAGCATCCAGATAATGCCGATGGTCTTTTGCGCGTCGTTGCCGCCGTGTCCCAGGCTGTAGAGCGACGCCGAAACCAGCTGCAGCCGGCGGAACCAGCGGTCCACGCGCGACGGCGGCGTCCGGAAGAACGTCCAGCCCACGATCACCATCATCAGCGAGCCCAGGATAAAGCCCAGCAGCGGCGAGATCAGGATGAAGGCCACCGTCTTCAGCAGGCCGTTGCCCACCAGCACGCCCGTGCCGCCCTTGGCCACCGCGGCGCCCACCAGGCCGCCGATCAGCGCGTGCGACGACGACGACGGAATACCGTACAGCCAGGTAATCACGTTCCACGCAATAGCGCCGACCAGCGCGCCGAAAATCACGTAGTGATCGACGATATGCACGTCAATCGTGCCCGTACCCACCGTGGCCGCCACCTTCAGGTGGAAGATGAAGATCGCCACCACGTTGCACATGGCCGCCATGGCCACGGCATGGTGCGGCTTCAGCACGCCCGTGGAGACCACCGTGGCAATCGAATTGGCCGCGTCGTGAAAGCCGTTCATGAAGTCGAACAGCAATGCCAGCGCCACCAGCAACCCGATGACCCACAAGCTCATTTGTACTGTTTGCATGCCAGTGGGAGCCTCAGGCGTTTTCCAGGACGATGCCTTCGATGATGTTCGCCACGTCCTCGCACTTGTCGGTGATGGACTCCAGCTGCTCGTAGATCGCCTTCAGCTTGATCAGACGCTTGACGTCGGTCTCGTCGCGGAACAGCTTCGACATGGCCGAGCGCATGACGCGGTCGGCTTCCGATTCGAGCTGGTCGATCTGCTGGGCCGTCTTCAGGATCGTGCTGGCGTTGCCCATGTCTTCGAGCAGTCCCACGGCGATCTTGACGGCTTCGCAGCACTGCACGCAGATCGTGGCCAGCCGGCGGGCTTCGTCGGTCAGGTGCGTGACGTCGTACAGCGAGATCGTCTCGGCCACGTCCTCCATCAGGTCCAGGATGTCATCCATGGTCGTGATGAGCTTGTGGATCTCGTCACGGTCCAGCGGCGTGATGAAGGTCTTGTGCAGCAGGTCGATCGTGTCGTGCGTGATACGGTCTGCCTTCTTTTCGGTAGCCTGCACGCGTCGGGCATGGCCTTCGGCGTTGGGCAGGTCATTGACCAACGCTTCCAGCTCGTGCGCGGCGGTAACGGCGCAATCGGCGTGCTGGTTGAAGTATTCGAAGAACTTGCCCTCGGTGGGCATGAAACGGCCGAACATGAAATGTCCTTGTGGCGTACCTGACGGCACGCTCGGTTGTGTGTTGCAAATGGGAGGCAGAGCAATCGCACGACAGCCGCCTCGTGGGCGGCTGTCATCAAAGCGCAATATTTTACAGGGTTGCACCGTCCAGCGGTGTAACCCCCTGAGAATCAGGTGTCGTTGTCGAAGAACGCCGGGCCGCCGCTGAAGTTGTCGAACTTCGTGAATTGACCCAGGAACGTGAGCCTAACGGTGCCGATCGGCCCGTTACGCTGCTTGCCGATGATAATTTCGGAAGTCCCCTTGTCCTGCGAGTCAGGGTTGTAGACCTCGTCGCGATAGATGAACAGAATGACGTCGGCATCCTGTTCGATGGCGCCCGATTCGCGCAGGTCGGACATGACGGGGCGCTTGTTCGGACGTTGCTCCAGGCTTCGGTTCAGCTGCGACAGCGCGATAACCGGGCAGTTGAGCTCCTTGGCCAGCCCCTTCAACGACCGAGAAATTTCGGAAATTTCCGTGGCCCGGTTTTCCCCGCCACCCGATCCCGACATCAGCTGCAGGTAATCGATGATGATCAGGCCCAGCTGGCCGCACTGGCGCGCCAGCCGGCGCGAACGGGCCCGCAATTCCATTGGATTCAGCGCAGGCGTCTCGTCGATGAACAGCTGCGCATCGTTCATGCGCTGGATCGAGTGCGTCAGCCGCGGCCAGTCCTCGTCCAGCAGGCGGCCGGTACGCAGGCGGTGCTGGTCCAGGCGACCCACCGAGCCCAGCATACGCATGGCCAGCTGCACGCCTGCCATTTCCATCGAGAACACGGCCACGGGCAAGCCCTGCTCTACCGCCACATGCTCGCCAATATTCAGCGAAAACGCGGTTTTACCCATCGAGGGGCGACCGGCGACGATAATCAGGTCGCCCGGCTGCATACCGCTGGTCATGCGGTCCAGGTCGATGAAGCCGGTCGGCACGCCGGTCACGTCCGTGGTGCTGTCGCGGTGATAGAGCTCGTCGATCCGCTCCACCACCTGCGTCAGCAGCGGCTGGATCTCCTGAAAGCCCTTCTGGCCACGCGAGCCTTCTTCCGCAATCGCAAAAACCTTGGATTCGGCCTCGTCGAGCAGTTCGCGCACCTCGCGCCCCTTGGGCGCGAAAGCCGCGGAAGCGATGTCGTCGGCAACCGTCACAAGCTTGCGCAGGACCGAGCGTTCCCGAACGATCTCGGCGTAGCGACGGATATTGGCTGCGCTCGGCGTATTCTGCGCCAGCGAATTCAGATAGGCCAGCCCGCCCACTTCCTCGGCCTTGCCGGCCACCTGAAGCATTTCGAAGACCGTGATCACGTCCGCCGGCTTGGTGGCGGAGATCAGGCGGGCGATGCTCTGGAAGATCACCCGATGGTCAAACCGATAGAAATCGGCTTCGGACAGGAAGTCGGCGATGCGGTCCCAGGCGGCGTTATCCAGCAGCAACCCGCCAAGCACCGATTGTTCGGCCTCGATCGAGTGCGGAGGAACCTTGAGGTTGTCTAGTTGGGGATCTGCGGCGGGCGCGTTCATGGGAGGGAATTATAACGGCGCCGGGCGCCACGCAAAAAACAAAAAAAGGCAGGAGCGTGGCTCCTGCCTTTTTTGTGCATCCGACGCGCCGGTCCGGACCGGCACATCGTGGACGCGTACAGCTTAGACGTGCTCGCCCAGCACCGAAACGGTGATGTCGACCAGCACGTCGGTGTGCAGCGACACGCCAACGGCGTAGTCGCCAACCATCTTCAGCGGGCCGTTCGGCAGGCGCACTTGCGACTTCTCGACCTTGAAGCCTTGGCCTTCCAGGGCTTGGGCGATGTCGGCGTTGGTCACCGAACCGAACAGACGGCCGTCCACGCCCGACTTCTGCGTGATCTGGACGGTCAGACCGTTCAGCTTCTCGCCTTCGGCTTGCGAAGCAGCCAGCTTGGCGGCAGCGGCCTTTTCCAGCTCGGCGCGCTTCACTTCGAATTCGGCGATGGCGGTTTGCGTAGCACGGCGAGCGCGCTTGGTCGGGATCAGGAAGTTACGTGCGTAACCGTCCTTCACGCGAACGATGTCGCCCAGGTTGCCCAGGTTGATGACTTTTTCCAGCAGAATGACTTGCATCGTGTATTTCTCCTTGCGGTCCCGGGACTATCAGTTCTTGTGCAGGTCGGTGTACGGCATCAGCGCCAGGAAGCGGGCGCGCTTGATGGCCGTATCCAGCTGACGCTGATAGTGCGCCTTGGTACCGGTCAGACGAGCCGGCGTGATCTTGCCGTTGTCGCCGATGAAGTCCTTCAGCGTGTCCAGATCCTTGTAGTCGATCTGTTCGACGCCAGCCACGGTGAAGCGGCAGAAGCGCTTGCGCTTGAACAGCGGGTTCTGTTGCTGGAAGCGCTTCTTGTTCTTGTTGTCACGTTTGACGAATGCCATGATTCAATCCTTTTCGAATGCTTTACATCGAGTGATGTGAAAGACCAGTGTCTTGCTGTTGCGGTGCTTGCGGGCCAGAAAGCCTTCGCAGTCGAGCAGCGTGCCGAGCGGCATGCGCTCGAGCCGCTGGCCAATCGGGCCGATGCCCATGGCCACCACTGCGAATTCCACCTGCCTGGGCGTTTCCGCCTCCATCACCTCGCCGGCATGCTGCAGGATGCAGTTGACGACAGGGATGCCGGCTGGCGTATAGCGCAGCGTATCTCGCTCGGCGAGCGTGGCGGTCAGCCGAAGCTGGTTCACCGCGACACAGCAGTCCGCACTCAGGCGGCCTGGCCTTCCGTGGTCGTTTGCGCGGCCTTGCGGGCTTCTTCGCGCTGCACTTCCTTCATCATCGGCGACGGCGCGGTTTCAGCCTTCTTGGTCTGGACGATCAGGTGACGCAGCACGGCGTCATTGAACTTGAACGCGTGCTCGAGTTCAGCCAGCGTGTCCTTGCCGCATTCGATGTTCAGACAAACGTAGTGAGCCTTGGCCAGCTTCTGGATCATGTAGGCCATCTGACGACGACCCCAGTCTTCCACGCGATGGATCTGGCCATTTTGCGACGTGACGAGCTGCTTGTAACGCTCGATCATCGCCGGCACTTGTTCGCTTTGGTCCGGATGGACGATAAATACGATTTCGTAATGACGCATTGACGCTCCTTTTGGGATGAGCCACCCGGGCGTCACGTCCGGTGCGGCAAGGTTGAATAGCCGGCGAGTATAGCCCGGAAACCCGGGAATCCGCAAGGTACGCGGTGCAGGCGGCTCAGCAGGCGGCAAAAAGCGACTGCAGGCGCCCGGCATCGACGCCGAGCGCGGGGTCGGCTGCCAGCGCCACCAGCAGCAGCACGCGCGCCTTGTAAGGGTTGAGGTCGGCCGCCGACGCAAACAGGCCAGCCCCCGCCGCCGGCCGCGCCGGAATCGACACATGGCCGGCGCCAGTACGTGAACTGCGCACCACTGCCACACCAGCCGCCGCCGCATCGGCCAACGCCGCCACCAGGGTTTCGTGGACCGAGCCATTGCCGGTGGCGGCCACGACCAGCCCCTTCACACCAGCCGACACCAGTGCATCCACGGCCACCCTGCCCGGCTGGGCATGGCTGACCACGATCTCCACCATCGGCCAGGCCGACGGCACCGGCAAGCACGGCGCCTCCCGCCGGGACGGCGTACGCGTGAATCGAATATAGGCGTCCTGCACGTAGCCGACCGGACCGGCATTCGGCGAGACAAAGGCATCGACGGCGGACGTATGCGCCTTGGTCACGTCGCGCCCGGCGTGGATCTGCTGGTTCAGCACCACCAGCACAGCCAGGCCCCGCGCGTCCGGATGGGCCGCGACGCGCACCGCATCGAGCAGGTTCAGCGGGCCATCCGCCGACAGCGACGTTGCCGGGCGCATCGCCGCAGTGATGATCACCGGCACGGGACACGGCTGCGTCAGGTGCAAAAACATCGCCGTTTCTTCAAGCGTATCGGTGCCGTGCGTAATCACGATGCCGGCCACGTCCGATTGGCCGGACCAGTACGCCACCCGCGCCGCCAGCTGCTGCCAGAGACCGAACGTCATGTCCTTGCTGTCGACCTGCGCCACCTGCTCGGCCTCCACGCGCGCGACATCGGCCAGCGCGGGCACGGCCTGGACCAGTTGCGACACCGGCACGGTAGCCGCCTGGTACTGGGCACTGCTGGCGGGGTCGCCGGACGATCCGGCAATGGTGCCGCCGGTGGCAAGCACGACGACACGGGGCAACGATGAGGAAGACGCTGACATGTAAATAGGCTGACTGAGGGGGCTGGCCGGGCGGGCGCGGCCCGGGATCTGGCCGACGATTGTAACTGCCACCCCGCCCCAGCGCCCCCTTGGCAAACCCGCGAAGCCACCGGTGCCGCCGTCGCCCATGTAGAGCCCACTGCGCAAATTGTGCTTGCACTTCACACGATACTGTATAAAATCACAGCATACTGTTTAAACATACAGTGCTTCGGCACGAGAGACCGGCGAACCATGGCGACCCTGACACCCCGGCAGCAGCAGATTTTCGATCTGATCCGCGACACGATCCGCAACACGGGCTTCCCGCCCACGCGCGCAGAGATCGCCGCCGAGTTTGGTTTTTCCTCGCCCAATTCGGCCGAGGAACATCTGCGGGCGCTGGCACGCAAGGGCGTCATCGAACTGACCCCCGGCGCATCGCGCGGCATCCGGCTCAAGGTGGCACGCAGCGATTCGGAACGTTCCGACCAGTTCTCGCTGCCAATGGCAGGCGTGCTGCAGTTGACGCTGCCGCTGGTCGGTCGCGTCGCTGCGGGCAGCCCGATCCTTGCCGCAGAACATATCGACCGTCAGTACCAGGTGGATGCATCGGTCTTCGACGAGCGTCCGGACTACCTGCTGCGCGTACGCGGCCTGAGTATGCGCGACGCCGGCATTCTCGATGGCGACCTGCTGGCCGTGAAGAAAGCCAGCGAGGCAGCCAACGGCAAGATCGTCGTAGCCCGCCTGGGCGAGGACGTCACGGTCAAGCGCCTGAAGAAACGCGGCGACACGATCGAACTGATCGCAGAAAACCCCGATTTCCAGAACATCGTGCTCCATTCGGGCCGCGACGAGTTCTCCCTTGAAGGTATCGCTGTCGGCCTGATCCGATCGTCAGGCTTCTAGCGTGATCGGAGGCGCCTGACAGCGACTCCGGCTCCCGAGACTTAGGCAGCACGGCCGTCTGCCCTGGTCACCCGCTTTGCTTTGCCCATGCCGCCCCGTCCTTGCTGGACGACGGGCGCGGACCACTGCTGTCGCAAATTACGAGGTGTTGCCATGCTGCAATCGAATCCCATCGCTTCCCGCCGCCCGGTCAAGCCGGTCCCGTTCCGGCAAATCAAGGGCGTCCGCGTCTACCAGGGCGCGCAACGTCGCACGATGGTCGGCAACATGGCAGCCATCTGCCGCATGCTGGAACTGGCAGAACCGACCACGAAACTGCTCGATTGAAATCTGGCCGCGTGCCACGCGGATCAGCGCGCAACCGCATCACTGCGCATTCGCGTCATGCGCAGAACCGGACCTTGTCGACCCCGCCAACGTCCGGTTTTTTTCGCCCATCGACCGGCTTCGCCTTGGCGTATGCGATCGCAATCGGATGCTGTCAGGTCGGTTGCACCAGGCGGAAGGGATGGTGGGAAGGGATGCGTGCAAAGCAAAACAGCCGCTTGACTAAGCGGCTGTTTTGCAAGGGAATTCTTTGGGGTGGCTGATGGGACTCGAACCCACGACGACAGGAATCACAATCCTGGACTCTACCAACTGAGCTACAGCCACCGTAGAGATTTTTCGTTGACCGTTGTGTCGATCAGCGAAGAACAAGACTATACAAGCATTCTCTGCTGATGGCTAGTATTCCGCACAAAAAAATTTCGGATTCGCTGGCGGATGGCTTCCGGACTTCATCGGGGGCCCACCCACTTCGCTTCCAGCAGCACGGCTTCCTTGATCGCAGCGATGATCTCTGCCTCGCTCGGAAAAAGTCCAAGCAAGCGTTTCGACTTGCCATTCAGGACGTCGCGCTGCAACGCCTTGCCGGCGTCGATCGATGTGCCTGGGTGCCAGCAATAGCGCGCAGTCCATTTGCCGTCCTGCAGTTGCTCGGCTACCCAGATCACCCGGTAGTCCTCGAAGACTTCACCGAATGGTTCTTCCGCTTCCATTTCGTTTCCTCAGGGCTCGCTTCCGATTCACTGGCTTCGACATTCCCCGTCACACCGCTCGAACCGGCCAGCCCAACTGCTTTTCCCCCACTTGGCGCCGCATCCGTGAAGATACGACTCCCACGCCATGCCGGCTAATGTCGCGGCATTTTTCAGCGCATCGTAACATGACCTACGCGCCGCTCGACAGGGCATGTCTTAACAATAGCCCGAGCTTGACGTATCGGCCTGCCCTTCAAAAGCGGAGGTCTTGCCCCACCACGGCAGGGTTCTGTCGCAAATAATGCTGTTGGATACTCTTCCCCGAGGGACATTGACCCCCTCGACATTCCCGACAGGCGATCACTCCCGACGAGCATCGCCTGCTTTTTTTTGGTGTTCAGGTACGCCACGGTTTTATGCGCGATTCGTGCATGGCGCGACCCACGAAAAAAAAGAGCCCGCTCGCAAGCGGACTCTTAAATTAGCGATCTCAATGCCCTGAAGGCACATTCAATGTAGACCCCGAACGCACGGCGCACCATCCGGGCAAACCCACGGTTGCTGTGGTAACAACGAGACGGGGCAGAAAAAAAGCCCGCACACGGCGGGCTCAAAAATCAGTTGAAGAAAGCCCTGTATTCGAGGGCAGGCACAGTGTAAGAACATGCCGCAGGACTGGCGAATTAGGGGAATCCCTTTGCCCACGCGGGTTTCCAGTCACCTCAACCGCCGCAAACGCCCTTGGGGCATACATTTGCGGCATGTGCATAGCACGATCGTTCGAAATTAGAGTTTTTCCTCCAGTCCAGCCCGCATACGATCGTCACGTTCGGGGGTCGCTCAGGCCGCCTCCAGGAGGTCTGGACGCAGATGGGAACGCGCTTCTTCGAATAGCGCATCCACGTCGGCCCGGGTGCGGGCAGCGTTCATGCGCCGTGCATCCGACAGCACCCGGCGCCAGCCGCGTCCGCCATAGACCCCGCGATGGAGGCCCAGCATATGCCGGGTGGCAGCGCCCATATAGCCGCCCCGCTCCACCAGATGGCCGATATAGGCTTGCATGGCCATTTCGGCGTCTTCGCGCGTTGGAATCGGCGATTCAACGCCGTAGAAACGGCTGTCCATTTCGGCGAGGATATAAGGATCGTGGTAAGCCTGACGGCCGATCATTACCCCATCCACGTGGCGCAAATGTTCTTCCATTTCGCCATAAGAGACAATGCCGCCGTTAATCAGGATTTCCAGCTGCGGAAATTCTTTCTTCAGCTGGTATGCAACTTCGTACCGCAACGGCGGAATTTCCCGATTTTCTTTCGGGCTAAGGCCTTTCAGAATGGCATTACGGGCGTGCACGATAAATGTTTCGCAACCGGCGTCGGCAATAATGCCAACGAAGTCGCGAACAAAGTCATAGTGCTCGATCGTGTCGATACCAATGCGATGCTTCACCGTCACGGGCACCGACACCACATCCCGCATCGCCTTGACGCAATCGGCAACCAGCTGGGGCTCTGCCATCAGGCACGCGCCGAACGCACCGCGCTGCACGCGCTCCGAGGGGCACCCGCAATTGAGGTTGATTTCCTTGTAGCCCCACTGCTCACCCAGCTTCGCCGCCTGCGCGAGATCGGCAGGTTCACTACCGCCCAGCTGCAGTGCCACGGGCTGCTCGGCCGCGTCGAAATCGAGATGCCGCGCCACATCGCCATGCAGCAGCGCGCCCGTGGTGACCATCTCGGTATAAAGCCAGGTGTGCTGGCTCAGCGCGCGATGGAACGTGCGGCAGTGGCGATCAGTCCAGTCCATCATCGGGGCAACCGAGATGCGGCGCGGATTTGCAGTCATGGGTATGGCGTCGAGGGAGCGTCCGGGTACGGTTCTGGGTCCACGGACTGAGGAAGACCCGCAAGTATACGCGAGATGACGTTCCTGAGCAGCGCCCCGGAACGCTCACATCGGGTGCGCGGCACGCGGCCAGTAAAAACGGCGCCCGGAGGCGCCGTCTCTCATGTTGGGCGGGCTGCACTCAGTGCATGAAGAGCCAGATCAGGATCAGGACGAAGGCCGGGACGCCGAGCAGCCAGGCGAGAATGTACGGCATGGTGTTTCCTCCTTGTCTATGTGTTTGAACATGGCTTCACTATAGAAAGCAGGGGTCACTGCCGGTGTCGGGTCTCCCCCGCTTCGCCTTGTAGGACGGGGCTTACCGACGTTTGAATCGGACTGGCGCGATCGGCGGCCGACTGTCAGCGCGCCGCGGCGTTGCGGTCGATCCAGGCCGCGAAGGTCGTCAGGTACTTGCTCAGGAAGCCCCGGGTCGAGTCGTTGCTGATGCCGCCCTGCTCATCGAACAGCTTGTCCACCCCGCTGATATAGGCTTCCGGCTGTTGCAGCACCGGAATATTCAGGAACACCAGCGACTGGCGCAGGTGGTGGTTGGCGCCAAAGCCGCCGATATTGCCCGGCGACGCGCTGATCACGCCACCCGGCTTGCCGTCCCAGGCGCTTTCCCCATACGGGCGCGATCCCACGTCGATGGCATTTTTCAGCACGCCCGGCACCGAGCGGTTGTATTCAGGGGTAACGAACAGGACGGCATCGGCGCGGCGGATACGGTCACGGAAGGCCACCCATTCCGATGGCGGATTGGCGTCGTCATCCTGGTTGTAGTGGGACAACTGGCGAATCTCGACGATATCGAGCTTGAGCTGCGGCGGCGCAATCGCGGCCAGGGCCTTGGCCAGTTTCAGGTTCAGGGATTCCTTGCGCAGGCTTCCCACCAGTACGGCGACATCACGAGGATTGCTCATTACGGTTCCTTTCACTGTTCACACACGGTCGAAGTGAATCACAGGCCGGCTCCGGCAGCAGGGCCAGCCCTGCCCACACTGTACTTGACTTGCATGGCCGCCGCCGGCCACCGCGCGCAACGCCCATGCCGATGCAAATGGCGCAGCGGGCGGAGCGACTACGCCAGCGATGCCAGCGGATGTTCCTCGCGCCGCCACTTGCTGTCGAAGAACGCGCGCACGCGGCCCGGCGTCACTTCGTCAAGGCGGGCCGGATTCCATTTCGGCTGGTGGTCCTTGTCGATGACCAGCGCGCGGATGCCCTCGATGCCGTCGCCATGACGGAACACGTCGTACATCATGTCGAGCTCCATGCGCAGCTCGTCTTCCAGCGTCATCGTGCGCGCACGGCGGATCTGTTCCAGCGTGACGCAAAGCATCAGCGGTGACCGGCTGCGCAGCGTGGCGGCGGTCTGGGCCGCCCAGTCGCCGGCCGTGTCACTGACCGCGCTCAGAATCTCCTGCGCCGTGGCGCCGGCAAACAGCGTGTCGATCATGCCGGCATGCTGGGCCAGCGGGCTGGCGTGCGGCACGCACGCCGCCGCGTGCTGACCCGTGAAGGTGGCGATATGGGCCAGCACGGCGTCGCCGCTGTCAAACGCATGCGCCTGCAGCGATGCCGCCAGTTCCGCCATCACATTGGCCGGCAGATAGGCATCGGCCAGCTTCGCGTACAGGGCGTCGGCGGCGTGAATCACCGTGCCGGTCAGGCCCAGGTACTCGCCGATATGGCCCGGCGTACGCGCCAGGAACCAGCCGCCGCCCACATCGGGGAACAGGCCGATGTTCGTCTCCGGCATCGCCATCTTGGTACGGTCGGTGACGATGCGCAGCCGGGCGCCCTGCGAGATGCCCATGCCGCCGCCCATCACCACGCCGTCCATCAGGGCGATATAGGGCTTGCGGTAGCGGTGGATCAGATGGTTGAGCGCGTACTCCTCGACAAAGAACTGGTCGAGCATCGGGTCGTTGGCGTAGTACGCCTGATGGAACCAGCGGATATCGCCGCCGGCGCAGAACGCCTTGCCGCCCGCGCCGGCCACCACCACCGCATGCACGGCGGCATCGGTTTCCCACTGCTGCAACGCCTGCGTGATCGCGCGAATCATGTCGAGCGACAACGCATTCAGGGCCTGCGGGCGGGTCAGCGTCAGATAGGCCACACCGCCCTGCACCGCCGTCGATACAAACTCCGTCATATCCGTCTCCGTTCCAGTAGGCGGCAATTTTACGCCACCTGCCTTGCCCGGATTCGATGACGGCGCCGTTTCAGAATCGGCTTATCGTCTGTCGAGCCGCTGCAGCCCTGGCGATCACGCCAGCCGGAAGGCCGACATCAGCCCTGTCAGCCGTTGCGCCTGGTCTTCGAGCGACCCGGCCGCCGCGGCGGCTTCCTCCACCAGCGCCGCGTTCTGCTGCGTCATGCCGTCCATATGCGAGACGGCCACGTTCACCTGTTCGATGCCGCGCGACTGTTCGTCCGACGCCGCGCTGATGCCGCCGACGATATCGCTCACGCGGCGCACCGCATTGACGATGTCCTGCATGGCGCGCTCCGCGTCGTCCACCAGCGATGTGCCTTCGCGCACATTCGACACCGAGGCGCCGATCAGCGTGCGGATTTCCTTCGACGCCGCCGCGCACCGCTGCGACAGATCGCGCACGTCGCCCGCCACCACCGCGAAGCCACGGCCGTGCTCGCCGGCCCGCGCGGCCTCCACGGCCGCATTGAGCGCCAGGATATTGGTCTGGAAGGCGATCTTCTCGATCACCTCGATGATGTCCACCACCTTGTTGGCGCCGGTGTCGATCTGCTGCATCGTGCTCTGCACCCGCGACACGGCCTGGCTGCCGGTCTCTGCCAGCCGGCGCGCATCCACCGCCAAGGTGCTGGCCTCGCGGGCGCTATCGGCGTTGTGGCGCACGGTGCTGGTCAACTCCTCCATGCTCGAAGCGGTCTCCTGAAGCGACGCGGCCTGCTGCTCGGTACGCTGCGACAGGTTGGCATTCCCGCTGGCAATCTGCTGGCTCGCCGCCGCAATCGAATCGGCGCCGCTGCGCACTTCGCCCACCATCTCGGCCAGACGCCCCTGCATGCGCCCCAGCATGCCGAGCATGCGGCTGGTCTCGCTTCTTGCGTGCTCGTCGGCGATTGCAGCGCCATCGCGCATCGCCGAAATACTAAGATCGCCGTCCGCCATGCGCGCGAAACGGCCAATGGCGATATCCAGCGGATGGACGATCGACGCACGCAGGCGCCAGGCCACCACGGTGCTGAACGCCAGGCCAAGCACCAGGACCGCGATGGAAACGGTCAGCAGCCTGTCGTAGCGATGCTGGGAATTCTCGTAGACGGCCTTGGCGCTTTCCACTTGCAGGCGCCCAAGTTCCGTATTGACGGCGGTGAACTGGATATCGAGTTTCGGAATTGTCTCCATGACCGCCTTCATCATCGCCTCGCGGTTGCCCGCGTTGAGGGCGGCGATCATCGGCGTCACGCCCTCCTGGAACAGCGCGCGGCGTTTCTCTGACACATTCTCGGTGGCGCGTGTCTGCTCGTCGGTTCGCGGAATGGCCAGATACGACTGCCATGCGGCGTCGGACAGCCGCGCGAAGTCCTGGGCCGTGGCGGCGCGGGCCTTGGCATCGGCCGCCTCGGTGGCAAAGGCCGCCTGGTCCAGCAGCACACGCACCAGCAGTTGATTCGAGCGCGCCTCCGCCAGATACGTGGCGGCCGACAATTGCTGCTGGTAGATCTGGCGCGTGGCGTCGTTGCTACGCGACATGCCGATCCAACCAACGGCACCGACAATCAACAGCAACAAGTTTGTGACAATTGTCAGAAGCCACAAACGGGTTCCAATCGTAGTGTTGCGAAACATGGGGCAGTTCTCTCCGTGACTTGAATATCGGCCACTCCTCCATGGCCGTCGCCCCAATGACGGCATTGTCGTGGCCGACTTGATTGCCTCCCGGTGATAGTCAGTCCTTCATTTTCGTGATGGATCGCAAAACGTTAAGCGGGCGCCACTTGACGTGCGTATGGAGGAAATCCTCGGTGCGAATCTGGCGGAAATATGCACACTTGCGCCATGACATCCTCCATGACATCGGGCGCTACCCCCGCCCAGGGTTTTGACCCCGGCCTGATCCTGCTAGCCTTCGCGCCAGTCTTCGTGCTGACGATTGGCTGGGAGGCCTGGTACTGGTCCAGGCGCGACCGCTCGGTCTACAGTTGGCGCGACACGCTGTCGAACGCCACGCTGGCGCTGATGCACCAGGCATCGGACGCCTTCTTTCTCTGGTTGATGATCCGCACGGTCTACACATGGTGCTACGCCCACGGCCTGCGCGCCGTGCCCCAGACGTGGTGGTCTTTTGCGCTGCTGTTGCTGCTGCAGGACTTTCTTTATTACTGGTTCCACCGCGCCAGCCATCGGGTGCGATGGATGTGGGCGTCGCACGTGGCCCATCACTCGTCGGAAGGCATGAACTTCTCCACGGCGTTCCGGCAAAGCCTGACCTATCCGGTCTCGGGCATGTGGATGTTCTGGATTCCGCTGGCTTTTATCGGATTTTCTCCAGATTGGGTCATCCTGGCCGTCGGCCTGAACCTCGCGTTCCAGTTCTTCGTCCATACGCGGCTCGGACAACGCTGGCCGATCGTTGAGAAGATCGTCAATACGCCAAGTGTGCACCGCGTACATCATGCGAAGAATCCGCAGTACATCGACCGCAACTACGCCGGCGTGCTGACGGTCTGGGACCGCATGTTCGGCACCTTCGTGCCCGAGCAGGAGGCGCCGCAATACGGCATCACGCGCCAGGTCCGTACCTACAACCCGCTGACGCTGACGTTTCACGAATGGCGCGACATGTTTGCCGATGTGCGGCGCGAGCGCGATCTCCGGTATTTGTGGAAGCCGCCGGAGTGGCGAGGACCACGGGCTGCGGCTTCGGAGGTTGATATGCTTGCCCTCTCCCCCGGCCCCTCTCCCGCGAGCGGGAGAGGGGAGCAAACCTAAGTCGGGCGACGAAAAAAAACCGCGCCACATGGGCGCGGTTTTCGTTTCCAAGGACCGGCCAGCAGGCCGGACGCCGGAAATCAGTTCGCGTCGCGCGAAGCACGCTTGCGCTCGTGCTCCTTCAGGTGACGCTTGCGCAGACGGATGCTCTTCGGCGTGATTTCCACCAGTTCGTCGTCGGCGATGAATTCCACCGCGTATTCCAGCGACATCTGGATCGGCGGCACCAGGCGCACCGCTTCGTCGGTACCCGACGCGCGCACGTTGGTCAGCTGCTTGCCCTTGATCGGGTTCACGACCAGGTCGTTGTCGCGGCTGTGGATGCCGATGATCATGCCTTCGTACAGCGCATCGCCCGGCTTCACGAACATGCGGCCGCGATCCTGCAGCTTCCACAGCGCGTAGGCCACGGCGTCGCCGTCGTCCTGCGAGATCAGCACGCCGTTGTGGCGCTCGCCCAGGCCGCCTTCGCGCACCGGCGCGTAGTCGTCGAAGATGTGGCTGATCAGGCCCGTACCACGGGTCAGCGTCAGGAATTCACCCTGGAAGCCGATCAGGCCACGCGCCGGAATGCGGTATTCCAGGCGGGTACGGCCCTTGCCGTCCGACGCCATGTCGAGCAGTTCGCCCTTGCGGCGGCCCAGCTCTTCCATGACCGAACCCTGGTGGCCGTCTTCGACGTCCACGGTCAGCAGTTCGTACGGCTCGTGCTTGACGCCGCCGATGTCCTTGAACACCACGCGCGGACGCGACACGGCCAGCTCGTAGCCTTCACGGCGCATGTTTTCCAGCAGAATGGTCAGGTGCAGTTCGCCACGGCCCGACACTTCGAAGATGGTGTCGTCGCCGGTATCGGCCACGCGCAGCGCCACGTTCGACTTCAGTTCGCGGTCCAGACGCTCGCGCAGCTGGCGGCTGGTCACGAACTTGCCTTCACGGCCGGCCAGCGGCGACGTGTTGACGCAGAAGTTCATCGTCAGCGTCGGCTCGTCCACCTTCAGCATCGGCAGCGCGTCCTGGGCTTCCGGGGCGCACACGGTGCAGCCGATGCCCAGTTCCTCGATACCGTTGATCAGCACGATGTCGCCGGCTTCCGCCTCGGCCACGATTTCGCGCTCCAGGCCGCTGAACTTCAGCACCTGGTTGATACGGCCCTTGATCGGATTGCCTTCCGGGCCGAACTTGACCACCACGTCCTGCAGCGGCTTGGCGCGGCCACGGGAAATGCGGCCCACGCCGATCTTGCCGACGTAGCTCGAATAGTCCAGCGAGATGATCTGCATCTGCAGCGGGCCGTTCGGGTCGTCGTTACGCACCGGTACCTTGTCCAGCACGGTCTCGAACAGCGGCTTCATGTCGCCGTCGCGCACGTCCTCGGTCAGGCCGGCGTAGCCGTTCAGGCCCGACGCGTAGATCACCGAGAAATCGAGCTGGTCGTCGTTGGCGCCCAGCTTGTCGAACAGGTCGAAGGTCTGGTTGATCACCCAGTCCGGGCGGGCGCCCGGGCGGTCGATCTTGTTGATCACCACGATGGGCTTCAGGCCCAGGGCCAGTGCCTTGCGCGTCACGAAACGCGTTTGCGGCATCGGGCCTTCCACGGCGTCCACCAGCAGCAGCACGCCGTCGACCATCGACAGGACGCGCTCCACTTCACCGCCGAAGTCGGCGTGGCCCGGGGTATCGACAATGTTGATGTGCGTGCCGTTGTACTCGACGGCACAGTTCTTCGCGAGGATGGTAATCCCGCGTTCCTTTTCCAGGTCGTTCGAGTCCATCACCCGTTCGGCGATTTGCTGGTTGTCGCGGAAGGTGCCTGCCTGGCGCAGGAGTTGGTCGACCAGGGTGGTCTTGCCATGATCGACGTGAGCGATGATGGCGATATTACGGATGGCGCGGGTCATTCGGCGTCCCCTGAAGGCGGAGCTATCGGAAAAAATTAACCCGACATTCTAGCATGTTGCAGCGCAGAACACCCTATTGCTGTCCAGCATAGATCAAGACGCGTCATTGCGTTTTCCGCAATAACAAATTTCAGTGCTTGAACATCACTTGCGGCATGCTTATATTTGCCCAGGCAAAGATTGCAGCGACAAGAGATGACCTACCCGACACCCCTACCCCCGCCCGAAGACCTGTTCGACCCGGCCGACTATGAAATCGGCAAGAGCGTCGGCTACCTGCTGGGGCGCGCCAAGAACACGCTGTCGCAGGGCGTGGAGCAGGAGGTCAGCAGCCTGGACATGACCCAGGCCCAGGCAAGCTGCCTGATGATGCTGGCCAAGGGCGAGGCCACCACGGTGACCGACCTGGCCCGCAAGCTGAACACCGATGCCGGATCGGTCACGCGCCTGCTGAGCCGCATGGAAAAGCGCGGCCTGATCGCGCGCACGCGCCGCGACGACGACCGCCGGGTGGTGGACCTGTCGATCACCCCGGCCGGCAACGCCATGGTCGAAAAGCTCCCGGCCGTCTTCTGCAATGTCATGCGCCGTCATTTCGAGGGCTTCACCCATGACGAGATCGAGGCGCTGCGCGGCATGCTGCTGCGGATCCTCGCCAACCACGGCGGCCCCGACCCGGCGGGCTGTCCCTTCGAGCGCAACACAGGATAGGCGGGCCGCCCCGACACCGAAGAAGAATTCCAATCGTCAGACACGCCATTCCTGAAATCGCCAGACCGCGTCACAGTTCACCGCCTATGACCACCGCTCATTCTCTTTCCCACCGTGCCAGCCGCGCGGGCCAGCTTCGCCGCACGGGCACGCTCGCGCTGACCGTGCTGGCCGCTGCCGTGCTGGCCGGTTGCGCCGCGCTGGGCAATTCGCACAGCACGCAGACCATGACCGACGCCGGCACGCTGGCATCGCCGCAGACCTTCGCCAGCGAACACGGCCAGTGGCCGTCGCAGGACTGGGTCGATCAGTTCCACGATCCGCAACTGCGTGCGCTGGTGGACGAAGCCATCCAGGGCAATCCGAACCTGCAGGTGGCCTTTGGCCGCCTGGAAGCCTCGCGCGCGATGGCCGATGCCACGCGTTCGGCGCTCTACCCCGGCGTGGACTTTGAAGGCAGCCTGGTGCGCCAGCGTTTCTCGGAGACCGACCTGTTTACGGGCACGCCGCTGGCCGGGTCATGGCAGAACCAGTCGCGCCTGCAGCTGGGCCTGTCGTGGGACCTCGATTTCTGGGGCAAGAACCGCGATGCGCTGGAAGCCGCGCTGTCCGATGACCGTGCGATGGAAGCCGAGACCCAGGCCGCACGGCTGATGCTGACCACATCGGTGGCCCGCGGCTACAACCGCCTGGCCGCGCTGTACGCGCAGCGCGACGTGGCCGAACGCGCCATCGCCCAGCGCCGCGACCTGACCGACCTGTCGCGCCAGCGCCTGGCCGCCGGCCTCGACACCCAGGTGGAAACCACCCAGGCGCGCGGCACCGTGGCCGCCGCCCAGACCGACCTGCAACGCGTTGACGAGGAAATCGCGCTGGCGCGCAACCAGATCGCCGCGCTGCTGGGCAAGGGGCCCGACCGCGGTCTGCAGATCACGCGGCCCACGCTGCTGGCCAACGCCACGCCGCAACTGCCCGACGACCTGACCATCGGCCTGATTGGCCGCCGCCCGGACATCGTGGCCGCGCGCTGGCGCGTGGAGGCTTCGTCCAAGGACATCACCGTGGCGAAGAAGGAATTCCTGCCCGATGTGAAGCTGACCGCCTTTGCCGGGGTGGCCTCGCTCGATCCGTCGAACCTGCTGATGAGCATGAGCCGCACGTTCGGCGTGGGGCCGTCGGTCACGCTGCCGATCTTCCAGGGCGGCCGCCTGCGCGCCAACCTCAAGGGCAAGTACGCGCAGTACGACATCGCGGCGGCCAGCTACAACCAGACGCTGGTCGACGCGCTGCGCGAGACCGCCGATACCGTGACCAGCATCCGCAGCGTGGACCAGCAGATCGAGACGCAGCGCGAGGCGCTGAACCTGGCCGAACATGCCTACGCACTGTCCACCACGCGCTACAAGGCCGGCCTGGGCACGCAGCTGACGGTGCTCAACGCCGAAAGCAACGTATTGCAACAGCGCCGGCTCGCCACCGATCTGCAGGCGCGCCGGCTGGACCTGCAGATGAGCCTGATGAAGGCGCTTGGCGGTGGCTACCAGGAAGCCGAGGGCGCCAGTCACGGCGCATCCGGCAAGCCTGCAAGCGCGGCCCCGGGCACGCAGGGTTGAGGGCAGCGCCTGACGGAAACGGCTGAAACCAGACAAGACGACACATCGCAGAGATTCGAGAGATCCCATCATGAGCACCAACCAGCAAGCAGCCCCCGCGGGCGACAACAACGGCAAGCGCAAGCGCCTGCTCGTTTCCCTGACCGCCGCGGTCGTGGTGGCCGGCATCGGCTATGGCCTGTACTGGGGCCTTTACGCCCGCCATTTCGAGAACACCGACGACGCCTACGTCGCCGGCAACGTCGTGCAGGTCACGCCGCTGGTGGGCGGCACCGTGGTGTCGATTGCCGCCGACGATACGCAGCTGGTGACCGCCGGCCAGCCGCTGATCCAGCTCGATCGCGCCGACACCCAGGTGGCGATGGAGCAGGCCGAAGCCCAGCTGGCCCAGGCCGTGCGCGAGGTGCGCACGCTGTACGTCAACAATGGTTCGCTGTCCGCACAGGTGGCGTTGCGCGAAGCCGATGTGGCCAAGGCGCGCGATGACCTGCGCCGCCGCCAGGCCATTGCCGGTTCGGGCGCGGTGTCGAGCGAGGAAATCGCCCACGCCCAGACCGCGCTGAAGGCGGCCGAGTCGGCGCTGGTTGCCGCCCGCGAGCAACTGGCCTCGAACCAGGTACTGACCGACCAGACCACGGTGGAAAAGCACCCGAACGTGCAGCGCGCCGCCGCCAACCTGCGCTCGGCCTATCTGGCGTTCGCGCGCTCGACGATGCCGGCGCCCGTGACGGGCTACGTGGCCAAGCGTTCGGTGCAGGTGGGCCAGCGCGTGGCGGCCGGCACGCCGCTCATGGCCGTGGTGCCGCTGGATCAGGTCTGGGTCGACGCCAACTTCAAGGAAGTGCAGATCACGCATATGCGGATCGGCCAGCCGGTGGAACTGGAAGCCGACGTCTACGGATCGAAGGTCAAGTACACGGGTCATGTGGAAGGCTTTTCGGCCGGCACCGGCGCCGCGTTCTCGCTGCTGCCGGCGCAGAACGCCACCGGGAACTGGATCAAGGTGGTGCAGCGCCTGCCGGTGCGGATCGCGCTGGACGCGCAGCAACTGAAGGACCACCCGCTGCGCGTGGGCCTGTCGATGAACGTCACGGTCGACGTGCGCAAGGAAGAAGGCGCGTCGCTGGTCAGCGCCAAGTCCGCCAGGCCCCTGCAGACCGATGTGTACGACAAGGTGGCGCAGGACGCCGACGCGCTGATCGCCCGCATCATCGCGGTCAACAACGGCGGCCGCCCGCCGGCGCCGGGCGCGGCGGGTGCCGCAAGCGCGGCCAGCGCGGCCGCGGCGCGTGCGGCGGCCAAGCCCGCCCGTACCTGAATCGATCCGATCCGACCTGTTTGACTGGCTGACTGCCCATGGCAAATTCCACCACCGCGACGCCGGACAGCGGCGCGGCACCGGCCCCGAAGCCGGCGCCCGCCCGCCCCGCCGCGCATCCGCCGCTGACCGGCGGCAAGCTGATTCTGGGCACCATCGCGCTGTCGCTGGCCACGTTCATGAACGTGCTCGATTCGTCGATCGCCAACGTGTCGATCCCGGCCATCTCGGGCGACCTTGGCGTGTCGCCGAACCAGGGCACCTGGGTCATCACGTCTTTCGCGGTCGCCAACGCAATCTCGGTGCCGCTCACCGGCTGGCTGACCACGCGCTTTGGCGCGGTGCGGCTGTTCGTGCTGTCGATCCTGCTGTTCGTGGTGTCGTCGTGGCTGTGCGGCGTGGCGCCGAACCTCGAAACGCTGCTGGCCGCCCGCGTGCTGCAGGGCGCCGTGGCCGGCCCGATGATTCCGCTGTCGCAGGCCCTGCTGCTGGCCAGCTATCCACCCGCCAAGAGTTCGATGGCCCTGGCGCTATGGGGCATGACCACGCTGGTCGCGCCCATCATGGGGCCGCTGCTGGGCGGATGGATCTCGGACAACATGACCTGGCCGTGGATCTTCTACATCAATGTGCCGATCGGCATCGTCACCGCCTGGGTCACGTGGTCGATCTACCGCGAGCGAGAAACGCCCACCAAGATGCTGCCGATCGACCGCATCGGCCTGGCGCTGCTGGTGATCTGGGTCGGCTCGATGCAGCTGATGCTGGACAAGGGCAAGGAGCTCGACTGGTTCCATTCGGGCGTAATCGTGGCGCTGGGCGTGACCGCCGTGGTCGGCTTCCTGTTCTTCCTGGCCTGGGAACTCTACGAAAAGCATCCGATCGTCGACATTCACCTGTTCAAGGGCCGCAACTTCGCGGCCGGCGTGGTGGCGATCTCGGTGGCTTACGGCCTGTTCTTCGGCAATCTCGTGATCCTGCCGCTGTGGCTGCAGACCATCGTCGGCTACACCGCCACCGATGCCGGCCTGGTGACCGCGCCGGTGGGTATTTTCGCCATCATCCTGTCGCCGATCATCGGCCGGGTGCTGCCGAAGATCGACGCACGCTGGGTGGCCACCACGGCGTTCATCACGTTCGGGGCGGTGAGCTTCATGCGGGCCGGCTTCACCACGGGCGTGGACACGCGGGCGCTGGTGATCCCCACGCTGATCCAGGGCGCGGCCATGGCGATGTTCTTCATCCCGCTGACGTCGATCATCCTGTCGGGCCAGCCGCCCGAGAAGATTCCGGCAGCCTCGGGCCTGTCGAACTTCGTGCGGATCACGTTCGGTGCCATCGGGGCGTCGATCTCGACCACGGTCTGGGAAAACCGCTCGGCGCTGCATCATGCGCAGCTGGTCGAACAGGTCAACCCGTACAACCCGACATACCAGGCCCAGCTCGATCACCTGATGGCAATGGGCATGTCGAAGATGCAGGCCATCGGGCTGATCGAGCGGAACATCTCGCTGCAGGCGTCGATGCTGGGCGCCAACGACATCTTCTGGATCTCGGGCGTGCTGTTCTTCGCGCTGATCGGCTTTGTCTGGCTGACCAAGCGTGCCAAGGGTGGCGGCGGCGCCGACGCGGCCGGGGCGCACTGACCGGCCGGCTTGCGGCATGTGGCATGCGCCACGCGGCATGAAAAAAGGGCATCGATGCTGGTCGATGCCCTTTTTCTTTGGGATGCTTGCCGTCGGAGCCGGTAAAACTCAGAGTTTTACGAGCCGCTCGGGCCGCAGCGCGCCTTCCTTCATCCGCGCCACGCCCAGCAGTTTGCCTTCGGCATAGACGCGCGCCAGCGTGCCCGCTTCCGGCGCCTGGCCTTCGGGCAGGTCACGGTGCGCGATACGTTGGCCCTGCAGGAAGCGTCCGGCCGACACCGCATCCAGATGAACCGGCGGGCAACGCTGCAGCAGCGCGTCTACCGGCGCGAGCAGCGTCGGACGCACATCGTCCGCCTGTGCGTCGATCTGTTCCAGCGTTACTGCGCCGTCCAGCGTCAGGTCGCCCACGCCCGTGCGCCGCAGCCCGGTCAGATGCGCACCGCAACCGAGCGCCTCGCCGATATCTTCGGCCAGCGTGCGAATGTACGTTCCCTTGCTGCAGGTCACTCGCATCGTAAAACGGCAATTTTTTAGATCGACTTCGAGCAGCGTGATCGCGCGGATGGTCACCTGGCGTGCCGCGCGCTCCACGGTCTGCCCTGCCCTCGCATATTCGTAGAGCGGCTTGCCGTCCCGCTTCAGCGCCGAGTACATCGGTGGCACCTGTTCGATCTCGCCCGTGAAGCCCACGATTGCCGCATCGAGCGCCGCACGGTCGCACGTGACCGGACGTTCGCTGACGATATCGCCCTCCGCATCGCCGGTGGTCGTGGTCGCCCCCAGGCGCACGGCGGCTTCGTAGGTCTTGTCGGCATCGAGCAGATCCTGCGAAAACTTGGTGGCCTCGCCAAAGCACAGCGGCAAGAGGCCCGTGGCCAGCGGATCGAGCGTACCGGTATGGCCGGCCTTGTTCGCGCGCAGCAGACGCTTGGCGCGCACCAGCGCATCGTTGGACGACAGGCCAAGCGGCTTGTCGAGCAGCAGCACGCCATGCACGTCACGGCGCGGCAGCCGGGGCGGACGGTTGGCTTGGGAATCGGTCATTGCGGGGGGAAGAGGTTTGCGGCGCCAGCCCGGAGGCCGGCTCGCGAGAAAACGGCAAAAAACGCCGATGCCTTATTCGTCGTCCTTGGCGCGCGTCGAATTGGCTTCGTTGATCAGCTTCGACATCTCGATGGCATGCTCCACCGACGTATCGTGATGGAAATGCAGCGTCGGGACGGTATGGATGTGCAGGCGCTTGAACAGCAGCGAATGCAGGTAGCCAGCCTTTTCCCGGAGGACGCCGGCCGCCACTTCGGGCTCTGCGCCGAGCACCGTGAAGTAGACCTTGGCGTGCGCGTAGTCGGGCGTCAGCGCCACCGACTGCAGCGTGACCAGCCCCAGGCGCGGATCGCGGAGCTCGCGCTGGATCATCTCGGCCAGTTCCTTCTGGATCTGGTCGGACAGGCGCAAATTACGGGAGGAGATATTGCCTTTCTTGGCCATGCAAAACTTTTTGCTTTACCGATGATGTGAAAACGGCAGGCCGGAGCCTGCCGTCTTTGCGTATCGCCTTACAGCGTACGCGCCACCTCGGTGATTTCGTACACCTCGAGCTGGTCGCCTTCCTGAACATCGTTGAAGTTCTTGATCGACAGACCGCACTCGAAGCCCTGCTTGACTTCCTTGACGTCGTCCTTGAACCGCTTGAGCGAGTCCAGTTCGCCGTCGTGGATCACCACGTTGTTGCGCAGCACACGGACCAGCGACGTACGCTTGACCAGGCCGTCGGTGACCATACAGCCGGCCACGGCGCCAACCTTCGGCACGCGGAAGACCTGGCGGACTTCCACCTGACCGATCGTGGTCTCGCGCTTCTCCGGCGCCAGCATGCCCGACATGGCCGCCTTGATCTCGTCCACAGCATCGTAAATGATGTTGTAGTAGCGGATGTCGATGCCATTGTGCTCGGCCAGCTTGCGCGCACCGGCGTCGGCACGCACGTTGAAGCCGATGATCACCGCCTTCGAAGCGGTGGCCAGGTTGACGTCCGATTCCGAGATGCCACCCACGCCACCGTGCACGATCTGCACGCGCACTTCGGCGGTCGACAGCTTCTGCAGCGACTGCACCAGTGCTTCCTGCGAACCCTGCACGTCGGCCTTCACGATCAGCGGCAGCGTCTGGACTTCGCCCTCGGCCATCTGCTCGAGCATCGTTTCCAGCTTGGCCGCCTGCTGCTTGGCCAGCTTCACGTCGCGGAACTTGCCTTGACGGAACAGGGCGATTTCACGCGCCTTGCGCTCGTCCGGCAGCACCAGCACTTCCTCACCGGCGGCAGGCACTTCCGACAGACCCTGGATTTCCACCGGGATCGACGGGCCGGCTTCCTTGGCCGGCTTGCCGTTTTCGTCCAGCATGGCGCGCACGCGGCCATAGGCACTGCCGGCCAGCACGACATCGCCGCGCTTGAGCGTACCGCTGCTCACCAGGATCGTCGCGATCGGGCCCTTGCCCTTGTCGAGCTGGGCTTCCACCACCAGACCCTTGGCCGGGGCGTCCACCGGGGCGCGCAGTTCCAGCACTTCGGCCTGCAGCAGCACGTTCTCGAGCAGATCCTCGATGCCCTGGCCAGTCTTGGCCGACACCGGCACGAACGGCGAATCGCCGCCGTACTCTTCCGGCACCACCTGTTCCGCCACCAGTTCCTGCTTGACGCGGTCCGGGTTGGCTTCCGGCTTGTCGACCTTGGTGATTGCCACCACGATCGGCACGCCGGCAGCCTTGGCGTGCGCAATCGCTTCCTTGGTCTGCGGCATCACGCCGTCGTCGGCCGCCACCACCAGGATGACGATGTCGGTCGCCTTGGCGCCACGGGCACGCATGGCCGTGAAGGCCTCGTGACCCGGGGTGTCCAGGAACGTGATCACGCCACGGTCGGTTTCGACGTGGTACGCGCCAATGTGCTGCGTAATGCCGCCGGCTTCGCCTGCGGCAACCTTGGTGCGGCGGATGTAATCCAGCAGCGAGGTCTTGCCGTGGTCGACGTGACCCATCACGGTCACCACCGGCGGACGCGGCAGCAGCTCGGCATCGGTCTGCTCTTCGCCTTCCGTCACCAGCAGCAGGGCTTCCGGATCGTCCAGCTTGGCGGCATATGCCTTGTGGCCCATTTCTTCCACCACGATCATGGCGGTTTCCTGGTCCAGCACCTGGTTGATCGTCACCATCTGGCCGAGCTTCATCATCTGCTTGATGACCTCGGATGCCTTGACGGCCATCTTGTGGGCCAGATCGGCCACCGAGACGGTCTCGGGCACGTGCACTTCGCGCACCACCGGCTCGGTCGGCGCCTGGAAGTTGCTGCGGCCATCGTCACCATGCTGCTTGCCGCCACGGCCACGCGGGCCGCTGCGCCAGCCGCCGGTACCGCCCGACGAATCGCCACGGGTCTTCAGGCCACCGCCCTTGCCCTTGCCACGGCTGTCGTCCTGCCAGCTGCCGCCGCCCTTGCCCTTGCCACCCTTCTTGTCAGCGGTGGCAGTGGTCGTCGTGGCGGCCGGCGCGGCGGCGGTCTTCTTCTCGTCCTTCTTGACTTCGGTGCCAGCCGGCTTCACCGGCTTGTGCAGCGTGCCGGTCTGCTCGGCCTTCTTTTCCTCGGCCTTGCGCTCCGACGGCGCCTTCAGCACGCGGGGCGGCGCATTCAGCATCTGCTGGATGGCGCGGGCCTCGGCTTCGGCGGCTTCGCGGCGACGGCGCGCGGCGGCGTCCTGCTCGGCACGTGCCTTGTCGGCCGCAGCCTTGGCGCTGTCCTGCTCGGCGCGGGCCTTGTCGGCGGCAGCCTTGGCGTCGTCGGCGTTCTTCTGCGCCTGGGCGCGTTCGGTGGCCAGACGTGCCTTGTCTTCTTCAGCCTTCTTGCGCGCGGTTTCCTCGGCGGCGTCGGAGGCTGCCTGGGCGGCAGCGGCTTCCTCGGCAGCCTTCTGGGCCAGCAGTTCAGCCTGGCGGCGCTGTTCGGCCTCCAGGGCTTCCTGCCTGGCGCGGCGGTCGGCTTCCTCGCGCTCGGCGGCCTCGCGGGCCGCCTGGGCTTCGGCTTCCTGGCGTGCCAGGGCCTCGGCCTGCTCGCGGCGCTGTTCCTCGTCGCGACGGGCCAGCTCGGCAGCCGCCTCGGCTGCGTGGGCGTCGGCACCGTCGTCGTGCGATTCGACGTCGTCGCGCTTGATCAGCACGCGCTTCTTGCGCACCTCGACCTGCACGGTGCGGGTCTTGCCGGTGGAGTCGGATTGACGGATTTCGGACGTTTCGCGCTTGGTCAACGTGATTTTCTTGCGTGCGCTGTCATCGGCCTGACCGTGCGACCGCTTCAGGTAATCCAGCAGCCGGGTCTTGTCCGATTCGGTAATGATGTCTTCAGGCGTCGCCTTGCCCACCCCAGCTGCCTGCAATTGTTCCAGCAGTGCAGCAGGGCTGCGGCTCAGTTCTGCGGCCAGTTGGGCAACTGTTGTGCTTGCCATTCAAACCCTTTCAATGCTCGGTTTCTACGTCGGGACAATTCGTGTGCGGAAAGCGCGTCCGGGCGTTGAACCCGGACGTGTCCCTCAGTTAAACCAATGTTCCCGTGCTTTCATGATCAGCGCCTTGGCTTCATCCTCGCCAACGCCGGCCATCTCGACCAGCTCGTCCACGGCCAGTTCGGCCAGGTCGTCACGCGTATGGATGTTGCCTTCGGCCAGTTTGCCGATCAGCTCGGGGGTCAGGCCGTCGAGCGAACGCAGATCCTGCGACACCTCTTCCACCTTTTCTTCCCGGGCCAGTTCCATCGTCAGCAGCGCATCGCGGGCGCGGTTGCGCAGCTCGTTGACGGTGTCTTCGTCGAAGGCCTCGATTTCCATCATTTCGCTGATGGGCACGTAGGCCACTTCTTCCAGCGTGGAGAAGCCTTCCTCGATCAGGATGTCCGCCACTTCCTCGTCCACGTCCAGCTTGGCCATGAACAGCTTGCGCACCACTTCGCTTTCCTCGGCCTGCTTCTGCGCCGATTCTTCCTGCGTCATGATGTTGATCTGCCAGCCGGTCAGCTCCGACGCCAGGCGTACGTTCTGACCGCTGCGGCCGATGGAGACGGCGAGGTTTTCCTCGTCGACCACCACATCCATGCTGTGCTTCTCTTCGTCGACCACGATCGACTGCACCTGTGCCGGCGCCAGCGCGCCGATCACGAACTGCGCCGGGTCTTCAGACCACAGTACGATGTCCACGGCCTCGCCGCCAATCTCGTTACGCACCGCCGTGACGCGCGTGCCACGCACGCCCACGCAGGTGCCGATCGGATCGATGCGCTTGTCGTGCGCCACCACGGCGATCTTGGCGCGCACGCCCGGGTCGCGGGCCGCCGCCTTGATTTCCAGCAGGCCCTGTTCCATTTCAGGCACTTCGTTCTCGAAGAGCTTGATCAGGAACTCGGGCGCGGTGCGCGACAGCTCGATCTGCGGGCCACGCGCGGCGCGGTCCACGTTCAGGATGTACGCACGCACACGGTCGCCGGTGCGCAGGTTTTCCTTCGGAATGATCTGGTCGCGGGCCAGCAGCGCTTCCACGCGGCCGGATTCGACGATCAGACCCTTCTTGTCGGCGCGCTTGACCGTGCCGGTCATGATCTTTTCGCCGCGATCCAGGTAGTCGTTCAGGATCTGCTCGCGCTCGGCGTCGCGGATACGCTGCAGAATCACCTGCTTGGCGGCCTGCGCGCCGATACGGCCAAACTCCACCGACTCGATCTGCTCTTCGATGAAATCGTCCAGCTGGATGTCGGCGTTCTGGTCGCGGGCTTCGAACAGCAGGATCTGCTTGTCCGGTTCCTGCAGACCCTGTTCGTCGGGGACGACAAGCCAGCGGCGGAACGTTTCGTGCTCACCGGATTCACGGTCGATATGCACGCGGATATCCACGTCTTCCTCGAAACGCTTCTTGGTGGCCGAGGCCAGCGCGGCCTCCAGTGCACCAAAGACCACATCCTTGTCAACGTTCTTCTCGCGCGCTAGCGCATCGACGAGCAACAGAACTTCGCGGCTCATTGCTTGTTCCCTTTTCTTTGATTTCCCTTGAAGTCGATCACAGGCACCAGACGGGCCTTGTCGACATCGGATATGGCGAATTCCAGCAGTGCAGCGCCGTCCTTGCCCTCGAATTCCAGGCCGATCTTCTCGGCCCCGGCCTCGCCTGCGGGTTCGCGCAGGATGCCGACGAAGTTCTTCTGGCCGTTGACCGGCAGGCGCAGCGTGACCCTGGCTTCCTCACCGGCGAAGCGGACAAAATCGGCCAGCTTCTTGAGCGGACGGTCCAGGCCCGGCGACGACACTTCGAGGCGCTCGTAGTCGACGTTCTCGACCATCAGCACGTGCGTGAGCTGGCGGCTGACTTTCTCGCAATCCTCAATGACGATGCCGGTTTCAGGCTGATCGATATAGACACGCAGAAGTCCGGCCGGGGCACGCTCAAGCTCAACCAACTCGTAGCCCATGCCGTTAAGGGTGGTTTCGATCAAATCTGCCAGATGCACTGTATTCCCGAGTAGTGGCTTTCAATACCTTGGCAGACACCGGACAACACAACGTTCTGAAATCGAGGTTCCGAAACGGCCTGTAAGCCCTGCCTGCCCATCATCCCCACCAAACCAGCGCGTCATGTGACGCAATCCAGCCGCAAGCACAAACGGGCGAACAAAAAAAAAATGGGCGCAATGCCCATCATTCGCCCATCCTCGCCGAGGATGATACTTTTGAATAGACTTGGATTATACGCGGATTATGACTAAAAGGCAAAAGCCTGCTGGGATCCGCGCCGGAACGCGGCCGATCCCGGACTTTTCCGGCATCGGCCCCTTCCGAATCAGCGTTGACCGCTCCGGCCACCGCCGCGCGGCCGGCGATTGCCGCCGCCACCACCGCCGCCGCCCTTGGCGGCCTTCGGCATCACATTGCCGTTGACGTCACCGCCGCCCCGGCGCTGGCGGTTTCCGCCTGCGTTTCCCGCATTTCCGGCGTTGCCGCCCATGCCGCCGCGTCCGCCACGCCCGCCGCCAGCACCCTTGCCGCCCGCGGCGCCACGCATGCCGCCCGTGCCGCCCGTGCCGCCCGTACCGCGCAGGGCGCCGGCGCCACCCAGGCCGCCACTGAACTTCGTCGTGTGCGACGTCAGCGGTGCCGGCCCCGACGGGATGTAGCCCATCGAGGTCTGCATCGGATCAGGCTGGCCCCGCCCGGCGTTGCCGCCGCCGCGGTTGCCGCCTGCCTTTTCAAAGCGCGGCAGGCCGTCCATGCCCGTGTGCATTGGCATGCCCGCAATGGCGGCTTCGGTACGCGCCTTGCGGCCGCCCACCTTTGTCACGCCACCCTTGCCACCGCCCTGCTCGGCCTTGGCCGGCGCCTTCAGGCCGATGTTGGCCATCAGGTTGCGCACGTCCGTGGCTTCCAGCTCCTGCCAGCGGCCGCGCTTGAGACCACGCGGCAGCAGGAACTGGCCGTAGCGGGTGCGGATCAGGCGCGACACGGTCAGGCCGACGGCTTCGAACATCCGGCGCACTTCGCGGTTCCGGCCTTCGGTCAGCGCCACGTGATACCACTGGTTCACACCCTCGCCACCGCCGTCGGCGATGCGCAGGAAGTTGGCCTCGCCGTCGTCGAGCTGAATGCCATGCAACAGCGCCTGGCGATCGGCTTCCGCCAGTTCGCCCAGCGTCCGCACCGCGTATTCGCGCTCCACGCCGTAGCGCGGATGCATGAAGCGGTTGGCGATATCGCCGGACGTGGTAAAGATCAGCAGGCCTTCGGTGTTGAAGTCCAGGCGGCCCACCGCCACCCACTTGCCGTTCTTGATGCGCGGCAGGCTGTCGAATACGGTCGGACGGCCTTCCGGGTCCGACTGGCTGACGATCTCGCCGGACGGCTTGTGATACAGCAGCACACGCGGCGGCTTGGTCGTTACCTTGCGATGAATCAGCTTGCCGTTCACGCGGACCTGGTCGGCCGGCAGGATGCGCTGGCCGATATGCGCGGGCAGACCGTTGACGGACACCCGGCCCTGCAGGATCAGCTCTTCCATCTCGCGGCGCGAGCCCAGGCCGCCTTCGGCCAGCACCTTGTGCAGCTTCGGCGCATCGTCATCCGACGTCAGTTCGCGCACCGGCTTGGCCTTGGTGCGCGGCACGACGGTATCTTCCTCGTCGAACTGCTCGGAGATCACGAAGCGGAACACGTCCTCGGCACCGGCGGCAGCCTTGGCGCCACCGGTCTTGCCGGCCGGCTTCGCCGACTTGTCGCCCTGACGCTGTTCGCCACGGGCGCCCTGCTTGCCGGCACCCCCCTGATTCTTGCGCTGGCCATTGCGATTGCGCTTGCCGGCCTGTTCGGCCGCCGGCTTGTTGTCGCCGTCGACCAGTGCGGCCTTGCGCTGCGGCTGCTGGCGGCGCTTGCGCTGACCAGGCTGGGCCTGTGCCTCGCCACCGTCTGCCTGCCGCGCCTCTGGCGCACCGGCATCGGCGGCAGGCGCCGGCTTGCGGCGACCACGGCTACGCGGCGCGGCGGGCTGGGCGGTTTCGCCCCCCTCGGCCGGTGCCGGCGCGTCGCCATCGGCGCGACCCGCGTCCCGATCCTGCGCGGCCTGGCGGCGCGAAGCCACCAGATTGCGCAAACCGCGGCGGAGCCCCTTGCGGCGCGGCGCGCCGTCGGCGTCATTTCCCGTATCGGGGGCGCCGGTGTCACCCGGCACGTCCGGCTGGCGGACGTCTTGCTCAGCGGAATCAGACAAAGTATTCACTATCGATGTTGCATGTTGTTCAGTTGGACACACGCTCGTCGTCGTCCTCGGTCGAGAACGGCATATCGCCATTCCGGTCCGCAGGGTCGGCGGGCGCCGCTTCGGGCGCCCCGGTGTCCATGTGGAAGCCGTTGGCATGAGCCACCGGCGCGTCTTCCTGCCCGTCGTCTTCAGGCATCCGGGCGGCGCTGATATCGTCTTCGGAGGCATCGCCGTCGGCGACTTCCTCGCTGGGGGCGGCAGGCCCCGCTTCGTGTTGCTGTCCCGCCTCGACAGGCCCGGCGCCCACCTCCGGCCCGGCGGCCTCGACGGTCAACGCGGCTGCCGGTTCGGCAAACGCTTCCTCGTCGCCGGCAGGCGGGTTAGCCGTGGCGATTTCTTCAAAATCGATGGCCTGCTGCTCCAGGAGCGCCGCTTGCGCCTGCGCCTGGGCATCCTCCAGCGGGGGCAGTTCGTCCAGCGAACGCAGGCCAAGGTCATCCAGGAACGCCTTGGTCGTCGCGTACAAGGCGGGACGACCGGGCACGTCGCGATGGCCGATGACTTCGATCCAGCTGCGATCCTCGAGTTTCTTGATCACGTCCGTGCTGACCGTCACGCCCCGGATTTCCTCGATATCGCCACGGGTGACAGGCTGGCGATACGCGATGATCGCCAGGGTCTCCATGACCGCACGCGAGTACTTGGGGGGCTTTTCCGGATTCAGCCGGTCGAGAAATTCCCGCATCTCGGGGCGGCTCTGGAAGCGCCAGCCGCTGGCCAGCGCCACGAGTTCGACCCCGCGCGGCTGCCAGTCCTGCCGCAGTTCCTCGAGCAGCACTCGGATCGTGTCGGCACCGACGTCGTCGGCAAACAACCGTCGCAGATCGCCAACGCGCAGCGGCTCCTGCGCACAGATCAGCGCGGTCTCGAGGACGATCTTCGCCTCTTGGGTATTCATGTGATTGCGTGCAGCCTGTCTTTGCACCTGCCCCCGGACGAATCCCGGAGCACTGGAGATTGCAGATACAGCGAGGCCGAAGCCGCCGCCATTTCATCGCGCAGCCAGCTCGCCTGCCTAATGCAGCGCAGCCGTGCGCACCTCGTTCTTTTGCATCGAAATGCCGGGTCGATCCGGCAGGAGATCGTCCGGCGCTGGCCAGTTTCACCAGTCAACGGACCTCTTGCGTCGCGCCTTCTCCCTTCGGGGCGGACATTCGCCAGGGCCACCAGATGGCCAAGACGGCAAGAAACAAAACGGTATCGGCTCAGGCAACCCTGCCCTGACCGGCGCCATTTCCCAACCGCAGCCGGTCTTTTAACCAGATCTTTTGAACCGGATGGACTGTTGAGACGTTCTCGGCGCACCGGAGTGGCCAAAAACCCTGGGCACGCTCCCCAGATCAGGAATGCGGCCCCAGCGGCGCCCCGAGCAATGGTGCGGCGCGATACCGTGGTTCCGTCGATTGTATGGCATTCCCGGCCCCGCCCGCAACCCGCCCTTGTGGCCGATTCAGAACACCACGCAAAAGCCGTGTTGGGCCAGCGTGTCCGGGAGCCAGATCGACCGGGCCACGCCGAGCACGCCGAAGCCGATCACCAGCAGCCCCGACGCGACCCGCACCACAGGTTTGCGCGAGAGTTGCCGCAGGTACCCCGACAGCCCGGAGATCACCAGCAGGTTGGGCAGCGTGCCGAGCCCGAACGCGCCCATCACCAGCGCGCCCGACACCGCGTTGCCTGCCAGCAGTGCCAGCGCCAATGCGCCATAGATCATTCCGCAAGGCACCAGCCCCCAGGCCAGACCCATACCGTATCGGCGCAACAGCGGCGTTGCGCGACGCTCGCCACGTAGCCGCACCGGCAGTCGGGCGGTCATGGCCCGCGCACGCTGCACCACGTGCACGGCGGCCAGAGAGGCGAGCCGCTCGATCCAGTCGGAACGCATCACGCGTCCACGCAACAGCCACACACCGGTGAGTACCAGCATCATGCTGCCCCCGGCATAAAGCCATCGCTGCAATGGCAGATACTCCTGCCGCCACGCCGTCGCACCGACAGCACCCATCACCGCACCCAGCAGCATGTATGTCGTGATGCGGCCTGCATGCATGATGCACAGCGCAGTCCACCACTGACGAGCGGTACGGTGTATGACAATTGCCACATCGCGGTGCTGTTTCTGCTCCGCGGCAATAGCAATTCCTCCACACATGGCCGCGCAATGCATGCCACCGAGCAATGCCATCAGAAAAACGCTTAAAAGCACACCAAAAGGCAACTGTTCCTCGCTTCTGCGTCACATGACGCTGTAAAATGCCTGCATCGCGCCCTCGCTGCAAGCGCATTCATAACGAGCACTTCAATTGTTGACTTCCATTCCCGTCACCGAGATGTCGCCCCGTTGCTCAACGTGTGCCATGGGCCAGCTTTGCCTGCCCGTGGGCATGTCGCAACAAGACCTGGCGAAGATGGACACGCTCGTGCAGGAACGCGTGCGTGTTCACAAGGGCGAAACGCTTTACCGGATGGGCGAACCGCTCAATGCGGTCTACGCCATTCGCTTTGGCACACTGAAGACGCACGTCACGATGGAAGACGGGCGCACACAGATCACGGGCTTCCATCTGCCCGGTGAAGTCATCGGCCTCGATGGCCTCAGCGAGATGCAGCACGCCTCCGACGCCACCGCGCTGGAAGACGCCGAAGTCTGCGTCGTACGCTACGACGACCTGCAATCGCTGTCGAGCATCCTTCCCTCGCTGCAAGGCCAGTTCCTGCGCCTGATGAGCAAGGAAATCTCGCAGGACCAGGTCATGCTGATCACGCTCGGATCGATGCGCGCCGAAGAACGTTTGGCTGCGTTTCTCGTCAACATGTCCGAGCGTCTGTCGGCGCGCGGTTATTCGTCCACCGAGTTCGTGCTGCGCATGAGCCGCGAGGAAATCGGCAGCTACCTGGGCCTGAAACTCGAGACCGTCAGCCGCCTGTTCTCGCGCTTTGCCGAAGCAGGCCTGATCCAGATTCGTCAGCGACATGTGAAGCTCGTCGATATGGCAGGCATCAAGCAGGTGTACAGCCGGTCCTGCTGAAAGCCAGGGCCACGCATCACGACAAAGGCCGCGCCGGAGCCATCCAGCGCGGCCTTTCTGTTTGCAGCGCCTGTTCTGCATTGCTATTCGAGTTCATCGGTGTCGCTGAGCTTCACCGGCATCGTGTACAGCGTGAGCCCGCTGGACAACGCGCAGAACAACCACGCGACCAGGAAGCCAACGGTGTAGATCGCCTGCCGGGAAGCTTCTACCGGTTGTCCGAAGAAGCTGAGGTCTCCGGGATCCACCACCGAGAACACCACCGCCGTGGCCGCACCGCCCATCAGAAACGCCGGCCATAGCACCCACATCAGCCAGCGCAGTCTCATGGGCGCCTCGCAGCGGGTTCAGCGCGATCGGCACCGGCCTTCTCGACCACTAGTCCGTGGCGCGTGGCATCGTTCACCGGCACATCGGCATGGGTGTTTGCCAGCCAGATCGTGATACCGCAAGCGACCATCGCCAGCAGCGGACCACTCATCAAAATCCAGGGCCATGGCTCCCTGTACCAGGGCTTTGCGGGGTGTTGGGTCATTGCGCTCTCCTATTGGCATTCGTCCCGGCTCACCATCCGTGACAGCATCACAGATCGCGAGGCACGATGAAACTCGTGCTTTGCCGGATATCCACTTTCCGATCGGTTTCGGTCTCGGCGGTGACCGTCACCTCGATCTTGTGCGTACCCTGCTTCGCATCGTCGATCGGCACACGAATCCGGATCGGCAGCAGCCGGTTCGACGTGGGCGACAGCGATTCCGCGCCATGGTCGTACTCCACGACCATGCCCTGCAACGCGTCGCTCTGCGCCTGCACGTGAAACTTCATCGGCGCCTCGGTGGCGTTGATCAGTTGCAGCCGGTACACGTTTTCGATCCAGCGCCCTTCCACTTCGCGCCCGAGCGCGCCACGATCGCGAATGATGTCGACCTTGAGCGGCGCGCGCATGGCCAGCGATGTGACGAAGCCTGCCGTCAAGGCGAGCCAGATCGCCGTGTAGACAATCGTGCGCGGACGCATCAGCCGCTTGCGGGCGTCCGATGCCGACAGCTTCTTGCGCATCGCGTTTTCCGATGTGTACCGGATCAACCCGCGCGGATACTCCATCTTGTCCATGACCTGGTCGCAGGCGTCGATGCACGCGCCGCAGCCGATGCACTCGTACTGCAGGCCGTCGCGGATGTCGATCCCGGTCGGACACACCTGTACGCAGATGCTGCAGTTCACGCAGTCGCCCAGGCCAGCCGCGTGGTGGTCCGCCTTGCGCGACCGGCTGCCGCGCGGTTCGCCACGGCCCACGTCATAGGTCACGACGTAGGTGTCGCGGTCCACCATCACGCTCTGGAAGCGCGCGTACGGGCACATGTACTTGCACACCTGCTCGCGCATGAACCCGGCGTTGCCCCACGTGGCAAACGCATAGAACAGCATCCAGAACGCCTGCCACGGACCGAGGGTCCAGTGCAGGACCTCGCCGCCCAGTTCGCGGATCGGTGCGAAATAGCCGATGAACGTAAAGCCCGTCCACAGCGCGATCAGGATCCACAGCGCGTGCTTGGTCGCCTTGAGACGAATCTTGCGCAGGCTCCACGGATCGCCGTCCAGCCGGATGCGGGCGATGCGGTCACCCTCCACCCGGCGCTCGATCCACATGAAGATCTCGGTATAGACGGTCTGTGGGCACGCGTACCCGCAGAACAACCGTCCGGCGATGGCCGTGAACAGGAACAGTGCCAGCGCCGAGATGACCAGCAGCACCGCCAGGTAGATCACGTCCTGCGGCCACAGCACAAGGCCGAAGATGTAGAACTTGCGGGCGCCGAGATCGAACAGGACGGCTTGCCGGTCGTTCCATTGCAGCCACGGCGTGCCGTAGTAGACCAGTTGCGTGAGGATGACCAGCCAGACCCGCCAGCTCGAAAAAGCGCCCGTGACCGAGCGCGGGTAGATTTTGCGCCGGACTTCGTACAGGGCCTCTTCGGTGGCGTCGGCCGCCGGCTTTGGCGGCGGTGCGGGCCGCCAGGCGGCCTCGCTTGATTCGCGTGTAGTGGGGGGAGATTCCAGGGGCGCGCTCATTGTTCAGCCCTCATGCCCCCGGTCCGGATGGCGTGGCCTCCGGACCCCGGGGGACGGTTTGTCATTGCCCTGTGGATGCGGCGTTCGCGTTGCTGTTCGACAGGCCCCAGACGTATGCCGTCAGCATGCGAATCCGTTCGGGCGTCAGGATTTCCTCATGAGCCGGCATATGGCCGTTGTGCCCCTTCAGGATGGCCTCGACGATCACGCCCTCCGAACTGCCATACAGCCACACGTTGTCGGACAGGTTGGGCGCGCCAAGTGCCTGGTTGCCCTTGCCGCTCGCGCCATGGCAGGCCGCGCAGGTGGACTTGAACGTGCTTTCGCCGCGCGACGCCCGGATCGGGTCGTAGGTCAGCCCCGACAGCGACCGCACATACTGCGCCGTATCGCCGGCCAGCTTGGCATCGATCGTGCCGGCAAACGGCGGCATCACGCCGTTGCGGCCCTTCGCGATCGTTTGCTGGATCGTGTCGGGATCACCGCCATACAGCCAGTCGTTGTCGGTCAGGTTCGGGAAGCCGCGGCTGCCGCGCGCGTCCGAGCCATGGCACTGGGCGCAGTAGTTCAGAAACAGGCGCTGGCCGATTTCGCGCGCATCGGGGTCCGCGGCCACCTGCTTGACATCCATCTTCAGGTACTTGGCGTAGATCTCGTGCTGCATCTTCTCGGCCGCTTCCCGATGCGCGGCAAGTTCGCCCTGCGTCGAGAACTTCAGCACGCCGGCGTAGGTGCCCAGGCCCGGATAGAGCACCAGGTATGCCACGCTGAAGACGCAGGCCAGCAGGAACATCCACATCCACCAGCGCGGCAGCGGATGGTTCAGTTCGCGCAGGTCGCCGTCCCAGACGTGACCGGTGTCGTCGGTGGTACTGATGCCCTTCGGCATCTTCCGTTGCGAAAACAGCAGCCATACGCACCAGACAATACCAATGAGCGCGATGGCCGTGATGTAGTAGCCCCAGAAATCGGAAATGAAATCGCTCATGGTTACTAGTTCCGGCTTGGATTGTTATGTTCGTCCGGCAAGGCAAACGGCAGCATCGCCGATTCCTCGTTGGCAGCCTTGCGGCCCGCCGACCACGCCCACCAGCAGATGGCCAGGAACGTCAGCATCGACAGGACGGTGGCAATGGAAGTCACGATCACCATGGCGTTACTCCTTGGCGGGTGCGGCCGTCTCGGCCGCGGGCGCTGCCGCGGCGGGCGCGGGGGCCGTATCCAGACGGACATTGCGACGGTTCAGGCCCAGACCCTGCAGGTACGCGACCATGGCGTCCTCTTCGGTCTTGCCCACCAGCTCTTCCGGTGCGCCAGCGATGTCGGCATCGGTATAGGGCACGCCCAGACGCTGCAGCGCACGCATGCGGGCCTGGACCGAATCGGTCGGCAGCGGCGTCTTTTCGAGCCACGGATACGACGGCATCACCGATTCGGGCACCACGTCGCGCGGATTGCGCAGGTGAATGCGCTGCCAGTCGTCGGAATACCGGCCGCCCACGCGGGCCAGGTCGGGGCCCGTACGCTTCGAACCCCACAGGAACGGGTGGTCATACACCGACTCCCCCGCCGTGGAGAAATGGCCATAACGCTCGGTTTCGGCCTGGAGCGTGCGCACCTGCTGCGAATGGCACCCCACGCAGCCTTCACGGATATAGATGTCACGCCCCATCAGCCGCAACGGCGAATACGGCGTGATGCCCGGATCGGGCTGGGTGGTGGAGTGCTGGAAAAACAGCGGCACGATCTGCACCAGACCGGCAATGCTGACCACGATGATTGTCGCGATGATCAGCCAGCCGACGTTCTTTTCCAGCGTCTCGTGCCTGAAAAATCCTTGATTCTGAGACATTGTTTGCGTCCTCGGCTCTGGTCAGTGGGCGGAAGCCGGCAGGCTGGCCGGAATCGGCGCGTCCACGGCCGGCTTGCCGGCGATGGTGCGGAACACGTTGTAGGCCATGATGAACATGCCACCCAGGAAGCACAGGCCACCGGCCAGTCGGATCAGGTAGAACGGATACTTGGCCTTGACCGCTTCCACGAACGCGTAGGTCAGCGTGCCGTCCGGCTGCGTGGCGCGCCACATCAGGCCTTCCATCACACCGGCGATCCACATCGAGGCGATATAGAGCACCACGCCAATCGTGGCCACCCAGAAGTGCAGTTCGATCAGGCGCGTGCTGTACATCTGCTTTTCGCCGAACAGGCGCGGGATCAGGTAGTAGAGCGAGCCAATCGAGATCATCGCGACCCAGCCCAGCGCGCCCGAATGGACGTGGCCGATCGTCCAGTCCGTGTAGTGCGACAGCGCGTTCACGGTCTTGATCGACATCATCGAGCCCTCGAACGTGGCCATGCCGTAGAACGACAGCGCCACCACCAGGAACTTGAGGATCGGGTCAGTACGCAGCTTGTGCCACGCGCCGGACATGGTCATGATGCCGTTGATCATGCCGCCCCACGACGGCGCGAGCAGGATTAGCGAGAACACCATGCCCAGCGACTGTGCCCAGTCGGGCAGCGCGGTGTATTGCAGATGGTGCGGGCCGGCCCACATGTAGGTGAAATTGAGCGCCCAGAAGTGGACGATCGACAGGCGATACGAATAGATCGGCCGCTCGGCCTGCTTCGGGATGAAGTAGTACATCATCCCCAGGAAGCTGGTGGTCAAGAAGAAGCCCACCGCGTTATGGCCGTACCACCACTGGATCATGGCGTCCTGCACGCCCGCATAGGCGGAATACGACTTCCACATCGACGCCGGCATCTCGATGTTGTTGACGATATGCAGGATGGCGATGGTCAGGATGTAGGCGCCGAAGAACCAGTTGGCCACGTAGATGTGCCGGGTCTTGCGCTTGACAATCGTGCCGAAAAAGACGATGGCGTAGGCCACCCAGACCAGCGTGATGAGGATGTCGATCGGCCATTCGAGCTCGGCATACTCCTTCGAGCTTGTGATGCCCATCGGCAGCGTGATCGCGGCGGCCACGATGACGATCTGCCAGCCCCAGAACGTGAATGCCGCGAGCGGTCCGCAGAACAGGCGTGCCTGGCAGGTGCGCTGCACCACGTAATACGACGTGGCAAACAGTGCGCTGCCGCCAAAGGCGAAGATCACTGCATTGGTATGCAATGGTCGCAGTCGGCCGAACGACAGCCACGGCGTATTGAAATTCAGATCCGGCCAGATCAGTTGCGCCGCAAGCAGAACGCCTACGGCCATGCCGACGATGCCCCAGACAACGGTCATGACGGCAAACTGCCGCACTACACCGTAGTTGAAGGTGTCGACGCGTGGAGACGCGGTGGTGACAGCCATTCAGACCCCCAAGCTAAGTAAGAATAAACCTATTGACTGTGTGACTTTAGAAAAACAGCGCGCTCGTCGCGTTGACTTCAATCAATCCTTACGCACCACGCACGAACTGTTTTCGCCGGGTAATGTCTGTGCACCGGTCTTGCACCAGGACGCATCGGCCGATTCGCCCTACCGGGCTTGTTCGGGCCCCTGCGGCTTGTCGTTATCGAGCAGGATCGATTCGGCGGGCCGGTCCAGGTCGTCGTACTGACCCGCATGCAGCGCCCACCACAAGACCCCGGCGATCAATGCCACCAGCACCAGGCTCATCGGCACCAGCAGATATAGCGTTTCCATCAGGCTTTCCCCTCCCGCGCTTCCGGGGCTTCCGGCACTTCGGGCGCCGCTGCCTTGACGCGCAGCAGCCGCCACGCATTGGCCACCACCAGCAGCGATGACACCGACATGCCGATCCCGGCCATCCAGGCCGTGACGTGGCCCGTCGCGGCCAGCGGGATGGCCACCACGTTGTAGGCAAAGGCCCAGCCCAGGTTCTGCCGCACCACGCGGCGCGCGCGGCGTGCGGCGGCAACGGCGGTGGCGATCTCCGCCACCCCGCCGTGCGTCAGCACCGCATCGGCCCCCGCCTGCGCCAGCGGTGCACCGCTGCCGATGGCGATCGATACCTGCGCCTGCGCCAGCACCGGGGCATCGTTGATGCCGTCGCCCACCGCCAGCACCACCGCGCCGCGCTGCTGCAGTGCGGCCACGTACTCGCGCTTGCCTTCTGGCGTCACGGCGCCCAGGGCGGTATCCATGCCGAAACGGCCGGCCCACCAGCGCACGGCCGCCGTGCCATCGCCCGACACCAGGTGGCAGCGCACGCCCAGCGAATCCAGCGCGCGCAGCAATGCACGGGTCTGGCCGCGCTCGACATCGGCGAGCAGGAAGCAGGCGAGCAAGCCGGTGGTGTCGCCCAGCCACACCTGCGTGGCGCCCGGATGGCTCCCGTGCCCGCATTCATCGGCCTCTGCGCTCGATGAGAGGGCGGCCGCGTACTCGCGGCGCCCCAGGCGAAGCCGGCAGCCGTCGACCGACGCTTCGAGCCCCTGCCCCGGCACATTGCGCAGTTCGCTCACAACGGGATGATCCGCGTCCGCGTCGTCGCAGGACTCAGCGAACGCCCGCGCAATCGGATGCTCGCCGCCGCGTTCCATGGCGGCCGCGACGCGTTGGCAAGCCAGGGCATCGAGCGCCCCGAACGTCTGCGTGGACACCAGCGCAAAGCGCCCTTCGGTCAGCGTGCCGGTCTTGTCGAGCACCACGTCGGTCACCCGGGCCAATGCTTCGAGGGCATGCGCGCGTGTCAGCAGCATCCCGCGCCGGGACAGCGCCGCCCCCGCGGCCGCCAGCGCGGCCGGCGTGGCCAGCGACAGCGCACAAGGGCAGCTGACGACCAGCACCGCCACCGTTACCAGCAAGGCGCGCGACGGATCGATCCATAGCGCCCAGACCGCCCCGGTCACCACGGCCATGATCAGCAGCGTGCCGACGAACCAGCCGGCCACGCGATCGGCCACTTGCGCCAGCCGGGGCTTGTCCGCCAGCGCACGGTCGAGCACGGCGACGATCTCCGCCAGCCGCGTTTGCGCGCCAATCCGCTCGATACGTATTTCCAGCGGGCTGGCGGCATTGAAGCAGCCCGCCAGCACCGCGTCGCCTGTCGCGCGCTTCACCGGGCGCGCCTCGCCCGTCAGCATCGATTCATCAAGCTCGCTCGCGCCGGCCAGCACCACCCCGTCGGCGGGCACGATCTCGCCTGCCTTGACGCGGATGCGGTCGCCCGGCTGCAATCTGGCGACCGGGATGCGCTCGCCCGCCCCGCCGGCCTGCGCCAGCCGCTCGCAGGTGGCTGGCAGCTGCCGCGCCAGCATTTCCGCGCCGCTGCGCGATGCCTGGCGCACGCGCAGTTCCAGGTAGCGCGCCAGCAACAGGAACGCGACGAACATCGTCACGGAATCGAAATAGACCTCGCCCACGCCGCGCGCGGTGGCAACGGCGCTGGCCAGGAACCCGGCCGCCACGCCAATCGCGACCGGCACGTCCATGCCCATGTGGCGGTGGCGCAGCGACCGCCAGGCGCCGGCAAAGATCGGCCACGCGGAATAGAGAACGACCGGAACGGTCAGTGCGAAGCTGGCCCAGCGCATCAGCTGCAGCTGGCCGGGATCGATCGTGGCCTCATGCGTGTAGAGCGGCCACGCGTACATCATCACCTGCATCATGCCGAGCATGGCCACCGCCATCCGCATCAGCAGGCTGCGGCGTTCGCGGCGGTCCTGCTGGTCGGAGCGCGACACCTCGAACGGCCACGCCGCATAGCCGATATCGGCCAGGCTGGACAGCAGGTTGGCCACGCCTTGCGAGGCGTCGCGCCAGCGCACGATCACGCGGCGCGTCGCCACGTTGGCCACCACCGATTCCACCCCGTCGAGCTGCCCCAGATGCTGTTCGATCAGCCAGGCGCAGGCAGCACAGCGGATGTTTTCCGGGGCCAACGTCACCTCGGAACGGCCCTCTCCCGCCGGTCGCACGAACTGGCCGCGCAGTTCCGGGCTGTCGTAGGCCGCCCAGACCGGCTCGGCTTCGCGCCGCGCTTCGGCGTCGATCGGCCGCGCAAAGCGCGTGACATCGCCATAGAGATGACCGAAACCGGCCGCGTGCAGCGTCTGCGCCAAGGTCTGGCAGCCGCCACAGCAAAAGCTGCGCGATTGGCCGTCAATCTGGGCGACAAATGGCACGGCGGCCTTCAGCGGCTGGCCGCAATGGAAACAATCGGTGGAGTCAGAGGCTATTGACGCAGAAGACGCCAATGCCCGCCCGGGAGAACGGGCGTCCGGATGGTCGGCAAAGGTACTGGCCGGAACGGCGGCAGATACCAGACCTGGCGCGAGGGGGGCGGGAGTTGGAGACGACATGGCGCGCTTTTATTACCCAGTGGATACTAGGTACCTTGCGCGCGCCCTACCTTGATACAAATCAAACTTGGGGGAACGATCTCAGAATCGCCCCCGCAGGTGTCCGACAAACAACGGAGGCTTGCCGGATGCCTTGACGTGCCTGGACTTCAGGCCGGTCAGGTCAGCGAAGTGTCCATCACCCGGCGTTCCGACTCCAGGTATTCCCGCGACTGCATCTCGATGATCCGCGACACGGTCCGGTGGAACTCGTTGGCCATCTGCCCTTCCGTGTACAGCTCGTCGGCCGGCACTTCGGCCGAAATCAGCAGCTTGACCTTGTGGTCGTAGAACACGTCGATCAGCCAGGTGAAGCGGCGCGCCTCCGACGACATCCGCGGCGTCATCTTCGGCACGTCCGAGAGAATCACGGTGTGGAATTGCGAGGCAATTTCCAGATAGTCGTTCTGCGAACGCGGTCCGCCGCACAGCGTGGCGAAATCGAACCAGACCACGCCGTTGGCCTTGCGCAGCGCCTTGATCTCGCGATGCTCGATATGGAGAATCGGCGATTCATCGGCAGTTCCCGCGATCGACACGAACGCGTCGCGCAGTGCGGCGCTTGCCTCGCGGCCCAGCGGCGTGTGGTACGCCTGCACCTGTTCCAGCGCCCGCTTCCGGTAATCGATGCCGGCGTCGACATTCAGCACGTCGAGCTTCGTCTGCAGCAGGTGGATGGCCGGCAGCACGCGGTCGCGATGCAGGCCGTCCGGATACAGCAGGTCCGGGCGATAGTTCGAGGTCATCACAAACTGCACGCCGTTGTCGAACAGCTGCTGCAGCAGGCGGTGCAGGATCATGGCATCCGCCACGTCGCTGACGTGAAACTCGTCGAAGCAGATCAGCCGGAATCGGCGCGCAATGCGCCTGGCCAGTTCGTCGAGCGGATCGGCGCGGCCCCGCAGCTCCTCGAGCTCGCGATGCACCTCGCGCATGAATTCGTGGAAATGCAGCCGGGTCTTGCGCACCACGGGCACGCAGGAATAGAAGCTGTCCATCAGGAACGACTTGCCGCGCCCCACCCCACCCCACAGGTACACGCCCTTGGGCACATCCGGGTGTACCAGCAGCTTCTTCAGCGCGTTGTTGCGGCGGCTCTTGTACGCCACCCACTCGTCGTAGCACTGCTGCAGCCGGGCCACGGCGCGCAATTGCGCCTCGTCGGACTGGTAGCCGCGCTGCTTGAGTTCGTGTTCGTAAAACTCGGTGACGTTCATGTCGGGGCTCGGAAATGCCGGGGGGCTTCAAGCGAAAACGGCGCGCCGCAGGAATCGCGGCGCGCCGGTGTTCACCAGGAGGTGAACGGGTATTACATGTTCAGCTGACGCTTGTCGACGGCCAGCGCGGCTTCGCGCATGACTTCCGACATCGACGGGTGCGGGTGGCAGACACGACCGATGTCTTCGCTTGCCGCCTTGAACTCCATGGCCACCACGGCTTCGGCGATCAGGTCCGAAGCATTGGCTGCCACGATGTGCACGCCCAGGATCTCGTCGGTCTTGGCGTCGGCCAGCATCTTGACGAAGCCGTCGGCCGCGCCCATGCCCAGTGCACGGCCGTTGGCCATGAACGGGAACTGGCCCGACTTGTACTCGCGGCCTTCTGCCTTGAGCTGTTGCTCGGTCTTGCCGACCCACGCGATTTCCGGGAACGTGTAGATGACCCACGGAACCGTGTTGAAGTCGATGTGCGGCTTCTGGCCGACGATGCGCTCGGCCACGGCCACGCCTTCGTCTTCCGCCTTGTGGGCCAGCATCGGGCCACGCACCACGTCGCCGATGGCCCAGATGCCCGGCACCTTGGTCTGGCAGTGGTCGTCGACTTCGATGAAGCCACGCTGATCCACGCCCAGGCCAACCGCTTCCAGGCCCAGGTTGTCGGTATTGGGCACGCGGCCAACCGATACGATCAGGCGATCGACTTCCAGCGTCTGGTCCTTGCCGTCCTTGTCGGTGTAGGCAACGGTGACGTTGTCCTTGCCGGCCTTGACTTCGTTGACCTTGACGCCCAGGTTGAACTTCAGGCCCTGCTTGGTCAGCAGCTTCTGGGCTTCCTTGGCCACGCCTTCGTCGGCGGCGCCCAGGAACGCGGGCAACGCTTCCAGCACGGTCACGTCGGCACCCAGGCGGCGCCAGACCGAACCGAGTTCCAGGCCGATCACGCCAGCGCCAATCACGCCCAGCTTCTTCGGCACCGTCTCGAACTTCAGCGCGCCTTCGTTGTCGCTGATTAGCTTGTTGTCGACGGGGATACCCGGCAGATGGCGGGCCTTCGAGCCCGTGGCGATGATGACCTGCTTGGCGGTCAGCGTTTCGCCGTTCACTTCGACCTGGAAGCCTTCGGCGGCCTTGCCTGCGAACTTGCCGTAGCCCTTGAACAGCGTGATCTTGTTCTTGCGGAACAGGAACTCGATGCCCTTGGTCATCTTGCCGACGATGTCGTCCTTGCGCTTGAGCATCTTGGCCACGTCGACCTTGACGTCGCCCACGGTGATGCCGTGGTCGGCCAGGTGGTGCGAGGCGTTCTCGAACTCTTCCGAGGAAGCCAGCAGCGCCTTGGACGGGATGCAACCCACGTTCAGGCAGGTGCCGCCCAGGCGGGCTTCGCCCTTGGGATCGTCATAGGCGTTGCCTTCCAGGCAGGCCACGTTCAGGCCCAGTTGGGCAGCACGAATGGCGGCGATGTAGCCGCCGGGGCCGGCGCCGATCACCAGCACGTCGAATTGTTTGCTCATGGGAAATATCTCTTTGGCACGTCATGCCCGCGCCAATATGGCAGGCATCCGGCGGCATCGTGCAGATGCGCTCGCCGGGTCCCCGCACCGTAGTGCGGGGACGACGACAAACGAAAGACGGAGTGTCTGTCTGGGGACAGGACCGATTACAGGTCCAGCAGCAGGCGGGCCGGATCTTCCAGCGCTTCCTTCATGGCCACCAGACCCAGGACGGCTTCGCGGCCGTCGATGATACGGTGGTCATAGGACATGGCCAGGTAGTTCATCGGACGGATCACGATCTGACCGTCTTCCACCACGGCGCGGTCCTTGGTGGCGTGAACGCCCAGGATGGCCGATTGCGGCGGGTTGATGATCGGGGTCGACAGCATCGAACCGAACGTACCGCCGTTCGAGATCGAGAACGTACCGCCGGTCAGGTCGTCCAGCGACAGCTTGCCGTCACGGGCCTTGGCACCGAACTCGGCAATCTTCTTCTCGATGTCGGCCAGGCTCATCTGGTCGGCGTTGCGCAGGATCGGCACCACCAGGCCACGCGGCGAACCAACGGCGATACCGATGTCGAAGTAGCCGTGGTAGACGATGTCGTTGCCATCCACCGAAGCGTTGATGATCGGGTACTTCTTCAGCGCGTGGACGGCGGCCTTCACGAAGAACGACATGAAGCCCAGCTTCACGCCGTGTTCCTTCTCGAAGCGATCCTTGTACTTGTTACGCAGATCCATGACCGGCTTCATGTTCACTTCGTTGAACGTGGTCAGGATGGCGTTGGTCGATTGCGACTGCACCAGGCGCTCGGCGATGCGGGCGCGCAGGCGGCTCATCGGCACGCGCTCTTCCGGGCGGTCGCCCAGCGCGGCGAAGTCGACCTGGGCCGACACTTGCGGCAGGGCCGGCTTGGCAGCGGCCGGAGCCGGCGCAGCCTTGGCGGCCGGCGCCGAACCGGCGGCCAGCACGTCACCCTTGGTGATACGGCCGTCCTTGCCGGTGCCGGCCACTTGCGAGGCCGACAGGCCGCCTTCGGCCATCAGCTTGGCAGCCGACGGCATGGCGATGGCGCCAGCGGCAGCGGGCGCGGCAGCCGGGGCAGCGGCCGGAGCCGGTGCGGCGGCGGCGGGAGCCGGGGCGGCGGCGGCCGGAGCGGCGGCGCCAGCAGTGGCTGCCGTGTCGATCTTGGCGATGATTTCGTCGGCAACAACGGTGTCACCGTCGTTCTTGACGATCTGCGACAGCACGCCAGCCGACGGGGCCGGCACTTCCAGCACAACCTTGTCCGTTTCGATTTCGATCAGGATTTCGTCCTGAGCAACGGCTTCGCCCGGCTTCTTCTTCCAGTTCAGCATGGTCGCTTCGGCGACCGATTCAGACAGTTGCGGAACCTTGACGTCAACAATAGCCATGGTTTGTTAAATCCTCGATGTATGCGTGTGTGTTTCGTTTCAGGCAGGTAGTCCCGCGGCGCGCATCCCTGAGCGCCGCCGCGGGGTACCAACGAATTACTTGGTCAGAACAAAGCCCTTGAGCTTGGAGAACGCGGCTTCCAGCAGCGCCTTCTGTTGCTCGTTGTGCTTTGCGTAGTAGCCCACCGCCGGCGAAGCCGAGGCGGGACGACCGGCATAACCGAGCTTCTGGCCTTCCGTCATGTTTTCCATGATGTAGTGCTGGACGAAGAACCAGGCGCCCTGGTTCTGCGGTTCGTCCTGGCACCACACGATTTCGGTCGCGCCGGGGTATTTCTTGAGTTCCGCGGCCACGGCCTTGTGCGGGAACGGATACAGCTGCTCCAGGCGGATGATCGCCGTGTCGGTCGCCTCGCGTTCCTTGCGGGTGTTGACCAGGTCGTAGTAGACCTTGCCCGAGCACATGATCACGCGCTTGACCTTGCTGGCGTTCAGTTCCTCGTGATCGGGGATCACGGTCTCGAAATGGCCCTTGGCCAGATCGGACAGCGGCGACACGGCGTCCTTGCTGCGCAGCAGCGACTTCGGCGTCATGATCACCAGCGGCTTGCGGAACAGACGGATCATCTGGCGGCGCAGCAGGTGGAAGATCTGGGCCGGCGTGGTCGGCTGGACCACCTGCATGTTGTGGTCTGCGCAGAGCTGCAGGAAACGCTCGATACGGGCCGAGCTGTGTTCCGGACCCTGGCCTTCGTAGCCGTGCGGCAGCATCATCGTCAGGCCCGAGGCGCGGCCCCACTTCACTTCACCCGACGAGATGAACTGGTCGATCACCACCTGGGCGCCGTTGACGAAGTCGCCGAACTGGGCTTCCCAGATCACCAGCGCGTTCGGTTCGGCGGTCGAGTAGCCGTATTCGAAGCCGAGCACGGCCTCTTCCGACAGCACCGAGTCGATCACCGTGAACGGTGCCTGGTTGTCCGACACGTTCTGCAGCGGCACGTACGAACCGGCATCCCAGCGTTCGCGAGCCTGGTCGTGCAGCACGGCGTGACGGTGCGTGAAGGTACCGCGGCCGGCATCCTGGCCGGTGATACGCACCGGGTAGCCCGAAGCGACCAGCGAGGCGAAGGCCAGGTGTTCACCCATGCCCCAGTCCAGCATCTGCTCGCCCTTGCCCATGTTGGCACGGTCCTTGATGACCTTGTCCACCAGCGGGTGCAGCTTGAGCTGTTCCGGGATCGTGGTGATGCGCTCGGCCAGACGCTTCAGTTCCGTCATCGGAACGGCGGTGTCGGCGGCATCGGTCCACTTGCGGTTCAGGAACGGCATCCAGTCGACGGCGAACTTGTTCTTGAAGTTCGACAGGACCGGGTCCACCGTGTGCTTGCCGGCGTCCATGGCGGCACGGTAGCCCTTGACCAGCTCGTCGCCGAAGTCGGCGGCGGTCAGGTTCTGGGCCACCAGCTTGTCGGCGTACAGCTTGCGCGTACCCGGGTGCTGGCCGATCTTCTTGTACATCAGCGGCTGCGTCATGGCAGGGGTGTCCTGCTCGTTGTGACCCAGCTTGCGGAAGCAGATGATGTCGACCACGACGTCCTTGTTGAATTCCATGCGGAAGTCAACGGCCAGCTGCATGGCGTACACCACGGCTTCGGGATCGTCGCCGTTCACGTGCAGCACCGGGGCCTCGATCATCTTGACCACGTCCGTGCAATACAGCGTCGAACGCGCATCGCGGGGGTCAGACGTCGTGAAGCCGATCTGGTTGTTGATGACGATGTGCATCGTGCCGCCCGTGCCGTAGCCGCGGGTCTGCGCGAGGTTCAGCGTTTCCATCACCACGCCCTGGCCTGCAAAGGCGGCGTCGCCGTGCACCTGCACCGGCAGCACTTCCTTGTGACCGGCGTCGCCACGGCGTTCCTGGCGGGCCTTCGACGAGCCTTCCACCACCGGGTTGACGATTTCCAGGTGCGACGGGTTGAACGCGAGCGACAGGTGAACCGGGCCGCCTTCGGTCGAGACATCGCTCGAGAAGCCCTTGTGGTACTTCACGTCGCCAGCCGGCAGGTCATCGACGTGCTTGCCTTCGAATTCGGCGAACAGGTCGGCCGGCATCTTGCCCAGCGTGTTGACCAGCACGTTCAGACGGCCGCGGTGGGCCATGCCGATCACGATTTCCTGCACGCCCTTGGTACCGGCGTGCTGGATCAGTTCGTCCATGGCGGCGATGAAGCTCTCGCCACCTTCCAGCGAGAAACGCTTCTGGCCGACATACTTGGTGTGGAGGAATCGCTCCAGGCCTTCGGCCGCGGTCAGGCGGTCGAGGATGTGCTTCTTCTTCTCCAGCGTGAACACGGGCTTGGAACGCGTGGTTTCCAGGCGCTCCTGCCACCAGCGCTTCTGCGCCTGGTCGCTCACGTACATGAACTCGGCGCCGATGGTGCCGCAGTAGGTCTCACGGAGGTTGTTGAGCAGCTCGCGCAGGCTCATCGACTCCTTGCCGAAATACGTGTTGCTGGCATTGAAGACGATGTCGAGGTCGGCCTCGGAAAAACCGTAGAACGCCGGATCCAGGTCAGGCAGGGGCGGACGCTCCTGGCGCTTGAGCGGATCGAGGTCGGCCCAGTGCGAACCGATGTTGCGGTAGGCGGCGATCAGCTGCGTGGCAGCGACGCGCTTGCGACCCATGTCGGAGTCGGCCGAGGCAACGATGGTCTTGATGGGGCCCGCCTTGGCGCGCTCGGCGAACGAGGCGACGATCGGTGCGTGGGGGATATCGCGGGCGTTGGAACCATCCACAGCCGGGACATTCTGCATCGCGTCGAAATACGCGCGCCAGTTGTCGGGAACCGAGCTGGGATTCTGGAGATAGGCCTCGTACAGCTCTTCCACATAGGGGGCGTTGCCGCCGAAGAGGTACGAATTGCTTTGATACTGCTGCATCATGGGGCGCTCACTATTCTCCGGGTATGCCGGAGTTAAGCGGGTTCATCAACCTTCCGCGACACGGCCTGACCGGTTAGCGGATTGCAAACAACTCTTGGGGGTCCTGCGGTTACCACCTTGAACGAACGGCACCCGGGGGTGCCGTCTGTCTCGGTCTCGCCGCCAGACCCGAAAGGGCAAGTTGTGCGGGAAGGACCTAAGTCTTCACTCGCAGAGCATAGCATGTAATCCCCCAGACAGTGGGGACTTTTCGTGATGCAAAATCGAGACAGTGTGTTCAGGAACGTTACGGTTGCGGTTCGATCCGGTCAACCGCATCGGTAATGAGGCCATCGAGCCCCCAGGACAGCAGATCCTGGGCGCGCGAACGGTCGTTGACCGTGTAGCACAGGACCTTGAAGCCGGCCGCATGGGCGTCGGCAATGACCTTGGCGTCGAGTTCGCGATGATTCGAATCCAGCGCCACGCAGTCCAGACGCCGCAGCCGGTCGAGCCAGTCGGCCGGCAGCTTGTCCAGCAGCAATGCACGCGGCAGGCCCGGCGCGGCCAGGCGCGCCGCTTCGAGCGCGACCTCGGAAAACGACGATAGCAAAGGGGGTACCGCGGCGCCCTTCCACAGCGAAAGTGCGTCGAGCGCCACCGCAGCACCAGTGCGATATTCGGCACCCGGCACCGGCTTGATCTCGATATTGACCAGGAAGCCGTTGGCCTGCGTATAGCGGGCGATGGCCGCCAGCGTGGGCACGGGCTCGCCGGCAAAGGCCGGGCTGTGCCAGCTGCCGGCGTCCAGCAAGGCGATCTCGCCCGCCGTCAGCGCATCGACGCGCCCGTGGCCGGACGTGGTCCGGTCCAGCGTGGCATCGTGCATCAGCACGGGCTTGCCGTCGCCGGACAGCTTCACGTCGAACTCGAACATCCGGTAGCCAAACGACGCGCCGTGGCGAAACGCCGCCAGCGTGTTCTCGGGCGCCAGCTTGCCGGCGCCACGGTGCGCGATATGACGCGGATATGGCCAGTTCGTCCGGATATCGCTCATGCCAGCGCCTCGATCCGCCTGCCGTGCTCCATGTCGAAGAAATGCAGGTGGTCGGCCGATGCCGTGATCGGCAGCTTGTCGCCGGCACGCACCGGCATATGGCTGTCCAGCCGCACCACGATCGGCTGGCCGCCGAGCGTGCCGTACGCGAACGAGTCGGCGCCCAGCGCCTCCACCACGCGCACATCGACCTCGGCAATCGCCTCGTGCGTCGCGCACGGCTCGATGTGCTCGGGGCGCAGCCCCATCAGCGCCTGCTCGGGCAGGTGCAGGCCCATCGGCAGATGACCCAGCGTGGCCGCCGCGCCCTGCCCTTCCTTGGGCAGCACGCGCATCTGCGCCTCGCCGCCGGCGGTACCCTGCCCCGCGCCATTGCGCGCCACCGGCACCAGGTTCATCGGCGGCGAGCCGATAAAGCTGGCCACGAACGTGCTGGCCGGGCGCGAATAGACTTCCAGCGGCGTGCCGATCTGCTCGACACGCCCGCCGTTGAGTACCATCATGCGGTCGGCCAGCGTCATGGCCTCCACCTGGTCGTGGGTCACGTACAGGCTGGTGGTCTTCAGGCGGCGATGCAGGTCCTTCAGTTCCAGCCGCATCTGCACGCGCAGCTTGGCGTCGAGGTTCGACAGCGGCTCATCGAACAGGAACACCGCCGGCTCGCGCACGATGGCGCGCCCCATGGCCACGCGCTGGCGCTGGCCGCCCGACAGCGCGCGCGGCTTGCGTTCGAGCAGCGGGGCCAGTTCCAGGATGCCGGCCGCATGCGTCACCCGCTGCTCGATCTCGGCCTTCGACATGCCGCGGATCTTGAGGCCGTACGCCATGTTGTCGTAGACGCTCATGTGCGGATACAGCGCGTAGTTCTGGAACACCATCGCGATGTCGCGCTCGGCCGGTTCCAGGTCGTTCACGACCTTGTCGCCAATATGCACCTCGCCGCCGGTGATCGTTTCCAGCCCCGCCACCATGCGCAGCAGCGTGGACTTGCCGCAGCCGGACGGGCCGACGATCACGATGAACTCGCCGTCGGCGATTTCCATATCGATGCCATGCACCACCTGGGTGCCGCCGGCGTAGGTCTTCTGTACGTTTCGAAGAGACAGCTTTGCCATGTCTGACCTTATTTTTCCGTTTCCACCAGGCCCTTGACGAACCAGCGTTGCATCAGCACGACCACCACGGCCGGCGGAATCATCGCCAGCATCACCGTGGCCATCACCAGGTTCCAGTCGGTGGCCGCATCGCCCGAGCGCGAGATCATCTGCGTGACGCCCACCACCACGGGCGTCATCGATTTCTGCGTGGTGATCAGCAGCGGCCACAGGTACTGGTTCCACCCGTAGATAAACTGGATCACGAACAGCGCCGCGATGCTGGTGCGCGACAGCGGCAGCACCACATCCCAGAAGAAGCGCAGCGGGCCGGCGCCGTCGATGCGGGCCGCCTCGGCCAGTTCATCCGGAATGGTCAGGAAGAACTGGCGGAACAGGAACGTGGCCGTGGCCGACGCGATGATCGGAATCGTCAGCCCGAAGTAGCTGTCCAGCAGGCCCAGATCCGACACTACCTTGTAGGTGGGCAGGATCCGCACTTCCACCGGCAGCATCAGCGTGATGAAGATCATCCAGAAGAAGAGCTTGCGCAGCGGAAAGCGGAAATAGACCACCGCGAAGGCCGAGATGATCGAGATCGCGATCTTGCCCAGCGCGATGCCCAGCGCCATGATCAGGCTGTTCTTCATCATCGTGGACACCGGCGATGCCGACTCGCCCACGCCCTGGAACAGCACCGTGCGATAGTTTTCGATCAGGTGGCTGCCCGGGATCAGCGTCATGGGGGCATCCAGCACCTGCTCGGCCGTCAGCGTCGACGCCACGAAGGTCAGGTACACGGGGAATGCCACCACGACGATGCCCAGGATCAGCACCACGTGGGTAATGAAGTCCAGTACAGGACGACGCTCTACCATTGCCTATCCTCCTGTCAGTACTGGACCTTGCGTTCCACGAAGCGGAACTGCACCACGGTCAGCGCGATCACGATCACCATCAGCACCACCGACTGCGCGGCCGAACCGCCGATGTCCATGCCACGGAAGCCATCGTGGAACACCTTGTACACGAGCGTGTTCGTGGAGTTGAACGGGCCGCCGTGCGTCACCGCGTCGATGATCGCGAAGGTGTCGAAGAACGCGTAGACCACATTGATCACTAGCAGGAAGAACGTGGTCGGCGACAGCAGCGGGAACACGATCGACCAGAACCGCTTCCACGGCCCGGCGCCATCGATGGCCGCCGCTTCGATCAGCGACTTGGGAATGCTCTGCAGCCCGGCCAGGAAAAACAGGAAGTTGTAGCTGATCTGCTTCCACGCGGCCGCCAGCACCACCAGCGCCAGCGCCTGGTTGCTGTCCAGCAGGTAGTTCCAGTCCACGCCGATCTTGCGCAGCGCGTACGACACCACGCCCAGCGTCGGGTTGAACATGAACATCCAGAGCACGCCCGCCACGGCAGGGGCCACGGCGTACGGCCAGATCAGCAGCGTCTTGTAGCCGGTGGCGGCGCGCACCACGCGGTCGGCAAAGTACGCCAGCAGCAGCGCCACCGACAGGCCCACCACCGTCACGCCGATGGCGAAGACGGCGGTCACCTGGAACGATTCGATGTAGTTCGGATCGTTCCAGAGCGTGACGAAGTTGTCGGCGCCGACAAAATCGAGATGGATGCCGAAGGCATCCTGCTGCAGCATCGACTGCCACAGCGCCTGCCCGGCGGGCAGGAAGAAGAAGACCAGCGTGATGACGATCTGCGGCAGCACCAGCAGATACGGCAGCCACGGCGACCGGAATACGACGCGTTTTTCCATGGGATGGAGTCCGCCCTGAGACTAAACGACCAAACGACCAAACGACTGAACGACTGAACAAACGTCAAGCGGGCGACGGTGTTGCCGCCGCCCGCTCGGGCGCTGCACCGGCCGGGCTTACTCCCGGGCGGTCTTCTGGAAGCGTTCCAGCTGTTCGTTACCGCGTGCCACGGCCGCGTCCAGCGCCGCCTTCGGTTCCTTCTTGCCGGCCCACACCGACTCCAGTTCCTCATCGACGATCGTGCGGATCTGCACCAGGTTGCCCAGGCGCACGCCGCGCGACTTCTCGGTGGTCTTCACGACCATCTGCTCGACCGATACGTCGGCACCCGGGTTCTTGTCGTAATAACCCGATTTCTTGGTCAGTTCATACGCGGCCATCGTCACCGGCAGGTAGCCGGTGGCCTGGTGCCAGTCCGATTGGATCTCGGGCTGCGACAGGAACGTGAAGAACTTGGCCACGCCCTTGTATTCTTCGGCCTTCTTGCCGCCCATCACCCACAGCGACGCACCGCCGATGATCGTGTTCTGCGGAGCCCCCTGCACGTCCGCGTAGTACGGCAACTGCGACACGCCGAACTGGAACTTGGCGTTTTTACGAATGTTGGCCAGCGACGCCGACGAGCCGGTGAACATCGCGCATTCGCCGTTATAGAACTTGGCCTGCGACTCCGACTTGCGGCCGCCGTAGCTGAAATAGCCCTTCTTGACCATTTCCTGCAGGTTCGTGATGTGCTTCACGTGCAGCGGGCTGTTGAACACCAGGCGGGCGTCGGTGCCGCCAAAGCCGTTGTTCTTGGACGCGAACAGCGTGTTATGCCAGGCCGAGAAGCTCTCCAGGTGCACCCAGCTCTGCCAGTCGGTCGTGTACGCGCAGCTGCTGCCGGCCGCCTTCAGCTTGGCCGAATACTGCATGACCTCGGGCCAGGTCTTCGGCGGCGCCGACAGGCCGGCCTTCTTGAAGGCGTCCTTGTTGTAATAGAAGACGGTGGTCGAGCTGTTGAACGGGAACGACAGCATCTCGCCCTTCGACGAGGTGTAGTAACCCGCCACGGCCGGGATATAGGCCTTCTGGTCGAACTTCTCGCCCGATTCCTTCATGACGACGGACACCGGCTTGATGGCGCCCTTGGCGCTCATCATCGTGGCGGTACCCACCTCGAACACCTGAAGGATGGCCGGGGCGCCGCCAGCGCGGAACGCGGCAATGCCGGCGGCCATGGTTTCGTCGTAGTTGCCCTTGTTCACGGGCACGATCTTGTAGTCGGACTGGCTGGCGTTGAACTTGTTGGCGATCTCGTTCACCTTGTCGTTCAGCGCGCCCTGCATGGCGTGCCACCACTGGATCTCTACGGCTGCGTGGGCCGTGCCGGCAAGGGCCAGGCTGGCCACTGCGGCGAATTTCACTGCGAAGCGCGGGAAGGACATGGTATTTCTCCTGAGGCCGTTCGGTGCGACAGTTTTTTTTGAAAAAGCGACCGACTGTATGCATTTTTTGTGACAGGCATGTTACGCCGCTCCGTTGTCATCGAACACCGGGCAAACCCGCCCTTGCGCAAGAGAATGTTGCAGCATATTGACGACAGACAATTGCCACGCCGGGCGCGGTTCGCCACGGCTACAATGCCCCGCCATGACCGTACCGACCTCCTTTTCCGCCCTGCCCGACAGCGCGCTGCGCCGTGTCCGCGGCATCCTGACCGACATCGACGGCACCCTGACCACCGACGGCCGCCTGCCCGCTTCCACCTACGTCGCGCTCGACCGCCTCAAACGGGCGGGGCTGCACGTGATTCCGGTCACGGGGCGCTGCATCGCGTGGGCGGAAATCCTGACCCGCCTATGGCCAGTGGATGCCATCATCGGCGAAAACGGTGCGTTCTATTCGCATCTTGTCGATAACAAACTCATCACACGTTTCCTGGACGACGCCGCCACCCGCGAGGCGAACCTGTTCCGCATCCACGCACTGGGCCAGGAAATCCTGCGCGAAGTCCCCGGCTGCGCGCTGGCCTCGGATCAGGCATGGCATGCGGCGGACCTGGCCATCGACCACGCCGAGGACGTATCGCCGCTGCCGCAGGCCGCCGTGGACCGCATCGTGGCGATCATGCGCGGCGCCGGCATGACGGCCACGGTCAGCTCGATCCACGTCAATGGCTGGTTCGGCCATCACGACAAGCTGTCGATGAGCCGGCTCTGTGTAGAGGAATTACTCGGGGACGACATCGACGCGAGGCGCGACGAATGGCTGTTCATTGGCGATTCGGCCAATGACGTGGCGATGTTCGGGCATTTCCCGCTATCGGTGGGCGTCGCCAACGTGCGCGACATCCTGGACAAACTGCCAGTGAAGCCGGCCTACATCACCGATGCGTCCGGCGGCGAAGGATTTACGGAAATGGCCGAAAGGGTCTTAAAGCTGAAACAGTTGGCATGATGGCCGTCAAGTAATCTCGATTTCCCCTCGTGTGGACGGCGAACCCGCCATCCACGCCGGTATAAGCACCGCTGCGCCGCGATGGCGCCCGGCTTCGCCAACCGACATTCGAGGGGGAATCGTCATGACAAACACGTCGCGCATCCTTGCGCATTCGAAGTCCGTATCCGCAGCACTACTGGCTGCCGCCACGCTCGGCGGCTGTGGCGGTGGTGGCGATGGCGAACCGTCCGCGCCACCCACGACGGTCGCGGCGCCAGCACCCGCGCCAGCCCCCGCACCCGCACCCGAAACACCGCCACCCGCGCCGCTGCCGGACCCGCCCAGTACGGTGTCGCCGGCCTGCAGCAACTGCGGCACTGTCAGCGCGAACACCTATGCGGGCAATGGCGTGGGCGTGTGGCAAGCCATCAACGCCTCTGCCACCCCGGCCAGGATCCCGGTCCGGATCGACGGCCTGAACGGGCAGGACGTCACGCTCGTCTTCACAAACCAGACCGCCGTGCCGAAGATCATGCCCACGATTTCGCTGACGACGCCGCAGGCGTCCCCGGTCGCGGCGAACGCACTGCGATGGAACGAGGATGGCGGGCAGGCCGTCCGGCAACGCATTGCGGACTTCAATCGCGAAGGCTGGGCGGCACTCGCCGGCCAGCGCAGCAACATGTCGGTCTTCTCGGCACGGCAGAGCCAGGCCCCTGCGGTCGTGAACACTACCAGAACCTGGTATCACGCCGACGATACGGCGCGTTCGGCCACGCTGGTGCTCCAGCGCGCCACCAGCGACGGCACCACCGTCAATTTCTGGGTGGAGGAATCAGAAAATACGCCAGACAGGGTGAGCCCTGAAATCGTGGCGCTGCTTGCAGACAGTTTTACGCCCGCCGGACGGCTCTACGACACGCTCATCTCGGTCGGTGGCCCACTGTGGGGGCCGCACGACTATTCCGAGTTGATCCCCGCCACCGGGCAGCCCATCGACATCGTGATCCTGAATTTCAACAACGACGAGCGTCCGACCGGCATGCTCGGGTATTTCTATGGACGGAATGCCATCGCCCGGCATCCAGCCACCAATCCTTACAGCAACGAGTCGGTATCGCTGTACATGGATGCCGAGGCGCTCTATCTGGGCGGCCCCGAGGCCCTGACGGAAATGGTCTCGACGATGATTCATGAAGCGATGCACCTGCAGAGCTTCTACCGCCGAGGCGTGGTCAAGGGCCCCGCGTACATATTTGAACGGTGGCTGGAGGAAGCTTCAGCCATGATGCTGGAGGATCTCGTCAGCGATTCCGTCAGCCCGGACTACAACACGATCCGCGACATGCGCTTTCCGGACTACGTCGGCTACCGGGCCGGTTCCTATAACTGCAGCCTGCTCGACTTCAGGGTTGCATCGGCGTCCTGCAACAGCTATGCCGTTTCCGGATCGCTCGGCGGATTTCTGACCCGGCAGCTCGGACTCGACTTCTATAAAGCCCTGCTGAACGATTTCAGCAGCACCAATTCGGTCCAGGTTCTGGATTCGGCCATCCGCTCGGTCAAGGACACTTCCGGTTTCGGCGAACAGCTACGCGCGTTTGCCGCGACCGCGGGCGCGTTGATGAAAACGCCAAGCCCTGCCGGCTTTGGCTTCCCGGCACGGGTGGACGGTGACTTCAGGTTGCCGCCGATCGATCCCCAGGACCTCCTGCCGATTCGAACGCTGACGCAGTCGGTGCCGCTTCTGCTGCAGCCCTACGGCAGCCTGCCGATCGTCCGCAGTGCCGTGACCGGGACATACAGCGAGACAGTCGAGGTCCCTGCGGGCACATCGCTGTCTGTCGTGGTCCAATAAGGCGTTGGCGGGGTGCGCCGTCACCCCACACTTCCGGAGACCCGGCGTGAAAGCATGCTTCGGCGCAATCCTCGCACTCCTCGCCGCACTGGCCATCACGGCATGTGCCGCCGCCCCGCCCGTCGAGCCGCCGCAGACGCTGGTCGGAGAGATTCAGATCCGGGGTAACGACCCGTTCCCGACGATCATGCTGGAAACGGACGCGTTCGACTTCTGGGAATTGCGCGGCATGACGGTCCGGCAGGCCCGCGCGCTGGCCGGCAAGCGGGTGTCGGCGCGTGGCAGGATTCTGGTGGCGCCCGGGCCCGACGTATGGCTTCCCGCGTTCCAGGTGGATGAGGCGCCCGAGCCGGTCAGTCCCTAAGCGATTCCCGCGTTCCCCATTGAAAAAGGGAGGCCCGACCGAGCCTCCCTTCACGTTTGCGCGTTGCGCGGCACTGCGATCGGGGTTCAGTCGAATCCCAGCTCCTGGAGCTTCCGCGTAATCGTATTCCGGCCAATTCCAAGCCGGGTCGCGGCTTCCACGCGGCGGCCGCGCGTGACGCCGAGCGCGGCTTCCAGCACGGCCTTTTCGAACCGGCGCGTCAGCGCGTCCATGACTTCCGGCTGGCCGGATTCCAGCATCGACTTTGCCTCGCCGGCCAGCAGACTTTCCCAGCTCTGCGTGACGGCCGGCGCGGCATAGGCCGGCGCCATGGCCGACGATGTCGTCACCATGGGCGGACGCGTTGCCACCAGGGTGTCGCCATCCCCGCCCGGTGCGCCCATGCCGTAGTCGGACGTGTCCACTGACTCGTAGTCACCGGCAGGCCGCATGTCGGGCGCCGGCGGACGCGACGCCGACAGGCTTTCGCCATGCCCGGCGTCGATCATCTCGCGCGGCAGGTCCTTGACCTCGATGGTCTGTGCCGGGGCCATCACGGTCAGCCAGTTGCACAGGTTCTCAAGCTGGCGCACGTTGCCCGGGAACGGCAGCGTGCTGACGTAGGTCAGCGCCTCGTCCGACATGCGCTTGGGCTCGACGCCCAGTTCCTTGGCGCTCTTCTGCAGGAAATGCCGCGCCAGCAGCGTGATGTCCTCGGGCCGCTCGCGCAGCGGCGGCAGGCGCAGCCGGATCACGTTCAGCCGGTGGAACAAGTCCTCGCGGAACAGCCCTTCCTTGACCCGCGTTTCCAGGTTCTGGTGGGTGGCGGCGATCACCCGCACATTCGCGCGCAGCGGATTGTGGCCGCCGACGCGATAGAAATTGCCGTCCGACAGCACGCGCAGCAGCCGCGTCTGCAGATCGAATGGCATATCGCCGATTTCATCGAGGAACAGCGTACCGCCCTCGGCCTGCTCGAAGCGGCCGCGCCGCATGGTCTGCGCGCCCGTGAATGCGCCGCGCTCATGGCCGAACAGTTCCGATTCCAGCAGATCCTTCGGAATCGCCGCCGTGTTCAGCGCGATGAACGGGCCGTTGGCGCGCGGGCTGTGCTTGTGCAACGCCCGCGCCACCAGTTCCTTCCCGGTACCGGACTCGCCGGTAATCATCACGGTCACGTTCGATTGCGACAGGCGGCCGATGGCGCGGAACACGTCCTGCATGGCCGGCGCCTGGCCCAGGATCTCGGGCGCATCGACTAGCCGGTCGTCCATTTCCTCCTCGCGCAGGCTTTCCTCCAGCGCGCGACGGATCAGCTCGACAGCCTTGTCGACATCGAACGGCTTGGCCAGGTATTCGAACGCGCCGCCCTGGAAGGCGGCCACTGCGCTGTCCAGGTCCGAGTACGCGGTCATCACGATGACCGGCAGCCCGGGGTGGCGCGCCTTGATCGCCTGCAGCAGGTCCAGTCCCGACCCGCCAGGCATGCGGATATCGGAAATCAGGACTTGCGGCTCGTCCTCTTCCAACGCCGCGAGCACGTCGCGCACATTGGTAAAACTGCGGGAGAGCAGGCTTTCACGGGCAAGGGCCTTTTCCAGGACCCAGCGGATTGATTGATCGTCGTCGACTATCCAGATCGGCTTCATGTGCGTCGCTTGTCTGCTCGGTGTCATGTGGTCTCCCGTATGACCCGCTGGATCGCCGCGTGGGACGCGTCGATGTCTGGATCGGCGGTCAGTGCAGCGGCAGCAGGATACGGAAGTCGGTACAGCCCGGCCGGCTCTCGCATTCGATCAAGCCCTCGTGCTGCTGCACGAAGGTTTGAGCGAGTGTGAGACCGAGACCGCTACCGCCATCCCTCCCCGACACCAGCGGATAGAAGATGCGTTCGCGAATGTCCTCGGGGATGCCCGGGCCGTTGTCTATCACATGCAAGTCCAATGCCAGCTTGTACAAACGCTTGGCAATCGTGACCTGGCGGGCCACCCGGGTCCGCAGGACGATCTGCGCGTCGCCTTGGGCGATGCGCTCGTGCAGCGCCTGCGCCGCGTTGTGGACGATGTTCAGCACGGCCTGGATCAGTTGCTCCATGTCCCCGCGCAGCTCCGGCAGGCTGGCATCGTAGTCGCGCACGATATCGAGCCCGTTCGGGAATTCGGCCAGCACCACCGAGCGCACCCGCTCCAGCACTTCGTGGATATTGAGTTCGGAGACGATGTGCGGGTGACGATGGGGCTCCAGCAGGCGGTCCACCAGCGTCTGCAGGCGGTCCGATTCCTTGATGATGACCTGCGTGTACTCGCGCAGCGCACGCTCGGGCAGCTCGAATTCCAGCAGCTGCGCCGCCCCGCGGATACCGCCCAGCGGGTTCTTGATCTCGTGCGCCAGATTTCGGATCAGTTCCTTGTTGGCCGATGTCAGGTCGATCAGGCGTTCCTCGCGGTCGCTGCGCACCTTCTGCTCGTTAAGCAGGATCTCGACCAGCGCCGTGCTGGAATTGCCCTCGATGCCGCCCACCACCACGTGGGCGTGCAGCGGTTCCTGCAGCGGCGGGCGCAGCACCAGGTCCTGGCGGCGCACGTCCACCTGCCGCGCCATGACGGAGTCGATCATGGTGTCGAGCTCTTCCGACGCGCCGAACAGGTCGGGCAGCGTCAGTTCCACCATGGCCTTGCGCGACATGGCAAAGCTGGCCTCGGCGGCCGGATTGGCGTAGACCACCCGCAGCCCCGGCTGGCGCACCAGCAGTACCGGGTTGGCCACCACGTCCAGGCCGGGATGCAATGCGAAATCGCCCAATGGCAGGATATCGGCATCACGCACTTCCGGGGCCTCTGAACCAGCCACGTCCGGCTTGCGGTCGGCCCCGGTAACCTTGCGCGAAACTCCGCGAATCAGGCGACGCATCGGTTTCAATCCTTCAGATTCGACAGTTCCCGCCGAAGCGAAGCCACATTGGCTTCACTACGCGCAACGTCATCGCGCAGCCGTGCCGTGCGATCCAGATACTTTTGATAATTACGCTCGCCGCCCTGGCGCTCCGGCTCGCCGTTGTTGTACTCGGCGCGCAGCCCGGCCAGCCTGGCTTCCTCGGACTGCAGCTCCTGCTCCAGCACCGTGCGGCGTTCGCCATCGCGGGTCTTCTGCGTGGCACTGTCCACGCGCGGGAATGCCGCCGGCGACGTGGCGGCCGGCCTGGCGGCCGCCGTGGCGCCACCGCCGCCGGTACGCGTGCCGGGCACCGTCATCACGTCGGGCAGGTTGAGCTTCTTGCAGTCCTTGCCGCCGCCGCTGCCGTTGCGGTACTCGGGCACGCCGTTGGGGCCCTTGCACATGTACACGTCCGACGACTGCGCCGCGGCCGGCGCGGCCCAGACGGCCAGCGCCACGGCGGCCATCGTCACCAGAATAGGGAAACCCACACGCATTTGGTGCGGCAGCGCGCCGCCGGCCATGCTGAAACCGTTGTTCGAAATGGCGTTCATGAACATCGACATGAAGGTTGGGAAAAGGAGCCCCATTCTAGCGAGCAACGTCGCCGCAAAACAAAAAGGGACAGCCGAAGCCGCCCCTTCCTGGTGCAAGTGTTGCCCGGTCACAACCTGGCAACCCACTTATCGCTTTACAGCGAGTAGTACATGTCGAACTCGATCGGGTGAGTCGTCATGCGGAAACGCGTGACTTCTTCCATCTTGAGTTCGATGTACGCATCGATCATCGAGTTCGAGAACACACCGCCGCGGGTCAGGAACTCACGGTCGTTGTCCAGGTACTCCAGCGACTGGTCGAGGCTCGAGCAGACGGTCGGGATCTTTGCGTCTTCTTCCGGCGGCAGGTCGTACAGGTTCTTGTCGGCAGCTTCGCCCGGGTGGATCTTGTTCATCACGCCGTCCAGGCCGGCCATCAGCAGTGCCGAGAAGCCCAGGTACGGGTTCATCAGCGGGTCCGGGAAACGCGTTTCGATACGGCGGCCCTTCGGGTTCGCCACGTACGGAATACGGATCGAGGCCGAACGGTTGCGGGCCGAATAGGCCAGCTTCACCGGGGCTTCGAAGCCCGGCACCAGGCGCTTGTACGAGTTCGTGCCCGGGTTGGTGATGGCGTTCAGGGCGCGGGCGTGCTTGATGATGCCGCCGATGTAGTACAGCGCGAACTCCGACAGGCCGGCGTAGCCGTTGCCTGCGAACAGGTTCTGGCCGTCCTTCCACACGGACTGGTGAACGTGCATGCCCGAACCGTTGTCGCCCACGACCGGCTTCGGCATGAACGTGGCGGTCTTGCCATAGGTGTGCGCAACGTTCTGGATCACGTACTTCTGCAGCTGCGTCCAGTCGGCGCGCTGCACCAGCGTGCTGAACTTGGTGCCGATTTCGTTCTGGCCCTGGCCCGCCACTTCGTGGTGGTGCACTTCGACCGGAATGCCCAGCGATTCCAGAATCAGGCACATTTCCGAACGCATGTCCTGGAACGTGTCGATCGGGGCAACCGGGAAGTAGCCGCCCTTCTTGCCCGGACGGTGACCGCTGTTGCCGTGCTCGAATTCCTTGCCCGACGACCACGGTGCTTCTTCCGACTGGATCTTCACCGAGCAGCCCTGCATGTCGATGTTCCAGGTCACGCCGTCGAAAATGAAGAACTCGGGTTCCGGACCGAAGAAGGCGGTGTCGCCCAGGCCGGTGCTCTTCAGGTAGGCCTCGGCGCGCTTGGCGATCGAGCGCGGGTCGCGGTCGTAGCCCTTGCCGTCCGACGGTTCAATCACGTCGCAGGTCAGGACCAGGGTCGGTTCTTCATAGAACGGGTCGATGTAGGCGGTACCCGAATCCGGCATCAGCAGCATGTCCGAGGCTTCGATACCCTTCCAGCCCGCGATGGACGAACCGTCAAAGGCGTGGCCGCTTTCGAACTTGTCCTCGTCGAAGTGCGACGTCGGCACCGACACGTGCTGTTCCTTGCCCTTGGTATCCGTGAAGCGGAAATCGACGAACTTGACGTCGTTTTCCTTCACGAGCTTCATCACATCTGCAACGCTCTGCGCCATGCCTATCTCCTGGAAATTCGAGGCTGTGTCTGAGAAAGCCATTGTTGGTGCGACCTCCGGACCTGCCGATCTGGCCGCCCCAAAAGGGACGAGGGATGTTAGCAGAAAGCGTGCCAACGCCTGGCCCCAGCGGGGCGCCAATCGCACAGACTTCCCGAAAAACGTGCATCTGCCTGTCAGGCCGCACCGCGACGGGGGAGGCGGATTGCATGCAATCCCGGCTGCCGGCCTGAGCCTGCCTGGCTTTGCCGCCGCGGCTCGCCAGCCCCGACATCCATGACACACCATTATGGTGCATCATTCAAGTCATAGCACCGTGACAGTGCCAAACCGTGAGAAATGCACCAGTTTGGCACCAAAACGGCGCATCCGGTTTGCCACCATTTTTCGGGCCGCTCGCAACGGCCGGGCGCTAGAATAGCGCCGATTCGGGCTGGCTCCCAGCAAAGATTGGGCTTTCTTGCGATCGCCCCCCCAAGCCGTCCGAGCGCGCCAGTTTTGATCGCTTTCTTATTGACTTCGTCACACAGAATGACTACCCGAGACACCCTCCTCCAGGCCGCCCACGCACGTCGGCAACAGGGCCAGCTACCCTACTACGGCGCCCTCTCCCCGCAGGAAGCCTACGCGCTGCTGCAGGCCGACCCGAAGGCCGTACTGGTCGATGTACGCACCCAGGCCGAACTGGACTGGGTGGGCGGCGTGGCGCTGCCCGACGAACAGTTCGCGCATGTCGAATGGTCGACCTACCCGGGCGGCACCCAGAACCCCAATTTCGTGGCCGAACTGAAGGCGCGCGTGCCGCAGGACGCCCCGGTGCTGTTCCTGTGCCGCAGCGCGGCCCGCTCGAAGCATGCGGCGCGCGTGGCGACCGAGGCCGGCTACACGCTGGCCATGGATGTGCTGGAAGGCTTCGAGGGCCCGCGCGACGAGGAACACCACCGCAAGACCGTGGAAGGCTGGTGCTTCCGCGGCCTGCCGTGGCACGGCGCCTGAGTCCGGGCAACGCCGGCCAACGCCCCACGAGGCCCCACACGGCAAACAAAAAAGCGCATCACCACCGTGATGCGCTTTTTTTAGGCCAGTCGAGCTGACGCCCCGCCCTACTGCTCGACGATCTCGAATCCCATCGCGCGGACACCTTCGAGCAGCATCGCGTAGGCCGGCGGCACCAGGTCGGCTGGTCCCTTCACCCCCAGGTCGATATGCCGCCGCCCAAGGCGGTCGCCTCGGGTCACGTCGCCCACCGACGGCAGGCTGAACACGCGGATGCCCGGGAACGTGGCCTCCACCTGCTCCATCAGCGGCGTCAGCGTGGATTCCGGTGCCTCGAACACGTAGAACGCCCGCGACTGCTCGGCGTCCAGGTGGAACAGGTGCGTGTAGTAGTGGTCGAGCACCCACTCCATCATCGGCCAGGCCATCACCGGGAAGCCGGGCATGAAGTGGTGATCGGCCACCGAGAAGCCCGGAATCCGGTTGTAGCTGTTCGGGATGATGCGCGCGCCCACCGGAAATTCGCCCATCTTGAACCGATGCTGGTTCTCGGGCGCATTCAGGTCGGCCTTGACCGGATCGCCGTTGGCGGTCTCCGCGATGCGCAGCGCGATCTGCTCGCGCGCCTCCGGGTGCAGTGCCAGGTCCACGCCCAGTGCCGCCGCCGCGCACTGGCGCGTATGGTCGTCCGGTGTGGCGCCGATGCCGCCCGTGCAGAACACGACATCGGGACCTGCGAACGTCCGCCGCAACGTGGCGGTAATGCGCCCGCGTTCGTCGCCCACGTACTCGGCCCAGTCCAGCGCCAGTCCGCGCTCGCCGAGCAGTTCGATGGCGCAGCGCATGTGCTTGTCCTCGCGCCGTCCGGAAAGGATCTCGTCGCCGATGACAATCAAACCGAAACCCATGATGCCCCTCTTGGTTGAAGACTCAGGATGGAAAGCTCACGCTGCCGTGGCGTCTGCCATCACGACTGCCCGATCTGGCGCACGTCGGACGGCGCCAGGTCGATCACGTCGCCCGGCGTCGGTGGCGGCGGTGCCGCAGCGGCCCGTTCGGCACGCAGGTCCGCCAGCGCGCGCAGGCAGAAGTGGCCGAACCACAGCGCCGAGAAAATGAAGATCAGCACGTACAGCCAGAGCGTGCCCGCCAGCACGACCGGAAACAGAAAGATGATGACAGCCGACCATACCCACAGCAAGGTGGGGGCGGAGCCCAGCAGGCCCACCACCACGCCGATCGTCAGCAGCGGAATGCGGTGGCGCTTCATCAGCGTCTTGCGCTCCTCGGCCGTGGCGTGCTCGGACAACGCGTCGTACGTCATGACGCGGTAGGTCAGCCAGCCCCACAGCACCGGCGGGATCAGCGCAAAAAACGGCGGAATCAGCCACAGCGGCAGCGTGACCAGCACCAGCAGCAGGAAGACCACCGTATTGCCCAGCGCCTGGAACACGCTGCCGGCAATGCTGCCGCCGTGGGCCTTCTGCAGGTCCGGATAGGCGCGCTCCAGGTGCTTCACCACGGCAGGCACCGAGAACAGGCTGATGAAGATCAGCATCGACGCAATGACCAGCGGAATCGCCAGCGTCAGCACGAACAGCGGCGCCACCACGGTGCGCAACGACTGCAGGCCGAGCCAGTCCAGCATGGAGTAGATCCAGCTCGTGAAGACCGAACCTTCCAGCAGCGCGCGGGCGGTGCCCATGATCGGGTCCCAGCCCCACCAGATCAGGCCGCCCCACAGGGCCGTGGCCAGGACAAACGGGATGACGGTCAGCATCAGCATGCGCGGATGCAGCTGGCTGACCACGGCGCGCCCAAACGCGCGAAGGATATCGTTCATGCAGCGATCTGCGAAAAAGAGTGTTCAGGAAAGCCACCAGAGCCTAGCACAGCCCAGGGGGCCTTCCCATCACCCCAGACGCAAAAGCCGCTTGATGCCCAGCCATTGCTGGGACAGGAAGCCGCCACCATAGTTGCGCCCGCGCCCCGTGGGCGGCGGCAGTTGATCGCGGATGCCGGTGGGATAGTAGACGTCGGTGAAGACGGCGGTGCGGAACAGCATGTCCCACCACGGGAAGATCACGCCGTAATTGCAGCCGCCCAGCCGCACCGGCCGGCCATCGCCGCCGGCGCGCTCGTGGCCCAGCCCGACCGCATGATGCGTGCGATGAAAGCGCGGCGAGATCAGCAGCCGCTCGCCCAGCCAGCCGAAGTGCAGCTTCAGGTTGGCGTGCTGCAGGCTCTGCAGCAGTTGCGACAGCGCCACCAGCAGCACGTACTGCGACGGCTCCACGCCGACGGCCAGCGCGGCCGTGGCGAACACGGCGTCGCGCAGGATGTCGTCGAGCAGGTGGTTGCGGTTGTCGCTCCACAGCGTCATCTGCTGCTGGCTGTGATGCACCGCGTGCAGGCTCCACCACCACCGGTAGGTGTGCGATAGCCGGTGATACCAGTAGTCGAGCAGGTCGAACAGCAGCAGGTAGACGAAGAAGCTGACCAGCGGCACCGACGTCACGCCCGGCCACCAGTCTTCCACGTTGATGCGCTGCCAGCCCAGCAGGCGCAGTTGACCTTCCAGGCCGTCCATCAGCGGCGCCAGCAGGAAGAACATGGCCAGCCGGAACAGCCCCAGGCGGTGGATCACCGTATAGAACATGTCGGTCCGGATGGCGCGCCGGTCGGTCACGGCCTCCACCGGACGCAGCTTTTCGAGCGGCCCCAGGATCAGCACCATGACGGCGATCTGCACCACGCCCACCAGCAGCCATTCGGTGCCGGTAAAGGCGTCCTCCGCATAGCCGCCAAAACCGAGGTTGTAGACCACGGGCAGGATCACGTCCTGGAAGACCGTGGCCTCGATCTGGCCGACCCAGAGATTGAGCCAGTTAGTGAAGGCGTCCCACATTACCGTTTCGACCCGGAAATTGGTTGCGCGCCGGCTTCCACCGCGCCGTGCTGCGCGATCCAGTTCTTGTATAGCGGATGTTCGCGCAAGGTGGCAAAGCAGAATCCCTTTTGCTCCAGCCCCGTCAGCAGTGGATCGAGGACGGCCGGCGCCCACGGGTCCTTGCGCGACCAGATGCCCAGGTGGGCCATCGTAATATCGCCATCGCGCAGGTCACGCAGTGCCTTGTCCAGCAGCGCCTGGTTCGGAAATGTCTCCGACGACAGCTCGTCGCCCAGGAAGCCGGCCGGCGCCCAGCCCACATGCCGGAAGCCGCACTGCTCGGCCCACGCCAGCGTCTGCGGCGCGGTGCGGCCGCCCGGGGCGCGCCACAGCGGCACCATCGGCTGGCCCGTCATCGACTGGAACGCCTGCGCACTGCGGCGCAGTTCGGTACAGAACGACGCCTCGTCCATGACCACATCGCGGCCGCCCTGCGCGCCGAACTGCGGACGCATGGTGACCTTGCCGCCCTTGACGCTGCGCAGGTACACATGGTCGTACGTATGGGTGCCGAAGGCGTGGCCGTCAGCGGCCAGCGATTTCCAGTACGGCGCCCACGCCGGGTCCAGCGAATTGTCCTTGTTGATGGTCGGTTCGCTGGCCAGGAAGAAGGTGGCGCGAATATGGTGGCGGCGCAGCGTGCGGGCAATCAGCTCGGCCTGGCTCATGCTGCCGGTGTCGAAGGTCAGGTACAGCGTGCCGGCGCGGCACGCGCCAGCCTCCTGTCCAACCGCCCCGGCGGCCAGCGCCACGCCGGCCACCGAAGCCGCCACCGGTGCCAGCACCAGCGCGGCAATGCGCGAAATCATCCGGCGCATGTTGTCCTCAGACTTGTCAGGTCAATATCAATACAGCGGCGCGCGGGTCTTGAAATAGATGCCGTGCGGCGACTTGCCCACGCGAATCGTCTTCACCATCTTGCGGCTGGCCACGTCGATCAGGCCCACCGAGCGCGCCCAGCGGAACGTCACCCACAGCGTCTTGCCGTCGGCGGTCAGTTCCATGTCGTCCGGGCCGGGCAGCAGGCCCGTGATATCGCCCACCTTCGACAGCGTCTGCTGGTCGATGATGCTGATCGATCCCTGCACGCGGTTGGTCAGGAACAGATGGCGCTTGTCGCCCACGGCGCGGAAGTTGTGCGCGCCCTTGCCGGTCTGGATCTGCTTGACCACGGTGCGCGTGCGCCAGTCGATCACGGCCACGTAGTCGGCACCGGTCATGCCCACCAGCAGGTACTTCTGGTCAGGCGTGACCCATACGCCGGCCGGCGCCGAGCCCGCCTCCATGACCCACATCACGTTGAGCGTGGTCAGGTCGATGGCGGCAATCTGGTTGGAATCCTGCAGCGTGATGAAGGCGATCTTGCTGTCGGCGGTGAAGGCGATATGGCTGGGCGTCTTGGCCAGCGGGAACTGTTTGGCGATCTTGAGCTGATGGCCGTCCCAGCGGTAGACGTCCACGCGATCCAGCCGGTTGCCGGTGGCGATGAACCACTTCTGGTCCGGCGAGAAGCCCACCTGGTACGGATCGTCGATGCCCGGCACGCGCTGCTGCACCTTGCCGGTGACCGGGTCCAGGAAGACCAGGTCGTTGCCGACCGCGTTGGCCACGATCAGCGATTTCTCGTCGGGCGTGGCGATCAGGTGGTGCGGCTCCTTGCCGATCGGGAACGTTTCCAGAACCTTCTGGGTGTCCTTGTCGATCAACGTGACGCTGGCGTCACCGGAATTCAGGATCGTCACCACCTCTGCCCGGGCGGACGCGGAGACCATTGCCAAAGCCAGGGCGCCTATCGACAACACCCCCGCCACAACACGACGCAATGCAAGCATAAGACCGCCATTTCTACACGAATCGCGCATTCTAACGTTTCGTCTGACGGTTGCGATGACGAGTACAACGGATTCTTAAGCGTAACTTACATTTGGATACATGTGAGCGGCACTTTCCATCGCGAACGCCCGCTGCGCCTCGGTTTTCCCGGTCATCGCTGGATCGACTCCCAGACCTTCTGCAGCCGCTTGACCGAGATGGGCTGTGGCGTGCGCAGTTCCTGGGCAAACAGCGCCACGCGCAGTTCTTCCAGCATCCATCGGAATTCGTCCAGCCGCACGTCGGCGGCACCCCTGCCCTGGCTGCGCAACTGCTTTTCGGCGCGCTGCCATTGCTGGACCAGCGGCGCCATATCCTGGATGCGCTGGCTGTCGCGGCCCGGGTCGCCCTTGAGCTTGTCCACCCGCATCGCCATGCCCTTCAAATAGCGCGGATAGTGGACCAGCTGCGTGTATGGCGTATCGATCACAAACGACTTGTTCATCAACCGGCCGAGCTGGGCTTCCAGGTCCTGGTAGGCCGAACCGAACGGCTTGGCCTGCAACAGCTTGCGCGGCAGCGATGCATATTCGGCCAGGATGGTGCCGACCAGCCGCGCGATTTCCTGCGCCAGCAGCGACAATCGCGCCCGGCCTTCGTCCTTGCGGGCATTGAACTCGGCCTCGTTGCGCGGCAGCGGCGCCTGCAGGCAGGCGCGCTCCAGCGCCATCAGCACGATCTGGTTGCGCAATTCCTCCTGCGTGCCCAGCGTCATGTACTGCATGGCCATCTGCTGCAGGTTCGGAATGTTCTTTTCGATGAACTTGACCTGTTCGCGCAACTGCAGCGCGAACAACCGCCGCAGGCCCGCGTGGTGGATGCGCGCCGCCTCCTGGGGATCGTCGAACACCTCCACGTCACAGTGGTCGCCACGGTCCACCAGCGCCGGGTAGCCGAACAGCGTCTGGTTGCCCTTGCGGATTTCCAGCAGTTCGGGCAATTCGCCAAACGACCATGAGGTCAGGTTCTCGTACTGCCCCGCCTCGACGGCCGGCACATCGCGCGCGGCGATGTTCTGGAACGACTGCTGCGCCTGCCCGCCCAGTTCGGCGCGCAGTTGGGCCAGGTTGCGGCCCATATCCAGCTGGCGACCGTGCTCGTCGATCACCTTGAAGTTCATCGTGTGGTGCGCCGGCAGCGTTTCCAGCTTGAAGTCGGCGCGCCGGATCATCGTCCCGGTCTGCTCGCGCACGTCTGCGATCAGCACGTCGAGCAGGTCGCCCTCGCCGAACGGCTGGCGGTCGACAAACCCGGCCGCGTAATCGGGCAGCGGCACGCAATGGCGGCGCAGCTTCTGCGGCAGCGACTTCAGCAGCAGATGCACCTTTTCCTTGATCATGCCCGGCACCAGCCATTCGGCGCGCTCGGGCCTGACCTGGTTCAGCGCGTACAGCGGCACGGTCAGCGTCACGCCGTCGCGGTGGCTGCCGGGCTCGAAGTGGTACGACAAGCCCATGTCGATGCCGGCGACCGGCAGGATCTTCGGGAACAGGTCGGTGGTGATGCCGGCCGCCTCGTGCCGCATCAGTTCGTCGCGGTTCAGGTACAGCAGCTTGCGGTCCCTGGCCGATTCGGCCTGGTACCACTTCTCGAAGGCCACCTGGTTGTGGATGTCCGTCGGAATGGCCTTGTCGTAGAACGCGTAGATCAGCGCATCGTCCACCAGCACGTCCTGCCGGCGCGACTTGTGCTCCAGGTTCTCGATCTCGCGCACCAGCCGCTGGTTATGGGCGAAAAACGGCAGCCGGGTGTCAAACTCGCCTTCCACCAGCGCGCTGCGGATAAACAGCTCGCGCGCCTCCGCGGGGTTCATCGGGCCGAAATCCACCCGCCGATGCTGGTAGACCGGCAGCCCGTACAGCGTGCCGCGTTCCAGCGCCAGCACCTGGCCGGCCTTTTTCTCCCAGTGCGGCTCGCTCCAGCTCACCTTGAGCAGGTGCTTGCCCACCTGTTCGACCCATTCGGGCTCCACGCGGGCCAGCGTGCGGCCATATAGCCGGCTGGTTTCGACCAGCTCGGCGGCGATGATCCAGCGGCCCACCTTGCGCGCGATCAGCGATCCCGGCCACAGGTGGAACTTGATGCCGCGCGCGCCCAGGTACTCGCGGCCCTTGCCGTCGGCCTCGTCGAGCTTCAGGCCCACGTTGCCCAGCAAGCCCGTCAGCAGCGCCTTGTGCAGCTGCTCGAAGGTCGGCTCGGACTCGTTCAGGCGCCAGCCCTGCTCGCTGACCGTGGTGTGCAGCTGCGAATGCACATCGCGCCATTCGCGCAGGCGCACGTGCGACAGGAAGTTGCTGCGGCACTGGTCCTGAAGCTGGCGGTTGGTCTTCTTGTGCGCGACGGCTTCCTCGAACCACTTCCACAGCTTGACCCATCCCAGGAACTCGGACTTTTCGTCCATGAACTTGCGATGCGCCTGGTCGGCCGCTTCCTGAGCTTCCTGCGGCCGTTCGCGCGGGTCCTGCACCGACAGCGCGCTGGCGATGATCAGCACTTCCTTCAGGCAGTGGTGGTCGCGGGCGGCCAGGATCATGCGGGCCACGCGCGGATCGAGTGGCAGTTTCGCCAGTTGGCGGCCGGTGCCGGTCAGCTGGTTGCCTTCGTCGAGCGCACCGAGTTCCTGCAGCAGCTGGTAGCCGTCGGCCACGGCGCGGCCCAGCGGCGGCTCGATGAACGGAAAGGCCTCGATATCGGTCAGGCGCAGCGCCTTCATGCGCAGGATGACCGCCGCCAGCGACGAGCGCAGGATTTCCGGGTCGGTAAAGCGCGGCCGGCCCACGAAGTCGCTTTCCTCGTACAGCCGGATGCAGACGCCGTCGGCCACCCGACCGCAACGGCCGGCCCGCTGGTTGGCGGCCGCCTGCGAGATCGACTCGATCTGCAGCTGTTCCACCTTGTTGCGGTACGAATAGCGTTTCACGCGCGCCAGGCCCGTATCCACCACGTAGCGGATGCCGGGCACCGTGAGCGACGTTTCCGCCACGTTGGTGGCCAGCACGATGCGCCGGGCGTTCGACGGCCGGAACACGCGCTCCTGCTCCTGCACGGACAGCCGCGCAAACAGCGGCAGGATCTCGGTATGCGGCGGATGATGCTTGCGCAGCGCCTCGGCGGCCTCGCGGATCTCGCGCTCGCCGGGCAGGAAGACCAGCACGTCTCCCGGGCCCAGCCGGCACAGTTCGTCCACGGCATCGACGATACCGTCGTAGAGGTCGCGTTCCTTCGCCTTTTCCGTGCGCGGCGCGGCCGCCTGACCCGGTGCCGGCTTGTCTTCCTGGATCGGGCGGTAACGGATTTCCACCGGATACAGGCGGCCGCTGACCTCGATCACGGGCGCCGGCTTGCCATCGCGCGCGAAATGCTCGGCAAATCGCTTCGCATCGATGGTGGCCGACGTGATGATCACCTTCAGGTCCGGCCGCCTGGGCAGGATCTGGCGCAGGTACCCGATCAGGAAGTCGATATTGAGGCTGCGCTCGTGCGCCTCGTCGATGATGATCGTGTCGTAGGCGCGCAGCAGCGGGTCGTTCTGCGTCTCGGCCAGCAGGATGCCGTCGGTCATCAGCTTGACCGACGCACCCGCCGACATGGTGTCGTTGAAGCGCACCTGGTAGCCCACGTGCTCCCCCACCGGCGTGCCCAGTTCCTGCGCGATGCGCTTGGCCGTGGACGTGGCGGCAATCCGCCGCGGCTGCGTGTGGCCGATCAGGCCGCCGCCGGGCTTGCCCTCGCGGGCCGGCCCACGCCCGACCGACAGCGCGATCTTGGGCAGCTGCGTGGTCTTGCCCGAGCCGGTTTCGCCGGAAACGATCACCACCTGGTTGGCCAGCAGCGCCTGCGCGATCTCGTCGCGGCGCGCCGACACCGGCAGGGCCTCCGGGAACGTGATCTCGGGCAGCGGATTGGCCAGCCGCACCGGCTGGGGCGGGCGCGGCGGACGCTGGCCGCCTTCCGCGCGAGGCGGACGCTGGCCGCCTTCCGGGCGGGCAGCCTGCTGCCCGGCCTCGGGGCGCGCCGGTCGCGGGGTGCCGCCCTGGCGCGGCGGACGGGGCTGACGCGGCTGCGGCGGATGCTGCGCCGGCTTCTGCGACTGTTGTGGCGGCTGTTGTGGCCGCTGTTGTGGCGGCCGTTGCTGCGCCTGTTTCGGGGGGCGAGCACCACCGCCCGCGTCGCGCGGAGCGGGGTTCTGGCTGGCCTGGGCGGAGGTAGCCTCGGCGGGGTTGGCCGGGGCAGGCTTGGCGGGGCGTTGTGCTGACATTGGCCGGGATTATAATCCGCCGCATGAACGCCAGAACCGACTCCCCGCAGCAGGACCCAGATCCTGCCGACCCGCCCTCGCCCGCCGATCCGTCGACTGTCCCGATGACCACTGCCGAGCCCGCCACGCCCATCCCGTCAGCGTCGGCCGGCGCCGATCTGGCCGAGGCCAGCGGCCCCGACCAGCAGCAGTTCGTCGACTGGCTGCGCGCCGTCGCCCCGTACATCCACACGTTCCGCGGCAAGACCTTCGTGATCGCCTTCAGCGGCGAACTGGTCAAGGCCGGCGTGCTCAACGCACTGGTCAACGACGTGGCGCTGCTGCACGCCATGGGCATGCACGTGGTGCTGGTCTTTGGCTCGCGCCCCCAGGTGGAAGAGCAGTTGGGCCTGCGCAACGTGCAGTCGCAGTTTGCCGATGGCGTGCGGATCACCGACAACGCCGCGCTCGAATGCGCCAAGGAAGCGGCCGGCGAACTGCGTCTGGACATCGAGGCGGCCTTCAGCCAGGGCCTGCCCAATACCCCGATGGCCGGCGCCCAGCTGTCGGTGGTGTCGGGAAACTTCATCACGGCGCGGCCGGTCGGCATCGTCAACGGCGTGGATTACCAGCACACGGGGCTGGTGCGCAAGATCGACGATGAGTCTATGCGCATGTCGCTGTCGCACGGCAAGATCGTGCTGCTGTCGCCACTGGGCTTCTCGCCGACAGGCCAGGCGTTCAACCTGTCAATGGAAGACGTGGCCAGCGCCACGGCCAGCGCGCTCAAGGCCGACAAGCTGATCTTCATCACCGAGGTGCCGGGCGTGCCCGACGCCGTGGGCAAGCTGATGAAGGAAATGTCGCTGCGCACCGCCGTGGAGCGGCTGCAGAACAACCACCTGCCGCCCGACGTGGCGTACTACCTCGAGCATCTGGTCAAGGCGCTCAAGGGTGGCGTGCCCCGCGCCCACCTGATCCCGTTCGACATGGACGGCTCGGTGCTGCTGGAGTTGTTCCTGCACGATGGCGTGGGCACGATGGTGTCCGATACCGACCTGGAAAGCCTGCGCGAAGCCACCCTCGACGACGTGGGCGGCATCCTGCAGCTGATCGCGCCGCTGGAGGCCGACGGCACGCTGGTGCCGCGCGGGCGTCACCTGATCGAGCGCGACATCGACAAGTTCTCGGTGATCGAGCACGACAACGTGCTGTTCGGCTGTGCCGCGCTGTATGCGTTCCCGCGCGAGAACATGGGCGAGATGGCCTGCCTGACCGTATCGGCCGAGGCCCAGGGCACCGGCGACGGCGAGCGCCTGCTCAAGCGCATCGAACGCCGCGCCCGCTCGCTGGGCCTGGACCGCCTGTTCGTGCTCACCACGCGCACCGAGCACTGGTTCCTCAAGCGCGGTTTCGTGCACGCCACCGTGGATGACCTGCCGGAAGACAAGCGCAAGCTCTACAACTGGCAGCGCAAGTCGATGGTGCTGATGAAGAAGCTGTAACCCCGCAACGTCCGCAAAGACAACAGCCGCCGCAGGGGCATGGGCCACCGGCCCCGCCCCGCCGGCGCGGCTTGGCTACAATAGCGGCCACACGAAAAAGGAGTCCCTCATGGCCCGCATGGTCCATTGCGTCAAACTGAACAAGGAAGCCGAAGGCCTCGACTTCCCGCCGCTGCCGGGCGATCTCGGCAAGAAGATCTGGCAGAGCGTATCGAAGGAAGCCTGGGCTGGCTGGCTCAAGCACCAGACCATGCTGATCAACGAGAACCGCCTGAACATGGCCGACGTCCGCGCGCGCCAGTACCTGCTCAAGCAGACCGAGAAGTATTTCTTCGGCGAAGGCGCCGACCAGGCCGCCGGCTACGTGCCGCCGCCTTCGGCGTAACCGCACGGGGCCCGCGCACACCGGGCCCGCCCGCCGCCCCTCCTGCCTCTCCCTGACCGTCAGCACCAGGGAATCCACTGCCGCACGCCGCGCCGGACCCCTCGGGGCCGGACGTGCCGTGCGGCAAATCCATTCTCAGGCCAGTACCTTGCCTCCTATCCTGCGCTGACGCCTGCGCATGGTGCGCAGCGTTCACAGGCAGGGAGGCAACAGTCATGGCAATCCTTTTCGACATCAAGGTGGAAAGCGGGGCATCGCAGTGGTATGGCGTGATCAACATCGCAAACATCCGCCATGCCGATGGTTCGTCAGTCGGCATCGATCATTTCCTTGGCCTGGCGTTCAAGTCCCCGGCCGCGGTGCAACCCACGGACTTCAATGTCCAGCTCTGGCGCTGGCAGGCCACGACGGCCCACACCGAAAACGCCCGGATCGACAGCACGACCTGGGGCGTCGAGGCCACGCTCGACTTCGAGACGCCCCACACATTCGCCGCCCAGGACACGATCAAGATCGGCATCAACGGCGACCTGACCGGCCCCAATGCTGCGGCCTACCTGTCGTCCTTCGCCCTGGAAGCCGACGCGATCCCCGATACCCGCGGTACGGTACGGGTCCAGGCGGACTCCCCGCCCGACGCCGCGCTTTACTCGGCGGCACAAACCATCACGTTCACCCAGGGCTCGCAGACGCACGTCGAAACGGTGGCAGCCGGCGCCACCACGCCGGTGGCGCTGCCCGCCGGCACCTACGCGGTCAGCGTCGACGCGCTGTCCAATGCCGCCTACACGGTGGTGGCCGACGCCGTCGCGCACCCCACCACGGTCACCGTCACCCCCGGCAGCACCGCCGCAGTGGTCGTCAGCTATTCGGATGCGCGGTATTACGGCCGCCTCAATGTGGCGATCGAGCGCATCCAGCCACTGCTGGACGAAGAACTCGACATCAGCGTGGTGGTGCGCAACACGGGCGACCTGCTGGTGGAATTCCTGCTGCCGCCGGGTGGCATCATGCCGCTCGGCGGGCTGCCGCGCGCGGGTGTCGTCGATATCAGCGTGGCGCCCTATCCGCTGAACAACGTCCGCTACACCTTTCCCGCCAAGTTTCGCGACCTTGACGCCAACGTCCAGAACGTGCTGTTCTCTTCCGCGGAAATGCATGCCACGGCCGTCGATACCACGGGCTTTGTCAAGCTGCCGGTCGAGATCGTCTCCGACGTCGGCGTCAGCGTGCCGCTCGAAGTGCGGCTGGTGGCCGCCAACATGACCTATCGGCAGGATATCCCGGTCGAGGCGGGCGCCCACTCGTACGAGCTGGCCGTGCCCGTGCAGCCCCAGACCTATACCGTGGAGGTAGCGGACTTCCTGATCGACGGCCAGGTCTATCACGTACAGGCGCCCGATACCCTGCGCGTGGCGCAGAACGGCGTGTCGCGGCTTACGATCGAGGTGGCCCGCGGCGCGAACCTGAACGTGCGCGGGTTCCCCGACTTCCTGAGTTTCGGGGGCTGCGCCGACCTGACACCGGGCAACGCCGCCGACTTCGTGGCGGCCCGCGCATCGTCGGTGTTCAAGTACGCGGGGTTCGATGGCGCCGGCGATGCCAATACCTACCTGAGCGCCGACAACCAGACCACCGCCACCGTGCTGCTGGCGCGCGATATCGAGCGGCAGATCGGCGGCGGCCACCAGGTGCTGCCGGTGCTGGTTTCCTATACCTGCAACCTGTCGCTGGGCGACACGCCGACGCAGCTGGCAAACAAGCAGGGGCTGGCCCACAGCCTGGCCAACCTGATCCTGTCGCTGAACCTGGCGAAGGAACATACCGATGCCAGCCATCCGGTGCCCGCGGGCTATGTCATCAATCCGGACTTCCTCGGGGCCTGCCAGCAAGGCGGATTCGGTCCGGCGTACGCCATGCCGGTCCGCGAGCCGTTGCGGATGGCGCTCGATCACTGGAACGTCCAGGCCACGATCCCGCAGGACATCGAGGAAAACATCCGCGGCTATATCGCCGCCGTGAACTGGTTGATCCGCACCGTGGCGCCCGCCATCACCTTCGGCTGGCAGGTCAACCTGTGGGGTGTCGGGGCATCGGAATGGATTTACGCATCCGGCGACGAGCCAGTCCAGAATGCCCGGGCCACGGCCGAGTTCATCCGGGCCATGCGCGTCCACGAGGGCCCGAACGCGCCGGACTTCCTGGCCGTGGACCGCTATGAAGCCGACGATTTCACCATCCGCAGCTATGCCAATGGCTATTGCTACTGGACCCACGAGTGGGAGCGCTTCTTCGACTTCTGCGCCGAGCTGAGCCGTGACCTCAAGGTTCCGATCATGCCCTGGCAGATTCCGGCCAGCCATGCGCCGCTGGTGTCGGACACCGTCAACGAAGACTTCGACACGCAGAACTGGGGGACGGGCGGCACCTACATCTTTGGCGATCCGGCGATTGGGTCGGACTATCACAACATCCATCCCCGGATCGTCGCGCTGAAATTCCCGGCCGCGTTCCACTGGGCCATGGGCGCCACCGCCGAAGACATGTTCAAGCGATCGGAGCCATTCGATGTGAGCGGGCCGGCCTACGCCGACTTTCCGTATCGCGGCATCTTCACGCTGCTGCTCGGCGGCGGCGCCACGACAGGCATCATCTCCAGCGTGGGTGACGACACGTCGTTCGTGCGCGACAAGCTCAACGCCTATATGAATGCGCCGATTCCGTTCTCGGAAAACCCGTACGGAGGAGAACGCCAGCCCGCCAACGCGGTACGCAGGCCGCGCCGCCGCCGCGCGGCACGCTGGTGCGGCGGCCGCGGCGCCGCCAGGCTCGTGCGCTAGGCGTCCCAGGCCATGGCAGGGCGGGGGCCCGTCACCCGTTTTGCCTGATGCATCCGATTTGATCTAAATCATGAACCTGTCGCAGCGAGCCTGGTTGCCGCCACGCCGGCCATTGGCGCCAGGCCCGCTGTAACCGCTGCCCCACGCGGCTTTCCGGCGGGCCTATGCCGAAAGAACTAGTACGCTCGGCATAGCCCCGCCCGCTTCCGGCTGTACGGCCGGCGAATGTTCCGCGCAGACCCGCAGGCCTACTCTGGCATCACTCCTCAAAGTGACTCCGGAACCCGGCCATGCCCACCGCACCCCACTCTTCCCAAGCCTCGCAAGCCGTACCGCCCGGCGCCTGGACCACGCTCTGGTCCAGCACCTTCGCGTTCACCATCTGCTTTGCCGTCTGGATGATGTTCGCGGTGCTCGGCATCCCGCTCAAGAACGAACTCGGCCTCAACGACACGGAATTCGGCCTGCTGGCCGCCACCCCGGTGCTCAGTGGCTCGCTGATCCGCGTACCGCTGGGCATCTGGACCGACCGCTACGGCGGCCGCGTGGTGTTCTTCGTCCTGATGCTGCTGACGGTAATCCCGATCTGGCTGATTTCCTATGTCCACACGCTGTGGCAGCTGCTGGTGCTGGGGCTGTTCGTCGGGCTGGCCGGCGGCTCGTTCTCGGTGGGCACGCCGTATGTGGCCCGCTGGTTCCCGCGCTCGCGCCAGGGGCTGGCGATGGGCATCTTCGGGGCCGGCAACTCGGGCGCCGCGCTGACCAAGTTCGTGGCCCCGGCGTTGATCCTGGCTGCCGGCACCTGGGAAATCGTGCCCAAGGTCTACTCGGTGGCGATGCTGGTCACGGCCATCGTATTTTTCCTGTTTTCGCGCAGCAACCCGGCCCACCGTTCCACATCGGCCACGAGCTTTCGCGCCCAGCTGGCCGTAATGCGCGACCCGCGCGTGTGGCGCTACTCGCAGTACTACTCGGTGGTGTTCGGGGGCTACGTGGGCCTGTCGCTGTGGATGACCAAGTACTACATCGGCGAATACGGCTTTGACATCAAGACCGCCGCCTTCCTGGCCGCCTGCTTCTCGCTGCCCGGCGGCGTGCTGCGCGCGATCGGCGGCTGGATCTCTGACCGCTACGGCGCCCACCGCACCACGTGGTGGGTGATGTGGGTCAGCTGGGTGGGCTTCTTCCTGCTGAGCTACCCGAAGACCGACTTCGTGATCCACACGGTCACTGGCCCGCAGAGCTTCCAGATCGCCCTGACGCCTACGCTGTTCACGATCCTGATGTTCGTGGTCGGCATCGCCTTCGCCATCGGCAAGGCGTCGGTCTTCAAGTTCATCTCTAACGACTTCACGCACAACATCGGCGCGGTGTCGGGCGTGGTGGGCCTGGCCGGCGGCCTGGGCGGCTTCATCCTGCCGATCCTGTTCGGCGCGCTGGCCGACCTGACCGGCATCCGCAGCAGCTGCTTCATGCTGATGTACGGCACGGTCTGCGTGAGCCTGGTCTGGATGCACTACAGCCACCGCGCGGAGCAGCGGCGTGCGCGGCCCCAGCCCGAGGCGTCCGCCGCGCTGGACCCGTCCACGCAGACCGCCTGATCCGCGATTTCCCAACTTTCCTGTCTCGCACACCATGACCAGTACCGTACTGACCCGCTGGGAGCCCGAGAACGCCACGTTCTGGCGCGACCGGGGCGAACGCATCGCCTACCGCAACCTCTGGATCTCGATTCCCGCCCTGATGCTGGCCTTCGTGATCTGGATGCTATGGAGCGTGGTGGCCGTCAACCTTGACCGCGCCGGCTTTCAGTTCACCAAGAACCAGCTGTTCTGGCTGACCGCGCTGCCCGCCCTGTCCGGCGCCACGCTGCGCATCTTCTATTCGTTCCTGGTGCCGGTGTTCGGCGGCCGCCGCTTCACGGCGATCTCCACCGCGCTGCTGCTGATTCCGGCGCTGGGCATGGGCTTTGCGCTGCGCGACCCTTCGACCAGCTACCCCACGCTGCTGGTGCTGGCCCTGCTGTGCGGGCTGGGCGGTGCCAACTTCAGTTCGTCGATGGCCAATATCAGCTTCTTCTTCCCGAAGGCGAAGAAGGGGCTGGCCACCGGGCTCAATGCCGGCATCGGCAACCTCGGCGTGTCCGTGGTGCAGTTCGTCACGCCGCTGGTGGTGTCGGTGGCCGTGTTCGGCGCGTTCGGCGGCGAACCGCAGGGCTACCAGGCCGGCGGCGCCACGCAAAGCCTCTGGCTGCAGAACGCGGGCTTTATCTGGGTGCCGTTCATCGTGGCGGCATCGCTGGCCGCGTGGTTCGGCATGAACGACATTGCCGATGCGCGCGCGTCGTTCGCGGAACAGGCGGTGATCTTCCAGCGCAAGCACAACTGGCTGATGTGCTGGCTCTATATCGGCACGTTCGGCTCGTTCATCGGCTTCTCGGCCGGACTGGCGCTGCTGACCAAATCACAGTTTCCGGGCATCAACCCCACGGCCTATGCCTTCCTGGGCCCGCTGGTCGGCGCCCTGACCCGCCCCGTTGGGGGCTGGATCTCCGACAAGCTTGGCGGTGCGCGGGTCACGCTCTGGACCTTCATCGGCATGATCGCGGCCGTCTGCGCCGTGCTGTCCGCCCTGCCCCATGACGGACAGGCGGGCAACTTCCAGGCCTTCCTGGCCGCTTTCATCGTGCTGTTCGCCCTGACCGGCATCGGCAACGGCTCCACGTTCCGCATGATCCCTGTGATCTTCCTGACCGAGCGTCAGCGCGACGCCGCCGGCAAGGGCGACGCCGCGCAGAAGCAGGCCCAGCAGGACGCCGGCAAGGAATCGGCCGCCGTGCTGGGCTTCTCGGGCGCGATCGGTGCCTATGGCGGTTTCTTTATTCCGAAGAGCTTCGGCACGTCGCTGGAACTGACGGGCTCGCCCGATGCCGCGCTCTACGGCTTCATCGCCTTCTATCTGAGTTGTGTACTGGTGACCTGGTGGTACTACGCACGCCGGAACGCCCCCATGCCCTGCTGAGGCGGCATCACCCACAAAAAGCAAGCGGAGAACATAAGAAATGTCTCATTTTCTGGATCGACTGAAGTTCCTGTCGCGTGTGAAGTCCACGTACGCGGACGGACATGGTGCGGTGGTCAACGAAGACCGCACGTGGGAAAACAGCTACCGCAGCCGTTGGCAGCACGACAAGATCGTGCGATCGACGCACGGCGTGAACTGCACGGGGTCGTGTTCGTGGAAGGTGTACGTCAAGAACGGGCTGATCACCTGGGAAACCCAGCAGACCGACTATCCGCGCACCCGTCCCGACCTGCCCAACCACGAACCGCGTGGCTGCCCGCGCGGCGCGTCGTACAGCTGGTACGTCTATTCGGCGCAGCGCGTGAAGTATCCGATGATCCGCGGCCGCCTGATGGAGATGTGGCGCGAGGCGCGCAAGACCATGGACCCGATCGCCGCGTGGGCATCGATCAGCCAGGACCCCGAGAAGGCCGCGCGCTACAAGAGCGTGCGCGGCCAGGGCGGCTTTGTGCGGGCGGACTGGGATACGGCCACCGAGATGATCGCCGCCGCCAACGCCTTCACGGTCAAGCAGTACGGCCCGGATCGGGTCATCGGATTTTCGCCAATTCCGGCCATGTCGATGGTCTCGTACGCGGCCGGGGCGCGTTACCTCAGCCTGCTCGGCGGGGCCTGCCTGTCGTTCTATGACTGGTACTGCGACCTGCCGCCCGCCAGCCCACAAATCTGGGGTGAGCAGACCGACGTGCCCGAATCGGCCGACTGGTACAACAGCACCTACCTGATGGTCTGGGGCTCGAACGTGCCGCAGACGCGTACCCCTGACGCGCACTTCTATACCGAAGTCCGCTACAAGGGCACCAAGACCGTCGCCGTGTCATCGGATTTCGGCGAAATGGTGAAGTTCGGCGATATCTGGCTGGCCCCGAAGCAAGGCACCGATGCCGCGCTGGCGATGGCCATGGGCCACGTGGTGCTCAAGGAATTCCACGCCACCGGCAAGTCATCGTATTTCCGCGATTACGTGAAGCAGTACACCGACATGCCGATGCTGGTGCTGCTGCGCGACCAGGACGGCACGCTGGTGCCCGACCACTTCCTGCGCGCCTCCCATCTGGACGGCAACCTGGACCAGTCCAATCATCCGGAATGGAAGACGCTGGTGATCGATCAGGCCAGCGGCGGGATCGTTGCGCCCAACGGCTCGATTGGCTTCCGCTGGGGCGAGGCCGCCCATGACGACGGCGCCAGGGTGGGACGCTGGAACCTGGAAATGAAGGATGGCGGCAGCGGCCGGGACATCGACCCGCGCCTGTCGCTGATCGGTGTCGAGGACGAAGTGGCCGAGGTGGGCTTCCCCTACTTTGGCGGCGAGCACGACGCGCTGCTGCGCCGTCGCGTGCCGGTGCGCCGGCTGACGCTGGCCGATGGCACCGTGGCGCGTGTGGCCACCGTCTACGACCTGCAGCTGGCCAACTACGGCGTCGACCAGGGCCTGGGCGGCCCCAACGTGGCCGCGTCGTTCGACGACGACGTGCCCTACACGCCGGCCTGGCAGGAAAAGCACACCACCGTGCCGCGCCACCTCGTGATCCAGGTGGCACGCGAGTTCGCGGACAACGCCGATCGCACACATGGCAAGAGCATGGTGATCGTCGGCGCGGCGCTGAACCATTGGTACCACAACGACATGATCTACCGCGGCATCATCAACCTGCTGATGATGTGCGGTTGCGTGGGCCAGAGCGGTGGCGGCTGGGCCCATTACGTCGGCCAGGAAAAGCTGCGCCCGCAATTCGGCTGGGCGCCGCTGGCCTTCGGCTCCGACTGGTCGCGCCCGCCGCGCCAGATGAACGGCACATCGTTCTTCTACAACCACACGAGCCAGTGGCGCCACGAGAAGCTTGGCGTGGACGAGATCCTGGCGCCGACCGCCGATCACAGGCGGTACGACAACCTGTCGCTGCTGGACCTGAACGCCAAGTCCGAGCGCATGGGCTGGCTGCCGTCGGCGCCGCAGCTAGGCCGAAACCCGCTGGATGTGGTGGCCGACGCCCGCGCAGCCGGCAAGGACCCGGTCGCCCACACCGTCGAACAGCTCAAGTCCGGTGCGCTGCAGTTTGCCTGCGACGATCCCGACAACCCGGCCAACTTCCCGCGCAACATGTTCGTATGGCGGTCGAATATCCTGGGCAGCTCGGGCAAGGGCCACGAGTACTTTCTCAAGTACCTGCTCGGCACGCAGAACGCGGTGTTCGGCGACGAGAACGACGCGATCAAGCCGAGCGAGGTCACGGTGCGCCCGGCCGCGGAGGGCAAGCTCGACCTGCTGACCGTGCTCGACTTCCGCATGAGCACCACCTGCCTGTACGGCGACATCGTGCTGCCCACGGCCACCTGGTACGAAAAGGACGACCTGAACACGTCGGACATGCACCCGTTCATCCACCCGCTGTCCGAAGCCGTGCAGCCGCTGTGGGAAAGCAAGACCGACTGGGAAATCTACAAGGCCATCGCGAAAAAGTTCAGCGAGATTGCCGGCCCGTACCTGGGCACGCGCGAGGATCTGGTGTGCACGCCGCTGCTGCACGACACCCCGGGCGAACTGGGCCAGCCGTTCGAGCCGAAGGACTGGAAGCATGGCGAATGCGACCTGATCCCGGGCAAGACCGCCCCGTCGATGACGGTGGTCGAACGCAACTACGCCGACATCTACAAGAAATTCACGTCGGTCGGGCCGCTGCTGGACAAGCTGGGCAACGGCGGCAAGGGCATCAACTGGGACACGAAGCATGAGGTCCACGAGATCGGCCACCTGAGCAAGACCGTGACCGAGCCGGGCATCAGCCACGGCCGTCCGAGGCTGGAAACAGCCATCGACGCCGCCGAGATGATCCTGACCTTTGCCCCGGAAACCAACGGCCACGTGGCCGTGAAGGCCTGGGACGCGCTGTCGAAGATCACCGGGCGCGACCATACGCACCTGGCCGCGGGCCGCGAGCACGACAAGATCCGCTTCCGCGACGTGCAGGCCCAACCGCGCAAGATCATTTCGGCCCCGACGTGGTCGGGCCTGGAATCGGAGGAAGTCAGCTACAACGCCGGCTACACCAATGTCCACGAACTGATTCCATGGCGCACGCTGACCGGCCGCCAGCAGTTTTACCAGGACCACCGCTGGATGCTGGACTTCGGCGAAGGCGCATGCGTCTACAAGCCGGCCATCGACACCAAGACGGTGAGCCCGATGCTGGGCCGCAAGCCGAACGGCAATCCGGAACTGGTGCTGAACTGGATCACGCCGCACCAGAAGTGGGGCATCCACTCCACCTACTCGGACAACCTGCGCATGCTCACGCTGTCGCGCGGCGGCCCGCACGTCTGGATCTCGGAAGCCGAGGCCAAGGCCAACGGCATCCGCGACAACGACTGGGTGGAAGTGTTCAACGTCAACGGCACGCTGACCGCCCGGGTGGTGGTGTCGCAGCGGGTGCCCCAGGGCATGTGCCTGATGTATCACGCACAGGAAAAAATCGTCAATGTGCCAGGTGCGGAAACCAGCGGCATGCGCGGCGGCATCCATAACTCGGTCACGCGCGCGGTGACCAAACCCACGCACATGATCGGCGGCTACGCGCAGCTGGCCTATGGCTTCAACTACTACGGCACGGTTGGCAGCAATCGTGACGAATTCGTGATCCTTCGCAAGATGAACAAGGTGGACTGGCTGGAAGGTCCGCGCAAGGAAGCACCCTCCCCCCAAAACAAGGCAGAAAAGACTGAAGGAGCATGGCAATGAAGATCCGCGCGCAAGTGGCCATGGTGCTGAACCTCGACAAGTGCATCGGCTGCCATACCTGCTCCGTGACCTGCAAGAACGTCTGGACCAGCCGCGAAGGCGTTGAATACGCCTGGTTCAACAACGTCGAGACCAAGCCCGGCATCGGCTTCCCCAAGGAGTGGGAGAACCAGGACAAGTGGAACGGCGGCTGGAAGCGCAATGCCGACGGCAGCCTGACCCCGCGCCAGGGTGGCAAGGGCAAGATCCTGTCGAACATGTTCGCCAACCCGAACCTGCCGCAGATCGACGAATACTACGAGCCGTTCACGTACGACTACGAACACCTGCAGAAGGCCCCGCTGGTGGAGACCCCGCCGACGGCGCGCCCCGTCTCGGCCATTACCGGCCAGAGGATGGAGAAGATCGAATGGGGCCCGAACTGGGAGGACGACCTGGGCGGCGAATTCGACTCGCGCAGCCGCGACAAGCTGTTCGACGAGATCCAGAAGGACATGTACTCGACCTTCGAGAACACGTTCATGATGTACCTGCCGCGCCTGTGCGAACACTGCCTGAACCCGACCTGCGTGGCATCGTGCCCCTCGGGGTCGGTCTACAAGCGCGAGGAAGACGGCATCGTGCTGGTGGACCAGGACAAGTGCCGCGGCTGGCGCATGTGCATCTCCGGCTGCCCCTACAAGAAGATCTATTTCAACTGGCAGAGCGGCAAGGCCGAGAAATGCGTGTTCTGCTATCCGCGCATCGAGGCCGGCCAGCCAACGGTCTGCTCGGAGACCTGCGTGGGCCGCATCCGCTATCTGGGCGTGATGCTGTACGACGCCGACCGCATCGAACAGGCCGCCTCGGTGGCCGATGAGCGGGACCTGTACCAGTCGCAGCTCGACATCTTCCTGGACCCGAACGACCCGGCCGTGCAGGCCGAGGCGCTGCGCCAGGGCATTGCGCAGCGCTGGATCGACGCCGCGCGCAAGTCGCCGGTCTACAAGATGGCCGTCGAATGGAAGGTGGCCTTCCCGCTGCACCCGGAATACCGCACGCTGCCGATGGTCTGGTACATCCCGCCGCTGTCCCCGATCCAGTCGGCCGCCGAAGCCGGCTTCATGGGCATGAACGGCGTGATCCCCGACGTCAAGAGCCTGCGCATCCCGGTGAAGTACCTGGCCAACCTGCTGACCGCCGGCGATGTCATCCCGGTGCTTGGCGCGCTCGAAAAGATGCTGGCCATGCGCGCCTACAAGCGCGGCCAGCACGTGGATGGCATCGAGGACATGGCCGTGCTCGAACAGGTGGGCCTGACGCCTGCGCAGGTTGAGGACATGTACCAGACCATGGCCATCGCCAACTACGAGGACCGCTTCGTGGTGCCGTCGTCGCACAAGGAAATGTCCGAGGACAGCTTCGACGAGAAAGGCAGCTGCGGCTTCAGCTTCGGCAACGGCTGCTCGGGCGGCACATCGGACGGCACGCTGTTCGGCCGCAAGAAGCCGCAGCCCGAAGTGGCCTATGCCGACCTGCCGCGCTCGCGCAAGGCGCAGGCCACCTGAACGATTCCGGAGAACGCCATGACTATTCATCGAGTGCTGAGCGCCATGCTCAGTTATCCGGACCAGGCACTGGTCGACGGCATGGCCGAGATCGACCTGGCCCTGGCCGAATGGCCGCAGGCGCGCGACATGCTGGCGCCGCTGACCGAAATGCTGCGCCGCGAACCACTGATCCGGCTGCAGGAAAACTACGTGGCCACGTTCGACCGCAATCCGGCCCATTCGCTGCACCTGTTCGAGCATGTGCACGGCGAAAGCCGCGATCGCGGCCAGGCGATGGTGGACCTGCTGCAGGAATACCGGCGCGACGGCTTCGACCTGACCACCTCCGAACTGCCGGACTATGTCCCGCTGTTTCTGGAATACCTGGGCGCCCTGGCCATGGACGGCAAGCCAGAACGTGCCGGGCAGCTGCTGGGCGACGCCATCCACGTGCTGGCCGCCATCGGCGACCGCCTGGCCCGCAGCGAAAGCCCCTATGCCGCCGCATTCCGGACGCTGCGCACGCTGACCGACGTGCAGCCGCAGCCACAGGAAGAACCGCCCGTGCGCGACATGGACGAGGCCATGGAAACATTCGGCCCCGGCGCGGACGGCGTGGAGCCGCTGCTGGCCCGCAAGCCCGACGTCGAGACGGTGCGCTTCTACAAGCGGGACGCCGCGCCCGCCGCGCGCGGCAAGCCGTCAGCCATCCACCCCAGCTAACCGAGCACCCTCACCATGACTCTGGTCCATCAATTCCTGTTCGGGATCTACCCGTATATCGCCGCCGCCATCTTTCTGTTCGGCAGCCTGGCGCGCTTCGAGCGCGAGCAGTACACATGGAAATCGGACAGCTCGCAGATGCTTTACCGCGGCAACCTGCGCACGGGCAACATCCTGTTCCATGTCGGCATCCTCGGCCTGTTCTTCGGCCATCTGGCGGGCCTGCTCACGCCGGTGGCGGTGTGGGACGCGCTGGGTGTCTCGCACAGCCTCAAGCAGGCCGTGGCCATGACGGCCGGCGGCGTCATGGGCACCATGTGCCTGGCCGGGCTGCTGATCCTGCTGCACCGCCGCCTGACCAACGCCCGCGTGTCGGCCGTCACCCGTACGGGTGACAAGGTGCTGCTGCTCTGGCTGCTGGTCACGCTGCTGCTGGGTCTGTCCACCATCTTCGCGTCGGCCAGCCACATGGACGGCCACATGATGGTGCAGCTGATGACCTGGGCCCAGCACATCGTCACGCTGCGCGGGGATGCCGCCAGCTACGTGGCCGACGCACCGCTGGTCTTCAAGGCGCATCTGTTCATGGGCATCTCGCTGTTCGCGATCTTCCCGTTCACCCGGCTGGTGCATGTGTGGAGCGGCTTTGCGTCAGTGGGCTATCTCGGGCGCGCCTGGCAGCTGGTGCGCAGCCGGTAAGGCATCGCCATGCATACGATCGAGCGCCTCCTGAAAGGGTTCGAACGTTTCCAGCAGCATTACTTCGAGGATGCGCCGGCGCTGTTCGATGCGCTGCGCGCCGGACAGCATCCTCAGACTCTGCTGATTGGATGCAGCGATTCGCGCGTGGACCCCGGACTGCTGCTCGGCAGCGATCCGGGCGATCTCTTCACTGTCAGAAATGTGGCAAATCTGGTGCCGCCATGTAGCGAAAGGGAGACTGGACGGCTCCACGGGGTATCGGCGGCCATCCAATTTGCGGTAGAGCAACTGCGCGTCGCCAGAATTATTGTCATGGGTCATAGCGGATGCGGCGGAATTCGCGCATTGTTGGCGCGGCCCGAGGCTGAGGGCGACGCGGCACCGGCGCGTGCCGGCCCGGATTTCATTGGTCCCTGGGTGCGCATTGCGGCACCCGCCCGCCAGATGGTGGAGCAGACCATGCCAGACGCAAGCGCCGAGCAACGTCAGCATGCCTGTGAACAGGCATCGATCCTGGTGTCGCTGCGCAACCTCGAGTCGTTCCCGTTCGTGCGCGCCGCGTGCGAGCGTGGCGAACTGACATTGCATGGCTGGTATTTCGATATTGCCGCCGGCGCGCTGCTCGCTTATTCCGACCGCGCCGACAGCTTCCTGCCGCTGGTTTGCCCGCTGCCCGACGCCCCCGTACGCGATGTCCGTAACACAGTCACCGCCGTTTGCCCCTGATGCAAAACAGCAAAACACTATCCGGAATGGACTCATGACAGAACACTGGCTGAAACTCGCTGGAAGGCGACTGCTGCCGCTCGTCCAGGGCGGCATGGGCATCGGCATCTCCGCCCATCGACTGGCGGGCACCGTGGCCGCCAACAACGGCGTCGGCACCATTGCCAGCATCGACCTGCGCCACCATCACGAAGACCTGATGGCCCAGACGCGCGGGACCCATGACAAGGACAAGATCGAGGCGGCGAACCGTGTGGCGCTCGATCGCGAAATCCGGTCCGCGCGCGCGCTGTCGGGCGGCCGCGGCCTGATCGCCGTCAACGTGATGAAGGCCGTGGGTTCCCACGCCCAGCTGGTGCGGCAAGCCTGCGAAAGCGGCGCCGACGCCATCGTCATGGGCGCCGGGCTGCCGCTCGATCTGCCCGAACTGGCCGCCGACCATCCGAAGGTCGCCCTGATCCCGATCCTGTCCGAAACGCGTGGCATTGGCCTGGTGCTGCGCCGATGGATGAAAAAGGGCCGCCTGCCCGACGCCATCGTGATCGAGCATCCCGCGCACGCCGGCGGCCATCTTGGCGCCGCCACCATCGAGGATCTTGGCAACGATCGATTTTCGTTCGCCCGCGTGCTGACCGAATGCCGCGAACTGTTCCAGACACTGGGGCTGGCCTGGGACAGCATCCCGCTGATCCTGGCTGGCGGCATCAATTCCCACGAGAAGGTGCGCCACTGGCTGGGCGAAGGCGCGTCGGCCGTGCAACTGGGCACCGCATTCGCCGTGACCGAGGAATGCGATGCCCATCCCGACTTCAAGCAGGTGCTGGCCACCGCCACGCCGGACACCCTGCGCGAATTCACCAGCGTGGCCGGGCTTCCGGCGCGAGCCGTGCTGACACCGTGGCTATCGCGCTATCTGTCGAGCGAAAGCCGGCTGCAGCGTCGCGCCAAGCCGCGAGACTGCCTGGAGGGCTTCGACTGCCTGCAGGCATGCGGACTGCGGGATGGCGTGGCCAAGATCGGCCAATTCTGCATCGACCTGAAACTTGCGCAAGCCGTGCGCGGCGATGTGGAACGCGGCCTGTTCTTCCGTGGCAAGGGCAAACTGCCATTTGGCGAAACCATCCGCCCCGTGGCCGAGCTGATGCACTACCTGCTGACTGGCGAAAAGCCCGCCGCGCTGGCCCGGGCGCCGGTCACCGCTGCTGCGGCGTGACGATAAACGGCCTTTCCTCGGCCACGCCACAATCGGCCCACGAATGACACATTTCTTGATCTGGCGCAGAAATCACCTGCCCCATCACGCCGAAAATCGGATCCAAGGTTGCGCACGCCCCCCGCCCGCCTCTTGTGCCAACCCGATCCCATGCCAGCCCCCACGACTCCAACGCCCCTAGACAACCCCACGGCAGCCTCTGCTTCGGCTGCCGCCACGCCGCATCCGCTGCCGGAGACCGGCCACGTCCCGGACACCGTCCGGCTTACGCCGCCACGCTACCGGTTGTCCACGCGCATCATCCTGCTATCGCTGGTGTCGCTGCTGGCCGTGCTGACGATGATCGCCGGCACGCTCTACCTGTCCTGGAAGCTCGAAGGCGCGGGCGCCGCCATCAATGACGCCGGCAGCCTGCGCATGCGCGCCAATCGTGTCGCCATCGAGCTGTCGTTGTCGGCATCGGGCAAACCCAACAGCCTGGCCGAGCAGATCACCACGCTCGACAACACGCTGGCCCAGTTGCGCAAGGGCAATCCGGCCCGCCCGCTGTTCCTGCCCGACGAACCCGCCATCCATGCACAGCTTGACGCCGTGCTGGCCGACTGGTCGCAGCAGCTCAAGCCGCTGGCGCTGGCCGGCAACGCCAGCCAGTACGTCCGGGCGCTGCCGGGATTTGTCAATCGGGCTGACCGGCTGGTCCGTCAGATCGAGAACAACAGCGCACGCAAGACCGACATGCTGCGCCTGTCGCAAGTCGGCCTGGCCGTCATGGCCTGCGTGGGCACCGTGGCCGTCATCTATCTGCTCTACCTCTGGATCATCCTGCCTGTGCTGCGTCTGCAGGATGGCCTGCGCCGCATGGCCGCCCGCGAATTTTCGCTGCGCCTGCCGGTGGAAACCCGCGACGAATTCGGCACGCTGACCTCGGGCTTCAACCGGATGGCTGCCGAATTGCAGGATCTCTACCAGGACCTGGCCGCGCGGGTGACCAGCAAGACGGCGGAACTGGCCCGCCAGAATCGCGACCTCGAGGCGCTCTACGACATGGCCGCCTTCCTGAATCAGGCTGGCGATTCCGAAACCCTGGCGCAGGGCTTCCTGGCGCGCGTGATGCCGCAGTTCGGTGCCGATGGCGGGTCGGTGCGCGTGTACGACGCCCGCCAGGGCAAGCTCCATCGGCTGGCATCGGCGGGCTTGTCGATGACGTTGGCCGACAACGATCACTGCGCGAACATCGATGCGTGCCACTGCGGGCATGCCACGCAAGCCGGCATTGTCACGGTGGCAGACCTGCGCCGTTCCATGCCCCCGGCGCAGGTCCCGACGCCTCCGGCGCTGCCCTCGCCTTGCCGCCGCGAAGGCTTCCTGTCGATGGCCGCGTTCCGGCTGGACACCCTGCGCGGGCCGGTCGGCACGCTGACGCTGCACTTCCGGGTGGCGCGCGAACTGCCGCCATCGGACCGGCAGTTGCTGGAAACGATGGCCCAGCATCTGGCCACTGCGCTGGAACACATCCGCCTGTCGGCCAGTGCGCGCCAGCTGGCCGTCGTGGAGGAACGCCACCTCGTGGCCCAGGGGCTGCACGACAGCATTGCGCAGGGGCTGAATTTTCTGAATCTGCAGGTGCAGTTGCTGGAAGACGCCGTGGACCGGCGTGCCGATGGCGAAGTGCAGGAAATCATCCCGCTGCTGCGCCATGGTGTGGAAGAGAGCTACCAGGACGTGCGCGAGCTGCTGCACAACTTCCGGTCGCGGCTGACCACCGGGGGCCTGCGCCCCGCCGTGGAAGAAACCGTGGCGCGCTTCCGGCGCCAATGCCGCACCGACGCCACGCTGACCATCGACGACAAGGGCCTGCCGTTGCAGCCCGAAGACCAGCTGCAGCTGCTGTTCATCCTGCAGGAAGCATTGTCGAACGTGCGCAAGCACGCCATGGCCGAACACGTGACGATCTCGATCCGGCACGACCGGCTGTTCCGGCTGGTGGTGCAGGACGATGGCGACGGATTCGACGCCGGCCGGCTGGACGAACACGACGCCAGCCACATCGGCCTGCACATCATGCGCGAGCGCGCGGCCAGGCTTGGCGCGCAGCTTGCCATCGACGCCCGCCCGGGGCTTGGCGTCCGGATCGAACTGACCCTGCCGCGCGACGTTGCGCCCGACGGCCGCCCCGCCCCAACCGCCCACCTGCCGGACGCTGCACCGGCCACCACACCGGCCAGCATACCGGCCTGAGGCCCATCATCATGACCATCCGCATCCTGTTGATCGACGACCATACGCTGTTCCGCTCGGGCATTCGCGCCCTGCTGCAGCGGCAAGCGGATTTCGAGATCGTCGACGAGGCGGCCGACGGCGTGGAGGGCATCAAGCGCGCCAAGCAGCATCGGCCCGACGTGATCCTGCTGGACCTGAACATGCCCGGGCTGTCCGGACTCGAAGCCCTGCATCTGCTGGTGGAAGACCTGCCCGACAGCGCCGTGGTCGTACTGACCGTGTCGGAAGAGGCGGACGAGCTGGCAACCGCCCTGCGCAGCGGCGCGCGCGGCTATCTGCTCAAGAACATCGAGACCGAAGCCCTGACCAGCGCCATCCGGCGGGCGGCGGCCGGCGAACCGGTGATCTCGGAAGGCATGACGGCGAAGCTGGTGCAGCAGTTTCGCGCGCCGAACATCGCGTCCGGCGCGGCACGCGGCCACGAGGGTAGCCAGCGGAGCGCCCCGCTCACCGTGCGCGAGCGCGACATCGTGCAGGGGCTGGTGCGCGGCGAAAGCAACAAGGAAATCGCGCGCGAGCTTGGCGTGGCGGAAAGCACCGTGAAGATTCACGTGCAGAACATCCTGAAGAAGCTCAACCTCGCCAGCCGCGTGCAGGTGGCGGTCTACGCCGTCGAGCATGGGCTCGCGGGCTGACCGCCGGCGCGACCCGGCTCAGTAGTCGGTGCGCTGCACGCCCTGCTCGGTGCCCAGCAGCAGCACGTTGGCACCGCGCAGCGCGAACAGGCCCACCGTCACCACGCCGGGCAGATGGTTGATGCGCTGCTCCAGGGCTTTCGGATCTTCGATCTTCAGCCCGGCCACATCGAGGATCACATTGCCGTTGTCGGTCTTGTAGATGCCGCCTTCCTTGGTCATGCGCAGGCGCGGCTGGCCGCCGAGCGCGGCCAGCTGGCGGGCGACCGCGGCGCGTGCCATCGGGATCACCTCGACCGGCAGCGGGAAGGAGCCCATGACCGGCACCAGCTTGCTGCCATCGGCGATGCAGACGAAGCGCTCGGCCACGGACGCCACGATCTTCTCGCGCGTCAGCGCGCCGCCACCGCCCTTGATCATCGCGCCCGAGGCGTCGATCTCGTCGGCGCCGTCAACATAGACGGGGATGGTGTCGACCTCGTTGAGGTCCAGCACGGTGAAACCATGCTGCTGCAGACGGCGCGTGGACGCTTCCGAGCTGGAAACGGCGCCGCTGAAACGTTCCTTGAACGCCGCGACGGCGTCGATGAAGAGATTGGCGGTGGAGCCCGTGCCCACGCCGAGAACGGCACCTTGGGGCACTTCCTGCTTCACATAGTCGGCGGCGGCTTGCGCGACCTGCGCCTTGAGTTCATCCTGAGTCATGACAACAGCCAGAATTGCGTTGGGAAGGGCGTAGTGTAGCGGATCGCAGCCCCCGCCCGGCGATTGCCGCCCCGGTGCCGAGCTTGTGCGCCGCGGCTTCTGCGGGCTACATGACCTTGCCGCATCACGCCGCGCCGTTACAATGGCCCATTCCCGGCGAGCTCCGCCCCAGACTTCTTTCAGACGGAACCAGATCATGAACGCGCTCGAACAACTGAAGCAGTTCACCACGGTAGTGGCCGATACCGGCGACTTCCAGCTGATGAAGCAGTACACGCCGCAGGACGCGACCACCAATCCGTCGCTGATCCTCAAGGCCGTGCAGAAGCCCGAGTACCGGCCGCTGCTGGAGCAGGCCACGCGCGACCATCACGGGAGCGCTGGCGTGGAGGCCGTCATGGACCAGTTGCTGATCGCCTTCGGCTGCGAGATCCTGGCCATCGTGCCTGGCCGGGTATCGACGGAAGTCGACGCGCGCCTGTCGTTCGACACGCAGGCCACCGTCGACAAGGCGCGGCACCTGATCGGCCTGTACGAGCAGCGCGGCGTGGCCCGCGAGCGCGTGCTGATCAAGATCGCCTCGACCTGGGAAGGCATCCAGGCCGCCGCCGTCCTGCAGCGCGAGGGCATCCGCTGCAACATGACGCTGCTGTTCTCGCTGGTACAGGCCGTCGCCTGCGCCGAAGCGGGCGCCCAGCTGATCTCGCCGTTCGTCGGGCGCATTCTGGACTGGTACAAGAAGCAGGCGGGCGACCAGTGGGACGCCGACGCCAACGCGGGCGACAACGACCCGGGCGTGCGCTCGGTGCGCCAGATCTACGATTACTACAAGAAGTTCGGCTACGACACCGAGGTGATGGGTGCCAGCTTCCGCGGCACGGGCCAGATCCTGGCGTTGGCGGGCTCCGACCTGCTGACCATCAGCCCGGAACTGCTGGAGCAACTGGCGGGCAGCCAGGCCCCGGTGGAGCGCAAGCTGTCGGTGGAGCAGGCCCAGGCCGGCAACATCGCACGCATCGCCGCCGACGAGCCAGCGTTCCGCTGGCAGCTGAACGAGGATGCGATGGCCACCGAGAAGTTGTCGGAAGGCATCCGCCTGTTCGCTGCGGACGCGGTGAAGCTCGAAAAGCTCGTGGCGGAACTTGCGGGCTGAGCGCGCCCGCCTTCCGGACTCGCCTGCCCCGCCTGCATTGGCGGGCAAGGCGGGCACCGGGATCACCGGGATCACCGGGATAAGGCGGTCAGGCGATCAGGCCGCGCCTTGCGGCCACAGCATCGGCAGACACTGCCCTGCGGGCGCGGACAGCACCAGGTCTGCCGTGGCATCCAGGGCCGACGGTTGCGGATTGACCATCAGCACCCGGGCCCCGTGTTCCTTCGCCAGGCCCGGCAGCGCGGCCGCCGGATAGACCATCCCCGAGGTGCCGACGACCAGGCAGAGGTCGCAGTGCTGCGCCGCGTGATCGGCGCGAAAGCGCGCCACGCGCGGCAGATCCTCGCCAAACCACACCACGCCGGGGCGCATCATCGCCCCGCACAGCGCGCAATGTGGCGGCTCGCCCGGCACCGGCGGCACCGTATCGCAGCGGCCGCAGCCGTCCAGCCATTTGTTGGCGAACAGGTTGCCGTGCAATTCCACCACGTGTTCGCTGCCGGCCTGCTGATGCAGGCCGTCGATATTCTGCGTGACCAGCGTCAACGATTTCTGGCCGGCCAGTGCCGCCAGCGCGTAGTGGGCGGGATTCGGCCGGGCGGCCGACACCAGTTCGCGCCGGTGCTCGTACCACTGCCACACCAGCGCCGGCTGGCGCCGAAAGGCTTCCTCCGTGGCCAGCTCCTCGGGATCGAAGCGCGCCCAGAGCCCGGTCAGGGCATCGCGGAAGGTCGGCACGCCGGATTCCGCCGAGATCCCCGCGCCGGTCAGCACGAAGATGTTTTGCGCGGCGTCGATCCACTGGCGTGCCTGCTCCAGCGCGGCGGCATCGAGGATCATGTCAGCCCCGGCGCTGGCGCACGGCCTCGTACAGGCACACGCCGCTGGCTACCGAAACATTGAGGCTTTCCACGCCGCCGGCCATCGGAATGGCCACCAGCTCGTCACAGGTTTCGCGCGTCAGGCGGCGCATGCCCTCACCTTCGGCCCCCATCACGATGGCGGTCGGGCCCTTCAGGTCCATGTCGTAGAGCGACTTGTCCGTGCCGTCTGCCGTGCCGATCACCCAGATGCCGCGCTCCTGCAGTTCGCGCAGCGTGCGCGCCAGGTTGGTCACGGTGATATAGGGAATGGTTTCGGCAGCGCCACTGGCCACCTTCGCCACGGTGGTATTGAGACCGACGCTGCGGTCCTTCGGCGCGATGACCGCATGGGCGCCGGCACCATCGGCCACGCGCAGGCATGCGCCGAGGTTGTGCGGATCGGTCACGCCGTCCAGCACCAGCAGCAGCGGCGTACCTTCGATGCCGTCCAGCAGTTCGTCCAGATTGAGGGCGAGCGAGACATCCTCGGCGCGCGCCACCACACCCTGGTGGCGGTCGGTGCCGGCCATGCCGCGCAGGCGGTCGGCATCCACGGGATGCAGCGTCACGCCAAGGCCTTCCGCCAGCCGGACGAAGTCCAGCATGCGGCGGTCCTTGCGGTTCGCTTCGATGTAGATGTCGGAAACGCTCTGCGCATTCTGGCGCAGGCGTGCGTTGACGGCGTGAAAGCCGATCAGGAGTTTGTGTTTGGCCATGGCGCGCATTGTACCCGCCATGGCCTCACCACAACGCCGATTTGCTTACCGCTTGCGCGCGGGGCGGCTCGTTTTGCCGGCCGGCTTCGGCGCCCGCTTGACCGCGGACTTCTTGGCCGTTTGCAGGTGCGGCGGCTTGGGCTTGGCCGCCCGCTTGGACGGCTTGCCCGCCGGCGCCTTGCGGCCCGAATGCGGCGCATGTCCGACATTCGCCTCACGCGGCTTGACCGGCGTGATCACGGCCTCGAACACAGGCTGCTCTTCGATCACGCGGTCCAGCGTTTCATCGAACGATTCCTCGGGCTTCGAGGTGCCGCCGAGCAAGGCCGCCAGTTGCCGGCCCTTCTTGCGCGCCGGCACCGCATGGGCGGCAGGCACGCGCGGCTGCTCGGGGACGCCGGCACGACCGCGCAGCGTCTTGGCCGACGGCTCCTGCACCAGGCGGAAATCGATCTTGCGCGCATCGAGGTCCACGCGCGAGACCTGCACGCGCACGCGGTCGGTCAGCCGGTAGCGGATGCCCGTCCGTTCGCCGCGCAGTTCGTTGCGGGCCTCGTCGTACTGGAAGTAGTCGCTGCCCAGCTCGGTGACGTGCACCAGCCCTTCCACGTAGAGCTCGTCGAGCTGCACGAAGATGCCGAACGACGTGACCGCACTGATCGTCCCGGCGAAATCGCTGCCGAGCTTGTCGCGCATGAAATAGCACTTCAGCCAGGCTTCCACGTCGCGCGAGGCCTCGTCGGCCCGGCGTTCGTTGGCCGAGCAGTGCAGGCCCAGTTCGTCCCAGATGCCCTCGTCGCGCTTGGCGCGGGCGGCGGCGTTCTCGGCACGCTTCTCGGCGTCGGCGGCCTGCATGCGGCGCGCCTTGGGCGAGATCTGCGTGTTCAGTTCAGTGCCCGGGATAAAGGCCGGCCGGTACTTGGTATGCGCCAGGATGGCCTTGATCGAGCGATGCACGAGCAGATCGGGATAGCGCCGGATCGGGCTCGTGAAGTGCGCGTAGGCCTCGTAGGCCAGACCGAAGTGGCCGATGTTGTCGGGGCTGTAGACGGCCTGCTGCATCGAGCGCAGCAACATCGTCTGCAGCATCGGCGCATCGGGGCGCGACTTGATCTTGTCCATCACCTCGGCGTAATCCGAAGCCTGCGGCTTGTCGCCGCCGCCCAGGGACAGACCCGCCGTCCTCAGGAATTCACGCAGGTTCTTGAGCTTTTCCTCGCTCGGGCCCGCGTGGATCCGGTACAGCGCCGGGTGCTTGAAGCGTTCGAGGAAGTCGGCCGCGCAGACGTTGGCCGTCAGCATGCATTCCTCGATCAGCCGATGCGCATCGTTGCGGGTGCGCGGCAGGATCTGTTCGATCTTGCCCTGCGCGTTGCAGACGATATACGTCTCGGTCGTGTCGAAGTCGATTGCCCCGCGCTCGCGGCGCGCCTTGAGCAGGACCTGGAACAGTTCGTAGAGGTTCTGCAGGTGCGGCACCAGCCCGGCACGCTTGTGCGCCTCGGGGCCCTTGGTGTTCGACAGGACGGCCCAGACCTCGTTATAGGTCAGTCGCGCCGCCGAGTGCATCACGGCCGGATAGAACTGGTAGCCCTTCAACTCGCCCTTGGCCGTGATCACGGCATCGCAGACCATGCACAGGCGGTCGACGTTCGGATTCAGCGAGCACAGGCCGTTCGACAGCTTCTCCGGCAGCATCGGGATCACCCGGCGCGGGAAGTACACCGACGTGGCGCGGTCGAGCGCATCGGCGTCCAGCGGCGTGCCGGGGCGCACGTAGTGAGACACGTCGGCAATGGCCACGATCAGGCGCCAGCCCTTGGCGCGGCCGATCTTGACCGGCTCGCAGTAAACGGCATCGTCAAAGTCGCGCGCATCTTCGCCGTCGATCGTCACCAGCGGCACGTCGCGCAGGTCGATGCGATGGTCCAGGTCGGCCTGGCGCACTTCGTCAGGCAGCGCCTGCGCTTCCTTGGCGGCAGCCGCCGAGAACTCGTGCGGCACGCCGTACTTGCGCACGGCGATCTCGATTTCCATGCCAGGATCGTCGATGTCGCCCAGCACTTCCACCACGCGGCCCACGGGCTGCACGTAGCGGTCCGGCCACTCCATCAGCTCCACGCTGACCACCTGGCCCACGCGCGCCTTGCCTTGCGACTTGGGCGGGATCAGGATGTCCTGGCCGATGCGCTTGTCTTCGGGCGCCACCACCAGCACGCCGTTTTCGGACAGCAGACGGCCGATCACGAAACGGTTGGCCCGCTCGACGATCTCGACGATCTGCCCTTCCGGACGTCCGCGGCGGTCGTAGCCCACCACGCGCACCTGGGCGCGGTCGTTGTGCATCGCCTTCTGCAGTTCGCGCTCGGGCAGGAAGATATCGTCCTCGCCATCGTCGCGAATCAGGAAGCCAAAGCCATCGCGATGGCCCTGTACGCGGCCGACGACGAAATTCGGTTGATGGGCCAGCTCGTAGCGGCCCTTGCGGTTCAGTTCGATCTGGCCGTCGCGTTCCATCGCGGCAAGCCGTTTCTGAAAGCCGTCATGCTCCTTGCGCGTGACGGCCAGGGCCTTGGCGATATCGCCGGCCGACAGGGGCGACCCCGAAGTTCTCAGTACGCCGAGGATTTCTTCCCGGCTGGGGATCGGATAGTTGTTCTGATTCAATTTTTCTCGAAACTATTTGACAAACGTTTGACGGTCGCTATAATGGCCGCTTCGGTTGTTTCGACACCTGCCCAGGTGGCGGAATTGGTAGACGCACTAGGTTCAGGTCCTAGCGGTGGCAACACTGTGGAGGTTCGAGTCCTCTCCTGGGCACCAAGATTCAGCAAGGAACCCGCAACGTGAGTTGCGGGTTTTTTGTTTTCTGCTGCTGAATCCTTCAAATTCCCTCCCTCTTGCCTCGTTAGCCTTGTCGGCCTTGTTGCCGCGTCCATGGCTCTTTTCTGACTTTGAGCCGTGGATGAGTGTATCAGTTTCAGTGCCGATTCCGGCATTATCTCGCCATCTTCGCAACTTCCATCGCGAAAAATACAGCAGCCCCACCATTCAATCTGGTTGTTGACGGTTGGTTGATCTGTAACTATGATAGTTTCACATCGAGATTTCCGCATGAGCACCAGCAGCCGGTTTGCCGTCGCCGTCCACATTCTCACCCTGCTGGCGCAAGCCGAGGGGCCGGTGCCGTCGTCGATGATCGCCGGCAGCGTGGGAACCAACCCCGCGCTGATCCGCCGGATGATCGGCACACTGACCGAAGCAGGGTTCGTGACCACGACGATGGGCAGCACCGGCGGTGCGATGCTGGCGCGGCCCGCGTCGGACATCACCCTGCTCGACGTCTTCCGCGCCACCGAGACGACGGCGCTGATCACGCTGCACCAGAGCGCGCCAAATCCGGCCTGCATGGTGGGCCGCGAGATCACCGGTGCCCTGCAGACCGTGGCCGATCGCGCGCAGGCCGCCATGGATGCGTCGCTGGCGGAAATCACGATTGCCAGCATGCTCAACGAGGTCGAGCATGCCGCCCGGCGCCGCAGGCGCTGATTTTTTTACCTCGATATGTAACCGAAGTGGTTTCACATAAACCTTAGCCTGAAGGAATCCATCATGAAGATCGCCATCATTGGCGCCACGGGTAACGTGGGCAGCCGCCTGACCGATGAAGCCCTGCGCCGCGGCCACACCGTGACCGCCCTGGCCCGCCAGGCGTCGAAACTCCCCGCCCGGGAAGGCGTGACGGCACGTGACGTGGACGTGGCCGAGACATCGGCCCTGGCCCATGCGCTGCGCGGCAGCGATGTCGTGATCAGCACGGTGCGCTTCCTGCAGACCAGCGCCGCGCAGATCGTGGCCGCGGTCAAGGCCGCTGGCGTCGAGCGGCTGCTGGTGGTAGGCGGCGCAGGCAGCCTTTTCGTGGCGCCCGGCGTGCAACTCGTCGATACGCCAAATTTCCCGGACGCCTACAAGGCCGAGGCTCTGGCTGGCCGCGACTTCCTCAATGCCCTGCGTGGCGAAACGGCGCTGGCGTGGACCTTCCTCTCGCCCTCGGCCCTGTTCACGCCGGGTGAGCGAACCGGGAAATTCCGTCTGGGGAACGACGATCTGCTTACCGCCGCCGACGGCAAGAGCTGGATCTCGATGGAAGACTATGCCATCGCCATGCTCGACGAAATCGAGCAGCCGAAGCATGTGCGGGAACGGTTCACGGTCGGGTACTGATCGCCGACCCGTGTTGGACGCCCCACACCCGCGTTCGGGTGTGGGGAACAAACGAAACGCTTACGCGGCGCTATCGTCTTCCAGCAGGCTGGCGCGCTTGCCGCGCTTGAGCCAAGCCGCCAGATTGTGCGGGCGCAGCGTGTCGTATTCCTCGAACGGCTGATGGATCCACGGATTCGACGGCAGGAACGTCACGTGATAGTGGGGCTCCACCTTCGAGCAGGCCTTGTACCAGAGCACGGCCGAGCGCACATCGGTGACCGCGGGATAGCGTTCCTTCAGATGACGGCCCACGCGTTCCAGCGTGACGCCGGAATCGACCAGGTCATCCACGAGCAGGATCTTGCCCGACAGCTCGCCACGGGTCATCGTGATGTATTGCGCGATGTCCAGGTCGCCTTGCTGCGTGCCAGCGGCTTCGCGGTACGAACTCGTGGCCAGGATGGCCAGCGGCACATCGAAAATGCGGGACATCTGGTCGCCCACGCGCAGGCCGCCGCGGGCCAGGCACAGGATCTTGTCGAACTTCCAGCCCGACTCATGCACATTCAGCGCCAGGCGCGCGACCAGGCGGTGATACTCATCCCAGGAGACCCACAGGTTCTCCTCGTCATTGGTTGGCAGGTTCATGGCGTATTTTCTTCAATTGGCCGGATCATTGGCCAGTGGATAAAGCATCGGCCCGCATGTCGCGGGCCGAATGGCTTTGGTGAGGCCGCGACGCTCATGGCGCCACGGTCATGCTCACGGATACTGCCGTCGCGTCAGGCGACCTGGTACGGGTGGCGCAGCAGGATCGTCTCGTCGCGGTCCGGACCGGTCGAGATCATGTCGATCGGAATGCCGACCACTTCCTCGACGCGCTTCAGGTACACGCGTGCCTGTTCGGGCAGCGCGTCCCAGGTCTTCACGCCGAAGGTCGACTCGTTCCAGCCAGGGTATTCCTCATAGATCGGCTTGCAGTTCGCCACGGCGTCCGAGCCGCGCGGCAGGATGTCTACCTGCTTGCCGTCGAGCTCATAGCCCACGCACAGGTTGATCGTCTCCAGACCGTCGAGCACGTCGAGCTTGGTCATGCATAGCCCCGACACGCCATTGATCTGCACCGACCGCTTCAGTGCGGCGGCATCGAGCCAGCCCGTGCGACGCGGACGGCCGGTGACCGAGCCGAATTCCTTGCCGACGTTGGCCAGGCGCACACCCACGGCGTCCTGACGTGTCGGGTTGTCGTTGTCATACAGTTCGCTCGGGAACGGACCTGCACCCACGCGCGTGCAATAAGCCTTGGTGATGCCCAGGATGTAGTTCAGACGGCCCGGGCCCACGCCGGCACCGGCGGCGGCCGCACCGGCCACGCAGTTGCTCGACGTCACGAAGGGGTACGTGCCGTGGTCGACGTCCAGCAGCGTGCCTTGCGCACCTTCGAACATCAGGTTGCCGCCGGCCGCGTTCACCGCGTACAGCTCGGCCGACACATCGGCCACCATCGGCTTCAGGCGCGGGGCGTAGGCCAGCATCTCGTCCAGGATCTGCTGGTAGTCCACCGCTTCGGCACCCAGGTACTGGGTCAGCATGAAGTTGTGGAATTCGACGTTCTCGCGCAGACGCTCGGCGAAATGCTTCGGATCGAACAGGTCCTGCACGCGCAGCGCGCGGCGCGCCACCTTGTCTTCGTAGGCCGGGCCGATGCCGCGACCGGTCGTACCGATCTTGGCCGCGCCACGGCGAGCCTCGCGCGCCTTGTCGATGGCGACGTGGTACGGCAGGATCAGCGTGGTGGCTTCAGAGATGCGCAGGCGGTTCTGCACCTGCAGGCCAGCGCCTTCGAGCTCTTCGATTTCACGGAACAGCGCCTCGGGAGACAGCACCACACCGTTGCCGATATAGCAGACGGTGCTTTCGCGCATGATCCCCGACGGGATCAGTCGCAGAATGGTCTTCTTGCCGCCGATGATGAGCGTGTGGCCAGCGTTGTGGCCGCCCTGGAACCGCACCACGCCTTTTGCATGATCGGTAAGCCAATCGACGATTTTCCCTTTGCCTTCGTCACCCCACTGGGTTCCGATCACGACGACATTGCGTCCCTGGCCTACTGCGGATGCGGACATGTTGAATTGGTCAGAAGGTTAAAAACGTATTCTACTCTCGTTGTTCGACGGTTCCGGGTTTTCACGAGTCCGCGGAACAGACGTTTGCCATCCATTCCGGGCGATCATAGGCCACCACGGGCAGCAAACGTCATTTGAGAGCAGGTGGAAAAGCGCCGGCACGAAACGGCCGGCACCCAAATCAGCGAATCAACGCGGCACTACGACCCACGCATCGCCCTGGCGCTGCAGCTGGCGGTCGCAGTTGAACTCGTCAAGCTCGTGCGTATGACCCGGCAGCGACTGGATCACGATCTCGCCGGCCGCACGCAGCGTGGCAATGGTGGCACGCAGGGCGGGATCGGCGTCCCACGGGGCAAAGATGGCCAGCGCACGGACTTCCACCGGCGACAGGGCCGCCACCTCGCGCAGATCGAGCGAGAAGCCGGTCGCGGGTCGTGCACGCCCAAACGCCTCGCCCACCTTGTCGTAGCGGCCGCCGCGCGCCACGTAGTTCGGCAGCCCCGACACATAGGCCGTGAACATCACGCCGCTGTGATAGTGGTAACCGCGCAAATCCGACAGGTCGATGTTCACGCTCGCGCCCCGCACGTGACCAGCCAATGCGGCCAGTTCGTCGAGCGCACGCCCGATGGCCGGGCTCGCCGGCAGCGTAGTACGCGCCCGTTCGATCACTTCGACGCCGCCATACAGCGTCGGCAGCGCCAGCAGCGCCTTGCGCTCGGTCTCGGGCAGCCCTTCGGTCAGTTCGCGCAGGGCCGGCACATCCTTGGTTTCGAGTGCCGCAAACAGTGCATCCTCGATATTGCGCACCGATGGCAGCGCCGACAGCAATGCCTCGAGAATGCCGGCGTGGCAAAGATCCAGCCGGATATCGGCCAGACCGGCAGCCTGCAACGCGGCCAGCATCAGTTCCTGAATTTCGACGTCGGCTTCCAGGCCGGCATGGCCGTAGATCTCGGCGCCGATCTGGATCGGCTCGCGCGTGGCGTGGAAACCTGCCGGCCGCGCATGCAGCACGTTGCCGGCGTAGCACAGGCGCGTCACGCCCGGGCGGTTCAGCAGGTGCGCGTCGATACGTGCCACCTGCGGCGTAATGTCGGCACGCAGGCCCATCGTACGGCCCGACAGCTGGTCCACCAGTTTCAGCGTACGCAGGTCCAGGTCATGGCCGGTACCCGTCAGCAGCGACTCCAGGTACTCAAGCATCGGGGGCATGACCAGCTCGTAGCCATAGGTGCGAAACAGGTCCAGCATGCGGCGACGCAGTTCTTCGATCTTGCGCGCCTCCGACGGCAGGACGTCGGCAATGTTTTCGGGCAGGAGCCAGCGGTTGGACATGGGGGTCTCTTCTATCAAAATCCGGGCCGGCGGAGCGCAAGCCCCTCCAGCCGGACAAAACCCCGGCGGACCGGGGTTCTGTCGAATGTTGCGTTTCAGGGTCCCCGCTTGGAGCAGGAGGCCCGGTGCGCGCCGTGCGCGCTACTTCTTGCCGCCGGTGCCGGAAGCCGGCGCCGCGTTGCCGCCCGCCGACCGCATGTAGCGGAAGAAGTCCGAATTCGGCTCCAGCACCATCACGTTGCCCTTGTCGCGGAACGTGTTGCGGTAGGCTTCCATGCTGCGCCAGAACTGCGCGAAGTTCGGGTCCTTGCCGAAGGCATCGGCGTAGAGCTGCGACGCCTTGGCATCACCCTCGCCCTTCACAATCTGGGCGTCGCGATACGCCTCGGCCAGCACCACCTCGCGCTGACGGTCGGCATCGGCACGGATTTTCTCACCTTCGGCGGCGCCCGTCGAACGCAGTTCATTGGCCACGCGCTTGCGCTCCGCTTCCATGCGGCGATAGACCGACTCGCTGATCGCGGGCAGCAGGTCCACGCGCTTCAGGCGCACATCGAGGATTTCGACACCCACGGACTGCGCATACTCGGCCATGCCCAGGCGGATGTTCTGCATGACCTTGTCACGCTCGCCCGCCACCACGTCGGCCACGGTGCGCTTGCCGAACTCCTCGCGCGCCACGGCGTCGATACGCTGCGTCATGCGGTCCTGTGCGCCGCGGACGTTGCCCGCGAAGGCCACGAAGAACTTACGGGGATCGGTAATTCGCCATTTGACGAACCAGTCCACCACCATCGACTTCTTCTCGGCGGTCAGGAAACGCTCGCTGGCCGCCACGTCGATCGTCTGCAGGCGGCGGTCCATGAAGACCACGTTCTGCAGCGGCGGCGGCAGCTTGAAATGCAGGCCGGGCTCGCGCACCACCTGCTTGATCTCGCCGAAGGCGAAGACCACGGCATATTGACGCTGATCGACCACGAACAGCATCGACGACACGACAGCCAGCAGGATAAACAGGCCGATGGCGAAGGAAATCAGTCGGTTCATGACGGGTCTCCTTAGCGAACGTCGCGGTCGCGGTTGCGCATCGACTCACGCGAACGGATGTCCGGCGTGGGCGTGTCGGTCGTGGCCGGCGTGCTCGCGCCTGGCGCCGATGCAGGCGCCGCAGCTTGCGGCAACTGCGACATCAGCTTGTCCAGCGGCAGGTACAGCAGGTTGTTGCCCGCCTTGGCGTCGACGAGAATCTTGTTCGCGTTGCTGTAAATCTGCTGCATGGTCTCCAGATAGATACGGTCGCGCGTCACTTGCGGCGCCTTGGCATATTCGGTCTGCACCGAGCGGAAGCGCGCGGCGTCGCCCTCGGCCTGTGCCACCACACGGGCACGGTAGGCTTCCGACTCTTCCTTCAGGCGCGCAGCGGTGCCCCGGGCACGCGGCAGGATGTCATTGGCGTAAGCCTGGCCCTCACTGATCGCGCGCTCGCGATCCTGACTGGCCTTGTTCACGTCATCGAACGCGGCCTGCACCTGCTCGGGCGGCTGCACGCTCTGCACGTTGACGGAGATCACGCGGATACCGGTCTTGTAAGCGGTCAGAATCGACTGGATCGACTTCGCCAGGCCCTGGGCGATCTGCTCGCGATTCTCGTAGAGCACCGCGTCCATCTTGTTGCGGCCCACGATCTCGCGCACCGACGTCTCGGCGGCCTGCGTCACCAGTTCCTCATCGCCACCGCGATCGGTCTTGTTGTAGAACAGGAATTCGCTGGCGTCCTGGATGGCGTACTGCACCGTGAAGCGGACGTCGATGATGTTCTCGTCCTGCGTCAGCATCGACGAGTCCTTGAGGTTGCTGTCCTTGATCGACGTGGCGCGGCCCACTTCCACCGAGCGCACCGCCGACAGGTTCACCACCTCGGCCGACTGGATCGGCCACGGTGCGCGCCAGTTGATACCGGGGCCCGTGGTGTACTTGAACTTGCCGAACTGCAGGATCACGGCGGTCTGGCCTTCCTGCACCATGAAGAAGCCGCTGGCCAGCCAGATGCCGACCACGGCCGCGACGATCACGCCGACACCGACGTTCGAGCCCTTGCCCGGGGGACGCGAGCCAAAACCATTGCCCTGCCCCCCACCGCCATTGTCCTTGCGGCCCAGCAGCCCGTTCAGGCGGCGGTTGAAGTCACGCCACAGCTCGTCCAGATCGGGCGGGCCGTCCTGCGGACGCTGGTTCTGCTGGCGACCTTTGTCCTTGTTGTCTTCATCGTCCTGTCCGTTACGACCCCAGCGCGGGTCGTTCAACGAGAAGATGGCGCGCAGGCGCGGCCAGCGAGCAAGCCGCGCGGCGCGGCTGCCTGGCACGAAGTGCGAGTCAGGATTCCGAGGGAACAGGGGCATGTAGGGCACGGGTCCGGGAAAGTTTGGAACAGGGGGATTCTAGCAGCCATCTTGATCACTTTTGCTCAAATTCCCCCAATCGGCACGCCATTCGCAGCGAACGGCTATCAGTCTGGGTGATCGGCACCCCGGTCCGGGCTGCTTTGGGCACCCTCGCTGGGGTCCTCGGCGTCCCAGGCATCGTCGCCGGCCGGGGGCGCAATGCCCTCCAGCCGCGGATCGAACGGTCCCGGCTCGTCCGGCCGCGAAGCCAGCCACTGGGCAACTTCCACCACGGCTTCGCGCAAGGCATCGAGACCCAGCCCGTCGCGCGCCGAAATGAACACGCGCGTGGGCACGCCGTCTTCGTTGCGCTCGATGCGAGGGCCCTGCTCCAGCAGTTCCGGCGCCGCATCGATCTTGTTCATCACCACGATCTGCGGGATGTCCAAGGCGTTGATTTCCGCCAGTACGCGGTTCACCTGCTCGATCTGCTCATGGCGCACGGGGCTCGACGCGTCCACCACGTGCAGCAGCAGGTCGGCATGGACCGTTTCGTCCAGCGTGGCGCGGAACGCCGCGACCAGTTGCGTCGGCAAGTCGCGGATGAAACCGACCGTATCGGACAGCACCACATTGCCGAGTCCATCCAGAAACAGCCGGCGCGACGTGGTGTCGAGCGTGGCGAACAGCTGATCGGCCGCATACGCCCGCGCCTTGGTCAGCGCATTGAACAGCGTCGACTTTCCTGCGTTGGTATAGCCGACCAGCGAAATGCTGAGCGTATCGTTACGGGCGCGGGCGCGGCGCTGCGTATGGTGCTGGCGCTGCAGGCGCGCCAGATCGGTCTTGAGCCGCTTGGCGCGGTCATCGAGCATCCGGCGATCCAGTTCGAGCTGTCGCTCGCCAGGGCCGCCGCGCATGCCGATACCGCCCTTCTGGCGCTCAAGGTGGCTCCACGCCCGCACCAGGCGCGACGCCTGGTATTGCACCTGGGCCAGTTCCACCTGCACCTTGCCCACGTGGCTTTGCGCACGCTGGCCGAAGATATCGAGGATCAGGCCAGTACGGTCGATCACGTGACGCCCCAGGAATCGCTCCAGGTTACGTTGCTGGGCCGGGCTCAGTGCGTGGTTGAAGACAACCACATCGGCATCCAGGGCGTCCGCCGCCTCCTTGAGCTCTTCCGCCTTGCCCGAACCGATGAACAGCGCCGGATCGGGGCGCGATCGCTTGCCGGTCAGCGTATGCACCGGCACCGAGCCGGCCGTGGAGGTCAGCAGCGCCAGTTCGGAAAGGCTTTCCTGGAAGTCATGCTTGCCGAAATCCACGCCGACAAGGATCGCGCGCGAAGGATCGGTCTGGGAGGTAGCTCTGGGTTGCAAGCGGGTGGACGCGAAGCGCCGGAAAAATTGGTTGGAAAACGGGGTTGGAACCGATTGTCAAGACAATGGCAGGCCGCGCTGCGGCAAGCTGTCGCACACCAGCGCCATGGGGCTCGGTGACGGATGCAGGCTGGATCGGGAACCGGCTTCGGAAGATGCCGACCGGTCAGGGCAGCGCCGGCGGCGCAGGCCGGAGAACAGCTGGGGCGGGAACGTGCAGCGTGACGGCCGCATGCGGATGCGGCCGCCCACAAACGAGGAAAAATCAGGCCTCGGAAGAATCATCCACACGGAAATTCACCGCGCGCGCCGGCACGACGGTAGAAATCGCATGCTTGTACACCATTTGCGTCACGGTGTTACGCAACAGCACGACATATTGGTCGAACGACTCGATATTGCCTTGCAGCTTGATGCCATTGACGAGGTAGATGGAAACCGGCACGTGCTCTTTGCGCAGCGCGTTCAGGAACGGGTCTTGTAGCAATTGCCCTTTGTTGCTCATGGCACACTCCAAAATTATAGATTTAGTGATGGATCATGGGGACGAAAGTCCCCGGTTCAAGTCAGTTGGCGCAAAAACGCGCCAGAAAAAAGATCAAAACGGTACCAAGCTGGCATCAACGCAGCAGGGCTACCCCTGCTACTCGTGAATTTAGCCGCAGTTCCAAACGAACGCAAACGAAACTTCGGACGAGGAACGGCACCTTTTGGGCTCAATCCTTCGATTCGGCGTAAGGGTTTTTGTTCGTACGGAATTCGATGCGCAATGGCGTGCCCTTGAGCTTGAACGCCGTCCGGAAGCGGTTTTCCAGATAACGCTTGTACGCGTCCGTCACGTTCTGCAGTCCGTTGCCGTGGATGACCACGATCGGGGGATTGGAACCACCCTGGTGCGCGTAGCGCATCTTGGGGCGCGACACCCCCGCGCGCTTCGGTTGCTGGAATTCCACCGCTTCCTGCAGCACTCGCGTGAGTTGCGGCGTGGGCAGCTTGACCATCGCGGCGGCATACGCATCGTCCACCGAACGCAGTAATGCACCAATTCCGGTACGTTCCTTGGCCGACACGTAATGGACGTTGGCGAAGCTCAGGAACTGGAGCTTGCGCTCCAGGTCATGCTTCACGCGGTCGCGGGCGTGGCCGTCCAGGCCGTCCCACTTGTTCACGCCCACCACCAGTGCGCGGCCGGACTCCACGATAAAGCCGGCGATATGCGCGTCCTGCTCGGAAATGTCCTGCTGGGCATCGAGCAGCAGCACCACCACGTTGGCATCGGCAATCGACTGCAGCGTCTTGACCACCGAGAATTTCTCGATCGCCTCGAACACCTTGCCGCGCTTGCGCAGGCCCGCGGTGTCGATCAGCGTGTAGGGCTTGCCACCGCGCTCGAACTCCACATAGATCGCGTCGCGCGTGGTACCCGGCATATCGAACGCGATCACGCGCTCTTCGCCAATCAGCGTGTTGACGAGCGTGGACTTGCCCACGTTCGGCCGGCCCACGATGGCGATCTTGGTGCCGCGCTGGCCGGCGTCGTCCTGGTCGGCCAGTTCCGGACGCTCCTGCACGGCAAGCTCCAGCGCCTCGTCGACGAGTTCGCCCACGCCGTCGCCGTGCGTGGACGAGATCGCGTACGGATCGCCCATGCCCAGCTCGTAGAAATCGGCCGCCACCGAGGTGTACCGCATGCCCTCGGCCTTGTTGACGGCCAGCATGATGCGCCGACCCGTCTTGCGCAGGTAGTCGGCGATCACGCGATCCTGCGGCGCAAGCCCCAGGCGACCGTCCACCAGGAAGATCACGACATCCGCTTCCACCACGGCCTGGCGCGTCTGCTTGGCCATTTCGGCCACGATGCCGTCCTTGGCAACGGGCTCGAAGCCGCCGGTGTCGATCACGATGAACGGACGATCGCCGATACGGCCCTCGCCGTAGTGGCGGTCCCGTGTCAGGCCCGGCAGATCGGCGACGAGAGCGTCGCGCGAGCGGGTCATGCGATTGAATAGCGTCGACTTGCCCACATTGGGACGGCCGACGAGTGCGATAACTGGTTTCATTCAATAAACGGAAACAGGGGCCGGCACGCGCCGTCCCCCAGCAATTCCGGAGTCATGTTGATCCGACAACCACCGTGATGTGTCCACGGCTGGCCGCTTTTCCTGTCGGGGCGGATATGGAACCGCTGTTCCAGTCCGCTATGTTGGCACGACCAGGGATCATGCTACCGGATTGGCGCCACCCATGCGACAGGGGCATGGGCGGCCTTGCGTGCGCAGGCACGCTTTTATTCTGGCGCCATCGCTGGCGCCCCTGGCAATCAGCCGATCAGTTCGGTACGAAGCCGTAGACGTCGCCGTCACGGGTCTGCACCACCAGCGTCTGGCCGGCAATCACCGGTGCCGCGCTGACCGCACTGCCGTCCGTCTTCATGCGCGCCAGGATGGTGCCATCCTCGCGCGACAGGAAGTGGACAAATCCTTCATAGTCGCCCACGACCACCGAACGGCCGATGGACGCCGGGGCGCCGAGGCTGCGGTAGCGCAGGTCCGTATTCTTCCAGCGCTCGTTGCCGTTCTGGCGATCGAACGAGAACACCGCCGACGTCTCGTCGCTGGCGAACAGCGAGCTGTCGTCCTGCGTCAGGCCCATCGGCGACGAGAAGTCCTTGCCCCACTGCGGCTGGCCGTTGGCCAGTTCCAGGCAGGCGATGCGGCCCTGGAACGTGGTGGCGCAGACCTGGCGGCCCATCACGGCCGGCATGCCCGTCACATCGTTCAGGCGCTCGATCTCGGACACGCCCTTCGGATACGACACCGTGCTTTCCCAGCGCAGCACGCCATTGCCCGGCGCCAGCACGCCAAGCTTGCCACCCGGGAAACCCGTGACGATGCCGTCACCGGCATACACCATGCCCATCGCGGCACGCAGGTTCAGCGGCGACTGCGAACGCTGGTAGATCCAGCGGCGGTCGCCGGTGCCGGCATCCAGTCCGATGATGCGGGTGTCGGTGGTACGCACCACCACCAGGCCGTTGCCGACCAGCGGTGCCGACAGGACCTCGCCGTTGACCTGCTTCTTCCAGATCTGCTTGCCGCTCTTGTCGAACGCGTAGATCGCGCCCTTCTCTGCGGCCACGGCGGTCGTGTCGCCGTCCGAACCCGGACCCGAAGTCAGGTCGAGATCGGTCTTGGCCTTCCAGAGCGTCTGGCCGCTGGTGGCATTGATCGCCATCACCGCGCCGCTCTTGCCCGACACGAACACCACATCGCCAGCTGCCACCGGGGCCATGACGTACGGGCCGCTCTTGCCCACGTCGGCCTTCCAGGCCTGCTTGACCGACAGCGTGGCCGAAATCGGCTTCAGTTCGGTGGGCGGGTGCTTGTTTTCCTTGCTGAACAGCGAGCAGCCCGTCAGCAGGCCCAGGCAGGTGCCGGCCACGAGCGTACGGGTTGCGGCTGTGCGAAGCAATGACGTCATAGGATGCGATCCTGTATTTTTTGAAAGGGTCCGCGGTCCGCTCACGCGGTGCCCAGCGCGTCGAGCTTGAACTGGATGATCTGGCGCATGCCGCCTTCGCTCGCGCCGAGCTTTTCCAGCGCGCGGCGGTAGGCGGTACGTGCCTCGTCGCGCTTGTCCTGGGCGGCCAGCAGATCGCCACGGCGATCAGCGAACAGTGCCTCGTACTGCGCAGGCGCATCCTTGAGCAGCGCCAGGCCCTGGTCGTAGGCCTTCTCGTCGAGCAGCACGCCGGCCAGACGCACGCGCGCCAGCGGCGCGTAGTCGTCGCCACCATGGTCGATGGCCCACTGCAGCTGCGTCTTGGCGCCGGCCAGGTCGCCCGCGTCGTACAGCACCTTGGCTGCCGTCAGCGCGCTCATCGGACCATAGGCGGTGCGGCCGAACTTGTCTTCCAGATCGGTAGCCGCGCGCTTGACGCGCTCGGCGTCGCGCGCCTCGGCGGCCTTGGTCACCTGCTCGTACAGCACCGCCGCGTCGCCGGCCTGCTTGCGCTGCCAGTAGTTCCAGCCGGACCAGCCCGCGAACGCCAGCAAGGCGACAATCAGCGCCCAGGTGACGGCATTGCCGTACTGTTTCCACCAGGCCTTGAGGCTCTCAAGCTGTTCCTGTTCTTCTAGATCGTAAGCCATGTCGAGGCAGTTACCCGCGTTGGTTGAAATTGACACGGCCGCTTCCTGACAGGACAGCGGCCGTGCGGCGCGATTCCGACGGCGTGCTTATTGCTCGTCGTCCTCGTCGTCCGATTCGATTTCGTCGACCATCCTGTCGATGATGAAGTCGACAACGTTCTCGGCCGGCACGCTGGTCTGCGGGCCGCCTTCGGCTGCATTGCCGCCGCGCAGCTGCTTGACCTGCACCGTGCCGGCGGCGATTTCGTCCTCGCCAATGATAACGGCAAAGGATGCGCCACTTGCGTCCGCGCGCTTCATCTGCGACTTGAAGCTGCCGCTCTTGCCGTCGGGCGTGGCATGGAAGACCACGTCCAGGCCCGCGTCGCGCAGGCGCTCGCCCGCAATCATCGCCTGCTCGCTCGCGGCCTGGCCCTGGTGGACCATATACACGTCGCAGCCTTGCGATTCCGGCACCAGCTTTTCCTCGCGCAGCAGTTCGATGATGCGCTCGATACCCATCGCCCAGCCGCAGGCCGGCGCGGGCTTGCCACCCATCTGCTGGATCAGCGGATCGTAGCGGCCACCGCCGGCGATCGTGCCCTGGGCGCCGAGCTTGTCGGTGATCCACTCGAACACGGTCAGGTTGTAGTAGTCCAGACCACGCACCAGGCGCGGATTGATCTTGAAGGGGATATTGTTCGCCTTCAAGATCCGCTGGACGCCGTCGAAGTGCGCCAGCGATTCCTCGCCCAGGAAGTCGATCAGCTTCGGCGCGTTGGCCGCCATGTCCTGCAGCGCCGGATTCTTGGTATCCAGCACGCGCAGCGGATTGGTGTACAGGCGGCGCTTGCCATCCTCGTCGAGGATGTCCTTGAAGCCTTCCAGGTACTTGATCAGCTCCTCGCGGTGCGCGGCACGCTCGTGTGCCTGGCCCAGCGAATTCAGCTCCAGGCGGACGCCGACCAGGCCCAGGTCGTCCCACAGGCGCTGGCACATCAGGATGATTTCCGCATCCACATCCGGGCCGGCAAAGCCCAGCGCCTCGGCGCCAAGCTGGTGGAACTGGCGATAACGGCCACGCTGCGGCTTCTCGTGACGGAACATCGGGCCGGTGTACCACAGGCGCTTCGGGCCGTCGTACAGCAGATTGTGCTCGATGGTGGCACGCACGGCCGCCGCGGTGCCCTCCGGACGCAGCGTCAGGTTCTCGCCGTTCAGGGCGTCGGTGAAGGAATACATTTCCTTCTCGACGATGTCGGTCACCTCGCCGATACCGCGCACGAAGAGCTGCGTATGCTCGACGATCGGCGTACGGATCTGCTGATAGCCATAGGCACGCAGCATGCTGCGCGCGGCGTTCTCAAACATTTCCCACAGCGGGGCGTCGGCGGGCAGCATGTCGTTCATGCCCTTCACGCCCTGCAGTGCCTTGTCGGCCTTCGTCTTGTCTTCGCTCATTGTTCTCTTCGTGATACCGATGCTGACCTGGCGCCCCTGCGCTCAGGCCACCGCGCCCTGCTTTGCCTGCGTGGCATTCGGGCCGTAGTGCGAGCGGACGTACTCGTCCACGATCGCCTGGAATTCCTGGGCGATGTTCTCGCCGCGCAGCGTCTTGACCTTCACGCCGTCGACGAACACCGGCGCCGCCGGCGATTCGCCCGAGCCGGGCAGCGAAATGCCGATATTGGCGTGCTTGCTCTCGCCGGGGCCGTTGACGATGCAGCCCATCACGGCCACGTCCATCTCTTCCACGCCCGGGAACTCGTTCTTCCAGACCGGCATCTGCTCGCGCAGATAACCCTGGATGCTGGCCGCCAGTTCCTGGAACGTCGTGCTCGTGGTACGGCCGCAACCCGGGCACGCGATCACCATCGGGGTGAAGTTGCGCAGGCCCATCGTCTGCAGGATTTCCTGGCCGACGTAAACTTCCTTCTCGCGCGCGGCACCCGGTTCCGGCGTCAGCGAAATACGAATCGTGTCGCCGATGCCTTCCTGCAGCAGCACCGACAGCGCGGCCGTCGAGGCCACGATGCCCTTGCTGCCCATGCCGGCCTCGGTCAGGCCCAGATGCAGCGCATATTCGCAGCGGCGCGCCAGCTCGCGGTACACCGCCACCAGCTCCTGCACCTGCGAAACCTTGCACGACAGGATGATCTGGTTACCGGCCAGGCCGATTTCCTCGGCCTTCTGCGCCGACTCGATCGCCGAGGTGATCAGGGCCTCGACCATCACGCTCTGCGCCGGCCACGGCTCGGCGCGCCCGGCGTTCTCATCCATGATCCGGGCGAGCAGGTCCTGGTCCAGGCTGCCCCAGTTCACGCCGATGCGCACCGGCTTGTTGTAGCGGCACGCCATCTCGATCATCTCGGCGAACTGCTTGTCGCGCTTGGCGCCCTTGCCCACGTTGCCCGGGTTGATCCGATACTTCGACAGCGCCTGTGCGCACTCGGGATAGTCGTGCAGCAGCGTATGGCCGTTGTAGTGGAAGTCACCCACCAGCGGCACGTTCACGCCCATGCGGTCCAGCTGCTCGCGGACGGCCGGCACGGCCGCCGCGGCTTCCGGCGTATTGACGGTAATCCGGACGATCTCGGAGCCTGCACGCGCCAGATCCTTGATCTGGATGGCAGTGCCGATCGCATCGACAGTGTCCGTATTGGTCATCGACTGGATGCGCACGGGCGCGCCCCCGCCGATCGTCACGATATTGTCGCCCCACACGACGCTGGCCTGGCGCGACACGCGGCGCGGCAGCGGACCCGGAATCACCGGGTGGGAAGCATTCTGGTGCATTGCGTTACCACCTTCAAATGGCATGACTGATTGCGCTGCCCGGCCGCATTACTGCAAGGTCAGGCGCGCCACATTGTTCCGGTCGGCGGACTTGAAGTTCACCGGCGAGCCATTGTGCGCCAGCGACTCCACGCCCTTTACGTTGCCGAGAATGACCTTGTACGGGCCACCCTGGCCGCTGCCAGCCACGGCGTCGCCGCCCTTGGCCGTGCCACCGAGGATCACCTTGCCGGTGCGATCACGCACCTCGTACCAGGTGTCGGAGGCAAAGCGGATCTGCACCGCGCCATCGCCGGACGCCGTCGAAGCGGGTGCTGCGGCGGCAGCGGGCGCCGCGACGGCCGGGGCCGCAGCGGCCGGCGCGGCCGGCTTCGCGGGCGCGTCCGGTGTCAAATTCACGGCGCCGCCCGTTGCCAGCGGCATGCCAGCGGTCGTGGTGGCAACCGGGGCCTGGGCGGGGGCCGCCGTCGCGGGGGCCGGGGCAGCCTTGGTTGCCGGCGCGGCCGGTTCTGCCTTGGCCGTCGCGTCGGCGGGGGCGGCCTCGGACGGTGCCGGCGAATCGTTGCCAGCCATCACCGGCGGCAAGGCCGCGGTCACGGTGCCGTCGCCGTTGCTCTGCGCGCTGCCTTCCTCCGAGACCTTCTCGGCCGGCTTTTCGATTGCCGGGGCTTCCGCCGCGGCCTTGCTGTGTGCATCGAACCATGCCTTGGCGTGGTCGTAGCCGAAATAAACGCCCACTGCCACCAGTGCCAGCACGCAAACCAGCCAGATCCACCGGCCCCCGGCGCCGCCGGTGCTCTTGCTGCCAAAACGCTTGCGGTCGTCGAACGCCTGGTTCAGCGCGCCTTCATGGCGGCGCGTGATGCCAGTCACCGGCGTGGCCTGCGCCCGCGCGTGATACTGGCCAAGCAGCGCGTCGATATCGATCTGGAGCGTGCGCGCGTAGGCGCGCATCACGCCCTTGGCAAACGTCACGTCCATCAGGCTCGACACGTCGCCCGCCTCGATCGCCATGAGCTTGTTGGGCGCCACCTTCAGGCGTGCCCCGACATCCTCCAGCGACAGGCGTTGCGCCTCGCGACCCTCTTTCAGTTGCGCCCCGATCTCGCGGGCCACTGCCTCGCGGTCGGAGTCTGTCGCGCCGCCGGCAACGTGCGTTGCTGCCTGGCTACCGGCGCGCTCTTCTTCATTCATCCCAAGCTCCTCTCTCGTATGCGGTCAGCTCGCGCGAATCGGGGAAACGGTTACGCAGTTCCGCGACCATCGCGCCCTGCGTCTGGGTATCGCCCTGGCGGTGGGCAATGCGCGCACCCAGCCAGAGGGATTGCGCGCTGGCAAAGCGGCTCGCGTTGACGCGGCCGGCAAATTGCCGGGCTTGTCCCATGTCCCCGCGCTGGAAATACAGTTGCGCGAGATTCATGAGCACTGACGGATCGTTACGGTCATATCCGTAGGCCGTTTGCAGATTTTTTTCGGCCTCGGCCATGTTGCCGTTGCGCATCTCGCATATGCCGAGGTTGGTCAGCGGCTTGACCGGACCGTTCATCGAAGGGGTCTGCACCGCGCGTTGCAGCGTGGCCTTGCCCTCGGCGTAGCGGTTGGTCTGGCACAGGAACCAGCCATAGTTGTTCAGCACATCCGGATCGTTCGCCCGCATGTTCAGCGCAGTGCGGAAGCTGTCCTCGGCCAGCGCGTTCTCGTTCATGCCCATGTAGGCCAGAGCACGCACGTGATAGGCGTCGGCGTTCGACGGATCGATACTGATGGCCTGCTTGACCTCGTCGAGCGCCACCGGATACTGGCGCGCCTCAAGATACTGCGTGGCCAGGCGCAGCCGGAGCGACGCACGCTTGTCAGCGGCGGTCTGGTCGGAAGCGGTCTTGATGTCCTGCTGGGGCCCGGTGGGCAGCGTGCAGGCAGACAGCATCAACAGCCCTGACAGGGCAGCGACAAGCAGACGAATCATGCAGGACGGACCTCCCGAGCGGTTCCGGCACCCACCGGAACCAGTGGCGTGATTTTGCCGAACTTGCCGCGCTCGGCCAAACGGGTACGATCCATGACCTCGCCGGCCAGTTGCCCGCAGGCGGCGTCGATGTCGTCGCCCCGGGTCTTGCGAATCGTCGTAACGATGCCCGCATCCATCAACACCTGGGCGAAGCGGCGGATCTGATCGTTGTTCGATCGCTTCAGGCCCGATTCCGGGAACGGGTTGAACGGGATCAGGTTGAACTTGCAGGGCACGTCGGCCACAAGCTTCAGCAGTTCCCGCGCATGTTCGACGGTGTCGTTGACGCCGTCGAGCATGCAGTATTCGAAAGTAATGAAATCGCGCGGCGCGAATTCCAGGTAGCGGCGGCAGGCCGCCATCAGGTCGGCCAGCGGATACTTGCGGTTCAGCGGCACAAGCACGTCGCGCAGCGCATCGTTCGACGCATGCAGCGACACGGCCAGCGCCACGGGCAGATCCCTGGACAGGCGGTCCATCATCGGCACCACGCCGGACGTGGACAGCGTCACGCGGCGGCGCGACAGCCCGTATGCGTTGTCGTCGAGCATCAGCCGCATGGCCGGCACGACGGCATCGTAATTCAGCAGCGGCTCGCCCATGCCCATCATCACCACGTTGGAGATGACACGGTCGTCCTTCGGACCCCGGCCCAGCTGGGCACGCATGGCGAATTCGGCCATCCACAGCTGGCCAATGATTTCGCCGGTCGTCAGGTTGCGGGAAAAACCCTGCTTGCCGGTGGAACAGAACCGGCAGTTGACGGCGCACCCCGCCTGCGACGACACGCACAGCGTACCGCGCGTGTCCTCGGGGATGTAGACCGTCTCCACCGCGTTGCCGGCGCCGACATCGAGCAGCCATTTGCGCGTGCCGTCAGCCGACAGGTTGTCGGTGATGATGGCAGGCGACCGGATCTCGGCCCGCGTCGCGAGCTTTTCGCGCAGCGACTTGGCGAGATCCGACATGGCGTCGAAGCGGCTGGCACCGAACTGGTGGATCCAGCGTTGCAGCTGCCGCGCACGGAACGGCTTCTCGCCGAGCTCGCCGCAATAGGCGGTGAGCGCGTCCGCGTCGAGGTCGAGCAGGTTGACGAGATCGTTCATGACGGCAGTTTCCAGCTTGACTACAGGTTCAGTCGTGAGTGTCAGAAGACAATCAGCGGCTGTAAACGTTCATGCCCGGGAAGAAGAAAGCCACTTCCACGGCAGCCGTTTCAGCGGCGTCCGAGCCGTGCACGGCGTTGGCGTCGATGCTGTCGGCGAAATCGGCGCGGATCGTGCCCTTTTCGGCCTTCTTCGGGTCGGTGGCGCCCATCAGGTCGCGGTGCTTGGCGATGGCGTTCTCGCCTTCCAGAGCCTGGATCATGACCGGGCCCGACACCATGAAGTCCACCAGATCCTTGAAGAACGGGCGTGCCTTGTGCACGGCGTAGAACTGCTCGGCTTCACCGCGCGACAGGTGAACCATCTTGGCAGCAACGATCTTCAGGCCAGCGGCCTCGAAACGGGCGTAGATCTGGCCGATAACGTTCTTGGCCACGGCATCCGGCTTGATAATCGACAGGGTGCGTTCGATCGCCATGAAAAACTCCGAAAAATGAAGGGGTTACAAATGGATTAAACGTGCAATTCTAGCACGACCGCATGGCGGATTCGAGCACGCGCGCCAATGGCCTCGACGATACTTGCGGTGTGCGCTGTTGCCGCACTTATTGTTATTTATAAATCACATTACATTCGTGAAATGTGGGAACGGCAGCGCAAACCCTTCGTCAAATGTTTGCGTTTTCGGAAAACAACTAATGACAAGGGTGGTTGTGTGGACAAAGCCCCTTGCAAATCCGCAGGCGCGATGCCACATTGGCGCTGTGCCGTCGGGTTGCTCCGGCGCCTCACATGGAACTGAAGACAGGAGTCACGATGAACGACAAGCTGAATACTTACGGATTCGGCAATAGTGCTGCGGGCGTCACCGACGTTGCCGTCCGCAACCGGGTCCTACGCAATACCTACTGGCTGCTGGCCATCTCGATGATCCCGACCGTGCTGGGCGCATGGATCGGCGTGGCTGCCGGATTCGCCGGCCTGGTCGCCGGCAGCCCCGGCATGTCGGCCCTGCTGTTCCTGGCCGTCGCGTTCGGTTTCATGTTCGCGATCGAGAAGACCAAGAACAGCAGCATGGGCGTGGTCCTGCTGCTGGCCTTCACGTTCTTCATGGGCCTGATGCTGGCGCGCATTCTCAGCCTGACGCTGTCGTACTCGAACGGCCCGGCGCTGATCATGTACGCCTTCGGCGGCACTGCGGCGGTATTTGGCGTCATGGCCACGATCGCCACGGTCAGCAAGCGCGATTTCTCGGGCCTGGCCAAGTTCCTGTTCGTCGGCGTCGTGCTGCTGATCCTGGCCAGCATTGCCAACATCTGGCTGCAGATGCCGGCCCTGATGATCACGCTGTCGGTCATCGCCATCGCGATCTTCTCGATCTTCATCCTGATTGACGTGCAGCGCGTGGTAAATGGCGGCGAGACCAACTACATCACCGCCACGCTGGCCATCTACCTGGACGTGTACAACGTCTTCGTGAACCTGCTGGCGCTGCTGGGTATCTTTGGCGGCAACCGCGACTGAGTCGCCCCGCCATCATGAAAATAGCCGCCCAAGGGCGGCTATTTTTTTGTGCGCCGCCGGCTTCGGCCGCGCCCTTCACTCGCGTCAGTCGCGCTCGAATACGGCGATCGACTCCACGTGCGACGTATGCGGGAACATGTTCACCACGCCTGCCCCCGCCAGGCGATAACCGGCCTCGTGCACCAGCAGGCCGGCATCGCGTGCCAGCGTGGCCGGGCTGCACGACACATAGACGATGCGCCTGGGCAGCACGTCGCTGCCGGCCTGATGCAGTTCGCCCAGCGCCTTGCAGACGGCCAGCGCACCTTCGCGCGGCGGGTCCACCAGCCAGCGGTCGAAGCGGCCAAGCGCGGCGATATCCTCGGCAGTCACCTCGAACAGGTTGCGGCAGGCGAACGACGTCTTGTCGGCCAGTCCGTTGTACCCCGCGTTGGCCAGCGCCCGCGTGGTCAGGGCTTCACTGCCCTCGATCCCCATGACCGACGCACCTTGCGTGGCCAGCGGCAGCGTGAAGTTGCCGATGCCGCAGAACAGGTCAAGCAGCCGGTCGGTGGGCTGCGCATCGAGCAGGCGCAGCGCGCGGCCGATCAGGACACGGTTGATCTGGTGATTGACCTGCGTGAAGTCGGTGGGCTTGAACGGCATGCGGATGCCGAATTCGGGCAGCGTGTAGGCCAGCTCCTGCTCGGCCGGATAGAACGGATAGACCGTATCCGGGCCCTTGGGCTGCAGCCAGAACTGCACCCGGTGCTTGTCGGCAAATGCGCGCAGCAGGTCCTTGTCGGCATCGGTCAGCGGCTCCAGGATGCGCAGCACCAGCGCCGTCACTTCGGCGCCAACGGCCAGTTCTATCTGGGGCATGCGGTCACGGATCGACAGCCCCGTTACCAGTTCGCGCAACGGCACGAGCATCGCGGAAACGTGGGGCGGCAGGATTTCGCAGCGCGTCATATCCGCCACATAGCTGCTCTTGCGCTCGTGGAATCCCACCAGCACACCGCCCTTCTTGGCCACGTAGCGCACGGTCAGGCGGGCCCGGTAACGATAGCCCCAGTCCGGGCCGGCGATCGGGCGGAACACCACATCCGGCTTCACTTTCGACAGGTGCCAGAGATTGTCTTCCAGCACGCGCTGCTTGATCGCCAGTTGCGCCCGGGCGTCAAGGTGCTGCATCGAGCAGCCGCCGCACACGCCAAAGTGCTGGCAGCCCGGCTCCACGCGCATCACGGACGGCTGCTTGACCTCCACCAGCTGCGCCTGCTCGTAGCTGGGCTTGCGGCGGTAGCTCTTGTACGAAACGGTTTCGCCGGGCAGCGCGCCCTCGACGAAGATCACCTTGCCGGGTGTGCCGTCCTCGTTATTCTCCAGGCGGCCGACGCCACGCGCCTCCATGTCGAGGCTATGAATAGTGACCACGGGATCGCTGGGGGGCGCGGATGCGGCGGGCGCGGCACCCGGCTTGCCCGCCATTTCGGGCTTGGAAGATTCGACGGCTTGAGACACCGGAGGGACCTGACGTATTGTTTTGCGAAAGCGCGATTGTAGTCCAGTCATCGCGCCGTCACGAAGGTCCGAACGCCGAAAGAGGAAACGATGGAACTGATTTCGTGGAACATCCAGTGGGGACGCGGTGCCGACGGCAAGGTCGACCTGGCCCGCATCGTCTCCACGATCCGCGACATGACCGATCCCGACGTCATCTGCCTGCAGGAGGTCACCCGCGGCTTTTCGGACATGGCAGGCCAGCCGCAGCGCGACCAGGTGGCCGAACTGACGGCGCTGCTGCCCGGGTATCGCGTCATCTTCGCGCCGGGCGTGGACCGCACCCATGGCGACGGCACGCCGCGCCAGTTCGGCAATGTCGTGGCCACGCGACTGCCGGTGCGCGAGATCTTCCGCCATGCCCTGCCCTGGCCGGCCGATCCCGACGTGGCATCGATGCCGCGCGTCGCGCTGGAGGTTACCGTGGAAGCCGGGGCCAGGCCGATTCGGGTCATTAGCACCCACCTGGAGTTCTACTCGAAGCTGCAGCGCGCCGCGCAGGCGGACGCCCTGCGCCAGTGGCATGTGGAGGCCTGCGAGCACGCGCGGCGCCCCGGCAAGTCGGAAAAAAAGCCCGGGCCGTTCACGCCCGAACCACGCCCGACCGAGGCCATCCTCTGCGGCGACTTCAACAGCAAGCCCGATGACGTGGCCTACCAGCGCATGATCGAGCCCTACCCCGATGCCACCGTAAACTGGAAAGATGCCTGGTGCCACATGCATCCAGGCCAGTCGCACGCGCCGACCTGCGCGCTGTACGACAAGGCGCAGTGGCCGGAGCCACCGTTCGCCTGCGATTTCATGTTTGTGACGGAAGACCTGCTGGCCAACGTGACGCGCTGCGAGGTCAATGGCAAGACCGACGCCTCGGACCACCAGCCGATCCACCTGAGCCTGAACCGCTGACGGCCAGTGCCGCTAAGACGCCGCCGCCCGCAGCCGCAGACGCAGCAGTCGTCAGTCGTCTTCCTCGGCCTCGGGCGCCATCGGCTGCAGCTTGAACGCGCGCAGGTACGCCATCCACTGCGCGCCCGGCAGCTCGGCCAGCGATTCCTGGATCAGCGCCACTTCCATGTCGAACTCGCGCGGTGACAGGCCGCCGCGCATCAGCTGGAAGCGGCAGTACATCAGGTACGTGTTGACGACGTCGGTCTCGCAATAGTCGCGGATCTCGTTCAGCTTGCCCTGCTGGAACGCCTGCCACACCATGCTGCCGTCCATGCCCATCTTGCCCGGAAAGCCGCACAGCTTGGCCAGGTCATCGAGCGGCGCGCTGGCCCGCGGCTGGTACATCGCCAGCAGGTCCATCAGGTCCAGGTGCCGCATGTGATAGCGGCTGATGTAGTTGTTCCACTTGAAATCGCGGCTGTCGTCGTCGCGGCCCTCGCCCATCTCCCAGTAGCGTGGCGCGGCCACGCCGTGGACCAGGCCGCGATAGTGCAGCACCGGCAGGTCGAAACCGCCCCCGTTCCACGACACCAGCTGCGGGCTGTAGCGCGCAATCAGTTCGTAGAACTTCTGGATCAGCGTGGCTTCCCCATCCTCGAGCGTGCCCAGCGAACCGACATGGAATACCGCCGAACCATCGCGCTGGGTACGGCGCAGCACGCACGAAATGGCGGCCACGCGCTGCAGATAGTGCGGCAGGAAGTCGGAGCCGGTCTTCTCCAGGCGGGCGGCAAACGCATGCTCGGCGACTTCGGCGTCGCTCATCGATGCGGGATGGTCATGCAAACGGCGCAGGCCGTCGACATCGGGAATCGTCTCGATGTCGAATACCAGCACAGGGGTCATAAAACGGCGTCCTTGCGTACACCTTGCGAAGCGAAATGCCGTTTGAGCTTGACCAGCGCCTCCTGCTGGATCTGGCGCACGCGCTCGCGCGTCAGACCCATTTCCTCGGCCAGCTCCTCGAGCGTGGCCGGCTCGATGTGGTTGAGCCCGAACCGGCGCTCCACCACATAGCGATGCTTCTCCGACAGGCGTGCCAGCCAGAGCTTCATCAGGTTTTCCAGCTCGCGGTGGGCCACTTCCTGATCGGGCGCGGCGTTATGTTCGTCCGACAGGAAATCGAGCAGGCTCGAACCCGGGTCAAGATCGAACGGCGTATCCAGCGAGGTGGTATGTTCATTGAGTGCCAGCACGTCCTGCACCTCGTCCGGCGTCTTGCCGAGCAGGTGGGCGATGTCCTCGAGGCTGGCGTCGCGGCCGTCGGTGCCACCTTTTTCAAGATGACGCTTGGCGCGCAGGACCTGGTTGAGTTCGCGAATCACATGCACCGGCAACCGCACGGTGCGGGCCTGGTTCATGATCGCGCGCTCGATGCTCTGGCGGATCCACCAGGTGGCATATGTCGAAAAGCGGAAACCGCGCGAAGGATCGAATTTCTCGATCGCGTGCATCAGGCCGAGATTGCCTTCCTCGATCAGGTCGAGCAGCGGCACGCCGCGATTCAGGTAGCCCTTGGCAATGCTCACCACGAGACGCAGGTTGCGCTCGATCATGACCTGCCGGGCCGAAAAATCGCCGCCCTTGGCCAGCGTGGAGAAATGCAGTTCCTCCGGGGCCGAGAGCAGCGGCTTGATACTGATGCGATTGAGGTAGTGCTGGACCGTGTCGGCAGCCAGTTCCGTATGCAGGACGGTGCGGAAGTCGTCGGGTTCCGGCGCGGCTTCGGTGCCGGCCTCTTCCTCTTCGTCTTCTTCCTCGTCTTCGTCCTCGGCGTCGTCGGCGCTCAGATCGGCGTTGCGTTCGGTATTTCGGTCGGTATTCCGATCGCCATTGTTGCGCAGGCTGCCGCGCGACACCGGCGCGATGGGCTCGTCGGCCACCGGCACCATGTCCGATGCGGGTTCGAGTTCGACCTCGAATACTTCGGCATCGCCTTCAGCGGCTCGGGTTGCCACACCAGCCTGTCCTTCCGGCTGCTTGGGACGACGGGTCCTGCTGACAACTCCGGATGAAACAGTTTTCTGGCGTGGCATGAAACCTCACTGTGGCGGTAGATACCGCATCGGATCGACCGGTTTTCCGTTCTTGCGAACCTCGAAGTGCAGCTTGACCCTGTCAGTATCACTGTTACCCATTTCGGCAATCTTCTGGCCCTTGCGGACCGTTGACTGCTCTGCCACCAGCACCTTGTCGTTATGACCGTAAGCGGTGAGATACGTGTCGTTGTGTTTGATGATGACAAGATTCCCGTAGCCGCGCAAGGGGCCTACGTGAATCACCCTACCCTCGTCGGCAGCCAGCACCGGATCGCCTTTCTTGCCAGCAATATCGATGCCTTTGTTACCTTTGTCGTCAAATTTACCAATCAATTGTCCGCTCGCCGGCCAGGCCAGGCGGACGTCGCCTGCCGGGGCCGACGCGCCAGCTGCCGCGCTGGCGCCGGCGGCCGCGGCCGGGGCGGCCGCTGCGGGCGTAGCCGCCGGGGCGGAAGATGCGCTCATCGGCGTGCCCACCGGCCGCGTGGCGTCGATCGGCTGCGACTGCACCGTGCCCGGCGCCACCGGCACGGTGGCCACGCCCGGGGCGGCGTTCACGTCGGCGCTCGGGGGCACCACGCGCAGCAGCTGGCCGACCTCGATCTGGTTCGCGTTGGCCATGTTGTTCCAGGCCGCCACGTCGCGATACGACTGGCCATTTTCCAGTGCGATTCGGTAAAGGGTATCGCCGCGCTTGACCCGATAGTATCCGGCAGGCGCCGGCTCGAGCGGTGCGGCCGTCTGGGGGGTGCCGCCGGACGTACGGTCCACCACGGGTGCCGGCATCGGCGAATTGGCGCAGGCGGCCAGTACCGCCGCGCAGGCCAGGATGCTCAGATGTTGTCCGACTCGTGTGAAATTCTTCTGATTCACGATGTTGTGCATAGTTCGACTCAGATGGTGCCCGATTTTAAGGGCACAAAGAAAACGGCTTCAAGCGCGGTCCTGTGAAATCGATGCCGATTGAGGCGCTCGATCAGCAGCAGTTGCTGCGTCACCGTCTGACCCGGCGCGCCGTTGCCAGGTGTCACCACCGGCGCAATCAGACGCCCGCCGATGGCCAGTTGTTCCAGCAGGGCCTGCGGCACCTCCATGCCGGCCGCGGCAAGGATGATCGACGAGAACGGCGCGGCCTGCGGCAAGCCCAGCATGCCGTCGCCGTAATGCAGGCGGATATTCGGCACGCGCAGCGGCCGCAGGTTGGCCTTGGCTTGTTCGTGTAGCGGACGGATTCGCTCGATGGAGAACACTTCCTGCGCGCACAGGCTCAGCACCGCGGCCTGGTAGCCGCAGCCGGTGCCGATTTCGAGCACGCGCGCCAGCGGCTGATCGGGGGTCAGCCCCTCGCGCAGCAGCTCGATCATGCGCGACACGACCGAAGGCTTGGAAATGGTCTGCTGATGCCCGATCGGCAGCGCCGCGTCCTCATAGGCCTGCGAGGCCAGCCCCGGCTCCATGAACAGATGGCGCGGCACCGTGGCGATGGCGCCCAGCACGCGCTCGTCGCGGATGCCGCCGGCGCGCAGGCGCGCGGCCAGCGCGGCACGGGCCCGGTCCGACGCCATGCCGCCGCCGCCAGCCGTGGCCGCCGACGCGCGCGCCTCCACGGCACTGCCCGGCGGGGGCGGTGCGGCAGGCGGGGCGGCAGGCTTGCGGGGCTTTACGGTGGCAGGCGCCGGTGCGGCCGCGCGCTTGCCCACCGCCGGCATGCCGGCAGTGCGCGCGGGCGCTGGCTTGCGTTCGACTACCGCATCCAGCGGCAGCGGAAAGCGGGGGCGGCGCGGCGTGGAACTCATTTCGGATACGGCGCTGGAACCAGGGGAAGGACAAAAACGATGCCGCCGCGCAGCATACCGGCGCGGCGACCGCGAAAAAACGCCTGAGGGGCGCGCGGCGATGACACGCTCACCCCAGCCACTGTTCGATCTGTGCGAGCTGGCCGCGATGCGTCAGGTCCAACTGCAGCGGCGTGAGCGAGACGAAGCCATGGGCCGTGGCATGGAAATCGGTGCCCTCGCTGGCGTCGCGCGCGTCGCCGGCCGGGCCGATCCAGTAAATGGGGTCGCCGCGCGGGTTCACCTGCTGGATCACCGGCTGCGACGGATGGCGCTTGCCAAGGCGCGTGGCGCGGTGCCCGCGGATATGCTCGAACGGCAGGTTCGGAATATTGACGTTGAGCAGGAACGGTTCGCGCGGCGGACGCGCAATCACGTTCTCGACGATCTCGCGCGCCACGCGCGCTGCCGCATCGAGATGCTCCCAGCCATGGTTGACCTGCGAGAACGCGATCGACGGGATGCCGAACAGGTAACCCTCGATGGCCGCGGCGACCGTGCCGGAGTACAGCACGTCCTCGCCCATGTTCTGGCCCTGGTTGATGCCCGACACCACCAGGTCCGGCCGATCCTGCATCAGGCCGGTCAGCGCCACGTGCACGCAGTCCGTCGGCGTACCATTGATATAGCGGAACCCCTTCTGCACGCCTTCCTTCGCCTCGTACACCGAAAGCGGGCGCTGCAGCGTCAGAGAATTCGACGCGCCGCTGTGATTCTGTTCCGGAGCGATCACGGTCACGCGCGCCAGGGGCGCGAGTGCTGCGTGCAGGACGGCGAGCCCCGGCGCAAGGTAACCGTCATCGTTGGCGAGAAGGATATGCATGGCCGCGATTGTACCTGAGCGAAAGGCCGCTGGCGGCACCGCGGATGCACCGGAAACGGGACAGATGCAGCGCCGGCGCCCCCGCCAGCCGGCCGCCATGCGGCGCCCGAATAGGCGACATGCAGCGATTTTTTCCTGCAGAACGATCGTGCTTTTCTTGCGCTACACTTGCCCGGCGTCGTGCCCGGCCGCCCCGGCGTTCCTGCCGGGCACGGCACCGGCAAGACCACATCACACATGGGAGACACAATGAAAGCCGTACTGTGCAAAGCCTGGGGCCCGCCCGATTCGCTGGCGCTGGAAACCCTGCCCGACCTGGTGCCCGGCGACGGCGAAGTCGTCATCGACGTCAAGGCCGCCGGCGTGAACTTCCCGGATGTGCTCATCATCCAGAACAAATACCAGGCCAAGCCCGAGTTGCCGTTTTCGCCCGGCTCGGAGCTGGCCGGGGTGGTCAATGCCGTCGGCGCCGGTGTCACGCATGTGAAGCCCGGCGACAAGGTGATTGCCTATCTGGGCAACGGCGCGTTTGCCACCCAGGCCCGCGCGCCGGCCAAGGCCGTGGTGCCGATGCCGCCCGGCATCGACTTCGACGTGGCCGCCGCGTTCACGCTGACCTACGGCACGTCGCACCACGCCGTGGTGGACCGCGGCGAGCTGAAGGCCGGCGAAACCATGCTGGTGCTGGGCGCAGCCGGCGGCGTGGGCCTGGCGGCTATCGAAATCGGAAAGGCCATTGGCGCCCGCGTGATCGCCGCGGCGTCCACCAACGAAAAGCTGGCGGTCTGCAAGGAACACGGCGCAGACGCCTTGATCAACTACACCACCGAAGACCTGCGCGAGCGCATCAAGGCGCTGACCGACGGCAAGGGTCCGGACGTGATCTACGACCCGGTGGGCGGCGTCTACGCGGAACCGGCCTTCCGTTCGATTGGCTGGCGGGGCCGCTATCTGGTCGTGGGCTTCGCCAATGGCGAAATTCCGAAGATTCCGCTGAACCTGGCGCTGCTCAAGGGCGCGTCGCTGGTCGGCGTGTTCTGGGGCGACTTCGCGCGGCGCGAGCCGAAGGCCAACCAGGCCAACATGGCCCAGATGCTCGGCTGGATGAAGGAAGGCAAGATCCGTCCGCATATCTCGGCACGGTATCCGCTGGAACAGGCCCCGCAGGCGCTCAAGGACATGGAAGCGCGCAAGGTGACTGGGAAGATCGTCATTACCCCGTAAAGCTGCAATGCCCGACCGGTTTGCTCCCTTCTCCCGCTCGCGGGAGAGGGGAGAAAACCCTCAACGAACGATCAGAGTTTCTCCGTCTCGCCGCTCTGCGGCTGCCACTTCATCAGGCGCTTTTCGCCCGCCGTCACCATCCAGTCCAGCACCAGCGCGAAGGCCGTCAGGACCACGATGCCGGCAAACACCGTGTTGATGTCGAACGTGCCCTCGGCCTGCAGGATCAGGTAGCCGACGCCGCGCGCGGACCCCAGGTACTCGCCCACCACCGCCCCCACGAACGCCAGGCCCACCGACGTATGCAGCGACGAGAACACCCAGCTCGTGGCGCTGGGCAGGTACACATGGCGCAGCAGCTGCTGCTTGTTGGCGCCCAGCATGCGGGCGTTGGCCAGCACCACCGGGCTCACTTCCTTCACGCCCTGGTAGACGTTGAAGAACACGATGAAGAACACCAGCGTGACGGCCAGCGCCACCTTCGACCAGATGCCGAGGCCGAACCAGACCGCGAAGATCGGCGCCAGGATCACGCGCGGCATCGAGTTGGCGGCCTTCACGTAGGGATCGAGCACGGCTGACGTGAACGGGCTCAGCGCCAGCCACAGCCCCACGCCCAGCCCGGCCACGGTGCCGATGCCAAAGGCCAGCACGGTTTCCAGCAGGGTCACGCCCAGATGGATATAGATATCGCGTTCGACGACGAACCAGTTCCAGATCCGCTGCGCCACCATCAACGGTTCGCCAAAGAAGAACGCCACCTCCTGCGAGCGCGTGGCGACGTGCCAAACGACCAGGATCACCACCAGGAGCAGCAGCTGCCAGACGCGCAGCATGCCTTTGGAATCAGCACGAAAAGCCATGATCTTGTTATTGTCGGGTCCGGTAAATCAGGCCACCTTGCGCTGCTGCGCGTAGCCCTTGAGCACTTCCTCGCGCAGCACGTCCCAGATGGCGGCGTGCAGTTCCACGAAGCGCGGATGGTTGCGGATCTCGGCCACATCGCGCGGACGCGGCAGGTCGATCGTAAATTCGCCAATTGGATGGGTGCCCGGGCCGGCCGACAGCACCACCACGCGGTCGCTCATCGCAATCGCCTCGTCCAGGTCGTGGGTGATGAACAGCACGGCCTTGCGCTTGGCGGCCCACAGGTCCAGCACTTCGTTTTCCATCAGCTGGCGGGTCTGGATGTCCAGCGCCGAGAACGGCTCGTCCATCAGGATGATGTCGGGGTCCATCACCAGCGTTTGCGCCAGGCTCACGCGCTTGCGCATGCCGCCCGACAGCTGGTGCGGATAACGGTCGCCAAACCCGCCCAGGCCCACGCGGCGCAGCCATTCCTCGCCCTGCGCCACGGCGTCGGCGCGCGGAACGCCACGGAATTCCAGGCCGGCGATCACGTTGTCCAGCGCGCTGCGCCACGGCATCAGTGCCTCCGCCTGGAACATGTAGCCGGCGCGGGTATTGATGCCGGCCAACGGCTCGCCGAAGACACGCACGGTGCCGCTGGACGGCTCCAGCAGGCCGGCCGATACATTCAGCAGCGTGGACTTGCCGCAGCCGGTAGGCCCCACCACGGAAAGGAATTCGCCAGGCTGGATGGACATCGTGACATCGCGCACAGCGGTATACCGCTGCGAGCGGTCTTCGCGCGAGACGAAGGTGCAGGTCACGTTTTCAAGGGAAAGTGCAGGCGTGCTCATGACGGCATGACTCTGAGAAACGTTTCGCCCGCCGGGCGCCCATGCAGGGCGGGCGCGGCGGGCGACGAAAGACGCCCCGGACGGGGCGCAATGCTCACTTGTACTTGGCGTTGGCTTTCTGCACGAACGAATTCGTAAAAGTGCCATCCAGCTTGATCGCCTTGCCCTTCAGGTCGGGATCGAACTGCTGCAGCGTGTTCAGCGCGGTCTTGGGGCCGTCGGCCGGCATCAGGCCGTCCGGCGAGATCGCTTCCTTTACCTTGTCCCAGGCCGCCAGGTACAGCGCGCGGTCGCCCAGGAGGTAGCTCTCCGGCACGGTCTTGACGATGTCCGACGGGCCGGCCGCCTGCAGCCACTTCAGTGCGCGCACCATGGCGTTGGTCAGCGCCTGGGTCGTGTTGGGGTTCTGCTCGATGAACTTCGTCGACGCATACAGGCAGCCCGACGGCATGTTGCCGCCGAACACCGACTGCGTTTCCTTGAGGGTGCGCGTGTCCGAGGCGATCTTGACCTCGTTCTTCTGCGTCAGCATCGAGATCACCGGGTCCAGGTTCGCCATGGCGTCGATCTGCCCCGAGCGCATCGCGGCCACCGCGCCGGCGCTCGCGCCCACGCCGATGAACGACACGTCCGACGGCTTCAGCCCGGCCTTGGCCAGCACGAAATTGGCCATCATGTTGGTCGACGAGCCCGGCGCGGTCACGCCGATCTTCTTGCCTTTCAGGTCGGCAATCGACTTGAAGTTGGGCATGGTCTTGTTCGACGTCACCAGCACGATCTGCGGGGCGCGGCCCTGCAGCACGAATTCCTGGTAGTGCTGGCCCTTGGCCTGCAGGTTGATGGTGTGCTCGTAGGCTCCCGACACCACGTCGGCGCTGCCGCCCACCACGGCCTGCAGCGCCTTGGCGCCACCGGCGAAATCGACGATCTCCACGTCGAGTCCTTCTTCCTTGAAGTAGCCCAGCCGCTCGGCAATCGTCAGCGGCAGGTAGTAGAACAGGTTCTTGCCACCCACGGCGATGGTCACCTTCTGCTTCTCGGGCTTGCCCTGCGCGAAGGCGCTGCCGAACGTGAACCAGCCGGCCAGGAACAGCGCCAGTGCAATCAGCAACTGCTTCCAGAAAGGTTTGTTGTACATGGGGGTCTCCTGCCTTTTCCGATTCCTGCTTCTGTTTGGATGAGGGCGCGCCGCGTGCCGACGCACGAAAGCCGGGACGCCGCCCAAGCGGCTCCCGGCGATGCTACCGGACACAGCCAGTGTCCGCATCGGGATCAACACCTAATGTCGGCACAATGAGGCAGCCGCGACGGCCGTGCCGCCGCCACGGGCCTTCCATCCGCTGGCCTGCCCTGCCCGGCGGCTTATTCCGCGTGGATGTTGGCGGACTTGATCACCTTGGCCCAACGCTGCAGTTCGGCCTTCTGGTACTGGTCGAGCTGTTGCGGGTTCATGTACTTCGCCTCGGCGCCAAGTTCCTCGGCCTTCTTGCGGAACGCCTCGGTCTTCATGATCTTCTCGATCTCGGTGGTCAGCTTGTCCACCACGGCCTTGGGCGTGCCCGCCGGCGCGTACATGGCAAACCACGACGAGACATCCAGGTCGGGGTAGCCCGCTTCCGGTGCCGACGGTACCTCCTTGAGGCTTTCCAGGCGCGACTTGCTCGTCACCACCAGCGGGCGCAGCTTGCCGGCGGCGATATGGCCCATCAGCGGCGGCGGCGTGGTGATCGTCATGTCGACGTTGCCGCCCAGCAGGTCGGTCATGGCCGGGCCGGTCCCCTTGTAAGGCACGTGCGTGATCTGGATGCCGGCCATCTGGTTCAGCAGTTCGGTGGACACGTGCTGCAGCGACCCGTTACCCGACGATGCGTAGTTGAGCTTGTTCGGATTGGCCTTGGCGTAGGTCACCAGTTCCTTGAGCGACTTCACCGGCAGGCTCGGGCGCACCACCAGCACCTGCGGCGCCGACAGCAGGTTGGCCACGGGCTGGAAATCCTTGACCGGGTCCCACGACGTTTTGGTCAGCAGCGGCGTGATCACGTGGTAGCCCGAGTACTGCACCAGCAGCGTGTAGCCGTCAGCCTTGGCGCGCTGCACGGCTTGCGCGGCGATGGTGCCGTTGCCGCCCGGCTTGTTGTCGACCACCACCGACTGGCCCAGCGCCTTCGACAGCGGCTCGGAGATCAGGCGCGCCGCCAGGTCGGTGGTGCCGCCGGCGGCCGCCGACACCACCAGCATGACCGGGCGATTGGGATAGGAGCCGTCCTGGGCCTGGACGGTGGTGCCGACAGTCAGGCCGGCAGCGGCCAGCGCGGCGCAGGCGCCGATGAGGTTGCGTTTCATGCTTTGTCTCCGTATGTCTTATTTGGGGGACCCGAAAATCCGAAAATCCTGTTGTTCTGCGGCCCGGTCAGGCGTTGGCGAAGAACTCCGCCATCCAAGCGGGCGGCTGGTGCGTGCGCAGGCGCGGGCCGGCGCGCAGCAGCTGGCTGGGCACGTCGCGCTGCACCAGTTCCGACACCCCGCCCACCACGTTCAGCAGCGCGTCGAGGTCGACGCCGGTATCGACGCCCATCGCCGCGAACATATGCACCAGTTCCTCGGTGCTGACGTTACCGCTGGCGCCCGGCGCGTACGGGCAGCCGCCCAGGCCGCCGGCCGCCGCGTCGAAGCGCGTCACGCCGGTCTGCCACGCCGCGATGGCATTGGCCAGGCCCATGCCGCGCGTGTTGTGCAGGTGGATCGTCAGGCCGGTCTGCGGCAGCGCGCGCTGGAACGTCTCGCACAGCGCGGCCACCTGGTTCGGATAGGCCATGCCCGTGGTGTCGCACAGCGTGATGCCGGCCGCGCCGGCGTCGGCAAACGTGCGCGCCAGCGCCATCACGTCGGCGTCGCTGACCTCGCCCTCGAACGGGCAGCCAAACACCGTGGACAGCGAGACGTTGACCGGCACGCCGGCCTTGCCGGCCTCGTCGATCATCGCCAGCAACTGGGCCTTCGACTGTTCGCGCGTCATGCGCAGGTTGGCGCGGTTATGCGTCTCGCTGGACGACATCACCAGGTTCACTTCGTCCGGGCGGCACGACAGCGCGCGCTCCAGGCCGCGCAGGTTCGGCACCAGCACCGTGTAGCGCACGCCCGGCACGCGCTCGATCTGGTGCATCACGGCCTCGGCATCGGCCAGGGCGGGAATGGCCCGGGCCGACGTGAACGAGGTCGCCTCGATGCGCGCAAACCCGCAATGGGCCAGAGCGTTGACGAAGGCGACCTTGCCTTCGGTGGGCACCACGAACGGCTCAATCTGCAGCCCGTCGCGCGGCGCCACGTCGTTGATCTCGATGCGCGCCGGCCCTGCCAGCGGATAGGTCTGGGCGATGGGTTGACTCATGCGATCACTCCACGGGCGCGCAGGTCGGCAATGGCCGCCGCGTCGAAGCCGGCCTGCGCCAGCACGTTGTCGGTATGCTCGCCCAGCGTGGGCGCGCGGTCATGGATGGCACCGGGATTGCTCGACAGCTTCGGGAAGACGCCCGGCACTTCCACGGTGAGGCCCTTGGCCGACGTCACCGTCTCGATGACTTCGCGGGCGCGGTAGTGCGGGTCTTCGGCGATGTCCTTGACCGTATAGATGCGGCCGGACGGCACGTCGGCGGCGCGCAGCACTTCCAGCGCCGAGGCCACCGTCTGCGTGCGGGTCCAGGCGGCAATTGCGGCGTCGATGTCGTCCACCCGCTTGACGCGGCCGTCGTTGCGGGCCAGGTCCGGGTCCTCACCCAGGTCGTCGCGGCCCATCGCGGCCATCAGCCGCTTGAAGATCGCGTCGCCATTGGCGGCGATCAGCACGTATTCGCCGCAGCCGCACGGATAGGCATTGGACGGCGCGATGCCCGGCAGCGCCCCGCCCGCGGGCTGGCGCACCGCGCCAAATGCCGAATACTCGGGCAGCAGGCTTTCGCTGAGATTGAACAGCGACTCATAAAGCGCCACGTCGATGACCTGGCCCTTGCCGCCGCGCGCGTCTCGCTCGTACAGCGCCAGCAGCACGCCCAGCGCGCCATGCAGCCCGGCAATGGTGTCGCCCAGCGACAGGCCGGCGCGCACCGGCGGCCGGCCCGGTTCGCCCGTCAGGTAGCGCAGCCCGCTCATGGCCTCGGCCACGGCGGCAAAGCCGGGCTCGTCGCGCTTCGGTCCCGTCTGGCCGTAGCCCGACACGCGCAGCATGATCAGCCTGGGGTTGGCCGCGTGCAGCACATCCCAGCCCATGCCCCACTTTTCCATGGTGCCCGGACGGAAGTTCTCGATCAGCACGTCGGCCTCGGCGGCCAGTTGGCGCACGAGGTCCTGCCCTTCTCGCTGGCGCAGGTCGATGGCAATCGACTGCTTGTTGCGCGACTGGGCTTCCCACCAGACCGAGGTATCTTCGTGAAGCATGCGCCACTTTCGTAGCGGATCGCCCTGGCCGGGCGGTTCCACCTTGACCACGTGCGCACCAAAATCGGCAAGGGTCTTGGCGGCAAAGGGGCCGGCGATCAACTGGCCCAGTTCGAGGACCTTGATGCCATTGAGAATCTGTTGCGCCATGCTGGAAATGTCTCCGTGAAACTGACCCATGCGGGGGATTTGGCTTGGTTTCGACGGAGTGTGCCGCAGCTTCGGGGTGACGCGGAATCGGCATTCCGGAAAGCGGGCTATCTCGGAATGCGAAAGATTGGGGCTAACCCTGACGAGGGGATGGGTCAACTTCCGGTCCGGAGTTGCCGTTATCCGGGACACCTCCCGGGCGCAGTTCCGGCACCGTTCCGGCACGCTGCGCGCCCGCCACCCACCCTCCGCGGCTTCGTCACCATGCGATTTTTCCGCTTCTGCCGGATTCTCTGCGCCGCCTGCGCCGGCTGGATGGCCACGTCCGCGCTGGCGCAGACGCCCGCCACGACGACCATCGTGCTGTATTCGGAAGCCGCCCAGCGGCCGCTGTCCTATGAGGAAAACGGCGTCCCCCGGGGCGCCTACATCGACAGCGTGCAGCGCGTGCTGAAACGGCTGCCGCCCGAATACCGGGTCGAGATCCGCTTCGCCTCATGGGCGCGCGTGGTCGAGGAGGCCAGGTCCGGCAACAGCGCCGGCATCCTGGGCGTCTACTACCGTCCGAAGGAACGGCCCTACCTGAACCATTCGAAGGCGTTCTACGCCGAGGACGTGGCCGTCCACTGCAATCGCGATGCCGTGGAAGGCCGTACCTTCCGCACCTATCCCGACGATTTTGCCGGCCTGAAGTTCGGTAACCAGCGCGGCTACCTGGCCCCGGGGCCGCGATTCTTCCAGTTCGCCCGGGAAGGCCGGATCGAGGTTGTCGAGGGCCACGAGTTCCAGGACCTGGTCAAGAAGATGCTGGTGGGAGAGATCGACTGCGTGGTCAACCCCAGCGTGGTCCTGAACGAGGCGCTGGTCACGCTGGAGGCGCGCGGCCTGCCCGAGCGCATGCGCTACAAGTCCAGGCGCGTGCTGAACGTCAAGACCGAGACCGTGCATATCGGCTTCAGCAAGCAGTACGAGGCATCGCATCCGGAGCTGGCCCGCTTCCGCGCGCTGTTCAACAAGGCAGTGGATGAATAGAATCCCTCCCTGAATCCTCCAGGATCGAGCCCTTCATGCCACTGCTGCCCCCGGTTCATTCGATCCGGAACAGAATGATCGTGCTGTTCATCGTTGTCACCACGACAACGCTGGGGGCCTTTGCCGCGCATCGCCAGTGGCAGTTGCAGCAGGAACTCGCGCGCCGCTTCGAGCGGACCCGCGCGGAGATCATGGATGGCCTGGGCCAGAGCCTGGCCGAACCTGCCTGGGCGCTCAATGTCGGCATCCTGCGCTCCCGCCTGGAAGCCACGCTGGTGCACCCCGAAGTCTCCGAGGCCTGCGTGTTCTCGCCCGACGGCAAGGAATCCTATGCCATGGCCGGCCGCCCTGCCGCGCCGGGCACCGCCCCTTGCACCGTGGCCGGACCGCACGACGTGCTGAGCGAGGTGCGGATCTACCCGCCGGCCAATATCGATGCCGCGCGCCGCGAGCAGTCGATCGGCACGGCCGTGATCCGGTTCTCGCGCCAGCCGATGCACCGGGCGCTGCGCGCGGCGATGATCCAGGGCATTACCGAAGTGGCCGCCATCGACGTGGTGCTGGTGCTGCTGCTGACCTTTGGGCTGCGCATGGTATTCCGCCCGCTGGAACACCTGCAGCGCGCGCTGTTCCAGCTGGCGTCGAGCCACGGCGACGAGCTCGACGAACTATCGCGGCTGGGCCGTACCGAGTTCGACAGCGTCATCGACGGCTTCAACCAGGTGTTGCGCAAGCTCAAGCTGATCATCGCCGAACGGACCGAAGCCGAACTGACGGTGCGGGCCGCCATCCAGCGCAGCCACGAGGCCTTTGCACAGATCCAGGCCACCCAGGCCGAACTGGTCGAGAAGAATCTGCAGCTCGAGGCGCTGTCCAAGACCGACCAGCTGACCGGCGTGTTCAACCGGCGCCATCTGGACGCGGTGCTGATCAGCGAGCTGGAACGCCACCGACGCGACGGCAGCCTGTTTTCGATCATCCTGATCGACGTGGACCGCTTCAAGGCCATCAATGACAACCATGGCCATCAGATCGGCGACCGGGTGCTGGTGGAAATGGCCGAGCGCATCCTGGAAATCACGCGCGATGCCGATACCGTGGGCCGCTGGGGCGGCGAGGAATTCCTGATCATCTGCCCCGACGCCACGCCCGAGGTCGCCGTGCAGTTTGCCGAACGGCTGCGCCGCACGGTGTCCGAGCGGGCGTTTTCGGTGACGGGAGACATGACCGCCAGCCTGGGCGTGGCCAGCGTGCAGCCCGGCGACACCATCCACGGGATGATCTCGCGAGCCGACCAGGCGCTCTATCGCGGCAAGAACAACGGACGAGACCGCGTGGAGTACGCGGACGAGGGCTTGACCACCCCATAGCCCGGCGGGGCAGTGCTCAGAACGGGGCGCGGTCCCCGCACAGGTGGGCAATCAGCAGCCGGGCCGACACGGTCAGGCCGGCTGGGTCGCGCATGCCGATCAGCAACGACCGGCGGGCCCAGGCATCGCGCAACCCCACCAACGACAGCCCCATCGACTTCACATGCGGCTCGGCGGCGATGCGCGGCAGCACACCCACCCCCAGCCCCGCCATCACCATGCGGCACATCGCGTCGAAGCTGCGCACCTGGATGCGCAGGCGGAACTGGCGTTCCAGCCGGCTGCTCTCTTCGAGCAGCCGCGCGGCCAGCGACGTCACCTGGGGCAGGCTGACGAAGTCGTATTCGAGCGCATCGGCGTAATGCACCGGACCGTCCTGGGCCAGCGGATGGCCCGGCGGCGTGATGATGACCAGTTCGTCCTGCCGGTATTCGACCGTGACCAGCCCGGTGCAAGGCGTGCGGTCGGCAAAGATGCCGACGTCGGCCCGGTTTTCCATCAGCGCGGCCACGATGTCGCTGCTGTTGTGCTCTTCGAGCTCGATGCGGATGGTGGGATGCTGGCGCATGAATTGCGCCAGGTCGTCGGGCAGGAACTGGGTAATGGCCGACGTGTTGGCGCAAACGCGCACCTGGCCGCGCACGCCGGACGCATAGTCGGACATCACGCCGGCCATGCGCTCAACGTCCTGCAGGATGGTCAGCGCGTGGTGAAAGCAGGCCTGCCCCGCCTCGGTCAGCTGCACCCCCGCCGCATGACGGAAGAACAGCGGTGCGCCGACGGCGGTTTCCAGGTCGGAAATCCGCTTGCTGGCGGCCGCCACGGCCAGATGCGACTGGCGCGCGCCGGCCGAGATGCTGCCCTGCCGGGCCACGGCCACGAACAGGCCCAGCGTCACGAGATCGAAGCGCGCCAGGTTCATGGTCAGAGCGTGCGCCGGTCCATCACGGCGCGGGCAATGGTACCCGCGTCCACGTATTCGAGTTCGCCACCCACCGGCACGCCGCGCGCCAGGCGCGACACCTTGAGCCCGCGCGCCTTGAGCATTTCGCCGATGTAGTGCGCGGTGGCCTCGCCTTCGCTGGTGAAGTTGGTGGCGACAATCACCTCGGTGGCCGGACCGCCGTACTCCGGGTCGGTGGCACGCGCCAGCAGGCGATCCAGATGAATTTCCTTCGGGCCGATGCCGTCGAGCGGCGACAGCCGCCCCATCAGCACGAAGTACTGCCCGCGATAGGTCAGGGTCTGTTCGATCATGACCTGGTCGGCGGGCGTTTCCACCACGCAGAGCAGCGCGGCGTCGCGGGCGGGGTCGCGGCAGGTCTCGCAGATGTCCTGCTCGGTGAACGTATTACAGCGTTCGCAATGGCGGATGCCATCGGCGGCGCCACGCAGCGCGTCGCCCAGTTTGCGCGCGCCGTCGCGATCATGCTGCAGCAGGTGATACGCCATGCGCTGGGCCGATTTCGGCCCCACGCCGGGCAGCACCTTGAGCGCCTCGATCAGCGCCTGCAGCGAAGTGGGCGGCGCCGCCTTCATGGCACCGCCTGGAACAATGCGCGCATGGGGACGTCGATCAGAACGGCAGCTTGAAGCCCGGGGGCAGCGGCAGGCCCGAGGTCATCGAGCCCATTTTTTCCTGCGTGGTGGCCTCGGCCTTGCGCACGGCGTCGTTGAACGCGGCAGCGACCAGGTCTTCGAGCAGGTCCTTGTCGTCGGCCAGCAGGCTCGGATCGATCGTCACGCGCTTCACGTCGTTCTTGCAGGTCATCAGCACCTTCACCAGACCGGCGCCGGACCGGCCCTCGACCTCGATCTGGGCCAGCTGCTCCTGCATCTTCTTCATGTTGTCCTGCATCTGCTGGGCTTGCTTCATCAGCCCCGCCAGTTGGCCTTTCATCATGGCATCACTCCTTCGATATGTGTGTATGGGGTGGGACGGCGCCGCATGGTGTCGATCCAGGCGGGCCGCCTCTCGAAATCAGGCAGCGCGCGGCTGCACGGAGCCGGGCACGATCTGCCCGCCGAATTCGCGCAGCAGGCCCTGTACGAACGGGTCCCGGTCAATCTCGGCCTCGGCCTCGCGCTGGCGCTCGGCACGCGCCGCGGCTTCGACGGCCGCCGCGGTATGGGTCACGGCGCCGATCTCGCAATGCACGCGGACCTCGACGCCAAAGTGTTCATTGAGCGCCGTTTGCAGGCGCTCGGCCACATTGGCCTCGCCAATGGCCGCCACCGGCACGCGCAGATGCAACGTCCGGCCCACCACGCGGTGCAGCTCGCTCTGATGCGCCAGCTGCTGCGCCAGGCCCTTGAGCGGCAGGCTGGCGGCCAGCGCCGGCCAGTCGCCCGTGAAGACCGGCGGCGTACCGTCGTCGGACGCGCTCGGCGCCACCGGCGGCACGGCCGGTGCCAGCGCGACCGCCGGCTCGGGCTCGGGCGCCGCCTTGCGGGCCTGGGGCTGGGCGGACTGGCCCGGGGCAGCACGTCCGGCGCCACGCGGCGCGCGGTCGAAGCCTTCCGATTCGAACCCGTTGTCGTACCCGCCAAAGTTGGGGTCGAAGCCCGGATCGCTATCGTAGGGGCCGATCACCGGCATGTCGGCCGGCATGGCTTCCCACGGCGGGACATCGCTGCCACCGGCGGCTTCCCACGGCGGCACATCGGCGGCAGGCTGTGCCGGCCGAGCGGGGCTGGCGGCAGCATGCGCCGGGCGCTCGCGCATGGGCTCCGACGCGGCCGGGGCCTGCTGGGCGACTGCCCCAGGCACGGCGGGCGCAACAGGCACGGCGGCCGCGGCGGGCGCAGCCGGTGCGGCGGCAGTGGGCCGGGCCGGTGGCGCGGATGCGGGTGCCGGTGCCGGTGCGGCCGTGGTCGCCGGGCGCGAAGCCGAGGGCGGACGCAGCGGCTGGGCCGCCGGGCGCTGACTGGACGCGGCTGCGGCGCCAGCCATCGGCGGCGCGCTGGCGCCGGCCGGACGCGAAGCACCCTTGCCCGCCGACGCCTGACGCGCGGCTTCCAGGGCGGCACGGGCCGGAGACATGGCGGTGCGGCTGCTGGCCGGCGCGGCGGGCGCTTCGGCAACGACCGGGGATGCGGGGACTTCGGCACGCGCCGGCGCGGCTGCCATGGGCGTTGCAACCGGTTCCGCTACCGGCTCGGGCATGGGCGGAACGACGGCCTTCGCCACATCGGCAACTGGCGTCTCGGCGTTCGGTGCAAGCGCCCGGGCCACGGGCGCTTGGGGCGCGGCAGCCTTCACCGGCACGGCTTCGGGAGCCTGAGCCACCGGCGCAGCCGGCATGGCACGGGGCGCGGCGGCCGGCGGGCTGGCCGGACGCGGCCGCGCCACGGCCTGGCCGCCACCGCCCTGCCCGCCCAGCGGCGCGGCAGGCGTGGCCGACGGCCGGAAGGCCAGCATGCGCAACAGCGTCATCGTGAAGCCGGCATATTCGTCCGGCGCCAGCGCAAGCTCGCTGCGGCCCAGGTTGGCGATCTGGTAGAACAGCTGGATTTCCTGCGCGTCGAACTGGCCGGCCAGGCGACGCACATCCTCGGCTTCGGGCCATTCGTCCTGCACCGATGCCGGCACGGCCTGGGCCAGCGCGATCTTGTGCAGCAGCGAGCCCAGGTCCTGCAGCGCGCCGGCAAACGACAGGCTTCGGTCGGCCATCGAATCGGCAATGCCCAGCATCGCGGCGCCGTCCTCGGCGGCCAGCGCATCGAGCAATTGCACCAGGAAGCTCTGGTCGATCGCCCCGAGCATGCCGCGCACGGCTTCCTCGGACACCTGGCCGGCGCTGTACGCGATGGCCTGGTCGGTCAGCGACAGCGCGTCGCGCATCGACCCATGGGCAGCCTGCGCCAGCAGGCGCAGCGCACTGCCGTCGTGGTGGATACCTTCCTGGCCCAGGATATGGTCCAGGTGCGACACGATATGCCCCGGCGGCATCTGCTTCAGGTTGAACTGCAGGCAGCGTGACAGGACGGTGACGGGGATCTTCTGCGGATCGGTCGTGGCCAGGATGAACTTGACGTGCCCGGGCGGCTCTTCCAGCGTCTTCAGCATCGCGTTGAAGGCGTGGTTGGTCAGCATGTGCACTTCGTCGATCATGTAGACCTTGAAGCGGCCGACCGTCGGCGCATAGACCGCCTTGTCGAGCAGCTGCGCCATCTCGTCCACGCCACGGTTCGACGCCGCGTCCATCTCGATATAGTCGACGAACCGCCCGCTATCGATCTCCAGGCAGGCCTTGCACTGTCCGCAGGGCTGGGCGGTGATGCCGCCGCTGCCGTCCGGGCCCGTGCAATTGAGCGCCTTGGCCAGGATCCGGGACAACGTGGTCTTGCCGACACCGCGCGTGCCGGTGAACAGGTAGGCGTGATGCAGCCGCTGCTGTTCCAGCGCATGCGTGAGCGCGCGCACCACGTGCTCCTGGCCGACCAGCGTGGTGAAATCCCGTGGGCGCCATTTGCGCGCTAGAACTTGATAACTCATGGCGGCGATTGTAGCAAAAGGCGGGCCTCGGCAATCGGGAGCCGGCCCGGCAAACCCCGGCCGGCCGGCGCCTACGAAAAAGCCCCGCCGTGGGGCGGGGCTTCGTGTCACATCGGGCTGGCCGGCCGTCAGTGAATCACCATCTGCGTGAACGGATGCACATACGCCTGCAGCGTCACGAAGAGGCCCACCAGGATGGCCAGCGAGATCGAGTGGAAGAACACGTAGCGCAGGATCTCGCCCTCGTGGCCGTACCACTTGGTGGCCGTGGACGCCACCACGATCGATTGCGCGTCGATCATCTTGCCCATCACGCCGCCGGAGCTGTTGGCGGCCGCCATCAGCGTCGGCGACAGGCCCAGCTGCTCGGCCGTGGTCTTCTGCAGGCCGCCGAACAGCACGTTCGATGCCGTGTCGGACCCGGTCAGCGCCACCCCCAGCCAGCCCAGCATCGTGCCGAACAGCGGGTACAGCACGCCGGTCTGGGCAAACGCCAGGCCCAGCGTGGCGTCCAGGCCCGAGTAGCGGGTCAGGTAGCCAATGCCGAACATCGCGCAGATCGTCAGCAGTGAATAGCGCACGAGCTTGATGGTTTCCCAGTATTCCTTGAACAGGCGCGGGATCGAGTAGCCCATCAGCAGGCCGCCCACCACCGCCGACACCAGGATGCCGGTGCCGGCCATCGACAGCACGTTGAAGTTGAACACGGCGCCTTCGGCGATTTCCTTCGGCACCACCGGCGGGCCCTTGATGACGGCCTTGTCAAGGCCCGGGATCGGGAATTTCCACTGCCAGATGCCGTCCATCAGCTTCTTGAACTCGGGCACGCCCCAGACGAACACGAACACGGTCAGGATCACCCACGGCATCCAGGCCTTGGCCACCGAGATGCCCACCGATGCGGCGCTGGCCCGCGCGTCGGCTTCCAGTGCCTCGGGATGATCGACCTTGGAGTCGTCGTGGCGGCCCAGGATGCGCGTGGACGTCCAGATTTCCTTCGGTTGCCAGATCTTCAGGAAGCCGGTCAGGCAGCCCATCGAGATCAGCGCCGAGATCACGTCCACCAGCCACGGGCCGTGGAAGTTCGACACCAGGAACTGCGGCACGGCAAAGCTGACGCCCGCCACCAGGATGGCCGGCCAGATCGCCAGCATGCCGCGGAAGCCCGCGAACGCCCAGATCAGCCAGAACGGCACCAGCACCGAGAAGAACGGCAGCTGGCGGCCGATCATCGCGGACAGCTGCACCTGGTCGATGCCCGTCACCGACGACAGGCCGATGATCGGCGCACCCAGCGCGCCAAATGCCACCGGCGCGGTGTTGGCGATCAGCGCCAGGCCCGAAGCGGCCAGCGGCGAGAAGCCCAGGCCGATCAGGATGGCACCGGTCACGGCCACCGGCGTACCGAAGCCGGCGGCGCCCTCGAAGAATGCGCCAAAGCTGAAGGCCACCAGCAGCAGTTGCAGGCGGCGATCCTCGGTCACGCCGGAGATCGAGTTCTGCAACACCTTGAATGACCCGTTTATCGTGGTGAGCCGGTGCAGGAAGATGATATTGAGGACGATCCAGCCAATCGGGAACAAGCCGGACACGATGCCGAGCCCCGCCGCCTTGCCGGCCATGGCCGCCGGCATGCCGAACACGAACGACGCCACGACGATGCCCACCACCAGCGCCAGGCCGGCCGCCAGGTGCGCCTGCATATGAAAGAACGCCAGCGCGGCAAGCAGCACGGCGACCGGAACCCCTGCAGCGATGGTCGAAAGCGCCATGCTGCCTAGCGGGTCATAGACTTGACTCCACACGATTGAATCCTCCTCTGGTTGATACGGCTGCCTGCCTCTGACGGACCTGGACAACCGGACGACATGTGCCCCGCCGAGCGACGCAAGCGCCGCCCGCCGGACAGAAAGGGGATTGTAAGGACGGGTTCCCGGCTCACCGCCCAAAATCCGGTCATCGACCCGATGAGCCGGATTCAGGGATCAGGGTTTGTGCGGGGGCAGTCTGGCGCACCTCACATCCTCGCGCGCAGCGTACTCCTTAAAACGATCGTTCGATATAGGTAATGTGATGGAGGCGCGGCCCCGCCCACGCACGGCGGTGCACGGCGGGCCGCCCCCTTCGGCGAGTGCCGGATCAGCCGCATTCGCCCACGTAGCCGCAGTTGGCGCACTTGGCGCAGCCGTCGACCTTGTGCAGCGCATGCGCGCCACATTCGGGACATGGCTTGCCGGTGCCGATGCCGGTCACGGCCGTCGCGGCCTGGGCCGGCGTCGTCGGCCGGGCCAGTGCGACCGCCGCCTCGCCGCCGTCGCGCCGGGCCAGCCGGGCGGCCAGCGCCGTCACGGGCACCTGGCCGCCCTCGTCGTCCAGGAAGCCGCGCTTGATCAGGATGCGCTGCAGCGCGTAGCTCAGCGCCGCCACCTCGGAGTCATGGAAGCGCGGTACCTCGGTGCCATCCTGCCGCACCACCGATCCATAGCGCACGGTGCCCTTGTCCCACACCACGTTGCGCATGTCGGCCAGCGCCTTGGCGATCGGGCCGCCCGAGCGCGCCACCATCGACAGCAGCCGCATCGTGGACGTGATCCACTGCTGCCCCTCGGTACGCTGGCCGGCCGGCATGAAGAACTCGATGGGCCGTTCGATCGTGACCGGCTGGCCGTCCACCGTCCCCGTGACGCGCATGAAGTTCACGGTCAGGTAGACGGTCTTGTGGCCTTCGTAGGTCAGGTACTCGACCTTGGACGTCACGCCTTCCAGATCGCCCAGCGGACGGCTGCCGAACGGCCGGGTCAGCGGATCGTCGCCATTCTGCTGGGCGCCCGGCGTCGTGGCCGCCGCCGCAGGCGCGTCGGGAGCCGGCGCCACCGACAGCACCGCGCCCAGCACCTGGTTGGGCCGGTAGGTGGCCAGCCCCTTCAGGCCGGCCTTCCAGGCTTCGAGGTACAGGTTGCGGAAGGCTTCGTACGGATAGTCCTCCGGCACGTTGACGGTCTTGCTGATGCTGGTGTCGATATACGGCTGCACGGCTTCCAGCATCCGCATATGGTCCAGCGCCGACATCTGCAGCGCGGTGACGAAGCTGTCCGGCAGATGGTCCATGTCGCCGCCCATATGGCGATAGAGCCGCCATGCATGGTCGGCCACCTCGAACGTGCGATAGCTGTCGTCGGGCATGCGTTTGCGGCGGTTGTACGTCCACGAGAACGCGGGCTCGATGCCATTCGACGCGTTGTCCGCGAAGGCCAGCGTGATGGTGCCGGTCGGCGCGATCGACAGCAGGTGCGAGTTGCGCAGCCCGTGCGTGCGAATGGCGTCCCGCACGGCGTCCGGCAGCCGGCTCACAAAGCCGCCGCGCAGGTAGGCGTCGGCATCGAACAGCGGGAAGGCGCCCTTCTCGTCGGCCAGTTCCACCGATGCCAGGTACGCGTGGTCGCGCATCGCTTCGGATATCCGGCCCGCCAGCGCGCGCGCCGCGTCGGTGTCGTAGCGCAGCCCCAGCATTACCAGCGCGCTGCCCAGCCCCAGGAAGCCCAGCCCGATGCGGCGCTTGGCCTGCGCCTCGGCCTGTTGCTCGGGCAGCGGCCAGAACGTGACGTCCAGCACGTTGTCGAGCATGCGCGTGGACACCCGCACGACTTCGGCAAACGCGGCGAAGTCGAAGCTGGCCTCGTCGGTGAAGGGCTGGCGCACGAAGCGCGTCAGGTTGATCGATCCCAGGCAGCAGCAGCCATACGACGGCAGCGGCTGCTCGGCGCATGGGTTGGTGGCTTCGATCGTCTCGCAGTAATACAGGTTGTTGTCCGCATTGATGCGCGACAGGAACAGGATGCCGGGCTCGGCGTGGTCGTAGGTGGCCTGCATGACCTGGTCCCACAGCCGGCGCGCCGGCACGCGGCGATACACCCACTGGCCGTCGTCGCGCCGGTAGGCGCCGGCCGCGATCACGTCCATGCCCGGCTCGGCCTCGTGCACGAGTTCGATTTCCTCGTCGGCCTCCACGGCCTGCATGAAGGCGTCGGTCACGCCGATCGAGATATTGAAGTTGGTCAGTTCGCCACGATCCTTGGCGTGGATGAAGCTCTCGATGTCGGGATGGTCGCAGCGCAGCACGCCCATCTGCGCCCCGCGCCGCGCCCCGGCCGACTCCACCGTGGCGCACGACGCATCGAACACCTTCATGAACGACACCGGCCCCGAGGCGCGCGAATGCGTGGCGCGCACCAGCGCGCCGCCGGGCCGGATCGACGAGAAGTCATAGCCCACGCCGCCGCCGCGCCGCATGGTCTCAGCGGCCTGCGCCACGGCCGTATAGATACTGGGCTTGCCGTCCCGGGACTCGGACACCGAATCGCCCACGGGCTGCACGAAGCAGTTGATCAGCGTGGCCTGGATGCCCGTACCGGCGGCGGAATTGATGCGCCCGGCCGGCACGAAGCCGTTTTCCAGCGCCCAGAGAAAGCGCGCGGCCCAGGTGTCACGGTGATCGGCCGGCTCGACTTCGGCCAGCGCGCGCGCCACGCGGCGGCGCACATCGTCGATGCTGCGCTCCTCGCCCTTGGCGTATTTTTCCTGAAGAACTTCGATGGAGATGTCTTGCGGCACGAGTGCGCCGCGGAGGATCTGGTCGTTTGCGTTCATGCCCCAACCTGTCTGGATGAAAAGTCGGCAGAAAATGCCGTCCGCCATGCTGCCAGCATGGCCGGGCGACACCCCGGTATCAGATCAAACTCCGGTCGAACAACCCTCGTAGAACAACGAAATTGGAAACGTTGCGCCAGGTTGGGTTACAATGCCGGTCGGACGGGCCTCCTCGCATGGTGGCGCGGTCAACCTGGTCAGGTCGGGAACGAAGCAGCCACAGCCGTTTTCCACCAGTGCCGAGGGTCAGGCTCGTCCCCCTTCCTCCTGCTTTTTCTGTCTTCCCGCGAAGTTCTTCGCGAAAATCCCACAAAATAGTGCCTTCCTGCCGATCGCGGCGGACCCGCCATCGCGCGGCAATCCAGCACCTATTCTGCGCCTCTTTTGCGGATCAGAACAACGACCCCTGCTGCGTCGTGGCGATTGGCACAGACGTCCGTGAGGGCGTCCAAGCGCGCAGCACTTCGGCGTCGATCCATTCCCCGGCGGCCGTGGCCACGCCGGCTTCGATCCGCTTGCCCGGGAAGACCGGCTGCACTGCCGCCACATAACGCGCCAGCTGCGCGCCATAGGCGGCGTGTTCCTGCGGCAGCAGGCGCTGCTTGTAGTCGATGATGACCACGCGGTCGTCGAACTCCACCAGCCGGTCGATCCGCAGCAGGCGGCCCCGGCCATCGTAGAGCTCCACCTCGTTGCGCGCCGACACCGCGTCGGGCGCAAACAGCAGCGGCCGCAGCGCCGGCGCCGCCAGCATGGCGCGCAGGTCCGCCACAGCCGCCTCGGCCTGCCGCTGCCAGCGGTCCCGTGCCAGGGGCGCGCCGGCGCCGGCCAGCGGGAACCAGCGCATCACGGTGGCGGCGTCCGGCACGCCGGCAAAGGCCTCCGGGTAGCGCGTCAGCCGTTCCAGCAGCGCATGCACCAGTTCGCCATGCGCGGCAGCCTCGGCGTCGAACACCGTGGCTTCGGGCTCGTCCTCGAAGCCGGCTTCTGCCACCGCTTCGGCTACCACTTCAGCGGTCCCTCCTGCGGCTTCCCCGGCCGCCACCTCGTCCGCGCCGCGATAGCGCAGCCGGAAATCGGTGTAGCGCACGCGCTCGCTGGCCGCGCCGAAGGTGTCGGCGGCCGCGATTTCCGCCTCCGGATAGGCGCTCACCGCGTCGCCGACGCCTGCCCCGGCCAGCCGCACATACCAGCTGCCGGCGATCTCGGCGCCGTTGGCTTCGTCCCTGGCGGCCTTGCTGGCCCGGCCCTTGACGCCACTGACCAGCAGGCCCTGCTGCGCGCGCGTCATGGCCACGTAGAGCAGGTTCCAGTTCTCGCGCTCGGCCAGGGCGGCTTCGGCCTCGAACATCGGCGCCCGTGCCAGGCCGCGCTCGCTGCGCTTGCCGTAGGCCGAGAAATGCCGCGGCGCGTTCGATGCCGGCGGCCAGTCCACCAGGATGCCGCCACGGTCGGCGGCCGGATCGCTGTGGTTGGCATCGAGCAGCACCACGAATGGCGCCTCCAGGCCCTTGGCCGCATGCACGGTCAGGATATGCACCGCGTCAAGCTGGCTGTCGCCGGCGTCGTCGGGCTCGGCCTCGGTGTCTTCCACGCCCTCGCCCATGCCGCCCTCGTCCGGGCTCTCATCCTCGTCGCCGCGCCGGATCTCCTGCAGTTCGTCGATGAACTTCGGCAGGCTCGGGTAGCGGCCGCCGTCCAGGTCCAGCGACAGCTTCAGGAAGGCGTCCAGGTTGGCCAGCACCTGTTCGCGGATGGCCGACGGCGCGGCCTCCGCGTAGCGGCGGCGCACCTCGCCGTGGTGGTAGATATGGTCGATCAGGTCGTGCACGGGCTCGTGCGGCGCCAGCGCCAGCCAGGCGCGCAAGCGGGCGACGCCGGCGCGCAGCGCGTCCGACGCATGCTCAGGCAGCCCGTTGGCCATGCGCGACCACCAGCCGCCTTCGCCTTCGATCGACGCCAGCAGGATCAGGTCGTCGTCGGTGGCGCCAACGATCGGGCTCTTCAGCACATGCGCCAGGTCGAGATCGGACTCCGGCGTCATCAGGAACGCCAGCAGCGCCGAAATATCGAGCGCCTCCAGCGTCGTCAGCAGGCCGCCGCGGCGCGGGCTCAGGCACGGGATACCGGCTTCGCGCAGCGCGCGCTCGTAGTCGGGCAGATAGGTCTTGCGGCGCACCAGCAGGTGCATGTCGCGCCAGGTGGCGGGCCGCGACACGTCGCCCTCGCGCACGGGCACCTGCTCGCGCAGATAGTGCAGCCACGCGGCCACGCGCCGGCCTTCCTCGAAGCGCAGTGAATCGCCCTGCTGCACACGCGGCTGCGTCAGCGTGTCGCGATGGCCGTCACCGGCAGGCCGATCGTCGTCGGTGCCCACCGCTCCGTCCACAGCTTCATCCACGGCTCCCTCGGCTGCGCCCGCCCCGGCGGTGTCTTCCGCCTCGACCAGCGGCAGCAGCCAGACCGGGCCGCCGGGTTCTTTCAGCGCCGTGGTCTGGGTCTCGTAGAGCGGATACCGGCCGTCGGCGCGCGCATGATCGAACACCGCATTGACCCAGTCCAGCACTTCGGGACGATTGCGCCGCGTGCGGTTGGTACGCAGCACCGTGGCGCGAAACTCGGCTTGCAGCATGTCGCGTGCGGCATCGAACAGGCGCGCATCGGCCCGGCGGAAGCGATAGATCGACTGCTTGGGGTCCCCCACTAGGAACACGGTCGGCTTGTCGCCCAGGCCCTGGTAGCCGGCCAGCCAGCCCTGCAGGATGCGCCACTGCAGCGGGTTGGTGTCCTGGAATTCGTCCAGCAGCAGGTGGCGATAGCGCGCATCGAGCCGCACCTGCAGATAGGTGGCGGTTTCCTCGTCGGCCATCAGCCGCGCGGCCAGCCATTCGAGGTCGGCGAAATCCATCGCGCGCTGCTCGCCCTTGTATCGCTGGTAGCGTTCCAGCAAGGCGTCACCGAGCCGGTAGAGCGCCAGGTTGATGGCCAGCACGGCGGCCTCGCAGCGGCGGGCCGCGATATCGTCGAGCCGCGCGCAATGGCCGGCCACGCGGGCGATCAGGTCTTCGGCACCGCCTTCGCCGCCGCAGATCTTGACCAGCGCGGTGGTGGCCTTCATCGAGCGCGGCTTGCCGGCGTCGGTGAAAAACGCGGCGCGCAACTCGCCGAAGGCCTGGGCGGCGGCGTCGCCGGGCGCGGCGCCGGCATCGAGCCAAGCCCGGACCGCGCGCAGGCCGTCCATCAGCCGCGACGCGTGGGTCTGCTCGGTTTTGCCGGCCCGGCCCAGGGTCAGCGCCAGCTGGGCGCATTCCTCGAGCCAGTCGTCGTCGGCCAACGCCTCCACCAGCACGTCGGCCGTGGCGTCATCGCCGAGATCCTGGGCGAGCCGCTGCGCCGGATCGCCAGCATCCCGGAACGCCCACCACTCGTTGCGCGCGTGGAACATGCGATCAAGCAGGCTGCGCGCCTGGAAGTCGCCCACCGCATCGACCAGCTGTTCATAGGCTTCGCGCAGATCGGCATGCTGCGGATGGGCCAGCGCCCGCCAGAACGGCGCCCAGGCCTCGCGCTTCATGCGCAGGGCGTCCTCGCGCAGCGACGCACCGGGCACGATGCCCGACGACAGCGGCGCGCCACGCAGCAGCGTGCCGAACCAGCCGTGGAAGGTGTCGATGGCCATGCGGCCCGGCGATGCCAGCACCTGCGCATGCAGCAGGCGGGCGCGCGGCAGCGCGGCGCGCGCGGCATCGGGGGACAGGCCGCGCATTTCCAGCTGGGCCAGCACGGCGTCGTCCGACCCGCTGGCCAGTTGGGACAGCACTTCCAGCAAGCGTTCGCGCATCTCCTCGGCGGCCTTGCGCGTGAACGTGATGGCCAGGATCTCGTGCGGTGCGGCGCCGGCCAGCAGCAGGCGCACCAGCCGCGCCACCAGCAACCAGGTCTTGCCGCTGCCCGCGCAGGCCTCGACCACGACCGAGCGTGCCGGGTCGCACGCGGCGCGTGTGAAATCGGCCTCGCCCACCGGCTGGCCATCGCGCAGATAGGGGTGGATGTCCTGACTGGCGTTCATGAGCGAAGATCCGGCAAGGCGGTGGATTCCCAGAAGCCCTTGCGGCACAGGCCGCGCGCTTCGCAATAAGTACAGGCCGCGGCATCGCCGAATGCGGGCAGCTTCGCGCCCTGCCGCAAACGGCCGACGTCATGCCGCAGCTGACGCTCCAGCCACGTCACGGCGGCCTGGAATTCGGGCAGATCGACTTCGCGCTGCGCGCCGGGGGCGCTGTCGCGGCCGCCCTGCTTCACGCCTTCCAGCGCCACCCAGCTGCCGGCCACGGCATCGGCGCGCAACAGGCCGTAGAACGCCAGCTGGCAGTCTTCCTCGGCATCGCCCACTTTGCGGCGCAGGCGGCTGGCGGGCTGCGTCTTGTAGTCGAGCACCGCGTGCGCGCCGTCCGGGCCCTTGTCGAGGCGGTCGATCCGGCCGGCCAGCCGCAGCGGCACGCCGTCGGGCATCGCCACATCGACGCCGGCGTCCAATTCGCCGCCGCGCCAGTGCCAGCCCATTTCCTCGCGGGCGGCCTGCCACGCCACGTACGACGGCAGCACCTCGCACCAGCGGCGGTAGTAGCTGATCGCGTTACCGTCCTCCGCGATCTGCTTGCCGAACACGGTGTCGGAGATCTGCTGCAGGCGGGCCAGCCGCCGGGCGTCGTCGCGCTCGCCGGTGTCGTGAACTTCCTGGTGGTACTGCAGCAGCACGCGGTGCAGCAGGTTGCCGATATCGCGCTTTTCGAGGTCGTCGTTGAGCGATTCGAGCCCGGCCAGGCCCAGCATGCGGCCCGCGAAAAACTGATAGGGACACCGGCGCAGCATGTTGTACGCCGCCGCGCTCCAGCGGGCCGGCACGCGTTCCGGCGCGATCGGCGCGGGCATATGGCCGGGCTGCGCGAAGGTGTCGAGCAGCGGCGGCGCGGCGCTGGCCTCGATCGGCGCCCCGGCGCGCGCGCAGCAGGCGGACAGCCGCTCGATCCAGCCCGACACGTGATGCGGCTCGCCCCGGCTGCCGTAGCGTTGCCAGGTCAGCACCACGTCGTCGTTGTTGAGCAGCACTTCGGCCAGGTCGCGCGCCTGCTGCGCGAAGCGTGCCTCGCGATCTTCCAGGCCCAGTTCGCGCCGCATCTGGTTCGAGAAGAACATCAGCTCGGCCGCGCTGGACGGCAGCTGGGCGTCATCGCACCCCACCACCACCACGCCGTCGAAGCGGCGCATCCGCGCGCCGTTGAGCGGCAGGATCGTGATGCGCGACTGGCTCTGCGCCAGCGGCTCCTTGTAGGCCACCGTTTCGAGCAGCGCGGCCAGCATGGCGCGGAATTCCTGCTGGTTCAGCGTGGCATGGCTGCCGGTTTCGTCGTCGGCCAGTTCGGCCAGCCGCGCCAGCGCATCGAGCAATTGCTGGCCGGCATCGTCGGCGGCCAGCGCGGGACGCATCGCCAGCGCGTCGAGCGTGGCATCGAGCCGCCCCAGCCAGACCGACAGCGGCTGCTGGGCATGGCCGCGCGGCCACTGGCCGGCTTCATCGGCCAGCGTGGCGATCAGGCCGCGCGCGGCGGCGCGCACGTGCAGCGTCGCGTCGCTGGCCTGCATGGCCTCGGCATCGGCCACCACCGTCCCCTCGCGCTCCGCGAACAGGTGGCGCAGCCGGGTCCAGCCGCCGGTAATCACGTCGCGCCGGATCTGCCGCTCCAGCAGCGCGATGGCCGCGCCACGGTGGGCGGCGTCGGGCAGGCAGAACGGCGACTTCAGCAGGTCCAGCAAGGCGGCGGTATCGCCGTCGCGCACGAGCACGTCAAACCAGCGCATCAGCGCGGCGGCCGCGCGCGTGGTGGACAGCTTCCAGCCCGTTTCATCGCGTACCGGCGCACCGGCCCGCTTCAGCAGCGCGCGCGTGCGGCGCGCCACCACGCGATCGTGCGCCACCAGGGCCACATGCTTGCGGCCCTCGTTCAGCCATTGGACAAGCTGGGCCGCCGCAGCGGCGGCTTCGTCCTCGAAACGGGCACTGCCGATGACCCGCACGCGCGGGCGTGCCGCGGGCAGCGTCCGGGGCAGCGCGGGCAGCGTGGCATCCGTGGGCAGCCTGCCGGCACCATCATCCGCGCCGGCCTCGCCGTCGTCCCCGCCCGGCTGCGCCGGTTCGGCACGGCGCGCCTCGGGCCACAGCGCCAGCAGCGTCTGGTACCAGTCGGCGTCGGCTGCCGCTTCGCCGCCGGTCCAGTCGTAGCCCACTTCCAGCGTCGGCACCGCCTCGCCGGCCTGTTGCAGGAAGCTGGCCTCGATGGGCTCGGGCGGCGTCGGACCGATCCACACCACCGGCCCGGCTACCTGCTGCGCCAGGCGCTGGAGGGCGCGGCGACGGACCGGCAAGGGGTCGTCCGGGCCGGACAGCATCTGCCAGAAGGCCAGCACGATCTGGGCCTCCTGGCCAAGAAACCGCTCGGACAGATGGGCGTAGGTACGCTGCAGCGCACCTTGCAGCAGCGCGGCGCGGTCGTCGCCATCCACGTCGTCATCCTCGCGGATGGCGGCGTCCTCGAGCCATCGCGCGCTCAGTTCGTCGCTGATCGACAGCAGCGTCTGCGCCAGCCCCCAGGCGGCGCCCTCGGTCTGGGCGCCGAACGCGGTGCGCAGCCAGTCCTGCGCGCGAATGGCCTGCTGCACGGCCAGCAGGCGCGCGGCGTGGCTGCGCGCTGGGGCCGGTTCGGCATCGAGATCGGGAGGCAGGTCCAGCAGCCAGTGGCCCAGCGTCAGCACGCGCGGCAGCAGGCGCGGCTGCCCGGCCGCGCGTGCCGCGGCATCGAGCGCCTGGCGCACGCCGGGAATCTGCGCGGCCGTCGGCACGACCACGTGCGCGGCCGACGCTGCAGGGCCGCAGTGGTCAAGGAAGTACCACGTCGCCGTGGCAGCCTGTTCGAGAAACGACGGGCCTGGAGGAAACGAAAGCCGGGTCATGAATGGTAGGGACCGATACGTATCAGCGATGCGGGGCGACCCGGGCGCCCCGGACGCACGCGAAGGTCAGTTGCCGCCCCGTCCGCCACCTTCCAGGCGGGCACGCAGTTCGCGGGCGGTTTCCAGCAATCCTTCATAGCCGGAGCGCGCGTGCTCGGGCAAGTCGGGGTCGCCAATCAGCGTGCCGAGGGTTTCCATCACGCTGTACACCAGGCCCCTGGCGGCGCCGGTGGCGATGCTGTTGGTTTCGACGGCGCTGTTCAGGTGTGCCAGTGCTTCGCTCAACTGGTCCGCATCGGGGGTATCGGTATCGGGCTTGCGAGGATCGGGCGTCATGATCGATGGCCTATGTCGGAAGAGGCAAGGTTTGCGCATCCGGCCTGCCATTCTACGCGCAGCGCGGATGCGGTCCGTCCAAGTGCATTCTAGATCATGCCCCGCGCCTTGTTCTACGGGAAATCCCCAGCGGCGGGGGCGCTGCCCGCCACAAATACCTCCGATGAGGGATGCCGATTGAGCCGGTCTCTCGCGCCGATTGAAACTATCATCGGCAACGGAAGCCGGGGCGCGGCACAATGTGCCCGTGACCGGCGCGAACGCCCTGTGGCGCGCGGCGCGCGGCGGGTGAGGCCGGGGCTTGAAATCCGGCAAGCTGGTAACATATCGGCGTCAATGGCGGCGCGTGTCGCCACGCATTGCCGTCCGGCGTCCCTGCACGATCTCGTGTAAGGTAACGGTTCAGCCCCACGGCAGTTGCCCGCCTTCAACATAAACTGAGCAAAACCTGAGGTTCCCCGCCATGAGCGACCAAATCAAGTATGTGAGCGACGCATCGTTCGACACCGATGTGCTCAAGTCCGACAAGCCCGTGCTGCTGGACTTCTGGGCTGAGTGGTGCGGTCCCTGCAAGATGATTGCCCCGATCCTGGACGAAGTCGCGAAGGACTACGGCGACCGCGTGCAGATCGCCAAGATCAACGTGGACGAAAACCAGCAGGTGCCGGCCAAGTTCGGCATTCGCGGCATCCCGACGCTGATCCTGTTCAAGAACGGCGAAGTCGTGGCCCAGAAGGTTGGCGCGCTGTCGAAGTCGCAGCTGACCTCGTTCCTGGACGCACAGGTCTAAGCCACCGACCTCCGGCGGGGGCCTCGAGCCCCGGCCTGGCATGATCCGGCCTCGCGGGCGCCAGTTCTGGCGCGCCGGCCGGATTGTGCTAAGATGCGACCCAACAACTTCCCCGAGCGTTCGCTCATTCCTTCCCCCTCCTTAGGTCTTGCCCGTCCGGGCCCTTCTGTACCCCTTGTCTATGCACCTGACAGAACTCAAATCGCTTCACGTGTCTGCGCTTCTCGAAATGGCGGCTACGCTCGAGATCGACAACGCACAACGGATGCGCAAACAGGAACTGATGTTTGCGATCCTGAAGAAGCGCGCCAAGATGGGCGAAACCATCTACGGAGACGGCACGCTGGAAGTTCTGCCCGATGGCTTCGGTTTCCTGCGCTCGCCGGAAACGTCGTACCTGGCCAGCACGGATGACATCTACATCAGCCCGTCGCAGATCCGCCGCTTCAACCTCCACACCGGTGACTCGATCGAAGGCGAAGTGCGTACGCCGAAGGACGGCGAGCGGTACTTTGCACTGGTCAAGGTGGACAAGGTCAACGGGCAGCCGCCCGAAGCGGTGAAGAACCGCATCATGTTCGAGAACCTGACGCCGCTGCATCCGAACCGGCCGCTCACGCTCGAACGCGACATCCGCGCCGAAGAGAACATCACCGGCCGCATCATCGACATGATCGCCCCGATCGGCCGTGGCCAGCGCGCGCTGCTGGTGGCGTCGCCGAAGTCCGGCAAGACCGTGATGCTGCAGCACATCGCCCACGCGATTGCCAACAACCATCCGGAAGCCGACCTCTTCGTGCTGCTGATCGACGAGCGCCCGGAAGAAGTGACCGAAATGCAGCGCTCGGTGCGCGGCGAGGTGGTGGCGTCGACGTTCGACGAGCCGGCCATCCGTCACGTGCAGGTGGCCGAAATGGTCATCGAGAAGGCCAAGCGCCTGGTGGAACTGAAGCGCGACGTGGTGATCCTGCTGGACTCGATCACGCGTCTGGCCCGCGCCTACAACACGGTGGTACCGGCCTCGGGCAAGGTGCTGACCGGCGGTGTGGACGCCAACGCGCTGCAGCGCCCGAAGCGCTTCTTCGGTGCCGCGCGTAACCTGGAAGAAGGCGGTTCGCTGACCATCATCGCCACGGCGCTGATCGAAACCGGCAGCCGCATGGACGACGTGATCTACGAAGAATTCAAGGGCACCGGCAACATGGAAGTGCACCTGGAACGCCGCCTGGCGGAAAAGCGCGTCTACCCCGCCATCAACCTGAACAAGTCCGGCACGCGCCGCGAGGAACTGCTGATCAAGCCGGAAATCCTCCAGAAGATCTGGATCCTGCGCAAGTTCATCTCGGACATGGACGAAGTCCAGGCCATGGAATTCATCCTGGACAAGATGAAGCCGACGAAGAACAACGCAGAATTCTTCGACATGATGCGTCGCGGCGGCTGATACCGGCCAGTTGCCACCGGCATGAAAAGGCGTACCCTTCGGGTGCGCCTTTTTCTTTTCCGATTCCGCTCCGACCCCGCATTCACGCCTTCGACATGTTCGGCAAACTGTCCAGCTACCTGCGCGCCCGCTCGCGCGAACGCAAGCTCGCGCACTACGCCATCCCGGACGACCTGTGGACCCGCACCGTGGCCGCCCTGCCCTTCGTCCAGCGCTATGGCACCGACGACCTGGCCGCGCTGCGCGAACTGGCCACGCTGTTCATCGCCAGCAAGGAATATTCGACCGCCCACGAGCTGGAGCTGACCGACGAGATGGTGGTGGGCGTGGCCGTCCAGGCCTGCGTACCGATCCTGAAGCTTGGCATCGAGTGGTATCGCGGCTGGCACGGCATCGTGCTGTATCCGGGCGAATTCCTGATCCGCAAGACCGTCGAAGACGATATCGGCCTGGTGCATGGTGTGGAAGAGGAAGCCAGCGGCGAAGCCTGGGAGCATGGCCCGGTGATCCTGTCCTGGCAGGACGTGAACATGCCCGGATCGGGCGTCGACAATGGATCGGACTCCTATAACGTGGTCATCCACGAGTTCGCCCACAAGCTCGACATGCTCGACGGCGAACCCGATGGCGTACCGCCGTTCTCGCGCGTGCTGCATCCCGGCATCGATGCGGAACAGTGGGCCGAGTCCCTGCTCACGCAGTACGATGCGTTCGCCGACGCCTGCGAGGCGGTGCCGGATGCCAGCTGGGACCACCCGGCACGCCTGCCGCCCCGGCTGTGCGTCATCGACCCGTATGGCTGCGAGGCGCCGAGCGAATTCTTTGCCGTGGCGTCCGAGTCATTTTTCGTCGATCCGAAGGGCCTGCGCGAACACTGGCCGGCGCTCTACGCGGTGCTTGGACAGTTCTACCGGCAGGACCCCGCATCGAGTGCTACATAGATCACCAACAATCGCAGCGGCACACCGGAAATCGTGGCCCGGATATTGCCCAGGCTCTTGTTTTTCTGCCATAATCCCGGTTTGCCCGTTATCGGCAAGTGGTTCGCTCGTCGCAAGCAGGCTGCGGCACCACGGAGCGGACTGGCTACCCAACCTGAAAGGAAGCACCATGAAAGAAGGCATTCACCCGAATTATCGCGAAGTCCTGTTCCACGACGTGTCGAACGACTTCAAGTTCGTGACCCGCTCGACGATCCAGACCAAGGACACGATCGAACACGAAGGCAAGACCTACCCGCTGGCCAAGATCGAAGTGTCGTCGGAATCGCATCCGTTCTACACCGGCCAACAGAAGATCATGGACACGGCCGGCCGCGTCGAGAAGTTCCGCCAGAAGTTCGGCAGCAAGCTGGCCGCCAAGAAGTAATTGGCCGACGCTACCAAGCGACTGCGGCGCGCAACAGGACAGATGCTCCTGGCACGCGCAACCTGACAAAGAGGCAGCATCGGCTGCCTCTTTGCATTTGTGGCCCACAATAGCGTTTCGCGCACGCTCAACCAGGGCTACCCCGATTTTCCGCCGATGTCCCAAGCCACCAAGACCTCTCCCGTCCACCTGACCGCCGCCGCCACCGGCGCGCTGCCGCGCTATCTGCTGCTGGCGATCTGCATCATCTACGGACTGACCGGGCTGTTCGGCCGCGACCCGTGGAAGAACGAGGACGCCGCCGGATTCGGCGTGATGTGGCAGCTCGGCTCGGGCAGCCTGCAGGACTGGCTGATGCCCAATATCGTGGGCCGCCCGTTCAGCGAGGACGGCCCGCTGGTGTACTGGGTGGGCGGCCTGATGATCCGCCTGTTTGGCGGCTGGCTCGGTGCTCCCGACGCGTCCCGCCTGGCCACGGCGCTGTTCTATTTCGCCACCTGCGCGTTCATCTGGTATTCGACCTACCTGCTGGGCCGCCGCGACGAGGTCCAGCCGTTTGCCTTCGCCTTCGGCGGCCAGCCCGACGCACGGTCCTATGGCCGCGCGCTGGCCGACGGGGCGCTGCTGATTTTCCTGGCCTGCGTGGGCCTGGCCGTGCGCGGCCACGAAACCACCGCGCAGGTTGGCCAGGTCTGCTTTATCGCCTTCATGCTGTACGGCATGGTGCGCAGCCTGGACAAGCCGGTTCAGGGCAGTCTCTGGTTCGGCGTGGGGCTGGCCGCGCTGTGCATGGCCAGCGGCCCGATTCTGGCCGCGGCGCTGCTGGCAGCGGCGCTGATCGCCGGCGCGGTCTCGCAGCCGGTACCGTCGAAGCGGTTGCTGACCATTGGCGTGCCCGTCGCACTGGCGCTGGTTGCCGCCTGGATGGTCGTGGTCTACCTGGGTGCGGCCGACGCCGAAGACGGCGTGACCTATATCCGCGAGTGGGCGCGCTACGATCGCCGCACCTACGGCCTGCCGACGCTGCCCACCGCCGGTTTTATCGCGCGCAACTTCCTGTTGTTCGCCTGGCCGGTCTGGCCGATCGCGGCCTTTGCGTGGCTGTCGTGGCGCGGCATGCGGCGTGCGCCTCACATGGCGCTGCCGCTGGCCATCCTGGGCATGCTGTTCCTGCTGCTGGTGCTGCAACGCAGCCCGGGCGACGTGCAGTTCATCCTGCTGCTGCCGCCGATGGCCATCCTGGCTGCGTTCGCGCTGCCCACGCTGCCGCGCGCGGCGATCAACGCGGTGGACTGGTTCGCCCTGCTCTTCTTCACGATCTTCGGCGGCACGGTGTGGTTCATGTGGATCGCCAAGACCACGGGCTGGCCGCCCAAGGTGGCCAACAACGTGTTCCGGCAGATTCCCGGCTTCGAGCACACGTTCACGATCAGCGCCGTAGTTATCGCGCTGGCCGCCACGGTCGCCTGGGTGCTGGTCGTGCGCTGGCGGCTGTCACGCGCGCCCAAGCAGATCTGGCGCCCGGTGGTGATCTCGGCCGCCGGCACCACGCTGATGTGGGTCATGGCCATGACGCTGTGGCTGCCGTCGATCAACTACGGCAAGACCTACCGCGACGTGGCAAAGGCCGCCGCGCTGGCGCTGCCGTCCACGTACGAATGCGTGCAGCCGATCCGCATGGGCGATGCGCAGCTTGCGTCGTTTGCGTACTTCGGCAATATCCGCTTCGGCGGCCCGGGCGACGGCTGCGACGTGCTGCTGCGCCACGATGCCGTGGACTACGGCGCGCCAAGCAATGTCTCGCACTTCGAATGGCGCCTGATCTGGGAAGGCCGGCGCCCGGCGGACCGTGACGAGCGGTTCCGGCTGTATCGACTGGTCGATACATCGCAAGCCAAGTCGGCGCAGGCCCCCGCGCGACGCCGTCTGCCACGGCAGTAATCCCTTCCCCCGCGCGGGCGGCCAGCCGCCCGCGAACTGGCCCGGCCCCGCGCCGGGTGCGTCCCCAACCTACCTTCCACGATGAGCAGCGCGCTGCAGGACCTTCGTCGCATCGTTCACCTTGCCGCCCCGGTACTGGTGGGGCAACTGGCCGTCATCGCCTTCGGTGTCACGGACACCATCATGGCCGGTCAGGCCTCGGCCGCCGATCTGGCCGCGGTCGGGCTGGGCGGATCGATTTACGTCACCGTCTATATCAGCCTGATGGGCGTGCTGCAGGCGCTTGCGCCGGTCGCCGGCCAGCTCTACGGCGCCGGACGCACCGCCGAGATTGGCGTCGAAGTCCGCCAGGCCGCGTGGCTGGGACTGGCGCTGGCCGTTCCCGGGATGCTGCTGTTGCTGTTCCCCGGTCCGCTGCTGACGTTCGCCCAGGCGCCGCCCGAGCTGGTGGACAAGGCATCGCGCTACCTGCATATCGTGGCGTTCGGCCTGCCTGCAGGGCTGGCGTTCCGTATTTACATGGCGCTGAACAATGCGCTGTCCCGGCCGATCATGGTCACGGTGCTGCAGATTGCCGGCCTGATACTCAAGGTGCCGCTCAATGCGTGGTTCATCCACGGCGGTTTTGGCGTGCCGGCGATGGGCGGGCCGGGGTGCGCGCTGGCCTCCACGCTGATCAGCTGGACGTGGTGCCTGTCAGGGCTGGCCATCCTGCGGCTTGGGTCTGCCTACCAGCCGCTGGCGATTTTTGCGCGCTGGGAATGGCCCCGATGGGACCGTATCCGGCCGTTGCTGCGGCTCGGGGTGCCGATGGGCCTGACCTACCTGATCGAGATTACCTCGTTCACGCTGATGTCGATCTTCATTACGCGGCTCGGCACCGAAACGCTGGCCGGCCATCAGATCATCGCCAACCTGAGCGCGGTGGCGTACATGATGCCGCTGTCGCTGTCGATTGCCACGTCCACGCTGGTGGCACAAGCCATCGGCGCCCGCGACATGTGCGGCGCCCGACGCATTGGCTGGCGGGGCATCCGTTTTGGCGCCGGCCTGGCACTGTTCACTGGCGCGCTGCTGTGGCTATTTCGCGAGCCGCTGCTGCACGCCTACGCCAAGGACCCGGCCGTGGTGGCCAAGGCACTGCCGCTGATGCTCTTCGTGGCCTTCTACCAGGCCTTCGACGCCATCCAGGTGATGAGCGCGTTCATCCTTCGCGCGTACAAGATCGCATTGATTCCAACGCTGATCTATGCGGGCTCGCTATGGGGTGTCGGCCTCGGCGGCGGCTATGTGCTGGGCTTCGGCCTGATCGACGCGCTGCCGGCCTTCACCCGTGGCGCAGCCGGATTCTGGATGGCGAACAGCATCAGCCTGGCCATCGCCGGGACGCTGCTGGTCCGCTACTTCAGGCAGGTGAGCCAGGTAAAGGCAGTCGACGCAAGGGAGACGGCGGAGGTGGCGTGATAGCTCCGCGGTTGGGACCAAAAAAGCCTGCTTGCGCAGGCTTTTTTAAATTTGGCGGAGCGGACGGGGCTCGCCTACATCCCGCAGGCCGCGGATTCGCTTGCAAGCGAATCCCTTCTCGCCCCGCCGGGAGCTGCGCAGGCAGCTCCCTCCGCTCCCTATGGACGAAAAAAAAGCCTTCTTGCGCAGGCTTTTTTAAATTTGGCGGAGCGGACGGGGCTCGCCTACATCCCGCAGGCCGCGGATTCGCTTGCAAGCGAATCCCTTCTCGCCCCGCCGGGAGCTGCGCAGGCAGCTCCCTCCGCTCCTTATGGACGAAAAAAAAGCCTGCTTGCGCAGGCTTTTTTAAATTTGGCGGAGCGGACGGGGCTCGAACCCGCGACCCCCGGCGTGACAGGCCGGTATTCTAACCAACTGAACTACCGCTCCGTTTTCTGCTGTTACCCGGGAATCCCGGCTAACTGCTAGGCGTTTGATTACGCCCGGCTGTTTGGCGTCCCCTAGGGGATTCGAACCCCTGTACTCACCGTGAAAGGGTGATGTCCTAGGCCTCTAGACGAAGGGGACAGAAATCTGTTGCAAGCAACGTCTTCCGTCGTTTGCTGCGAAGTCCGGCATTCTACCAGAATTTTCGCAACTTGAAGCAACTTTTTTACTGCATCGGTTACTTCGAAATTCTTGGTGGAGCTAAGCGGGATCGAACCGCTGACCTCTTGCATGCCATGCAAGCGCTCTCCCAGCTGAGCTATAGCCCCGAATACTTCCGGTACTGCCTATAATCGCAACGACTTGCGAGGCCGCGATTATAATTTGATTTTTCGAAGCTAACAACATTCGCCTCGGGTAAATCGAAAAGTGATTATCTAATAATCACCTCTCACCCAAATAAAAACCCGCTTGGTTTCACCCAAGCGGGCTCAGTCTGGCGGAGCGGACGGGGCTCGAACCCGCGACCCCCGGCGTGACAGGCCGGTATTCTAACCAACTGAACTACCGCTCCGTTTTCTGCTGTTACCCGGGAATCCCGGCTAACTGCTAGGCGTTTGATTACGCCCGGCTGTTTGGCGTCCCCTAGGGGATTCGAACCCCTGTACTCACCGTGAAAGGGTGATGTCCTAGGCCTCTAGACGAAGGGGACAGAAACTTTGGTGGAGCTAAGCGGGATCGAACCGCTGACCTCTTGCATGCCATGCAAGCGCTCTCCCAGCTGAGCTATAGCCCCAGAGTTACTGCCATTTACTACTGCTTGCCGCCAGATTTACTGCTTTCCGGCGAAGCGGCGATTATAAATCAATCACCATATTTTGCAAGCCCCTTTTTCCGGCTTTTCAACCGGGCTGCTTGACTTGCGTCGCGCAGCAGGGAGAACGAGATTATGCTGAAGTCTCGGCCTGAGCGCAAGCCCCTGCCGAGACATTTCTGCACATTTTTATGCGGCGCCCAGACGACGCAGCACCGTATCGCGACCGAACAGCTCCAGCACGGCATCGATGCTCGGCGTCTGCAGCTGTCCTGCCACCAGCAGGCGTACCGGCATGGCCAACTTCGGCATTTTCAGCCCGAACTCGGCCAGCACGGCCTTGAACGTGGCGTTGATGGCTTCGCGCTTCCACTCGGGCAACGCGGCCAGTTGCGTCGCCAGCGCCTGCAGCGCCGGCCGGATCTCGTCGGTCAGGTGCTCCGCCTTCAGCGCCGCGTCGGCCTGCGGCTCGCCGCGATAGAACAGCATCGCCGTCTGCGCCACTTCCTTCAGCGTGTTCGCACGGTCCTTGACCAGCGCGACCACGCCCACCAGATCCACGCCTTCCACCTTACCGCCCAGCGCCTCGATGAACGGACGCGTCAGGTCGGCCAGGCGCGCATTGTCGCCAGTCTTGATGTAGTGATTGTTCAGCCAGGCCAGCTTTTCGGGGTTGTACTGCGCCGGCGACTTGCCCAGGTGATCCAGGTCGAACCACTCCACGAACTGTTCGCGCGTGAAGATCTCTGCGTCGCCGTGAGACCAGCCCAGCCGCGCCAGGTAGTTCAGCACGGCCTCGGGCAGGTAACCTTCGTCGCGGTAGCCGGTCACGGGCATCGCGCCGTGGCGCTTGCTCATCTTCTCGCCCTGCTCGTTCAGCACGGTCGGCAGGTGGGCGTACACAGGCTCTTTACCACCGAGCGCGCGGATGATGTTGATCTGGCGCGGCGTGTTGTTGACGTGGTCGTCGCCACGGATCACGTGCGTGATCTTCATGTCGAGGTCATCGATCACCACGCAGAAGTTGTACGTCGGCGTGCCGTCGGGGCGGGCGATCACCAGGTCGTCGAGCTCTTCGTTCGAGATCTCGATGCGACCCTTCACGGCGTCGTCCCACACCACGCTGCCGCCTAGCGGATTCTTGAAGCGGACCACGGGCTGCACGCCGGCCGGCGGTTCGGGCAAAACCTTGCCCGGCTCCGGGCGCCAGAAACCGTTGTAGCGCGGCTTTTCGCCGGCGGCGCGCTGGGCTTCGCGCAGCGCGTCCAGTTCCTCGGTGCTCATGTAGCAGTGATAGGCCATGCCGTTGTCCAGCATCTCGCGCACAACCTGGCGATATCGGTCCATGCGCTGCATCTGGTAGAACGGGCCCTCGTCGATATCGAGGTCCAGCCAGGCCATGCTTTCCAGGATCACATCCACGGCTTCCTCGGAAGACCGCTCGACGTCGGTATCCTCGATGCGCAGGATGAAGTCGCCCTTCATGCGGCGGGCAAACGCCCACGGGTAGAGCGCGGAGCGGATGTTGCCTAGGTGGATAAAGCCGGTCGGGCTCGGCGCGAAGCGGGTGCGGACGCGTTGTGTCATGGTCGGGGAGAAACAAAAAGGCCCACGCACGGATGCGCGCAGGCCGGATTTCGCTGAACTTCTGAACGCTGCATTATACGCCCTGCCCGATTCCGGACTGACCACGGAATCATTTATGCTTGCCACCGGTCTGAATCCAGGCCGCGCGCATCCGGTGACGCGATGCGCGCCTGCCGATGCCCGGCACATCACTTCCGCAAGCGTTTTCCATCCTCGATGCAACGACGACATTTTCTTGGCGCCTCGGCGGCCATGCTGCTGGCAGGCTGTGCGTTCGGCCCGAAGCCGACCACCCCGACCACCCCGACCACCACGCCCACCATGGCCGCCGTACCGCCCGTCGCCACGCCGCCGCGGCCGATCCGGGTTGGCCTGGCCCTGGGTGGCGGCGCCGCACGCGGCTTTGCCCATATCGGCGTCATCAAGGCGCTGGAAGCCCAGGGCATTCACGCCGATATCGTCACGGGCACCAGCGCGGGTTCGGTGGTGGCGGCGCTCTATGCCACCGGCATGGACGGCTTCCAGCTCAACAAGCTGGCACTGACGATGGACGAAGCGGCCATCGCCGACTGGGCCCTGCCCTTCGGCACCAAGTTCGGCGGCTGGCTCAAGGGCGAGGCGCTGCAGAACTACGTCAACCGGCTGGTCAATAACCGGCCCATCGAGGCCATGAAGCTGCCGCTGGGCATCGTGGCCACCGACCTGAAGACCGGCGAGCGCATCGTGTTCCGGCGCGGCAATACGGGCCAGGCCGTGCGCGCATCCAGCAGCGTGCCGGGTGTGTTCCAGCCGGTGTCGATTGCCGGCCACGATTACGTCGATGGCGGCCTGGTCGAACCGGTGCCGGTGGACGCGGCGCGCGAGATGGGTGCCGATTTCGTGATCGCCGTGAATATCTCGGCCGATCCGTCCAGCCAGAAGAACAACGGCCAGAGCGGCGTGCTGTTGCAGACCACCGCCATCATGGGCCAGTCGATCAACCGCATGGCGCTGTCCCGCGCCGACATCGTCATCCGCCCCGACCTGCCCGACATGGGCGGCAGCGACTTTACCTCGCGCAACCGGGCGATCCTGGCCGGCGAGCAGGCCACCTCGGCGGTGATCGGCGCACTGCGCGAGAAGCTGGCGGCGGCGCGGCTGCGGCCCGCGCAGGCGGGCGCAATCGCCGTTCAATAGGAAGGTGCCGCCCGTCGGTTGTCACATGTCCTGTCACATGGATCGACATGCCTGACAGAAACCGTCACCGACGATGACAGAGGATGTCACCCTTTGGTGGGGTATTTGTCTTAAGACATGGTAGCAACGCACAACAAAAAAGGACTGCCGAGGCAGTCCTTTTTGCTTGCGCGAACGATGCGTCAACCACCGAACATCGTACGGCCTTGGGCATTCGGATCGAAACGCTTGAGCGTCTCGATCATGCTGCCCGTATTTTCGACCGAGCCACGGGCCGAATCGTCGATGCGACGGGCGCCGTTGTAGCGCGTGACCCAGTACGACGCACGCATGTCGTCAACGCGAATCTTGCTGCCGGTGGACGGCGCGTGGACGAACTTGTTGTCGCCGATATAGATGCCAACGTGCGAGAACGTATGGCGCATCGTGTTGAAGAACACGAGATCGCCCGGACGCAGCTCGTTGACCGCCACCGTGGTGCCCACCTGGCTCATTTCGACGGAACGGCGCGGCAACATGAAGCCGAAGGTGTCGTTGAACACGTAGCGGACAAACCCGCTGCAGTCCAGACCTGATTCGGGGCTGTTACCGCCGAAGCGATAACGCACGCCAATCAGGCCCAGCGCGTTCATGACCAGGTCGCCAGCCTTGCTGGCGACGTTGCTGGTGGAGTTCATCACCGACGACAGCAAGCCACGCTTGCCTTCCGGATGCGCATCCGCGTCAACGCGGGCCTCGATCCGGGCGTCGGGGTCCTTGAACACCGTATCCGCCAGCACTCCATTCGACACAGTCGCACCGCAGGCAATGGCAATTCCGATAGCGGCGCGCGCCAGGGAATGAAGTACCGTTTGCATTGGCTCTCCTGATGATCGGACAAAACTGACCGGCAAGTCAGACAAAGCCGGACAGCGTGAAAACATCAGGGCGGAACGTACGCAAGAAGTACGCCAGCGCGACTGCACCTGCCGCGTGCAACGTCGACCTTCCCCAAGGCCTGCATGCGGCGGACGAACCACCCCCGACAAAACTCATCGCGGGATAGTAAAGGACGCACCCTTGACGTGTCAAAGATGGTTACAACTTTCCCGCAAAGCGCCGCCAAATCAATGAATTAGCGTAAAAAACGTATTCTGTTTCTCGGAAACGCTATAAAGATTTCGTGTTACTTCGGCGTGACAAGGCGTACTGCCCAGCACATCATTCAGGCGCACCCAGCTGCGCGGCGGCCATCAGCTTTCTGGTATACGGATGCTGCGGCGCGCCGAGTACGGTTTCCGTCTCGCCTGATTCCACCACTTCACCGTTTTTCATGACGATGACTCGGTGCGCCATCGCACGAATCACGGCCAGATCGTGGCTGATGAACAGATAGCTGAGGTTGTACTTGTGTTGCAGCTGTGACAGCAGCGCCAGCACCTGCTGCTGGATCGACACATCAAGTGCAGAGGTCGGCTCATCCAGCACCAGCACCTGCGGCTTCAGGATCAGCACGCGCGCAATGGCAATGCGCTGGCGCTGGCCCCCCGAGAATTCGTGCGGATAGCGGCCCAGCGCCGTGCGGTCCAGCCCCACCTCGCGCAGGGCCTCGGTCACACGTTCGCGCATGACTTCCTTCGTCAGCCCGGGCTGATGCAGCGCCAGCCCCTCGCCCACGATCTGCTCGATCGTCATGCGGGGAGACAGCGAGCCGAACGGGTCCTGGAACACCACCTGCATGCGCTTGCGCAGCGCGCTGCGTTCTTTCTGCGAGCAGGCGTCGAAGCTGCGCCCCAGGAACTGGATGGCGCCGCTGCTCTTGCGCTGCAGCGCCAGCACCGCGTGCGCCAGCGTGGTCTTTCCGGACCCCGATTCGCCGACGATGCCCACGGTCTCGCCCTCGCGCAACTGCAGCGTGACGTCCTTGACCGCCGCGAACGCCTCCTTGCCGAACCAGCCGGCAATACCGGCCCGCTTCTTGTGATAGTTCACACACAGCGCGTCGGTTTCCAGCAGCACCGGCGCCAGCGGCACCAGCGGCAGCACTTCGCGCCGGGGCCGGCTGTCGATCAGCTTGCGGGTGTACGGATGATGCGGATTGGCAAAGACCTCGGCGGTCTCGCCGGTTTCGACCAGCACGCCCTTTTCCATCACGCCGACCCGCTGCGCGAACGCGCGCACCATGTTCAGATCGTGCGTGATCAGCATCACCGCCATGCCGAATTCGGCCTGCAGGCTGCGCAGCAGGTCCAGGATCTGGGCGCGGATCGTGACATCGAGGGCCGTGGTCGGCTCGTCGGCCAACAGCAGCTTGGGGCGACAGGCCAGCGCCATGGCGATCATCGCGCGCTGGCGCTGCCCGCCGGACAACTGGTGCGGAAAGCTGTTGAAGCGGTTGGCCGCATCGCTGATGCCGGTGCGCTCCAGCAGCGCGATGGCGCGGTCGCGTGCGGCGCGGCGGTCCAGGCCCTCATGCAGCGCCAGTGTCTCCACGATCTGGTTGCCGATCGTATAGAGGGGGTTCAGCGCCGTCATCGGCTCCTGGAAGATCATCGCGATCTCGGACCCGCGGATACCGCGCATCTCGCGATCGGATACCTGCAGCAGGTCCTTGCCTTCGAAGCGGATGGCACCCTGGTAGCGCGCATCTTCCACCAGCCGAAGCATGGCCAGCGCCGTCACGGTCTTGCCGGAGCCGGACTCGCCCACCAGCGCATAGCGTTCGCCGGCACGCAGGTCGAAGCTGACATCGCGCACCGCGCGCGTGGCGTGCTCGCCTTCGCCAAAGGTGACGGACAGGCGATCCACGCACATCAGCTTGGTGCCGGGCGCCGGGATGTCCGCCAGGTCCGGAAATACCGGATTCACCGCCATGGCGGGATTTGCCGAGTTCATGACGTCGCCTCCGCCGCCGCGCCGCCGGCCGGCACCTTCGGCTCCACCCGGCCGCGCAACTGGGCCAGGCCCAAGCGCGTGTCGAATGCATCACGCAGGGCATCACCCATGAACGTGAGCAGCAGCAGCGTGATCACCAGCACGGCAAACGTCGAGAGTGAAATCCACCAGGCATCAAGGTTGGCCTTGCCCTGGGCCAGCAGTTCGCCCAGGCTCGGCGTGGTCGGCGGCACGCCCAGGCCCAGGAAGTCGAGGCTGGTCAGCGCCAGGATGGCCGCGCTCATGCGGAACGGCAGGAACGTGATCACCGGCGTCAGGCTGTTCGGCAGGATATGGCGCCACATGATCTGCACGTTCGACAGGCCCAGCGCCCGCGCGGCCTTGACGTAGTCCAGCGACCGGTTGCGGTAGAACTCGGCGCGCACGTAGTCGGACAGGCCCATCCAGCCGAACAGCGACAGCTGGATGATCAACAGCGCCAGGCTCGGCTCGAAGATCGACGCGAAGATGATCAGCAGGTAAAGCTCGGGCATCGAGCTCCAGATTTCGATGGCGCGCTGCGAAAACAGGTCGAAGCGGCCCCCGAAGAAGCCCATCAGCGCCCCGGTGAGCGTACCGATCAGCACACCGATCACCGTCAGGGCCATGCCGAACAGCACCGATACCCGGAAGCCGTACAGCAGGCGCGCCAGCACGTCGCGGCCGCGATCGTCGGTACCGAGCCAGTTGTCGGCCGACGGCGGCGCCGGGTTCGGCTCCTTGGCGAAATAGTTGATCGAATCGTAGGAATAGCGATTCAGCGGATAGACGGCGAAGTTGCCGTTCGACGTGATCCGGTCCCGGATGAACGGGTCCAGGTAGTCGGCCCGCGTCGGAAAATCGCCATCGAATGTGGTTTCCGGATACGCCTTGACGATCGGGAAGTAGTACTCGCCCTTGTAGCGCACCACCAGCGGCCGGTCGCTCGACAGCAGTTCGGCGCCCATGCTGACGACAAAGATGATCACGAACAGCACCAGGCTCCAGTAGCCCAGCCGGTTGCGGCGAAAACGCTGCCAGGCCCGCTGGCGCGGCGACAGCGAATGCGGCAGGCCGTTCTTGGCGGCAGCTTTCATCGGTGCATCCCCTCGAAATGGATGCGCGGATCCACCATGACGTAGCAAACGTCCGAAATCAGGCGCGTCACCAGCCCGATCAGCGTAAACAGGTACAGCGTGCCCAGCACCACCGGATAGTCGCGGCGCAGCACGGCCTCATAGGACAGCAGGCCCAGGCCGTCGAGCGAGAACAGCGTCTCGATCAGCAGCGAACCCGTGAAGAAGGCGCCGATGAAGGCGGCCGGGAAGCCCGTGACCAGCGGAATCAGCGCATTGCGGAACACATGCTTCCACAGCACGCGGCGCTCCGACAAACCCTTGGCGCGGGCCGTCAGCACGTACTGCTTGCGGATTTCTTCCAGGAAGGCGTTCTTGGTCAGCATCGTCACCACGGCGAAGCTGCCCACCACCGAGGCCGTGATCGGGAGCACCAGGTGCCACAAATAGTCCATGACCTTGCCCATCAGCGACAGCTGGTCCCAGTCGTCGGAAGTCAGCCCGCGCAGCGGGAACCACTGCACGAAGGTGCCGCCGCCGAACAGCACCAGCAGCAGCACGCCCAGCACGAAACCGGGGATGGCATAGCCCACCAGCACCACCATGCTGCTGATCACGTCGAACCGGCTGCCCGCCCGGATCGCCTTCGAGATGCCGAGCGGCACCGATATCAGATAAGTGAGAAAGAACGTCCAGAGCCCCAGGCTGATCGACACGGGCATCTTCGACTTGACCAGCTCCCAGACACTGCGGTGCTGGAAGTAGCTCTGTCCCAGGTCGAACTGGGCAAACCGCTTGAGCATCATGAAATAGCGTTCCAGCGGCGGCTTGTCGAAGCCGTAGAGCGCCTGGATTTCCTTGATCTTGTCGGGGTCCACGCCGCGCCGGCCACGGTATTCCGCCCCGCCGCCGCTGGCTTCCCCGCCGCCGCCCCGGCCCTTCATCTCCAGCATCATCTGCTCGACCGGGCCGCCCGGCACGAACTGGATCACGACAAAGGTAAGCGTCACCACCCCGACCAGCGTCGGGATCATCAGCAGGATGCGCTTCAGCAGATAGGCAAGCATTGGCCGTCCGATTGGGGGGATGACTGGAAGACTGGGTTACTGGGTCTTCGGCGCCAGGTCCTTGCGCCACCAGCTTGAAAGAATCCAGCCCTCCGCGGTGTAGAAGTACGGCAGGCGGGTCGGATACGCCAGTTCCTTGCGGTACGACACACGATGGAAAGCACTGTACCAGTTCGGCACGATGTAATAGCCGTGCATCAGCACGCGGTCCAGCGCGCGGCCCGCCGTGATCAGTTCGTCGCGGGTTTCGGCGTGCAGCACGGCGTCCACCAGCTTGTCCACGGCCGGCGACTTCAGGCCGAACAGGTTGTCCGATCCGGGCATGCCGGCGGCTTCGGCCGAAAAACGGTCGCGCAGCTCGTTGCCGGGGCTTTGCGAATCCGGGAAGCGGATCGACACCATGTCGAAGTCGAAATCCTCCAGCCGCTTCTGGTACAGGGCAAAGTCGGTGGTGCGCTGGTGCACCTCGATGCCGAGCTTTTCCAGGTTGCGCACGTAGGCCGTGATGACGCGGCTCATGGCGCCACCGTCATCGAGGAATTCGAACACCATCGGCTCGCCCCTGGCGTTGCGCAGCGCGCCATCGTCGTAGGTCCAGCCGGCCTGGGCCAGCAGGCGCCGCGCGTCGCGCAGGTTGTCCCGCAGCGACCGGGGCGCATTGGTGCTGGGCTGCACCACGTCGGGGCCGAACACTTCCGCCGGCAACTGGGCGCGCAACGGCTCCAGCAGCTTCAGCTCGCCAGCCCCGGGCCGACCGTCGAAGGTGGCGCTGGCGGCCAGTTCACTGTTGGAGAACCAGCTGTCGAGCCGCTTGTAGGCCCCATAGAACAACTGGCGATTCAGCCATTCGAAATCGAGCGCCAGGATCAGGGCCTGGCGCACGCGGACGTCCTGGAACATCGGCTTGCGCATATTCATGACGAAGCCCTGCATGCCGGCGCCGTTGCGGTGCGGAAATTCGGTCTTGATCAGGCTGCCGTCCCGGAACTTGGTGCCGACATAGCTCTTGGCCCAGTTTTTCGAGCGGTATTCGACGATGGCGTCGAACTCGCCCGCCTTGAACGCCTCCAGCTTGGCGGTCTCGTCCTTGTACAGCCGGTAGACCACGCGGTTGAAGTTGAACGTGCCGCGCCGTACGTTCAGGTTCTTGCCCCAGTAGTTCGGATCTCGCTGGAATACGATGCCGCGACCGGCGTCGTAGCGTTCGATCTTGTACGGGCCGCTGGTGATCGGATCTTCGAAGGTCAGCTTCTCGAACGGCACCTTGGCCGTCCATTTCTTCGAGAACACGGGCAACTGGCCGACGATCAGCGGCAATTCGGCGTTGCGTTGCTTGAAGTCAAAGCGGATCGAGCGTTCGCCGGTCACCACCACGGCCTTCACATCGGTACACATGCTGCGGTAGCCCGGGCTGGCGGACTTGCTCATCAGCATGTCGTAGGAATACTTCACGTCGGCGGCCAGCACCGGATCGCCATTGACGAAGCGGGCCTCGGGGCGGATACGGAAGGTGACCGACAGCTGGTCGGGGGCCACCGTCACGTCGTCGGCCAGCAGGCCATAGGCGCTGGCGGTCTCGTCGGCGCTGCTGATCAGCAGCGTCTCGAACATCAGCGAGGTCAGGCCCGGTGCGGCCGTGCCCTTCAGCGTGAACGGATTGAACTTGTCGAAGCTGGTGCGGCGGTCGGGATTGGCCAGCGTCAGCGTGCCGCCCTGGGGCGCATCGGCGTTGACATAGTCGAAGTGGCCAAAATCGGGCGGATACTTGAGATCGCCGTGGAGCGCAAAGCCGTGTGCGCCATAGCCCAATGCGGGAAAACCCCAGCCCAGCACGATCGACAGTGCCAGCGCCCAATGCACTACCGCGCGTCGACGGAAGCACTGCCCTGCCGCCAGACGCGGCCAACGTGCATGAATCAGCATCCGGTTGCAGACCTCCACAATGCCCGAGACGGCCCGGCGGCTTGTGGCCGGGCGAAGTTGTGCGACAATTTTACATGCGTTCGGGTGGCGCCCAACCATCCGGACATTCCCTCTACGCGGCGCAACAAACAGCGGGGATTTGACTCCCTGCCATGCACCGGACACGGGCCAGTGCATGAAGCATGCCCGTCCCCCACAAACAATCTGGAGAATTTATGGGATTTCTGGCAGGTAAGCGGATCCTGATCACGGGCTTGCTTTCGAACCGTTCCATCGCCTACGGCATTGCGTCGGCCTGCAAGCGCGAAGGCGCCGAGCTGGCCTTCACCTATGTGGGCGAGCGTTTCAAGGACCGCATCACGGACTTCGCCAAGGAATTCGGCTCCGACATGATCTTCGAATGCGACGTCGGCAGCGATGAACAGATCGCCGCCACGTTCGCCGCTTTGGGGCAGCGTTGGGAAAAATTCGACGGCCTGGTGCATTCGATCGGTTTTGCACCGCGCGAAGCCATCGCCGGCGACTTCCTCGAAGGCCTGTCGCGCGAGGGGTTCCGCATCGCGCATGACATCTCCGCCTACAGCTTCCCGGCACTGGCCAAGGCCGCCCTGCCGCTGCTGAACGACAAGGCGTCGCTGCTGACGCTGACGTACCTGGGCGCCGAGCGCGTCGTGCCGAACTACAACACGATGGGCCTGGCCAAGGCATCGCTGGAAGCCAGCGTGCGCTACCTGGCATCGGCCGTGGGCCCGAAGGGCATCCGCGCCAACGGCATCTCCGCCGGCCCGATCAAGACGCTGGCCGCGTCGGGCATCAAGGACTTCGGCAAGCTGCTCAAGCATTTCGAGGACGTGGCCCCGATGCGCCGCAACGTGACGATCGAGGAAGTCGGCAACGTGGCCGCCTTCCTGCTGTCGGACCTGTCCAGCGGTGTGACCGGCGAGATCACCTACGTCGACGGCGGCTACAACATCGTCGGCACGGCCGTCGAAGAGTAAGCAGCCAGATCCCGGCAGGCGGCACGTTGGTCCGCCGCATCGAGAAAGCGCTCCCTGGGGCGCTTTTTTGTTTGCCTCTGCCCCGTTTTCACGTCCGCGCGATGGACTCGATCACGGCCACGGCGCGCTCGGCCGCCGGCGACAGCGTCCGCTGCGCGAGCCGGACGATCGCAAACTGCATCGTGATCTCGGGCAACTCCGGGATCTCCAGCGCGACGAGCCGGCCGGCTTCGACCAGTTCCTCGCGCACCGCCCGCGCCGGCGCCAGCAGCAGCGCATCGGCATGCCGCACCAGGTGCGTCAGCGCGCGGAAATCGTTGCTTTCCACCTGGAACGGCAAGGCCTCGCCCGGCTTGCAGCGCAGCAGCTTGCGCAGCCGTTCGTGGGTTTCCGGTGGGAAGACCACCGATACCAGCGCCGATTCGCGCAGCGTGGCCAGGCTCACGGGCCCTGCCGCCAGCGGATGCCCGGCGCGGGCATAGACCCCGCCGGGGCCGGCGGGCAGTCGTATCACTTCCAGTTCGGCGGCCGTGGGCACGGTGCTGTGCTCGACCACCACGAAATCCACCTGCTCGCCGTGCAAGGCGTCCAGCAACGCGGCGGGATGGCTGACCTCGGTCGTGATGCGCAGCTTCGGCCATTGCCGGTGCAGCTGGCACAGCAGTTCCGGCAGCAGGATGGCCGCCGGGAACGCCCCCAGCCCGATCTGCACGCTGCCGATCTCGTGCTGCCGCACCAGGGCCAGGTCGCGCGCCAGGCAGCCCGACTCGAACAGGATGCGCCGGGCGCGCTCGGTCACCATGCGGCCCACGGTGGTCAGCGTCACGCCACGCGCGCCCCGGTCGAACAGCACGGCGCCGGCCTCTTCCTCCAGCGCCTGGATGCTGCGCGTCAGCGCGGGCTGGCTCAGATGCACGCGCCGTGCCGCCGCAGCCAGCGAGCCTTCTTCCGCCACCGCCACCAGGTGTTCGAGCCGTTTCAGATTCATATATGCACCATTCGCATTGCTGCGATACGAAATTTGCAATTGAATTATAGGTGCGGCGCGCTTTCAATGGATGCCTTGCCCAACCGAGGAGTCGATTTCCCATGCGTTTTGCCCGCACCGCCATGCTGGCCGCAGCCGTTCTGACCCTGCCCGCCGCGCCGACCGCTTCGGCAGCTTCGGCCACGCCGGCTGGCCCGAACGCCGCCACGCCACTGACCGAGCAATCGAATGCCGAATGGCTGCGCCGCCTGCCGTTCTCGGATCGCGCCGATTTCGAGGACGCCCGGCGCGGGCTGGTGGCGCGCTTTCCAGAGGCCGCCATCAAGACCGCGGACGGCAAGGTGGCGTGGGATTTCAACGCCTACGCGTTCGAATCGGCGGCGGACGCGCCAAAAACCGTCAATCCGAGCCTGTGGCGGCTGGCGCAGCTGAACAACGAAGCGGGGCTGTTCAAGGTCACCGACCGCGTGTACCAGGTGCGCGGCGCGGACATCGCCAACATGAACATCATCGAGGGCGATACCGGCCTGATCGTGATCGATACGCTGCTGACCGCCGAGACCGCCCGCGCCGCGCTGGACCTGTACTACGCCCACCGCCCCCGCAAGCCGGTGGTGGCGGTGATCTACACCCATAGCCACGTCGACCACTTCGGCGGCGTGCGCGGCATCGTCAACGAAGCCGATGTCAAGAGCGGCAAGGTGGAGATCCTGGCGCCAAGCGGCTTTATGGACGAGGCGGTCAGCGAGAACGTGCTGGCCGGTAGCGCCATGAGCCGCCGTGCGCAGTACATGTATGGCACGCAGCTGCCGAAAAGCGCCACGGGCCAGGTCGATACCGGCCTGGGCAAGGCCACGGCACGCGGCACCATGACGCTGCTGGCGCCCACGTCGTCGATCACGAGGGCGATCGAGACCCGGCGCATCGATGGCGTGGACTTCGAATTCCAGCTGACGCCCGGCACCGAGGCGCCCGCGGAGATGAACGTCTACCTGCCGCAGTTCCGCACGCTGTGCATGGCCGAAAACGCCGTGCGCACCCAGCACAACGTGCTGACGCTGCGCGGCGCGCAGGTGCGCGATGCCAAGGGCTGGTCGTACTTCCTGGGCCAAGCGCTGCTGCGCTACGGCGAGCGCACCGACATCCTGATCGGCCAGCATCACTGGCCCACCTGGGGCCGCGAGCGCATCGTCGAAATGCTATCCGACCAGCGCGACATGTACGCCTACCTGAACGACCAGGCGCTGCGCCTGATGAACCAGGGCTACACGCCGCTGGACATCGCCGATCAGCTAAAAACCCTGCCGCAGCCGCTGGCCAGCAAATGGTATGCGCGCGACTACTACGGGTCGGTCAGCCACAATGTTCGCGCGGTGTACCAGCGATATCTGGGCTTCTATGACGGCAACCCGGCCCACCTGAATCCGCTGCCGCCCGAGCAGGCCGCCAGGAAGACCATCGAATGGATGGGCGGCCCCGACGCCGTGCTGGCCCGCCTGCGCGACGCCTACGCGCGGGGCGAGTACCGCTGGGTCAGCCAGATCGGCAACGAACTGGTATTCGCCGATCCGTCCAACGCCGCCGCCCGCGCGCTGCAGGCCGATGCGCTGGAGCAGCTGGGCTACCAGAGCGAGAACGCCACCTGGCGCAATATCTATCTGACCGGTGCCCAGGAATTGCGCGATGGCGTGGCCAGGCCGTCCACCACGGGTACCAGTTCGTCGGACCTGGTCCGCGCGCTGAGCGTGCCGAACTTCTTCGATTTCCTGGCGGTCCGCCTGAACGCCGACAAGGCGGCCGGCAAGACCCTGACGCTGAACTGGCAATTCACCGACCTCAAGCAACGCTATGCCATGACGCTGCGCAACAGCGCGCTGACCTACGTGGCAGAGGCCCAGCACGCGCAGCCCACCGCCACGGTCTCGCTGACCAAGGCCACGCTGGACCAGATCAGCCTGAAACAGCTGACGCTGCCACAAGCCATGCAGTCGGGCGCGGTCCGGATAGACGGCAATCCGCAGGCCGTGGCAGGCTTGTTCGGCATGCTGGACACGTTCGACCCGAACTTCAATATCGTGACGCCGCACGGCTTCCAGAAATAAGCCCCCCACAAGAACAACCCCGAGGAGACACCATTCATGGGCGATACCAGCTTCGACTACATCATCGTGGGCGCCGGCTCGGCCGGCTGTGCGCTGGCCGGACGGCTGGCGGACCAGCCCGGCGTGACCGTGGCCCTGCTCGAATCGGGGCCTGACGACCATCACCCCAGCGTCTGGACGCCGCTGGCCATCGCCAGGACGGTGCCCCATCCGGGGCCGCGCAACTACGGCTTCCGGACCGTGCCGCAGCCGGGCCTGAACGGCCGCCAGTCGTACCAGCCGCGCGGGCGCGGACTGGGCGGCAGTTCGTCGATCAACGCCATGCTCTACGTGCGCGGCCACCGTAGCGACTACGACCGCTGGGCCGAACTGGGCTGCGACGGCTGGGGCTACGACGCCGTGCTGCCCTACTTCCGCCGCAGCGAATGCAACCAGCGCAATGCCGGCCGCGACGACGCCTGGCACGGCGGCAGCGGCCCCCTGCATGTCAGTGACCTGCGCACGCCGAATCCGTTCTCGCGCCGCTTCGTGCAGGCGGCGGCGCAGGCTGGCCTGCCGCTGAACCAGGACTTCAACGGTGCCGAGCAGGAAGGCGTGGGGCTGTACCAGGCCACGCAGTTCAATGGCGAACGCTGGAACGCGGCGCGCGCCTATCTGCATCGCGGCAACCGCGCCGACGCCGGCCACAACGGCGGCCGCCAGAACCTGAGCGTGATGACCGGCACGCAGGCGCTGCGCATCGTGTTCGAAGGCAAGCGCGCCGTGGGCGTGGAGGTGGTGCGTGACGGCCAGACGCAGACGTTGCGCGCGCGGCGCGAGGTCATCGTCAGCGGCGGCGCGTTCCATTCGCCACAGCTGCTGATGGCGTCGGGCGTGGGCCCGGCCGACCACCTGCGCAGCGTGGGCGTTGCCGTGGTACATGACCTGCCCGGCGTGGGCCAGAACCTGCAGGACCATCTCGACGTCATCATCGGCAAGCCGGTCACGTCGTGGCATCTCTACGGCTACTCGCTGCGCGGCGTGGCACGCATGGCCGGCGAGGTCATGCGCTACCGCTGGCGGCGCACCGGCATGCTGGCATCGCCCGTGGCCGAGGCCGGCGCGTTCGTGCGGACGCAACCGGGCCTGACCGCCCCCGACCTGCAGCTGCATTTCGCGCCGGCGCTGCTGGGCAATTCCAACGTACTGCGCAAGGGCCGGCCCGGCCATGGCTATTCCTGCCACGCCTGCGTGCTGCGCCCGGAAAGCCGTGGCACGGTGGAACTGGCATCGGCGGACATGCGCGATGCCCCGCGCATCGACCCGCGCTTCCTGTCTGCCGCGTCCGACCTGGACGGCATGGTGGCCGGCGTGAAGCTGATGCGGCGGATCTTCGCCCAGTCGGCGCTGGCCGAAGCGGGCGGCAGCGACCCGCTGACCGCCCTGCTCGGACCCGGCGACGGCGACGATGGGGCCATCCGCGATTTCGTGCGCGCCCACGCCGACACCATCTACCACCCCGTGGGCACCTGCAAGATGGGCGTCGATGCCATGGCCGTGGTGGACCCGCAACTGCGTGTTCACGGCGTGGAAGGCCTGCGCGTGGTGGACGCCTCGGTCATGCCCACGTTGATCGGCGGCAACACCAACGCGCCCACCATCATGATTGCCGAGCGCGCCGCCGATCTGCTGCGGATGGCGGCCTGAACGGCACATCAGGCTGCAGGCGGGGCAGGCTGCGACAGCCTGTCCCGATGTCGCCGTTTCTCCACATCGGCCCACTGCCTGCCAAAGCGATCGCCGGCAACCGTGTCGGCCCGATGCACATTGTCGGTGTAGGCACTACCGCCGCTGGCAAGAAATGCGTCCGCGTTTTGCGAAGCCCATGCAGGGAAGGCCCAATCGGGAACGGCCCGGTGCAACGCACAACACGGGTCGGGCATGCCGTGGACGACATGCGGCACGCGGCGACATGGGTGACCCCCTCGCCGCGCTGCTCAACGTGCAGGGTCGTCCCGGTGAGCGGCCACCGCCTCGGACACCTTGGCGGGGCTTTCGTAGTGCTGTTCCGGTATGCGCATCAGTGCGTTGATGATGCGGTCGTCCGCCCGGTTGTCGCGCGCGGCAGAGATCAATGCGCCCCGAGTGGCGGGATAGTCCAGCCCCTTGAGTGCCTTTTGCAGTTCGATCGGATCGGGGCTGCGGGAAGCACCGGAAGCACCGGAAGCGGATTGCGACTGGCTGTCGGCCATGGTTTTGCTCCTGTGGAAGGGCTCAGCGCACCGCGCCTTCGGCCTTCCGCTCCTTGTCGAGCGGCTCGGCCATCTTGCGATGCTGTTCGGCCAGCAGATCCGACGGGGTGATCGATGCAATGGCCGCCCGGAGCTTGTTCTGCCAGCCGGTAACGACTTCGGCCTCGCCGCGCATCATGGCCTCGAATCCCTGCTGCGCCACATCTGCGGGGTCATCCTTCTTCGCCTCGCCCATGCGCGTATCGAGCATGTCGGCGCGGCGGAAGAACTCGGTCTCGGTGGCGCCCGGCATCAGGCATGTCACGCTGACGCGGCTATCGGCCAGTTCGTGGCGCAGCGCAAAGGCAAACGAATCCAGAAACGCCTTTGTGCCGTTGTAGACAGCCTGGTAGGTGCCCGGCATCAGGCCCGCAATCGATCCCGTGATCAGGATGCGGCCGGCGCGGTTCTCGCGCATATGCCGCGCAACGCTATGCAGCAGGTACAAGGTACCCACCACGTTCGTTTCGAGCACCCGCGCAATATCGGCAAAATCCTGGTCGACAAAGGCATGGCCCAGACCCCTGCCGGCATTGGCACACAGCACGTCGATGCGCCGGCCGCGCACGCTGGATAGTAATTCGTCCACGCCTGCCCGCGTGGACAGATCGGCAACCAGCGACTCCACCGCCGCGCCATGTTCGCGCAGGCGGGCGGCTGCATCGGCAATCTCGGGTTCGTCGGCCACGACGATCAGATCCATGCCGCTGGCCGCGCAACAATCCGCCAGGTGAAAGCCGATGCCGGTCGATGCCCCGGTGACAATGGCCAGGGGGCGCGTGTCGGAAATATCCTGCAGCCCCAGTTCGGCATAATCCACATCGCTGTTTGACGAGTTCACGGCCACCTCCCCTGTCGGAACATATCTAGCCAGCAGCGTGCAAATGTCGTACCAGCGGAAGACCTGCCACGGGCCAACGGTCAGAAATTCCAGAGCACGCCCACCCGGAATGTCCGCGGCTCGGCCGGATGGATATGGTGGTCGTTGATGCCGGCGGGCGAGCCATCGGCGTTTGAAGCGGAGGTCTCGCCTTTCAGCAACGACGCGTAGTAGTAGTCGATGTCGTTGACCCGCTTGCCCAACACATTGAGCACTTCGGCAAAGATTCGCACGCCCTTGAGTACACGATAGCCGACCTTCAGATTCACCAGGAACGAGGAAGCGGACCGCACGCTGTTGTCCTCGACGAGCGGACGCGGACCGAAGTAGCGCGCCCTGGCACCGACGGACCATCGTCCGGTGTTGTACGAGACGCCCGCCGATGCCGTCGTCTGGATGGACTCCGGGATGTGGTCACCAATGTCCTGGTGATCCCGGAAGCGCGCGCCAGAGAAGGCAGCATCCGCGTCGAGAATCAGCCCGGCCAGCAAGCCGTCTGGCGGCGCATAGTAGCCCGCCAACTCAACGCCACGGCGGCGGCTCGGCCGACTTGGTTCCGTGGTGCCGCTGTCGCCGGAGAACACGAGCTCGGAGCCGATATCGAGTTGCCAGAGCGACGCCGACAATTGCAGGCCGTGCGCCAGACGCCGGGTGCGGACGCCGATCTCGTAGCCCGTTGCCGGCACGAGCACGCTGACCTTCTGCGTCGGCTGCCCGGTGGTCGGGTCCATCGTGGTGGTCGCGCCCCGTACATCGTTGCTGTGATAGCCGCGCCCCCAGTTCAGAAACACTTCGGTCTGGTCGGCCGGCGACATGACGACACTGAACTTCGGGCTGACGATATGGTCGGCGCCATGCCCTGAGTTGGCGGGATTGTCGCTCGATACGCCATACCAGAAACGATCCGCGCGCAGGCCCGCGATGGTGCGCAGCCACGGCAGCCATTCCGTCGTGTTGCGCACGTAGAGCGCGGCGCTGGTTTCGTTGACGGTGTCGGTCCGTACCGTTTCGTAGATCTGTCGCGCTTCCGAGTTGGCCAGTGTGATGGGGTCCAGACGGTCATAGCGCACCTGCACACCGACCTCGGTTTCGGTATCGCGCTGTCCCAGCTTGCCCAACCAGAGTCTCGACGCATTGACGCCCGCCGTGACGCGATTCTCGAATTGCTGGAACTGGTCGCCACGCTCCGGATTGTCCAGCGCGTAGGTGAAGTTGGAAAAAAGCTGGAGCCGGCTCTTGATGACATAGGCATTCGCCTTGAACAGGCCCGATTGCACCGGCCTGAGCCAATCGGCGGACAGGCTGTAGCGCGACGCATAGCCGCCATCTGTCGGATCGATATACCCAAAGCGCGAGATAAGCCCCGCGTTGATCGCACGCTGCGGCACCTGGTCGGTCGAATCCCAGCGATTGCGATAGCCCATGGCGGTGACGCTCACGCGCTCCCCCGCGCTGAGCGGCAGCGTGTAGCGGAACACGCCGTTGAGCTTGCGAACGCCTTCGGGCAACACCCAGGGACCGTTCTCTTGCAACCACTCCAGACCATAAAGGGCGGTTCCCGGGCCCACCTGATGCGAATTGGCCAGCACGGCCCTACGATAGTCATGTTGGCCCAGCTCGATCTGCGCGATACCGGCAGGCAGTTGCGACAGGTAGTCCATCCGCACTGCACCCGCCGCAGAGAAGTCGCCCTCTTCGGCGAAATACGTGCCCTTCTTGTAGGCGATGCCGCTGACCAGTTCCGGAATCACGAAATTCAGGTCGGTGTAGCCCTGCCCATGAGCATTCGTGCGCATGTTGACCGGCATGCCTGCCACGGTGGTGGAAAGGTCCGTGCCGTGGTCGAGGTTGAAGCCGCGCAGGAAATACTGATTGGCTTTGCCATCGCCGCTGTGCTGCGTGACGATCAGTCCCGGGACGGTTTCGAGCAGTTCGCCGGGACGCAGCAATGGACGATTGGCAAGCTGGTCGCGGCCGACATAGCCCTGGTTGGCGGACACGGCCGCGTCCGATGTTGCACCGTCGGATCGTGCCGCCTGGACGGCGACCTCTGGTAATACGTGCTGGGCTTGCTGAAGGCCGCCGGCCAGTGCGGTTGGCGGGATGGTGGCCAGCGTTGCGGAAAGCACCCCAAGCGTGGGCATTGCCGAGCGCAACGACGGCGCACGGCGAAAAGACATACGGTGGCGCATTTTTTATTATGTGGATTGGCATGATCCATTATGCAAGCTTCATGCCAATCCGGGCGCACATTGCTTTATGGCCGATGCGCAGCGCGCATCGGCCGAGCTGCCGTGTGGCGCGCTTTTGGACTATTTACGACGTGCACCTGCGAACATCTCAATGGCTGCCTGGCTGAACGCGGGAATGTCGTCGGGGTTGCGGCTGGTGACCAGGTTGCCGTCCACCACTGCCTGCTCGTCGACCCAGTTGGCGCCAGCGTTGACCAGATCGGTTTTCAGCGACGGCCACGACGTCATCCTGCGCCCCTTGACCGCGCCCGCCTCGATCAACGTCCACGGTCCATGGCAAATCGCAGCCACAGGCTTGCCCGCATCGACAAATGACTTGACGAACGACACGGCAGACGCATCCATGCGCAGCGCGTCGGGGTTGATCACACCACCCGGCAAGAGCAGCGCGTCGAAGTCGTCGGCGCGCGCCTGCGCCAATGGCCTGTCCACCGGCGTTGCGTCGCCCCACTCCTTGAACTTCCAGGCTTTCACCTCGCGGTCCTTGGGCGAAACGACCTGGGTCGTGGCGCCTGCGGCGTCCAACGCCTTGCGAGGCTCCTCAAGTTCCACCTGCTCGAATCCGTCGGTCACGAGAATGGCCACTTTCAGGCCATCAAGCGTTCTGTCAGCCATGCTTGTCCTCCTTGTTCGTCCGTTTCGGGATGGAACATGCCAAGCACTGGCCATGCCAGCCGCGCGCCCGCGCCGGCTGCCCTGCCCCGCCCGTCCAGCATAAGGCTACCGGTACGCGTGATCGTCCACGACCCTGGCGACGGTCTGCAGTGCCTGCCGCAGCATGTCAACGGGGACGGAGCCCAGTGCGAGCCGGATCGCGTGCGGCACCTGTTTCGATGCCGCGTAGGCAAGCGCGGTGGATACGGAGATGCGCTGCGCGAGCAGCGTCTTGGCGATGGCATCGGCTCGTGCGTCTTCCGGCAGCGGGAGCCAGACGAAATAGGACGCACGGTGCCGGACGGGATGCAGATGCCCGAGCACTTCGGTCACGACACCTTGGCGTAAGGCGGCGTCATTTCGCTTCTGCGCCTCCAGGCGCGCGACCGTCCCGTCTTCGATCCAGCCACAGGCAATGGCGGTCATCATGGTTGGCGTATGCCAGGTGGTTGCGCGGATCGTGCGCTCGAACTTTGGAATCCAGGCTGGCGGCGCGCAGACCGGGCCGACGCGGAGCCCCGTTGCCACGCTTTTGGAGAGACTCGATACGTACACGGTCAATTCGGGCGCCAATGCGGCCAATGGCTGCGGCGCGTCGGCTTCCAGGAACGCGTATGCAGCGTCTTCGATCAGGATCAGACCATGGCGCCGCGCGATGGCAACGAGATCGCGCCGCCCGCGCGCGCTCATGACCCAGCCAAGCGGATTGTGCAGCGTCGGCATTGTGTACACGGCGCGCACCCGGCGTTGCCGGCACAGTCCCGCCAGTGCGTCCAGGTCCGGACCCTTGGTGCCTGCGGGAATCGCCACCAGTTCCAGCCGGCACGCTTCTGCGGTGAGCTTGAATCCCGGGTACGTCAGCGCGTCAACCGCAACCACGTCGCCGGGTTCCAGCAACGCCATCGCCGTGACCGTCAGGCCGTGCTGTGCGCCGCTTACCAGCACCGTGTTGTCCGCGCTCGCGGACAATCCGCGTCCGGCAAGATGCCGGGCCATCGTCTCGCGGTCACGCATCCGGCCACCATGCGGATGGTATCGGAGCAACGCCTCGAGATTGCCCGTGCCGGCCAGTTCGCGCAGCGCCGTCCGGAGCAGGTCGCCCTGGCCTGGTATCGACGGATTGTTGAAGCTCAGGTCGACGGTGTCGTCGCTCCATGGCTGGAGATCGATACCGTGTCCAGGCGGAAGCACTTCCTTGACGAACGTGCCCCGTCCGGTCTCGCCGCTTACCAGCCCCATGGCGTGCAGTTCCGCATAGACGCGGGTCGCCGTCACAAGCGCCAGGCCTTCGCGGGCGGCAAGTTCACGGTGTGTCGGCAAGCGGGTGCCAGGACGCAGCCGGCCGTCCTGGATATCTGCGGCGAATTGGTCGACCAGTTGCTTGTAGCGGTGTCGAGGCATGGCGAGCGGACGCATGACAATGAAAAGAATGTACTGATTATGACCCCGGATCGCGCAGTGCAACTCACCGTGCAACCTGTTTCGCATCGCATCGCCGACGGTTTACTTCGCATACGAATTATCTATATACTTCGCATGCGAATTTAAACCAACGGAGACCAGCATGACCGCGGCAATTCAAATCGACCTGACACATGGCGTACTGACCATCACGCTTGCCCGCCCCGACAAGAAGAACGCCCTGACCAACGAGATGTACGGCGCCCTGGCCGACGCCATCGAGGGCGCCGAGCACGACGGAAACGTGCGCGTGGTGCTGGTACAAGGGGATGGCGACATGTTCACTGCGGGGAACGATGTGGGCGAGTTCGCGGCGATCGCCGTGGGCAAGGGCCCCAGCGAACGGCATGTCCACCGCTTTCTGCATGCGCTGGCGAAGGCGACGGTGCCCATCGTTGCCGCGGTTCATGGCAAGGCGGTGGGTGTAGGCACCACAATGCTGCTGCATTGCGACTACGTGCTGCTGGCACAGGACGCGCAACTGATCACGCCGTTCGTCAACCTTGCCCTGGTGCCGGAAGCGGCCTCCAGCTATCTGCTGCCGCTGCGCATCGGCCACGCGCGGGCCTTCGAGATGTTTGCCATGGGAGATCCGCTCGACGGACAGACCGCGCTCGCCTGGGGCATCGCCAACAAGGTGTGCGCCAATGACCAGCTCCGCACCGAGGCACGGCAGATCGCAGAACGCATTGCCGCCAAGCCTGCCGGGTCGCTGAGCGCCACGAAAGCCCTGATGCGCCAGGCCGCGATGCTGGTGACGCAGATGGATACCGAGAGCGCGAAGTTCCAGGAGCGGCTGACGAGCGCGGAAGCCCGCGAAGCATTCACCGCCTTTGCCGAAAAGCGCAAGCCTGACTTTTCGAACGTCAGCCAGCAATAGGCTGCATCGTGCTGCTCAGCCGCGGACCAGGCCAGGCGCCGCCTAGTCGTGGCCCTCGTCGCGATCGTCGCGCCCGTCGCGCGCATCGCCCGCGACCGGAAACTTGGTCTGCAGGCTGGTCAGCCATCGCGCCACCACATCGATCTCGGCTTCGGTAAAGCCCTCGGTCAGCCTGGCGTTGAGGTCCGTCATGCCGGCCTTGGCACGCTGCCGCGCGGCGCGCCCGGCGTCCGTGAGCCACAGCCGCGATGCGCGGCCGTCCATCTCGTCCGCACGGCGTTCTATCAGGCCCGCTCTTTCCGTCCGGTCGGCCAGGCCGCTCATTCCAGGCGCGCCCAGGTCCAGCGCGGCCGCGGCTTCGCTCATCAGCGCGCCGTTGTGCGTACCCAGATAGAACAGCAGCCCCGATTGCGCGGCCGTGACGCCACCACGGGCGGCACGCGCCTGCGACCAGCGTTGCAGCCGTCGCTGTCCAACGTTCAGAAGATACACAAGACGATGTTTCATGCTGGGCCCGGCAGCGTTGATCGTTTAGTTCGCGCGCGAATCATATCACGCGGCGCCATGGGCAGCCCTAAGCAGCTTTCGGCGGGGTGACGGAAATTGTATCCATGACAATGGTTTGATTGTATTGGGTAGGCACTCTACGATGATCACCAGACGACCGGCCTCAATGCCGAAGCCATCATGGAACTCAATACCACCACCATCCTCGTGACCTTTGCCGGGGTTTTCCTGATCTGCTTCATGAAGGGCGCCTTTGGCGGAGGATTTGCCATCGTCGGCATTCCGCTGTTGTCGCTGGTGATGGACCCCGTCTCGGCCGGCGGCCTGCTGGCGCCACTGTTCGTTGCGATGGATCTGTTCAGCCTGCGCTACTGGAAGCCATCGACGTGGTCCAGGCCCGACCTGCTGTTGCTGGTGCCCGGGCTGGTGGCAGGCATCGGGGTCGGCTACTTCCTGTTCAAGGTACTGGACCATCGCGCCATCTCCATCGTCATGGCCGTGGTCACGTTGAGCTTTGTCGGGCTATGGCTGTTGCGGGGCGCCGATGTCGCAGTGCAGCCCAGGTCCTCGCCCAAGGCCCTGGCGGCGGGCCTGACGTCGGGTATCACCACCATGGTTGCCCACTCCGGCGGGCCGCCGCTGGCGATCTACTTGCTGCCGCTGGGCCTGAGCAAGCAGGTCTACGCAGGAACCACCAGCATGTTCTTTACGGTGGGCAACGCCCTCAAGGCAGTACCCTGGCTGGCGCTGGCAAGGCCGGTTGGTGCCGTCTGGACGTTGATGGCGATCTGCCTGCTTGCCGTCCCTGCGGGTGTCTGGCTGGGCTGGCGTCTGCATGCGCGGCTCGATCAACGCCAGATGTACAGGGCCTGCTACGGACTGCTGGTCATCACGGCGATAAAGCTGCTGTGGGATGGCGCGGCCGGCTACCTTTCCTAGGCAGGCCGGCGTTCGGCTGGTGTTTGTCACAGAAGTACGCTTGCGGGATTGCCGTAGTTGTGAAATTTCCATGATTCGACTATATTCGAATCATGGAAACCGAAAACGCTCTCGAAGCCCTTTCTGCGCTGGCCCACGCCATCCGCCTGGCCGTGTTCCGTCTACTCGTGCAGGCCGGCCCCGAAGGCCTGCCCGCCGGCCGCATTGCCGAACTGATGGAGATGCCGGCCTCCTCGCTGTCGTTCCACCTCAAGGAACTGCACCGCGCCGGTCTGCTGGCCAGCCGTCAGGAAGGCCGGTCGATCCTCTACATGGCGCGCTTCCAGACCATGAATGCCCTGCTCGGCTATCTCACGGAAAACTGCTGTGGCGGTAATCCGTGCTCGCCGGTGTCCTCGTGTTCCGTCCCAACGGAGAGCTGACCCATGAAGCGGGCCAGGATGCACCCGCTCGCCCGAACATCGCTCAACCGCCCAACAAGCACCATGCCCGACAAGACTTTCAACGTACTGGTGCTGTGCACCGGTAACTCCGCCCGCAGCGTGATGGCCGAAGCACTGTTCAACGTGCTCGGCAAGGGACGCTTTCACGCCTACAGCGCCGGCAGCCATCCAGCGGGCGCGGTCAATCCCTTTGCCATCGAGCGGTGCCAGTCGATTGGCTACGACACCTCGGGCCTGCGTAGCAAGGGCTGGGACGAATTCGCCCTGCCCGACGCACCCCGGATGGATTTCGTCATCACCGTCTGCGACCAGGCCGCGGGCGAGGTCTGCCCAATCTGGCCGGGCACGCCCATCACGGCGCATTGGGGCTTTATGGACCCCGCCGCCATCCAGGGCTCGGACGACGAGAAGCGCAAGGTCTTTGATCAGGTCTTCCGTCAGATCCTGAACCGCGTCAGCCAATTCGTGAACCTGCCGCTGCACGTGCTGGACCGCAACGCTATCCAGAAGGAGATACGCGCCATCGGCGAGCCGCCTGCCGAGGCGGGGCAATGAGCACAGCGCAACGGTCAGCAGGGGCCGCGCAAGCCACCGCCATCGGCTTTTTCGAACGCTACCTGACCGTCTGGGTGGCCCTCTGCATTGTCGCTGGGATCCTGCTTGGCCAATGGTTGCCACCGGTCTTTCTGGCCATTGGCGACATGGCGATCGCAAAGGTGAACCTGCCGGTCGGCGTGCTGATCTGGATCATGATCATCCCGATGCTGATCAAGATCGATTTCGGCGCCATGGGGCAGGTCGCGGGACACTGGCGCGGCATCGGCGTGACGCTGTTCGTGAACTGGCTCGTCAAGCCGTTCTCGATGGCCCTGCTGGGCTGGATCTTCGTGCGCCATCTGTTCGCTGGCTGGCTGCCAGTGGATCAACTCGACAGCTACATCGCTGGCCTGATCCTCCTGGCGGCGGCGCCTTGCACGGCGATGGTGTTCGTCTGGTCGCAGCTCTGCAAGGGCGACCCGTACTTCACCCTGTCGCAAGTGGCGCTCAACGACGCGATCATGGTCGTGGCCTTCGCGCCTGTTGTCGCACTGCTGCTAGGCCTGTCGTCGATTACCGTGCCGTGGGACACGCTCATCACGTCGGTCGCGCTCTACATTGTGGTGCCGGTGCTGATCGCACAGGCCATCCGCAAGGCACTGCTGGCGCGCGGCGACGCCACCTACAAGCGCGTCGTTGGCGCGCTCGGCCCCTACTCTATCACCGCCCTGCTCGCGACGCTGGTGCTGCTGTTTGGATTCCAGGGAAATGCCATCGTCGAGCAGCCGCTGATCATCCTGCTGCTGGCCGTGCCGATTTTGATTCAGGTCTTGCTGAACGCCGGCCTGGCCTACCTGCTGAACCGCAAGCTCGGTGTGGCCCATTGCGTGGCGGGCCCATCGGCGCTGATCGGCGCGAGCAACTTCTTCGAGCTGGCCGTGGCCACCGCCATCAGCCTGTTCGGATTCCAGTCCGGGGCGGCGCTGGCCACCGTCGTCGGCGTGCTGATCGAGGTTCCCGTGATGCTGTTTGTGGTTGGCGTGGTCAATCGCTCACAGCACTGGTATGAATCGAATCAGTGGCCCGCCCTAGAGGATTCGAACCTCTGACCGCTCGCTTAGAAGGCGAGTGCTCTATCCAACTGAGCTAAGGGCGGATGGCCGTGGCTGTCTGGGCCTTGGACGGCCTTGCCGTTGCGGCAAGGCGTGCATTCTACCGCACCGGTTGCGCAAGGGGAACGCGCCCGCCTACCTGGGATGCTTCTGCAGGATGAACTCGATGGCACACTCCGCGGTGGGTGTGCGCGTCTGATCGAAATCTCGGTTCAGCAGGCTTTGCCGCACGCCGATGTCGACGCGAAACATCGAGATTGGCGATACCTGGTCGCATACGGACCGGACAAAGTCGATGACATTGATGGACACCGGCGACCACGACCGCGCCTTGAACATCGTGAACGTGTGCTTGTGATCGTTGTTGAACCGCGAGGGCCAGTGCCCCTGCTCGTACAGGTCTTCGTCCGGCACCTGGATCACCAGGTGCCCTCCCGGCTTCACGACCCGTATCCAGTGCCGGATGGCTACGGCCGGATCGACCATATGCTCCAGGCAGTGCGACGAATAGACGAAGTCGAACGATTCGTCCTCCACCCGTTCCAGGTACTGGGCGTCGCCATGCTGCATATCGAAGACGAAGACATGCTTCATCGCCGGGAACATGTCGGCGAACAGCGCGATGGAATCGATGCCGCCGCCTATATCGAGGCCATTGCCGACGAAGTAACGCGTGGCATAGCGGGAATCATGCACGCGGCGCAGGATCGAGATCGACGTCGCGCCGGGAATGTTCTGGTGAATCTGCCTGGCCTGCTGGGCAGCGTGTTCCGGCCGGATGATGTCCATGGATGTTGGCGCAAGGCGCGTTGCAGTGACCTGCGCATCTATAGCATCGGCGAGCCGGGCCTTGAATCAGATTTCGACGAAACTGAAGTCGGCCCAGGCCAAGGCTGGCGAAACAGCGATATGGATGCCGAACTCAGGACGACTCGCGCTCGCGCACGCGCGGCCGGCGCGGCATGCCGACACCCTCGGCCGTGTCGTGCGAAGACACGCAGTTGCGGCCCATCTGCTTGGCATCGTAGAGCGCGCGGTCGGCGCGCCGCATGACCGCGTCGGCGTTCTCGCCGGCCTGGCGCTCGGCCATGCCGATGCTGACCGTATAGGCAATGGCATCGGGCTCCGACGGGCATGGCGCCGAACGCACCATCGCGCTCAGCCGGACGCTGATGGCGCGGCCGGTTTCCAGCGTGGTGTCGGGCATGACGATCGCGAACTCCTCGCCGCCCAGCCGGCCCAGCACGGCCCGCGCCGGCGCGGCCTTGCGCAGCAGCCCCGCAAAATGGCGCAGGACGCTGTCGCCCGCCAGATGCCCGTAGAGGTCGTTGATGGCCTTGAAGTGATCGAGGTCGATGAAGGCCACGGTGAACGCGGTGCGCTGGCGCTCGGCCCGCTTGCATTCGAGTTCCAGCTCTTCCCAGAATGCGCCGCGCGACAGCACGTCGGTCAGGTCGTCATGGCGCGCGCGGCGTTCGATGATGCGCCGCAGGCGGTCATGCGCCATCAGCGCGAAGCTGACCGACAGCCCCACCACGCCGAACACGAAGCAGAGGGTGATGTTGTCGCGCTCGTCCGGCGTGGCCAGCGGATGGCCATCGACCAGCGTCGACAGCGGCGCCCATGCCTGCGCGCCTGCAAACACCGTGCAGGCCAGTGCCACGAGCGTCAGCGACAGGATGGCCAGGCGACCCGTGCCGCGCTTCGCGGGCAAACGCGGCACGACCACGCGGATCATTTCCAGCAACAGCAGCATCTGGATCAACGACGAGGCCAGCATCAGCCCTGCCACGACGGACGGCGACACCAGCATCCCGGCCGACAGCGGGCCGGGCGCGCGGCCCATCAGTCCGCCGGCCATATGCAACCCGAACACGATGGCGCCGGGCAGGTTCAGCACGGCCAGCACAAGGGCCCGCCCCGGCTTGCCGACAAAATGACGCGTGCCGTGGACCATCATCGACAGCCCGGCCGTCAGGGCCAGCTCCGGCAAGGCGGCCAGCGGCCATTCGGGACGGTAGCCATGGGCGGCCAGCAATACCGCGGCCAGGGTCACTACCAGATCGCCGATCGCCCACGAGGTGAGCCCGCTGCGCTCCATACCGGCAGAGCGCCGCAATACGGCACAGACGATCGCCATCTGCAGCACGAACAAGGCCGCGATCAGCACTACCACCTGCGACTGAAACATCTTCATTCCCGTTCACAAAGACATCGCCGGTGCCCCGCGTGGCACCGGACTGCCTTCTGTTTGCGGCCTGCGAGCAGCCGTCCTGTTTTGTTTCCGCAAAGTCCGGCACCTCCGCGTCACGTCGATGCGGGGCATCGCGGGCGAAGTATGGATCAGGCACGGCGCAGCGCGTCCGCGTCGCTAGCGGGGCTGGCGTGCCATAGTTGTGATAGTGGGACCAGGTCCGGGTGGGCACAGCATTGCCAGGCGTGAAGCGCCGGGTCGGACCGATGCGGTGTGCGGATTATGTCAGCGCGACGCATCAAGTCAAGCCAAATACGATCCCACCTGAAGCGGGGTACGTGCCCGCCACTTCCGCGCGTTGCCATCCTTCGCACGCCACATTTGACCTGGCCGCACGTGTCGCGATAGAATCGCCGGCTCCGGAGCGTAGCGCAGCCTGGTAGCGCATCTGATTTGGGATCAGAGGGTCGTAGGTTCGAATCCTATCGCTCCGACCATATTTGCAAGTAGTTTTAGGTACAAGGATCAAGGGCTTACGTTGAAAGACGTGAGCCCTTTTTTCTTTTTCGTGTTCGCGCTTGCGAAATTTGCGCCGCAGGCAAGGATCACGGCGCCATGCCGCGCACCTCGTCCATGTGGCGAATGAATCGCATACGGACTGTGTATCAGCGGCATCGCGCCGCGCTGCACCATGGCACCAGCCGCCTGTGCATGGCGTTGGCGCAACAGCGCCGTAGCGGATGCTGCGCCTGCGAAGATGGTGCGATCGTGCTACAATCGCGCGTCAGTTCGGGGTATCTGAGCATGCCCTGTTAACCGGGAAAGCGCCGCCTGGCGCACTGGAATACCGCCGGCCCGCCCTCATATTGTTGATTCGGATATGACAGGGCGGATGCGTTGCCGGCCCCGGAAACACCTTGCCCGCTGTCCCCGTGATGTACACGGTCGCGCCAGACGCCCGCGCAGCCGTAAGTGGCAAGGCAATCGTCAGGGTCATCCGCGCCCCTACTCGATTCTCTGACCCGCCTGGCTCCATGGTTTGCCAAGCCCGTCAGCTTGCTTCCCGACGACGTATCGCGCGGCGGCCGCCATGGCGGCATGACGTGGATGCGCGCGACCGGGCGCCCACAGGATACTCACCCACTTAACGCAGCCTTCGTGGCTGCCACAAAGGAAAACAGATTGGCTAAGGAAGAACTCATTGAATTTGGCGGCGTGGTGTCGGAAGCCCTGCCCGACAACCGTTATCGCGTGACGCTGGAAAACGGCGTGGAAATCTGGGCATACGCTTCGGGCAAGATGCAAAAGCACCGCATCCGCATCCTGGCCGGCGACCGCGTCACCCTGGAAATGTCGCCCTACGACCTGACCAAGGGCCGCATCAACTTCCGCCACAAGTCCTGAGTTCGCGGCGCGCAGCCGATGCGCCGCTGTCACGCGGCTGACATCGCTGCTCCGGACACTGACGGGCTATCCGTGGGCTTTGCCCACTGGATGGCCCGTTTTGTTTTTGGCGGCCCGGTCGCGCACTTGCGGCACGCCCCGCGCGTCACCATACTCAAGGCTCGACGAAGCCTCTGCCCAATATGAATCTGATCCTGTGGCGCCATGCCGAGGCCGAAGATCTGCCCGATGCCTTGAGCATCTCCCGCAGCGCCGATCTCCAGCGCCCCCTGACCCGCCGCGGCCGCAAGCAGGCCGAAACGTCCGCCAACTGGCTGCGCGCCCACCTGCCCGCCGACTACCGCGTGGTCTGCAGCCCGGCCCTGCGTACGCGGGAAACCGCAGCGGCCCTGTCGGGCAAGGCCGAAATCCTCGATGATCTGGCACCGGGCGCCGATGTGGGCGCCGTGCTGGCCGCGATCGACTGGCCGCAGGGCAGCGACCACACCGTCGTGGTGGGCCACCAGCCGTGGATCGGACAACTGGCCAGCCTGCTGCTGGCCGGCCAGGAACTGCCCTGGAGCGTGAAGAAAAGCGGCATCTGGTGGCTGGCCGGACGCACACGCGAAAATGAAGCGCAGGTCGTGCTCCGCGCGGTGATTCAGCCCGACCTCCTCTGAACCATTTTTAAGACAATGACGGCGAAAATGAGATTTCGCTGTCACAAATTTGGCATCTGTTTGTTCATTTGGACGATCGCCGATGTGCTCTAGCGGAAGCCTGTCCTATCGTTAAGGCTTGCGCCGGCGACAACGATGTGTCAGTCACGGAAGCGTCATCATCGGTTCACGGCGCTGTCACCCGGCCTCTCTACATTGTTTCGAAGCCGTTTCGTCACCGAAAGGACACACTGATGCGAGACTTACCGACGCCTACCCAGCCGCTTTTCGACTCCTTGCCCACTGGCCTGACCGGCCAGTCGGCGCGGAGGCGTCTTCCTCGTCAGCCAGCACATCTCCAAACCCAGATTCAAGCTCCGGCGCCTGCTTTCAGCGTGGCGTGGGCACGTCACCAGGACGAAGTAGCCGAGGCGCAGCGTCTGCGCTACAAGGTGTTCGCCGAGGAAATGGGCGCGCGCCTGCAATCGACGGCCACCGAGACCGACGTGGACATGTTCGACGCCTACTGCGACCACCTGATCGTGCGCGACCAGGAAACGCTCAAGGTGGTGGGCACCTACCGCGTGCTGCCGCCGCACCAGGCCAAGCGCATCGGCTGCCTCTACGCAGAATCCGAATTCGATCTGGTCCGCCTGGCGCACCTGCGCCCGAAAATGCTGGAGCTAGGCCGTTCGTGCGTGCACCGCGACTACCGCTCGGGCAGCGTGATCATGGCCCTGTGGGGCGGCCTGGGCGAATACCTGCAGCGTTACAACCTCGAATCGATGCTGGGCTGCGCCAGCGTGCCGATGAGCGACGGCGGCCACTACGCGGCCAGCCTCTATCGGCAGTTCGCAGAAAAGTCGCTGGCACCGATTGAATATCACGCCTTCCCGCGCGTGCCGCTGCCGGTGGACGACCTGAACCAGACGCTTGACGTGGAGCCGCCCGCGCTGATCAAGGGCTATCTGCGGCTGGGCGCCAAGATCTGCGGCCTGCCGGCCTGGGACCCCAATTTCAACGTCGCCGATTTCCTGACCCTGCTGCGCGTGCGCGACATGAACCCGCGCTATGCCCGGCACTTCCTGGGCATGCAATCGGCCTGACCGCTGATCGGCAGCCCCCTCTTACCGGACGAAACGGCTGATCGATCCGGTACCGGAAACAGGAACGGCGACTCATCGGAGTCGCCGTTCCTGTTTCGTCGCCGGGTCGCCGGGTGGCCGGGTTGCCCGGCCCACGGGCCAGCCGTCTCAGACGTAGACGACCTTGTAACGCTTGCCCACGCGTTCCCACTCGTCGGCCTCCTGCGCCAGACTGTATTCCACCAGCGGGTTGGCATCGATCCACGATTTCGGCAGCCGCACCTCGAAGCCCTCGTCGAGTTCATCTGAACGCTGCCTGACCTGGATGTGCGGCAGCTTCATGTCGCCCCGCCGGCGGCATAGTACAAACGCCAGCCGCAGGCTGAACAGCATGCGCCAGTCCAGGAACTTGCCGCTGCCGGACAGCTTGCCTAGCTTGCCCGCGTGGCCGAGCAGCAGCGTGGCCAGGCGCGCCTGGTCGGTCTTCGAGAAACCGGGCATGTCGGCGTGCGTGGCGATATAGGCCGAATGCTTGTGATAGCCACTGTGCGAGATCGTCATGCCGATCTCGTGCAGGCTGGCCGCCCAGCCCAGCAACGCAAGGTTGTCCTCGCGGCGCTCGTTGCGCGGCTCGGGAAACTGCGCCAGCAGATCGCGGGCCGCCTGCCCCACCCGTATGGCCTGCGGGCGGTCCACGGCATAGCGGCGCATGAACTGGTCGACCGTTACGGTCCGCATGTCCTCATGGTGGCTGCGGCCCAGCAGGTCGTACAGCACCCCCAGGCGCAGCGCGCCGTCCGTGACGTCCATGCGGTCGATATCGAGTTCGGCAAACACGCCGAGCATGATCGACAGGCCGCCCGGCAGCACCGGAATCCGGTCGGCCTTCAGGCCGGTCAGCTTCACCCGATTGGTGTTTTCGGCCTTGACCAGCGCCCGTTTCAGGCGCTCCAGCCCTTCGCGCGTAATGCCGTGCTCGGACGCGCTGTCGTTCATCCCGTTGAGCTCGATCAGTTCCGCCAGGGCGCGCGCAGTACCCGACGACCCTACCGCCTGCTGCCAGCCGGCTGCCTTGTACTGGCGCACCAGTACCTGGATCTCGCGGCGCGCGGCCAGTTCGGCCTGCTTGAACGCGTATTCGTCGACGTTGCCGCTCGGAAAGAACTGACGGCTATGCGATACGCAGCCGATGTACAGGCTTTCCATCAGCTTGGACTGATAGCCGCTGCCAATGATGAATTCGGTGGAACCGCCGCCGATATCCACGACCAGCCGGTTGCCCTGGCAAGCCGGCGCATCATGCGACGCGCCCAGGTAGATCAGGCGCGCTTCCTCGCGGCCGGCGATCACTTCGATCGGGAATCCCAGGGCGGCCTCGGCCTCGATCAGGAAATCCGAAGCATTCCTGGCCACGCGCAGCGTATTGGTGGCCACCGCGCGCACCTGCTCGGGTGCGAAGTCGCGCAGGCGGTCGCCGAAGCGGCGCAGCGCGTCAACACCCCGGCGGCGGGCCGGCTGGTCCAGATACTTGTCCGGCGTCAGGCCGGCGGCCAGCCGGACCGGCTCGCGCAGCGCGTCGACCTGGAAGATCTGGCTGGCGGGACCGGAGGCAGTGGGCGTTTCATCCACCCGCCCGATCATCAGGCGGAAGCTGTTGGAGCCCATGTCGACGGCGGCCAGCAAGCGGGGATTCTGTGTCATTGCGTCAGTGTTACGCGGGATCGGCCGTGGCGGGCCAAAACCCGAAAGATTATGTCCCTGTCATGTCTGCATCATGACAAAATCAAAGTGTCATCAAAATGACACGGATCTATGAAAAAGTCGCCTCATCGCCAAAATAAGGTCATAGACATGTCGACGACGCCGCCTGGCTCGCTCTGGAACCGCGAACTGGGCATTCTGGATTTCAACGCGCGCGTGCTTGCGCAGGCCGCCGACCCCAATGTCCCGCTGCTGGAACGGCTGAAGTTCATCTGTATCGTGTCCAGCAACCTGGACGAGTTCTTTGAAATCCGGATGGCCGGCCTGAAGGAGCAGATGCGGGACAACGCATCGGGCCTGACGCCCGATGGCCTCTCGATCCAGCAGGCCTACCAGCTTGTCACGGAGCGCACCCAGCGGCTCGTGGCATCGCAGTATGACATGCTGCAGAACGTCATTTTCCCCGCGCTGGAAAAAGAAGGGGTGTTTTTTCACCTGACCGGCACGTGGACGGACGCGCAGCGCGCCTGGGCGCGGGACTTCTTCACGCGCGAGCTGGGCCCGGTGCTGACGCCCATTGCGCTGGACCCCGCCCATCCGTTCCCGCGCGTGCTCAACAAGAGCCTGAACTTCGTGATCGAGCTGTCCGGCAAGGACGCCTTCGGCCGCGACGCCGACCTGGCCATCGTGCAGGCCCCGCGCGCGCTGCCGCGCGTGGTGCGCATGCCGGAGAAGCTGTCGGGGTATCCGTACGGCTTTGTGATGCTGTCGTCGTTCATGCAGGCGTTCGTCCACGAACTGTTTCCGGCCATCGAGGTGCAGGGCTGCTACCAGTTCCGGGTCACGCGCAATTCCGACCTGTTCGTGTCCGAGGACGAAATCACCGATCTGCGCGAAGCGTTGCAGGGCGAATTGCCTGCACGTCACTTTGGCGACATGGTTCGGCTGGAAGTATCGTCCGACACGCCACCTGCGCTGTCGCGGCGCCTGCTGCTGGAATCGGGCCTGACCGAACAGGACCTGTACCGCGTGGGGGGCCCGGTGAATCTGGTGCGGCTGATGCAGATCCCCGATCTGGTGGACCGCCCTGCCCTGAAATACCCGCCGCACGTGCCCGCCGTGGTCAAGGCCTTCCCGCCTGGCACGAGCATGTTCGACGTGATCCGCCAGCGCGACGTGCTGCTGCATCACCCTTACGAGAGCTTCTCGTCGGTGCTGGACCTCATGCAGGCGGCCGCCAGCGATCCGAACGTGGTGGCGATCAAGCAGACTGTCTATCGCACCGGTAACGAATCGGCCGTGATGGAGGCGCTGATGACGGCGGCCCGCAACGGCAAGGAAGTGACCGTGGTGGTGGAACTGCTGGCGCGCTTCGATGAGGAAACCAACATCAACTGGGCCGAACGGCTGGAATCGGCCGGCGCCCATGTCGTGTACGGCGTGGTGGGACACAAATGCCACGCCAAGATGCTGCTGATCGTGCGGCGCGAGCCGGCGGGCCCGAAGGCCAAGAACGCGGTGCTGCGGCGCTACGCGCACCTGGGCACCGGCAACTATCACCCGCGCACCGCCCGCCTGTACACCGACTTTGGGCTGCTCACCGCCAATGAGCAGGTCTGCGAAGACGTTCACCATGTGTTCCAGCTGCTGACCGGCACGGCCGGCACCATCCGGCTCAATCACCTGTGGCAGTCGCCATTCACGATGCACAGCAACCTCGTGGAGCATATCCGCGCCGAGGCCCGCAACGCGCGCGCCGGCAAGCGGGCTCGCATCATCGCCAAGATGAACGCGCTGCTGGAGCCGACCATCATCGACGAGCTTTACAAGGCGTCGCGGGCGGGCGTGAAGATCGACCTGATCGTGCGCGGCGTCTGCGCGCTGCGCGCCGGCGTGCCGGGGCTGTCGGAGAACATTTCGGTGCGCTCGATCGTTGGCCGCTTCCTGGAGCATCACCGTGTCTATTACTTCCACGCCGCCGGCGACGATGTGCTGTACCTGTCCAGCGCCGACTGGATGGACCGCAACCTGTTCCGGCGCGTCGAGGTGGCCTTCCCGATCCTGGATCGCACGCTCAAGGCCCGCGTGATCAAGGAAGGCTTGCAGGTGCATCTGCACGACAACGCTTCGGCCTGGATCATGGAGCCCAATGGCGATTACGTGCGCAAGCCGTCGCGCGCCAAGCTCCAGCGCGTCAGCCAGCAGGAACTGCTGCTGAAGTTCGGCACCTGATCGCCGCCGGATTTCGGAATGAAACAGGCCGCTCCCGGACCGGGCAGCGGCCTGTTTTCATGGCGCCGGGCGCGTCCGGGCTCAGGCAGCGTGGCGCGAGGCGTCGCTCAGCCGGGACAACGGTTGCGCGGCGTCCGGCTCGTAGCCGCTACGGTCCACGGGGAACACGATGCGGAACGTACTGCCGCGCCCCACTTCGCTGGTCACACGCAGATCGGCGTGGTGGCGTGACAGCACGTGCTTGACGATGGCCAGCCCCAGACCGGTACCGCCCGTATCGCGCGACCGGCTGCGATCCACCCGGTAGAACCGCTCGGTCAGGCGGGGAATATGCTCGGGCGCGATGCCCAGGCCCGTGTCGCTGACCGAGAACACCGAGTGTCCATCGGTAAAGGTCATGCGGATGGCGATGCGTCCGCCGTCGGGCGTGTAGCGCACCGCGTTCGACACCAGGTTGCCCAGTGCCGACAGCAGCTCGCCTTCCGCACCGCGCAGCACCACGGCGGTATCGATATCGGTCTCGATGTCGTGCCGGCCCTGGGACAGCGCCTCGGCGTCGTGCACCATGTGGGCGGCCAGCGCGGCCACGTTGACACGGTCGTGCGACGGCGGCTGCGCGTCGGATTCCAGCTTGGCCAGCGCCAGCAGGTCTTCGACGATGTGCTGCATCCGCATCGACTGCACCAGCATCAGATCGATATAGCGTTTGCGGTCTTCCTCGGAGACCGGCAGGTCGCGCACGGTCTCGAGGAAGCCCGTCAGCACCGTCAGCGGCGTCTTCAGCTCGTGCGAGACATTGGCCACGAAGTCGCGGCGCATGGCCTCGGTGCTTTCAACCTTGGTAATGTCCTGCGTCAATACGAGCTTGCGGTTCTCGCCATACGGCAGGATCTGCACCGACGTGATACCGCGCTTGTGTTCCCCCATGTCGCGCATCACCAGCGGTTCGTCATAGCGTTCGCGCGTCAGGTAGTGGACAAACTCGGGCCGGCGGATCAGGTGGGTGATGCGCTGGCGCACGTCGCGCCGCGCGTTCAGCCCGAAGTGCTGCTCGGCCACGCCGTTGCACCATTCGATCTGGTCGGCATCGTCAAGCATCAGCACGCCATAGGGCGACGCCTGGATGGCCTGGATAAACCGGGTGTGCTGCTGTTCCACCTGCAGCACCTGGGTGCGCCATCGCTTGACCAGCCGGTGCAGGCGGTAATACACCTCGCCCCATAGCCCGAGTGCGCTGGGGATCTCGCCGTAGGCCGGCGCGTCCAGCACCCGCCACAGACGGTTGATCTGGAACAGGTAGTACGCGAGCAGCAGGAACAGCGAAATGGAAAGGAAAAGCAGGCCGGGCACGGCGCCAGCCACGGCATACAGCCCCGCGGCTATCAGCACGAGACCGGCAAGGATGGCCGCGGAGCGGGCCCAGATGACATTCATGCGCGGAGTAGAAGAGATTCAGACTGCGTTCGCACTGCGACAAAGTCTGCCACAACAAGGCATCGCAGCGTGGCATTCAGCCGGCATTATCCGACATCGGCCGGCGCGGCCCCCGCTGCTCCGCCGCCGGCCGGTTCCGGTCAGTGGCTGGGCGACCGCGCCAGGCGGTAACCGCTGCCCCGGACCGTCTCGATCATGTTGCTGTATCCCCCCGGGGTCAGCGCCGCACGCAGACGCTTGATATGCACGTCAACGGTACGCTCTTCCACGAACACGTGGTCGCCCCAGACCTGATCCAGCAATTGTGACCGGCTGTGCACACGTTCCGGGTGCGTCATCAGGAAGTGAAGCAGACGGAACTCCGTGGGGCCCAGGTCCAGCTTGATCGGGCCGCTGTCGTCCTGACCGGTCACCCGATGCGTGGCCGGATCGAGCCGCAGGCCATTGATGGCCACCACGTCGTCGGTCAGCTGCGGCGCGCGGCGGCGCAGCACGGCCTTGATGCGGGCCAGCAGTTCCTTCGGCGAAAAGGGCTTGGTCACATAGTCGTCCGCACCGGCTTCCAGGCCCATGACCTTGTCCTGCTCTTCGCTGCGGGCAGTGAGCATGATGATCGGGATCTGCTTGGTGCGGTCGTTGGTCCGCAGCTCCTTGGCGAAGGTGGCACCCGACTTGCCCGGGAGCATCCAGTCCAGCAACACGAGGTCCGGCAGGACATCGCTCATCAGCGACAACGCCTGCTCGGCGTTGTACGCACGAATCGGATAGTGCCCCGCGTGCTGGAGATTGACGGCGATCAGCTCAGCAATCGCCGGTTCGTCTTCGACAACGAGAATACTGCTCGGCATGTAATAGTTCTCCGCTTATCAGTGCTGGCGCGTCATTCAGCTCAACGCTTCGCGCTCCATGTCTTCGCGTGAGACATGGCGTACGTCCGTGCCCTTCACGATGTAGATGATGAATTCTGCAATGTTCTTCGCGTGGTCGCCGATCCGCTCGACGGCCTTGGCGATGAACAGGAAGTCCAGCGCCACCGAGATCGTGCGCGGGTCTTCCATCATGTAGGTGATCAGCTTGCGCACGAAGGCGCGGAATTCCTCGTCGATGGCCTTGTCGTCCTTGACGATGCGGGCCGCCGCCACGGTGTCCAGGCGGGCGAACGCGTCCAGCGCCTGGCGCAACAGGTTGATGGCCATCTCGCCGGACAGCTTCACCTCGGCGTAATTGATGTTGTGCGCGGCCGCATCTTCCATGATGTGCTTGGTCCGCTTGGCGATCTTCTCGGCCTCGTCGCCGGCGCGTTCGAGGTTGGTGATCGTCTTGGAGATCGCCATCACCAGGCGCAGGTCGCGGGCGGTGGGCTGGCGGCGCGCGATGATGTTGCCGCAGTCCGCATCGATCTCCACTTCGAGCGCGTTCAGCTGCTGCTCGCGGGCCATGACCTGGTCGGCCAGGTCACCGTCGAAGTCGGCCAGCGCGCGCATGGCCAGTTCGATCTGCGACTCCACCAGGCCGCCCATCTGCAGCAGCTTGGTGTTGATCGCGTTGAGGTCGGCGTCGAACTGGGTCGACAGGTGCTTGTCAGTCATGGTGTTCTCCTGGCCGCTTGTCCGTATGCTGGATTGTCCTGCAATGCCGTTGCGGATCAACCGAAGCGGCCGGTAATGTAGTCTTCGGTTTCCTTGCGGTGCGGCTTGATGAAGATCTTCTCGGTCTCGCCGAACTCGATCAGCTCGCCAAGGTACATGTAGGCGGTATAGTCCGAGCAGCGCGCGGCCTGCTGCATGTTGTGGGTGACGATCACCACCGTGTACTCGTCCTTCAGTTCGGCGATCAGTTCCTCGATGCGGCCCGTGGAAATCGGGTCGAGCGCCGAGCACGGCTCGTCGAGCAGCAGCACTTCGGGGCGGATGGCAATGCCGCGCGCGATGCACAGGCGCTGCTGCTGGCCGCCCGACAGGCCGTAGCCCGACTGGTGCAGCTTGTCCTTGGCCTCGTTCCACAGCGCGGCCTTCGACAGCGCCCACTCCACGCGGTCGTCCATTTCCGAGCGTGACAGCTTTTCGAACAGGCGCACCCCGAAGGCGATATTGTCATAGATCGACATCGGGAACGGCGTCGGCTTCTGGAACACCATGCCCACCTTGGCGCGCAGCAGCGAAATGTCCTGCTTGCTCGTCAGCAGGTTCTCGCCGTCCATGTTGATCTCGCCCTCGGCGCGTTGCTCCGGGTACAGCGCGAACATCTTGTTGAACGTGCGCAGCAGCGTCGACTTGCCGCAGCCCGACGGGCCGATGAACGCCGTGACCTTGCGGTCCGGGATCGACATGTTGATGTTCTTCAGCGCGTGGAACTGGTTGTAGTAGAAGTTCAGGTTCCGCACGTCGATCTTGGCGCGCACGGTATCGGGAATATCGATGACGGTAGAGGTCATGCTGATGTCTCGCTTGAATTCGGTAGTCAGGTCAGGCGTTGTGCGTGGCGCCGCTTATTTCTTGAACAGGACGCGTGCCACGATGTTCAGCGCCAGCACCCCGACGGTAATCAGGAACACGCCGGCCCAGGCCAGTTGCTGCCATTCGGTGAACGGGCTCATGGCGAACCGGAAAATCGTCACGGGCAGGTTGGCCATCGGCTTGTTCAGGTCGGCGCTCCAGAACTGGTTGGACAGCGCGGTGAACAGCAGCGGCGCGGTTTCGCCGGCAATACGGGCCACGGCCAGCAGCACGCCGGTCACGATGCCAGCGTACGACGACTTGACCGTGATCGACATCACCATCTTCCACTTCGGCGTGCCCAGGGCCACCGCCGCTTCACGCAGCGCGTTCGGCACCAGGTTCAGCATGTTCTCGGTGGTGCGGACCACGATCGGGATCTGCAGCAGTGCCAGCGCACACACGCCGGCCCAGCCCGAGAAGTGGCCCATGCGGGTCACCACCAGCGCGTAGACGAACAGGCCGATCACGATCGACGGGGCCGACAGCAGGATGTCGTTGATAAAGCGGGTGAACGAGGCCAGGGGCGATTTCTGGCCATATTCGGCCAGGTAGATGCCAGCCAGGATGCCCAGCGGCGTACCGACCAGCGTCGCCACGCCCACCAGCACGAAGCTGCCGAAGATGGCATTCGCCAGGCCACCGCCGGCGGTGTTCGGCGCCGGCGTCATCTGCGTGAACAGGTCCAGCGACAGGCCGCCCACGCCCAGCGAGATGGTGGTCCAGAGAATCCACGCGAGCCAGAAGAGGCCGAACCCCATGGCGCCCAGCGAAGCCGTCAGGGCGAGGGCGTTGGTACGACGGCGGGCACTCTGGAGCCGGGTGCGGACCGCTTCGGAATCGGGACGGACGGCGGGAATGGATGACGTGGACACGGCTTGACTGACTTGGTTCATTTGCCACCCTCATTCTTTGCAAGACGCAGCAGCAGGATCTTGGACAGGGCCAGCACCACGAACGTGATGAAAAAGAGGATCAGGCCCAGTTCCATCAGCGCGGCGGTGTGCAGGCCGGCACCGGCTTCGGCGAATTCGTTCGCCAGCGCGGAGGTGATGCTGTTGCCCGGCGAGAACAGCGACGCGCTGTCGAGCAGGTTGGTGTTGCCGATCACGAACGTGACGGCCATGGTTTCGCCCAGCGCGCGGCCCAGGCCCAGCATGACGCCGCCGATCACACCGGCACGCGTATAGGGCAGCACCACGCGCCACATCACTTCCCACGTGGTGCAGCCGATGCCGTAGGCGGACTCCTTGAGCAGCACGGGCGTGACTTCGAACACGTCGCGCATCACCGAGGCAATGTAAGGGATGATCATGATCGCCAGGATCACGCCCGCGCACAGCAGGCCGATCCCCAGCGGCGCGCCCTGGAACAGCTTGCCGATCACCGGCACCTGCCCCACCGTATTGGCGAGCGGCTTCTGGAAATACTCGCCGAAGATCGGCGCGAACACGAGCAGGCCCCACATGCCGTAGACGATGGACGGCACTGCGGCGAGCAGCTCGATGGCGGTGCCGAGCGGCCGGCGCAGCCACACGGGCGACAGCTCGGTGAGAAACAGGGCGATGCCGAAGCTGACCGGCACGGCGATGATGAGAGCGATCAGCGAGGTCACCAGCGTGCCGTAGATCGGTACGAGCGCGCCGTACACGTCGGCGGGCGGATCCCATTCGGCGGTCCACAGGAACGACAGGCCGAACTGCTTGATCGATGGCCATGCGCTGATGGCGAGCGACACGATGATGCCGCCGAGCAGCAGCAGGGTGACGATGGCGGCGCCGCGGGTCAGGCCACCGAACAGGATGTCGCCAAGGCGGCTGGGAGGCCGGACGGCTGGAAGATCGGACGTAGTCGCCATGATGGGAATCGGTAGGTGGAACATGTGCCGCGGTGGCGCCAGGGCCACCGCGGCCCCGTCACGCCGCGCCCGTTCCGCCATGGGGCGGTCCGCGCTTGCGTGCCGGGCCGTACTTCAGTACAGCAACAGCTTAGTACAGGGCCTTGCCCGAACCGTCCTTGATGCTCTGCTTCCAGGTCGCGCGGATCTGGTTGGCCACGGCGTCCGGCAGCGGCACATAGTCCAGGTCCGAAGCCATGGCACCGCCGCTCTTGTAGGCCCAGTCGAAGAACTTCAGCACTTCCTGGCCCTGGGCCGGCTTTTCCTGGTTCTTGTGGACCAGGATGAACGTCGCGCCAGCGATCGGCCATGCGCCCTTGCCCGGCTGGTTCGTCAGGATCTGGTAGAACGTCTTGTTCCAGTCGGCACCGGCAGCGGCGGCCTTGAAGGCGTCGTCGCTCGGCTGCACCACTTCGCCTGCCGCGTTCTTCATCGTCAGGTACGTCATCTTGTTCTGCTTGGCATAGGCGTACTCGACATAGCCGATCGCGCCATTCAGACGCTGCACGAAAGCGGCCACGCCTTCGTTGCCCTTGCCGCCCGTGCCGCCACCCGGCCAGTTCACGGTCGTGCCCTCGCCTACCGAGCTCTTCCAGTCATTGCTGACCTTCGACAGGTAGTTCGTGAAGATGAACGTCGTACCCGAGCCGTCGGCGCGGCGCACCGGCAGGATGTCCTGGCTCGGCAGCTTGGCCTTCGGGTTCAGGGCCTTGATCGCGGGATCGTCCCACTTCTTGATCTTGCCCAGGTAGATGTTGGCCAGCACGTCGCCGGTGATGGTCAGCTCGCCCGGCTTCACGCCTTGCAGGTTGATCACGGGCACCACGCCGCCGATCACGGTCGGGAACTGGATCAGGTTGCCCTTGGCCAGTTCGTCGTCCTTCAGGGGCGCATCCGAAGCGCCGAAATCGACCGTCTTGGCGTTGATCTGCTTGATGCCGCCCGACGAACCGATGGATTGATAGTTGACCTTGTTACCCGTCGCTTTTTGGTAGGCGTCAGCCCACTTGGAATACACGGGCGCCGGGAAAGAAGCGCCTGCACCGGTAATTTCCGCCGCGAACGCAGTACCCGCCACCACAATCGACACGATGCCTGCCACGGCAGTCTTGACCAGCTTCATATGTCCTCCAGAGAACATTGGTTGGGAATGACAAATTTTTGACAAGGCGAACTGTATGCTGCTTGTATGACAGTTCCATGACATCCCGAAATCTTCTTCAAAGACCCCGCCAACAGGCCGATATTCCCCACCCGTCACGAAACCGCCTTCTCCCCGTGCTTTAATCGCCACTCCTCTACCGGTAACGTTTGCATCACATCGCGGCGAACCCTATGTCGGTTAATTGCATAAAAAGAGAAAAAGCAAACGCCACGGACCGAGGGCCGTGGCGTCGATGAGGTGCAAGGGGTCGCCGGGACCCCGCGTGAGGATCAGGCGGCGCGCAATGCGTCGGCCAGCGTCTGTGCGGCGCGCTCGGCGGTCTCCACCTGTTCGGCCTCCACCATCACCCGCACCACCGGCTCGGTGCCCGAAGCGCGAATCAGCACGCGGCCACGGCCTTCGAGTTCAGGCTCGATCTGGTCGCGCGCCGCCTTCAGGCCGGCGTGGCTCTGCCAGTCGAAGCCCTTCTCGACACGGACGTTGATCAGCGTTTGCGGGAACAGATGCACGCCGTCCAGCAGTTCCGCCAGCGTCTTGCCGCTACGGCGCAGCGCGGCCAGTACCTGCAGCGCGGACACGATGCCGTCGCCCGTTGTGTGCCGATCCAGACACAAAAGGTGGCCCGACCCCTCGCCGCCGAGCTGCCAGCCGCGCTTCTTCAGTTCCTCCAGCACGTAGCGGTCGCCGACCTTGGCGCGAACGAAATCGACGCCCAGCCGCTTGAGCGCCAGTTCCACGGCCATGTTGGTCATCAGCGTACCAACCGCGCCCTCGACCTTCTGGCCGGACGCCTGACGGTCGCGCACGATCAGGTACAGCAGCTCGTCGCCGTTGTAGAGCCGGCCCTGCGCGTCCACCACCTGCAGGCGGTCAGCGTCACCGTCGAACGCCAGGCCGACGTCCGCACGATGGGCGCGCACCGCTTCGACGAGCTTTTCGGGCGCGGTCGCGCCATAGCCCGCGTTGATGTTTCGCCCATCCGGCTGATTGCCGATCGGAATCACCTCGGCGCCGAGCTCATGGAACACATGCGGTGCGATGTGGTAAGCCGCGCCATGCGCGCAGTCCACCACGACGCGCAGCCCGTGCAGGTCCTGCTCATAGGGAAACGTGCTCTTGCAGAACTCGATATAGCGGCCGGCAGCATCGTCGATACGCTTGGCGCGGCCCAGATCCTCCGAGCGCACGCACATCATCGGCTCTTCCAGCAGCGACTCGATCTTCGCCTCCACCTCATCGGGCAGCTTGTCGCCCGAGGCCGAAAAGAACTTGATGCCGTTGTCGTAGTAGGGATTGTGGCTGGCCGAAATCACCACCCCGGCCGCCAGGCGCAGCGCGCGCGTCAGGTAGGCGATGGCAGGCGTCGGCAACGGCCCCGTCAGGCGCACGTTGACGCCCGCGGCCGTGAAACCGGCCTCCAGCGCGGCTTCGAGCATGTAGCCCGAGACCCGCGTGTCCTTGCCGATCAGCACGGTCGGCCGGCCTTGCGACGTCTTTTGCCCCAGCGCCAGCACCTTGCCGGCGGCATAGCCCAGCCGCATCACCACATCCGGCGTGATCGGCACCTCGCCAACCCTGCCTCGTACGCCATCCGTCCCGAAATACTTGCGTGTCATTTGATCATTCTCCTTGCTGCCCCTGCGGGACAACTGACTCATGGCGGATCGCCCACCAGACCTTGAGGGCGTCCACGGTTTGTTCTACGTCATGCACGCGCACGATATATGCGCCTTTCTCTGCGGCGCAGACCGCCGCAGCAATGCTGGCCGCCACCCGGCCCTGCGGCGGCTTGCCGCCGACGATGGCGCCCAGCGTCGATTTGCGCGACAGCCCGGCCAGGATCGGCAGCCCGTCGATTGCCAGCCTTGGCATTTGCCCGAGCAGGCGCAGATTATGATCCGGCGTCTTGCCAAATCCAAATCCCGGATCGAGCGACATGCGCGAATCGTCCACGCCCGCCGCACGCAGGGTTGACACCCGCTCGCGCAGGAAATCCGCCACTTCCGCCACCACGTCGGCGTACTGCGGGTCTTCCTGCATGGTCTGGGGATCGCGCTGCATGTGCATCACGCACAGCGCCGCCTGCCCCGCCGACACCGCCTCGACGGCGCCGGGCATGCGGAAGCCCCAGATATCGTTGATCAAATCGGCTCCGCCCGCCAGTGCGGCCCGCATCACCTCGGGCTTGTACGTGTCGATGGACAACGGTTTGCCGCAACCGGCCAGCGCCTCCACGATCGGCATGACGCGGTCGAGCTCCTGATCCAGGGGCAATGCCGCCGATCCCGGCCGGCTCGATTCCCCGCCGATGTCGATCAGGTCGACACCCTCGGCAATCATCTGCTCGGCATGGCGCAGCGCCGCGTCGCGCGAGGCGTGCTGGCCACCATCCGAGAACGAATCGGGGGTCACATTGAGGATGCCCATTACCAGCGGGCGGCGATTGCGGGCAAATCGATAACGCCCGCACTGGAAGAACTCAGTCGGCAAGATGTCCACCTGAAAAACAAAAAGCCGGCGCACCAGGCACCGGCTTCGGAGGCTATCAGAATCCGCTGCGTTTGGAACCGTTGCAAACGGTCTGTTACGCGGCGGTGCAGCCCAATTACACCGTATCGTCGACGCGCGCCGTGGCAGGCGCATTGGTCGGGGCTACGGGCGAACCACCCGGCGGCGTGCTGCCGCCACCGCTCGGACCCTGCAGGCCACGCGGCGGGCGCGGCGGCTTGCCGGCCATGATGTCGTTCACCTGATCGGCGTCGATCGTTTCCCACTCCATCAGCGCGTTGGTCATGGCTTCGACCTTGTCGCGGTTCTCTTCGAGCAGGCGCTTGGCCAGCGCGTATTGCTCGTCGATGATGGTGCGGATTTCCAGATCGACCTTCTGCTGCGTGGCTTCCGATACGGTCTTCGACGACAGCTTGCCGAACATGCCGTCCTGCTCGGTATCCACGTAAACCATGGCACCCAGCGAATCGCTCATGCCGAAACGGGTCACCATGTCGCGGGCGATCTTGGTGGCGCGTTCGAAGTCGTTCGAGGCACCGGTGCTCATGGCGTTGAGGAAGACCTCTTCGGCAGCACGTCCGCCGAACAGGATCGCAATTTCCTCAAGCATGTTGTCCTTGTACTTCGAATACTTGTCGTGCTCCGGCAGCTGCCAGGTCACGCCCAGCGCCCAGCCACGCGGCATGATGGTGACCTTGTGGACCGGGTCGGCCTTCGGCAGCAGCTTGGCAACCACCGCATGGCCGGACTCGTGGTAAGCCGTGGCCTTGCGCTCTTCTTCGCGCATGACCGTCGACTTGCGCTCCGGACCCATGTAGATCTTGTCCTTGGCGTCCTCGAAGTCCTGCATGTCCACCACGCGCTTGTTGCGGCGGGCGGCGAACAGCGCAGCCTCATTGACCAGGTTGGCCAGGTCGGCACCCGAAAAGCCCGGGGTACCCCGCGCGATGACCGATGCATCCACGTCGTTGCCAATCGGCACCTTGCGCATATGCACCTTCAGGATCTGCTCGCGGCCGCGGATGTCCGGCAACCCCACGTAGACCTGACGGTCGAAACGTCCCGGACGCAGCAGTGCCTTGTCCAGCACATCGGCACGGTTGGTCGCGGCGATCACGATCACACCCGAGTTGGCTTCGAAGCCGTCCATCTCGACCAGCATCTGGTTCAGCGTCTGCTCGCGCTCGTCGTTACCGCCGCCCATGCCGGCGCCACGATGGCGGCCGACCGCGTCGATTTCGTCGATGAACACGATGCAGGGTGCCTGCTTCTTGGCGTTCTCGAACATATCGCGCACGCGGGCAGCACCCACGCCGACGAACATTTCGACGAAGTCGGAACCCGAGATGCTGAAGAACGGCACCTTGGCTTCGCCGGCGATGGCACGCGCCAGCAGCGTCTTGCCGGTACCCGGCGGGCCAACCAGCAGCACGCCACGCGGAATGCGGCCGCCCAGCTTCTGGAATTTCTGCGGATCCTTCAGGAAGTCGACCAGTTCGACCACTTCCTCCTTGGACTCGTCGCAACCGGCCACATCGGCGAAGGTCACCGCGTTCTGGTTCTCGTCGATCAGCCGCGCACGGGACTTGCCGAACGAGAAGGCACCGCCTTTCCCGCCGCCCTGCATCTGCCGCATCATGTAGAACCAGAAGACGATGATCAGCAACGTCGGTCCCAGGTAGTACAACGCCTGGACCAGTACGTTCGGCTCGTCATCGGCCTTGCCGGTCACCTGGACGCCGTACTTCATCAGGTCGCCGACCATCCAGATATCACCCGGCGAGATGATGGTGTACTTGGCGCCTTCCTTCGGGGAGACCACCAGGTTACGGCCCTGCACGTCCACGCGCGACACCTTGCCGTTCTTGGCGTCATCCATGAACTGCGAATAGGTGACACCGTCCTGGGCGCGTGGTTTGTCGAACTGCTTGAAGACGGTGAACAATACCAGCGCGATCACGAGCCAGATTGCCGCCTTTTGAAACAGGTTGTTATTCAAGGCCGAACTCCTTTGCAATTGCCTTGCCAACGGATAGCTGCATTGCATTGTAATGCAGCGCCCGTCCCCACAGGGAAATCTGATTCTATGAGCCTGATAGTGCCCGAGCCGTCCAATCCGGGCAAGCGGGACAATGCCCGGCACAAACCCGGATACCCCTGCTTTCGTGGGGGTGGCCGCACACCGTCATGCATCCTGTCAGTCCACTGATTTCAGGTAACGCCCAAGAATAAAGGTTTCTGAAGACTTGTCGCGCGACGCCTTGGGCTTGCGCTTGGCGACAACCTTGAACTGACGCTTGAACTTCTCAACGATCTGGCTGTAGCCGGACCCGTGAAAACACTTGACCAGCAACGACCCCTCGGGCTTCAGGTGAGCCTGCGCAAATTCCAGCGCCAGATCACACAAATACTCGATCCGCGCGGAATCCGCCGACGCCACACCGGACAAATTGGGGGCCATGTCCGAGATAACAAGGTCGATTCTCGACCCGCCGGACGCCTCCAGCACCACCTTTTCGAGTTCCCGGAACACTTCCTCCTCCCGGAAATCACCCTGGATGAATGTCACATCGGCCACGGGCTCCATCGGCAGGATATCGATGGCCACCACGGCACCGTCCGGCTTGCCGTCCCGTGCACGGGGCGACGCCGCCAGCTTGTTGCGGGCATACTGGCTCCAGCTGCCCGGCGCGGCGCCCAGGTCGACAATGACCGAGCCGGGCTGGATCAGCTTGTCCTGGTCGTCGATCTCCTTGAGCTTGTAGGCCGCACGGGCGCGATAGCCCTCCCGCTGCGCCAGCTTCACATAGGGATCGTTAATGTGGTCGTGAAGCCACGACTGGTTGAACTTGTTCTTGCCCTTGGCCATTAATGAGACTTGCCTTCTGGCGGGAAAATCCGGCTGCACGGCCACAATTCAGGGCCGAGACGCAGTATTTCTCCCGATTTGGTGATCTTTGCCGCCTGCCGGCGACCTTTTTTTGCAGGGTTGACGGATAATACGCGCCAATCCGAAATTTGCTGCTCCAATGCCCGCTCTACAACTGATCTCCGCCCAACGTTCCGAACTGCGCTCGCGCGCCCACGGCCTCAATCCCGTGGTCATGATCGGCGCGGAAGGCCTGACCCCCGCCGTCCTGGCCGAAATCGACCGCAGCCTCGCGGCACACGACCTGATCAAGATCCGGGTATTCGGTGACGAACGCGATACGCGCATCGCCATTTACGACGCCATTTGCGACGAACTGGACGCCGCGCCGATCCAGCATATCGGCAAGCTGCTCGTCATCTGGCGTCCGGGCCCTGCCCGCCTCAAGGAAAACCAGCCGGACGACATGGGCGCTGCCCGCCGTCGCCTCGGTACCGGCGCCGCGCCGCGTACCGTCATGGTCCGCAAGGCCACCGGCTCGACCCAGCGCCGCGCGCCCCGCACCGCCGTCAAGGTGCTCGGCAATGAACGTGTGACGCAGGCTGGCAACGTCAAGCGAGCCCGCGCACGGCCCACCAGCCAGAAAAAGAAGTCGCTGGGCTGACCGGCAGAATCAGATTGGCCACGGGTCAATCGGTTCCCTGACACAGCAAGAAAGGCGGCCATGGCCGCCTTTTTCATTCCCCGAAACGCGCGGGACGTTCTCGCTGCCTTACTCTCCCGCCCCGCGTGGCGCACTGGCCCGCCACACCAGCACCAGCGCCAGCAGGCTTTGCAGCAGGTAGAACACGCTCGACACGCCATGCAGCATGCCGAACTGGCTCTTGTACGGCGAGTCGGACACGCCCAGGTTCATCGCCTGCGCCTTGACCTTGAGCCCTTCCATGAACGGCTGCAGGCCGAAATAGCCCGCCAGCACGCACACCAGCATGGCCAGCACGATCCAGCGCAGCGCGCGGTAACGCGCGGCGCCCCGGCGGATCAGCACATTGCACAGCACCAGTTGCAGCACGCCGACGGTGACCCCGAGGATCGCCTCATAGCGGAACAGGTGCCCGGCAATCATGCCCGCCGTCTCGCGGCTGGGCAGCACGGCGAACAGCGTGGGCGCCACCATGTAGCCCACCGTCCACAAGCTGCCTGCCCAGACCACGGTCAGCAGCAGGAAGATGCGGTGCGGCAGTGGCGGCAGATTCGAGTACGAAGACGAGAACACCCGTGCCCCGCCGCGTCAGATGTAACGGACGGTGATGACTTCGTATTCGCGTTCGCCGCCCGGGGCCAGCACGGTGGCGACATCGCCCTCGAACTTGCCGATCAGGGCGCGTGCAATCGGGGAACTGACCGAAATCTTGCCGCTGTCGAGGTCGGCTTCGTCGTCGCCGACGATCTGGTAGCTCACGGCCTTGCCCGATTCCAGGTCTTCCAGGTCCACGGTGGCGCCGAAGACGATGCGGCCGTCGGTGTCGAGCTGGGTCGGGTCGATAACCTGGGCGGCGGACAGCTTGGCCTCCACCTCCTGGATACGGCCTTCGATGAAGGCCTGCTTTTCCTTGGCGGCGTCGTATTCGGCGTTTTCCGACAGGTCGCCCTGGGCACGCGCCTCGGAGATGGCGTTGATCACCGCGGGACGTTCGACGGCCTTGAGGCGCTGCAGCTCTTCCTTCAGGAGTTCAGCGCCACGCTTGGTAATCGGAATGGTGCTCATGTCTCGTTCAACAAAAAAATGAGCCGCAGCGGAGCTGGAACCATGCTCCGGCAGCGATTCTGCCGGTCAGCACTTCCGCTCGACCGCGGCTTTCAGATGGGATCGAACCGGCACCGGGGTGCGGATCGATCAGCGAATTCGACGTAGTTTAGGCCAGAACTGCCGCCGGTTTCAACCCGGCGGCAGTGCCGCGGCACGGGGTATTCCCCCCGCACCGCAGCATTGGCGGCACTGACGGGCCTGGATCAGGCCAGTTGCTTGTGCAGGCCCTGCAGGTCGTAGACCTCCAGGCTTTGCATGTGCTTCAGGCCTTCCACGGCGGCGTTGGCGCCGGCGATGGTGGTGTAGTACGGCACGCGGTTGGCCAGCGCGGCGATCCGGATCGAGCGCGAATCGGCAATGGCCGTGCGCGTCTCGTCCACGGTCGTGAAGACCAGGGCCAGTTCGCCGTTCTTGATCATGTCCACGATGTGCGGACGGCCGTCCTTGACCTTGTTGACCACGCGGACCGGAATGCCGGCGGCCTCGATGGCCGAAGCCGTGCCGCGCGTGGCAACGATCGGGTAACCCAGGTCGTGCAGCATGCGGGCCACGGTGACGGCGCGCGGCTTGTCGCTGTCCTTCACCGTAATCAGCACGGTGCCCTTTTCGGGCAGGCGCGAACCGGCCGCCAGCTGGCTCTTGAACAGGGCTTCGCCGAACACCTTGCCCACGCCCATCACTTCGCCGGTGGAACGCATTTCAGGTCCGAGGACCGGATCCACGCCCGGGAACTTGTTGAACGGGAACACGGCCTCCTTGACGCTGAAGTACGGCGGCACCACTTCGGCGCCGATACCCTGCGAATCCAGCGACTGGCCCGCCATGCAGCGCGCGGCGATCTTGGCCAGCGACAGGCCGGTGGCCTTCGACACGTACGGCACCGTACGCGACGCACGCGGGTTCACTTCCAGCACGTAGACGACGTCTTCGCCGTTCTTCTGCTGGATCGCGAACTGCACGTTCATCAGGCCGACCACGTTCAGCGCCTTCGCCATGGCGGCGGTCTGGCGCTTGAGTTCGTCGACCGTTGCCTGCGACAGCGAGTACGGCGGCAGCGAGCAGGCTGAATCGCCCGAGTGCACGCCAGCCTGCTCGATGTGCTCCATCACGCCGCCGATAAACACGCGCTGGCCGTCGCACAGGGCGTCGACGTCGCACTCGATCGCGTCGTTCAGGAAGCGGTCCAACAGCACCGGCGAATCGTTCGAGACCTTCACGGCCTCGCGCATGTAGCGTTCCAGGTCGCGCGGCTCATGCACGATTTCCATCGCGCGGCCGCCCAGCACGTACGACGGGCGCACCACCAGCGGATAACCGATTTCTTCGGCCAGGCGCAGGGCTTCGTCCTCGGCGCGCGCCGTGCGGTTCGGCGGCTGGCGCAGGCCCAGGTCCTGCAGCAGCTTCTGGAAACGCTCGCGGTCTTCCGCGGCGTCGATCATGTCCGGGCTCGTGCCGATGATGGGCACGCCGTTGGCTTCCAGGTCCAGCGCCAGCTTCAGCGGGGTCTGGCCGCCATACTGGACGATCACGCCGACCGGCTTTTCCTTGTCGACGATTTCCAGCACGTCTTCCAGCGTCAGCGGCTCGAAGTACAGGCGGTCCGACGTGTCATAGTCGGTCGACACGGTTTCCGGGTTGCAGTTGACCATGATGGTCTCGTACCCGTCTTCGCGCAGCGCCAGCGCGGCGTGCACGCAGCAGTAGTCGAACTCGATACCCTGGCCGATCCGGTTCGGGCCACCGCCCAGCACCATGATCTTCTTGTTGGCGGTCGGTTCCGCTTCGCACTCGCCATGCTCGGCTTCATACGTGCCGTACATGTAAGCCGTGTTGGTGGCGAACTCGGCCGCGCAGGTGTCCACGCGCTTGTAGACCGGGCGCACGTTCTGCGCCACGCGCGCCTCGCGCACGGCCTTGGCGTCGGTCTTCAGCAGGCGGGCCAGGCGGCGGTCCGAGAAGCCCTTCTGCTTCAGGAAGCGCAGTTCGGCGGCCGACAGGCTTTCCAGCGTGCGGTTGCGCACCAGGCCTTCGGTCTTGACGATGTCTTCGATCTGGGCCAGGAACCACGGATCGATATCGGTCTCGGCGTGCACTTCTTCCAGCGACATGCCCAGGCGGAACGCGTCGCCCACGTACCAGATACGGTCCGGGCCGGCTTCGCCGATTTCCTCGACCACTTCGTCGCGGTCGGTGGACTTCTCGTCCAGGCCGTCCACGCCCACTTCCAGGCCGCGCAGCGCCTTCTGGAACGATTCCTGGAACGTACGGCCCATGGCCATCACTTCACCGACCGACTTCATCTGCGTGGTCAGGTGGCTGTCGGCGGCCGGGAACTTCTCGAACGCGAAACGCGGCACCTTGGTGACCACGTAGTCGATCGACGGCTCGAACGACGCCGGGGTCTGGCCGCCGGTGATTTCGTTCTTGAGCTCGTCCAGCGTGTAGCCCACGGCCAGCTTGGCCGCGACCTTGGCGATCGGGAAGCCCGTGGCCTTCGAGGCCAGTGCCGACGAACGCGACACACGCGGGTTCATCTCGATCACGATCATCCGGCCGTCCGCCGGGTTGATCGAGAACTGCACGTTCGAACCGCCGGTGTCGACGCCGATCTCGCGCAGCACGGCCAGCGACGCGTTACGCAGGATCTGGTATTCCTTGTCGGTCAGCGTCTGGGCCGGGGCCACGGTGATCGAGTCACCGGTGTGGATGCCCATCGGGTCCAGGTTTTCGATCGAGCAGATGATGATGCAGTTGTCCGCCTTGTCGCGGACCACTTCCATCTCGTATTCCTTCCAGCCGAGCAGCGATTCCTCGATCAGCAGCTCGCGCGTGGGCGACAGGTCCAGGCCGCGCTTGCAGATCTCTTCGAACTCTTCGCGGTTGTAGGCGATGCCGCCGCCGGTGCCGCCCAGCGTGAACGACGGGCGGATCACGATCGGGTAGCCGGTGGAGCCGGTTTCCTGGGCGATGCGCGACTGCACGGCCACGGCCTCGTCCATCGAGTGGGCGATGCCCGACTTGGCCGAACCGAGACCGATCTTGGTCATCGCGTCCTTGAACTTCTGGCGGTCTTCGGCCTTGTCGATGGCTTCCGGCGATGCGCCGATCAGCTCCACCTTGTACTTGTCCAGCACGCCATGGCGATGCAGGTCCAGTGCGCAGTTCAGCGCGGTCTGGCCGCCCATGGTCGGCAGGATGGCGTCGGGGCGCTCCTTCTCGATGATGCGCTCGACCACTTCCCAGGTGATGGGCTCGATGTACGTCACGTCGGCCGTGTTTGGGTCCGTCATGATGGTCGCCGGGTTCGAGTTGACCAGGATGACCTTGAAGCCCTCTTCGCGCAGCGCCTTGCAGGCCTGTGCGCCGGAGTAGTCGAATTCGCACGCCTGGCCGATGATGATCGGGCCTGCGCCGATGATTAGGATGCTCTTGATGTCTGTGCGCTTTGGCATTGCACGCTCTCTTTATTGGCCGGTCCGCAAGTTCCCGCGGGCCGTACCGGATATCAGGTTTTGGGTCGTCAGCCCAGGGTGGCCGTGGCCAGCTTGGCACCGAAGCCGATGAACATCGCGCCGACGCCGCTCGACATGCCCGCGGACAGGCGCCGGCGGCGTCGGAACGCATCGGCCAGCCGCGCGCCCACGAAGATGATCGTCGTCAGGTACGCAAGACTGCAGATCTGGCAGACCAGGCCCAGCGCCACGAACGACAGCGCCGGATACGCGAACTGCGGATCCACGAACTGGATGAAGAACGAGATGAAGAACAGGATGGCCTTCGGGTTCAGCAGGCTGATGACCAGCGCCTTGGTGAACGGGTTCGAAGACCTGTCCACCGGCACGGCCGCCGCCTGCGCGGCAGCGGGGTCGGCCGGCCTGGTCCAGTTGCGCACTGCGCCGCGCAACATCTGGAAGCCGATCCACCCCAGGTAGCCGGCGCCCACGTACTTGATCACGTGGAACAGCGCCGGGCTGGCCTTGAGCAGCGAAGCCACGCCCGCGGCCGACAGCACCATCAGGATGGCATCGCCGAGGAACACGCCGCACGCACCCTTGTAGCCGGCACGCACGCCGCGCTGGGCGGCCACCGACAGCACATACATCGAGTTCGGCCCGGGCAGCAGCACGATGAAGATCGTGCCGAGCACATAGGTCCAGAAATCGGTGATGCCGAAGCTGGCGTGCATGAAAGCGGTCATGGCAGGTGGATTCCGTTCAGGTCTCTCGTTGCATCCAACGCGCCGCGTCAGGCGGCAGCCTTGGCGCGGGCGTCCTGCATCAGCTTCGTGAAGCGGTCGAACAGGTACGCGATGTCATGCGGACCCGGCGACGCTTCGGGGTGACCCTGGAAGCAGAAAGCAGGCTTGTCGGTCAGTGCGAAGCCCTGCAGCGTGCCGTCGAACAGCGACGTGTGCGTGACACGCGCATTGGCCGGCAGCGTCGCCGCATCCACGGCAAAGCCATGGTTTTGAGACGTAATCACCACACGGCCATCGTCGTGATCCTTGACCGGATGGTTGGCGCCATGGTGACCCGTGCTCATCTTGAGCGTCTTCGCGCCCACGGCCAGCGCCATGATCTGGTGACCCAGGCAGATGCCGAACGTAGGGATGCCGCGGGCGATGAACTCGCGCGTGGCGGCGATGGCGTAGTCGCACGGCTCGGGGTCGCCGGGGCCGTTCGACAGGAAGATACCGTCCGGATTCAGCGCCAGGGCGTCGGCCGCGCTGGCCTGCGCCGGCAGCACCGTCACCTTGCAGCCGCGCTCGGCCAGCATGCGCAGGATGTTGAACTTGACGCCGTAGTCATAGGCCACCACGTGGAACTGCGGCTTGTCCTGCTTGCCATAGCCTTCGCCCAGCTTCCATTCGGTCTGGGTCCACGCGTACGGTTCCTTGACCGACACCACCTTGGCCAGGTCCATGCCCGACAGGCCCGGGAACGAGCGCGCCAGGTCGATGGCCTTCTGCACGTTGTCCTCGCCCGCCAGGATGCAGCCGTTCTGGGCGCCCTTCTCGCGGAGGATACGGGTCAGCTTGCGGGTGTCGATACCGGCAATCGCCACGACCTTTTCCTGCTTCAGGTAGTGGGCGAGCGTGTGTTCCTTGCGGAAGTTGGAGGCCAGAAGCGGCAGATCCTTGATGATCAGGCCGGCGGCATGGACTTTCGTGGCTTCTACATCCTCAGGATTGACGCCGTAATTGCCGATATGCGGATACGTCAGCGTGACGATCTGCCGGGAATAGCTGGGGTCGGTGAGGATTTCCTGATAACCGGTGATGGCGGTGTTGAACACCACTTCGCCGATCGTATGGCCGGAAGCGCCGATGGAATAGCCACGAAAGACCGTGCCGTCTGCAAGCGCGAGGATGGCGGACGGAAAAGACGGTAACACGGGTAGGCTCCTGCTGGACTCACCCCGTGACCGACCTGCTCAACGCCTCGTGCCCCGTAGGCGGCCCAACAAAGGGACCGGCTGGCGCATGGCTTTTTCATCACATTTTTGCAGTGCATGAAAAACGCGCGCAAGCGGGGCGGCGGAAGGTGGAATACGGTAGGCGCTAGGGTGAAGGGTTCTGAAAGCGAAACTTTCGGATTATATCCCGCCGTACCCAATTTCTCAAGTATTCAACAACTTACGATGGACAGACGCGGCCGCCGGCTTACCGGCCATCGGCATGCCAGACGGCCGCACCACCGCGCTCCGCCGGCATCGCGCGGGATTTACGCCGCCGGCGGCACCACCGCCGTGACTTCGATTTCCACCTTGGCCCGCGGCTCCACCAGGTCGGCCACTTCGACGGCCGTCATGGCCGGAAAATGCCGGCCCACGATATCGCGATAGTGCTGGCCGATGGCCTTGTAGGCGCCCACGTATTCGGCCTTGTCCTTCACGTACCAGGTCATGCGCGCGATGTGCTCGGGCCGCGCCCCGCCCTGCTCCAGCACCGCCACGATATTGCGCAGCGCCTGCGCCACCTGCAGCGCGAAGTCGTCGGTCTCGAATTCGCACTGGCCGTTCCAGCCAATCTGGCCGCCCACGAATATCAGGCGGCTGCCCACCTGCATGTCGGCCAGGATGCCGTTGGCGTAGCCCTTCGGCGCTGCCCAGTCGGGCGGTTGCAATGTCTTCAGCATGTTGGGTCCTTTCGGTGTTGCCATCGTCTGGTTTGTTCTGGCTTACGCGGCGGGCGCCAGGAAGCGCCCCATCGCGGTGCGCACGGGGTCAGGCAGCGGCTGCGGGGCCATCTGGCGCGTGTCCACGCAGACCAGGCGCTGGGTGATGGCCATGCGCGTGTCGCCATCCGGGCCGGCAAAGCGGATCTGCACCGCAAAGCTGCTGCGGCCGATGTGTGTCACACGCAGTTCGCGCGTGAGCAGTTCGCCCAGGCGGCTCGGCGCCTCGAAGCGGCACTGCAACTCGGCCGTCGGAATGCCCGCGTGCGCCGCCCCGTGCATGGCGTCGAACGGCCAGTCCAGCGCCTCGGCGAACCAGTCTTCGATCAAGTCGTTCAGCATCTCGAAGTAGCGCGGATAGAACACGATGCCGGCGGCGTCGCAATGCTTGAAGCGGATGCGCACGTGGTTGCGGAATACCTCGCTCATGACGGCTCCCTCATGACGGCTCCCTTGTGACGGTTCGCTCACGGCCGTCCGCCCTCGTTGGCCATTTGCCGCAGCCGGAAGCGTTGCAGCTTGCCCGTCTCGGTGCGCGGCAGCGCGGCCACGAACTCGATGCGGCGCGGATACTTGTAGGGCGCGATCTCGCGCTTGCAGTAGTCCTGCAGGGCGGCACACGTGGCCGCGTCGGCCGCCACGCCGGGGCGCAGCACCACGTAGGCCGTCACCACCTGGCCGCGCTCGGCGTCGGCCGCGCCCACCACGCCGCACTCGGCCACGAATGCGTGCTTCATCAGCGTGCCCTCCACCTCGGGGCCGGCGATGTTGTAGCCGGCCGAGATGATCATGTCGTCCGAGCGGGCCTGGTAGAAGTAGTAGCCGTCCTCGTCGGCCATGAAGGTATCGCCGGGCAGGTTCCAGCCTTCGCGCACATAGACTTCCTGGCGCGGGTCGTCGAGATAGCGGCAGCCGGTCGGGCCGCGCACCGCGAGCTTGCCCACGGTGCCGGGCGGCAGCGGCTGCATGTTGTCGTCCACGATGCGCGCCTCGTAGCCGGGCACCACGCGGCCCACGGCGCCGGGCCGGACATCGGCGCCGGCGCTGGACACGAAGATATGCATCATCTCGGTCCCGCCCAGCCCGTCGATCATCTCGATGCCGGTGGCCGCCTTCCAGGCCTGGCGCGTGGCGTCAGGCAGCGCCTCGCCGGCCGATACGCTCTTCTTCAGGCTGCCGATATCGAAATTCCCGGCCAGCGTGGCCATCTGCCGGTAGAAGGTGGGGGCCGTGAACACCACGGTGGCACGGTGGTCCTGGATCAGCTTGAGCAGCGTCTCGGGCGTGAGCTTCTCGGCCAGCGCCGTGCTGGCGCCGATGCGCAGCGGGAAACACAGCATGCCGCCCAGCCCGAACGTGAACGCGATCGGCGGCGTGCCGCAGAACACGTCGTCCGGCGTGGGCTTCAGCACGTGGCGCGGGAACAGGTCGCACATCGCCAAGACATCGCGGTGGAAATGCACGGTGCCCTTGGGCTGGCCCGTGGTACCGCTGGTGAAGGCGATCAGGCAGATGTCGTCGGTGGCGGTGTCGCAGGCGGCAAACGTATCCGGCTTGCCGTCCATCGCGGCTTCCAGCGACCCCGGGCCGGTGCCGTTGAAGTACCGTACCGTGGTCAGCGTCGGGCAGAAGTGCTCGCCGTCGGCGCGCTGGTTGGCGTCGAGTTCGTCGCGCAGGCGGGCGTCGCACAGCGCGGCCGTGACCTGCGCCTTGTCGATGATCTGGCGCAGTTCCTTGGCGCGCAGCAGCGGCATCGTCGGCACTGCGATCAGGCCCGCCTTGACCGTGGCCAGCCAGCTGGCCGCCATCATCAGGTTGTTCGGCCCGCGCAGCAGCACGCGGTTGCCCGGCACCAGCTTCATATCCTCCACCAGCACATGGGCGATGCGGCTGACCAGCGCGGACAGTTGCGCGTAAGTCACCGTTTCGATGCGCCCGTCGCGCTCATGGCGCACCGCCACGCGCTGGCCATTGCCGTCGGACACATGGCGGTCCACCAACTCCACGGCCGCGTTGAGCCGCGCCGGGTAGCGCGTGTCGTCGTTGAACTGGAATACCGGCCACGTATCCGGCGGCGGCAGGCGATCGCGGGCGAAGGTGTCGACGTGCGCCGTGGCGGCATTCGGGACGATGGTGGGGGCGACCATGCTTGTCTCCTGTTCGATTCGGATGCGATGCGTCAGGCCGGGCGCGCAGCCAGGGTCTCGCGCGCGATGATCAGCTTCTGCACCTCGGTGGCGCCTTCGTAAATACGCAGCGAGCGGATCTCGCGGTACAGGCGTTCCACACGCGTGCCCGCCTTGACGCCCAGGCCGCCAAAGATCTGCACGGCGCGGTCGATCACCTGCTGCGCGTGCTCGGTGGCCACCATCTTGGCCATGGCCGCCTCGCGCGTGGTGCGCTGCTGGCGCACGTCACGCAGCCAGGCGGCACGGTAGGTCAGCAGCGCGGCCGAGTCGATGGCCGTGGCCATCTCGCCAATCGCGGCCTGCGTCAGCTGCAGGTCGGCCAGCACGCCGCCGAACATCGGCCGCGACGTGGCGCGCGCCAGCGCGTCGTCCAGCGCGGCGCGGCCAAAGCCCAGCGCAGCCGCCGCCACCGACGCGCGGAAGATGTCCAGCGTCATCATCGCCACCTTGAAGCCCTGCCCCGCCTCGCCCAGCCGGTTGCCCACCGGCACGCGGCAGTGATCGAAGCGCAGCGTGGCCAGCGGATGCGGCGCGATGACGTCGATCCGCTCGGCAATCGACAGGCCCGGCGTATCGGCATCGACCACGAAGGCCGTGATGCCGCGCGCGCCCGGCGCTTCGCCGGTTCGGGCGAAGACGCAGTAGAAGTCGGCGATGCCGCCATTCGAGATCCAGGTCTTGGCGCCGTCCAGCACGTAGTGGCTGCCATCGTCGGACAGCCGCGCGCTGCACTGCATCGCCGCTACATCTGAGCCGGCCTCGGGCTCCGACAGCGCAAAGGCCGCAATCGCCTCGCCCCGGGCCACGCGCGGCAGGTAGCGTTCGCGCACGGCGTCGCTGCCGGCCAGCGTGATCGCACCGGAGCCCAGCCCCTGCATGGCGAAGGCGAAGTCGGCCAGGCCGTCGTGACGCGCCAGCGTTTCGCGCAGCAGGCACAGCGCGCGTGAATCCAGCGCCGGCAGCGCGCCGCCAAAGGCCGCCGGCACGCAGTAGCGCAGCCAGCCCGCCTGGCCCAGCTGGCGCACCAGCCCCCGGCATGCAGCATCGGCGTCGTGATGGTCGATATCGCGCAGGTGCTGGCCGCACCAGCCGTCCAGCTCGCGTTCCAGCTGGCGATGCGCGTCGTCGAAGAACGGCAGGTCGAGATAGGTCTTGTCGCTCATGCCGGCTCCTCAATCGCCTTCGAAGACGGGCTTCTGCTTCGCCACGAATGCATCGTAGGCACGCCGGAAGTCGCGCGTCTGCATGCAGATGGCCTGGGCTTCGGCCTCGGCCTCGATGGCCTCGTCCACGCCCATATTCCACTCCTGGTGCAGCAGCTTCTTGGTCACGCCGTGCGCGAAGGTGGGGCCCGCCGCGATCTGGGCGGCCAGCGCCTGCGCCTCGGCCAGCACGGATTCCGAGGCATGCAGCGCATTGAAAAAGCCCCACTGCAGGCCTTCGTCGGCCGTCATCGCGCGGCCCGTGTAGAGCAGTTCGCTGGCCCGGCCCTGCCCGATCATGCGCGGCAGCAGCGTGCAGGCGCCCATGTCCGCCCCGGCCAGGCCCACGCGGACGAACAGGAAAGCCGTTTTGGCCTGCGCCGTTCCCAGCCGCATATCGGATGCCAGCGCCATCATGGCGCCGGCGCCGGCGCAGATGCCGTCGATCGCACTGATCACCGGCTGCGGGCAGGCGCGCATGGCCTTGACCAGGTCGCCCGTCATGCGCGTGAAGTCGAGCAGTTCGGGCATTGACATGCGCGTCAGCGGCCCGATGATCTCGTGCACGTCGCCGCCCGAGCAATAGTTGCCGCCCGCGCCGGTTATCACCACGGCCTTGATGTCCTTGGCATAGCACAGCGCGCGGAACAGGTCGCGCAGCTCGGCGTAGGAATCGAACGTCAGCGGATTCTTGCGCTCCGGCCGGTTCAGCGTGATCGTGGCCACCTTGCCGTCGGCCGACACCGACCACAGGAAGTGCTTCGGCTGGTAGTCGGCAAAGGTGCGCTTGTGGTGGCGCATGTCCAGTGCTACATCGCTCATCGTTTGTCTCGCTTTGGATTCTTGACCTGCATTTGGTTTGGTTGCCGCCCTGCTGCCGCGACGTGGAAGCGGGGCGTAACACCCCGGTACTTCACCCCACCATCACCTCGCCGCCCGCCACCGGCACGGCCTGCCCGGTGATGGCGGATGCCGATGGACGGCACAGCCACGCCACGGCATCGGCCACCTCGTCGGGCTGCACCAGCCGGCGCTGCGGATTGCGCGCGGCCAGCTCGGCGCGCGCCTGTTCTTCCGTGCGGCCGGTCTTGTCGACGATATTGGACACCGCATCGCGCACGATGTCGGTCTCGGTATAGCCCGGGCACACCGCGTTCACGGTGATGCCCTTCGGCGCCAGCTCCAGTGCCAGCGCGCGGGTCAGGCCGATCACGCCGTGCTTGGCCGCGCAGTAGGCGCTGACGTAGCCGTAGCCGATCAGCCCGGCCGTGCTCGCCACGTTGACGATGCGGCCCCAGCCCTGCTCCAGCATCGCGGGCAGCGCCGCTTGCGTACACAGGAAGGTGCCGGTCAGGTTCACGTCGAGCATGCGCTGCCACAGCGCCAGGTCGGTCCTGGCGAACGGTGCGCTATGGGCCTGGCCCGCGTTGTTGATCAGCACCGTGATCGGGCCGCGTTCGCTGGCGGCCTGGGCAAAGGCACCGGCCACCTCGTCGGCATCGGTGATGTCGGCCGCCGCCATGCCCAGCGCCGCGCCATCGACGGCCAGCGGCTCGAGCGCCTGCATGGCCGCGTCCAGCACCGTGCAGTCGCGGCCCACCAGCGTCACGCTCGCGCCCTCTTCCAGCAGCCGGCGGGCAATCGCCGCGCCAATGCCGCGTCCGCCGCCGGTAACCAGCGCATGGTGGCCCTGCAACGCCATCGCCATGATCACTTCCCCGCTTGCTGCGCGTACGAAGCTGCCCGCGCCAGGTTGGTTTCGAGCTGCCGCTTGCCGGCCACGTATTGCCTGGGCCAGGTGATGTCGCGGAAGCCCAGCCGTGCGGCTTCGTGCAGCGTCCAGGCCGGATCGGCCAGGTGCGGGCGGGCAATCGCGCACAGGTCGGCGCGGCCCGCCGCCACGATGCTGTCCACGTGGTCGGCCTCGAAGATGGCGCCGACGGCAATCGTCGGAATGCCGGCCTCGTTGCGGATGCGGTCGGCGAACGGCGTCTGGTACATCCGGCCATAGACCGGGGTCTGGTCGGGGCTGACCTGGCCGGACGAACAGTCGATCATGTCGGCGCCGGCCGCCTTGAAGGCGCGCGCGATTTCCACGGCATCGTCGGCCGTGATGCCGCCTTCGACCCAGTCGTGCGCCGAAATCCGCACCGACATCGGCTTGTCCTGCGGCCAGACGGCGCGCACCGCGGCAAAGACCTCCAGCGGAAAGCGCAGCCGGTTGGTCAGCGAGCCGCCGTAGCCGTCGGTACGTACATTGGTCAGCGGCGAGATAAAGCTCGACAGCAGATAACCGTGCGCGCAGTGCAGTTCCAGCCAGTCGAAGCCGGCCTCCGCCGCGCGGCGGGCATTGGCCACGAAGTCGTCGCGCACGCGATCCATGTCGGCGCGGGTCATCTCGCGCGGCACCTGCGACACGCCCGGCAGGTAGGGCAGCGCCGATGCCGATTCCAGCGGCCAGTTGCCCTCGGCCAGCGGGTAGTCCATCTTCTCCCAGCCCAGCTGCGTCGAGCCCTTGCGGCCGGCATGACCCAGCTGCATGGCGATGCGGGCGTCGCTGTTGGCGTGTACGAAATCGACGATGCGCTTCCAGGCATCGCGCTGGGCGTCGTTCCACAGCCCTGGGCAGCCCGGCGTGATACGCGCATCGGGCGACACGCAGGTCATCTCGGCCACCACCATGCCGGCGCCGCCCATGGCGCGCGAGCCCAGATGCACCAGGTGGAAATCGCCCGGCACGCCGTCCACCGACGAATACATCGCCATCGGGCTCACCACCACGCGGTTCTTCAGCGTGACGCCGCGCACCGTGAACGGCGTGAACATCGGCGGCAGGCCCGCGTCGCCGGCGGCGGCGCGCAGCTTCAGCGTTTCCGGTGGCACGCCGGCCTGGGCGGCCAGCCATTGCTCGAACCCGGCGACGTAGCCGGCATCGCGCACGCGCAGGTTCTCGTGCGAAATCCGCTGCGAACGCGTCAGCAGCGAATAGGCGAACTGCTCGGGCGCCATGCCCGCGTAGCGTTCGACATTCTCGAACCATTCGGTGGAATTGCGCGCGGCGTTCTGGATCTTCAGCACCTCCACGCTGCGCGTGGCCTCGTAGCGCGTCAGCGCCTCGGGCACCCCATCCACGCCGGCGGCGCGCTGCGCGCCGATCTCGTTGGCCAGGTCGATTGCGTCTTCCAGCGCCAGCTTGGTGCCTGAGCCGATCGAGAAATGCGCGGTGTGCGCGGCATCGCCCATCAGCACCACCGGCACGCGGCGGCCGTCGGCCAGCGTGTTCCAGTGCACCCAGCGGTGGCAGATCACGCGCGGGAAGCGGATCCAGTTGGCCGAGCCGCGCAGGTGCGTGGCATTGCTGATGAGCCGGTGGCCGTCCAGATGGCGGGCGAAGAGCCGTTCGCAGAATGCCACGCCCTCTTCCTGGCTCATCTGTTCGATGCCGGCGGCGCGCCACACGGGCTCCGGGGCTTCGACGATGAACGTCGATGTGTCGTCATCGAAGCGGTAGGCATGGGCCTGGAACCAGCCATGCTCGGTCTTCTCGAACGCAAACGTGAACGCGTCGAACAGCTTGTGGGTGCCCAGCCAGACAAAGCGGCACTGGCGCGTGTCGATATCGGGCGCGAAGGTCTCGGCGTAGCGGGTGCGGATGCGGCTGTTGATGCCATCGGACGCAATCACCAGGTCGGCGTTGTACTGCCGGGCCAGCGCCTGGTCGTCAGTGGCGTCGGTCTCGAACACCAGCTTCACGCCCAGCGCCTCGCAGCGGGCCTGCAGGATGTTGAGCAGGCGTTTGCGGCCAATGCCGATGAACCCGTGCCCGCCCGAGCGGATGGTGCGCCCGCCGATATGGATGTCGATATCGTCCCAGTGATTGAACGCCGCGTTGATTTCGGCCGCGCTGACCGGATCGGCCTGCTTCAGGTTTTCCAGCGTGGCGTCGGAAAACACCACGCCCCAACCGAACGTGTCGTACGGCCGGTTGCGCTCGACCACCACCACCTCGTTGGCCGGGTCCTGCAGCTTCATCAGCAGCCCGAAGTACAACCCTGCCGGGCCGCCACCAATACAGAGCACTCGCATCTGTCAGTCTCCTGCACGCCGCCGGCATCGGGGCCCATGGCGCTCTACATCAGGGTTAAATATTTTATGCTTAAAATATTAGGGCGCCTGACGATGGCTGGCAAGCAGAATTTCAGGACGCGTCGGAGGTCGGATCAGGCCCCTCCTCTGCCCGCGCAGAAAAGGGGAGCCTTCGCCACATCAATCAGCCCAGGGCGTCTTTTACCTGATCGAGCGCCGTCGGGTCCTCGATCGTCGTGAGGTCGCCCGGATCGCGCCCCTCCGCCACGGCCTGGATGGCCCGGCGCAGCAACTTGCCCGAGCGGGTCTTCGGCAGCGCGTTGACAAAGAACACGCGCGCCGGCCGCGCCACCGCGCCAAGCTGCTGCTCGACGGTCTTCATCAGTTCGCCTTCAAAGATCAGGCGGTCGTCATCGGTGCCGGTGCGGCTAGCATCGCGGGCGATACAGAAGCCCAGCGCCACCTGCCCTTTCAGCGCGTCCTGCACACCCACCACGGCCACCTCCGCCACGCCCGGGTGGGAAGACAGGCTTTCCTCGATCTCGCGCGTGCCCAGCCGATGCCCGGCCACGTTGATCACATCGTCGGTGCGCCCGAGGATGAAGATGTAGCCATCGTCATCGCGCACGCCCCAGTCGAACGTCGAATAGCACTGCCGGTTCGGCACCGCCGACCAGTAGGTGCGTACAAAGCGGTCGTCGTCGCCCCAGACCGTGGTCATGCAGCCGGGCGGCAGCGGATAGTCGATGGCCACCACGCCCTTCTGGTTCGGCAGACATTCCTCGCCGGTACTCTCGTCGACGATCCGAAGGTCATAGCCATAGGCCGGCACGCCGGGCGAGCCCAGCTTGGCGGGCAACGCCTCGACGCCGCGCTGGATCGCGATGATCGGCCAGCCCGATTCGGTCTGCCAGTAGTTATCGACCACCGGCTTGCCGATGCCGTCCTGGATCCAGCGCGCCGTGGGCTCGTCCAGCGGCTCGCCCGCCAGGAACAGCAGCCGCAGGCTGGACAGGTCGTACTGGCGCAGCAGCGCCGGGTCCTGCTTCTTGAGCACCCGGATGGCCGTGGGCGCGCTGAACATGATGTTCACGCCATGCCGCTCGACGATCTTCCAGAGAATGCCGCCGTCGGGACGGATCGGCGTGCCTTCGTACATCACCGTCGTCATGCCGGCCAGCAGCGGCGCATAGACGATATAGCTGTGCCCCACCACCCATCCCACGTCGGACGCCGTGAACATCGTGTCGCCAGGCTTGCCGCAGAAGATGTATTCCATCGACGTGGCCAGCGCCACCGCATAGCCGCCGGTATCGCGCTGCACGCCCTTGGGCTTGCCCGTGGTGCCCGAGGTGTACAGCACATACGATGGCTCGCTCGATTCCAGCCATACGCACGGCACCGGGCGGCCCGCCATCCTGTCGCGCCAGGCGGCGTAGTCCTCGTCACGGTCGGCGGTGCGCGGCATGTCGGCCAGCTTGCGGTCCACCAGCAGCACCTTGTCCGGATGATGGCCGGCCAGCCGGATCGCCTCGTCCAGCAGCGGCTTGTACGGCACCACCTTGCCGGCGCGCGACCCCGCATCGGCACTGACGATCACCTTGGGCTTCGCATCGTCGATACGCGCGGCCAGGCTGACCGAGGCAAACCCGCCGAACACCACCGAATGGACGGCCCCGATGCGGGTACAGGCCAGCATCGCGAACATCGCTTCGGGGATCATCGGCATGTAGACCAGCACCCGGTCTCCGCGCTGCACGCCCAGTGCCTGCAGCGTGGCGGCCATCCGGTTCACCTCGTCGTGCAGCTGGCGATAGGTGTAGACGCGCTCGGAATCGGTCTCGGTGGACACATAGACCAGCGCGCGCTGGTCGGCCCGCTCGGCAAGGTGGCGATCGATGGCGTTGTGGCAGAGATTGGTCCGCCCGCCAACGAACCAGCGCGCGAATGGCGGATGGCTGTCGTCGAGCACGCGCTCGAACGGGGTTTCCCAATCGATGCGCGCGGCCTGTTCGGCCCAGAATCCGGCCTTGTCGGACAGGGAACGCGCGTGCAGGGCACGGCTTGCCGTCATGATGTGTCTCCTCCGCTTGTCGTTTGTCGTAATGCGGTGCGGATGGCCCGGCCGGGCCCGAGGGGGATGGGCTATCGCGCGGCGCCTGTCCACAGCATCGCGCAGCGACTTGCGGCGCCGTCCCCTTGGGCACGGATACGGCCATCTTTTTTAAAGAATCTACCATGACGGCGCGGCGGCCCAGACGTTTGGCCTCACCGTGGGTGCCGATCCCCCCGCGGCCTGCGATGTCGCGCGGCGCGGGGGGACGGATCAGACAGGTCGGATATCGCCAATCAGCGAGCGTGACCCTTGGCGGACTTTGCCGACGGCGTCGGCTTGGCGGGCGCGGCGGGCGCCGGCTTGCTGGCCGACTTGCTGGCGCCCTTGTGCGGTGCAGCTTCCACCACCACGCGCTTGCGCGGCTCGGCCTTTTCAGCTTTCGCCGATCTGGAAACCGACGCTTTTTCGACCTTCTCGGTTTTTTCCGATTTCGCCGCAACGGTCCTGCCGTGCGCAGCCTTGCCACGGACGGGCGTATCGTCGCCATCGTCGCCGCGCTCGGCGCGCGCCGCAGCCGGCGAGTTCGGGCGGACCATCAGCACCAGGCTCTGGCCGGCCACCAGCTTGCTGCCTGACAGCTTGTTCCACGACTGCACCTGCCGCACGGACACCCTGTAGCGATGGGCCACCGACGACACCGTGTCCTTGCGGCCCGCCTTGACCACCACGCGGCGCGCATCGGGCACATCAGGCTCTACGGCCAGCATCGCGGTGTCCACCAGCGACGCGCTGATGTCCTGGTCGTGGCGATCGGTACGCGGAATCATCACCGTCGATCCAGCCTTCAGCCGCATGCCCTTGGGAATGCGGTTGATCTCGCGCAGCGTGTCGGCATCGACGTTGAGCCGCGCCGCCAGCGATTCCACGCGCTCGCGGCTGTCCACCGAAATGGCCGTCCAGGTGGACAGGCCGCCCCGATAGGTATTGAGGTTGTACTGGAACCGTTCGGCGTTATCGAATGGCAGCAGGATCTGCGGGTTGGCCGCCCCCAGAATCACCGGCCGGTTGAACGACGGATTGAGCGCCTTGAACTCGTCCAGCGGCATGTTGGCCAGCTTGGCCGCCAGCGCCACATCGATATCGCGCGACGTGGTCACCGTCACGAAGTACGGATGATCGGGAATGTCGGGCAGCTTGACCCCATACGCGGCCGGGTTGGCGATGATGTTCTTCACCGCCTGCAGCTTCGGCACGTAGTACCGCGTCTCGTTCGGCATGGTCAGGCTGGCGTAGTCCGTGGGCAGCCCGCGCGCCTGGTTGCGCGCGATGGCCCGCGACACGGCACCCTCGCCCCAGTTGTACGCGGCCAGCGCCAGATGCCAGTCGCCGAACATGTCATAGAGCCGCGACAGGTAGTCGAGCGCCGCGTCGGTGGACGCCAGCACATCGCGCCGCTCGTCGCGGAACATGTTCTGCTTGAGGTTGTACGTCTTGCCCGTGCTGGGGATGAACTGCCACATCCCGGCCGCCTTGGCCGTGGATTCCGCCTGGGGATTGAACGCGCTCTCGACGAACGGCAGCAACGCCAGCTCGGTCGGCATGTTGCGGCGCTCGAGCTCTTCCACGATGTGGTAGAGGTAGCGGCTCGACCGGCCCACCATGCGCTCCATGTAGTCGGGCCGGGCGGCGTACCACTGCGTGCGGTCATCGACCAGCGTGCCTTCCAGGTCCGGCATCGCAAAGCCCTTGCGGATGCGGCCCCAGATATCGGACGACGGCCCGCGCAGCCAGTCCACGCTGGACTGGTCTACCTTGGCGACATTGGAGCTGGCAAGCGAGCCGGCGCGACCGGTGCTGTTCAGCGTGTTGAGCGGGTCCTTGGGCGGACCGGATTCCAGGGCGGTCGGCGTGCCGGCCATCTCGCCGGCAGGCGGAGTGGGTGTGCTGGCGCAGGCTGCAAGCAGCGCGGCACACGCAACTACCGCCAGAAATCGACCAAATCGCATTAAGTTCTCTGAAAGTGACGCCAAAAATTTCGCCTGATCCTATGGAAAAGGCCGGTTGGCGTCAATGAGATTTTCCCGAAGATGCAATTTGGACATCTTGCGATACCTGAAATGCAGGCCGGGGCCGTCCGGGCGGGTCCGGCACACCCCTGCGCCCGCCCGCAAACGTCTGGAATGTATTAGCGGAAATTGTCCTTCCATCCCCGCAGGGCGCCGAACGCCGCGGCATCGTTGCTGACGTCGCCGCCCTGCGCCTGCACGGCCCGGCGCACCGCCGGTTCCCGCGAGCGCAGGAACGGATTGACGGCGCGCTCATGGGCCACCGTGGTGGGTACCGTCGGGGTCTCGGCCTGACGCAGCGTATCCACCCGCGCCGACCATGCAGACAGATCGGCATTGCCCGGCTCTACGGCCTGCGCAAAGCGGACATTGCTGCGCGTGTATTCGTGGGCGCAGTACACCCGGGTATCGCCGGGCAAGGCGGCCAGCTTGTCCAGCGACGCCAGCATCTGCGCCGGCGACCCCTCGAACAGCCGCCCGCACCCGCTGGCAAACAGGGTGTCGCCGCAGAAGACGACACGCCCCGCGCCGGGCAGGTCGCCCACATAGGCCACATGGCCGGCGGTATGGCCGGGGACATCCAGCACGCGGAAGGTCGCGGCCGGGTGGGCCAGCGTCACCGTATCGCCCTCGCGCACGGCCTGGGTGCGATGTCCGATGCGTTCGCTGGCAGGCCCGATCACCGGGATCGGGGCCCCGTCGGGGCCGGCCGGATGGCGTTCCAGCAAGTCAGACACGCCGCCCTGATGATCGCCATGGTGATGGGTGATTACAATAGCGCCCAGTGCCAGTCCGCGTTGCGCCAGAAATCGCTCCACCGGCTGGGCCTCGCCTGGATCCACCACCGCGGCACTTTCGCCGTCGTGGATGGCCCAGATATAGTTGTCCTGAAAGGCGGGGATCGGCTCCACTTTCAACATGTGTGCTCCTATGTCCAACCGACCGATTATAGATTGGGAAGAATGGCTGGCGTCGCCACCCGGGCAGTACATGCTCCGGTGGGAGTCGCAGCAGTATGACCGGACGGTAACGGACATCTTCGGCTACCACGCGGTGCAGCTGGGGCTGCCCCACATCGACACGCTGCGCGAGAACCGCATGCCGTTCTCGGCGCTGGCGCTCGATGGCCGCGCCGGCCCCCATGGGCCGCGCGAGACGCACCCCGACGCGCGCCAGCTGTTGTGCCGGTTCGACGAACTGCCGTTCGATACACAGAGCATCGACCTGGTCACCCTGCCCCATATCCTGGAGTTTTCCGAGGACCCGCACGAAGTGCTGCGCGAGGTATCGCGCGTGCTGATGCCCGAGGGCCGCGTGGTGGTGACCTGCTTCAACCCGATGAGCCTGTGGGGTGCGCGCCAGGGCCTGAACCGGCTGGGCGCCACCCCTTTCCTGCCCAGCGACGCGCAGACCATCGGCTTCGTGCGGATCAAGGACTGGCTCAAGCTGCTGGGCTTCGAGATCATCCGCGGCCGCTTTGGCTGCTACTGTCCGCCGTATCGCACCGACCGCTGGCTGCAGCGCGCCGCCTTCATGGAAAAGGCGGGCGACCGCTGGTGGCCGATCTTCGGCTCGGTCTACATGATCTCCGCGGTCAAGCGGGTCAAGAATATCCGCCTGGTGGGCCCGGCGTGGAAGACCGCCAAGCCCACGCTGGCGCCTGTGGCGGCCCCGGTGGCCACCCCCACGGGCACGCACGGCAAACATCAAAAGACCACGCCCGACGCCTGATCCGGGCCCTCCTCCATTTATCCATGCAAGAAGTCACGATTTATTCCGACGGCGCCTGCAAGGGCAATCCCGGCCCTGGCGGCTGGGGTGCCGTGCTGGTATCCGGCGGCCACGAGAAAGAGCTGTTCGGCGGCGAGAACCCGACCACCAACAACCGCATGGAACTGATGGCCGTGATCGAGGCGCTGCGCGCGCTCAAGCGGCCTTGCGTCATCAATATCTATACCGATTCGCAGTACGTCCAGAAGGGCATCAGCGAATGGATCACCGGCTGGAAAAAACGCGGCTGGATGACGGCCGACAAGAAGCCGGTCAAGAACGCCGACCTGTGGCAGATCCTGGACGAAGCGCGCCAGCCGCACGTGATCGAATGGCACTGGGTGCGCGGCCATGCCGGCCACCCCGGTAACGAACGGGCGGACCGCCTGGCCAACCGCGGCGTCGAATCGATCAGCGCCTGACCCTCCGCAATCCGTCGCCCAGCCGTGCCGGGCGATTACAATCCTGCCCCATGCGACAGATCGTTCTCGATACCGAAACCACCGGCCTGAACCACGCCACCGGCGATCGCCTGATCGAAATTGGCTGCGTGGAACTGGTCAACCGCCGCCTGACCGGCCGCAACCTGCACTTCTATATCAACCCGGAACGCGACGTCCCCGAAGACGCCGTGGCCATCCACGGCCTGACCGCGGAATTCCTGGCCGACAAGCCGAAGTTTGCCGAGGTCATGCACGAGATCCGGGAGTTCGTGCGCGACGCCGAACTGATCATCCACAACGCCGCGTTCGACCTGGGCTTCCTGGAGATGGAGTTCAAGCTTCACAAACTGCCCCCGTTCCGCGACCACGTGGCCAATGTGATCGACACCCTGCGCGAAGCCCGCCAGATGTTCCCCGGCAAGCGCAATTCGCTGGATGCCCTGTGCGATCGCCTGGGCGTCAGCAACGCGCACCGCACGCTGCACGGCGCGTTGCTCGATGCCGAACTGCTGGCCGAGGTCTACCTGGCCATGACGCGCGGCCAGAATTCGCTGGTCATCGACATGCTCGACGCCGGCGCCGCCCAAGGCGAAACCCGCGCTACGGCCGACCTGTCGGCCCTGACCCTGCCGGTGCTGCTGGCCACCGAGACTGAACTGTCGGCCCACCTGAGCGTGCTCAAAGAACTGGACAAGGCCAGCGGCGGCAAGACCGTCTGGAAGATCGAAGTCCCGGCCGAAGTGCCCGCCGACGCCACCGTGCAGTAGCCCTCACCACTTTTTTAAAGAAAGTTAAAAAAGGGCTTTACAAGATACTGGCCCATCGGCATAATCTCGTTTCTCCACTGCACGACGCCAGCAACAACGGCGACGAAGCAGCAAGGGGTGGTTAGCTCAGCGGTAGAGCACTGCCTTCACACGGCAGGGGTCACAGGTTCAATCCCTGTACCACCCACCAGAATTTTGGTAGCAAAATCAACGGCTTACGGATAATCTTCCGTAGGCCGTTTTGCTATTCTCAGCCCCTTCAATCAAGCCTTTAGCGCGCCTCCACGCCCCTCAGCCGTCCACGTTCGGGATGGGTTATCGCCCAGCCGAATTGCCGGACGAACCTTGATTCTACCGGGACTCAATAAGGCGGTCCTCTCTGCGCCAAGCAACCGCCTTTCCGCCTGTATTCCAGCCCCATTTCGGTCAGAACTAGCGGCCAAAAGAAAAACCGCCCGAAGGCGGTCTGTCTGCCGAGCAGGAGAAGCGATCAGCCGGGCACGAACGCGAAGCCACGGCGTGGAATCTGGATGCCTGCCGCGCGCATCGCGCCCTCCGCTGCATCAATGGAGGCGTCCATCACCTTGCCCGACTTCGAACGGAACCGAGCGACATCAGCACGGGCATTCGACTTCAGGCCACTGAGTACGCGAGCACGGTTGGCTTGCTGGCGCGCGTTAAACGCCGCGTCTTGCGCACCCATCGACTCCAGCATGGTCGCGGTTTCGCTCAGGGCGGCCTCCTCTGCATCCATGCCCTTCTCCGTTTCGTTGTCCAGACGCTGCGCAATGGCATTGTTCGGATTCTGCAAGCTGGGCGCGGCCTGGTCGTAGCGTTCACCGGTTGCACCAGCCTGTCCTTCACCGCCGCCGCCTTGATCATCTTCGGTAGATGCGCCGGTGGCTGCGGTGCTTGAACCCGTGCGCTTTGCCGCAACCGACTTCACAGCAGCCAGAATTTGCTCGACCACAGCAATGGTCTTTCGCAGGGATTCCACATCCACCCCATCATCCTGCACGATGCCTTCGCCGGGCTGACGCGGGCTGGTGCCTTCGACTGTGGCGGTGACGCCTGCGGTGCTTGCATTCAGGCCGCTGATGTTGCCCGCATTGGCTAGTTGGTCAGCTTTTTGTTGTTCGGCCACCATCTTTGCCATGTGCTTTGCGGCAATCTCGCGCTCCTCCTTGGTTGCAATCCATTTGGACGCATTGGCTTCATTGCCCGTTGGATTGGGAGCGTTAGTGATGTGGTCCATCGCAAACTGTTTCACCGCCTGCCCTGCCATATCCATTGCCAACGAAAGATCCAGACCGCGTTCCTTCATCAACTTCTCCGCAACCTGCAGTTGAAGGTCACCGGCATCACCGTTGAGACGGAGCACGCATCCATTTTTCGAGTCGGTCACAAACGCATGGAACTCGCGCCCGGCTTGGGTATTCGATTGCTTCATTTCCTACTCCTGATTGGCTTGTTTGAGGTTGGATCGGTGGCCGGTTCGTTGCGCTCGCCGCCACCCTTCGAGCGTACCGATGACGAGTGTTCAGAGGGCCGAAGCCCACGAACACTTAGCGCCCGGCCTCACAGCTTGTTGCCGGTTTGGCATTGGTTGAGCGCATCAATGCAGCCCTGTTTAACGGCATCGGTGATCTGCTGTTGGTTAGCGTTCTGCTGGCCGTTGAAGTTCACGGTGATCGGCATCGTCCCGACCGTGATGGAACGCCCGCCCTCACGCGCCTTGTTTTCGACCGTGCCGCGATTCTCACGAAGGGTGTTCAACGCAATGGACTGATCGTTGATCTCCCGCTTGATCCGGTCGTATTCCGTCTTGGGGAGATTCGCCTGCTTCACTTGCTGGTGAAGTTGGAAAATCTTGTTCTGCAGCCCGGCTTCCATCTGGTTGGCCTGCCACGTGACGTCACCGCGATTGATGCCGCCCATCTGCAATTGGCGCGGGTCCACGCCGAGGTTCTTGGCAAGGTTCTCGTACGTTTGACGGAGGCGGATATTTGCCTTCGACTCGCCGCGCGCGGATACACCACCGAACCCCAGCACCTTATCCGGATAGGCCAACGTCTTTGCGCCCCATCCGGACTTGTCCAAGCCACCGTGGTACATCATCAGAGCTTGCCGCGTGTCACCGCCAGAGCGGCGCATGTATTCTGCAAACAGACGGGCACCGCCATGGATGTTCTGTTCGGGGTCAAACGGATTCGTAATGCCGAATGCCTTGGAGTTGGCCGGCATAAGTTGCATGAGGCCCTGCGCTCCGCCACCGCTGACGGCATTCGGATTGAAGGTGGATTCAACGCCTGCGATGCGCTTGAGAAGATCGGCGGGCACACCGGTCTTCTTGCTCGCGGATTCAAAGAAGGCGTCATATTGCGTGTTGCCAGATACCTTCGCGCCGTCTGCCGCACCCGTGGCACCGAGTCCCGCTGCCTTACCAATTTCCCCCGCCCACGCGGCCATGGCTTGGCGCTCATCCACAGCATTGGAGAACGCCGATACAGCGCCGCTGAACATGTTGATGGCCAATTGGAAGTCGTCCGTGGCCTGTTTCCCGCCCTTGGCGAGTTCGTCCGCCGCGTCTACAGTCTCATTTGCAGCCTGTTGGTTCTTTTCTGCGTTTGCCTTTTCAGTCTTGGCCTTCTCTGCATCAGCCTTGGCCTTTTCCTCCGCCGCGTCGCGCTCCTTCTTCTCACGCTCCGCATCTTCTTCAGTGCGGTATCGCGGGTCATTGGCCCAACGGTCGCGCTGCGCTTTCGCGGCATTCTTACCGGCTTGGCCTGACACGGCCTTGGCCGCACGCTCCTCAGGCGTCTCCTTCTTTCGCTCATCAACGAAGAAGGAGGTGATGGCGGTCACGGCAGGCAACAGCTTCTCGGCAAGCTGGTTGGACAGGCGCAGGAACTGTTCTGACAGCTTCGCGGTCGCGTCGTTGAACTTGTCCAACTGTTGCTGAGCCTTGGCGCGGCCTTGGACCTCCTCGTTGGTCATTTCCGTGACTGTCCCCATCGATGCACCGGCCTTACGAATGGCCTTGCTGATATCCGGAGATAGCCCAAGCTGGGCGCCCCATGCCTGCGCCTGCGCTTCCGTGCCGCTGGCAAACTTTTTGCCGACATCACCGATGATTGCATTGCCCGAGCGCGACCCCTTGCCGGGCTTCCCGACATCGATGCCAAGCATCTGGAACAGCTTCGCATCGGCACCAATCCGTGTCGGATCGGCATACGCCGCGCTGGCCTTGCTGGTGATGCTACGGACGGCTTCTGCCGTCTGTTCACGCGTTACATACCCTGCGCCGTTCTTCTGCAACTTGCGTTGGTACTCTTCAATGCGCATCCCGGAGACACCAACATCCTGCCCGACTAGACGCTGCTCGTTGTACTGGTTTCGCAGCTTCAACAACGATGCCACGCCTGCACCCAGCGCGCCGACTGCGAGCGCGGCCACACCGAAGGACTTGCCCATGGAAGACACGGCACTCGTGACCGCGTTGACACCCGGAACCAGCTTGCCGATTTCATCAGCCGCGCCCTTGGCGAACTCCTTTAGGCCGCTACCAGCAGCCTTCGATCTCTTGCCTACGTCATCAACCTTCTGGTTGAGCTTCTCCAGCCGCGCAATGGAATCTTTGAGCTCCACTGTGTAGGCGAGCACGAACTTGTCAAGCCCATCTGCCATTTGCTACTCCTGAACTTTGATTAAAGGTTGGGCGTGGTCTGGGTGGAGAGTCGGTCAAATGGTCGCGGCCTGCTCAGGCTCCGGCTGGAAGTCGGCCCACAACGCATCGTGTCGAATAGGGTCAGCCTCGTTCTTGAACACACGCTCCTCTGCAGCATCGCGCGGCCCACGCAGAGACTCGTACACAGCCGCGCTGACCTGCCGTACTTGGCGGAAGTGGGCGGCAATATCTCGCTCAACGGGGTGGATGACGAAGCGGCCCACGCTGAACTCGTACACTGAGCCGTCCGTGTGCTTCACGTACATCAGCGCCTCATCGCGAAGCCGTTGCGCACTAGCTGCGGCCAAAAGGTCTGCTTCCGACTCACTTCCTGCCTTCACGCAGAACAGCACCTTAGGTGCCATCGTGCAGGTTGATGAGCCATCGAGAAAGATGTCCACAAACATGCCCAAGCTGTGCCTGATCTGCGATGGGTCCGAATCCACAGCAGGCCGCCGGTCAAAGATGTTGGTGAATTCGATCAGCGTGCCCTTCGGGAAGACGCGGCCATCCATCAAGATGGCTTCGGTGCGTTCGCCTATGAGGCGATAGTGTTGTTCGAGCATTTCAAAGACTCCGGAATCGTGTGAGGTCGTATTGCACGCGGCGTGCCGGTTGGATGCGCTCGCAACCCAGCGTCTTCATTGCCTCGTCCATCTCCGCGCCTGTGTACCGAAGGTCCAGCCGGAGGCGGTATCCCGCTTCACGTAGAGCGCGGAGGGAGACGATTCGCCGCATGCAGCCATTCAGTTCAACGCGCGTGAAGGCTTGCGCTTCCCCGACCAAAGCAGGAAGGTGGGCCATCAGCGCGGCGTTGATCTTGCTCATCAATACAAAACCGCAACGCCTTGATCGTTCACCACGGGGCCGTGGCGTGTGTCGTTGCGCAAATCGCGCGGCGCTTGCCGCCACAAATTGGATTCTCTGCGTTTGTGTGCCATAGCCGCGTGATCGCCTCCGGACTGCGCGGCGCGTTCCATACGGTCGCGGCGCTTCTTCCGCTCTTGTTCTTGAGCCAGGCTGGCCATCGCCTCCTCGTCACGCGTACGGTGGTGTTGCTCGTACTCATTGGGCATCACGCTGCAGTCGTCTGACCACTTGCCGAACACCTCACCAGCATTGGCCGGCAGCCTCAGGTTGATCGACATGGCGTGCTGTCGCGACATAACCGTGAACTCCTCCGCGCGTGCGGCCCATTCCTTGGCGAGTTCATCTGCCGGGATTTCCGCACGCACGAGACGCAGGCAGCGGCCATAGAACTCGCTGGCCTCAAAGGCTTCCATTGCTGTGTTCACTGCATCCGGGTGACCATTGAACGTCTCGCGAAACGCCGTATAGAAGCTGTCCACCGTACCGTGGCCGCGCACGCGGAGTTCCACGTAGATACGGAGCGCCTTGAGGCCCGCCAGATGGCGAAGAACCCAATCCTGTGCGAAGTCGGAAGGTGCCAGCGTGAGGTCTCGCCCGATTACTTGAATATCAGAATTACGCATTTGGTTTAACTCCGTTATGCGACTTTATTTGAATTGAATTGAATTGGCCTGTTGTCGCGTTAAGGCGTACGAAAATAGTATCCGTTTTAGATACATTCATACCGTACACACCAGAAGCACGTCGCGCTGCAACCCTATATCTATGCGGCTTTACAGCCTCTATATAGACGGAACACTGCGAACACTGTCTCCGAGTCGGATACAAAAGGATTAACCGATAATTCGTTCGTGCAGCCAATAATTGAAAAGGAAATGCAATGTCAAATACGCAGAAACACATTGTCACTCCGGGCGAAATGCTTGCGGCGCTGATTTCTAAGGTAGGCGTGACCAGACAAGAATTCGCCAGCCGCATGGGCGTGGACCGCATCACGGTGTACCGTTTGCTCAGCAACGCCCGTCCGATCACCGCCTCATATGCACTTGCCATTGAACAGGCGTATCCGCATCCGGATAACCTCGCGTCCGATTGGATCAAGGCGCAGGCCGCATATGACCTATTCAAGGTCCGCCACCCGGAGGTTGCATGAGTGCAGCAATCCAACTGATGTACGAGGCTGGGCAGGTCGCGGTGCTGGTGGCCCTAGCTATCGCCTGCTGGCTTCCCAAGGCCGCCCTACTTCAACTGGCTCAGGCCATCAATCCATTCTGGAGGCAGCAGTGACTATGTCTATCGCCTATCTGAACAGCGACAACAGCGTGGAATTCGAACGCGTGCATCAGCTGATTGCGTACATGGAGGAGAACCACATGGACCGCATCGGTGTGTATGCGCTGCAACGTACGAAGGGCGTGCATCCCCTTGATGCCTGGGTCACTGCGTTTGCCGCAATCGTGACGCTGGAACGCCACACAACTGTTGTTCCCCTCCTCCTCCAAGAGATGGACCTGACCGTGCAACCGATCGTTGCGGCCAACATGGCGGCCATCGAAGTGCATGAGGGCGTGGGCGCATTCCTGCACGGTGAGCCGGTGTGGACGGTGAAGGATGCCGAACAGGAATTGCAGCAGATCGCAGGAACCGGAAAGCGCCTCACAACACGAAAGGCCGCAGAGACAGAACTGGCCATGGTACGTGCGCAGATTGCCGCCAACGGCCATGTCGTGCCGCACTGAAGAAGAAAGGCCCAACAGCTTGTGACTATCGGGCCTTCGACCTCAACCAACTCAGGAGTGAACGATGCGAGCGCAAGAGGAGTATGAGCGCGGCCTATGTTCCTGGCAACGGATCACTCCGAAACACCAAGGATGTACGGCCATGAGTAACACCCTCGCATACAAGAAAGAACTCAGCCAGCGCGGCCTCAACAGGAAACTGACTGACCGGGCGCGCCGTGATCGCGTCCATTCTGCACACAGCAAAGCGCAACGAATTGTCGGAAGCAATACCGTCAAGCGCATCCGCAACCGCGATGCAGAGCATGAGGCTGAATCCGAGATTCGCAACTATTGCGGCTAACGCCGCGTCAACATCAAGGAGACGTAGATGAAGAAGGCGATTCTGGGATTGGCGTTGATCGCCACATTGTGGTGGTTTCTGCATGAAGTCATGGATCGAACAATGGACCTGAACCCTGCCCTCAAGGCGTACGTGGCGCAGGTGATGGCGGAGAAGTACGGCATGGGCACCCGATCAACGGAAAGAGACCAGGATGCAGACTTGCCGCCCATCGACCACAACGACATGAGAACCATCTATGCGCGATTGCCTGAAGGTGCCGAAATAATCCTGTATTCGGATGTCGGGTCTGGCACCTACGCATACGTGCTCAGGCATAGCTGCCGCCTGAAGGATTTGAAAGGGGATGTCGCGGCCGCAATTGGTGCCGGCCATGCGCGCGGATTGGCTGTCGCCTTCATGAACGAGAAGACGAATGCGATGGAGACGGGGTGCGAGGTCACCGACAGCCCCAAGGACGTTCATCCGCTGCCCACTGTCTATTTCGACCCGCACTATGGCGACCGCGTGCTGTGGATCGAGTACACGGAGGCCCCAGAGTACATGGCGCAACCGGGCAAGAAGACTGCAAGCATTAGCGCCAGCGCGAACAGCAAGGGATTGTGATGCAGGAGGAAAAAGGAGGCCGCGCAACCCCGGAAGTCACCCTTGAGGGGAGATGAACAACCGACACTGCGCGGCGCAAATCGGAGTAGGTGCGAGGCGGACGTACAGCCAGTCGGAACCGGAACTGAACCTTTGGCTTGCTACAGCCGGGATTGGCCGTAACACAGAAATCGTACTGCACGCCAGTGAACATCGTACGTGGCTGTGTGTCCGTCGCTGACATGCCACATAGACACTCCAAGGCGTGCTTCACAGCGGAAAATAGGTTCCACCGAACAGGAGCGACCGATGAAATCCACATACTCCATCGACCCGACGATCAACCAGCGAGCAATTGAGGCTCTCAAGTCTCAAGGCTTCTCGCTGTCCGATTACATCCGCCACGCACTGGCGCATGTAGCAGATGGCAATCCGGTGCCGTTCGTTCGCCGCGACTTCGATATGAAGCGAGGGCGCGTGCCGAAGTACAAGGACGGACGCGGGCAAGAGGAAGGACAGGGCCAGCCGTAACGGCCCACAGGAACACTGTAAGACCGATCCTCCGGGCGGATTCCCGGAACCCAAGACAGGCCCACAGCGCGGCCAGTCCATGGGCGTGATTCGCAGACTCTTGGATACAGCATTCAGACAGTCGAATACGCAAAAAGAAAAGCCGCAACGGCGGGCTAAACCGTGGCGGCTCCAATTCAACTATCTGTGCAATTCAGGAGCTAATTGTGGCGGCAGAAAATGTAGGCGGCAACGAAAATAGTGAACACACTGGCTTGCCGGTGGAGGGTGAGGATGATCTCTCTGCGCCGTGGGGCGAAGAAGACGGATTCGAGCACGGACGAGCAGAGACTCAACGAGCCACGCTGAGGCTGGCTGAAAACGCCGCGCAAGGGGACGAGGCGGCCGCCCAAGTACGACTGGCTCATTCTGACCTGGTGAAGCGCGCAAAGGAGCTAGTCAAAGTCGGTGCGATCGACTTTCCTGAAGAGAAGCCCGTCAACAGTGGCGGGATGACCGTTATGCAGCCGCTGCTGTCGGATGTGAACCTGTGGGCCGTATTTGATGCACTGTTCGGCAGCGAACTCCCTGAGCGCCCGCACTTCGATACGTTCCGTGGCCGGACGATCACGCACGAAGGGGTGCCGCTGGAAGGCCACACGTCAGTGAAGGAGTTGGTGGCTGCCCTGTCCATGGCCGGGATCAAGGGGTTGAAGTCTCCTTACGTCCGCAGCGCGTACCGTGATTGGATTCTCGACGAACGCATGAATGATCTGGAGTATCGGTTCACAAGGAGGATTCCTGAATGGGATGGCCAGTCGCGGCTAGAAACACTCATCATCGACATCATGGAGCCGTTTGACGATGCTGACGGCCTCAATCGCAAAGTCGGCATGTACTTCTGGCTGTCATTGTACAACCGCATCATGCGGCCGGGCTGCTACGCCCCCATTGTCCTGTCGCTCATCGGTGGCCAGAACGCAGGCAAATCGAACTTCTCAAAGTTGATCTGCCGCGAGGTAATCGGACCAGACGCCAACGTGGCGCTGCTGGACCTTGCCGCCATCGGCAATGGTACGTTCCTGAGATCCATCACAGGCCACAGCGTCATCGCCAACATCGGTGAGATGGTCGGCCTCAGCAAGGCGGACCTTGGCAAGGTCAAGGCATTCATTCCGCTAGAAGCAGACATGATGGACCAGAAGTACGAGCCGCATGTCCTGCAGCAGCGCCAGTGGATCATCGTAATGGACGGCAATAGCTACGACGGGTTCCACCGTGATGAGACGGGCAACCGGCGTTTCTATCCAATGTTCTGCGGGCAGATTGATGATGAAGATGGCAAGCCGGCTTGGAACAAGGACTTCAAGGCGAAGTTTGAAGAGGATGGCGGATTCAGCTACCGCTTCTGGCAAGTGATGGCAGAGTGTAGGGCTTGGATGGAGGAGCACGGGTATCAACGCTACCTCGATTTTACAAGCGGCGTAGTGCGCGATGTACAGAAATTCTCCGAGAAGGAAATGAGCCAGGCGCGCGGCGTCCTGCGCCAGTCGGAAGTCGACAATTATTTCGGTGCGGCAATGGACTGGTGCCTGACCAAGGGCAAGGCATGGAACAAGCGCAAGCGTGGCGACTCGCCCGCCGGAGCCGCAATCTTGGCCGAGGACATCTGCACGGCAATCAAGCGGCTATCCGGCGCATCCCGCATCCCGCATCCGGATGCGGTGAAGGCACCGATGTCGAGTCACGGCGGGAGATTCGTCAAAAATTTGAATACTGGGAACAGGTCGGGATATGTGTTTGATGGAATATCAGTTGAGGAATTGAAAGAGAAATTCCGATTCGACAGGGATGAGGAAGGCTCTGAAGATCCGGATGAGGCCGCACATCTTGAGTACGTGAACAAGCAGATGGCCGATGCATCAATGCGCGAAGACCATGCATTTTAGAATTTGAGCTTCTACTCTGCTGGCTATGGGCGGCGATCCTTACTGGTTTCCGCCTTTTTTTGCGCTAAATTCTTGGCTGAAGGCTTATTCTTGAAATAATGGAAGCCCGTCCGCATAAGGTACGTGGTTAAGTACGCGCGGTTTTACCTTACCGGAGCGCCCGCTATCCCTTGTAGGGCTTGGCCGCATGGACTCTCACAGATCCAAAAATCCATAAGGTAAGTTACCTTCCGAAAACCCTTCCCGGTTATACGGAGTACGCACCAACCTATCGGCGCGACGCTATCAATAGAATTCGTAATGCGAACGTGTACGTCTTTCCTATAGATTCTTTAAATATTCATTACCTTAATACCTTAATACCTTATGAAGGGAAAGGCCCTTGATTCTATTGGGCTTCCAGTGTTCACCGTTAAGGTAAGACTCATACCTTATGGCAGCGGCCTACCTTAATAAGATTTGAAGCAGATTCACGGCACAACCACTGATCATTCTGGATTGTCCCAATCCACCAGCCGTGCGGCTGGACCGCTCCCATCAGCACACCGACAGTCACTCGCGGCTCATCGCCCAACGCCAATCCGAACACGTTCGCGGATCGAACTGCACGCGGCAAGGCCGAGCGCCCACGAACACTCAGCCATCTCGCGGCGGACACTAGCGCCAGACATACTCGCTCGCGTACGCAGAACACAAGCGCGGCAGGCCCAGCGCCAATGACCATGAGCACCATCACCCGCATCCCAGCATCCGAGTTCGGCGACCCCGAATTTGCCAAGCTCAATCCGGACTACTTCCACGAGTACGTAACTTACCGCGTCCACGGATACTCAGCCCAGTTGGCATTTCTGCGCGTATTCGGACAAGAGAACGCGCTGCACAACGGGCACCTGAAGATCCACGAAATCGAACACAACCCGTGGGTGCGCGAGAACATCAAGCGCCGTCTCCACGAGGCCAAGAACAGCGGCCTGTGGAACGACAAGATTGCCACGTGGGAGTTGCTCGCCATTCTGCGCGACCCTGCTGCCAAGCACTCTGCTCGCATCTCTGCCGTGAAGGAGCTCAACGTGCTGCACAGCATCACCATCGTGGATGAGAAGGGCAATACACGTCGCGGCATGTCCCTGGACGAGTTCTACAGGACCGAAGGCACGCCGCCTGCCGGAGCACAGGCCACGGACCCATCGCCGACACATGACCGCGCGACAGGCGCGAACGAACCGCGACCCACGACCCATTGACCCAGCCGCAACGCCGCGCCCAATAGAACACCGATCCCATCGAACGACGTTCACAGGCGCGGCGTCCTTTCAGGCGGCCCGTCCCCTCCAAGTCCCGCGCCCTACTCCACCTCTGCACCGGCCCCATCAATCATGAGCTTTTCGCACCATAAGCAACCGCCCTTCGGAGGCAGGGTGCGTTTGACGGGCCCCTGACAGGAGCACCAACCATGAACCCATTCGCGTGGACCGTTGACAACCTGAACCAGCCGGGATTCAGCGCCGCCCTACTCTCGATTAGCGATATGGCTGCGTTGCCATCGCACCTGTATGACATGGGGAAGGTGCCAAAGGTTGATTTGCCTAAGGCAGAGACGTTTGATCCGCGCTTTCGTGGCATGGAGTCCGCGAATCGGCACAAGGAGGCCATTGCAGAGTCGTGGAAAGATGCCGATGTGGCTGCGGCGCGAATCACACGAGATGGCGTGCGTTGCACCGTTGAGGGCAAGTCGTGTGAATTCAGATCAGTGCGCACGGCGTTTGCCGAGCACGGCCTGCCTGACGCAAAACACATTCGATTCCGGATGCAACTGAAGGCGTCGCGCTCAGAGACGTTTGTCTGGGAAGGCGTGGAATATCACTTTGAGCTCATCCCGTTGGGCTGACGCAACCTGACCAACACCGTTGTGTTGTACATTTGCCGGACAACATAAACGGGTCGAACGATGTCAAAGAACAGGGAATATTTGAGAGATGGCCGTCTGGCCGATGTCCTTGCGCTGATTCAGGTACTTGCTCTTTCCTCGAAGACTAAGCGCTCAAATTCCGGGCTTGTGGAGGAGATGCAAGGAGAGCCTCAAAGCGCTGCGGATTGGATCACTATTGGACGAGAACATCGGGAGTTCTTCCGGGTAATGACTCCCGATCCTGATGATGAAGACAGGCGGCCAAACATCTCCCTGATCGCAAGATACACCCAAGACGTTGTCACAAAGGATGATGGCACTGAAGTGAGGCAGCCACTCTCGCCAGATACAACAGCAAAGCTAATGGAGATGGCGACTGACCTTCACGACCGGCAAGTGTCGACCGTAAACACGCGCAGGACCACCCGGGTGCCGATTGTGGTTGCCATCTGCGCGGCAGCGGCCTCTATTGCCGCCTCTTGCATCACCACCTTCGGAAAGGAGTATTCGGCTTACCGCGAACCGCGGCCAGTCCCTCCTGAGTCCCGCGCGCCAGCGCTGGGGCCGACACCGGTTGATTCCGCTCGGCACGGACAGTAATTACAACCGCCCTCCAAAGGCGGTTGCCGTCTTCACTGCTTATCCGCTTTCGGTCGTGGTGGCACCCGTTCCGCCATCCGTTTAACGTCTTCTTCATGGATGTAGAGCGACTCGATAACGTGCTCCATGATGTCAACGCAAGTGTTGATGTCTTCCTTGGACGGTGAGTGCCCTCTATGGATAGTCGCGCTGCCCAGGTCTAGTACAGACTTGAGGCGATCCTTCTGCAATCGTGACACATGCCCAGCGGCAAACAGGGCTTCAAGGTTTTTTGCGAAGTTCTGCTGGTCGGCTCCAACCTTGTCGATCATTGCGAGCTCAAGTACAGCCCGTACGCCCATTACAGCTAGGTGCGGCTGATCGTTCTGAAGCGCCCGATATACCTCACGACATATTGGGAGCGCGCCATTGCTATTCAGGGCAGAGCTCACCCACCACTTGATCATCCATTCGGGTTCCTTTCGCAACCTAGCTGGCGGGTAATAGGTTGTCACCGGCGGAGAACCAAGCATTGACCATTCTTCCTGCAGCTTAACGCTATCGCAGCCCAAGCACTGCAGCATCCAGTAGTTGGTGTGCTCTACTTGGCCACGTCCATCAGGATCTTCCTCTTCCCAATGCTGGAATGCCTGATGCAATACCGCGTGGAATGACTCAGAGGAACACGTATTGCAGAAAACACGCCGCCTTTCGTTTCGGACCTGCACAGTAGTCTCCTGCTTCATACGCGGCAATTCGCGTTCGACTTGGACGAGGAAAACCCCGGCAGAGTCCCTAACTCTGCCGGGCATGGAGGGTTACTCGGAGATTCCAGTTCAGCGCGTTTTACTTTGCGCGGACCAGGAACATGAAGCAGTCCGCGTTCTTCGGGTACACAAGCTTGCCGCTACGCCAGTGCTTAAAGCACTTGCAGCAAACCCAGCGAAATCCCGGAGGCGCGGGTCGGTTGGTGTCGGCCATTTCTGGTCTTTCCTAAACCGGACCCACTTGACACCGGCAACCCTCAACCCAATAATGGGTTTCCTTGCTGGGGATTGTCCCGGCCTCCCTTTGGACAGGTCTAAGTCACATGGGAGATCAAAAGCCCTACGCAGCGCCAACTGCGTGGGGCTTTTTCTTTGCAGACGCGGCCTACGCTTCATCCGTGTCGTCCGCCAGTTGCATGTCAATCATTGCCTTGAGCCGTGCCTTATCCGACTCATAGAACGGGATGGGTAACTCCAGCCACGCACAGCGGCCCTTCGGCAGCCGTATCGGAACACGGATTACGTCGGGATTCGCGTCTGGCATCGGTTGACCGCCAGCAAAACCAGTGGGTGGTTGTTGCAGCGCAGTCATCGCGTTTGCATCAGCGATTTGGTCAACATGAGCACCGCCAGCAAACCTTGCTTGCGGGCGTAGCAGGTGCACATGCCTCCCCTGATAACCACCCTCAAGCCATTTGTGGCCCGGCACTTGGTCCCGTGCCACCTCGTCGAACTCTACCGGCTCACGTTCTGGGACCACCTGCCCAAGTTGATCTTCTAGATCGGATCTTTGAGCGACCTGCTCGAAATAGCGCGCGAAATCCACCGAACGCCTAAACACGCTGACATACGCATCTGCGCCAGCCGGAATAAAACCCATGCTGATCAGGTCGTATCGGATGTTGGCATCGGAAGGCAGCCGTCCATCGTACTTGTCGAGCAACGATGAAAACACGGGCGGCGTGCGCAGCCACCCGATAAGCAGCGACTGCTTCTGCGCCTCGTCCGGGTTGAACTTGTATGCCTCATAGTCTTTAGACACAGCCAAGTGCCCGTCCTTCGGGCGCTCCAGTAACCCGTAGTAGCGCAGGGATGCAATAGCCTGCGCGGCAGCCCCGTTCGCTGCACTCTTATAGCCCAGGGCCTGTGCGATGAGGTCGGAAGGCGCCGCGTGACGCCCTTCCGCCGCATAGACCTTCTCAACGCGATCAAGCGCGTCTTGTAAGGCCATTGTGGGGGCTCTGGGGCTTTTCTTTCTCACGTCGCTCATTGTTCACCTCCTATGCGATGTGTGGACTCTACACTGGTTTTTTCAGTTTTGCCAGCCCCGCTACGAAACATAGCTTCAACCAATTCCAGTCAGCCGAACATGTATTCGCCACGACATACTTATTGATATCTATAAAGCACTTTTACAAGGCGAATCAGTCCTTGTTATCGTTTGTACATCGGCACATAGACGTTTCCAGCCTAAAAATATTATTCATACGACACTTTTACGTTGAAAATCTCCGTCTGAGACAACTATGAACGTCAGTAAGCGCGCTTGATTACCACCAAAGGAAGGCGGTTGCCTACTCCCTACCAACGCAGTGGATGCCACGCGCGGCATAACCGCCAATAATTGCGGCGTTAAGAACACTTCAGGAACGGAGAAGATTGTGAACTACAAGACGGCAGTCGGGACCGCAATGCTGGCGGCGTGCCTTGGGCTCAGCCCGGTATCAAACGCAAACGCCTATCCGGTCGAGCCAGACCAACGCTCGAATGTTCCGGTGGATCACAGCAATGCAGCGACCATCTACAGAAACCTTCCGCGCACCATTGGCAATATCAAAAGCGTGGCCGTCCTTGTGGAGGGCAAATCAGTCGCATACATGAGCGACAGCGAGGCGTGCCTCCTCCAGACAACAAGGCCGCATTCGTCTCCGCTAGAAGGGCTGAAGTTCTACACACTGTGGCAAGGGCAGGACAACCTATATCGTGGCGAAGGGTGCGTGGCCAAGGATGAGGAAGGCAGGTTGTTGTCCTTGGGGTGGGCGTATCCAAGGGACGCCAAGGGCTTCACACGCCCGTACGGTCAGCGCTTCGAGTTCATCCGTGCCGACTGGAAGGATGCACCGGCCTACCTCTGGAGGGAGAAGCGGAGGAAGTAGGTAGGCAGAAAGGCCGCACGTCCAGCTTGGGGTCAATACCACGAACAGGACGTGCGGCTCGATCAACTACGCATCAGCCTAGCTTCAGCGCAATATCCTCGGGTCGCGGCGCGGCGTAACGCTGGATCATGGATAGAGTCTTGTGGCCGCTGACCTGCGACACCTCCACGATATTCAGCCCCTTCTCCAGCATCCGTGACACACCTTCTCGCCGCAAGTCATGGAAGCGCAATCCTTCGATCCCTACCCGCTTCGTCAGCCGCGCAAAGGCGTGCTTCAGCGAGCTACGGTCATTCGCATACCGCCACAGGACGTGCCCGAACTTTGGGTGTGAGCCTGCGCTGTCGGGCCGGTCCAACTGCAACTCTGTCAGCGCCTCAATCGCGCGTGTCGATAGCGGAATGGTGCGCGGCGTGCCGTTCTTGGTGATAGGGAACCGTGCCACACGCCCGACCATGTCAACGTGCGCCCATGTCAACTTGAGCAGTTCGCCCTGACGTGCGGCTGTCTCGATGGCGAGTATCACGGCAGGCCGCAACTGCTTATTCCGGGCACGCTCACATCCCGTCATCAGCTTCTCGAACTCGCCCGCCTTCAATCTACGGTCACGCGCGGCTGGTGCCTTCGGTCGGGTGATCTTGCACTCAGGCACGGGGATGCCCCAGTCCGTACGAGCCCGGTTCAACGCGGACCGGATGATGTTGAGTTCACGCAGAACCGTCCCGGCACCAGCCGTCTTCAGACGGTCGTCCCGGAACTTGGCGAGGATGGCCGGGGTGAGATCGAGGATCGGTGTCTTGGTCCATTTCGCGGCAAGCCACCTGTCAATGCGCTCCTGATCGATCAGACCGCCCCTTAGAGCTGGGCAGACATCGTTTCGGTACTTCTTCAGCACATCGCCCACGGTCGTTGCGGCATGCGCGCTTCGATCCGGCACGCCCAGAGCCTCGCCTGTGTCGTAAGCCCGTTCAACCTGCCGCGCCCATGCTTTGGCGTCTGACAGCATCCGGAACGTCTTGGATTTGGTCGGAAAGCCTTTGCGGCGGCATTTTGCCTGATACGTGATTTCGCCAGAGTTGCTTATGCGCTTGGAGATGGTAGCCATTTTTGTGCGTCCATGGTCAAGAGTCCCGAACGCAAAACAGCTATGGGATAGCGAAGCTAAGTGATTGATTCAGAAAGGTTAAAGCTCAGTTCTTGAGCCTTGGAGAACAGCCTTCACACGGCAGGGGTCACAGGTTCAATCCCTGTACCACCCACCAGATTCGTCAAAAAGCCCAGCAGCGATGCTGGGCTTTTTGTTTTGGCCTGGGCATCGGCGCCGATCCCTGCATCGGCCAAACGCGCCGTCAGTTACACCCAAGAATTTCATCAATGGCGGTCCGTGCGAAGCGGATGAACGCTTCCACCTGCCGCGCGTCGGCGAGGGCCGAGGCCGGCCCATCCTCCCGATACCCTGCCCTCGCCGCGATCATGACTGGGCGGAATGTCTCGGGCAGCCGCTCCAGCGCCCACGTCGCGGCCACGTCCTTGGGGGCGATCTTTCCGGTGGCCGCGCTGTACCAGATGCGGGCCAGTGCCAGCACGACGTTGCGTTCGTCGTCCTTCCAATCCGCGTCGGCATTCCACTGCGCGGCGGTATCGCGCAGCGCGCGGTGGAAATCCTGAAGGGGGACGGCATCGAGCAGCGTCTCGGCCGAGGGCCCTACCAGTGCCACGCTGTGCTGGCGCGCCTTCGTCAGCAGGATGGCCAGGTCGTGATCAAGAACTGGCGATTCGACGATGCCGGCCTGCAAATCGGTGCGGAGCCATTCGCCGAACTGGACTTCGCGCCTGGCCGGGTAGCGCCAGGGTACGACCTCATCGCATGCAACCACGGTGACTTCCAGCGCGCGCCACCGCGCGTCGGTGCCCGGCGGGACAGAGATCGTCAAGAGATCGCGCATCAATGCACACTTGGCCGATTCTTCAAGCCGTGTCCGCACGATTACCAGCAGATCGATGTCGCTGCACGGCTTCAATCCGCCTTCGACGGCTGATCCGAACAGGTGGACGCCCATCAGCGTGCCGCCCAGGTGTCGCGCGATCACCGCGCATGCCAGCAAGGTCTGCTCGGTAATGTCTACGGGAACGATCGTGCGTGCCATCTCGGTCATCGACAGACTCTTTCTGGTCAGATTTCACCCGGCAAGCATACGGCCATCGAACACAAGGCGTCACGCGCGCCTCGGATAAATATTAGAGACAATGGGAATCAGTATTTGATTCGAGCGAAATGGCCCGTCTACCATAGCCACACACCGATTCGCAATAGAGTGCCCAATAAATCACTCAGAAAACGGTATCCGCCATGCGCCGCCAACACAGGCCGCCCCCTGACGGCGCGCAAGGCCGCGAAGGCACCACGCGGGAATCAGGTTCACCACCAGACAGGAGCGCCAGGAAACATGCCAATGTCGAAGACCTCGAAGAAAAAGTACCTCAAGGCCCTGAACCGGAGCCTGAAAAAGGAAGCTGGCAAGGATTTCGGGTCGAGCTTTGTGTTCTATCCGCTCGGCGCCAAGCCCAAGGACGCCACCGGCGTGACCGCCAGCGATGCGGCCAATCCGCAGCAACTAAAGGTCATGGAGGCCGTGCAGGCGCGCGTGTTCGCGGCGTTCGGCAGCGCCTCCGGGGTTGCCTGATCACCAGCCGGAGGGTGAAGAAGCCACGCTGTGGCAGATGTTCGATGCCGACGGCCTGCTACACGGACAGGCCGTGATCATTCCGCGGACACGGGATTTGTGAGCGCCTCAGGTGCTCACCGGGACTCCGCTTCCGCCAGTTCAGCCTCGACCTGCCGCATGAAATGCTCGATGCTGGATCTCGCAAGGCTGTCCACTGGCAACTCTTCCAGCCAGTTGGCCGGGCGCTCGTCGGGCACGTTGTCGAATTGACCCCGGACGCTGTCATCCTTTGCCATTTCACTTCTCCTTGTCATCGTCAAACATTGAAGGCTGCGCGGCTTTGTTCCAGGCTCTTCCGATCCAGAACCGCTTCCGCAGCCTCGTCGTCCGCGGGTTGCAGACCGATTTGCAGATAGCCTTTCCACTGCAAGTCCCTTCGGTGCGACCACACGCTGTGCCAGTAGGTGGATATCCTGCGACGGCAGTTTTCCGACGCCGCGGGCTCCACCCAGTAACCGTCAACAAGCAACTGCGATTTCACGCGGTTATGGTCGAATAGCCAGGACGGCAACCTGGCCGGCGAACAGGAAGCGCCGTCCAGGAACGTCACCACATCGATATCGCGAGGGATACGGCCTTCACGCCCCTCGACATCCTCGACGAAGCTTCCGCCCACCCACTGGAACCCAGAGGAAACGCCGGATGCATGTAGCACTTTTCTGAATCCCAGAAAGCCTCGCAGGATTCGACACCGCTGCCCCGATGTCGCGAATCGCTCTACGAAAGAGACCAGCGACACCTCATAGGGCGACCGTTCGGTGCCTACCGGATTCTTGCTATTTACCGGCGGAAGCACCCGCGCATCATTCCACGCTGGTATCGGTACAACATTCATGAATTGACCCCAAGTTTGTGCGGCGCCTGCGCTTCAAGCTAGAAAGGCGGGCCGCGTTATCGATGGGGGATCTTCACACGCATTGGCGTAAACTTCTGTGCCCAAATGGAACATTGCTGTTGCATTTTGGGATGGCCCACTGCGTTGCGCAGGGGGTCTTGCCTTGGCGCAATTCGGTTAGCTCAAGCCACCTCAAAGAAATGCGTGCCGTCACGATCGAGTTGTGCGATCAGGCCGAATTCCCAATCGAGGTACGCCTGCATGGCAGCCGCTGCGTTGTCGGTGCCCTCGTACGGGCGGCGATAGCGATCCGTGCGCGGCACGGCCAGACGGGTTTCGCCCTGCTCGGCTGGCAGGCCCGCGTCGAACCACGCCGCGTTGCCGCCTTCCAGCACGAACACCTCCGACGTGGTCAGCGCCTGCAGGTCCACGGCCGCAAACCGGGCCAGCAGGCTTGACCCGCAGGTCAGCACATAGCGGCGGGCCGGCGGGATAGCGCGCAGCGCCTGGGCCAACTGCGCCCGAATCGCGAACCACGCACCGGGGATATGACGCTTGACGTAGTTGGCGCTGGCCGTCACGTCAATGACCGCCACGTCGCCCGCTTCCAGCCAGCCGGACAGCGTTGCCGGCGTGATCGTTGGCACGTCCGGTGCGGCGGGACGTTTCGCCCCCGGGGTGCCGCGCTCGCTGCGCAGGGCATCGCCGACCGGCTCCACCACATAGACCTCCCATCCCATCTGGGCCAGCCATGACGCACTCATGTTGGCGCGCACGGCGTCATCGTCCGCCAGCACGACGCGCGCGCCACGCACCGGTGCGTTGTGATCGGTTTCCTGCACCAGCTGGCCGCCCGGCGCACTGGCGAAGCCAGGCAGATGGCCGTCGGCGTATTCCTCGGGCGTGCGCACGTCGAAGCGGTACACGGTGCGGCCCGGGGTCTCCAGCGATGCCAGCGCATCATGCGCGATGCGCTTGACGCCCGCCCTGTCCGCAATGGCGCGGGCGCCTGCGCGGGCCTGTTCCAGGTTGGCCGCGCCCACCTGCGCCGGTGCGCGGCGGCTGGCGCCGTGCGACAACGTCTGCCCGGCCAGGGTCCAGCCGATCGTTCCATTGCGCAGCGCCGCCACAGGGTTCGGAATGCCGGCATTGATCAGCGACTGCGTGCCGATGATGCTGCGGGTGCGGCCCGCGCAGTTGACGACGACTTGCGTGGCGGGGTCCGGCGCCAGTTCGCGCACACGCAGCACCAGTTCCGCGCCGGGCACGCTGGTCGACGTCGGAATGTTCATGGTCTGGTATTCGTCGAAGCGGCGCGCGTCGACGATCACCACATCGGCCTTGCGGTCGATCAGCGCCTGCACCGCCGTGGCGCTCAGCGACGGCGTGTGCCGTTTCGCCTCGACCAGTTCGCCAAACGACTTGCTCGGCACGTTGACGTCGCGGAACACTTCGCCGCCACCGGCGATCCATGCTTCCAGGCCGCCGTCGAGCAGCGACACATCGGTATAGCCAAGCCTGCGCAGCACGCTTGCCGCACGCGGCGCCAGGTCTTCGCCGTCATGCTGGCCGTAGATCACGATACGCGTATCGCGCCGCGGGATGCGCGTCCAGGCTTCGAGTTCGAGCTTCGACAGCGGGAAGTTGGCCGCCCATAGCGGATGCTGCTGCGCGAACGGGTCTTCCTCGCGCACATCCACCAGCGCAATCTCGGCGCGGTCCAGCAACGCCTGGCGCACTGCCTGGCTGGTCGTGACGGGAAACGGATGGCTGGCTGCGGTCATGGTGCGACGGATTCCTTCGAGCGGTCCCAGGGATTGGGCAAGGTGGTATTGGAGTAGCCGGAGATAAAGGTCTTGTTGCCGCCGGCTTCCGGATAGACATGGCGGCTTACCGCGCCGATGTTGGCGCCGTAGACGTGGATGCTGATCGATACGCGGTCGTCGAAGGCATTGTGAACGCGGTGGATATCGCCAACCGCGGGCGACACCGCCTCCACCTGGCCCGGCTCCAGCCGCACGGCCGCGCCTTCCGGCCGGGGCACGCCGTCACCGTCTATCGCGTAAGGCTGGGCGTACTCGGCGCCGCGCAGCATGCCGATCAGGCCCCACACCGTATGGTCGTGGATCGGCGTGCGCTGTCCCGGCCCCCAGACGAAGCTGACGATCGAGAACCGCTCGGCGGAATCGCAGTGCAGCAGCATCTGCTGGTAGAACTCGGGATGGGGCTGCGCATAGGCCTCGGGCAGCCAGTCGTCGCGCGCCACCAGCTTTGCCAGCAGCGCGCCGCCTTCGTCGAGGATGCGCGGCTCGTCCGGATGCTGGTCCAGCAAGGCGGAAAAGGCGGTGATGAAGTCGCGCAGCGGCGCCAGCGCGTGCGCGCCAGGTAGCGTCTCGGCCATGGCTTGTCTCCGGATTCACGTGTGCCGTCGAGGCTGCGGCACATCGCACACAACCATAGCACGGCGGGCAATCGTCTGCGCCCCGGGTCACACACCCAGCGCCGCGCGTCCGGCGGCGGTCAGGATGGCGTCGTTCTGGGGCGTGTGGATGCGGCTGCAGAGCACGTCGCGATAGTGGCGTTGCAGCGGGTTGTGCCGGCTCAGGCCGTGATTGCCCGACAGTTGCAGCGCCAGTTCCACGGCACGAATCGCGTTCGATGTCACGGTGTACTTGAGCAGCCCGCTGTCGGCCGGCAGCGGCGGCGCGCCGGCGTCGCTGCGCGCGGCAATGTCGTCCAGCAAGACCTGGTTCACGCGCAGCAGCGCGGCGATCTCGCCAATCGACTCCTGCACGCGCGGCAGGGTGGCCAGCGGCTTGCCCAGGCTGCCCGGCGCCCGCTCGCGCACGAACTGGCGGACCCAGTCGAAGCCGGCACGCGCCACGGCGTCGTAGAGGCTACCCAGCAGGGTCACCATCCACGCCTGCTGGTCAGCGTTGGCGTCGATGTCCGCCTGGCTGCCGCCCGCCGGCGCCCACGCCGCGGGCGGGCGGATGTCCACGGCGTTTTCCAGCGGGATCCAGACATCCTCGAACACGGTTTCGTGGCTGCCCGACGCACGCAGCCCCAGATGGTCCCAGCTTTCGATCACCCGGATGCCGGGCGTCCCGGCGTCCGGCCTGGGCACCAGAAAGATGCCGACGCGCGGCTCGGGCTCGTGCGTACGGGCCCATACGGCCAGCCAGCGCAGGGCCGGGATGCCGGTGGTGTACAGCTTGTGGCCGCGCAGCCGCCAGCGGTCGCCCACGCGTGTGGCCACCGTGCCCGGCAGGCCGCCGCGTGCCGGCGAGCCAAGCTCGGGCTCCACGCGCAGCGAGTTGATCAGGCCGCCCTGCTCCACGGCACTGCGGAATACCTGCTGGCGCACCGCGTCGGGCCAGCGCGAATCGGCGCGACCGATAGCGCGATGCTGCAGGTAGGTCATCGTCAGCACCAGCGCCGTGGCCGCGTCGCCGCCCGCCACAGCCGCGATGATGCGCCGCGCCTGGGCCAGTCCCGCGCCAGCGCCGCCGTGCGCGGCCGGCACGACCTGTGCAATCAGGCCGTAGCCGTGCAGCTGCGCGAAATTGTCGTGCGGGAACGTGCCATCGGCGTCGTGGGCGGCAGCGGTGGTGGCGAAGCGCGCGGCCAGTTCGGCCAGCACGTCGTCCAGCCGTGCCGCCGGGGTCGGCAGGCGATGCAGGGATGACGAAGACATGCGGTTTCCTTCGGGCGTCGGGGGGAACAGGATCAGGCGCCACATAGCGTACCGCCGCATGCCCGGCCTTGATAACGACGCATATCGCATATCGACCGGCGGTTTTTGCTGCATATGGAGCGGCGTTTTTATTCGTTGGGTCTGCCGCCGCGCGGGCGTACGTTCTCGTCCATACCCGTACCCCATCCAGGCAAACCAGGAGCATCACGCATGAGCGTCAACTTCATCGGCATGATCCAGAGCCAGAAGCAATCGGAAATCCATCCGCCCACCGGCCCCGCGGTCGACCGCGACTATGTGCGCGCCTTTGCGCAGGCCCACGAGCAGGCCGGCTTCGACCGCATCCTGGTGCCGCACCACTCCACCGGCCCGTCCGCCACGCTGACCATCTCGTACGCGGCCGCCGTCACCGAGCGCATCCACTTCATGCTGGCCCACCGGCCGGGCTTCACGTCGCCCACGCTGGCCGCGCGCCAGATCGCCACGCTGGACCAGTTCAGCGGCGGCCGGCTCGGCGTGCACTTCATCTCCGGCGGGTCGGACGACGAACAGAAGCGCGATGGCGACTACCTGGACCACGACCAGCGTTACGCCCGCACGGACGAATATCTGGGCATCCTGCGGCGCATCTGGACGGAGCCGCAGCCGTTCGACCACGACGGCACGTTCTACCGCTTCGCGCGCGGCTTCTCCGAAGTCAAGCCGGCGCAGCAGCCGCATGTGCCGATCTACTTCGGCGGCGCGTCAGAGGCGGCCATTGCCGTCGCCGGCAAGCACGCCGACGTCTATGCGTTGTGGGGCGAATCGCTCGACCAGGTGCGCGAACTGACCACGCGCGTGCGTGCCGAAGCGGCCAGACACGGCCGCGAGATCAACTTCTCGGTGTCGTTCCGGCCGGTGCTGGCCGATACCGAGGAAAAAGCCTGGCAGCGCGCCGACGACATCCTGGAACGCACCCGCGCGTTGCGCGTGCAGGCCGGCTACAGCCGGGGCGGGCCGCAACAGAGCGAAGGCGCGCGCCGGCTGCTGGCGGCGGCCGAACAAGGCGATCGCGTTGACCAGCGTCTGTGGACGGCCATCGCACGCGAAACGGGCGGCCGATCGAATTCCACCGGGCTGGTCGGCACGCCGGAACAGGTGGCCGATGCCCTGCTGGCCTACTACGACCTGGGCGTGACCACGTTCCTGATCCGCGGCTTCGATCCCCTCGAAGACGCCGTCGACTACGGCCGCGAGCTGATTCCGCGCGTGCGCGAGCTGGTAGCACAGCGCGACGCCGAACAGCGCCGCCGCGCTGCCTGAACCACCCACACCAACAACAACGGGGAGCGGGAAACATGAGCCAGAACACGTTCCAGCCTGATGCACGCCGCCGCAGCGTCCTGCGGCTCGCCGGCACCGCAGCCATCGCCGCGCCGGCCCTGATCCTGGGCCGCCAGGCGTGGTCCGCACCGCGCAAGCTGACGTTTGCGTGGAACCAGAATTCGTTCTGCCTGACACCGATCGTGGTGGCCCAGGAAAAGGGCTTCTTCGAGAAGAACGGGCTGCAGGTGGATCTGATCAACTACAGCGGGTCCACCGACCAGCTGCTGGAATCGATCGCCACCGGCAAGGCAGACGCCGCCGTGGGCATGATCCACCGCTGGCTCAAGCCGCTTGAGGCCGGCTTCGACGTCAAGATCATCGGCAGCTCGCATGGCGGCTGCGTGCGGCTGGTAGGCGCCAAGGCCGCCGGCGTGACGAACCTGCAGGCGCTCAAGGGCAAGACCGTGGGCGTCAGCGACCTGGCCGCGCCGGGCAAGCACTTCTTCACGATCCTGCTGGCCAAGAACGGCATCGACCCGGACCGTGACATCACCTGGCGCCAGTACCCGGCCGACCTGCTTGGCGTGGCCGTGGACAAGGGCGAGATCCAGGCGATTGCCGACGGCGATCCCAACCTCTACCTGCTCGAAAAGCGCACCAACGGCGCCTATGTGGAACTGGCCACCAACCTGACCGGCGAGTATGCGCGCAAGGTCTGCTGCGTGATTGGCGCCCGTGGCGAACTGGTCCGCAACGACCGGCCGGCCGCGTCCGCGCTGGCCCGGTCAATCGTGCAGGCCACCGACTACGTCAACGAGAACCCCAACGAGGCGGCCAAGGTCTTTGCCAAATACTCGCCCAAGATCAGCACCGACGACCTGCGCAAGCTCTATGCGTCGCTGACCTACACCCATCACCCGACCGGCGTGGACCTGCAGGAGGAAATCGCGTTCTATGCCGGCGATTTCCAGCGCATTGGCGTGCTCAAGAAATCGACCGACACGAAGAAGCTGGCGCAGCACGTCTACGCCAACGTCCTCGGCTAACCCGGGAGCGCCCACATGGCTACGCCGCAACAAACGCTTGACGCCCCGCTGCCGCTGGACGGATCGGCCAAACCGGTCACATCCGCCACATCGGCCAAACCGGCCAAACCGGCCAGATCGACCGGCACGCCGGCCGGTGTCTGGCCCACCGGCATCGTCGCCGCGCTGGCGTGGGGCGCCTTCGGCGCGCTCACCTGGCGCTGGCCGAACAAGGTGGCCGGCTTTTCGGACTGGGCCTATACGGACGAACTCGGCATCGCGGTACTCGTGGCGGCCGCCGCGCTGCTGGCGGTGGCTGTCGGGGGCGGTTACGCGGGTCCGCTGCGCCGCCTGCGCCAGGCGATACGCCATGCCGGCCCGTGGCTGGTGGCCCTGCCGCTGGTCTTGGCGGGCTGGGAAATCCTGACCGCGAAGACGGCGCTGCTGCCCACGCCCTTCTTTGCGCCCCCGCAGGCGCTGATCGAGGTCTACATCGACGACTGGCGCCGGCTGGGCGACAGCGCGCTGAACACGCTGAAGCTGCTCGGCTTCGGCGTGGCCTACGGCGGTGTGGTGGGCTTTCTGATCGGCGTGTCGATCGGATGGTCGCGCCGCATCGGCTACTGGGTGCATCCGGTGCTGCGTGTGCTGGGGCCGTTGCCCTCCACCGCGCTGCTGCCGCTGACGTTCTATTTCTTCCCGTCGAGCTATTCGGCGGCCGTCTTCCTGATCGCGCTGGCCACGGCCTTTCCGGTGGCGGTGCTGACCTGGTCCGGCGTGGCCAGCGTCAACAAGAGCTACTACGACGTGGCCCGCACGATGGGCGCGTCAGAGGCGTTCCTGGTGCTGCGCGTGGCCATCCCGGCGGCGCTGCCGCAGGTCTTCGTGGGGCTGTTCATGGGGCTCGGCGCGTCGTTCTCGGTGCTGGTCACGGCCGAGATGATGGGCGTGAAGTCGGGGCTGGGCTGGTATCTGACCTGGGCGCAGGGCTGGGCCTCGTACGTGAACATGTACGCGGCGCTGATCGTCATGGCCCTGCTGTTCTCGGGCGTCATCACATTGCTGTTTGCCGTGCGCGACCGCGCGCTGTCGTGGCAGAAAGGAACCGTCAAATGGTAGTGGCTGCATCCGACCCCTCGCGTGGCGCCCGCATCGATATCCGCGCCGTCAGCCATGCCTTTGGCGATGGCGATACGCAGCTGCCGGTGCTCGACAGCGTCAACCTGAAGGTGGCGCCCGGCGAATTCGTCGCGCTGCTCGGCCCCAGCGGCTGCGGCAAGTCCACGCTGCTGCGGCTGGTGGCGGGCCTCGACAGTCCGTCGCAGGGGCAGATCCTGCAGGACGACACGCCGATCGACCGCCCCGACCCCTCGCGCATCGTCGTCTTTCAGGACCCCACGCTCTACCCTTGGCGCCGCGTGCGCGACAATGTGGCGCTGGGCCTGCAGGCGCGCGGCCTGCTGCGCCGCGAAGGCCACCGCGTCGATGCGGCGCTCAAGCGCGTGGGGCTCGAAGCCTTCGCCCGCGCGTTTCCGCATCAGTTGTCGGGCGGCATGGCCCAGCGCGTAGCACTGGCCCGCGCGCTGGTGAACGACCCCCGGCTGCTTGTCCTCGACGAACCGCTTGGCAAGCTCGATTCGCTGACGCGCCTGGCGATGCAGAGCGACCTGGTCGAACTGTGGCAACGCGCGGGCTTTTCCGCCCTGCTCGTCACGCACGATGTGGAAGAGGCGCTGTTCCTGGCGCAACGCGTGATCGTGTTCAGCCAGCGGCCGGCGCGCATCACGGCCGAGATCCACGTCGACCTGCCCTATCCCCGCCATCGCGGCGATCCGCGGCTGACCGCGCTTCGGCACGAAGCCCTGCGCCATCTGGGTCTCGATGCAAGCTGGTAAGTCCGCCGTCCGGGGCGCCACATGAGCGCCCCGCCACCGCCGGCGTGGCTCGATGCGCTGCTGCGCCTGGTACAGGAAGTCCAGCTAGCGCTGTGGCAACTCTGGCACACGCTGGGCTGGTCTGGCGATCTGCACGGCCAGCCGGCGTGGCCGTGGTCGCACCGCATTGCCGGGGACACCCTGCTGATCGACCTGGGGCTGGCGCGCCAGCTGGGCCTGTCGGTGCTGGCCATCGCGCTGGCGCTGACCTGCCTGGTCGTGGCGCTGGGCTGGCGCCGGCGGCGCATGGTGTGGCTGGGCATCGGCGCGCTGGCGCTGGTGGCGGCGCCCTGGCCTTCGCCGGTGCTGCTCGTCACGCCCGCGGCCCCCACCAGCTTTCACCAGAGCCCGACCCGATTCGCCGTGGATGCCATCGCCACTGGCGCGCAAGTCTACGCGCAGCATTGCGTGGCGTGCCACGGCACCGACGGCCGGGGCGAAGGTCCGCAGGCGGCCACGCTGTCACGCTGGCCGCCGACCTTCCTGAGTCCGCTGCTGGGCCGCCGCGCCGAAGGCGAACTGTTCTGGCACATCGTGGCCGGCATGCGCGACGGCAATGGGCACACGACGATGCCGGCCTTCGGCGACCAGCTTGACGATACCCAGGCATGGGCCGTGATCGATTACCTGAAGACGCTGGCCGCCGGCACCGGCGGCGCTACGCAGGGCAGTTGGCCGGTGCCGCTGCGACTGCCCGATGTGACGGTGCGCTGCGGCGCGGCGCCGCCGCGCGCGCTGGACGACTGGCGCGGGCGCCAGCGCGTGCGCGTCGTGGCGTTCGACGGCGCGCCTGCCACGCTACCGCTCGACGATCCACGCTTTCTCACGTTGCTGGTCACACCCGACGGCCGCCCACCAGCCACGATTCCGGATTTCCGCGCCGGTTGCGTGGCCGCGTCCGCGCAGGCCTGGCCCGTGTTCGCGCGGATCGCGGGGGTCGATCCAGCACGGTTGCCCGGCACCACGTGGCTGGCCGATCGCGACGGCTGGCTGCGCGCGCAGGCTGCCCACGGGGGCAATGGCTGGAGCGATGCCAGCCTGGTTTGCACGGCGGGACAGCCGGCGCAGGGTGTGCCAGGCGGCCGGGGTGCCGGCCAGCGCCGGCCGCCCGATGGCCTGACCGCGCTGCTGCTGCGCATCGACGCGGAGCCGGTGCGCGTTGTGCAAGGGGGCGTCATTCACTGATGCCCTCGCCATGGGGCCATTTGCGTTGCGTCAACTCGCCGCCAGGACGAGAAAATTCCGCACCCACAATTAGAAATGTCCTAACGACGTCGAGCGGCACGGCAAGTAGCGTTGAGAGCTCTCCCCAAACGCCAAGCCTTGAAGACGATGTCGCTGGAACTGACCCCCGCCAATGCCGAGACCGGCGCCGAAACCGACGCTGCCGCGCTGAAGACCTGGACGGGCCGCTATGCCGTGTCGCCCGGTCTGTTCGAAGTCAGGCCCCGCTATCTGCCGCGCGACGCACGCCCCATCCTCGACGATGACCTCGACTGCATCATCGGCTACCACCGCCGTTTTGGGCTGCGCAGCCATCTTTACGATCTCAATGGCGACATGTTTTCGGTGGCGGAAGACCTGTCGAACCTGCCGCCGCCCGAAAAGCGCGACCCGCTGATGGTGGTGGGTGGGCTCTGGCGCGCAAACGTGCGCGGCGTGACCGCCGTGGGCCTGACGGGCACCGGCGCCACACTGGCGACAGGCACGCTGGCCCAGTTGCGCACCCGTTTTGCCCGCCTGGCGCAGTCATCGCTGCTTTACCGGGGCGCGGCCCTGGCGCGCATGGATGATCCGCAGCGATTCGTGCCGGTGCATATCCTGCGGCTGGCGATGCGTCACGGCGAATCCGTGGCCCCGCCGCCGGGACTCACCCGGGCGTCGCGCTACCTGGCCTCCATGCTGATCCGCCGCCAGCCGTTCATGCTCGACGTGGTGACCGCGAACGGCAATACGACGATCGTGGACTTCGAGTACTGGCGTTACGCCGATGCGCTGCCGGCCGCGTGAACCGGCACGCCCGCCGGCGCCGGGCTGGCATGCGTGACGTGATCGATGGCGCGCAGCACCTCGTCCACCGAAGGCGGTGCGCCGTTATCGCCAACCGACACCGACTGCCCAGGCTTGTTCACGCCAAAGTGCGGCCGTGACGTCGCGGTGAACAGCATGACGGTCGGCTTGCCCAGCGCATCGGCCAGATGCACGAAGCCGGTGTCCATGCCGACGACCAGAGCGGCCGCATCGACGCGCTGCGCGCACTCGGTGATCGACATGCGCGGCAGCACCTCGGCGCCGGGGATGGCCGCGGCCAGCGCCTGGGCTTCCTGCTGCTCCTTCTGCGAGCCCCATGGCAGCTGCACGCGATAGCCGCGCCGGGCCAGCTGGTGCCCGATTTCGACCCAATTGGCCTGCGGCCACTTCTTGATGTCGAGCGACGTCGCGTGGAACAGCAGCGCGCGTGGCACGCCATCGGCGTTCAGCGGCGTGGCCGGTGCCGGCACCCGAAGTTCAGCGGTTTCGTGCGGCTCGATGTCGTACCCCAGCGCGTTGGCCACCACCATGCGCATCTTCTGGCGGCAGTTGGCATCGCCGTGCGGACCAAAAATCTCGGTGTAGGCGAACACGGCCTTTGCTTCGCCGAGATACTCGGCGGCATAGCCGAGGCGCCGCCTGGTCCGTGCCAGCCTGGCGGCGATGGCACTCTTGTAAACGCCGTGGACGTCGATGGCCACGTCATAGCGTTCGCGGCGCAGCGACATCAGTGCGCCGATGATGCCGCGCAGGTCGCGCCATTTGCGGCCATTCTTCTTGAACTGGCGCAGAGGCGGCGCGATGACACGGTCGATGCCGACCGCCCAGCTCGGAATATCCGCGCACGATGCGTCGGCAATCCAGTCGATTTTGGCGTCCGGATAGGCACGGCGCAGGTCGTACAACAGCGGCAGGGTATGCACCATGTCGCCAAGCGAGGTGATCTTGATAAGCAGGATGCGCTTCATGCGGGGGCGGCTTGTTTGAGCGAACGCGGCCGGATTTGCCGCGTTGGAAAGGCGCTAGTATGCCCCAGACCGCCCGCACCAGCGCGTGACGCAGATGTAAGGAACTTCACACATCACAAATTCGCCGGCCGCCCCAGCCAGCCGCATGGCGGTCGATCGACGTCAGTGCGCCAACGCCGAAGCATCCGCCACGATCGTCGCAAACCTGTCGTTCAGCGCGGCCAGTGTCACGCGGTGCAGTTCGGCGGCGCGCAACGGGTCGCCACCAAGCGGATCGGGCAGATCGCGCGTGGCACAGCCCGCTGCGACCAGCGTGACGCGATAGCCATGATCAAGCGCCGACCGCACGGTCGCGCTGATGCACATATGGGTCTGAAAGCCCGCCACGATCAGCTCCTTGCGGCCGATTGCGCCAAGCAGCGCGGCCAGATCAGTGCCCGCAAAGCTGTTTGGCAGGTTCTTGATGACTGTCTGCTCGCCTTCGGCGGGGGTCAGACCCTCGATGATGGCCGCGAACGGGCCGGTCGGGTCGAACGCACCGCCAGGCTTGCCGTGGTGAACCACGTGGATGACCGGCGTGCCGTGCTGGCGCGCCTGCGAAAGCAGCGCGGCGCACTCGGCCACGGCTGCCGGCATGCCGGTCAGGGGCAGCTTCCCATCGACGTATTCGCGCTGGTGATCCACGAGCACCAGCACCGCGTCCGACCAGTTGGACGGCTGGCGGCTGGCACCGGCGGCATCGAGCAGGGTGAAAGGCTTGGCGGCAGGCGTTGCGGTCATGACGGTCTCCGTACAGTGAAAAGTGGCTATGCAGGCATCGTAGAGGCCGGTAAGCTGTACGCCAATTAGCCACGAGATCACACATACTGTGCAAAAAAGCACAATCACCTGGGATGACCTGCTGACCCTGTCCACGCTGATGCGGGTCGGCAGCTATTCGGCGTGCGCCCGTGAACTCGATATCACGCATGCCACCGCCATCCGGCGCATCCGGCGGCTCGAAACCGCGCTCGGCAAACCCGTGGCCACGCGCACGGACGGGACGTTCGTACTGACTGCCGCCGGACGCAACGCGCTGGCGGCCGCGCGCGAGATGGAGCAATCCGCCGACCGGCTGCTGCGCGAGATCGAAGGCGCAAGCGCCGGCGTGTCGGGCGTGGTGCGGGTCGCCGCGACCGCCTCGCTCGGCAGCCATTTCCTGACGCCACGTCTGCCCGCCTTCTACGCGCGCAATCCCGACGTGGAAGTGCGGCTCGAAGTGGATAACCGCGTCACCAGCCTGGCCCGGCGCCGCGCGCATATTGCGGTACGCCTGGCTCGGCCGCAGGAAGACTCGCTGATCGCGCAGCGCGCCGGCACGATCCAGTTCGGGCTCTATGCGCCGGCCGTCATGTCCGCCACCGTGGCGGAGTCGCGCGACACACCGCTGTGCGGACTGCTCGACGAAGGCTTCTCACTGCCCGAAGTCGATTGGCCACAGGAGCAGGGACGGCGCTTCTCGTTCCAGTCCAATAGCTTCGCGGCTGTGCGCGAAGGCGTGCGCGCGGGACTCGGCGTGGCATTGCTGCCCCACTACCTGGCTGCCGGCGAGCCCGGCCTGGCGCTCGTACGCAATGTCCCGGAGGTCTCCCGCGAAATCTGGCTCGCCTATCCGCCAGAGTTCCGTGGGGCATCGCGATTCCGGCCCCTCATCGAATGGCTCGCCGAGGCCCTGGCGACGTGCCCGTGAACCTGATGGGACCGTCCCGTTGTCGCGCCGCCACCCTGAAGCGGCGCATCCGCCACCCCATGTGGGAAGCCGCACGTGTTTCCATCGCTGCTCTCACCGAAAAAAACAGCAGTTCTGCTACGCTCTGACCGGGTTGCCAACGTTGCGTCGTCAAGGTGCGTTCAAGAAATGGGCAGGGTCGTTGCATTGAAGCCCAGGCAGCCGGAAAACGGGTCAGTGCGCAGAACAAAAAGAGATTCATGCGGCACTCATTGAAGTATCGAATGGCAATCGCGGCCGCGACGGTTGTTACGCTGGTATTCGTAGTGCGGGTCGGGTTTTCCCAGGTCTACGCATACACGCGCCTGAAGGAAGTCGTTCAGGCCCAGCAGGACACCCTGGTCAAGCTGGTCGCCGATCAACTCGACGAAAAGCTCGAGTCGCGCGCTATCGTATTGCGACGGCTCGCGCGCACGCTCGCGCCCGTCCTCGATCGTCCCGCCGGTCAACTGCGCCAGATGGCCATCGATACGGTCGACATGCCCGAGCACTTCAATGCCACCTTCCTGGCCGCGACCGACGGCACGCTCGTCTTCAGCACCGCCGTGCCCGATGGCGTCAAGATGACCGTTGGCGATCGGGATTACTTCAAGGCCATCGTCAACGGCGCGGACTTTGCCGTCTCGGACCTGCTGCAAGGCAAGCACTCGAGCGCCCCCGGCGTCATCCTGGCCGTGCCGTTGCACGACAGCCATGGCCAGTTGCGGGGTGTGGTGGGCGGCGTGCTGAACCTGTCGGCAGAAAACTTCCTGGGCGAACTGGCCCATCACCGCGTAGGTGTCACCGGCTTCTATTGCCTGGTGTCGGCCGGGCCGAATCCCCGCTATGCGATGCACCCCGATGCAGCAAAAGTCCTGACCCCTGCGCAGGCAGTTGGCGAATCCTGCGGCGCCGAAGCCCCCGAATCGACACTGGAGTCGATCTGGCCGGAGCAGCCCGTGGTAGCCCGCTTCCTGCTGGAGTCGAATGGCTGGGAAGTCATCTCGGTCCTGCCCGCCGCCGAAGCCTACGCACCGCTGGTCGAAGTGCGCCAGCGGGCCGTCATCCTGGGCATCGTGACGTTGCTGGCGGCCGCGATCCTGATGTGGGCCGTGATCCGGCACCTGCTGGCGCCGCTGGAGCGCCTGCATCGGACCGTGCGACGTCTTTGCGAACAGCCCGCCGCCATGGCCGAACTGCCCGTGCGCCGCGACGACGAAATCGGCGAACTGGCCGGGGCGTTCTCGGAGGTCATGACCCAGCTGATCGAGCGGGAAGCCGCGCTCAAGGCCGCCAACAGCAAGGCAGCGGCCAGCGAGAAGCGCCTGGAGGCCATCGCCAACCATGTTCCGGACCTGGTGGCCTTCGTCGACGCCGGCGAGCGGTTCGTGTTCGTCAACCAGGCCTACGCACGCCATTTCGGCTTGCCCGCCAGCCAGATCACGGGCCTCTCGCTGCGCGAGCTCTGGGGCACGCCAGAGTACGTCGCCCACAAGCCGTACCTGGAACAGGCCTGCGCGGGCGAGCCCGTCACCTACAGCCGCGAGGACGCCGAGGGCCGGGCCTGGGAAATGACTTTCCAGCCCGCCTGGAACGATACGAAGGACGCCGTCACCGGGCTGCACATGTTCGCCCGTGACATCACCGGCGAACGCCAGAAGCTGCGCTCGCTGGAAGCCCAGACGCTGTCCGATCACCTGACCGGCCTGCTCAACCGCAAGGGTTTCGACCGCCGCCTGCAGGAAACCATGGCTCGCGCCGATGCAGGTGGCTATCGCACCGCGCTGCTGCTGGTGGACCTCGACGACTTCAAGGCCGTCAACGACAACTACGGGCACCCGATCGGCGACCAGTTGCTGGTTGCCTTCGCGGAACGCCTGCGCGCCTGCGTGCGGGCGGGCGACGCCGTGGCGCGCATCGGCGGCGACGAATTCGCCATCGTGCTCGACAACGTAGGCCATCCCAATACGGTCGAACGGATTGCCCAGACGGTGGTGCATGCAGCGATGCGGCCGTTCGATATCGACGGGCGGCGGCTGGTGTCCACGGCCAGCGTGGGCAGCGCGATGCATCGGCCGGACCAGGGCACGTCGGTCAGCGAACTGTTCATGCGCGCCGACATGGCGCTGTACGATGCCAAGCGGCATGGCAAGGCCTGCTATGCGTCGACGGGGGCCAGGTGGCCGGAGGACGCATCCTCGGACGCCTGAAGCCCGGCCCCGGACGTCGGCACGATGAACGGGTCCAGGTCCTCGTCGCCGTCCGACCGTCGCCCGCCCGGCATCGCGGGCACGATATCGAGCAGCCCCGCCCGCCGCATGGCACCTGCCAGCGTCGGGTCCGCGAGCATATGGATGCCCAGTACCGAGCCCCACATCAGTTTCAGGGCAGTCAGCCGCTTCAGGGACTGTTCGATATCGCGGCGCTCCGGCGCCCGGCTCCAGTCAGGGTCCAGTTCCTGGACGACCGTCCGGTACAGCCCCATCGTCCGGGTGTCGAACCCGGCAATCGTGGACGGCGTGGCGGCCACCACGCGCAGCACCGCATCGTCGATCGGGTCCAGCGGATCCATGGCTTTCATGAAAGGCTGGTGAACCTTGGCCAGGCGGAGGTCAACGGCCCGTTCGAATGCGTGCCTGACGCTCACCCCCTCGCACTGGCCGTAGAGCGCCACCCGCAACGCGGCGTCCATCAGGACTTCGGGACGACTTTCCGCACGCTGGAACATCCGTTCGAGCAGCGCATCGTCGGCGGAGGGCGGCAGTTCATACTTGCGCCGTACCCACTGCAGGAAGTCCGCGCCGAGTTCCGGAAACGCAAACTGCGATGCGCTATACATCGTGTGCCGTCCGCCCAGCATCATCAGCAGCTTCGTGCGGTCGGAGCCCGTGAACACGGTCCGTACGCCATACAGTCCCCGGTCGTTGTTGAGCAGGTCCCGGGTGGCTTTCAGCGTGTACAGCATGCTGTCCCCACGCTCGGTTGCCAGCATCTGCTGCGCTTCGTCGATGATCAGGATGATCGGACGGCGCGTCCTGGCCGACAACGCCTCCATCGAGCGGTAGACCCACAGCCCTCCGCGCTTCTCGGGTGTCTCGCCGTGACCGAAAGACAGCGACAGGCTGCCGAAACCGACCCCCTTCAGCCCCACTGCCTGCGCGAATCTGGCGGCGATGCTCTCGTTGGCATCCAGCGCCTTCTGGACCGCACCGACCACCACGTCCGCGGGGTCCTTGTCTGTCTCGCCCCACAGATCCGCCATCACCACCAGTGCGCCAAGCCTGCGGATGGCAGGCGCCACTTCCTGCCGCAGGAACGTGCTCTTGCCGATGCCACGCGATCCGATCAGCGCGATGACCTTGCTGGCCGGCCCATGCACCAGCTTCTGCGCGATATCCGCCGCAAGCCTGGGGCGTTCGAAATGATCCGACAAATCCATATCGCTCCTCGTTCATCAAGACCTGCGAGCGATTCTAGGCAGCCCACCTCCACAGTCCACCCCTCAACTCCGACTGCAACAGCAATATTCCAATCCTTAACAGATCCACAAAAAAATGAAGCGGTGACGCAACACACGCCACCGCTTCACACTGCAGGCTGAACACCCCGTTCAGAGAAGGATCAGCGGACTCGCCCTTCCTTCCACGCCTGCAGCAGCTTGTCGTAGGCGATGGTTTCGCCCTTCGGCTTTTCGTTATCGAGCTTCTTCCACGGCGCATGCTCCGACGACAGCCACTTCGACGGATCGCTCTTCGGATTCAGCTTCGGCGCGCACTGGGCCATGCCCGCGCGCTGCAGCCGGCCCATCACCTGGTCCATTTCCTCGGCCAGGTTGTCCATGGCGGCTTGCGGCGTCTTCTCGCCCGTCACCGCCGTGGCCACGTTCTTCCACCAGAGCTGGGCCAGCTTCGGATAGTCGGGCACGTTGTTGCCGGTCGGCGTCCAGGCCACGCGGGCCGGGCTGCGGTAGAACTCGATCAGGCCACCGTACTTGGCCGCGTTCTTGGTCAGGTACTCGTGGTGGATGTCGCTGTCGCGGATAAAGGTCAGGCCTGTCAGCGACTTCTTCAGCGACACCGTCTTGGAGGTCACGAACTGGGCGTAGAGCCACGCCGCGGCCAGGCGGTTCGGGTCGGTGTTCTTGAAGAACGTCCACGAGCCCACGTCCTGGTAGCCGTTCTGCATGCCCTGCTTCCAGTACGGGCCGTATGGCGACGGCGCCATGCGCCACTTCGGCGATCCGTCGGCATTGACCACCGGCAGGCCCTTCTTGGTCATGTCAGCGGTGAAGGCCGTGTACCAGAAGATCTGCTGGGCGACCTGGCCCTGGGCGGGCACCGGGCCGGCCTCGGAGAACGTCATGCCCATGGCCTGCGGCGGGGCGTACTTCTTCATCCAGTCGATGTACTTGGTCAGCGCGTAGACGGCCGCCGGGCTGTTCGTGGCACCGCCGCGCGACACCGACGCGCCCACCGGCGTGCACTTGTCGTCGGCCACGCGGATGCCCCACTCGTCCACGGGCATGCCGTTGGGCAGGCCCTTGTCGGCCGAACCGGCCATCGACAGCCAGGCATCGGTAAAACGCCAGCCCAGCGACGGGTCCTTCTTGCCGTAATCCATGTGGCCGAAGACCTTCTTGCCATCCAGCTCCTTCACGTCGTTGGTGAAGAAGTTGGCGATGTCCTCGTAGGCCGACCAGTTGGTCGGCACGCCCAGGTCATAGCCGTACTTGGCCTTGAACTTGTCCTGCAGGTCCTTGCGCGCGAACCAGTCGGCGCGGAACCAGTACAGGTTGGCAAACTGCTGGTCGGGCAGCTGGTAGAGCTTGCCGTCCGGCGCCGTGGTGAACTTGGTGCCGATGAAGTCCTTGACGTCGATGCCGGGGTTGGTGAACTCCTTGCCGGCGCCGTTCATGTAGTCGGACAGCGGCAGGATGGCGCCGTACCGGTAGTGCGTGCCGATCAGGTCGGAATCCGAAATCCAGCCGTCGTAGATCGACTTGCCGGACTGCATCGACGTCTGCAGCTTCTCGACGACGTCGCCTTCCTGGATCAGGTCATGATTGACCTTGATGCCGGTGATTTCCTCGAAGGCCTTGGCCAGCGTCTTCGATTCGTATTCGTGCGTGGTGATCGTCTCGGACACCACATTGATCTGCGTCACGCCCTTGGCCTTGAGCTTGGCGGCGGCGTCGATGAACCACTTCATTTCGGCCTGCTGCTTGTCCTTGGCCAGCGACGACGGCTGGAATTCGCTGTCGATCCACTTCTTTGCCGCGGCCTCGTCGGCCCAGGCGGCATGCCCGCATGTCAGTGCGGCCGCAAAGGCCAGGGCCGACATCCCCAACTTCACGCGCTCTTTCATTCGTTGTCTCCTCAGGTACCCTTCCCCGGTTCTGTCACAGGGTTGCGGCCCCGGGGAAGGGGACAAGATCTCGCAGCCCATGCACAGCAATACCAGTCGAAACCCCTGCGGCATCTTCCAGGCGCCTTTAGCCCCGGCGCATGACGATCACCAGCACCACGGCCGAAATGGCCGCGCTGATCCACACCGACGGCGCTTCCGCCAGCTGGAACCAGCCTTGCATCTTCTCGCCCAGGCCTACCCAGGCCAGGTTGATCCACGCGGCACACATCAGCCCGATAAACAGGCGGTCGCCCCGGGTGGTGGCGATCGGCAGGAAACCCTTGCGCTCCACGGTGGGCGCGCGCACCTCCCAGATCGTCATGCCGATCAGCATCACCACCACCAGGGTAAAAAATACCGCCACCGGGGTGGTCCATACCATCCAGCTCAGCATCGCCGACTCCTTACACGCGGCCCATCGCGAACCCCTTCGCGATGTAGTGCCGGACGAACCAGATCACGATGGCGCCCGGCACGATGGTCAGCACGCCGGCCGCGGCCAGCACGCCCCAATCCATGCCCGACGCCGATACCGTACGCGTCATCGTCGCCACGATCGGCTTGGCATTGACCGATGTCAGCGTGCGCGCCAGCAGCAGTTCCACCCAGCTGAACATGAAGCAGAAGAACGCGGCCACGCCCACGCCGGCCTTGATCAGCGGCAGGAAGATCGTCAGGAAGAAGCGCGGGAACGAATAGCCATCCACATAGGCGGTCTCGTCGATCTCGCGCGGCACGCCGGACATGAAGCCTTCCAGGATCCACACCGCCAGCGGCACGTTGAACACCAGGTGGGCCAGCGCCACGCCGAGGTGAGTGTCCATCAGCCCGATCGTCGTATAAAGCTGAAAAAATGGCAGCAGGAACACCGCCGGCGGGGTCATGCGGTTGGTCAGCAGCCAGAAAAACACGTGCTTGTCGCCGATGAACTGGTAGCGCGAGAACGCATAGGCGGCCGGCAGCGCCACGGAGATCGAGATCACCGTGTTCAGCAGCACGTAGATCAGCGAATTGATATAGCCGGAATACCACGAGGCATCGGTGAAGATCGTCACATAGTGTTCCAGCGTGACCGCTGCCGGCCACAGCGACAGCGACGACACGATCTCCTCGTTGGTCTTGAACGACATGTTCACCATCCAGTAGATCGGGACGATGGCGAACAGCAGGTACAGCGTCAGGAAGACCGGACGCCACCAGCCCGGACGCTGGCCGGGAAGCTTGCGATCAGCCATTGGGGAGCTCCTCGGTGCCGGCCGTGCCGGCGCGCTGCATCCAGTTATAGAGCACGAAACAGGTCAGCAGGATGATCAGGAAGTAGACGATCGAAAACGCGGCGGCCGGGCCCAGGTCGAACTGCCCCACGGCCTTCTGCGTCAGGTACTGCGACAGGAAGGTGGTGGCGTTGCCGGGGCCGCCGCCGGTCAGCACGAACGGTTCGGTGTAGATCATGAAGCTGTCCATGAAGCGCAGCAGGACGGCGATCATCAGCACGCCGCGCAGCTTGGGCAGCTGGATGAAGCGGAACACCGCGAAACGCGACGCCCCATCGATCTGCGCAGCCTGGTAGTAGGCATCGGGAATCGCGCGCAGGCCCGCGTAGCACAGCAGCGCCACCAGCGGCGTCCAGTGCCAGACGTCCATCACCAGCACGGTCACCCAGGCATCCAGCGCACTGCCGGTGTAGTTATAGTCGAATCCCATGCCTTCGAGCGCCGCCCCCAGCAGGCCGATGTCGGTCCGGCCGAAGATCTGCCAGATCGTGCCCACCACGTTCCACGGAATCAGCAGCGACAGCGCGATGATGACCAGCACGGCCGACGCCTGCCAGCCCCTGGCCGGCATGGCCAGCGCCAGCAGGATGCCGAGCGGGATCTCCACGCACAGCACCGCCAGCGAAAAGCCAAGCTGGCGCAGCAGCGCATCGTGCAGCTCGGCGTCGCGCAGCACCGTGGCGAACCATTCGGTGCCCACGAACACGCGGCGTTCGGGCGAGATGATGTCCTGCACCGAATAATTGACGATGGTCATCAGCGGCAGGATGGCCGAGAATGCCACGCAGATCACCACGGGCAAAACCAGCAGCCAGGCTTTCTGGTTGACGGGCTTCATGGGACCAGTTCCTCGTCGATGTAGAAGCAGGTGTGGCGGTTGAACACCGACAGCCACGCGGTATCGCCGGGCCGCAGCGCGGCGGCCTCGGTGCCCAGGCGGGCCCGGATCGTGGCAGCTTCGCCATGATCGACCGTCGAGGTCATCAGCCAGTAGGTGCCGATGTCCTGCGCACGCGCCACCCGCACCGGCATGGCCTGCGGATCGCCCGCCGGTGCCAGCTGCAGGTATTCGGGCCGCACGCCGATCTTGAAGCTGCCGGCGGCCTGCAGTGCCGACAGCGTCTGCGGCGGCAACTCGGGCAGGTAGCGGCGCCCTGCAACTTCCACCGCACCGTCGCGCCAGTGCCCCGGCAGGAAGTTCATGCCCGGCGAGCCGATGAAGTGCCCCACGAAGGTGTGCGCGGGCCGCTCGAACAGCGCGTCGGCCGATCCTACCTGCACGGCCTTGCCGCGCGACATCACCACCACCTGGTCGGCAAAGGTCAGCGCCTCGGTCTGGTCGTGCGTCACGTAGATCAGCGTCAGCCGGAATTCATGGTGGATTTCCTTGAGCTTGCGCCGCAGCTGCCATTTCAGATGCGGATCGATCACGGTCAGCGGCTCGTCGAACAAGATGGCCGACACGTCCTGACGCACCAGCCCGCGCCCCAGCGAGATCTTCTGCTTGGCATCGGCGGCCAGCCCGCTGGCGCGGCGGTCGAGCGAGGCCGACAGGTCTAGCATTTCGGCCACTTTGCCGACCCGCTCCCTGACCTGCGCGGCGGGCACGCCCCGGTTGCGCAGCGGGAAGGCGAGGTTCTCGCCGACCGTCATCGTGTCGTAGATCACCGGGAACTGGAACACCTGCGCGATGTTCCGGGCCTGCGGCGACGCGTCGGTCACATCGTTGCCGTCGAAGCGGATGGTGCCCTGCGACGGACGCAGCAGCCCCGAGATGCAGTTCAGCAGCGTGGTCTTGCCACAGCCGGACGGACCCAGCAGCGCATAGGCGCCGCCGTCCTCGAACGTGAAGTTCAGCGGCAGCAGCGCGTAGTCTTCGTCCTTTTGCGGGTCAGCCACGTACGAGTGGGCGAGTTCGAGATCGATGCGCGCCATGTCAGGCCCCCGACTCGGTGACGGGCGTACTGACCACATCGGCCAGGGCGCCCGGGCGGCGCGGCGCGTGGATGCGGTCGCCGGCGGCGTTGAATAGATAGAGCTGGGCCGGTTCGACATGGAGCGACAGCGGCGCCCCGAGCTGCAGGTCCAGCACGCCGGCAAACTGCGCCACCAGGTTGCCGGCGGCCGTGTCGATGTGCACGAAGGTATCGGAGCCCGACAGCTCGGCCAGGGCTACCTTGCCCGGCACTTCCACCGCCCCCGGCACCGCCTTCAGGCGCAGCGCGGCGGCGCGTACGCCCACCGTCACCGGGCCGCCCGGGGCATTCACATCGGGCAGCGGGATCACGATCCCGCCCGGCAGCGTCACGCGGCCGCCCTCCAGCACGCCTTCCACGAGGTTCATCGGCGGGTCGCTGAACGCGCGCGCCACCCGCAGCGAGGCAGGATAGTGGAAGACTTCGGGAGTCGGGCCGTATTGCAACAGTTCGCCGGCATCGAGCACGGCGGTGTGACCGCCCAGCAGCAGCGCCTCGGCGGGCTCCGTGGTGGCGTAGATCACGGTGGCGTCGCCTTGCGCGAACAGGTGGGTCAGCTCTTCGCGCAGTTCCTCGCGCAGCTTGTAGTCCAGGTTGACCAGCGGCTCGTCCAGCAGCATCAGCGGCGCATTCTTGGCCAGGGCACGCGCCAGGGCCACGCGCTGCTGCTGGCCGCCGGACAGTTCCGACGGGTAGCGGTCCAGCAGATGTTCGATATGCAGGCGGCCGGCCAGGCTGCGCACGCGGGCGTCGATCGCCTCGCGGCTGTCGCGGCGCAGCCGCAGCGGCGACGCAATGTTGTCGAAGACGGTCAGCGACGGGTAGTTGATGAACTGCTGGTACACCATCGACACGTTGCGTTCGCGCACCGGCACGCCGGTCACGTCCACGCCGTCCACGCGCACACGGCCGGCCGTGGGCTTGTCGAGCCCGGCCATGACCCGCATCAGCGACGTCTTGCCAGCCTGGGTGGTCCCCAGCAGGATGGTGACGGCGCCCGGCACGGGGGCCAGCGTCATCGGGTAAAGATAGGCTTGCGATCCCACTTGCTGCGCAATGCCTTCCAGGCTCAGCTGCATCCAGTCTCCAAATGTTCCTGTGCTTGCTCAGCCACTCCGAAAACCGCGGCCAAGGCGCACTTTTCAAGTCAACCCGCTCGTTTTAGCTCAAAAACGAACATAAAACAATACTGCGGTGCGTCATTTGTTTTCGTTTCTGTTTGAACTAGAATGCCGGGCATGACGCTTAATCCCCGCCAGACCGCTCTTCTCGAGGAAGTCCGCAGCCAGGGCTTTGCCTCCATCGACGAACTCGCGCGCAAGTTCGGCGTGACCTTGCAGACCGTGCGGCGCGACGTGAACCTGCTGGCCGAAAACGGCATGCTGGCCCGCTTTCATGGCGGGGTGCGGATGGAGGGATCGACCACCGAGAACATTGCCTACCGGCAGCGGCAGGCGCTCAACGCCGAGGGCAAGGTGCGCATCGCGCGCGCCGTGGCCGCGGCGGTGCCCGAGGGTTGTTCGCTGATCCTGAACATCGGCACGACGGTGGAAGAAGTGGCACGCGCGCTGATCCATCACCGCGGTCTGCGCGTCATCACCAACAACCTGCACGTGGCCCATATCCTGGCCGACAACCCCGACTGCGAGGTCATCGTGGCAGGCGGGGTGCTGCGCTCGCGCGACCGCGGCATCATCGGCGAGGCCACGGTGGAATTCATCCGCCAGTTCAAGGTGGATATCGGCCTGATCGGCATCTCGGGCATCGAGACCGACGGCACGCTGCGCGACTACGATTTTCGGGAAGTGAAGGTGGCGCGCACGATCATGGAACATTCGCGCGAGATATGGCTGGCCGCGGATGCCAGCAAGTTCAACCGCCGCGCCATGGTGGAGCTGGCGCCCCTGACCAGTATCGACCGGCTGTTTACGGACGAGCCGCTACGAGCGCCGTTCGACACGATGCTGGCGGAAAGCGGAGTGAAATGTGTGGTCGCGGATCAGGAATGACCGGGCATTGCGCCCGTTGCGCCCGTTGCACCCCTCTCCCGCAGGCGGGAGAGGGCAGAAAACCATCGCGGTTTTCCGAGTTCTTTACTTGAAGACGACCGTCTTGTGGCCGTTCAGCAAAATACGATGCTCGGCGTGCCACTTGACCGCACGGGCCAGCGCCACGCATTCGACGTCGCGGCCGACGGCGGTCAGCTGCTCGGGGTCCATGCTGTGATCCACGCGCTCGATTTCCTGCTCGATGATCGGGCCTTCGTCCAGGTCGGCCGTCACGTAGTGCGCGGTCGCGCCGATCAGCTTCACGCCGCGATCGTGCGCCTGGTAGTAAGGCTTGGCGCCCTTGAAGCTGGGCAGGAACGAGTGGTGGATGTTGATGGCGCGGCCTTGCAGCTTGCGGCACAGGTCGTCCGACAGCACCTGCATGTAGCGCGCCAGCACCACGAGGTCGATGTTCTGGTCGCGCACCACTTCAAAGACGCGCGCTTCCTGCGCGGCCTTCTGCTCGGCCGACGCGTTCATCAGCGGCAGGTGGAAGAACGGCACGTCGTACGACGCGGCCAGCTGATAGAAGTCGCGATGGTTCGACACGATCGCGGCAATCTCGACCGGCAGGCCGCCGACCTTGGCCCGGAACAGCAGGTCGTTCAGGCAGTGGCCGATCTTCGACACCATGATCATCACGCGCGGCTTCACGGTGGCGTCGAACACTTCCCACTGCATGCCGAACTGGTCGCCCACGGGCGCGAAGGCGGACCGCAGCGCGGCCAGATCCGGGCCGCCGGCGGACGTGTTGAAATGCACGCGCATGAAGAACCGGCCGGTGAACGCATCGCCGTACTGGTCAGAATCGACAATATTGCAGCCGTGCTGGAACAGCAGGCCGGAAACGGCATGCACGATGCCCGGCTGGTCCGGGCAGGAAAGCGTCAGAATAAATCCGGTGGTGCTCATCTTGGGCAAATCGGGGTTAGGCAAGCCTGGGCCGCGATGCGTGGTGTTCAGGGCTGGACGGCAGCCCAGCCGCGTCTGCGGAGGGCATCCAGCGTCACCAGCGTGGCATCGACGGTCATGGCACGGGCCGCCATGATAGCAAGCAATGCCTCCGGGTCGATATGGCGATGCTCGGCCACTTCGCCATCGCGGTTATGCGGCACGAAGTCCGGCGGCAGCACCAGGTCATATCCATACACGCGTTCCCACTGCACGCCTTCGGGGATTTCGCGCAGCACATCGATCACGCCGTGGGGCTCGGCCTGGGCGGCCAGCGCGGGCGGAATGCCCGATTCCTCGTCGCATTCGCGCACCAGCGTCTCCAGCGGATCACTGCCCGCCGGCATGCCGCCGGCCACGAGGTTGTCCCACATGCCGGGATCGACCGCCTTGGACGGGCTGCGACGCGAGATCCACAGCGCCCGCTGCCCGTCCACGATGCCATTCATGTGCGACGCAAAGGTCAGCAGCCCGAGGAAACGGGCCGCAGCCCGCTCGATCACCGCGAACGGCGCCGCGTCGAGCGCCGGCGTGACGGCAAACAGCTCGTCGCGCCAGCCGCGCACGTGGCCCGCATCGGCCAGTTGCCGGGCCAGCGTGGCCAGCGCCGCGGTGCGCGCCGCCACCGTGGTGCAGCCGGGCAGCAGCGTCACGGCGCCCTCCCCCTGCTCCGGTCCCAGCACATCGCCCATCGCGCGAAGGATGCCGGCATGGCGCCGGGGCAGCCAGCCCACCTGCACGCCATCCACCAGCAGCCGCAGGTGCGCGGCGGAATCGAAGGGGCTGCGCGCGGCAATGCCGGCAATGACAACGCTAACGATATCGGACATGGGCAAACACATTCACCGTTACGGATGGACCGCATGACACCCACGCATTCCACGCAAGCGCCGCAGTACGTTCTGGCCCTGGACCAGGGCACCAGCAGCTCGCGCGCCATCCTGTTCGATCACGCCGGCAATGTGGTGCGGATCGCCCAGCGCGAATTCCGGCAATATTATCCGCATCCCGGGCACGTCGAGCACGACCCCTACGAAATCTGGCAGTCGCAACTGGCCGTGGCCCACGAGGTGCTGGGCGACGCCAATGTCAGCGGCTCGCAGCTGCGCGCCATCGGCATTACCAACCAGCGCGAGACCACGGTGCTGTGGGACCGCAAGACCGGCGAGCCCGTAGGCCGCGCGCTGGTCTGGCAGGACCGCCGCACCGCGCCGATGTGCGAGGACCTGCAGGCGGCCGGCCATGGCGATACCTTCCAGCAGAAGACCGGCCTGATCATCGACGCCTACTTCTCGGGCACCAAGCTGCGCTGGATGCTGGACAACTACGACGGCGCGCGCGAACGTGCCGAGCGGGGCGAACTGGCGTTCGGCACGGTGGACAGCTGGCTGATCTGGCAACTGACCGACGGCCAGCGGCATGTGACCGATGTGTCCAACGCGTCGCGCACGCTGCTGTTCAACATCCACGATTTCCGCTGGGACGACGAACTGCTGGGCATCCTCGATATCCCGCGCAGCCTGCTGCCCGACGTGGCGCCATCCAGCGGCGAGGTGGCGCGCACCGCGACGCGCCTGTTCGGCGTGGAGGTGCCCATCGCCGGGATCGCCGGCGACCAGCAGGCGGCCACGTTCGGCCAGGCCTGCCTGCGCCCCGGCATGGCCAAGAACACCTACGGCACGGGCTGCTTCATCCTGATGAATACCGGCGACAAGCCCGTGACGTCGCGCAACCGCCTGATCACCACCATCGGCTGGCAGATCGGCCAGGACACCCAGTACTGCCTGGAAGGCGGCGTATTCATGGGCGGCGCCACGATCCAGTGGCTGCGCGACGGGCTCAGGCTGATCCACAGCGCCCCCGAGGTGGACCCGCTGGCGCGCCAGTGCGAAGACACCGGCGGCGTGGTGCTGGTACCGGCGTTCGCCGGCCTGGGCGCGCCGCATTGGGACCCCTTCGCGCGGGGCACGATGGTGGGCATCACGCGCGGCACCGGCGGCCCGCATATCGCGCGCGCCGCGCTGGAGTCGATTGCCCTGCAGAGCGTGGACGTGCTCGACGCCATGCAGAAGGACGCCGGCATCTCGCTGGCCGAACTGCGGGTCGACGGCGGCGCATCGCGCAGCGACCTGCTGATGCAGATGCAGGCCGACCTGCTTGGCACGCCGGTCGTGCGCCCCCGCGTGACCGAGACCACCGCGCTGGGCGCCGCCTACCTGGCCGGACTGGCCACCGGCTACTGGACCGATCCCGAGGAAATCACCGGCCAGTGGCAGGTGGAACAGCGTTTCGAGCCGAAGCTGTCGGCCGACGAGCGCGCCCACCGCATCGCCCGCTGGCACCGCGCCGTGGACCGGGCCCGCGACTGGGCCCGTGACGACACTGCCGCCGCACACTGAATCCGACTGCCGAACAAGCCATGCCAATTTCCGTACCTGCGGTCCAGCCGCCCACCCGCCCCGAACTGCTCGATACGCTGTCGCGCACGGCCCGCTGGGACGTCATCGTCATCGGCGGGGGCGCCACGGGCCTGGGCACCGCGCTCGACGCCGCCGCGCGCGGCTACCGCACGCTGCTGCTCGAAGCGGCCGACTTTGCCAAGGGCACGTCGAGCAAGGCCACCAAGCTCGTGCACGGCGGCGTGCGCTATCTGGCCCAGGGCAATATCAGCCTGGTGCGCGAGGCGCTGCACGAACGCGGCCTGCTGGCCCGCAACGCACCGCATGTGGTGTGGCCGCTCGGATTCGTCGTGCCGGCCTACCAGATGTTCGACCAGCCGTTCTACGGCATCGGCCTGAAGGTCTACGACATGCTGGCCGGCGGGCTGAACCTGTCGGGCAGCCGCTGGCTGAGCCACCGCGAAACACTGGAAGCCGCGCCCACCCTGGCCGAACACGTGGGCGGCCGTCCGCTGCGCGGCGGCAACCTGTATTTCGATGGCCAGTTCGACGATGCGCGCCTGGCCATGGCGCTGATGCGCACGCTGTTCGACGTGGGCGGCACGGCCGTGAACTACATGCGCGTATCGGGCCTGACGCAGCGCAACGGCGTGATCACCGGCGTCACCGCCGAGGATGCGCTTGGCGCCGGCACCTTCCACCTGTGTGCCGACTGCGTGATCAACGCCACCGGCGTGTGGGTCGATGCGGTCCGGCAGATGGAAGACGACCAGGCCCGTACGATGGTGGCGCCCAGCCAGGGCGTGCACCTGACCATTCCGCGCAGCTTCCTGCCCGGCGACCGCGCCATCCTGATCCCCAAGACCGACGATGGCCGGGTGCTGTTCCTGGTGCCCTGGAACGGGCACGTGATCGTCGGCACCACCGACACCCCACGCAAGGACCTGCCGCTGGAGCCGCGCGCCACGGGCGACGACATCGACTTCATCCTGGAAACCGCCGCCCGCTATCTGGCGCGCGATCCGTCGCGGGAAGATGTCACCAGCGTCTGGGCCGGGCTGCGGCCGCTGGTCAAGGCCACGGGAGAATCGTCCACGGCGTCGCTGTCGCGCGAACATACGATCGTGGTGTCCCGGGCCGGCCTGATCACGGTCACCGGCGGCAAGTGGACCACCTATCGCAAGATGGCCGAGGACGTGATCGAGACCGCGATCCAGCGCCAGATGCTGCGCGCCGCCCCCTGCCGCACCGCCGATCTGCCGCTGCATGGCGCGGTGGGCATGCCGTCCGACCTGCCGCCCGCCAACTCGGGCTCGCCCGACCGCTACTATGGCGCGGACCTGCCGCTGGTGCGGGCGCTGCCGGGCGCGGACACCATGGTCGTGGCCGCCTCGGGCCTGACCGAGGCCCACGTCCGCTTCGCGGCGCGCCACGAACTGGCCCGCAGGGTCGAAGACGTGCTGGGCCGGCGCAATCGCGCGCTGTTCCTGGATGCGGGGGCCGCGCTGGCCGGCGCGCCGCGCGTGGCGCAGATCCTGGCCGAGGAACTGGGTCACGATGCCGCCTGGCAGGCCAGGGAGCTGGAGGACTTCGGCGCGCTGGCCCGGGGCTACATGCTCGGCTGAATCGCCGGCAATGTCCCCGGCAGGCAGCAAATGGGCTGCCTTGGTGCGAGACTTCGGCGATAATGCCGGCTATTGCATCAGGGAGAACACCATGGACGACATGGATGACATGGACGAGATCGATGATCTGTCCGATCTGCCGATGCCCCGGTTCATCTGGGGCTTCGCCATCACCGCCAGCAAGGGCGGTGAAGTCAGTCACGACGAATTCGAATACCTGACCCACACCCACAATCCGCGCTTCTCGTGCCGCGTCGTGGAGCTGGAGGACATGCCCGCCGACAGCGATGAGTCGGGTATCGACGGACGGCTTGTCCATTACGACGAGCCGGACCGCCTGTTCTACATCACCGATGCCGGCATGGCGCTGGTCAACTTCCAGATGTTCGACAAGCTGCCCGAGAAGAGCCGGCTCAAGAAGGTCTGCGACGAAGCCATCAAGAACTGGATGCTGCGGCGCGAATTCCTCGACGACGAGGAAGACGAAGGCTGAAGCCAATACGAAAAAGCACCCGCGGGTGCTTTTTTCTTGCCGGGCCGCCCTGGCGGCCTAGCTGTCTTTTACCTCGATCAGGCCGGACGCCACGCGCTCGATCTCGCAATACACGGGCAACGCCTCCAAGGGCCCCGTGCAGCCCACGCCCGATGCCTGGCTGGCAGGGGCGCCCGGCGGCAGGAACACAAAGGCCATGCCGGGCTGGAAGCCAGGATGCCGGCGCAGACTGTCATTGAGAATGTCTAGATACTGCGATCGCGTAAAGACCTGCTTGGCCATGTCGAGTCTCCGGAAGATCGGCTGAGCCCGGAAATCCTAGCATGGCCTTACCGCCGCCCGGCACCGCATCGTGAGATTGCCGGTATCGGGCGCGGTAGTCAGGCTAGCACTCGCCCTTCTTGGCGTGGCCGGGCGGGCAGTGGTAGCCGCGCGGGCCGCCACGGGGGCGGTCACCGTCGTAGTCATCGCGATCGTGGCCGTGATAGCGATCATAGTCGGGCCCGCGATTCCAGCGCTCGGGCTGCATCACCCAGCCGTTGCTGGCTCGCACCCAACGCGGCTGCTCATAGATATAGCCCGGGCGGGCGGCTACCCAGTGGCCCTGCTTCCATGCGTGCTTGCGATAGTGGTCGTCCCAGTCCCAGTAGCCGGGCGCCCAGACATAGCCCGCCCGGGGTGCCGGCACGGCTTCGTAGATCGGCGCCGGCGGCGGGGTGCCGATACCGATATTGATATTGACCTGGGCCAGCGCAGCGGGCGCGAAGGCCGCAGCCGACCAGAGCAGCGCGGCGCCGGCGGCGGCGCGCAGGAAAGCATGGCGATTCAAGGTGATCCCTCTTCTTTTAGGAAAAATGCCATAGACAAATGTAAACGAACGAACGGCAGTTTACCCACCGCAAACCCGGTGTGATGTAAGAAAGCGTGTCTGGGCGTTACGCCCCGGCGATCGGGGCGCGAGGGTATCGGCAGCGAGGGGTGCGGCCGCCGGACTTCAGTGGTCGGCGGCCATGGCTTTCAGTTCGGCCTCGCCGGCCACGCGGGCGGCGTCGGCCGTGGTAAAGGTGTCGTCCGACACCATGGTGCGTCGGATCTGCTGCGCGCCGAAGTCCACCAGCGCGATGACCCATACGTAGCGCCCGGCCTGGGGCGCGGTCTGCACAAAAGCCTTCAACTGCGGTCTGGATTCACTCGTCATGATGTATCTCCGTTGGAACACGACAGGACAAGACGCTGGCAGGCGCGCGCGTTGCCAAAAACTCTAGCACATCCATTCCGCCGGCCGGCCTAGGGCATCTGGCCCGGATGCGGACGCAGGCGTTTGTGGCTACAGTTTTTGCAGATCCCGCCGAAACCTACATGGAGTCTCTCACCCGCCAGTTCCACCGGTCCGACCGTACTTTCGCCCGCAGCCCAATTGCCGCGCTCCGCGTTACGCCCATCTCCCTGTTCGCGCGCCGTGCGCCGCCGTGTCCGCCTGGCCCCGCCGGCGTTCCTGGCGATGCTGGCGTTGCTGATGGTTGCATATCGGCCGATACCCGCCCGGGCGTCAGCGCCGCCGGCCCCCGCATCCGCCGCCGTGCCGGCCATGGCACCGTCCAGTCCGTCCGGTCCGTCCGCGCCGGCCATGCCCGTTTCGCGCCCCGATGCCGTCGCCCGCGTGGTCATGAGCCTGCTCAGCTACGCGCGCTGGCCGGGCGAGCGCGAAACCGTGCGGCTGTGCATCGACGGTTCGGCACGCTTTGCGGGCAAGCTGATGGAAGGCGGCACGCTGTCCACCGGCCGGCTCGTCGAGACCCGCCGGATAGACGGGCTGCCGGAATCGCTGGCATCCCAGTGCGACGCGCTGTACCTGGGGGCCATGAACGATGCCCGTCGCCGGGCGCTGACCGCCTATTTCGTCGGCAAACCCGTGCTGGTCATGACCGAAGAGGATTTCGAGTGTGAGGGCGGCAGCATGTTCTGCCTGAGCATCCGCGAGCATCAGGTGTCGTTCCGCATCAATCTCGACGCCATCGCGCGCAGCGGCATCCATGTGCACCCGGGCGTCCTGCAACTGGGGCGCCGCAAGGCACCGGCATCATGAACCTGCCCGGGCGCCGCGCCTCCGTTCGACCTCCGCCTGGCCTGCCGGCCCAGCGCGCCCGCCCCGCCCAGGGCGCCCACGCGCGGCCGACGCTCTATGGCGCGCTGCGCCGCATCCACATGGGCGTGGCGCTGATCGCCGTGCTCACGGTCGGCATTTCGCTGACGTTCCTGGGACTGACCGCGCTGCGCGCCTATGCCGATCACAACCTGAGGCTGGTGGCGCGATCGATTGCCTACACGGTCGAGGCGCCGGTGGTGTTCCGCGACGAAGCGGCGGCCGCCGACACACTGTCGGCCATCGCCGCCGCCGAAGACCTGGCCGCCGTCGCCGTCTTCGATCGCGACGACCAGCCGCTGGCGACGTGGCAGCGCCCCGGCCAGGACCGCTTGCCGGCGCTGCGCGCGATGGCGGGCGACCTGCTGACATCGGGCCCGGTGAACCAGCCCGTCATTCACGAATCGCAGCAGGTCGGCAGCGTGCGCGTGACCGGCGACCCCATCGCCCTGCTGCATTTCCTGCTGCAGGGGGTGCTCGGGCTGGTGGCCTGCCTGCTGCTGACGGCCGTGGGCGCGCACTATATGTCCAGCCGGATGCTGGCCAATATCGTCGATCCGCTACGTAACCTGATGCGCGTGGCCCACGCCGTGCGTTCCGAACGCGCGTTTGGCCAGCGCATGCCGCCTGCCCGCATCGAGGAACTGAACGCGCTGTCCGAGGACTTCAATGTGCTGCTCGACGAACTGGAGGCCTGGCAGAAGCAGCTGCAGCACGAGAACCGTTCGCTGGCGCACCGCGCGACCCATGACAGCCTGACAGGATTGCTCAACCGCGCCGCGTTTACCGAGGCGCTTGACCTGGCCGTCCGCGCCGCGGCGGCCCGCAACCAGTACGCCGCCGTGCTCTATCTGGACAGTGACGACTTCAAGGGCATCAACGACCGCCATGGCCACGCCGCCGGCGACGCGGTGCTGGTCGGCATCGCCCAGCGCATCCGCGCCTGCCTGCGCGACACCGACTGCGTGGCCCGCCTGGGCGGCGACGAATTCGCGGTGCTGATTGCCGGGCTGCGCCAGCCCGACGATGCCGTCCATATCGCCGAAGGCATCCTGGACGCCATGACCAGCCCGATGGGGCTGCCCGACGGCGGCTCGATCGTCGCGCCGCTGAGCATCGGCGTGGCCGTGTATCCGCTCCACGCCCGCAACGGCACGGCCCTGCTGCACGCGGCCGACGCCGCGATGTACGGCGCCAAGCGCCAGTCTGGCGCCACCTGGCGCAGTGCCGAGGCCGCCCCACCGGAATCCCACGTCTAGCCGACCCGACCCGGTATGCCGGACTTCCACGCCGCCCGCCGCCTGCACCTGCGCCACGCCGCAGCGGCGGCGCTGGCGGTGGCGGCGTACCTGGCACTTCCGGGCTGCACCACCGTGCCCCCGCCGGGCAAGCTCACCCCCGCGCAAGTGGCCGTCCTGAAAAACCAGGGATTCACGCTGACCGACAGTGGCTGGGAACTGGGGCTGCCCCACAAGGTGCTGTTCCGCTTCGACGATGACGTGATCGCGCCCGAGCGCCAGGCCGCGCTGCAGCGCATGGGCCACATGCTGCACGACGCCGGTATCGAATCGCTGCGCATCGACGGGCATACCGACGACGCCGGCACCGTCGAATACAACCTGCTGCTGTCCCGCCGGCGTGCCGAGGCCGTGGCCCGCGTACTGGCGGGCTGTGGCTTTCCGCGTGACCGCCTGGAAATCCGTGGCATGGGCAAGGGGCATCCGATCGCCGACAACCGCACGGTCGCCGGACGCGCCGAGAACCGGCGGGTCGCCATCATCGTGTCGGTGGACTGATGCAGCCGGCCTTTCAGCGCAGATTTTCCGAGGAAAGCCTCTAATTCTGGCCTCCCCCGCCGCGCTGTCGGCGCCGGCTCCCGTGGGCGGCGGACGGCCACGCCCCTGAGGATCGGCCAGGCTGCAATTTCTACAAAAAGCCGGGCAAACCCTGCCCTTCGGCAGTAGGGATCGGCCTTACACTCCCGGGGTGCGCGCGGATGGACGGCAATCGAGGGAGCTTGCCGGTAGCGCGCCATGAATTCCCCAAGATAACGAGAAATAGACAGCATGCGTACCCAGGCGCTGGAACAGGCGATCGATGCCGTGGTCGCCGTCAACGCGCGCAACCAGGTCACCCTGTTCAATGCCGCGGCCGAGGCATTGTGGGGTCTCCAGCGATCGGCCGTGCTCGGACGATGCGCCAGCACCCTGGCGCTCGGCACGCTGAGTGTGCCGGACACTGGCAAGCCCGACTCCGCGCGCCAGATCGCCATCTCCCGGCCCGACGGCACGGTGCGTCATGTATGGATCCATACGACGATCTTCGCGCCGCTCGACCGCGATGCCGGCTTGGACGTGCAGTTCGCCGCCTTTCTGTGCGATCACCAGGACGAACGGGGCGAAACGCTGAGCCCGGCCGGCCTGCGCATGTTGTCGCTGTGCCTCGATCACGCCGAAAACCCGGTCATGATCACCGACGGGCGCGGCATCATCTGCCACGTCAATGGTGGCTTTGCGCGGCTGCTGGGTTACGCCCGGCACCAGGCGGTGGGCCGGCCCTGGCATGAACTGCTGAAGCCGCTCAACGCGCGCGCCGACGTGATCGACACCCTGCTGGCCCCGCTGACGCAGGGCAAGCCGCTCCAGCATGAGTCGCTGGTGGCCGACAAGGCCGGCCAGCCGCGCTGGCTGTCGGTGGCCGTGAGTCCAATCATGGCCCCGCCGCCGTCCGCTGCGATGACAAACACGGTCAGCGTGCTCACGGACATCACCGCCACCAAGGTGCGCGAGTCGATCCAGCACCGCACGCTGGAGGCCTTGGCGCGCGACCTGCCCACCACCGACATCATGGCCGACCTGTGCCGCCGGGTGGAGCGCATGGCGCCGGGGGCCATCGCCGCCGTGATGCGGGTGTCCGACGGACGCCTGAAGCCCGTGGCCATGCCGTCCGCCGACGCCGATGCCATGGCCGCCTTCGATAACATGCCGATCGGCCTGCAAGCGGGCTCGTGCGGCGCGGCGGCCTTCCTGGGCAAGCCCGTGGCCGTCGACGACATCTCACGTGATCCGCGCTGGGAAACGCTGCGCGGCGTGGCGCAGGCCGCCGGCCTGGCCGCAAGCTGGTCCACACCGGTACGGGCCGCCGACGGCCGGGTGCTGGGCACGTTCGGCCTGTGCTTTACGGCGCCGCGCCTGCCAGATGCCTTCCACGAGAACCTGGCGGCGGTGGCCGCCGACCTGTGTGCGCTGGCGCTATCGCGCGACCTGGCGCAGGAACGCATCCACCGGCTGGCCTACTACGATGCCCTGACCGGCCTGCCCAACCGCCAGTTGCTGCTGGCGCGCACCGACGACGCCGTGGCGCGCGCCAACGCCGACGGCACGCCGCTGGCGCTGCTGTTCATCGATCTCAACGACTTCAAGCGCGTCAACGACGTCCAGGGCCATGTGGCGGGAGACCGCTTTCTAATCGAGGTGGCCACGCGGCTGCAGCATGTGGCACACGATCACCATGCCGATGCGATGGTGGGCCGCCTGTCCGGCGACGAATTCGCGGTGCTGCTGCCAGGCCACGCGCGCGATGCCGCGCTGGCTGCCGCCCGGCACCTGCTGCAGGCGCTGGGCGCCCCGGTCGGCATCGGCCATGGGCTCAGCCTGTCGCCATCGGCCAGCATCGGCATCAGCCTGCTGACCGAGCAGGCCCGCGACCGCGAAACGCTACTGCATCATGCCGACCTGGCCGTGTACCAGGCCAAGCGCCAGCGCCTGCGGGACCCCGGCAACCAGGTCTGCCTCTACGACGCGGCACTGGCCCAGCGCCTGGGCGACCGACGCACGCTGGAAGGCGAACTGCGCGAAGCCATCGCCGATGGCCGGCTGCGCATGCACTACCAGCCGCAGATTCACCTGGGCACCGGCCACCTCTGGGCCGTGGAGGCGCTGGCCCGCTGGCCGCACCCGCGCCGCGGCGATGTGTCGCCGTCGGTCTTCGTGCCGCTGGCCGAGGAATCAGGACTGATCGTGGCGCTTGGCTACTGGGCCGTGCGCGAAGCCTGCGCCCAGCTGGCACTGTGGCACGACGCCGGGGCAGCCGTGCCGGCGGTTTCGGTCAACCTGTCGCCGATCTGCATTCGCGACCCCGGCCTGGCCGATGTGGTGGCCCAGGCGCTGGGGACAAACGGCCTGCCGCCCGGCGCCCTGACCATCGAAATCACGGAAGGTGTCTTTCTGGAACAGACGCCCGAGGCGGAAGCCACCATCGCCGCGCTGCGCGGGCTGGGTGTGCGGCTGTCGATCGACGATTTCGGAACGGGGTTTTCGAGCCTGAGCCAGCTCACGCGCCTGCCGGTGGAGGAAATCAAGCTCGATCGCAGCTTCCTGCTGGATCTGGAAACCAGCGAGGCCACGCGCACACTGGTGGAGGCCGTGATCCGCATCGGCCGGTCGCGGCAGCTCAATGTGGTGGCAGAAGGGGTAACCAGCGCGTATCAGCGCCAGTTCCTGCAGGACCAGGGGTGCCACGTCGGGCAGGGATTCCTGTTCGCCCAGCCGTTGCCGGCCAAGGCCATCGAGGGCTGGCAGCCCTTGCCGGTGGCCACGGGGCTGGCGTCCTGACGGGCCCGCCGGGACGGTTCAGTCGCCGAACGGATTGGGCACGGTGCTGGCCGGATCGTCGACGAGATCGAATTCGTCGCGCACTTCATCGACCACCGCGCGGATCGACGCCTCGTAGCCCCGCGCATTGCCAAAGCGCGCCATGTCCCAGTTGCGCCCGCGGGTGTCTCGCGCGTGCGGCTCCGGGTCCGGCACCCGGACCCTTGCACCGTCGTCCGCGATCTCGTCGATGTTCTGGATCCGCCGGCTCACCTCTTCCTTGATGACACGCCGGCTGCGTGCGCGCTTGGCCATGAGCAGCCTCCTATCGGTGGTCTCCCGCAGCGGCCATGCTAGCACGCACCCCCGGCGTGGCGCGATGTGATTACAGCGCCGCCTTGGCAGCCTGGTACGCGGCGTACAGCCGCTCGAAAACCGGGCCCGGCTTGCCGGTGCCGATGGTGGTGCCGTCGATCGTCACCACCGGCAGCAGTTCCTTACTGGCCGACGAGATCATCACTTCATCGGCGCCGAACACCTCGTCTCGCGTGATACGGCGGGCTTCGAACGAGATGTCCATCGCGGCGCATAACTCCTCCATCAGGCCGTAGCGGATGCCTTCCAGGATCAGGTTGTCCTTGGGCGGCGCGGCCACGCGGCCCTGCTTCACGACCCAGACGTTGGACGCCGATGCCTCGGTCAGCATGCCGTCGCGGAACTGGATCGCCTCGGTCACACCTGCCTCGGCGGCCACCTGGGCGGCCAGCACGTTGCCCAGCAGCGACGTGGACTTGATCTGGCAGTTGAGCCAGCGGCGGTCTTCCATCGTCACGCACGCCACGCCCTGCGCCACCGCTGCCGCCGGGGGCAGCGCCATCGGGTTGGTCATGATCAGCACGGTCGGGGTGACTTCCTTCGGGAAGGCATGCGCCCGCCGGGCCACGCCGCGCGTGACCTGCATGTAGATCATCTGGTCGGACATGCCATTGGCCTGCACCACGCGGTCGATCTGTGCCAGCCATTCCGATTCGGTATGGGGGTTCGGAATGCCGATCGCGGCCAGGCTGCGCGCCAGGCGCGCCAGGTGCTGCGCGCCCCGGAACGGCTTGCCGTTGTACATCGGAATCACTTCATAGATGCCATCGCCGAAGATGAAGCCACGGTCGAGTACGGGAATGCGGGCTTCGGACAGCTGGAGAAGATCCCCGTTGAGCAGGACGACGGCTTCGGACATGGTGGTTCTCTTGGCAGGAAAGGAGGATGAACGGCATTTTTCCACATGCCCGACGCTGCCTTTATGCAATTTCGGCATGCCGTACGGTCCAGCCTTCCCACGTCAGGCCCTTAAAAGTTTTTAGATGCGGTCAGCCGTATGAAGTGAATCTTTCTTAATTCACCTGCGGCTTCCCGCAAACGCTTGCTGCCCGCCGAAAGTGGCGTGCTATATTCGCCACGCAGTATTCCCAGAACGCAGTCATTGCTGCGCGACATTCATACAGGGCGCCCCGATATGACGGAAATCGTGTCTGGCCGGCTTCGTGGCTGCATGCGAAGGGCCGTGATGCCAATGGCCTTCCTGGCCGCCTTCCTTCCGGCCGTGCTTCCCCAGGAAGCTGCCGCCCAGGCCGCAGCATCGGCCGCTTCGGCTACCCCGGCACCGGTGGCTTCGGCGACGCCGGATGTGGCGGCGGCGCCTCCCGGAAAGGCCCAGACCCTGACCTTTGCCCAGATGGGCGCCAACTACACGATTCCGCTGCGCGGGGTTGATCCCGACCGCACCCTCAACGTCGGCGTCCGGCTCGACGAGGTGGTGACGGCGGCCAAACTGAAGCTGGTCTTCACGTATTCGCCGTCGCTGGTCTATCCGCTGTCGCACTTGAAGATCCGGCTCAATGACGAAGTGGTGGCCACGCTGCCGCTCGACCCGCAGCATGCAGGCCAGCAGATTTCGCGCGAAATCGATCTCGATCCGCGCTTTTTCACTGACTTCAACCGCATCAACGTGCAGATGATCGCGCACTACACGCTCGATCATTGCGAAGATCCGTACCACTCCAGCCTGTGGACCGACATCAGCCCCACCAGCACGCTGACGCTGACCAAGTCCACCGTCACGCTGCCCGACAACCTGGCGCTGCTGCCGGCGCCCTTCTTCGACCGCCGCGACAACCGTCGCGTCACCGTGCCGTTCGTGCTGCCGGCCAATGCCGATCCGGTGACGCTGCGCGCCGCGGGGGTGGTGGCATCGTGGCTCGGCGCGCTGGCGAGCTATCGCGAGTTGCGCTTCCCGGTGGCGCGCGCCGCCCCGGCCGATGCCCACGCCATCGCCCTGGTACTGCCCAACGCCCAGCCTGACGGCGTCCGTATCGACAAGATCGAAGGCCCCACCGTCAGCGTGCTGCCCAACCCCGCCAACCCGGCCCGCAAACTGCTGGTGCTGGCCGGCCGCACGCCGCAGGAACTGGAAGTGGCGGCCAATGCGGTGGTGCTGGGCAAGGCCGGCATGGCCGGCGCCAGTGCCCTGGTGAAGACCGTGGACCTGGGCAAGCCGCGCCGGCCCTATGACGCGCCGGCCTGGGCGCCCGTGGATCGTCCGGTCATGTTCAAGGAACTGGTGACCGACCCGCAGCAGCTGCAGGTGGCGGGCGCCAGCCCCGATGCGATCCGCGTGAACCTGAAGGTGCCCGCCGACCTGTTCGGCTGGAACGACCGGGCGGTGCCGATGAACATGAAGTACCGCTACACGGCGCCTTCCACCTACAACGACTCGGTGCTCAGCATCGACGTGAACGACCAGCTCGTGCGGTCGTACCGGCTCAAGCCGCTCACCGTGCAGACCGACGAGAACCTCGTCAGCGTGCCGCTGCTGTCGGGCGGCAGCGCCAGCGTCAGCAACGAGATCCTGATCCCCGCGTTCCGCGTGGGCAGCAACAACCAGATGCAGTTCCGCTTCCACATCGACTCCCAGAAGACCGGGCTGTGCTCGTCCAGCGCCGCCAACGTGGCGCGCGCCGCGGTGGACCCCGACTCGTCGATCGACTTCAGCGGATTCCTGCACTACGCCCAGCTGCCGAACCTGGCGTTCTTCGCCAACAGCGGCTACCCGTTCACGCGCATGGCCGACCTGGCCGATACCGCCGTGGTCATCCCCGACGCGCCGGGCGCCATCGACCAGGAGGCCCTGCTGACCGTGCTGGGCCACATGGGCAAGTGGACCGGCCTGCCGGCGCTGCGCGTGACCGTGACGCCGGCCAAGGCCATCGATTCGGTCAAGGATCGTGATCTGGTCATCATCGGCACCGGCAGCGCCGCGCAGGTGCTGCAGCAGTGGGGCAAGTCGCTGCCGCTGCTGATCGAGCGCGGCAAGACCGAGATTGCCTTGCGCGACCAGCGCGCGCACGCCTGGTCGAACTGGCTGAGCGGCGTGGACAACGAGAACATCTCGCCGGCCGGGCGCGCGATCCTGACCGCCGACGGGCCGCTGGCCGCGCTGATCGGCTTTGAGTCGCCCTATGCGGAACGCCGCAGCGTGGTGGCGCTGACCGCCTCCACCGACGACCGCGTGCGCGATGTGCTCGACGTGCTGGAAGACCCCGGCAAGGTGGCGCAGATCCGCGGCGACCTGACCGTGATCCGCCAGCGCGACCTGGAAGGCCTGCGCCTGGGCGATACCTACTACGTCGGCAACCTGCCCTGGTACGCGCGCCTGTGGATGCAGATGTCGGCGCACCCCGCCCTGCTGGCGATTGCCGGCATCCTGGCCGGGCTGCTGGTGGCGCTGACCCTGTTCTGGGCGCTGAGCCGGCTGGCGGCACGCCGCAACGGGGGCTGACATGCGGCGGGCACGGGCCTGGCTGCGGCGCGCCTCCCTACGCTGCGCCATCGCCTTGGCGATGGGCGGCGCGGCCCTGTCCGCCGTGGCGGCCCAGTGCCAGTGGACCGACTGGGACGCCTTTCGGCGCGACACCATCAGCCAGGATGGCCGCGTGATCGATGCCAGCACCAGCCAGCAGGCCACGGTGTCCGAAGGGCAATCCTACGGGCTGTTCTTCGCGCTGGTGGCCAACGACCGCGCCACCTTCGACAAGCTGCTGGCCTGGACCGAGAACAACCTCGCCCAGGGCGACCTGACGGCCCGCCTGCCAGCATGGATCTGGGGCAAGCGCACCCAGGGCGAACAGGCCGGCACATGGGGCGTGATCGACCCGAATCCCGCGTCGGATGCCGACCTGTGGATCGCCTACGCGCTACTGGAAGCCGGCCGGCTCTGGAACGAACGGCGCTATACGGCGCTGGGCACACTGGTAGCGCGGCGCGTGCTGCGCGAGGAAACGGCCGTCCTGCCGGGCCTGGGCCGCACGCTGCTGCCCGGCCCGACCGGCTTTCATCCCGCGCCCGATATCTGGCGACTGAATCCGAGCTATGTGCCGCTGCCCGTGATGCGCCGGCTGGCGGCCGTGCTGGGCGCCGAGGACGGCGCCTGGAAAACGATGGCCGACACCTCGGCGCGGCTGATCGTCGATACGGCGCCGAAGGGCTTCTCGCCGGACTGGGTTCTCTACCGCAAGGGCCATGGCTTCCAGCCCGATGCCGAGACCCGGGCAGACGGCTCGTACAACGCGATCCGCGTCTATCTGTGGGCCGGCATGACCGCTGCGCGCGATCCGTCGCGGACGTCGGTCCTGCACGCATTCCGCCCGATGGCCGACTACGTGGCGGCCCACGGCCATCCGCCCGAACACGTCGACACGCAGGCCGGCACCTTCGGCCCCAATGCCGGCAACGCGGGCTTCTCCGCCGCCGTGGCGCCGTACCTGGCCGCGCTGGGGATGGGCGATGCCGCCCGCGCCCAGGCCGCGCGCGCCCGCACGCTGGCCGCGCAGCCCTCGTTCGGCTACTACAGCCAGGTGCTGGCGCTGTTCGGCCTGGGCCATCTCGACGGACATTTCCGCTTCGAAGCGGACGGCACGCTGGTGCCGGCATGGAAAGCCACATGCCCCGCAACGCGCTAGCCTCCACGCTGGCGCTGTTGCTGGCCAGTTCCGCCATGCCTGCCCTTGCCGCAGACCCCGTCCCCGCCACGCGCGCCGCGCCTTCGCCCCAGATGGCGCAACTGCTGGCATCGGCGCGGATGTGGGAATCCAGGAACCGGGCCGACATGGCGCGCGGCATCCTGGACAAGGCCCTGCTGATCGACCCGAACCAGCCCGAGGCCTTGAAGCTGCTGGGCCTGATCGAGATCCGCTCGAACCGGCCGGCGGAGGCCGAGAAACTGCTCAGGAAGCTGCGCACCGTGGCGCCTGACAGCCCGCAGACGCAGGAGCTTGAAGACGCCTACCGCATTGCCACGCGCGACAAGCGCGAAATGGCCAATGTCCGGCTGCTGTCGCGCAGTGGCCAGGACGACGAGGCGGTGCAGCGGCTGCAGAAGCTGTTCCCGCGCGGCGCCCCGTCCGGCAGCCTGGCGCGCGACTACTATCGCATTCTGGCCGGCACGCCGGCCGGACGCACGCGGGCCATCGCCGAACTGCGCCAACGCTCGCGCGCCAACCCGAACGACATGCAGCTGAAGCTTGCGCTGGGCGACCTGCTGACCGATCGCGAGGCCACGCGCCAAGAAGGGATCGCGCTGCTGTACGAGGTGACGCAACGCCCCGAAGGCGACCGTGCCACGGCGCTCGATATCTGGCGGCGTACGCTGTACCGCGTCAACGAGGACCCTGCCTACTACGTCTGGTTCGAGCGATACCTGAAGGAGGCGCCCGACGACAAGGCCGCGCAGGACACGCTGGCCGCGCTGGGCAAGAAGGTGGCGGCGCAGAAGCAGCTCGAGGCCGACCCGGCCTACCGGGCCAGGCAGCGCGGGCTGGCGCAACTGGAGCGTGGCCAGCTCAAGGAGGCCGACATCGCGCTGCAGCAGGCCTACCAGAAGCGCCGCAACGATGCCGAAGTGGTGGGCGGCCTGGGACTGGTGCGCCTGCGCGAGGGCCGCCACGACGAGGCCCGCGAACTGTTCACGCGCGCCAACCAGATCGATCCCGCCAACAAATGGCGCAGCCTGATCGCCACGGCCACGTTCTGGGGCACGGTGGCCAAGGCGCGCGAGGCGAACCGGCAAGGCAAGCCCGCCGAGGCCGAGCAACTGGCCCGCCAGGCACTGGCCCAGCAGCCGGACAACGAGGACGCGCAGAACATCCTCGCCGAAGCCCTGGTCGCGCAGAGCAAGAACCGCGAGGCGGAAACGTTGCTGCGCCAGATGCTGGCGCGGCCCAAACCGGACGTCGGCGCGCTGCGCACGTTGGTGGGCATCCTGCAGAAGGAAGGCCGCGATGCCGAAGTGGCGCCGCTGATCGCCAGCCAGGCATCGCGCATGAAGGGCTCGGAAGCCGAACTGCGCGCCATGCGGGCAGACCTGCTGTCGGTGCGCGCGGATCAGGCGCTGGCCCGGCAGCAGCGCAGTCCCGCCATCCGCGACCTGGAGGCGGCCATCCGCCTGCGGCCCGACGACCCATGGATGCGCTTTACGCTGGCGCGCGTCTATCGCGACCTGGGCCTGCCCGCGCTGGGCCGCAGCGTCATGGACGACGGCATGCGCGCCGCCCCCGGCAACGAGATGCGCTATGCCAGCGCGCTCTATCTGAACAGTGTCGATGACATCGACGCGGCGGCCGCGACGCTGGCCGCCGTGCCCGAGGCCAGCCGCTCGGAAGGCATGCGCAACCTGGCCCACAACCTGGCCGCCCAGCAGATGCTGCGCGATGCGCGCCAGCGTGTGGCCGAGGGGCGCGACGACGAGGCGCGCCGGCTGCTCGACCAGGCGGCCGTGGAAGCCCGGGACGATCCGCATATGCTGGCTTCGATCGGCCGCGAATGGATTGCGCTGGGCGATGCCGACAAGGGCCTGCGCCTGGTCAGCGACTGGCTGGCTGCCCATCCGGATGCGCCCAATCTCGATATCCGCCTGCGCTATGGCGAACTGCTGGCGGCTGCCGACCGGGACGACGCCCTGCGCCAATGGATCGCCGAATCGACCGCCCTGCCCGGCATCACGGCCGAACAGCGCGCCGACTTTGCGGACCAGTCGTTGCGGCTGGCGCTGCGCGAGACCGATCGCCAGATCGAAGCCGGCGACCTGCGGCGCGCGCAGCAGGTGCTGTACGCGGTGCCGGCCGAACAGCAGGCCGACCGCCGCTGGCTGCTGGAACTGGCGGACCTGCGCCAGGCCGGTGGCGATTACAAGGGCGCGGCCGACGCCGCACGCCAGGTGCTGGCCACGCAGCCGCACGACGCCGGCGCCCAGCTTACGCTGGCCCGGCAGTACGAAGGCATGGGCCAGACGGCCCAGTCGCTCGACATCGTGCGTACGGTGCTGGCCGAAACCCCGGAAGACGACATCGACACGCGGCTGTCGATCGCGCGCCGCTTCACCGCGATGCGCCATGAGGACGAAGCCGCGCAGGTGGTGGACGATCTGGACGCACGCTACCCGGGCCGCGCGGACATCACCGTGCAGCGCGGCCGCATCGCTCAGTCGCGCGGCCACTTCGACGCGGCCGCTGGCATCTATCGCGCCGCGCTGCCGCTGGAGCAACGCGAAAGTGTGCTGCCCGGCCCCGAAGGCACGCCGGCCCAGCGCGCGCTGGCCGGGCTGGAGGCGCGTCGCCAGGGCGAAGTGGCGACGGCCGTCATGCAATCGAACAAATCGGGCGACGACGGCATCTCGCGGCTGCATGCCACCGAGATTCCGCTCTACGTGCGCGTTCCGCACGGGTACGCGGGCCACGCGTTCTTTCATGCGGACACCGTGCTGCTCGATGCCGGCACGCTGCGCGGCGGCGCGCCGGCCAGCAGCCTGGCGTTCGGCAAGATTCCCGCGCTCGGCAATGCCGGGCTGGGCAATATCGGACAGACCGACAAGGGCGTGGCGCTGGCGGCCGGCTACGAATACGACGGCGCCTACAACAGCTGGCGCGCCGATATCGGCACCACGCCGCTCGGCTTCCTCGAAAGCACGGTGGTCGGCGGCTTCCGGTACCGGGCCGACCTGGGCGTGCAGTCGGTGAGCGTCGATGTCTCGCGCCGCGCGCAGACCAGTTCGCTGATCTCGTACGCCGGCGCGCGCGATCCGGTCACCGGCGAGCATTGGGGCGGCATCGTGCGCAATGGCGTCCACCTGCGCTACGCGCGCGACGTGGGCCGCCTCGGGCTGTTTGCCGACGTCGGTGCCGGCCTCTACACTGGTGACAACGTCAAGACCAACCGTGAAGTGACGCTGCGGACAGGCTTCGATGTGCCCGTCTACGCGAAGCGGGACCAGCGCGTGACCAGCGGGCTGGTCTTCAACTGGTGGCACTACTCGGAGAACCAGCGGTTCTACACGTTTGGCCACGGTGGCTACTACAGCCCCCAGCGTTATGTGTCGGTCGGCGTGCCGCTGGACTGGACCGGCCGCTACGCCAGGTGGTCGTGGCGCCTGCTGGGGTCCGCCGGCTGGTCATGGACCTATGAGGATGCGGCCCCGTTCTTCCCGACGCGGCCCGACCTGCAGGCGCTGAGCGGCAATGCCACCTATGGCGGGGGATCGGGCGGCGGGTTCAGCTACACGCTGGGCGCGACGATCGAATACACGGTGGCGCCGCACTGGGTGGTGGGCGCCGGCTTCTCGATCGACCGCTCGCGCGACTATGCACCGAATCGCGCCATGGCCTGGCTGCGCTACCTGTTCGACAAGCGACAGCTGCCGGTACCATTCCCGCCAACGCCGGTGCGGCCATATTCGGCCTACTGAGCGGCACCATGAGCCAGGGACCCGCAATGAATGACGCCGTACGCACCTCCGCCCCACCGCGCACCGCGCCGCCGCGCACGCCGCTGACCGCGCGGCTGCACGCCCGGGCAACGCTGGCCATCGAAGGCCTGGCCCCTGCCCTGGCCACGCTGGCACCGGGCCGTGCGCACGTGGTCTACGCGCGGCCATCCCCGGCACGCGATGCGCTGTTCTGGCAGACCGCCGCCGCCGCGCTGCGCGGCCCCGCCTGCGTGCTGTCCACCCGCGACGCCGGCAACATCGCCGGTGCGCTGCGCGAGCATGGGCTGGATATCGAGGTGAACCGCGCGCTCCACGCGCGGGCCAACCTGTGCGCGCTGCGCCCGGCCGCCGGCCGTACCGGCATCGACGCGCTGATCGAAGCCCTGGACGCCCTCGTCGAGCAGTGCGGCGCGCGCGGCACGACCTTCCTGCTGGAAGGCGCGGAAGCGTTCTTCACCTGGCACGACGCCGCCGCACTGGCCCATGAAGGCGTGCGGCTTTGCGAATGGTGCGCCGACGAACGCTGCGCGCTGCTGCTGGTGATGGCGCCGCCGGCCGCGGCCGAGGGCCAGCCGGCGCCAGACCTGCACGGCTTTCATGGCCGCTTTGCCGGCGCGGTGCAGCTGTCTCAGCAGCAAGGCCAGTACACGTGGGAAGTGGCCTTCTGGCGCGACAACCAGGCGGTGGTGGCCGGCGAGGTGCTGCGCCTGCGCTTCGCGCCCAACGAGCATCGGCTGATGGTGGCATCGGACACCTACAGCGACACGATCGAGGAAGCCGGCATGCTGGCGCCCGACGAGCAACGGGTGATCGTCAGCCGCGAGGCGGTGCTGCGCGAGCGGTATATCCCCGAGGACTGGCGCGTGGTGGACAGCAACGAGGCCGCCGTGGCCACCGCCAGCAAATCGGTGGCGGCCACGGTGGTCCTGCACTACGCCGGCATGCGCGACCTGGAGAATCTGGCCGGCCAGGTGCACCGGCTGCGCCGCAGCGCCGGACGCGCTCTCAAGATCGTGATCCGCGAGGACCGCGAAGCCATGCGCCAGCACTATGAGCTGCTGATGCTGAACCTGGGCGCCAACGCCGTGGTGGCGCAACGCACGCCGTTCGCACGCATGCAGGCCATGATCGACGGGCTGCAAGGCCAGGTGTTCTCGCGGCCGATCCTGGCCGACTATCACAACGCCCTGTCCGCCGTGCTGACCACCACGGCCAGCGGCTACGTCACCGCGTCGACGTTTATCGCGCTGGTGCGCGACGCCGTCGAGCGCAGCCGCATGATCCGGCTGCCGCACGTGCTGCTGGAGTTGCCGCTGCTGCCCGAGGTGGCGCATATCGACGCACTGCGCGCCTGCCAGATGAGCCGGGCCGGCGACCTGTGCACGGCCGGCAGCGACAGCGTCTATGCCTTCTTCTTTGCCTGCCGCATGGACGATGTGGACGCGGTCTGCCAGCGCGTGTTCAAGCGCCCGATGGCCGATCTGTTCCAGGGCGACCTGCGCAGCGGCGACAACGAATCGATTGCCGCCGAGCTAGCCCGGTTCGAGGCCGAGATTGCGGCACTGCCTCCGCCCGACTACAGCACCTGGCTGCCGGCGCAACCGATGCCGCGAGGCCAGGCGGAAGACGCCTCGCCCGGCGCGTCGGGGCAGCCGGCACCGGCAGACCCTGCAGCGGCGGGCGCGACCGGCCTCTCCATCGCCCCTCCGACGGAAGCCGCACCGGTCACGCTGCCCTTGATGGCGCCGCGGCGTGCCGGCCCGGGCGCCGCCCCCCGTGCGCTGCCGGAACATTATCCGGTGCCCCTCAAACGTCAGGACTGACCATGGCTACCTTTCTCGGCTATTTCATCTGGGGACTGATCCTGGCCGCGCCGCTGGCCTGGCTGACCTGGCGTTTCGACCTGCTGCGCTGGCTGCCGCGCTGGAGCGCGCCACGTCCGCGCCGGGCCGTTCGGCTGCCGCCGCAACTCGATGCGCTGGTCATCCGCGGCAAGCGCCAGTCCGGCGGAGGACGCCGATGAGCACGCCAACCCGGACGGAAGCCGCCACCATCGCCATCGTCTCCACCACCGGCGGCGCGGGCCGCAGCACGCTGACCGCCGAACTGGCGTCGCTGCTGACCTGGCGCAAGCATCCGGTGCTGGCCGTGGAGTGCGATCCGCGCAACGTGCTGGGTTTCCACTTCGGCATGCGCGATATCCCGGCCGACGGCATCGGCGCGCACCTGCACGATGCCTCGCCCTCGGCCTGGGCAGCCAGCGGACAACGCAGCGACGACGGCGTACTGTTCGTGCCATGGGGCGACAGCGCGGAGCTGGGCGCAATCGAGCGATTGGCCGCCAACTGGCTGGCGCGCCGGATCGAACAGGTGGACTTGCCGCCCGGCAGCGCCATCTTGATCGACACCGCGCCGTGGCCGTCGGCGTATGCCAACCAGGCCATCGACGCCGCCGACCTGGTGCTGGTACTGGTGCCGGCCCAGCCGGAAACCTGCCTGACGCTGCGTCGCCTGACGGACAGCCTGGAGGCGCGCGGCAAGACCGCGCACTACGTGGCCACGCGGCTCCAGCCGGCGCGCCAGTTGCATGTCGATATCGTGGCCATGCTGCAGGCCACGCTGGGCCAGGCCATGCTGCCCTACCACGTGCATGAAGACAGCAGCGTGCCCGAAGCCCTGGCGCGCAGCGAGTGCTTCAGCCGCAGCACGCCCCATTCGCAGGCCGCGCACGACCTGAATGGGCTGGCATCGTGGCTGTCGGCGTGGATCGAATCGAACGCGCCGGCCGGGAGCCCCGCATGACCGCGCGCCTGCCACGGCTTCGACAGTGGATGGCGTCGGCCCGCCAGCGGCTGGCACGCGAACTCGGCGTGGGCACTGGTACCCATCCGTTGCCCCATGCCGGGGACTGGCTGCTGCGCCTGTTCTTCCGCCCGCCGCGTCCCGGCAAGCCCGACATTCCTGCGGAGTGGGCCACGCTGATCTACCGGCGTTCGGTGGCGCGGCTTGGCATCGGCAAACGCCCATCCGCCGGCACCTGGGTGTGGCGCCTGTTCGTGCGTCCCCCAAAGCCGCGCGTGCGCCTTGCCGCCGACCCGCGCAAGCAGCGCGCCCCCGTGGCGCCCGAACGCACCGGCTGGCTGCGCCGATGGATGGATCGCGTGCTGGAACCGCTGTGGCATGCCGCGTCGCGGCTGCGGCACAAGGTGCTGACGCACCTGCCGCGCCCCGACTGGAATCGCGTGGCCTATGTCACGGAGGCCGTGTCGGCGCGCGTGGGCCGCATTCCGTTCGTGCTGCCGGTGTCGCTCGTGCTGGCCGCCATCGCCGCGCTTGCCGTCAGCACCACGCCGCTTCGCCTGGAGGACCAGGTTCTGCTGTTCGCCGTGGTCTGGCTCGTGCTGAGCGTGGTGCGGCGCGTACCGGGGCATCTGGCCACCATCACGATGATCGCCATCTCCACGCTGATGGCGGGCCGCTACATCTGGTGGCGATCCACCCAGACGCTGCAGTTTGCCAGCGCCATCGAGGCCGCAGTCGGCTACGTGCTGTACGCAGCCGAAATCTATACGTGGATCGTGCTGGCGCTCGGCTATCTGCAGACGGCCTGGCCGCTGCACCGCAAGCCGAAGGCCCTGCCGGCCAACCCCGACCAGTGGCCGACCGTGGATGTCTTCATCCCGACCTACAACGAGTCACTGAGCGTGATCCAGCCGACCGTCTACGCCGCGCGCAGCATGGACTGGCCGGCGGACAAGCTGCGCGTCTTCATCCTCGACGATGGCCGCCGGCCGCAGATCCGCGCCTTTGCCGAGGCCGCCGGCGTGGGTTACCTGACGCGCACCGACAACCGCCACGCCAAGGCCGGCAACATCAACGCGGCGCTGCCGAAAACCGACGGCGACTACATCGCCATCTTCGACTGCGATCACATCCCCACGCGCTCGTTCCTGCAGATGACCATGGGCGAGTTCCTGTCCGATCCGAACTGCGCGCTGGTGCAGACGCCCCATCACTTCTTCTCGCCCGATCCGTTCGAGCGCAACTTCGACACGTTCCGCCGCGTGCCCAACGAAGGCAGCCTGTTCTATGGCCTGATCCAGGACGGCAACGATTTCTGGAACGCCACGTTCTTTTGCGGGTCGTGCGCGGTGATCAAGCGCGGCCCGCTGCTGGAGATCGGCGGCATTGCCGTGGAGACCGTGACCGAAGACGCGCACACGGCGCTGAAGCTGCACCGGCGCGGCTATAACAGCGCCTACCTGCGCACCGTGCAGGCGGCGGGGCTGGCCACCGAAAGCCTGTCGGGCCATATTGGCCAGCGCATCCGCTGGGCGCGCGGCATGGCGCAGATCTTCCGGCTGGACAACCCGATGCTGGGCCGTGGCCTGAAGTTCTTCCAGCGGCTGTGCTACAGCAACGCGATGCTGCATTTCTTCTACGGCATCCCCCGGCTGATCTTCCTGACCATGCCGATCGCCTACCTGTACTTCGGGCTGCATGTGATCAATACGTCGGCACTGCTGATCATGGCCTACGTGCTGCCGTACCTGCTGATCGCCAACATCACCAACTCCCGCCTGCAGGGACGCTTCCGGCATTCGTTCTGGGCCGAGGTCTACGAGTCGGTGCTGGCGTGGTACATCGTGCTGCCCACCACGGTGGCCTTCATCAACCCGCGCGCGGGCAAGTTCAACGTGACGGCCAAGGGCGGCCAGATTGCTGACGACTACCTGGACTGGACGATCTCCAAGCCGTATCTGTTCCTGCTGGCGCTGAACGTGATCGGCCTGGGCGCGGGCATTGCCCGGCTGCTGTTCTGGGGCACCGAGGAGCCCGCCACGGTGCTGATGAACATGGCGTGGGCCCTGTTCAACCTGATGATGCTGGGCGCGGCCATTGGCGTGGCGCGCGAGGCGCGCCAGGTGCGTGTGTCGCACCGCATACCGATGCGCGTGCCCGCCACGCTGCTGCTGCCCGATGGCCGCACGCTGGCCTGCAAGACCGAGAACTATTCGATTGGCGGGCTGGGCGTGGTGCTGCCCATCGACGTGCCGCTGCAGGAAGGTGCGCGGGTTGGCGTGTGCCTGTCGCGCGGCCCCCGCACCTATCATTTTCCGGCCGTGGTCACGCGCAACGTGAACCGGCATCTGGGCGTCCGGATGGAAGACCTGACGATGGCGCGCGAAACGCAGCTGATCCAGTGCACGTTCGGCCGCGCCGATGCGTGGGTCGACTGGCTGGACGACGAGCGCGTGGACGCGCCGCTGCGCAGCCTCAAGGAAGTCATGGAGATGGGCTACCAGGGCCTGCTGCGGCTCTACGACGCCCTGGTCGATGCCGTGGACCTGGTCATGGCGCGACGCCGTTCGCGCCAGCCCTGATCGAGACAACATGGGACTCTGGAACCTCTACTTCCTCGCCAAGCTCTACCTGTTCCACACCGGGCAGATGAAGCCGATATGGCTGCTGAACCTCCTGTTCGCATTGCTGCTGGTCATGCCGATGGAGTCGCGCCCGCTGCGGGTGATCCGGCAGGTGCTGGCCATCGCGGTGGGAGCGGCGCTGGCATGGCGCGAATCGACGCTGCCGCCGTTCGAGCGCGTGATCTCGCAGTTCGCGAACATCCGCGCCTTCACGCCCGCCTATCTGATGGAACTGCTGCAGCGGCTGGTGACGATCCAGATGGTGGTGGCCGTGCTGCTGGCCCTGGTGATCTTCCTGCTGCTCAACCGCTGGCTGCGCACCACCACGTTCGTGCTGATCGCCCTGTTCGCGATGCCGTTCTGGTATGGCCTGGGCGTGACGCTGCCGGGCCGGGGCGCAGCCGTGGCGCAGGCGGCCAACAGCCCGCGCGCGGACATCAACGCCACCAACAACTACGACGCCATCCTGACCGCATTCCGCGAGCAGGAGGCGCAGCGCACGGCTACGGTGTCGCCGCTGACCGCCAGCCCCGACGCGCAGTTCGACGTCATCGTGCTGCATATCTGTTCGCTGTCGTGGGACGACCTGGATGCGGCCAGGAGCCTGAACCACCCGCTGCTGTCGCGCTTCGACTACCTGTTCAAGAACTTCAGTTCGGCGGCCAGCTACAGCGGCCCGGCGGCCATCCGCGTGCTGCGCGGCGCGTGTGGCCAGGCGCCGCACAAGAACCTTTACGACCCCGCCCCGGCCGAGTGCCACATCTTTGCCGATCTGGCGCAGGCCGGCTTTACGCCCCACGTGCTGATGAACCACGACGGCCGCTTCGACAATTTCCGCGGCTTTGTCGACAAGGAGATCGGCATGCCGGGCGTGCAGCCGGAAGCGACCGACGGCGTGCCGGTGGCCATGCGCGCGTTCGACGATTCGCCGGTACTGGGTGACTTCGACACGTTCGACCACTGGTACAGGCAGCGCCTGACGCGGGACAAGACGCCGGTGGCGTTGTACTACAACACCGTGACGCTGCACGACGGCAACCGGCTGCCGGGCAAGCGGCTGACCAGCCTGGAGTCGTATCCGCTGCGGCTCAAGGCGCTGCTGGACGACGTGGACAGGATCATCGACACCATCGCCAAATCGGGCCGCAAGGCCGTGGTGGTGTTCGTACCCGAGCATGGCGCGGCGCTGCGCGGCGACAAGAACCAGATCTCGGGCCTGCGCGAGATTCCCACGCCGAACATCATCCATGTGCCGGTCGGCGTCAAGCTGGTGGGTCTGCCCGGCACCGAGACGCCCCAACCGGTGACCATCGACGCGCCGATGAGCTTTCTGGGGCTGTCGCAACTGGTGTTCAATCTCGTGGCGGACAGCCCGTTCCGGCAGGGCGCGCCGGCGCTGTCGCACTATTCCGACGACCTGCCGCAAACCCAGATGGTCGGCGAGAACGAAGGAACGATCACGATGAAGCGCACCGACGGCTACGTGGTGCATACGCCCGACGGCGTCTGGGTGGAGCAGAAATGAGCGCGCGTCCGATTACCAAATCCATCACCTCGCGCAAGGCGGCCATCGCCTACAACGACATCGACGCGCTGGCCCAGAAGGTGGACGGCTTTGACGGCCGCCACTACTTCGACCAGCAAGGCGAGGTGGAAACGGCCGAAGCCGCGCAACGCTGGCCGCTGCTGGCGCGGGTGTTGGGGCTGCCATCGCTGCCCCGGCGCGCCGCCGCGCCCTCGCTTTGCGCATCGCGAAACGACGGCACTTGATACTGCATTGCGCGCCATTTAAAACCGCTAATGCCGCCACCCCTCGCGAGTAGGGCCTTAAGCCTTGATTTGAAAGGCTTTTCGTCACGGATTCGACATAATGGCCGCCTAGACTCGGGGCCATTTTCCAATTCCCCGCTCGCTCCGTCATGTCCGGATTTCTGGTGGATTCTCCTGCTGCGCGACCGCGCTTCCGGCAGCCGTGCGCGGAGGATCTTGCCGTGTCCACGCCCTCGGTCACCACTGACCATACGAACCAGGACGTGCTGGAAGTCTTTGCGCTGCACCGGGAACTGGCCTGCCTGCCCGTCACCGAGCAAGGCCGGCCCATCGGCCTGATCAACCGGTCGATCTTCCTGTCGCAGATGAGCAAGCCGTACCACCGCGAGCTCTACAACCGCAAGAGCTGTATCGCGTTCATGGACAAGGAGCCGCTCGTCGTCGACGCCGAGATGAGCATCGACGCCCTGACGTTCCGCACAGTGGAATACGGCGAAAAGGCGCTGGCCGACGGCTTCATCGTGGCCCGCGCCGGCCAGTACCTGGGCCTGGGCCACGGCCTGCAGCTGATGCGCGTGGTGGCCGACATGCAGGCCGAGCGCAACCGCCAGATCATGCACAGCATCGACTACGCCAGCACCATCCAGCGGGCCATGCTGCGCACGTCGCGCGAGACCCTGGCCGCCACGCTGGCCGATGCCGCGCTGGTCTGGGAGCCGCGCGACGTGGTGGGCGGCGACTTCTACCACTTTGCCGCCTTCAAGGATGGCTGGTTTGCCGCGCTGGCCGACTGCACGGGCCATGGCGTGCCGGGCGCCTTCATGACGCTGATTGCGTCGTCGCTGCTGAGCCAGGCCCTGGAGCAACTGGGGCCGCGCGACCCCGGCGCGCTGCTGATGGCCGTGAACCGCGGCATCAAGCAGATGCTGGCCCAGACCGGTCGGGAACCACGGCAGACGCCGGACGCATCCGAATCGGACGATGGCCTGGACGCCGCATTCTTCTGGTTCGACAACGCCACGCGGCAACTGACATTTGCGGGCGCGAAGTCGGCGCTGTTCGTGCTGCAGCCCGGCGACACCGAGGGGGCCATGATCAACGGCGCCCGCATGGGCGTGGGTTACGTGGACACCGCCATGGACTACGTCTGGCACAACAGCGCCGTGCAGACGCAGACGGGCACGCTAGTCTTCGTGACCACCGACGGGCTGATCGACCAGATCGGCGGCCCCAGGGAAATTGCTTTCGGCAAGCGCCGCATGCGCGAGGCGATCTGCGCGCAGCGCGACGCATCGGCCACGCGGATCAGCGACGCCGTACTGGACGCGCATCGCACATGGCAAGGCGAACAACGCCGCCGCGACGACCTGACATTCTTCTGCTTCCGTGCGCAATGACATCCGACCTGCGCACCCTACCGCTTGCCCATGACCGCCGCACAATCGATTGACAAGGAATATGAGCCGTTCTTCCAGATGGCTCGGGAACGCAACGTGATTTTCTACTACGTCGGCTATTTTTCGCAGAACATCATCGCCGCCATGTCCGATGCGGTGCGACTGCAGCTTACCGTGAGCGGCGTGGACGGCACCACGCGGCGCAAGCTGTTCTCGTCGTTCGTGGAGATGGCGCAGAACATCGTCCACTATTCGTCCGACTCGCTGACGTCGCCGTCGCAGCCGGACGGGCAGCTGCGCCACGGCTCGGTCTGCATCAGCATGGTGGACGAGCACTACCGCCTGATGTGTTCGAATCCGGTATCGTCCGCCCGCGTCGAGCAACTGCGCGGCACGCTGGACAAGGTGCGGACCATGACCCTGGATGAAATCAAGCGCGCCTACAAGGAAACGCTGCGCGCCGATGCCCCCGAAGGCAGCAAGGGTGCCGGGCTTGGCATCCTGACGATGGCGCGCGACGCGAGCGCACCCCTGGAGTACAACTTTCAGCCGATCGACACGGACCCGGTCTCGACGATGTTCCAGCTCGTCGCCACCATCTGACCCCGGCCGATCGCACCGAACCGCCATGGAAAACCTGTTCATCGCCGCCACGCCAAGCTCGCCCGAAGTGAGCTTCGACTTCGCGCGGCACACGCTCTCGCTCAAAGGCGAGTCCTACCCCGAGAATGCCGCCGTGTTCTACGGCGAGGCGATCAGCCGCCTGCGCAAGTACCTGGCCGACTGCGACGACACGGACGTGACCGTGAACGTGGCCCTGACGTACTTCAACAGCTCGAGCACCAAGATGCTGTTCAGCATGTTCGACGCCCTCAACGAGGCGGCCGAGCGCGGCAACCACGTGACGCTGCACTGGTTCCACGACGAAGACGACGACACCATCCTGGAGTTTGGCCAGGAACTGCACGACGACTTCCCCGCCATCGACTTCATCGACGAAGTGACCACCAGCAGTTGAACGCGCCGCGCGACATGCCCCCCGCCGCAGCCATGTCGGAACCCGACCTGTTCGAATCGGAGAACAGCGCCCTGGCCCATGCCAAGGCCGTGTTCTGCGACGTGGACGCCGGGGAGGAAGCCTATCGCCATACGCTGGGCCAGCTGATCAGCTATTACGAACGGCTGATGCGCGAGACGCGCCGCCTGATCCGCCGCAGCGATCGCGAGGAGCTGGAAATGAACCGGCTGAACCACCGGCTGCAGGAACTGGCCCAGGAACTGGAGTATCGCGCCACGCACGATACGCTGACCGGCGCCCTGAACCGCGGCGCCGTGATCGACCGCGCCACCGCGGCGCTGGCGCGCGGCAGCCTGGCGCTGATCGTGCTCGACATCGACCACTTCAAGCGGCTCAACGACGATTTCGGCCATCCGGCCGGCGACACGGTGATCTGCGGCGTCACGGCCTGCCTGAAGGACACGGTCCGTGCCGAAGGCGCGATCGGCCGCGTGGGCGGCGAGGAATTTGCCGCGCTGCTGCCCGATGTCTCGATGGACGATGCGCTGGAGCTGGCCGAGCGGATGCGCTGCGCCATCGCCGGCCACGGGTTTCCGTCACCCGTGAACCGCCAGGTGACGGCCAGCTTCGGCGTGAGCTGGTCAGCCCAGGGCCGCACATTCGAACACGCCTACGGCCGCGCCGACGAGGCCCTGTACGAAGCCAAACGCAGCGGGCGCAACCGCGTGGCCTGCGCCATCACGGCCTGAGCCGATCCACCGGCCCGGCGCCCGCCGCCGCCTGCCCGATTTCTATTGCCTGATCCGCTCCGGGTGCGTGGCGTAGTACGCCAGCACCAGCGATGCGGTGAACGCCATGCCTGCCACGGCAAAGGCAATCAACGTCGGCATGGCAAAACCCCGGCTTTCCTTCGACATGCGAACCTCCTTGAATGGACGTTCTTGCATGGTAGGCGTCCTCGCCCCACTTTGCGAACTGTCTTATAGCGATTACCCGCACGATGGCCGACAGTCGAGGTTGAACATTTTTCAACCGGAGGCCTCAGGCATGACGCCCAGACAGCAAAGACACCGCTCACGCTCCAAAAGACACCGCAACGTCCGCGACGGTGGGATCCTGCGCGGCGAATTTGATGCCAACGTTCGACGGCTCGACGAACGCATGAATCGCATGTTCGCCAAAAGCGACGAACGGTACAGAAAGGAGTGCGAAGCACGCGACGAGCGGCTCAGGAAGGAATGGCAAGAACGAGATGAGCAGCGCAGGAAGGAACGCCAAGAACAAGAGCAGCAGCGCAGGAAGGAGCGCGAAGCACAGGACGCGCAGCGCAGGAAGGAACGCGAAGAACAGGACGCGCAGCGCAGGAAGGAACGCGAGGAATATGACGAGCGGCTCAGAAAGGAACGCGAGGAACAAGACGAGCGGCTCAGCAAGGAACGCGAAAAGCGGAAACAAGAATATGAAAAGCAGTGCAAAGAACAAAGCGAACGGGACAGAAGGGAAGCCGAGAGGCGCATTGAAGAATCCAACCGGCGGACCGACGCGCTGTTGAAGGGCATGGATGAACGCTTCGCCGCGCAGTCCCGTAGCCTGGAGCAGCGGCTCGCCATCGAGCTGAATAACTTCCGCGAAATGATGGCCGTCAATTTGCGTAGCATGGACAAACGCATCGACGACATGAAGGAGCAATTCACGGCCCAGACGATGGCGATACGCGAGGACGTCGTGGAAATCCGCAGGGAATCGAAACTGCTGCGATGGAATATCTGGATCGCGGCCTGCACGACAGTCCTGGGCGTGGCGGGCGCGATGTCTGCGATGAACTCGGTCATCATCAGCGCATTCGAGTCGGGGCGCGGCGCGTCGGCGGCGGTTGCCCGGCGCGCGACGCCGCCTGCAGCGCCACCCGCAACGCCGCCCAGCCCCGCGAACATGACAAATCTGTCACCCGGTAACACCCAGAAGCCAGCCGCATCGTCGGACGTTAGCACTCACACGCCCCTCCACCGTAGGGAAGACGCCGGAGATACATTAAAAGACAATCGGTCTCAGTCATGATTGACCCCATGACATTTCACCCGGCCCGCTCGCCCCCGCGCAGCGGGCATTTTTTTGGGCGAATACTGCCGAGGACGTCCCGTCCGGATGTGGCACTCGGCGGCGGCGCAGGAGCGGAAACGACGATGCCCGCTGGCGCGGGCATCAGAATTCTGGCGGAGAGAGGGGGATTCGAACCCCCGATAGGCTATTAACCTATACACGCTTTCCAGGCGTGCGACTTAAACCACTCATCCATCTCTCCGGGAAGTCCGCGATTATAGCAGAGCAGGCGCGGGTGTCCAGCAGCGATACGCCGGATGATGCCAAAACCCGCCGGACGCCTCCAGGCGTGACATGGCCCCTACCCCTTCCTCAAATAATTCACCAGCCGATCGATCACCGGCGCGTTCCTGGGTGTGATCAGGCTGACCAGTATGGCGGCCGCGAAGCCGGCCGGGACGCCGAATGCTCCGGACGCGATCGGGTCCACGCCGAACCATCGGTTGCCGAAAATGCCGGTCATGCGGGTGAAGAACGGGTAGTTCACGAAGATGTAGTAGACCGCCACGGCAAGGCCGGTCGCCATGCCGGCGACGGCACCGGCGGCTGTGGTACGGCGCCAGAAGATGGCCAGCACCAGCACCGGGAAGAAGCTCGATGCCGCGAGCGAGAAAGCCGCGCCGACCAGGAACAGGATATTGCCGGGCCGTAGCGATGTGACGTATGACGCGAACAGCGCCACGCCCAGCAGCACCACCTTGGCCGTGGTCACGCGGCGCTGATGGGTCGCCTGGCGGTCGATCATGTGGTAGTAGACATCGTGGGACAGCGCGTTGGCGATGGTCAGCAGCAGTCCATCCGCCGTCGACAGGGCCGCGGCCAGCGCGCCGGCGGCGACCAAACCGGAAATCACATAGGGCAGGCCGGCGATTTCCGGCGCGGCCAGCACGATCATGTCGGGCTGGATCAGTATCTCGGCCCATTGCACGATGCCGTCGCCATTCATGTCGCGGATGCCGAATACCGGCGGATCGACCTTGCGCCATTGCACCACCCACTGTGGCAGTTCCGCGTACGGCGTGCCCACCAGGTGCTGGAAAAACTCGACCTTGACCAGCGCCGCCAGCGTCGGCGCCGACACATAGAGCAGCGCGATACAGAACACGGCCCACGCCACGGAATTGCGGCTTTCCTTGACAGATGGCGTCGTGTAGAGCCGCGTCAGGATATGGGGCAGGCTGGCCGTGCCGACCATCAGGCAAAACACCAGCAGCACGAAATTGAGCCGGCGCGTCTTGCGTTCCTGCTCCGACGCCGCGGGATACGGCTCGGTCGATGGCGTGGAAGGCTGGCTGCGCGCCAGGGCTTCTTCCCGCTGCTGCGTCCACTGCTGCAGGGCCGCCGCGGCATCTTCGGGAAACGCCTGCCGTTCGCGCTCCACCGTCTTGATCTCGCGCAGCGGCGCATTGCGGGCGCGCAGCTCCAGCAGGCGCGCATCGAGCAGTTGCCGCTCCTCGTTGAATGACATCGGCAGCCGGGCAATGCGATCCTGCAGGTCGATGGCCTGCTGGCGGAAGATCTCGCGCACCTGCTGTTCCGCGGGATCGCGATCGAGCCGCTTCTCCGCAGCGTCGATCTGCTGGAGCAGGCCGCCATAGCTGACCTGCGGCAACACCTGGTGGTGGTGCTTCCAGGCAATCAGCGACACCGCCAGCAGGAACGCCACGATCAGCATGATGTACTGGGCCACCTGCGTCCACGTCACGGCGCGCATGCCGCCCAGAAACGAACATACCAGGATGCCGGCCAGGCCGAAGAACACGCCCACCGCGAATTCCACGCCGATAAAACGCGTGACGATCAGCCCCACGCCCTGGATCTGGGCCACCAGGTAGACGAACGAACATAGCGATGCCGCCAGTACGGCAATCGCCCGCACGGGGATATTGCCGCCCGGCTTGCCATTGCCATAGCGCGCCGCCAGAAAATCGGGAATCGTATATCCGCCATATTTGCGGAGATACGGCGCCAGCAGGAATGCCACCAGGCAGTAGCCGCCGGTCCAGCCCATCACATAGGCCAGCCCCTCGTAGCCTGACGCGAAAATGATGCCGGCCAGGCCGATGAACGAGGCGGCGCTCATCCAGTCCGCCGCGATGGCCATGCCGTTGAACATGGCCGGCACGCGCCGGCCCGCCACATAGTATTCGTTGAGATCCGAGGTGCGGCAGATCAGGCCGATGCACGCATAGATCGCGATCGTGACGAACAGGAACACGTAGCCCAGCCAGAGCGCATCGGCGTTCGAATGCTCGAGCAGGCCCATCATGCCGACGAAGCCGAACAGGCCGAGCGTGAACAGGCCGTAGTACAGCATCAGCCGGCGGCGAAAGCGCGACTGGGTGTCTGGCATCAGCGCAACGATAAGTGGGAATCAGTGTGGGAAAAAAGCATTGTGCCCGCCCCGGGCGTCGCCGGGGCGGGCACAACGTGGGTCACGCAGCCGGATAGCGTGCATGAACCCGTGGCGTTACTGCGCCTGCTTCAGTTGATCCAGGATGGCCGGGTTTTCCAGCGTCGAGGTGTCCTGCGTGATTTCCTCGCCCTTGGCCAGCGACCGCAGCAGGCGTCGCATGATCTTGCCGGAGCGCGTCTTGGGCAGGTTGTCGCCAAAGCGGATGTCCTTGGGCTTGGCGATCGGGCCGATTTCCTTGCCGACCCAGTTGCGCAGTTCGGCGGCGATCTTCGTGGCTTCGTCGCCGGTCGGACGCGACCGCTTGAGCACCACGAACGCGCAGATGGCCTCGCCCGTGGTGTCGTCGGGGCGGCCCACCACGGCGGCCTCGGCCACGATCGGGTTCGACACCAGCGCCGATTCGATCTCCATCGTGCCCATGCGGTGCCCCGACACGTTCAGCACGTCGTCGATGCGGCCCATGATCGTGAAATAGCCGGTGTCCTTGTCGCGGATCGAGCCGTCGCCGGCCAGGTACAGCGTGCCGCCCAGTTCCTCGGGGAAGTAGCTCTTCTTGAAGCGTTCCGGATCGCCCCAGATCGTGCGGATCATCGACGGCCACGGACGCTTGATCACCAGGATGCCACCGCTGCCGTTCGGCACGTCCTGGCCCGTTTCATCGACGATGGCCGCCATGATGCCCGGCAGCGGCAGCGTGCACGAACCCGGCACCAGCGGCGTGGCCCCCGGCAGCGGCGTGATCACGTGGCCGCCGGTTTCGGTCTGCCAGAACGTGTCGACGATCGGGCAGCGTTCCTGGCCGATATTCTTGTAGTACCACATCCACGCCTCGGGATTGATCGGCTCGCCAACGGTGCCGAGCAGGCGCAGGCTCGACAGGTCGTACTGCTTCGGGTGGATCTTCTCGTCGGCCTCGGCCGCCTTGATCAGTGAACGGATCGCGGTGGGCGCCGTGTAGAAGATGCTGACCTTGTGGCGCTGGATCATCTCCCAGAAACGCCCGGCGTTGGGGAAGGTCGGCACGCCTTCGAACACCACCTGCGTGGCGCCCGCGGCCAGCGGGCCGTAGGCAATATAGGTATGGCCGGTGACCCAGCCGATATCGGCGGTACACCAGAACATGTCTTCGGGCTTGACGTCGAAGGTCCAGCGCATCGTCATCAGCGCCCACAGCAGGTAGCCGCCGGTGCTGTGCTGCACGCCCTTGGGCTTGCCGGTGGAGCCCGACGTATAGAGCACGAACAGCGGATGCTCGGCGCTGACCGGCTCGGCTTCGCAGTGATCGGGCTGGCCGGCCGACACGTCTTCCATATAGCGGTCGCGGCCTTCGGTCCAGGCCACCTTGCCGCCGGTGCGGCGATAGACCACCACGTGCTTGACCGCTTCGCAGCCGCCCAGCGCCAGCGCCTCGTCGGCAATCGCCTTGAGCGGCAGCGCCTTGCCGCCGCGCATCTGTTCGTCGGCGGTGATCAGCGCGACGGCGCCCACGTCCACCAGGCGTTCCTGCAGCGACTTGGCCGAGAAACCGCCGAACACCACCGAATGCGTCGCGCCGATGCGCGCGCAGGCCTGCATGGCCACCACGCCTTCCACCGACATGGGCATGTAGATGACCACGCGGTCACCCTTCTTGATGCCCAGCGCCTTCAGGCCGTTCGCGAAGCGGCTGACCTTCGCCAGCAGTTCCTTGTAGCTGACGCGCGCGACGGCGCCGTCGTCCGCTTCGAAGACGATGGCGGTCTTGTCGCCATTGCCCTTCTCGATATTGCGCTCGAGGCAGTTGTACGATGCATTGAGCTGGCCGTCCTCGAACCACTTGTAGAACGGCGCATGGCTTTCGTCCAGCACCTTGGTGAACGGCTTGTGCCAGTGCAGCAGTTCGCGGGCGTGGCGCGCCCAGAAGCCTTCGTAGTCGCGCTCCGCCTCGGCGCACAGGGCGTTGTACGCCTCCATGCTCGGAATCGCGGCGTTCTTCGCGAACGACTCCGGGGGATTGAAAACGCGATGCTCCTGCATTACCGACTCGATGGCGGACATGGGTTGTCTCCTGGTTTGGCTTTGACTGCTTTGGGTGCAAGGTACGCCCGGCGCCTTACTTAAACCTGACTTTCCGCTGTGGGCGATGCTGCGATGCAGCAGCTCTGGCAAGGCACGGCACGGGAGACTTGGGGGCACAAGTGCAGTCGGCTCTACTAAGTTAGCACAGCTATATGGCGCCGGACCCAAATACCTGAACGCCGCGCCTACCCTTTCGATCGGCTTGCAGGTCTTGCCGTCGCGCCTGGGGCCGTGGCCAGCCCCGAGGCACTAACGAATCGTTACCCGGCCGCGCTGTCAGGCGTCATGGGCTGCACGGTACAATCGACCCCCGTTTCGATTGTCTGCTGACATTGACATCTTCTTCCGGCATCGCCATGGCTCAAGACACCCCGCTACACCCCGCTCCGCTTCGTCCGCTTCGTCCGATTCCCCGCATCATCTTTGCCTCGCGCTGGCTGCAGCTGCCGCTGTACCTCGGCCTGATCGTCGCGCAGGGGGTCTACGTCTACCACTTCCTGGCCGAGGTCTGGCACCTGCTGGCACACGTCACCACCTATGACGAAACCAAGATCATGCTGGTGGTGCTGGGCCTGATCGACGTGGTGATGATCTCGAACCTGCTGATCATGGTGATCGTGGGCGGCTACGAGACCTTCGTGTCGCGCCTGGGCATCGACAATCATCCGGACGAGCCCGAATGGCTGGACCACGTCAACGCCGGCGTATTGAAGGTCAAGCTGTCCATGGCGCTGATCGGCATCTCGTCGATCCACCTGCTGAAGACCTTTATCGACGCCGAGCAGCGCAGCACACACACGATCATGTGGCAGGTCATCATCCACGTGGCGTTCCTGGCATCCGCGCTCGCGATGGCCTGGGTGGACCGCATGGTGTCGCATCCGCATCCGGCCGCCGGCCATGGCGCCGCCGGCACGGATGGTGCGCCGCAACAGGCACACTAGACGCCGCTCCCCGCCGAGGTGATTCATTCGCCTCGCAGCAATACCCGACCAAAGGTGTCGACGGCTGTATGCAACCCGGACAGCCGTCGCCGCCACGGTGTATCATCCCGGGCTGTGTTTCACCGCTGCCCTCCCCCCACAAAATGACAGTCATCAAGCAAGAAGACCTCATCCAGAGCGTCGCCGACTCGCTGCAGTACATCAGCTACTACCACCCGATGGACTACATCACCAGCCTGGGCCGCGCCTATGAGCTGGAACAGAGTCCGGCCGCCAAGGACGCGATTGCCCAGATCCTGACCAACAGCCGCATGTGCGCCGAAGGCAAGCGCCCGCTGTGCCAGGACACCGGCATCGTGACGATCTTCGTCAAAGTGGGGATGGACGTGCGCTGGGATGGCGCCACCATGGGCCTGACCGAGATGATCAACGAAGGCGTGCGCCGCGGTTACACGCACCCGGACAACGTGCTGCGTGCGTCGATCGTCAGCCCGCCCGAAGGCGCCCGCAAGAACACCAAGGACAACACCCCGGCCGTGATCCACTATGAAGTGGTGCCGGGCAATACCGTCGATATCCAGGTCGCCGCCAAGGGCGGTGGCTCGGAAAACAAGTCGAAGTTCGTCATGCTGAACCCGTCCGACTCGATCGTGGACTGGGTGCTGAAGACCGTGCCGACGATGGGCGCCGGCTGGTGCCCGCCGGGCATGCTCGGCATCGGCATCGGCGGCACTGCCGAGAAGGCGATGGTGATGGCCAAGGAATCGCTGATGGAATCCATCGACATCCAGGACATCATCGCCCGCGGTCCGAAGGACTGGATCGAGGAAATGCGCGTCGAGCTGTACGAGAAGGTCAACGCGCTGGGCATCGGCGCACAGGGTCTCGGTGGCCTGGCCACTGTGCTGGACGTCAAGATCATGGCATCGCCGACGCACGCGGCATCGAAGCCGGTGGCCATGATCCCGAACTGCGCGGCCACCCGCCACGTGCACTTCACGCTGGACGGCAGCGGCCCGGCCAGGCTGGAAGCCCCCGACCTGTCGGCCTGGCCGCAGGTGGAGTGGGCACCGAATACCGAAACGTCGAAGCGCGTCGACCTGAACACGCTGACGCCGGAAGAAGTGGCTTCGTGGAAGCCGGGTCAGACGCTGCTGCTGAACGGCAAGATGCTGACCGGCCGCGACGCCGCGCACAAGCGCATCGCCGACATGCTGGCCAAGGGCGAGAAGCTGCCGCTGGACTTCACGAACCGCGTGATCTACTACGTGGGCCCCGTGGACCCGGTGCGTGACGAAGTGGTTGGCCCGGCCGGCCCGACGACGGCCACCCGCATGGACAAGTTCACCGAGACCATGCTGTCGCAGACCGGCCTGATCGCCATGATCGGCAAGGCCGAGCGCGGCCCGGTGGCGATCGAATCGATCCAGAAGCACAAGTCGGCCTACCTGATGGCCGTGGGCGGTGCCGCCTACCTGGTATCGAAGGCGATCCGCGGCGCGAAGGTGCTGGCCTTCGAAGACCTGGGCATGGAAGCGATCTACGAGTTCGACGTCAAGGACATGCCGGTGACGGTGGCCGTGGACAGCTCGGGCACGTCGGTCCACAAGACCGGCCCCGCCGAATGGCAGGCCAAGATCGGCAAGATTCCGGTCGCAGCGGCCTGATTTCCAGACTGGTCAATTGCAGTGCAAAGCCGGACAATTGCTGTCCGGCTTTTTTCATTCCCGAGTCAAAGGCGTGAACCCCTCCCCCATCGGCATCTTCGATTCCGGCCTTGGCGGCTTGTCCGTCCTGCGCGAAGTGCGCGCCATGCTGCCGCACGAGTCGCTGATCTACTTCGCCGATTCGCGCTACGCGCCGTACGGCGACAAGCCCGAACGATTTGTCGAAGCCCGCACGCTGCAGGTCTGTCAGTGGCTGGTGGCACAGGGCTGCAAGGCGCTGGTGATCGCCTGCAACACGGCGACCATGCATGCCGTGCAGACGCTGCGCGAGCGCCTGGACGTGCCCATCATCGGCGTGGAACCGGGGCTCAAACCCGCGGCGTCGCTGAGCCAAAGCAAGGTGGTGGGCGTACTGGCCACCGCCAATACGCTCAAGAGCGCCAAGTTCAACCGCCTGCTGACGTCGCTGGCGCACGACAGCCAGTACCTGTGCGCGGCCGGCCATGGGCTGGTCTCGCTGATCGAACAGGGCGACGTATCGGGCCCGGCGATTCGCGAGAAGCTCGACACGTACCTGCGGCCCATGCTGGACGCCGGCGCCGACACCCTGGTACTGGGCTGCACGCACTACCCTTTCCTGTCGGAAACGATTCGCGAGATGGTGGGCAATCGCCTGGCGCTGATCGATACCGGCACGGCCATCGCGCGCCAGCTGGCCCGCAAGCTGGCCGAGTTCGGCCTGGCGGCCTGCCCCGACGCGACGCCGGCCATACGCTACCTGTCGACCAAGGACGCCGCGCACTTGCGCGAAATGGCGTGGGCGCTGCTCAACGTGGAAGCCAGCGCCGAGACCGTGGCCATCGAACCGGCGCCCGCCATCGACCCCTCGGGCTACTGAATGAAGCCTACCGGCTTGTGATGCCGCACCTCGGGCTTCACGGAGTGCTCCTGGCGCAGCTGGGCCAGGAATTCGTCGGCCGTCAGCGCCTCGCCCAGCACCACTGACTGGCGCTTCACCGTCGCAAAATCGCCAGGCGTCAGGCAATCCATGCTGTCGAGATCGCGGCGGATGGCGTCGGTCATGCGCGCGGCATCGCCATCGAGAGCCTCGTCGACAAACATCGCCTCGCGCTGCGCGGGCTTGAGCGGCAGAAAGCGGATCTTGAACGAGAAGCGCCGCAGCGCGGCCTCGTCGATACGGTCGAACAGGTTCGTGGTGCAGACGAAGATACCGTTGAAGCGCTCCATGCCCTGCAACATCTCGTTGACCTCGGACACCTCGTAGTTGCGCACCGCCTGCTGGCGGCTCTGCATGAAGCTGTCGGCCTCGTCGAGCAGCAACACCGCGCCGTCTTCCTCGGCGCGCGCAAACATGGCGGCGATCTGCTGCTCGGTCTCGCCCACATACTTGCTCATCAGGTCCGAGGCACGCCGGATCATCAGCGGCAGGTCCAGCGCCGCCGCGATGTGTTCGGCCAGCGCCGTCTTGCCGGTACCGGGCGGCCCGTAGAAGCACAGCGTGCCGCGCCGGCGCGCCCCCAGCGCCTGCACGATCTTCTCCACGGCGTAGCGCGTTTCCAGGTTCAGGTTGTCCAGCCGGTAGTGGGTCACTACCGGGCGCGCCTCGGCCTCGGGGCGCAGGCCCATCGCGCGGTCGGCATGCTCGAGCTGGCGCAGGATCAGCGCCTCGACGGGTTCATCGACATCGGGCCGCGCCAGTTCGACGAACCGTGCGGCGGACTGCACCTGCGCCGGCGTCAGCGTCTTGCGCGCCGCCAGGGTCGCCACGAAGGCATCGCTGACCGCCAGGTTGCCAAGGTGCTTGCGAATAATGTTCTCGCGTACCTGGGGTGGCGGAATCTTTAATTCGAGATGGAACTGGAAGCGCCGCAGATAGGCCGGGTCGATCTGCCGGATCGAATTGGAAATCCAGATCACCGGCACCGGGTTCTGCTCCAGCGTCTGGTTGACCCACGCCTTGCCGTTGACGGACGCGCGCGTGTCCTCCTGGCCGAACAGGCTCATCAGTTCGCGCGCACTGCCCGGGAACACATCCTCGACCTCGTCGAACAGCAGTGCCGTGCGCGGACGCCCCCTCAGAAAGGCCTGCGACACCTGCAACGACCGGTATCGATCCTTGCCCGACAGGCTGTTGCCATCGCGGTCGAAGCAGTCCACCTCGTAGAGTTCGCAACCGGCCTCGCGCGCCACCAGCCGTGCGAATTCGGTCTTGCCCGTGCCAGGCGGGCCATAGATCAGCACGTTGACGCCGCTGGCATTCTGGCGCGTGGCATTGCCGAGCAAGGCGGTCAGATACCGGGCATCGGTCTCGACGTGCGGATAGTCGGTGGTGCCCAGCGTGGGCGGCGCCGCGGGCCGCGTGAAGACCGCCATCATCTCGGCTTCGCTCGCGTAGTTGCCCAGCAGCACGTGCAGCAGGCGGTCGGACAGGCGCATCAGATCGCCAAGATCGGTCACGCTGTTTTCCGGCAGCGGCTGTTCGATCAGGTTCAGCGTCTCCAGCCGTGACCCCGGCCGCAGCGACGACGCGATATCGGCCGGGCTGGCCGCGGTCAGGCCACCAAGGATCTGGAACGCTTCCTGGCTGTGGGCCACCTTGCAGTCGACCATCACCGCGCGCAGGTCGCGCTTGTACTTGGCCAGCGCCGCGTAGAGCAGCAGCTTGCGCTCGTGGTCGGGCAGGTTCAGCACGTGGCTGAGCATGTCGATATTGCGCACCAGCAGCACGCGCTCGCCATCGAGCCGCGACGCAATCGCGGCCGACGACGCGGCGAAGACCGCGAACATGTCCTTGGCGTGGTGCTTGACGTATTCGTCCAGATAGTAAAACAGCGCGCTTTCGTCGAAAGCACTGTTCCACTGGCCGTGGCGTTCCAGGAATTCCTCGGGCGACAGGCGCGAGGCGCCTTTCCACGCAGGCATGTCGGCGCAACGCGCGGACAGGAAGCGTTGCACGCGCAGCACCACGCCGTACGGCCACACCATTTCCTGCGCGCTGACGGTCAGCACGTCATTGATATTGCTGCGCAGATTGAAACGCGGCCCAAGCGCGCAGACCACGCGCAGCGCAAACTGGGCGCACATCCAGTCGAGCGCCGAAGTGCCCACCGTGCCGGACGACGCGCGCAACAACGTGCTGCGGTCGTCCATCGTGCGGTCGTCTTCAGCAAAACGGGTGAAATCCATGGCTGGTTCCCTTCGCACGGGGCGCGGGGCGTCCGGACCGCGGGGAACGCCTGGCCTGTGCCGTGTCTGCCGCTAACTGGGGATTTCTAATAATCGTAGCGCGGATTTCCGCGGGTGGGGCATCGGCGGCATGCCGGGCGCGCGACCTGCCCCACGTAACGCCAGATCGACATGCCGCCCGGCATTGCTGCGGCGTCCGCCATGAAGCGGCCGCAGAATTACGTCACGCATTGCACAATGCGCAACAAATAAGAATCATTATCGTTTATACTATCTCGCTGATACGCTACCCAAGAGTGGCGCTCCCCCTGTAACCGGTTACTAGACAGCTGTGTTTCTCTGGAGCGTTATCATCATGGAATTGCTATTGAGCCTGCTGGTCGGATGTGGAATCTCGCTGATCCTGTTCTACCGCAAGTGATTGTGCCGCCAGGCGGACACCTGTCGTTCCTCTCATGTTCGATCAACGATTTTTAAAGATCACCGTTGCGGTCCTGCTGTTCCATGTGGGGCTGCTGTATTTGATCCAGAGCGGGCTGGCCCGCAAGATGACGGAGGCCGTCATCGCCCCGGAGATCATCGCCCGCATCATCCCGATGGAGCAGCCGAAGCCCGAGCCGCCCGCTCCCGAACCTCCCAAGGCACAACCTACGCCGCCAAAACAGGTCAAAGTGGTAACACCGCGTCCGACGCCGCCCAAGCCGCAGCCGACGCCGACCCCGGTCGCCAATCTGCCGCCGACGCCGAACGCCATCGAGGCGCCGCCCGCGCCGCCTGCTCCGCCGGCACCTGAGCCGCCCGCGCCGCCGCCGGCTGCCACCAATGCCGCACCGCGTGCGGTCGGCATCGGCGAAATGGCGTGCTCGCAACCCGCGCCGGTGTATCCGCGCCAGTCGCAGCGCATGGGCGAGACCGGCGAGGCCGTGATCCGGTTGAATTTCGACGAGACCGGCAAGGTCGTGAAGGCCGTGGTGTCGAAGACCAGCGGGTCCGACCGCCTGGACGAAGCCGCGCTGACCGCCGCCAAGGCGATCCGCTGCAAGCCGTACATGGAGAACGGGCGCGCCATGGCCGCCACCGCGCAGCAACCGATCAAATTCGAACTGAACTGATTTCCCGGAATTTTCCGATACCCTAAACACTGACACTTTCAGGAACCACCATGCAGGACCTCGGACTCTCCCACCTCTGGTCGCAAGGCGATTTCGTCATGCGCGCGACCGCCATCATTCTGCTGATCATGTCGCTGCTGTCGTGGATCGTGATTCTCACCAAGGCGTGGGATCTGGTTCGCCTCAAGAAGATGGCGCAGGGCGCGGAAAAGCGCTTCTGGCACTCGGACGACTTCGACCACGCGCTCGACACCCTGGGTGCCAGCGACGCCAACCCGTTCCGCACGCTGGCCGTTACCGGGAAGGAAGCCGCCCAGCACCATCGCGCGAGCCAGCCGCAGCTGCATGACGCGCTGGACATCTCCGACTGGCTGACCCGCTCGCTCAAGAGCTCGATCGACGAAGCGGTTGCCCGCATGCAGTCGGGCCTGGCCGTGCTGGCCTCGGTGGGCTCCACGGCACCGTTCGTGGGACTGTTCGGCACCGTGTGGGGCATTTATCACGCGCTGATCGGCATCGGCGCCTCGGGCGTGCCGACCATCGACAAGGTCGCCGGCCCCGTGGGCGAGGCCCTGATCATGACGGCCTTCGGCCTGGCCGTGGCCATCCCCGCCGTGCTGGGCTACAACGCCCTGAGCCGTGGCAACAAGGGCGTGATCAGCAAGCTGAACCGTTTTGCGCACGACCTGCACGCCTACTTCGTGACCGGCGCCCGTGTGCGTCCGACCTCCGCCAACCGCGCTACCGACGATGCGTCGATGCGCCTGGCCGTCAAGAACTGAGCGCGATTTCTAGCGCCTGAAGGAAAGCATCATGGCATTCGGCACCCTCGACGGCGACGATGACGAGGTGATGAGCGAGATCAACATGACCCCGCTGGTGGACGTCATGCTGGTGCTCCTGATCATCTTCATCATCACGATTCCCGTCATCAACCATGCGGTCAAGATCGACTTGCCGCGTGCGACCAACCAGCCCAACGACGCCAAGCCGCAAAGCATCAACGTGTCCGTCGATGCCCAAGGCAAGGTGTTCTGGAACCAGGAAGAAGTCGATCAGGCGCAGTTGGAACAGCGCATTGCGAGCGCCGCGCAACTGCAGCCGCAGCCTGAGCTGCACCTGCGCGCCGACCGCGACGTGCGCTACGAGCGCGTGGCCGAAGTCATGGCCGCCGCGCAGCACGGCGGGCTGGGCAAGATCGGCTTTATCACCGAACCGAAGCACTGACCCGCCTTTGCGGGCGCTCTGGAGCCGCTTCGTTTTCGCCGCAAGGGCACCTTCGGGTGCCCTTTTGCATGGGGCGCCAAGCCCGCAACGCCCGCCTTGACGGTCCCGCCACCATCCCTCACAGCAACGATTGCGTCACAGATGTAACTTCATGCGAAGACGCTTGTAATGATAACGGTTCTCATTTAAGCTCTATTCATCGTGATTCGCAGCGTGCGGATCGAGCTGACAACCACCGTCCGTCTTGCAGACGGAACACCGGAACTTCGAACGGAGAAGACCATGAGCACCCTGAGCCTGCCGCTGTCGCAACCGCGTGAAGTCACGCGCCGCCGCCTCTCCCTGCGCCGCGTGGAGGTCGCCCAGCAGTCGCGCCGCGACACGGCCGCTGCGCCGTCAGGCACCTCGTCGACAGCCTCGTCGGCGCTGGAGTCGGTCAAGTCGGCCGTCGCCGCCCTGCCCGCCCGCCTGGAAGCACTGATGCGCCAGACGCCTGCCAGCAATACCGACACCCCTGCCGTGCCGCTCGAGGCGATCATGCAAGGCGCCACGACGCTGCCGATCCTGCATAACGGCGACGTTTATACGCTGCGCGTCACCCGCTACGGCAAGCTGATCCTGACCAAATAACGGGCAGACAGCAGCAGCACGGCAGCCGGATTTCTCTGTAACGACTTTTGTGGGGACCACCCGTCCAACGGGTGTTGGGCAGTAGCCAGACGATCGGACTTCCCTGCCAGGCAAACAATCCAGACCCTTTGCCTGAACGGCCGATGCCAGCCATGCCATCTTTTTATACCGCCCCGCAGGCATTGCGCCTGCGGGGCTTTTTGCTTCCGGTCAGCGCAGCGCCGCCGGGGAGCTACCAGGCATCAGATGCCCAGGGCGGCGATGCCGGCGCGCGCAATCTGCGCGTCTTCGGTCGACTTCACACCGGACACGCCGACGGCACCCACCACCTGGTTGTTCACGACGATGGGCACGCCGCCTTCCAGCATGCCTTGCAGCACGGGGGCCGTCATGAACGAGTAGCGGCCGTTGTTGATCATGTCTTCGTAGATCTTCGATTCGCGACGGCCCAGCGACGCCGTACGCGCCTTTTCCGTGGCGATGTAGGCCGAGATCGGCGCCACGCCGTCCAGGCGAATCGAGCCGAGCGGATGACCGCCGTCGTCGACGACCACAATCGTGACAGCCCAGTTGTTTGCCGTGGCTTCGGCCTCGGCGGCGACCAGCACCTTCTTCACGTCGTCAGCCGTCAGTACGGTCTTTTGCTGCATACCTCTCTCCATCGTTCAGGGTTGAGGCTGCAGTATATCGCGCCCCTCCCACGCGACATGACGTCATCCGCGCCGTCTCGAAGGCAAAACTGCTTCACCTTCGCAAGGCTTGACGGTCAGGTTGCCGCCGCTCCCACCCGGCGCGGAAAACGAAAAGGCCCGCGATATCTTCCCGATATCGCGGGCCCTGCTTGTCCGGGCGTCTGCCCCGCGGTCAGGCGCCGTCGCTGAACGCGTCGCGGCGGTCGGTTACCCGCGCGCCGTCCGAATACACATCGCGCGATCCGGTCACGCGCGCACCGTCCGTGTACACGTCGCGATTGCTGATGCGCGCGCCATCGGTATAGACGTCACGCGTATCCACCGCCCGTTGGCCGCCGCTGTAGATGTCGTATTTGACCGGTGCGGCGAAAACCGATGTCGAGAGCGCGACCAGCGCGCCAATCGCGGCAGCTGCCGCCAGACGTTTCCTGAGTGCCATGTGAATCCCCTTGTTCTGTTTGACGACGGGCGCCGCGCCATCAGCAGGTGGTCCCTGGGAGCGTTGCTGTGGAAGCGGCGTCACGTGAGCCAGTTTAGGTGGAAACCCCTAGCCGAATATCCAGATGGCTTGACCGTACGCATCAAAAACTTTGAGCGACGAAAATCGTCGGGAACCGACACGCGCAATCTTCCACCAAAGCGTTCCGGAAAAATCTGCCGCGATGATCGCCATCGATCGCCTCGGCAAAAGAAAAAGCCCCGAATCGGGGCTTTTCCTGACAAACAGCTTTCAATAGCTTCGGCAAGGCACACGGGTCAGTGGTGATGTCCGTGGCCATGACCGCCACCGTAGTAGCCGCGGCCGTGCCAGCCGGGGCCATAGTAATAACGCGGGCCACCATAGCCGTAATAGCGTGGCGCGCCATAGTAGACCGGGGCCGGACGCACCACGACAGGCGGCGGGCCGTAATAGACAGGCGCCGGCGCCACAACCACCGGCGGAGGCGGCGCGTAGTAGGCCGGGGCCGGCGCATAGTAGGCGGGACCACCCACAACAACGCCCGGAACACCGATCGCCACGTCGACGTTCACACGCGCCATTGCAGCGCCCGACGCCAGTGCGGCGGCCACACCGAATGCTGCGAACAACCAACGTTTCATGATCGTGCTCTCTGTGAGTTGGGACGAATCCCGATACTCGCTATTGTACGAGGTCACGAACTTGCAGGTGAAACGGCGGTAGCGACATTGTTACCGCCGGTAACAGCGGGATCACATCTCGGGGGTGACGTGTCCAGCTTGCTTCCTGTGGACTAAGCCACGACAATACCGGGCTTGCCGTGCGGCCGTGGAGAAATTGGTAGACTCAGCAGACTTAAAATCTGCCGCCTTTCCGGGCTTACGGGTTCGAGTCCCGTCGGCCGCACCAGCCTCTCCAGCTTTCCTCCAGGTGCTCGGCGCCCCTTGCCGTTCACACCAGCACCGCGCAAAGACCGGCGCCCACCACCATCAGGAAGATAAACAGCAGGCCAGCCAGTGCCAGCGGCTTGCGGCCAGCGCGCAGCAGGTCGCCAATCCGCGTATGCAGGCCGATGGCGAGCATCGCGCAGGCCAGCAGCCAGTTGTCCAGGGCCGTCAGCGCAGGCTTCCATTCGCCGGGCACGAGTGCCGCCGAGTTCAGCGCCATCACCGCGACAAAGCCGACCGCAAACCAGGGCACCGAGCGCAGCAGGCCTTTCAGGTTGCGCGCAGCACCCGATTCCTGCGACCAGCTCGTGCGCGGCCACAGGGCCATGACCAGCAGCAGCGGCCCCAGCGCCAGCACGCGGACCATCTTTGCCACCACGGCCGCGTCGGCCGTGGCATCGCTGACCATCTTGCCCGACGCGATCACCTGCGCCACTTCATGCAGCGTGGCACCAGTGAAGATACCGAAGGCGCGCTCGCTCACCGCCACGTTCCAGTGTTGCGTGGCCAGTTCGTACATCCACGGGTACAGCAGCATGCCGGCCGTACCGAACAGCACCACGGTCGCCACGGCGACAGCCGTCTGGCGATCGTCAGTGCGCACCACCGAAGACACCGCGATGGCGGCTGCGGCACCACAGACCGCACTGCCCGCGCTCACCAGGATGGCTTCGCGCCGGCTCAGGCCGAAGAACGACGAGCCCACCCACGTACCGAACAGCAGCGTGGCCACCAGCATCAGCAACGGCACCACGATGCCACCGACGCCCAGCGCCGCGATGGCACCAAACGTCAGGCGCAGGCCATACAGCGCCACCCCCAGACGAAGCATGTGATGACGCGCGAACTGCATGCCCGGGGCCAGCGGCGTCAGCCAGTGCCTGGGCATGGTGTTGGCCGCGATCATGCCGGCGAACATCGCCAGCGTCAGGGCCGACAAGCCATATTGCGAGATGGCCGGATGATCGGCCAGCACCTGGGCAAGCCAGGCAATCGCGCCCAGGGGCAGCAGCGTCAGGATGCGCTTGCGCCACAGCGTCAGCGTGGACGGGGCGATGGCAACAGAAATCGAATGGGGGGCAGGAGCCGTAGACATGGCAGCAAACAAGGGTCTTGTGCAATGCCTTGCAGCGTACGCATCGGTTGCTAACCAGTAAAACGGGTAATATCGTTATGCGTAACCGGATATATCGATAGAACATGGAACAGCGCCCGCTCCGCCTCACCCTGCGCCAGTTGCAGGTGTTTGTTGCCGTCGCCCAGCACGGCAGCACGATTGCGGCTTCGGATTCGCTGGCGATGTCGCAGTCCGCCGTCAGCGCGTCGCTGGCCGAACTCGAACGTGCGCTCAACGGTGCACTTTTCGACCGCGTGGCACGCCGGCTGGCCATCAACGAAGCCGGACGCCAGTTCTTTCCGCGCGCGCTGTCGCTGCTGGATCAGGCCCATGAACTGGAGCGATTTGCGTCCGAAGGGGGCGTGCAACTGCGCATCGCGGCCAGCAACACTATCGGCAGCTATATCCTGCCGGCGCTGCTGGCGGGCTTTCGCAACGCCCAGACCGGCCCTTGCGCCCTTGACCTGCGCATCGGCAACACCCATGACGTGCTGCAGGCGCTGGTGAAGTTCGAAGTCGATATCGGGCTGATCGAAGGCACCAGCCACGAGCGCGACCTGCGCAGCATGCACTGGTGCGACGATGAGATGGTGGTGGTAGCCGGTCCGTCGCATCCCCTGGCGACGGCCGCCGACCGCCCGGACACCCTGCACGACATGCTGCGCGAAGCCGACTGGATCGTACGCGAGCCCGGCTCGGGCACCCGCGAAATCATCGAAGCCCGTCTGGTGCCGGAACTCGGCGCGCTACGTTTCGCGCTGGAGCTTGGCAACGCGGAAGCCATCAAGCGCGCCGTCATGAGCGGCTTCGGCGTCAGCTGCCTGTCCCTTCACGTCGTTCGCGACGAAATCGAGCGTGGTCTGCTGGTGGCGCTGCGCAGCGGCCTGCCGCGTGTGATCCGGCCGCTTCAACTGGTCGTCCATCAGGACAAGTTTCCGACGCAGGGCCTGCTGGCCTTCACCGAATACCTGCGTGGGGCCGCGCCCGTGCTCCCATCCCCTCAGGCTGGCTGAGGATCGCGCTGCCTGTCGCCGTCCGCGCGCGCCATGTAGCGGTCAAGCAGATGGAACATGACGGGATTGAGCAGGATCGACAGCAGCGCGCCCGCAAGGATCAGCGCCTGGCCACGCTCGGGCAGGATATTGAGATAGACACCCAGGCTGGCCAGAATGAACGAGAACTCTCCGATCTGCGCCAGGCTTACGGCAATCGTCAGGCCGACGCGCGTATCGTGGCCGAACGCACGCACGATGCCTAGCGCGGCCAGTGACTTGCCCACCAGGATGATCAGCAGCGTCGCCAGCACGCCCCAGGGATCGTTCACCAGTACCATCGGATCGAACAGCATGCCCACCGAGACAAAGAACAGCACAGCAAAGGCGTCGCGCAGCGGCAGCGATTCTTCTGCCGCCCGATGGCTGAATTCCGATTCGGCCATCACCATGCCGGCAAAGAAGGCGCCGAGCGCAAACGAGACACCGAACAGCGAATAGGCGCCAAACGCCACGCCGAGCGCCACGGCCAGCACGCCCAGGCGGAACAGCTCCCGGCTGCCCGTCCACACGATGCGTTCGAGCATCCACGGGATAAAGCGCCGGCCGATGACCATCATCACGGCCACGAACGCCGCCACCTTGCCCAGGGTCGAGAAAATTTCGACCAGTACATCCATCGTGGTTGGCGCCGATGCTCCGGCGGCCTCGCCTTCCGCGCCACCACCGAGCAGTCCGGCCATGGCCGGCAGCAACACCAGCGTCAGCACCATTGCCAGGTCTTCCACGATCAGCCAGCCCACCGCGATGCGCCCCTGCTGCGATTCGATCAGATCACGCTCCTGCAGCGCGCGCAGCAGCACCACGGTACTGGCCACCGACAGGGCCAGCCCATAGACAAGGCCCTGGCCCCAGTGCCAGTCGAACCCCCAGGCGACCAGCATGCCCAGCGCCGTCGCAATGCCGATCTGGACGATCGCGCCAGGAATGGCGATCTTCTTCACGGCCAACAGGTCCTTGACCGAGAAATGCAGGCCCACGCCGAACATCAGCAGGATCACGCCCAGTTCCGCCAGTTCGGGCGCCAGCGCCTGGTCGGCCGTGTAGCCCGGCGTGTGCGGCCCCACCACGATGCCCGCGCACAGGTAGCCGATCAGCGGCGGCAGCCGGAACCTGTTGGCGATGGCGCCCAGAACGAACGCCAGCACGATACCGCCGACGATGGTGCTGATAAGCGGGGTGGCGTGATGCATGCGTCTGGGGTTCCTTTTCTGGTTGTCTCGATCATCGGGATGCACCACCGTCGCGCCAACGCGCCATCCCGCCGGCGCAGCATGCGCAGCGGCATGTCGCGGACAGGGGAGAACCTGGATCGTTGCTGGTGGTACGGGAAGAGCGGCCGCAGACCGCGGGTGCATCGCAATTTCGCCATGCGCCGCGGCGGGAGGGAGTGCATCGGAATACGACTACGCGAGGTGGCTTGCCACGCCAGGCGCCGTCCCGGATGCGTACGGCATGACGTAATGTAACACGCGAGCCACCCCGCTCAAGATGAGAGGAATCGCAAAAAACTGGGGAAGTTCGGCGAATGCCGGCGCTGAAAAACACAACGGCGCCACATGGGCGCCGTCGGCTTGCAACTGGAGGCGGAGGTCGGAATCGAACCGGCGTACACGGCTTTGCAGGCCGCTGCATAACCACTCTGCCACCCCGCCAGGTGACGATGCTGGATTGTATCCGGATTCGCCGCGAGCGTCGTGACTGCCGACACCGCGACGGGGATGCAACCCCGCTAAAGAAAAAGGGAAGCGTTGCTTCCCTTTGGGATTGGAGCGGGAGACGAGTCTCGAACTCGCGACCTCAACCTTGGCAAGGTTGCGCTCTACCAACTGAGCTACTCCCGCGTACAACCGTACAACTTTTACTGCCGTGGCAGCTTGCGCTGCCGTTCCGCCGACCTGACCAACATCGCCATGTCACCGGATGCCATTAACCTGGAGCGGGAGACGAGTCTCGAACTCGCGACCTCAACCTTGGCAAGGTTGCGCTCTACCAACTGAGCTACTCCCGCAGGGCCCTGCATCATACCGAAAAGCAGACTATCGCGCAACTTCTTTTAACTACGCAGCTTTATGCCGGCAATTCGCGCTAAGTACCGCTTATCTTGCTGCTTTCGTTTGCGTCGTCAGCAGCGAGAACGAGATTATTGCAAAGAGAGAACCGGCTCGTCAACAACTTTTTGCAGGGAATTTCATTTTTGTGTCCGCGCCCCGCTCAACGCATCGCTGCGCTCGCGGATCTGGGGCCACGCGAGCTTCATGTAGTAGATCATCGACCACAGCGTGAGCACAGCCGCCACGTAGATCATCAGCGTACCCAGCAGCGACGCATCCAGGCCGAACAGCGTGTCGTTGAACAGCAGCAGCGGGATGGCGATCATCTGCACGGTGGTCTTCAGCTTGCCCAGGAAGTTCACGGCCACGCTCTTCGACGCCCCGATCTGCGCCATCCATTCACGCAGGGCCGAAATCGTGATCTCGCGGCCGATGATGACCAGTGCGATCAGGTCGGCCACGCGGCCCAGGGCCAGCAGCGACAGCAGCGCCGCCGTGACCATCAGCTTGTCGGCCACCGGGTCCAGGAAGGCGCCGAAGGCCGAGGTCTGGTTCCAGCGCCGCGCCAGAAAGCCGTCCAGCCAGTCCGTGACCGCCGCGATGATGAAGAACGACGCCGCCGTCACGTTCTTGGTATGCATCGGCAGCCAGGCCTCGGGCAGGTAATAGACCCCGACGACAAGCGGGATCATGGCCACGCGAAGCCAGGTCAGCAGGATGGGAATATTCAGTGGCATGGACGGTGCGTTCGTGCGCCAGAATCTGGCTGGTCTGCGATGTGGTCGCCAAGGCGGATTGCGCGATTGTCGCCGATTTCGACCCCAACCCGCTAATTTCGGGCCGAAAGCCGCCCAATACCTGCCAGGGACGGGTCTCAGTGCAGTTGCCGGTAGATTTCCTCGGCCAGCGTGCGAGAAATGCCTTCCACGCTGGCAAGTTCGTCGATGCTGGCCGCCATTACGCCGCGCAGGCCGCCAAATCGCGTCAGCAGCTTCTGGCGGCGGCGTGCGCCCACGCCTTCGATCTCCTCGAGCCGCGACGTGGTGCGCGCCTTGGCCCGCTTGGCGCGCATGCCGGTGATTGCAAAGCGGTGCGCCTCGTCGCGGATCTGCGCCACCAGCATCAGGGCAGCGCTACCCTGCCCCAGTTCCAGCGACGGACGCCCGTCGGCAAATACCAGCGTCTCCAGCCCCACCTTGCGCCCTTCGCCCTTGGCCACCCCGACCAGCAGGCCAATATCGAGCCCCAGTTCCTCGAACACCTGCCGCGCCACCTCGACCTGGCCCTTGCCGCCATCAATCAGCACCACGCGCGGCATGCGGGGCACGCCCTTGGCGCCGGCGGCGTTCGGATCGCCGCCATCCTCCTGAATCTGCTCGACCAGCTTCTGGTAGCGGCGCGTCAGCACCTGACGCATGGCGGCGTAGTCGTCGCCGGGCGTGATATCGGTGATATTGAAGCGCCGGTACTCGCTGTTCTGCATCTCATGGTGATGAAACACCACGCACGACGCCTGTGTGGCCTCGCCTGCCGTGTGGCTGATATCGAAGCACTCGATACGCAGCATGGCCAGGCCCTCCATGTCCAGGCCGATGGTCTCGGCCAGCGCGCGCGTGCGGGCCTCCTGGCTGCCCTGCTCGGCCAGGCGCCTGGCCAGCGCCAGGCCCGCGCCCTGCGCAGCCATCTCCAGCCACACCTTGCGCTGCCCCTGGGGCTGCCGCACCAGCGCCACCTTGCGGCCGGCCTGCATCGACAGCGCCTCGACCACCGCGCCGTCGGCCGGCAGATGGCTGACCACGATGATCGGCGGGGGCGCCTGATCGAGATAGTGCTGGATCATGAAGGCGGACAGCACGCGCGCGGCAATGCGATCGACCGACAACGGGCCCGCGTCGGCCGCAGGCGCGGCTCCGGCTGCAGCCTCACCGGGGGGCGCCTCGGATGTTTCCGATGCCTCGCTGGTGTCGTCGCTCTCTTCGACGATCATTGCCGCTTCATCGGCATGGGCAGGGAAGTAGGCCTTGTCGCCCAGATGCCGTCCGCCGCGCACCATGGCCAGGTTCACGCACGCGCGGCCGCCCTGCACGGCCACGGCCAGCACGTCGATATCGCGCGCCTGGCCGACTTCTTCCACGGCTTGCCGCTTCAGTACCGTCGACAACGCGCCAATCTGGTCACGCACGGCGGCGGCCTGCTCGAACTGCAACTGCATCGCATGCGACTCCATCTTCTGCTGCAGACCCGCGAGCACCTCGGTCTCGCGGCCCTGCAGGAAGCTCGCGGCGTTGCCCACGTCCCGGGCATAGTCTTCCTGCGAAATCGCGTTCACACAGGGCGCGGTGCAACGATGGATCTGATGCAGCAGGCACGGCCGCGTGCGATTGTTGAACACCGTGTCCTCGCAGGTGCGCAACTGGAACACCTTCTGCAGGATCTGCATGCTCTCGCGCACGGCATGCGCACTCGGGAACGGACCGAAGTACTGGTGCTTGCGGTCGGTCGCGCCCCGGTAATACGCCATGCGCGGAAACTTGTGGCCGGTCAGCTTCAGGAACGGATACGACTTGTCGTCGCGAAACAGGATGTTGTAGCGCGGCGCCAGCGCCTTGATGAGATTGTTCTCAAGCAGCAGCGCCTCGGCTTCGGTCCGCACGACAGTCGTTTCGATTCGCGCGATCTTGCCCACCATCATGGCAATACGCGGCGACAACAGCGTCTTGTTGAAATAGCTCGATACGCGCTTCTTCAGGTCGCGCGCCTTGCCCACATAGAGCACATTGCCATCGGCATCGAAATATCGATAGACGCCGGGCAGCCCGGGCATCCGCGCCAGGATCGGACGCGGATCGAAGTCCGGCACATCGGGGGGCTCCGGAGCCTGCACCTCGGTCGGGGCGGCTTCGGATTCGGATATCACGGGGTCGGTCTGGGGGACGGGTTCCTGCTCGGGCATCGCGGGCGGATTGAACGAATAAGGGGCGCCATCGGTGCGCCATCCATGCGCCCACACGGGGCGCTGGCCTAGAATCGCAAGTTTAGAGCAATTCGTCCGGAAGACTTCGTGGCCGCCGGCCGCCCTCGCCGCGTCCTTCGTTGCGTCCTCGTCGTATCTTCGCCAAACCCTCCGCGTCATGCCTATCCGTTCCTGGGACATTTTCTGCACGATCATCGACAACTTCGGCGACATCGGCGTTTGCTGGCGGCTGGCGCGCCAGCTGGCACAGGAGCACGGCCATGCGGTCCGGCTCTGGGTGGATGACCTGGCCAGCTTTGCCCGGCTGGCACCGGAAATCGACCCGGCCGCCACGCATCAGCGCCTGGCCGGTGTGGAAGTGCGGCGCTGGGCGCCGCAGCCGGACGCCCCGTTCGATGCCCCCGCGCCGCACGACGTGGTGATCGAGGCGTTCGCCTGCCATCTGCCCGAGTCGTTCCTGGCCGCCATGGCCGCCGCGCCGCGCAAGCCGGTCTGGATCAATCTGGAATACCTGAGCGCCGAGGACTGGGTCAGCGAGCACCACGCGATGGCGTCGCCCCATCCGCGCCTGCCGCTGACCAAATATTTCTTCTTTCCGGGCTTTGCGCGGGGTACGGGCGGCCTGTTGCGCGAATCGATGATCGGTGCTTCACGCGATGCCTTCCGCACCAGCCCGGCCGCGCAGGCCACGCTGTGGCACCGGCTCGGCGTGCAGCCCACGCCGGGGGCGCTGCGGGCCAGCCTGTTCGCCTATGAGAATCCGGCCATGCCCGCCCTGCTCGACCAATGGCGCGACGGTGCCACGCCGATCGAATGCTTCGTGCCCCAGGGGCTGGCCGCCACACAGATCGGCCAATGGCTGGGCGCGGCGGCGCCGCCGGGTACCACGCACCATCGCGGCAATCTTGTCGTCCATGGCATCCCGTTCGTGCGTCAGGAGCACTATGACGAACTGCTCTGGGCTTGCGACGTCAACTTCGTGCGCGGCGAGGATTCCTGCGTGCGCGCCCACTGGGCCGCCCGCCCGATGATCTGGCATATCTACCCGCAGGACGACCAAGCGCACCACATCAAGCTCGATGCCTGGCTGACCCGTTTTGCGCGGGCTGGGGTGGCGCCCGAGGCATCCGCCGCGCTGATCGCCTTCTCCCATGCGTGGAACGGCTACGGCACGGCGCCGGACTGGGCGGCGCTGCAGGCACATCTGCCCGCCCTGACCGCCGGCATGGACCGCTGGCAGCGGCAGTTGCAGCACTTGGGCGACCTCGCAGCGAATCTCGTGGCCTTTAGCGAAAATCAGGTAAAATAGCCGGTTGATTTTGATGGCGAGCCAAGTTTCAAGGCCCAAGAACAAACTGCCGGCTGCGCGCCTTCGCCATACCGAATTCCGGGTGCTCCCCCTACCTTGCGCCCGGACCATTTTTTTCAGGAAGACAGTTCAGATGAAAATCGCACAGGAACTCCGCGTCGGCAACGTGTTCATGATCGGTTCCGACCCGATGGTGGTTCAGAAGGCCGAGTACAACAAGTCGGGCCGTAACGCCGCTGTTGTCAAGATGAAGTACAAGAACCTGCTGACGGACGCCCCGGGCGAGTCGGTGTTCAAGGCCGACGACAAGTTCGAAGTGGTGGTGCTGGAGCGCCGCGAATGCACGTTCTCGTACTTCGCCGACCCGATGTACGTGTTCATGGATGGCGACTTCAACCAGTACGAAGTCGAGAAGGACAGCATGGGCGACGCGCTGAACTACCTCGAAGACGGCATGGCCGTTGAAGTGGTGTTCTACAACGACAAGGCAATCTCGGTGGAAATGCCGACGACGCTGGTCCGCGAGATCATCTACACGGAACCGGCCGTCAAGGGCGACACCTCGTCGGGCAAGGTGCTCAAGGGTGCCAAGATCAACACCGGCTTCGAACTGCAAGTGCCGCTGTTCTGCAACATCGGCGACAAGATCGAAATCGACACGCGTACCGGCGAATACCGCAGCCGCGCCAACTAAGCTTCACGGCGCCACGCGATAGAGAAAGGGCAGCTTCGGCTGCCCTTTTTGTCGTCCGCCGCGGCCGGCGGCCGGCCCAATCCTTACTTGACCAGATCCAGGTCCTTCAGCAGACGCAGCGCGGCTCGGTACTCGCCTTCCTGCTGGAGCTTGTTCCAGTCCAGCGGCTTGCGGCGGCCAAACAGCTTGCGAATACGCCGCTGCGACGTCTTCGACATCGACGTGTCGAGTTCCGACAATAGCTGATCGGCCATTTCCGGGTTGTTGCAGATCAAGACCATGTCACAACCGGCATCGAGCGCAGCCCTGGCGCCCTGCGTGACGGTACCGGCAACGCTGGCGCCCTCCATGCTGAGGTCGTCGCTGAAAATCACGCCTTCGAAACCCAGCTGCGTGCGCAGCACGTCCTGGAGCCAGAAGCGCGAAAATCCTGCCGGCGCCGGGTCCACCTTGGGATAGATCACGTGTGCCGGCATCACCGAGGCCAGCGCCGGCCCCATCCAGTCATACGGGCGCGCATCGTGCGCCAGGATCTCGTCGAGCGGGCGCTCGTCGACGGGCACCGCCACATGGGAATCGGCCTCCACGTAGCCATGACCCGGAAAATGCTTGCCGCAGTTGGCCATGCCGGCCAGCAGCAGGCCGTGCGTCAGGTGGTTGGCCAGCATCGTGACCACGCGCGGATCGGCATGGAAGGCGCGGTCGCCGATCACGCCGCTGCGGCCGAAGTCCAGGTCCAGCACCGGCGTGAAGCTCAGGTCGATATCGCAGGCGCGCAGCTCGGCCGCCAGCACATAGCCGGAGGCGATGGCCGCCTTGGTGGCCATCAGCACATCGCGGTCCCACAGCTGGCCCAGTCTGGCCATGGCCGGCAGGTGCGTGAAGCCGTCGGTCTTCGCGCGCTGCACGCGGCCGCCTTCATGGTCGATGCAGATCAGCACATCGTCGCGCACATTGCGGATCGCACGCGTCAACGACACCAGCTGCGCGCGCGACTCGAAATTGCGCGCGAACAGGATCACGCCACCGGTCAGGGGATGCGCGATGCGGCGCTCGTCTTCGGCATTGAGCTGCTTGCCCACCACGTCGAGCACCACGGGACCCGGACGCTTGCCGGACACTTTATTGTTCATATCGGTTCAGTTCGAGGCTGGTTCAGGCAGCGGACCGGGCTGCCCCGTCCGCTCCGCGATCGCGAAGGCGACCGCATACTCATGTTCATCGCTGACACTGACCCGAATGGTCAGGCCGCGTTCCCGAACCCACTCGGCCAGCTCGCCCGTGCATTGCGGGGTGGGCTCGCCAGACGGCAGGTTCAGCAATTCCATCGCGCGCCAGGTCATCGGCCAGCGCATGCCGAGCCCGATGGCCTTCGAAAAGGCTTCCTTGGCGGCAAAGCGCGTGGCAAGGAACGCCAGACCACGCTTTTCGGAGCGCACCTTGCGCGCGTGATAGATCTTCAATTCACGCGGCCCCAGTACCTTTTCGGCAAACCGGCCGCGCGTGCGATCCATCACGCCTTGCACGCGATCAATCTGGATGATGTCGGTGCCGACGCCGTAGATCACGCCGGCTGCCCCGGCACGGGATAACGGGTACCCAGCCGCGCCGCCACCATGATGGCCTTCATCTCGCGCACGGCATTTTGCCAGCCGACGAACACCGCGTGCGCCACGATGGCGTGGCCGATGTTCAGCTCCTTGATGCCCGGCAGTGCCGCGATGCGTTGCACGTTCGTGTAATGCAGGCCGTGGCCAGCGTTGACGATCAGGCCGTGCTTCTGGCCAGCCGTCACGCCCTGCGCCACGCGCTGGAACTCCGCTTCCTGCGCCTCGGCCGTGTGGGCATCGGCATAGGCGCCGGTATGGATTTCAATCACCGGCGCCTTGCACGCGGCGGCGGCGGCAATCTGGTCGGGGTCCGCGTCGATGAACAGCGACACGCGGATGCCGGCATCGGCCAGCTGGCGGCACGCCGCGCTGACCTGCTCGAAATGGCCGGCCACGTCGAGGCCGCCTTCGGTGGTCACTTCCTCGCGCTTCTCCGGCACCAGGCACACGTCCTGCGGCTGAATCTCGCACGCGATGTCGAGCATTTCGGCAGTAATGGCGCACTCGAGGTTCATGCGCGTGGCCAGCTTCGGACGCAGCGCACGCACGTCGGCATCGCGGATATGGCGGCGGTCTTCGCGCAGGTGCAGCGTAATCAGGTCGGCGCCGGCTTCTTCGGCCTGCAGCGCGGCCTGGATCGGGTCCGGATAGACGGTGCCGCGCGCATTGCGCAGCGTGGCAACGTGATCGATGTTGACGCCGAGGTCGATGACCCCGGGATTCGCGTGGAAGATCATGCCGGCTTGCTCAGAGGGAATGGGGAATCAAAGGTACTGCAGATCGATCAGGATCTGGCGCGTTTTCAGCGGCTCGCCCTGTAGATAATAATGCAGCAGGAACCGCATCAGCGCGCGGCTTTGCGTAACGGTTTGTGCGCGCGCGTAGTCGTCCTGCGCCATGTCCAGCAGCGTCTGCCCCGACACCACGGGCCAGGTCGACGGATCGCTGGCATGCGCGCGCCGTACGCCACGCTCCGGCTGGTAGACATAATCAAGGCCCGGCTGCACGCGCTCGCCCGTCTTGATGCATTGATCGAACGCCACCGCGAAGCCGGTCTCCTGCAGCAGCACGCGCTCGAAGCCGCGCAGCACCAGGCTGGCCGGCTCGCCATGCGCCAGCCGCGTCAGCGTGATCATGTAGTGCTTGAACAGCGCAGGATGCGCATCCTCGCGCGGGCAGAATCGCAACAGCAATTCATTCAAATAGAAGCCCGACAGCAGCCCATCGCCGGCCAGCGGCAGCATGCCGCCCATGTACTCGGCCTTGGTCAGCGTCTTGACCTCGCCGCGCCCCGTCCACGACAACGAAATGGGATGGAAATGCTGCAGCACGGCGCGCAACGCCGAATGCGGGCGCTTGGCGCCCTTGGCGACCATCGCCATGCGCCCGTGATCGCGCGTGAAGACGTCGAGGATCAGGCTGGTTTCGCGATAGGGATAGGCATGCAGCACGAACCCCGCCTCGTTGGTGACGCGCAACTCCGAGCGCGCCGGCACGATGCGCATCGCGCGGTCCATCATTTCGCGCCCGGCGGCCACCGCCGGGCTCAGCGCGGGAATGGCGCCCGACTCCAGCACCTCGGCGGCCTCCTCGGCAATCGGATCGGCACTGCGCGCACGCGGCGCGCCGCGGCGCACGTCAGGCATCTTGCTCACTCGTAGCCGTAGGCGCGCAATCCGGCTTCGTTGTCGGCCCAGCCGCTCTTGACCTTAATCCACATTTCCAGGTAGACCTTGCCGTCGAACAGCTTCTCCATGTCGAGGCGCGCCTCGGTGGAGATCTGCTTGAGCTTGCTGCCCTTGTTGCCAATGATCATGGCCTTGTGCGCGTCGCGCTCAACCAGAATCGTGGCGAAAATGCGACGCAGCCGCCCTTCCGTCTCGAACTTGTCGATGACGACGGTGCTGGTGTACGGCAGCTCGTCGCCGGTCCAGCGGAACACCTTCTCGCGGATGATTTCCGATGCCAGGAACCGCTCGCTGCGGTCGGTCATCGCATCCACGTCGTACATCGGCTCGCCTTCCGGCAGGTAGGGCCGGATGATGGCCAGCAGGCGGTCGATGTGGTCGCGCGTCTTGGCGGACATCGGCACCACTTCCGTGAACGGAAAACGCTGCCCCATCTGTTCCAGGAACGGCATCATCACTTCCGACCGGCCTTCGCCGATGCGGTCGAGCTTGTTGCACACCAGCAGCACCGGCACGTTCTTCGGCAGCAGCGCCAGCACCTTTTCGTCATCGGGGCCGAAATAGCCGGCTTCTACGACGAACAGCACCACATCCACCGACGACAACGTCGAAGTCACCGCGCGGTTCAGCGAACGGTTCAAGGCGCTGGCATGGCGCGTCTGGAAACCCGGGGTATCGGCGAACACGTACTGCGTATCATCGGTGGTCTGAATACCGACGATCCGATGCCGCGTGGTCTGCGCCTTGCGGGACGTGATGCTGATCTTCTGGCCGACCAGCGCGTTCATCAGCGTGGACTTGCCCACGTTCGGGCGGCCAACGATGGCCACGGTGCCGCAGCGAAATGCCGTGGCACCAGAGGGTTCCGCCGCAGCCTGCTGCGGAGGGAGAGAATCGGTCATTCCTTCAACCTGAGAGACAACTGGGGATCCGGTGGCACCGGCTGCTTGCGTGTCTTGCCTGTTCGCTCGGCACGGCTGCGCTTGAGCAACTGGGGCACGAGCTTCTGGACTTCGTCCAGCGCGAGCTTGGCCGCCGCCTGTTCTGCCGCACGGCGCGACGCGCCGGTGCCGAACACGCGCACCTCCAGTTTAGGCACGATGCATTCGACTTCAAATTGCTGGCTGTGCGCCGCACCGTGCGTGGCAATGACGTTGTACTGCGGCAGGGCAATCTTGTGACCCTGCAGGTACTCCTGGAGCAGCGTCTTGGCATCCTTGCCCAGCGTGCGCGGGTCCACCTGCTCCAGAATCGGGATATACAGCTTGCGGATCAACGCCCGGGCGGCGTCGAACCCGCTATCGAGGAATACGGCACCGACGATGGCCTCGAGCGCGTCCGCCAGAATCGACGGGCGGCGGAATCCGCCGCTCTTGAGTTCGCCTTCGCCCAGGCGCAACGCGTCCGACAACTGCAGCATCTGGGCGATCTCGTACAGCGCCTGCTGCTTGACCAGATTGGCGCGTACCCGCGACAGATCGCCTTCGTCCAGCTTGCCGAACATGCCATACAGCATGTCCGCCACCGCACAGTTCAGCACCGAATCGCCAAGAAATTCCAGGCGTTCGTTGTGCTGTGCGCTATGACTGCGATGCGTGAGCGCCTGCTGCAGCAATTCGGGCTTGCTGAATCGGTAGCCGAGACGTTGCTGCAAGGCGTCGAGGGTCATGTCTTTACTGCGTTCCCGAATAGGTAATCAAAAAACTCAACGGACCATAGATCTTCACTTCGGTCCGGTATTCGAAGCCGATCGAGCGAATACGCCCGGATTCGTCCTCGTTCACGTCCAGATCGTCGCCGCGGATCGAACTGATATTGTCGATCTGGGCCTGCTTGTCGAAGTTGGCCGCTACGTCCTTGCGGTTGCTCGACCGGTCCTTGGCGTAGCTGGTCGCCCGCTTGACCGAGAAATATTCCAGCATGCTGGGAATCGACTTCAATGCCGGCAACGCTATCGCCAACACCAGCGCCACCACCACAAGCATCGATCCCAACGAAAATCCGCGTGATTTATGAATCACAAATACGCGGACTTTCCCCCTTTTACCCAAAACCATCTGACCCATCGCGCTGTCCTCTATATTGAGTGTTTTGCGCTGCGTAGTGCCGTGAACGGCTTATTTGAACGACCCTACGCGCCCGAAATTGCCCAGATTCATCCAGATCATGAAGGCCTTGCCGACGATATTCTTGTCGGGTACGAAGCCCCAGTATCGGGAATCCAGGCTGTTGTCACGGTTATCCCCCATGACGAAATAGTGACCGTCCGGCACTTTACATGTCAGTCCCTGCTGATTGTAAGTGCAGTTCTCGCGGAACGGAAAATCCGGATCGGCGCCGGCCACAAAGGCAGGCCGGTCCGTGTCGTTCAGAATGCCATGTTCGGGGCCGCCCGGCAGCTTTTCGGTGAAATGCTTCGAATATGCCAGACGCTCCTCGTCGAGATAGTCGGGCAGTGCGCTGTATTCGGCCGGCTTGCCATTGATGGTCAGTTTCTTGTTTTCGTAACGCACCACGTCGCCCGGCACGCCGATCACGCGCTTGATGTAGTCAAGCGACTCGTCCTTCGGATAGCGGAACACCATGACATCGCCGCGTTGCGGCTCGCCCACGTCGACGATTTTCTTGTTCACCACCGGCAGCCGAATACCGTAGTCGTACTTGTTCACCAGGATGAAGTCGCCGATCAGCAGCGTGGGAATCATCGACCCGGACGGGATCTTGAACGGCTCCACGACAAACGACCGCAGTACGAATACCGCCAGGATCACCGGGAAGAAACTCGCCGAATATTCGAGCCACCACGGCTGGCGCATTTTCTCTTCGGCCAGCTTCGCGCGCGAGCGGTCAAGCTCCGTGCCGGCCGGCACGGCCTGCATGTGCTGGCGCTGGGCGTCGAATTCGGCCAGCGCCAGTTGCGTGACGCTGCGGCGTTGACGCTCGAATACGAGCTTGTCCGCGACCCAGGCAATGCCCGTAATGACCACCAGCACAAAAAGGATCAGTGCGAAATTCATGACGGCTTGGAGTGATGTCGATTTTGTTGGTATCGCCGGCTTGCTATCGCCAGGGCGCAGGGACTTACTTTTCGTCCACCTGCAGAATCGCCAGGAATGCCTCCTGGGGGATTTCCACGGTGCCCACCTGCTTCATGCGCTTCTTGCCCGCCTTCTGCTTTTCGAGCAGCTTCTTCTTCCGCGAAATATCGCCGCCGTAGCACTTGGCCAGCACGTTCTTGCGCAGCGCCTTGACGTTTTCGCGCGCGATGATATTCGCGCCAATCGCGGCCTGGATGGCCACGTCGTACATCTGGCGCGGAATGATTTCGCGCATCTTGGCAGCCACCTCGCGCCCGCGATATTGCGAATTCGAGCGGTGAACGATCACCGACAGCGCGTCCACCTTGTCGCCGTTGATCAGGATATCCACCTTGACCACGTCCGACGGACGATATTCCTTGAATTCGTAATCCATCGACGCGTAACCGCGCGACACCGACTTCAGGCGGTCGAAGAAATCCATGACGATTTCCGCCATCGGAATTTCATACGTGAGCTGCACCTGCTTGCCGTGATAGCTCATGTTGATCTGCGAGCCGCGCTTCTGCGTGCACAGCGTGATCACCGAGCCCACATAATCCTGGGGCATATACAGGTTCACCGTGACAATCGGCTCCAGGATTGCCTCGATCTTGCTCGGATCGGGCATCTTGGCCGGATTCTCGACGGTGACCATCGTGCCGTCGCGCTGCTGCACCTGGTAGACCACGGTCGGCGCGGTCGTGATCAGGTCCATGTCGAATTCGCGTTCCAGGCGCTCCTGCACGATTTCCATGTGCAGCAGGCCCAGGAAGCCGCAGCGGAAGCCGAAGCCCAGCGCCTGCGACACTTCCGGCTCGAATTGCAGCGACGCGTCGTTCAGGCGCAGCTTTTCCAGCGATTCGCGCAGCGCCTCGTACTGGTTGGCTTCCACCGGATACAGGCCGGCGAACACCTGCGGCTTGACTTCCTTGAAGCCGGGCAGCGGCTCGGGGGCACGCTTGGCCAGGGTGGTGATCGTATCGCCCACCTTGGCGGCCTTCAGTTCCTTGATACCGGCGATCACAAAGCCCACCTCGCCGGCAGTCAGCGCATCGCGCTGGACCGACTTCGGCGAAAACACGCCCACCTGTTCCACCAGATGCTGCGAGCCCGTGGCCATCAACAGCACCTTGTCCTTGGGACGCAGCGTGCCGTTGACCACGCGCACCAGCATCACGACGCCGACATAGTTATCGAACCACGAATCGATGATCAGGGCCTGCAGCGGCGCGTCGGCATCACCCTTGGGCGGCGGCACCTTGGCGATCAGCGCCTCGATCACGTCTTCCACGCCCTGCCCGGTCTTGGCCGAGCACGGCGTGGCGTCGCTGGCGTCGATGCCGATGACTTCCTCGATTTCCTGCTTGGCGTTGTCCGGATCGGCCTGCGGCAGGTCGATCTTGTTGAGCACCGGCACCACTTCCACACCGAGTTCGATGGCGGTGTAGCAGTTGGCCACGGTCTGGGCTTCCACGCCCTGCGACGCATCCACGACCAGCAGCGCGCCTTCGCAGGCCGACAGCGACCGGCTGACTTCGTAGCTGAAGTCCACGTGTCCCGGGGTGTCGATCAGGTTCAGGTTGTAGACCTTGCCGTCGCGCGCCTTGTAGCTGAGCGCCGCAGTCTGGGCCTTGATGGTGATGCCGCGCTCTTTCTCAATGTCCATCGAATCGAGCACCTGCGCTTCCATTTCCCGATCCGACAGCCCGCCGCAGCGCTGAATGATCCGGTCGGCCAGGGTGGATTTGCCGTGGTCGATGTGGGCAATGATCGAGAAATTACGAATATGGTCCATCTAGTGATCTGGAAAACGCCAGCGCGGCCCGGCATACCAGGACGGTGCGGGCGCGGCAAAAAGTGGGGCGCACGGTTTTGCGCCAATCCGCGATTTTACCGGATTTTCAAGGACTTCCGTCGCGCGAAATGGCTTTGCGCGCCGGGAATCCGGGCAGTTCGGCATGCCGGATCCTGCACCTTGGCAAAAAAACGATCGCGCCGGAGGGCATCCGGCGCGATCAGTCGAGCTTCGGTTGACCTTCTCGCGGCCCTGATGGCCACGCAATGGCTTAGCGGCTCTGGCTCGGACGCAGGGTCAGCACCTGGGTGGCATCGCCGCGCCGCACGAACACCGCGGCCATCCGGTTCTTGTCCAGCGACTTGACCAGATCGTTGAACTGACGCGCCCCTGTCACATCCGTGTCGCCCAGCCGCAGAATGATGTCGCCGGGACGGATGCCGGCACGCGCCGCCGGACCGTCCGCCGTATCCACTTCCACGCCGGACTTGACCTTGAGCTCGCGCAGGCGCGCTTCGGGGATGTCGTTGACGACCAGCCCCAGCGCATTGGGCTTGGCTGCCGGCTGGTCTTCACCGCCGCTATTGCCCTTCCGGTCGCCCTTGCGTGCCGCAACCTTGGCATTGTCGGGTTCCAGCTCCGCAACCATGATCTGCACCTCGCGGGTCTGGCCCTTGCGCCATACCTGCAACGGCACCCGCGTGCCCGGCTTGGTATCGCCAACCATGCGCGGCAGATCCGACGCCTTCTCGATATCGCGACCGTTGAACTTCAGGATGATGTCGCCGGCCTCGATGCCCGCCTTTTCGGCCGGACCGCCCGGCTCGACGCTGCCCACCAGCGCGCCCCGCGCCCGACCCAGGCCCAGCGAATCGGCCGCTTCCTTCGAAACGTCGCTGATCGCCACGGCAATACGGCCACGCGTGACCTTGCCGTTCGCCTTGAGTTGATCCGTCACGCGCATCGCCTCGTCGATCGGAATCGCGAACGAAATGCCCATGTAGCCACCGCTGCGGCTGTAGATCTGCGAGTTGATGCCGATGACCTCGCCGCGCAGGTTGATCAGCGGGCCGCCCGAATTGCCGGGGTTCACCGCCACATCGGTCTGGATGAACGGCAGATAGTCGCCCGTATCACGGCCCTTGGCCGATACGATGCCGGCGGTCACGCTGTTGTCCAGGCCGAACGGCGAGCCGATGGCCAGCACCCATTCGCCGGGGCGGATCTTGTCGGAATCGCCCAGTGCCAGACGCGGCAGGCCCGTAGCTTCGATCTTGAGCAGCGCCACGTCGGTGCGCTTGTCGGACCCGATCAGCTTGGCCTTGAATTCGCGCTTGTCGGGCAGCGTGACATAGATCGTCTCGGCGTCAGCCACCACGTGGGCGTTGGTCATCACGTAGCCGTCCTGGCTGATGATGAACCCCGACCCTACGCCGCGGCTCTGCTCCTCGCCCTGGGGCGGCGTCTGCGGCTGGCCACGGCGCGGCGGCGTCGGCTGGCCGGGCATCGGCACGCCGAAGAACCGACGGAAAAACTCCGCCATCTCGTCGTCTTCGGGGGAATTGCCGCCCCGCGACCGGACCCGCTCGGTGGTGCGGATGTTGACCACGGCCGGACTGGCCTTTTCGACGAGGTCAGTAAAGTCGGGCAGGTTGTAATTCGAGGCCGCCGCCTGGGCGTGGCCCACTTCGGAAACGGCCGGACCAAGCACGAGCATGGCCACGAGGACCATGGCCCGCGCCAGGGCGGGGGATCTGGAAATCATCGACGAACTCCCGGGAGAATCTGCGAGAAAACGGATGCTTCGCGGCAAGGCCAAGGCCGGGGCGCCTGCGAAGCGCACTGCCTGGTGGTCCGGCGCGGGATCCGCTGCCCCGTCGCCGCCACGCCAAGATTCGCTCAGTGTACCGCCTTGGGCGGGCGGTACTCCACGCCGGCCGCGAACTGCTTCACGGTTGCGGCGGGCACCTCACCGACCACCGTGATCCAGTAGTCGGACACCCGTCGCACCACCACCTGGGTGGCGCCCAGTGAAGCCACGCCTTCGCGGCGGGCGCGTTGTTCGGACACCGGCTCGATAAACACCGACAGTCCGGTCAGGCCGTCGCTGTACACGACCTGCAGCACTTCGAAGACGCCGGCGGGCTTGGCACCCTGGGTCGGCGCACGCAGCTCGCCGAGCGGGCGGCGCACCTCGCGGATCTTCTGGAAGCCCTTGATCGGGGCGTTGATCGTCCACCCTTCGTCGGCGATATTGGCCGGCTGATAGCTAACTTCGTAGTGATTCCACGAATTCGCGCCCTTGATCGCGTTCAGGATGCGCTGCTTGTCGGACGGCACGCCAATGTCGACCTGCGAGAACGCCACCTGTTCGAGCACCTTGCCGCCCTCGCCGATCGTCTGCGCACGCATCAGCAGCCCGGAATTCTTGTCCGCCCACAGACGCACCGCATAGCGCGCCGCATCGTGCGGCTCCAGCGCGAAGACTTCGCACTCGACGCCCGCGACACGTTCGGCGGGCAGCTTGCGCATGTCGTAGAGATCCAGCACGTCACTCTTGTTCGTGGCGAGCAGCGCAGGGAAGCGGTCCTTCGCTTCCTGCTTCTCGATCACGACGAGCTTCGCTTCCGGGATCAGGCTGTGGACCACGTCGTTCTGGCGCAGTACCTCGCGCGGCTTGCCGTCGAGCGTTTCCAGCCGTTCGTACTCGTTGTTGGCGAGGTCGCTGTAGTGCTGGATACGCGAGGCATGCATGACGCTGCCGCGCTGATAGATCAGCGTGCCGACGTAGTTTTCGCGCTGCGCGGCGCGATGGATCTTGTTGAGCCACGCGGTGGCATCGCGTCGACTCAGCGCGCTGTCAGACGGCTGCGCGGTGGCTGCGGCAGCGGTCAGACACAAGGCCAGAAAAAAGGACCTGCGCAGGCCCTTCTTTCCGTGTACGCCCGCGATATCGGCGAGCGACCGTCCTCTATGCATGTCCGGCATTATTCCTGCGAATTATCCTGGGAGAAGTTGGCACCATTGGCCACTGTACGCATGGTCGGCACAAAGGCGTCCGTTGCTACAGACGTGCGGTGCGCACGCAGGTACTCGTCGAGACGCGGATCGCGGATCATCTGCGCGTTGTCGGCAGACACGGTCACGATGCCCCCCGCTGCGGGCGCGATCGAGGCAGCCGCCTTCATCGCGCTACCCGGCTGCTGTTCCACGCGCGCCACGATGGCATCCGGCGCGCCGGTATCGCCCGGCCCGCGCATCTGCGGCACGACCACCCAGCTGACAGCCGCGACTGCGGCGGCAATTGCGGTGCCGGGCATGACGCGGCGCACCCACGACGGACGCACCAGCAGGCGCTGCCGGCCCGCGGCGGCCACGGCCGGCACGAGCACGTGCGGCTCGGATTCGAGTTGCGCGGAGAAGCGGGAAAGAAAATCGGAGGTCGACCCCGCGTGCGTCAGTTCTTCCGAACGCAGCGTGTCGCCGATCAGTTGATACATCGACCATTCGGCCATCCCGGTCTCGCCCTTGGCGATATCCAGTGCCGCGTCGATTTCGTGCGCCTGCAGCTCGCCATCCATCAGGATCGAGATCTGCTCCGCTGCTTCCATTACATGAACCGACTGCTTATGAGCCTGACCCATTTCCAACCCCAAGAAATTCCATTGAACACCGATAAATCCCGTCACTACCGCTTGTCGTTTATCGATGCAGGAATAGGCTGCAACGCTGGCTGCACGACATTCTCACTTACCATCGCTTGCCCTCTGCCGTTCCCAGCAGGGGCCGCAATTTTTCTGCGATCGCTTCGCGCGCCCGGAAAATCCGCGAGCGCACCGTACCGATCGGACACCCCATTGCCTCCGCGATCTCCTCATAACTGAGGCCTTCGATCTCGCGCAGCGTGATGGCGGTGCGTAATTCTTCCGGCAATGCTTCCATGGCGCGGTTCACCGTATCGGCAACCTGGCGCGTGTGAAGCATGGACTCCGGCGTATTGATATCCCTTAGTTGCTCACCATCCGCAAAAGTTTCAGCCTCTTCGGCATCGATATCGCTGGACGCTTCCGGACGGCGCCCCTGGGTTGCCAGGTAGTTCTTGGCGGTGTTCACCGCGATCCGATACAGCCAGGTGTAGAAGGCGGATTCCCCCCGGAACTGGGGCAAGGCGCGATATGCCTTGATAAAGGCATCCTGCGCCACATCCTCCACTTCTGCGGGGTCACGGACAAGGCGCGAGATCAGGCGAATGATCTTGCGGTGGTACTTGACCACCAGCAGTTCAAAGGCCTTCTTGTCGCCCTGCTGGACGCGTTCAACTAGAAGCTGATCGGCTTCGCGTTCGCTCACGAATGGTTCACCTGCTGCAGTGTATCTCTTGGTTTTGTCGTCACGACAAGCGTTGTATTTTACCTACGATCCGTGCGCCCTCGGGCGTCGCAAAGCGCATTCTGTGACCGTGGCTACGCAATTTGGTTCCTTGGCCGGCACACTTCGGTTGCACCGTGTGCAACCCGGCGGCGCTGCGGCGGGACGATCGGGAGAATACTCGGAAGAAGCCGGGGCGCGCCGTGCTGCGCGGGCGGGGCCCCGGCGACGCGCCACGGACGGGCGCGTCATACGGCTCAGATACGGCGGAAAACCAGCGTGCCGTTAGTACCGCCAAAGCCGAAGTTGTTCTTCACGGCCACATCGATCTTCATTTCACGTGCCGTGTTGGCCACGTAGTCCAGGTCGCACTCGGGGTCCTGGTTGAGGATGTTGATGGTCGGCGGCGAGATCTGGTTGTGGATCGCCAGCACGGTGAAGACCGATTCCAGCCCGCCGGCACCGCCCAGCAAATGGCCGGTCATCGACTTGGTCGAGTTGACGGCTACCTTGTAGGCTGCGTCGCCGAGGGCCAGCTTGATGGCGTCCGACTCGTTCTTGTCGCCAAGCGGCGTCGACGTGCCATGGGCATTGAGGTAGTTGACCTCGTCCGGGTTCACACCGGCGTCCTTGAGCGCGGCGACCATGCAGCGGCGCGGGCCATCGGTGTTCGGCGCGGTCATGTGATACGCGTCGCCGCTCATGCCGAAGCCCACCAGCTCGGCGTAGATGCGCGCACCGCGCGCCTTGGCCGATTCGTACTCTTCCAGCACCATCACGCCGGCGCCTTCGCCCAGCACGAAGCCGTCGCGGTCCTTGTCCCACGGACGCGAAGCGGCGGCAGGGTCATCATTGCGGGTCGACAGCGCGCGGGCCGCGGCAAAACCGCCGATGCCCAGCGGCGACACCGTCGATTCGGCACCGCCGGCAACCATCACATCAGCGTCGCCAGCCTGGATCAGGCGGGCGGCCAGGCCGATGCTGTGCAAGCCGGTCGTGCAGGCCGTCACGGCGGCCAGGTTCGGCCCCTTCAGGCCGTGAATGATCGACAGGTGACCCGAGATCATGTTGATGATCGAGCCCGGCACGAAGAACGGCGAGATGCGGCGCGGGCCACGGTTGGCCAGCGTCATCTGCGTGTCTTCGATCATCGGCAGGCCGCCGATGCCTGAACCGACCAGCACGCCCACGCGCTCGGCATTGGCGTCGGTGATTTCCAGGCCGCTGTCCTTCAGCGCCTGGGTACCGGCGGCGATGCCGAAATGGATAAACGTATCCATGTTGCGGGCTTCCTTGGCCGGGATGTATTCCTCGGCGTTGAAGCCCTTCACTTCGCCGGCGAAATGCACAGCCAGGGCGGAGTGATCGAATTTGGTAATGGTGGCGATGCCGGACTTGCCGGCAACCAGGTTGGCCCAGCCTTCGGCAACCGTGTTTCCGACCGGAGACACAAGGCCAAGCCCAGTGACGACGACGCGACGACGGCTCACTATATTTTCCTACGAGTGCGTGAAGTGGAATCGGATGACTTCAGGATCCCGCCGCGCCTGCCGTCAAACCATGGCATGGGGCGCACTGCTTGGGATCGATCCGGTTCAGCTTCTTCGAACAGACGAAAGCCACAGAAAACGGCATGACAGGACCGTGACGGCCCCGTCCATGCGCCTTCTGTGGCTCGGAATATGATGACGACGGCTTAGGCCTTGACGTGCGCGGTGGCGTAGTCGATGGCTTGTTGCACGGTCGTGATCTTTTCGGCTTCCTCATCCGGAATTTCCATGCCGAATTCATCTTCCAACGCCATCACGAGTTCCACCGTGTCCAGCGAGTCCGCACCGAGATCATTCACGAACGACGATTCGTTCTTGATGTCTGCCTCGGCCACGCCAAGCTGTTCAGCCACGATTTTCTTGACGCGTTGTTCGATATTGTCCATGTAACCCTCCAGGGAATGTTCGACAAAAAGTGGGCGCATTTTAGCAGGTTTGGACCACAAAAAATCCGCCTGCCAAGCTTTGCAAGATTCGCGCCCGATTGGTTTGAAAAACTACTGCTTCAACCGGCTTCTTTCGGCTTCTCCCTCGAAACCGAAGCCGGTCCAAATCCTTAGTTCATGTACATGCCACCGTTCACGTGCAGCGTAGTGCCCGTGATGTAGGCGGCCTGCGGACCCGCCAGGAATGCCACCGCATTGGCGATGTCTTCCGGCTGGCCCAGACGGCCCAGCGGAATGCGCGTCTTGAGGGCAGCATGCTGCTCTTCCGACAACACCTTCGTCATGTCCGTATCGATGAAACCCGGCGCGACGCAGTTCACCGTGACGTTGCGGCTGCCGATCTCGGCGGCCAGCGCGCGGGTCATGCCTTCCACGCCGGCCTTGGCCGCCGCGTAGTTCATCTGGCCCGGGTTGCCCGTCGAGCCCACCACCGACGTGATGTTGATGATACGGCCGCCACGGGCCTTCATCATCGGGCGCAGCACGGCACGCGCCAGGCGGAACACCGCCGTCAGGTTCGTGTCGATGACGGCCGTCCAGTCGTCGTCCTTCATGCGCATGGCCAGTTGGTCCTGCGTGATGCCGGCGTTGTTCACCAGCACTGCCAGGCCGCCGTGGGTCTTCACGATCTCGTCGATCACGGCGTCGCAGCGCGCGGCGTCGTTCACGTTCAGCACCACGCCATTGCCCTTCAGCCCTTCGGCCGACAGGTATTCGCCGATGCCGGCCGCGCCCGATTCGCTCGTGGCCGTACCGATCACGGTGGCGCCCTGGCGTGCGAGTTCCAGCGCGATGGCCCGGCCGATGCCGCGCGAGGCACCGGTTACCAGCGCGACCTGATTTTCCAGAGTCTTGCTCATGTTGCGTTCGTTCCTTGCTCTTATTTCAACAGCGCCAGCGTGTCCTGCAGCGACGCCGGATCAAAGATTGCACCACCGACGAGGTTGCCGTCGATGCGTTTGGTCATGCCGGCCAGAACTTTGCCCGGACCGCATTCGATCACATGGGTCACGCCTTCGGCAGCCATCTTCTGCACGCACTCGACCCAGCGCACCGGCGCCGCGGCCTGGCGCACCAGCGCGTCCTTGATCTGCGCCGGATCGTTGACGATGGCCACGTCGACGTTGTTCACCAGCGGAATCGCGGGCGCCGAAAACGCCAGCCCGGCCATGCGCTCGCGCAGGCGGTCCGACGCAGGCTTGAGCAGCGACGAGTGGAACGGCGCCGAAACCGGCAGCGGCAGCGCGCGCTTGGCACCCTTGGCCTTGGCGATTTCGCAGGCCTTTTCCACTGCGCCCTTGTTGCCCGCGATCACGACCTGTGCCGGGGCGTTGAAGTTCACGGCCTCAACCACACCGGCACCCGCCGCTGCAGCTTCGGCGCACGCCGCGCGCACGTCGTCATCGGACAGGCCGAGGATGGCGGCCATGCCGCCCTCGCCCACCGGCACGGCTTCCTGCATGGCCTGGGCGCGGAAACGCACCAGCGGCACGGCGTCCGCGAACGGGATCACCCCCGCGGCCACCAGCGCCGAATATTCGCCAAGGCTGTGGCCTGCCACCAGGGCAGGCGCCGGACCGCCGGCATCGAGCCAGGCGCGGTACACGGCCACCGCCGCCGTCAGCATCACGGGCTGCGTGTTGGTCGTCAGGTTCAGGTCTTCCGCGGGGCCTTCGGCAATCAGCTTGCCGATGTCCTGGCCCAGCGCGGTCGAGGCTTCCTCGAGCGTGGCACGCACCACGGGGTTGTCGGCAAACGCGTTCAGCATGCCAACCGACTGCGAACCCTGTCCGGGAAAAACGAATGCGAATTTCATCGGAAATCCAGTCTAGCTATACAACGTTTCAACGTTTCGATCGGTGCGGCGCGCCGCACCGGCCGCATGTTACATGCGCAGCAGCACCGCACCCCAGGTGAAGCCGCCGCCCACGCCTTCCATCAGCACGGTCTGTCCGGGCTTGATGCGGCCGTCGCGCACGGCGACGTCCAGCGCCAGCGGAATCGATGCGGCCGACGTGTTGCCGTGCTCGTGCACCGTGGCCACCATGCGCTCGGCCGGCAGGCCCAGCTTCTTGGCCGTGCCTTGCATGATGCGGATATTGGCCTGGTGCGGTATCAGCCAGTCGATCTCGTCGGCCTGCATTTCAGCCGCGGCGATGGCCTCGCGCGCCACCTTGTCCAGCACGGTCACGGCCAGCTTGAACACGGCCTGGCCGTCCATGTGCAGGAAGGCATTGCCGGTGATGGCACCGCCCGACACATTGCCCGGCACGCACAGGATGTCCACGTGGTTGCCGTCCGAATGCATGGCCGACGACAGGATGCCCGGCTCGTCCGAGGCGCTCAGCACCACGGCGCCCGCGCCATCGCCGAACAGCACGCAGGTGGTGCGGTCATTGAAGTCAAGGATGCGCGAGAACACTTCGGAACCGATCACGAGCACGTTCTTGTGCGAGCCGCTGCGGATGAACTTGTCAGCCGTCGACATCGCATAGACAAAGCCCGAGCACACGGCCTGCAGATCGAACGCCGCGCAGTGATTGGTGATGCCGAGCTTCTGCTGCACCAGGCAGGCGGTGCTCGGGAACACGAAATCGGGGGTCGACGTGGCGACGATGATCAGGTCGATGTCCTGGCGGTCGATACCGGCGGCGGCAATCGCCTGCTCGGCAGCCTTGACGGCCAGGTCGCTCGACGTGACGTCGGGCTCGGCCCAGTGGCGCGCCGAAATGCCGCTGCGCGAGACGATCCACTCGTCGCTGGTCTCGATACCCTTTTCAGCAAGCTGCACGGCGAGGTCGTGATTCGTGACGCGCCGCGGGGGCAGATAGCTCCCCGTGCCGATGATTTTTGCGTACTTGGTCATGAGTATGTCGGATCGTGGTGCTCACCGGCCCGCCCAGGCCAGGCCATCGGGCGGAGCGTCGGGCTACCCGCCCGTGACGGGCGCGCGGCCTCAGGCGGCACGGGTATCGGAATGTGGGTCCGGCGAGTCTGTCTCCGGGCCGCCGGTCGCGGCGCCAGCGGCACCGGACTTGTTGGCAAAGGCCTTGGCAATGCGCTCGATGACGCCATTTCTGGCCGCATCATACCCGCGTTTGATCGCCCACTCAAAAGAATGGGCATCGGCCGAACCATGGCTCTTGATCACCAGCCCGCGCAGCCCCAGCAACGAAGCGCCGTTGTAGCGGGCGGGGTCGAGCCGGCGCGCCAGGCGCGACAGCACCGGCATCGCCACGGCGGCCAGCAGCTTGGTGAACCACGAGCGCGTGAACTCTTCCTTGATCATGCTGCCGATCATCTTGGCCAGGCCTTCGGTGCTCTTGAGCGCCACGTTGCCGACGAAGCCGTCGCAAACGACGATGTCGGTCGTGCCCTTGAAGATGTCGTTGCCTTCCACGTTGCCGTAGAAGTTGAGCTCGGAAGCGCGCAGCAGCTCGCCGGCGGCCTTGACCACCTCGTTGCCCTTGATCACTTCCTCGCCGATATTGAGCAGGCCCACCGTCGGGTGGTCCTTGTGATCCACCACCGCCACCATGGCCTCGGCCATGCGCGCGAACTGCAGCAGGTGCTCCGGCTCGCAGTCCGCGTTGGCACCGAGGTCGAGCACCGTGGTGCCCCAGCCCTGTTCGTTGGGAATCGTGGTGGCGATGGCCGGCCGCTCGATGCCTTCGAGCGTCTTCAGCACATAGCGTGAAACCGCCATCAACGCGCCGGTATTGCCAGCGGAAATACAGGCGCCAGCCTTGCCTTCCTTGACTTGCGTCACGGCAACACGCATCGAAGAGTCTTTCTTCTTGCGCAGCGCCACTTCCACCGGGTCATCCATGGTGATGACTTCGGTCGCGGGCACGATGGTCACGCGCGGATGATCGCTTGCATGCAGCTTTTTCAGCTGCGCGCCGATGGCGTCGGGCAGGCCGACGAGGATCATCTCGGCGTCGTCGTGACGGGAAAGAAAACTGATCGCTGCCGGCACCGTCACGGAGACTCCGTGATCGCCGCCCATGCAGTCGATAGCGAGCTTGATCGTCATTGTTTCCTGATACGGAAAGCGCGCCGGCACCCGCCGCATCGGTTCGCGGGGACGCAACCAGCCGGACGCGCGGATACGCTGCCGTGCGGGCGCCGAGCGCCCAACAAAAAAGCGGCAACGAGCTTGCCGCTTTCCTGTTTTACACCTGACAACGTGCGCGAGCGAGACACAGGGTCACGCCAGACGACCTGGTCAGTCGTTCTTGGTCTTGATGACCTTGCGACCACGGTAGTAGCCGTTCGGGCTGACGTGGTGGCGCAGGTGGGTTTCGCCCGTGGTCGGCTCAACGGCCAGGGGGGCGACCGACAGATGGTCGTGCGAACGGTGCATGCCGCGCTTGGACGGCGACTTCTTGTTCTGTTGAACAGCCATGATGACTCCTTCGAGAATTTTGCGATATTAACACACGCATCCTGCGCAAGGCGTAGCCGGGGCCCGGCCGGATGCTTGACCTGCTACCGTGAAGACCTGCCAGGCCGCGCTCCGCGCGGCGTCAGTGCTTGGTCTTCAGGCCGGCCAGCGCCGCAAAGGGCGATGGCCGCTTTTCTTCCGCGGGTGGCGCCTCGGGCTCCACCTCGCCGTCTGCGCCGGTCACGAGTGACTCGTGTACCGTCGGACAGACTTCATGCTTGGGTGCCGAAGGCAATGCCAGCAGCACTTCATCTTCAATCAGTTCCAGCGCCGAAAACTTCTTCGAGCCGACGATCACGTCGATCTCGTCGTCATCCATCGACGCCTCGTCGGCAGCCGCTTCGCTGGCCACCACTTCGAAACGCATCTTCGTTGCGATCGGCTCGGGGTAGACCCCCAGGCAACGCTGGCAGTTCAGCCAGACACGACCATTGACCGTCACGTCGACAAACAGGCGCTGCGACACCGCTGCACCGGGTTCCGCCGCCTCTTCGCGCACAAAGCCGCTCAAGGCGTACGCGAACACTTCGTCCGCGGCGGACGCTGGCGCATCGGCAGCCGTCTCGGCTAAGATGCGCGGCAAATCGCGCACCGGCACCTCTCCCGCCACATTGCCGCCTTTGCGGCAGAAGACGAAGAGATCGGTTTCACGCAGATCGAAGGCCACGGCGGACGCCGCTGGCTGGGTCGGCTGACTCATACAGGCTGAATCGCAATAAATGCCTTGTTTGCCACACGTTGCAGGCAACGCATGTGCCTGTGCAGCTAAACGCGCGATTATACGTGGTATTTCCCGGAACGGTCAAAGTATACAAGCCGAAAACCGTTCCTCACCGTTTTCTGGCGCCATTCCTATATGTCTTCCGACTCCCGTCCTGCGCTGATCCTCGGGTCGAGCTCTCCGTACCGCCGCGAACTGCTGGCGCGCCTGCGGATTCCGTTCGAGGTGGCCACCCCCGATATCGATGAAACGCCCCTGCCCGGCGAGCGCCCCGACGCCACTGCACTGCGCCTGGCCCGCCTGAAGGCCGAAGCGATTGCGGCACGCCACCCCGGCGCGCTGGTGATCGGCTCCGACCAGGTCTGCACGCTCGACGACCTGCAGATCGGCAAACCCGGTACGCACGACAAGGCGCTGGCCCAGTTGCAGCTGATGCGTGGCCGGACCGTCACTTTCCATTCGGCCCTGTGCCTGCTCGACAGCCGTACCGGCGTGGCGCAACTGGCCGACGTGCAGACGCTGGTCACGTTCCGCAATGTGAGCGATGCGGAACTGGATGCGTATCTGCGCGCCGAAACGCCCTACGACTGCGCCGGCAGCGCCAAGGCGGAAGGCCTGGGCATCGCCCTGCTGTCACGCGTGGAATCGGACGACCCGACCGCGCTGATCGGCCTGCCGCTGGTGGCATTGACCGGCATGCTGCGCCAGGCCGGCTACCCGTTTTTTGGAGCCTGAACCATGGCCGGCACGTTATTCCTGATCCCCAACACGCTCGGCAAGCGCGACGAATCCGATCCGGTGATGGATGTGATTCCCGCCGGCGTGCAGCAGATCGCGGCGCGCCTTGATTACCTGGTAGCCGAGAACGCCAAGACGGCACGCGCCTTTCTGAAGAAGCTGGCGGAGACCGCACCGCTGGCGCACGCCATCCAGCAGATCGAGATCCGCGAACTGAACGTCAATACCAAGGCCAGTGCGCTCGATGCCTTGCTCGACCCCATCGCGGGCGGGCGCGACGGCGGCCTGCTGTCCGAAGCGGGCGTGCCCGCCGTGGCCGATCCGGGCGCCGATCTGGTGCGGCTGGCCCACACGCGCGGCATCACGGTGCGCCCGCTGGTCGGCCCCAGTTCGATCCTGCTGGCAGTGATGGGCTCAGGCCTGAACGGCCAGAGCTTCGCGTTCAACGGCTATCTGCCCGTGGACGCCGACGAGCGCGCAAAGAAACTGCGCGACCTGGAACAGCGGTCGCGCAAGGCACAGCAAACCCAGGTCTGGATCGAGACGCCGTACCGCAACGGCGCGCTGCTCGACGCGCTGCGCCAGCATTGCTCGGGCACCACGCTGCTGTCGATCGCCGTGGACCTGACGCTGCCCACGGAAACCATCGTCACGCTGCCGATTTCCGCCTGGCGGCCGGATCGCCTGGAACTCCACAAGCGTCCGGCGATTTTTTCGCTGCTGGCGCAGTAGCTGGCACCTGCCACTAACAGGTACTTCGTTAACTAGCAGGCGCGGTAGGGGCAGCAGGCGCCTGCCCGTCCCCTCCCAGCCGGGAGAGGACGGAAACACGCCAGTCCCCAGCCTGTCAGCGCACGGCCGGCGCCGACGCGTTCATCAGCATCATCTTCATCGCCGCGGAACCCACGGCCGCGCCAAACCGCTTGGCCACGCGCTCGGCGATATTCTCCTTGACCGTGTAGTCGACGATGTCCTCGGCCTTGAACAGGTCGCGCGCCACGTAGTCGGCACTGCCCAGGCCATCGGCCAGGCCCAGTTCCACCGCGCGCTCGCCCGACCAGAACAGGCCCGAGAACAGGTCGGGATCGCTCTTGAGCCGGTCGCCCCGGCCTTGCTTGACCACGTCGATGAACTGCTGGTGGATCTGCTTGAGCATGGACTCGGCGAACGCCTTCTGGCGCGGCACCTCGGGCGAGAACGGATCGAGCATGCCCTTGTTGGCGCCCGACGTGTACAGCCGGCGCTGGACGCCCAGCTTGTCCATCAGGCCCGTGAAGCCGAAACCGTCCATCAGCACGCCGATCGAGCCGACGATACTGGCCTTGTCGACGTAGATCTTGTCTGCCGCCGCCGCCACGTAGTAGCCGCCCGACGCGCAGATTTCCTCCACCACCACGTAGAACGGCTTGTCCGGATAGATCTTGCGCAGCCGATGGATCTCGTCGTTGATGATGCCGGCCTGCACCGGCGAACCGCCGGGCGAGTTGATCTTCAGGATCACGCCCGCGGCCGTGGTGTCGGCAAACGCGGCCTGCAGCGATGCATTGATCGATTCGGCGCTGGCCGGCGTACCGGCGGCGATCTCGCCCTCCAGCGTGACCATGGCTGTATGCCGACCGCTGGTGCTGGTCAGGCTCTCGCCCTTGAAATCGATCACGGCGAACAGGATCAGCACCAGGATGCCCAGGCCCACCAGCCGGAAGAATATCTTCCAGCGGCGCGCCGCGCGTTGCTCGCGGAGGCTGGCCATCAGCACCTTTTCCAGCACGTCGCGTTCCCAGCCGCCGCTGGCGCCGCCGACTGGCGCGGTCGCCTTGCCGGCCATGCGCGCGCGGCGTTCGTCGGCCTCGCGCCGCGCGGCATCGTCGCCGGCCTTCAGGTCGCGTTCCAGCGGATAGTCCGCATGCTGAGCCGTTTCCAGCGTTTCACTGGCGGGCGCGTGCTCGTCAGGACGCTGCTCAGGTTGACCCGGTTGTTCGGATGATGGCGGTTTTTGCTGTTCTGTCATGCAGATGGACTCAGGCGTCAAACGAAGACCCGGCTCCGCTCAGCTGGCGTCGGGCGCAAAAAAAGGGGCTTCGGGCTGCCAGAAGACAGCGCCGTCACGTTCCTCGATGCGGAGCTTGGCCAGCGCGGCGCCCCGGCAAGGGCCGCCCACGCACAGGCCGGTGTCTGGCGCGTAAGTCGCGCCATGTGTCGCACACATCAAGTATAGGCCTGCACTATCGAAAAACTGGCCTTCCTGCCAGTCGAGCTCCATGGGCACATGGGCGCACTGGTTCAGGTAGCCGTAGGCCACGCCGTCGTAGCGGATAGCGAACGCGCCGATCTCACGCGACGCCACGCGAACGGTGAAGCGCACCCCGGCCCCGCCATCGGTCAGCTCGGCCGCCGAGCACAGACGGCGTGGCGTCAGGCTGTCATCAGGCATGGGCGAGCAGCCACTGCTGCAGATCGGCAATCGACGTGGCGCAATGGACCGGCAACATCGCACGGAGCGAATCGGCCGGATGTGCACCATAGCACACACCTAGCCCCTGCGCCCCGGCGTTGATGGCCATCTGCAGATCGTGCGTGGTATCGCCGATCATGACCGTACGCCCGATGTCCTGGCCCAGTTCGCGTGTGAGTTCATGCAGCATGGCCGGGTGCGGCTTGGAGAAGGTCTCGTCCGCGCATCGGGTGGCATCGAACAGCGTGCCCAGGCCAGTGCTGGCCAGCGCACGTTCCAGGCCCACGCGCGTCTTGCCGGTGGCTACGCCCAGGAAATAGTGTTCGGCGTGCAGCGCCTCCAGCATCTCGCGCACGCCCGGGAACAGCACCAGATCGGCGTCGCGGGTGAGGAAGTGATAGCGATATCGCTCGGCCAGCCGAGGGTAGTCGGCCGGATCGAGCGTCGGCACGGCGTAGGACAGCGCGTCCTTGAGGCCCAGCCCGATCACATGGCTGGCCGCGCTGTCGTCGGGCACTGGCAAGCCCAGGTCGCGGCTGGCCAGCTGAATGCACTTGGCGATGGTCGGGGTGGAATCCATCAGGGTTCCATCCCAGTCGAAAACGATCAGGTCAAATCGCTGCCTGGCCATTGCGGTCCTTGGTCGATGCGGAAAGTGTTGCAGATATGGAGGGTGGCGCGTGCGCCAGGCATTACGACGGTGCGCCGATCGGGGTCAATTGTTGCAAAAAATCGACACATTCGGGAGGCATCGGCGCGGACACGGTGATGGGCTCACCGGTATTCGGGTGGACGAACGTCAGCTTGTGGGCGTGCAGGAACATCCGTTTCAGACCGGGCTTCGCGCCACTGCGTGAGAGTGCCTTGTTGAGCGCAAAGTCGCCGTATTTTTCATCGCCGACGATCGGAAAGCCCGTGGACTGCAGATGGACGCGGATCTGGTGCGTGCGGCCAGTCTTCAGTTCTGCCTCCAGCAGCGTGTAGCCCTCGAACGCCTTCACGCGATTGAAGACGGTATGGGACGCCAGGCCATCGGCCTGGACCCGCACGCGACGCTCGCCATCGGGCGTGCTGTACTTATATAGAGGCAGCTTCACGTGCTGGCGCGCATTGGGAAATTCCCCGGCCACGCAGGCGAAGTAACGCTTGTCCATGTCGCTTCCGCGAATCTGCTCGTGCAAGTGCACCAGGGCCGACCGCTTCTTGGCCAGCACCAGGATGCCGGAGGTTTCTCGATCCAGCCGATGCACCAGTTCCAGAAATTTGGCCTCCGGGCGCGCGCGGCGCAACTGCTCGATCACGCCGAACGCCACGCCGGACCCGCCGTGGACGGCCACGCCGGCCGGCTTGTCGATCACCAGAAGGTGAGTGTCCTCGAACAGGACCGGAAACTCGCCGGCCGGCACGAAAGTGCCTTCGGTGGCTTTTTCCGCGATGCGAATTGGCGGGATACGGACGACATCGCCCAGCTTCAGCCGGTAAGTCGCATCGATCCGGCCCTTGTTGACGCGCACCTCGCCCGAGCGCAAGACCCGGTAGATGTGGCTCTTGGGCACCCCCTTGGCAACCTTCAGCAGGAAGTTGTCGATGCGCTGGCCTTCGGCGCTCTCGTCGATCGTGACATACGCCACCTGGAGGCCGCTTGCGCGGGAGCGCGGCTCCGTTTCAATTTGATGGCGTAACTCATTCATTTTCAATATAATTTCCCGGCCGTACCCGGCCAAATGCCGGGAATGTGCGACCTGTGTAAGCGATGTTTGGCGCGAACCCCAACCGGAATGCCTGCCATTTTTGCGGCAAACCGGAACGGAATATGCAGGGCATCCAGGCAGTTGTCTTGGGTAGTCCCACCAGTATCCGCGCGAGATCTCGCATTTTACACTTCGGGTTGCCGCCAGCCCGGCCCGTCTCCCGCATGTTGCGTACCCCGCAAGGCGCCAGACAGGCAAATGGTGGCAATCAGCAGCACGCACGCGCCGCGCCGGCGCGCAGGAAGTCGCCCAGAGGCGGCTTCGGCAACCAGCCGGCCGACACGTGGAAACAGAGTGTTCAGGTAGAAAAGAATTCAATGCGGGTGCCAGCCAAGGGCATCCGCATCGGTGAGAGAAGACCGCCCGCACCGGGAACCGGTGCCGGCCCGGCAGGTGACACCCTGCCAACCGACCTGCAGTACCCGCCGCGACTTGCCGGTGGTCGTCGTAGTTCGACGATCCGGCAGCGGCGCCCGAGCGCAGAACGCGAAGAACCAGCGGCGCGCCCGCCAGCGGACAGGTCGGTTTGGCAATGGCATGCAACTGCTGCGTCCGGATGACTTGCTCTTTGACGCGTCCTGGCCATCCCGGCCCGGCTGCGATAGGCAGCATTGCCCGTGCCGATGGCACGGCCGACAGCCGCCCTCGCCCCCGGCCGCCGGCATCCGCCAGCAATCGCTGCATCAGGAGCAGGCCCATTTGCCCTCTCCCGACCCGGCAGCGGATCGCCCGCGAGTTTTTTGCGGATGGCGGGACGCCGACACCCTCTCCTTTCACCCGCGCCCAGCCGGCCGCATAGCAGAACGCGTCGGCAACTCCGGCAATTCTCCCGCCCTCGCTCTCTTTCCTCGCGTGCTCCCTGGACCGTCGCGGGCATGACCCACTCATGACCCATTGGGCTCCCGCGACACTGGAGTGAGGTATTGCGATGAAACGCATGCTGTTTAACGCGACGCAACAGGAGGAATTGCGCGTCGCGATCGTCGATGGCCAGAAACTGATCGACATCGACATCGAAACCGCCGGGCGCGAACAGCGCAAGGGCAACATCTACAAGGGTGTCATCACCCGCATCGAACCGTCGCTGGAAGCCTGCTTCGTCAATTACGGCGAAGAGCGCCACGGCTTCCTGCCGTTCAAGGAAGTGGCCCGGGCCTTCTTCAAGGACGGCGTGGACGTGCGCAATGCGCGCATCCAGGATGCCCTGCACGAAGGCCAGGAACTGATCGTTCAGGTCGAAAAGGAAGAACGTGGCAACAAGGGCGCCGCCCTGACCACGTTCATCTCGCTGGCCGGCCGCTACCTGGTTCTGATGCCGAACAACCCGCGTGGCGGCGGCGTGTCGCGCCGCATCGAGGGCGAAGACCGCCAGGAACTGCGCGAGACCATGGCGCAGCTGCAGGTGCCGGAAGGCATGAGCATCATCGCCCGCACCGCCGGCATCGGCCGTGCCGCCGAGGAACTGCAGTGGGACCTGAACTACCTGCTGCAACTGTGGAAGGCCATCGACGGCGCCGCCGGCGACAACAAGGCCCCGCTGCTGATCTATCTGGAATCGAGCCTGGTGATCCGCGCCATCCGCGATTACTTCCAGCCCGATATCGGCGAGATCCTGATCGATACCGACGAGATCTACGAGCAGGCCCGCGCCTTCATGAGCGTGGTCATGCCCGACAACATGAGCCGCGTGAAGAAGTACCGCGACGACGTGCCGCTCTTCTCGCGTTTCCAGATCGAGCACCAGATCGAATCGGCGTACTCGCGCATGGTGATGCTGCCGTCCGGCGGTGCCATCGTGATCGACCATACCGAAGCCCTCGTGTCGGTTGACGTGAACTCGGCCCGCGCCACCAAGGGTGCGGACATCGAGGAAACGGCGCTGCGCACGAACCTGGAAGCCGCCGACGAAATCGCCCGCCAGCTGCGCCTGCGCGACCTGGGCGGCCTGATCGTCATCGACTTCATCGACATGGAGTCCGGCAAGGCCCAGAAGGACGTGGAAACGCGCCTGAAGGACGCGCTGCGCCACGACCGGGCCCGCGTGCAGATGGGCAAGATCAGCCGCTTCGGCCTGATGGAGCTGTCGCGCCAGCGCCTGCGTCCGTCGTTGTCGGAAGGCTCGCACATCACCTGCCCGCGCTGCAATGGAACAGGTCATATCCGCGATACCGAATCGTCCGCCCTGCAGGTGCTGCGCATCATCCAGGAAGAGGCGATGAAGGAAAACACGGCCGCCATCCACTGCCAGGTGCCGGTGGAAGTGGCCGCTTTCCTGCTCAACGAGAAGCGACAGGACATCAACCTGATCGAACTGCGCTTCAAGGTCAATGTGCTGCTGATCCCGAACAAGCATCTGGAAACGCCGCACTACAAGCTCGAGCGCCTGCGTCACGACGATCCGCGCCTGGAAGACTCGACCGCCAGCTACCGCATGGCCGAGGCGGCCGCCAAGGAACTGGAAGCCGACACGAGCTACAGCAGCCGGAAGAAGGAAGACGCGCGTCCGCGCCAGGAAGCGGCCGTCAAGGGCATTACGCCCGACGCGCCCGCCCCGGTATCGGTGCCGCGCCCCGAGCGCGCACCGAAGCCCGAAGCCACGGCGGCTGCACGTCCCGTGCCGGCTACCCAGCCGGTGGCCAGCGGCGGTTTCGTCGCCTGGCTCAAGGGTCTGTTCGGCGTGAAGCCGGCACCGGCACCCGTGGCCGAGCCGGTCAAGCCGGCCGCTGAAGCCCAGGCACGCGGCGAAGGCCGCCAGGGTCGTGGCGAACGCGGCCAGCGTGGTGAACGCGGCGAGCGCGGCGAAGGCCGCCAGGGCCGTGGCGAACAGCGCGGTGAACGTGGTGAACGCGGCGACCGTCAGGGTCGCGGCCAGCGCGGCGAGCGCACCGAACGTGGCGAACGTGGCGAGCGCACCGAACGTGGCGAACGCGCCGAGGCACAACGCGGCGAGGCGCGCGAACAGCGCGAACCGCGTGAGCCGCGCGGCGAGCGCCAGCCCCGTGGCGATCGTCAACCGCGCGAAGCGCAGCCCGCCACGCCGGCCATCGCCCAGGGCGAGCGCACCGAAGCGCGCCGCGAACGCAACCAGGAACGCCGCGAGCGTCAACGCGAACGCCAGCGCGAACGCGCCGAGGCCCGCGACACCGACGAACCCCTGAACGTTGCAGGCACGGCACCGCAGTCGGCATTCGAGGCGGCCCAGGCTGCACCGGCTGTCATCGCCACCGTGGACGTGCCGGAAGACGCACTGGGCGCCGAAGCCGCCGCAACGGAAACCGGTGAAGGCGAAGAGCGCCGCCGCCGCAATCGTCGTGGCCGCAACCGCTACCGCCGCGAGCGCGATGACGGCAGCCTGGAAGTCAATGAAGGCAACCTGGCCGAAGTCAGCGCCGGCGTGACGGAATCGGAAGAAGAGTCGGCGTCGGTGACGGCCCAGGGCCAGCCGGCTGCCGAACAGGCTGCCCCGGCACCTGTGGTGCAGGCCCCCGTGGCCGTCGCTCCGGTGGAAGCCGTGGCAGCGGTCCGCGAGCCGGCTGCTCCGGTGGCTCCGGTTGTCCCGGCAGCCCCGGCAGCTGAGCCGGTCTTCGCCGCCGTGGCCGAACCGCAACCGGCGCCGGTCGTGACGCCCGCCCCGGCTTATCAGGCCATCGAAACCGCGGCTGTCGAAGCCCCGGCCGTGCATGCCCCGGCACAGGTCGCCACCGCTCCGGTGGCGCCTGAGCCGGTCGCCGTGACCCCGGAAGTGATTCCGGCACCGGTTCCCGCCGTGGAAGCGCCTGCCCCGACCGCCGCTGCCCCTGTGGTGGCCGCCCCGGCGCCGGCAAGCACCAGCACGCCGGCCCTGGAGTCGATGCTCTCGACCGCCGGTCTGGAGTGGGTACGTACCGACAGCGCCAAGCTGGCCGCCGCGCAGGAAGCCGCCGCACGCATCGTGCCGGCCCCGCGCGTCCCGCGCGAGCGCAAGCCGCTGCCGCCGCTGCCGGAAGGCCCGATGGTCCTCGTCGAAACGGGCGGCCAACAGCGCGAAGCCCAGCAACAACAGCAGCAATAAGGCGATACCTCGCCGCTGCAAGCTGAGCTGGAGAAAGGGACGGCAACCGCCGTCCCTTTTTCATTGGCGCGGCGGTGCCGCCAACGCGACATGGCGCTAGGCCGCCAGCTGTACTGCTGTGCCCCGCCATCAACTGTGCTGTTGTCACGACAGTGTTGCGCGCGACGCGAAGCCGCCCTCGGCTAGAATGGCAGGCAGAACGGCCACCCGGGCGCCCCACGCATCCGGCGAGCCGCGGCCCCACTCTGCCATGACCGATACCGTCATTCCGATTCTTGACCTGCGCGACCATCGATACCGATCGATGGTGCCGAGCATTCCGTCGCGCCTGCTGGCGCCGACCGGGCTCGTGGCCGACACCCGGGGCCGGCCGCTGCATGACCTGCGCATCTCCGTCACCGATCGCTGCAACTTCCGCTGCGTCTACTGCATGCCGAAGGAAGTGTTCGACAAGGACTACACCTTCCTGCCCCACTCCGAGCTGCTGAGCTTCGAGGAAATCGAGCGGGCCGCGCGCCTGTTCGCGGCGCAGGGCGTCGAAAAAATCCGGCTGACCGGCGGCGAGCCGCTGCTGCGCAAGAACATCGAGCGCCTCGTGGAAATGCTGGCGCGCATCGAGACGGCATCGGGCAAGCCGCTGGACCTGACGCTGACCACCAATGCGTCGCTGCTGGCGCGCAAGGCGCAGTCGCTGCGCGATGCCGGCCTGACCCGTGTGACGGTCAGCCTGGATGCCATCGACGATGTCACGTTCCGCAAGATGAACGACGTGGATTTCGCCGTGCGCGACGTGCTGCATGGCATCGAGGTCGCCCAGGCCGTGGGGCTGGCCCCGATCAAGGTCAACATGGTGGTCAAGCGCGGCACCAACGATCAGGAAATCGTGCCGATGGCACGTCACTTCCGCAACAGCGGCATCATCGTCCGCTTTATCGAATTCATGGATGTCGGCGCCAGCAACCACTGGCAGATGAACGAAGTGCTGTCGTCGGCCGATGTCGTGCGCCGTATCGACGCGGCGTTCCCGCTGGAAGCCGTGCAGGCCAACTACGCGGGCGAGACCGCCGAGCGGTGGCGTTACCGCGACGGCGGCGGTGAAATCGGGGTGATTTCCAGCGTGACCCACGCGTTCTGCGGCGATTGCAGCCGGATCCGGCTGTCTACCGAAGGCCGGCTCTATCTGTGCCTGTTTGCCACCGAAGGCTACGACCTGCGCGCGCTGCTGCGCGGCGGGCATAGCGACCTGGAAATCGGCAACGCCATCGCGCAGGTATGGCAGGCCCGCACCGACAACTATTCCGAGCAGCGCAGCGATCCCGCCGTACGCGCCGCACGCGCCGAGAGCAAGATCGAAATGTCGTATATCGGCGGGTGATGATTGCGCGCGACGACATCACGGGCCTGATCCTGGCCGGCGGCCGCGGCAGCCGGATGGGCGGCACCGACAAGGGCCTGCAGCCATTCCAGGGAGCGCCGATGGTGCAGCACACGCTGCGGCGCCTGGCCCCGCAGACCGGACCGCTGCTGATCAATGCCAATCGCAACCCCGAACGCTACGCCACCTTTGGTGCACCGGTGATCGCCGACACCATCGCCGATTTCGCGGGCCCCCTGGCCGGCATGCTGGCCGGGCTGGCGCAGTGCCGGACGCCATGGCTGGTCACGGCCCCCTGCGACACCCCTTTCCTGCCTGCCGACCTGGTGGCGCGCCTGGCCCAGGGTATCGAGGACGAAGACGCCGACATCGCCGTGCCCGTCACCGTGGATGCCGACGGCCGCCGCCGCTTGCAGCCGGTGTTCTGCCTGATGCCGGTCACCGCCGCCGCCGGGCTGCAGGCCTACGTGGATGCCGGCCATCGCAAGATCGAAAGCTGGGTCACGGGCCAGCGGCTGGCCCAGGTCGTGTTTGGCGACGCCCGGGCCTTTGCAAACATCAATACGCTGGACGAACTGCGCGAGCACGAGGCTGCTGGCCGATCCGGCTAGACTCTCACCCAAATTCCCATATCGCCGACGCGTGCGCGTGTCACGACCCAGACCATGCCTTCGCTGCAATCCGTCATCTCCTGCCAGTCCGACTACGACCCCACCGCCCTGCCGGTGGACCAGGCCAATGCCATCATTGCCGATGTGGTGGAATCGGTCCGTGGCATCGAGCAGCTTGCGATTCGTAGCGCGCTGGACCGCGTGCTGGCCGTTGACGTCATTTCGCCCATCGACGTCCCCGCGCACGACAATTCGGCCATGGACGGCTACGCGTTCTCCAGCCGGGCGCTGACCCAGGGCGACGCCAGTATCGCGCTGGAGGTCATCGGCACCGCTTATGCCGGCAACGCCTTTGCCGGCGAGGCGCAGGCGGGCCAGGCGGTTCGCATCATGACCGGGGCCATCATGCCCGCCGGCTGCGACACCGTGATTCCGCAGGAATTCGTCGAGATCCAGGCCGGTGGCAATCTGGTGCGCTTTGCGCCCGACGCCGTGCGAGCGGGCGACAACCGGCGGCTGTGCGGTGAAGACCTGGCGCGCGGCCAGGCCGCATTGCACGCGGGGCGGGTCCTGACGCCGGCCGATCTGGGCATGCTGGCATCGCTGGGCGTAGCCGAGATAAAGGTTCGCCGGCGCCTGCGGGTGGCGTTTTTCTCGACCGGCGATGAACTGCGATCGATCGGCGAGACACTCGATCCGGGCTGCGTCTACGACTCGAATCGCTACACGCTGCACGGCATGCTGCGCCGGCTCAATGTGGAACTGATCGACATGGGCGTGGTGCGCGACGACCCCGACGTCATGGAAGCGGCATTCCGCAGCGCCTGCGAGAATGCCGACGCCATCATTACGTCAGGCGGCGTATCGGTCGGCGATGCCGACTATACGAAGCAGATCATGGAAAAACTGGGCGACGTCACGTTCTGGAAGATCGCCATGCGTCCGGGGCGTCCAATGGCGTTCGGGCGTATTTCGTCGAACGGCCATGATGCCGTGCTGTTCGGCCTGCCCGGCAATCCCGTGGCCGTGATGGTCACCTTCTATCATTTCGTGCGCGGCGCCCTGCATCGGCTGATGGGTGCCAATGTGGCGCCGCTACCGCGCGTCCGCGTGCGCACCGCCACGCCGATTCGCAAGAAGCCGGGCCGCACCGAATTCCAGCGCGGCATCCTGGCGCCGGGCGCCGACGGCAACCTGGAGGTCCGGCTGACCGGGCAGCAAGGCTCGGGCGTGCTGCGATCGATGAGCGAAGCCAATTGCTTTGTCGTGCTCGATCACGACCAGGGCCCGGTGGCGGCCGGCGACACCGTGCAGGTCATGCTGTTCGACGGCCTGGTCTGACGGCGCCCACCCCCCGCTGCGGGGCTGCGCATCGGGCGCGGTCCCGCCAAGCGGAACACCGCCCGGCGGCATGAATCCATCCGATTCATGCGTCACTTGCAAGGCGTGAAGCCGGTCACTGCCGACGGTGTCGTTTTTGTGCTGCATACATTGCCGGAAAGCACCGTTGCCGTCTGAAATGACTCATCGGGCAGCCGGGCGCTCTAGGCGTCGCAAGCCCCAATCGCTACACTTGCAGCACGAAAATCCCAATCCCCAATATCTTGTCTGTCGTCATGCACCAGGAGATCGCGTACCTCCATCCCGTCAAGACTGCCCGGGCACTTGTGCTGGTCTATCTGTGCTTTTCGGTACCGATCGTGGCCATGGGCCTGTTCGTCGCCTTCGTGCGCTATGGCGATCTGCCCGGCATTGCCGTCTTCACCGCCCTGATCCTCAACGCACTGATCGGCTTCGGCCTGCTCTGGCTGGGCTGCCGCGCCTACAACTGGGTGGCCGCGCGCTTCGGCGGCATCGAGGTTCACATCCGTGAACTGAGCCCGGAAGATCGCCAGTAATTTACCGCCTCGCCCGGGCCGGACCCTTCCGGCCGCTAGGCCTGCCGGTCCTCTGGCTGCCCCGCGCTCTCGTCAGCCGGGGCGGTATCGGCAGCCGTCTCCGCACCGATCATCCCTGACGTTCCCAGCAGCTGCTCCGCGATCTCGCCCGGCAGCGCCTCCACGGTGCGCAGCTTGCGCTCCATCTGCCGGGTACGGACTTCCGCCTGTTCGATATTGCGTGCCGCACGCACCAGCGTATCGCGCGTTTTCGCCAGAACTTCGCCAAATTTGCCGAATTCCGTCTTCACGGCACCCAGCACTTCCCAGACTTCGCTCGACCGCTTTTCCAGCGCCAGCGTCCGGAATCCCATCTGCAGGCTGTTGAGCAGCGCCGTCAGCGTGGTAGGGCCAGCCACGGTGACGCGGAAATCGCGCTGCAGCATGTCGGTCAGGCCCGGCCGCCGCAAGACTTCCGCATAGAGGCCTTCGGTCGGCAGGAACAGGATGGCGAAGTCGGTGGTGGCCGGCGGCGCCAGGTATTTCTCGGCGATGGTCTGCGCCTCGCGGCGCACCGCCACTTCCAGCTCGCGGCTGGACGCGTTCACCCCGTCCACGTCGCCGCGCTCCTGCGCGTCGATCAGCCGCTCGTACTGTTCCTTGGGGAACTTGGCGTCGATCGGTAGCCAGACCGGGCTGCCGCCCGCCTCGCGGCCAGGCAGGCGGATGGCAAATTCCACTCGCGCCCCGGAATTGCGCACGGTCTCCACGTTCTTGCCGTACTGATCCGGCGTCAGGATCTGCTCGAGCAGCATGGCCAACTGCACCTCACCCCAGGTGCCGCGCGACTTGACGTTGGTCAGCACGCGCTTGAGATCCCCTACCCCCTGCGCCAGCATCTGCATTTCGCCCAGCCCGCGATGCACCTGCTCCAGCCGGTCCGACACCAGCTTGAACGATTCGCCCAGCCGTTGCTCCAGCGTGGCGTGAAGCTTTTCGTCCACGGTGCGTCGCATTTCCTCCAGTTTGGCGGCGTTATTGGCCTCGATATCTCGCAGCTTCTGCTCCAGCGTCGCCCGCACGTCAGCCAGCCGCCGCTCGTTGGCCTCCGACATCTGCGCAAGCTGCTGCTGCTGCACCGTGGCGATGCTGGTCAACTGGGTCGACAACTGTTGCTGGAACCGCAGCATGTGCTGCCCCGACTCGTTGCGGCTGCCGCGCGCCGTTTCGGCCAGTTCGGTGCGCAGTTCGCGCTCCAGGCGCTCCAGCCCGCGCGCGGTGTCCTCCCGCACGTCGTCGCGCAGGTCGCCCAGCATCGGCAACAGTTCGCCGGTGCCGGTGCGCGACTGGCGCATCAACAGCACGATCAGCAGGATCACGGCCGCCAACGCGGCGGCCAGGGTCAGCAAGGGGATGAGCGACATGGAAATAGAAAAGCTGGCGATCCGCGCCGATCAACGGCGGCGCGGCATGACCTCGGGATTGATCACGGTCTGTGGCTTGCCGGCCTGCGGGCCGGCGTCCAGGGCGGCGATCAGGTTGTCAGCCGCCAGATTGGCCATGGCACGGCGGGTCTTCTCCGACGCGCTCGCAATGTGCGGCGTCAGCACGACGTTCGGCACGGTCAGCAGGTCGGGATGCACGCTCGGCTCGCCCTCGAACACATCGAGTCCTGCGGCAAAGATCTTGCGATCGCGCAGCGCGGCGGCCAGCGCGCCGTCATCGACGATGCCGCCACGCGCCAGATTGATCAGCGTGGCCGTGGGCTTCATCAGCGCCAGCTCCGCGGTGCCGATTGCATGGTGGCTCTCGGCACTGTACGGCAGCACCAGGATCAGGTGGTCCGACTGCTTCAACAGTTCGTCCTTGCTGACATAGCGGGCGTTGAGCGATTGCTCGACATCAGCCGGCAACTGGCTGCGGTTGTGATACAGCACCTGCATGCCAAAGCCCGCCGCACGGCGCGCCAGGCCCTGGCCGATGCGGCCCATGCCCAGGATGCCCAGCGTGCTGCCGTACACGTCCATGCCCACCAGCATGTCGTAGCTCCAACGTTCCCACTTGCCGGCGCGCAGGTAGTGCTCGCTCTCGGTCACGCGGCGCGCGGTGGCCATCAGCAGCGCCCAGCCGAAATCGGCAGTGGTCTCGGTCAGCACATCGGGCGTGTTCGTCGCCACGATGCCCGCGGCGGTCAGCGCCGGCACGTCGAGGTTGTTGTAGCCCACCGCCATGTTGCAGACCGCCCGCAGCTGCGGCAACGCGGCAACCAGGTCGCCATCGATTCTGTCCGCCGCATTGGCCAGCACGCCGGCCTTGCCGGCCAGCCGCGCCCGCAACGCCGCGGCATCGAGGACCACGTCCTCCTGGTTGGCATCGACATCGAAATATTGCGAAAGACGCTCGATCACGTCGGGGAAGATGGCGCGCGTGACAAGGACAGGGGGCTTCATGGCAGTCATACGTGGAAGAAGAGGAACGTCATCACCAGGAACAGCGGCACCAGCACGGCGCAGGACCACGCCATGTAGCCGAAAAAGCTCGGCATGCGCACGCCACGGCTTTCGGCAATCGCCTTGACCATCAGGTTGGGCGCATTGCCGATATAGGTATTGGCGCCCATGAACACGGCGCCCGCCGAGATGGCGGCCAGCGTCGAGGCATCGCGCGTCATGAGCGTGGCCGCGTCGCCGCCGGCGGTATTGAAGAACACCAGGTAGGTCGGCGCGTTGTCCAGGAACGACGACAGGATGCCGGTGGCCCAGAAGTACATGCTGTCGATCGGCTGCCCGTTGCTGTCGCTGACCGCCCGGATCACGCCGGAAAAGGCACCATCGGTGCCGGCCTTGAGCATGGCGATCACCGGAATGATCGTCAGGAAGATGCCGGCGAACAGCTTGCCCACTTCGAGCATCGGTTCCCAGTTGAACTCGTTGCCGCTGCGCGCGGCGTGCGGCGTCGCCACCAGCGACACCAGCGTCACCCCCACGAGCAGCCCGTCGCGCACCAGCGCGGGCAGCGGTACTTCCGTGCCCATCACGTCGAATGCAATGCCCGGCTTCCAGAGCCCGCTCATCAGCACCAGGCCCACCACCGCCGCCAGCAGCAGGAAATTGATCTTGCCTTCGAGCCGGATACCGGCCGAGTCCGGCGTGGGGTCCTGCGCCTGCGGCAGTTCCTCTTCGCGCCTGAGAAAGTAGTACCGGTCGATGGCGTAGAAGAGCGCCAGCAGCACCACCCAGATAAAGATCGTCTCGGGCAGGATATTGCGCAGCGTCCAGGAGAACTCCACGCCCTTGAGGAAGCCCAGGAACAGCGGCGGATCGCCAAGCGGCGTCAGCGCACCGCCGGCATTGGCCACCAGGAAGATGAAGAACACCACCACGTGCGCCACGTGGCGCCGGTTGTCGTTGGCGCGCAGCAGCGGGCGGATCAGCAGCATCGCGGCGCCCGTGGTACCCATCAGGCTGGCCAGCACCGTACCCAGCGCCAGGATGCCCGTGTTCAGCCGCGGGGTGGCGTGCAGGTTGCCCCGCACGCAGATACCGCCCGCCACCACATAAAGCGCGGTCAGCAGGACGATGAACGGAATGTACTCGGCCAGCAGCGCATGCACGGCGTTGGCCGCGGCCGCGTGCAGGCCGAACTGCGCGGCAAACGGCACGAGGAACAGCACTGCCCAGGCCGCGGCGATCTTGCCGTAGTGGTGATGCCAGAATTTCGGCGCAACCAGCGGAAACAGCGCGATCGACAGCAGGATACCGGCGAACGGCACGCCCCAGACGGGCGACAGCGCGGCGCCATCGACATCGGCGGCCAATGCCAGGGCTGGCGACAGCAGCAAGGTGGCAAGCAAATATTGAGCAAGCAGCGTGGCGACACGACGCATCAGACAGCAATCTCCTTTATCGCAACACACGCCGGGACAGGTGCGAGGCACGGCTTTGCGTGTGAGACAGACGACAAGGCGCACGCGTCCGGATTGGTTACCAGGGCGGTGGGACGGCAGCACGCGGCGAAGGGCTCAGTGTAAAGCAAACCCTTTTGAGAATGGTCTGAAAGTGCCTCGATATGCAGCGCCGCAGGGCGCGCCGGTCATTGCCGATCGACCAGGATCACGTGCACCCGATACGGGCCGTGGGCACCCAGCACGATGGTCTGCTCGATATCGCCCGTGCGCGAAGGCCCGCTGATGATATTGGTGGCGCGCGGCAGCTGGCCGTGTTCGGCGCGCATGCGCGCGAACGCCTCTTCCAGATTGGCGACGATGCGCGAGACCGGCACCACGGCGATATGGGTTTCCGGCAGCAGCGCGGCCGATGCGAAGGTATCGGGCCCCGACAGCAGCATCAGCGAGCCGGTCTCGGCAATCGCCACGAAGCAGCCGGTAATGCCGACGAGGTCGCCATGTTCGCGGTCCGCCTGGGGCTCGCGGACCGGCGGGCGGCACTCGACCTCAAGACCCTGCGCCGCCCACGGCAGGTCGGCCAGGCTGTTCCAGGCCACGGCGCGCCGCGTCAGCTTCAGACCATCCAGATAGTGCAGCACGGCGCCGGGCACCTCGGCCAACGTAGCCACGCGGTCCACTGTGGACGCCATCTTCTGCGCCTGCACGCTGAAGGCGGCGGCACGGTCTTCGGCCACCTCGGGCTGGGGCCCCTGTGGATGACGCGCCAGGTAATCGGCCACGGCGTCGCGCTCGCCCTGCGTCACCGTCGCTCCCCTGCCCTGGGCGGCACGAATGCGGGCGAAGATGCGGTCACGGGCGGCGTTCGTTTCCATGGTATGGGCCTGATCGGTTGCGGGGCTCGGCGATTATAAGAAAACGGCTATGGCGGCGGATGAATCCGGCTAAGCGGCCGGCTGAACTTCGAACACCTGCCGCAGGTAAGACAAGTAGCCCGGATCGTCGCACATGGTCTTCTCGGGTGTATCCGACAGCTTGGCCACGGGCTGGCCGTTGCAGCGAACCATCTTGATGACGATCTGCAGCGGCGTGTAGCCCAGGTCGTTGGTCAGGTTCGTGCCTACGCCAAACGCCAGCTTGCAGCGGCCATGGAAACGCTCGTATAGCTCGATGACCTTCGGAATGTTCAGCGCATCGCTGAAGATCAGCGTCTTGCCGCGCGGGTCCACGCGGTTGGCGGCGTAGTGCGCGAGCATGCGCTCACCCCATTCGAACGGGTCGCCGGAGTCGTGCCGCACGCCATCGAACAGCTTGCAGAAATACAGGTCGAAGTCGCGCAGGAACGCGTCGAATCCGTAGGTATCCGACAGTGCGATGCCCAGGTCGCCGCGATACTCGCGGGCCCAGTTCTCCAGCGCGTAGACCTGCGAATCGCGCAGGCGCGGGCCCAGCGCCTGGCAGGCCTGCAGGTACTCATGCGCCATCGTGCCCAGCGGCGTCATGTTGTGCATCCGCGCAAAATGGACGTTGCTGGTGCCGGCCAGTTGCGGCCCCAGGATGTCTCGCATCGACAGCAGCACCTCTTCCTGCCAGTCGCGCGAGAAGCGCCGGCGGGTGCCGTAATCCGCGATCACGCAGTCCTCGTATTTCGACGACTTCAGCAGGGCGAGCTTGGCCTCCAGCCGGCGGCGTCCTTCGGCCAGATCGGCCTGCGGCTGCGTCCGGCGGAAGTACACCTCGTTGACGATGGCCAGCAGCGGAATCTCGAACAGGATGGTATGCAGCCACGGCCCGCGGATCGTGATATCGATCTCGCCGTTGCCTTGGGCGGACGGCTGCACGACCACGTACTTCTCGTTCAGATGGAACAGCGCCAGGAAATCGACGAAATCGCTCTTGATAAAGCGCATGCCGCGCAGGTAGAGCAGCTCGTCGTCGGTAAAACGCAGTTTGCAGAGCTGGCGGATCTGGTCGCGGATGTCGTCGACATACGGCGTCAGGTCGACCCCGGCGTTGCGGCACTTGAAGCGGTATTCGACCTCGGCCTGCGGAAAGTGGTGCAGCACCACCTGCATCATCGTGAACTTGTACAGGTCGGTGTCGAGCAGGGAACGGATGATCATAGCGAAGCCAAGGCTGGGGGCGCGGCGAAGTCAGGCCACCATGCTAACCGAAAGTCACGCGCGGCATGGAGATGGCCGGCGCGGGCGCGGGGTCAGCCGCCGTCGAGGCCGCGCAGCGCCGGCGAAATCTGGCGACCCGGCCGCTTCGATTGCAGGCACCAGAGCCGCTGCCCCTGGTCGCCATCGCAGCTGACCAGCGTGGCCTGGCTGCGCGGCACGGCCGCGGGTAGCGGATCGGCGAAATTGGCGGAGGCCGCCATGATGCGCTCCTGGTAGACCGACTGCCCTGCCCGGTCGAAGCGCAGCACCTGGATCAGGGTGTCCGGCGAAGGCTGGAGATCCTTGTCGCACGGCAGGAAGCCTTCGCGATTGCAGTTCGCCATGGCCATCCCCGCCGGGGTCCGGACCACACTGAAGCTGTCCCAGTCGAAGGCGGTCAAGGCAGACAAGGTCACGGGCTGGTCGGTACGCGCACGCCACGCCACCAGGCGCGACACCACGCTATCGGCCATCTCGCCCTGCCGGGGCGGCGCGGGCTGGGCGGCTGCCTCCATGCCCACCATGGCGCAAAAAAGCACGGCGGCCCCGGTCAGAAAGACCGTCCGACGCCCCCTGCCGCGCCCCATCAGGCTGGCTGCCATAAGCAAATCCCCTTGCAAGTTTGCCTTCGATCAACTCGAGCGCAACGGCCGGAAACGGAATGAAAAGCGCCTGCGGGGGCACCCGCTGGCCCGAAAAGCCGCGCAAAACACAGGGAAATACTAGCTGGAGAGGCCGCCGAGCGGGAGATCGCTCCGCCCGCAAACCTGCGCCAGACGCGCCTCAGCGGCCGATTTCGCACCAAAAATACATAAAGAAATAAGAAAACTATCTGACCCGGCTATATAGACTCACTATCCTTGCGAGAAGGCTCAGCTACAATATCGGTCTTTGAAAGGCCTCGGCCCTCGCTCGCCCCAAGTTATCCCGATTGACACGCACGGTGTTTGGCGCGTACCCGGACAACTCGCAAGAACGACCGGCAAGAATCCGGCCTTGGACAAACTCCCCATCGAAGACCGATCCGTTTTTCTGGAACCGAAATGACTCACGTTGTCACCGAAGCCTGCATCCGTTGCCGTTACACCGACTGCGTTGATGTGTGTCCGGTCGATTGTTTCCGCGAAGGCCCGAACTTCCTGGCCATCGATCCCGACGAATGCATCGACTGCGCCGTGTGCGTGGCCGAGTGCCCGGTGAACGCGATTTACGCCGAGGAAGATGTGCCCGGCGACCAGCAGCAGTTCATTGACCTGAACGCCGAGCTGGCCCGCAACTGGCCGTCCATCACCAAGACCAAGGCCCCGCTGGCCGAGGCCGAGGAATGGAAGGACGCCACCGACAAGCTGCAATACCTGCAACGCTAAGAGAAGACTGACGCAACGGGTGGCGGATACCTGCCGGCGGCACGCCGGATCTGCCTGCCCGGCGTCGCAGAAAGCCGTCCCCACGCGCTTTCCCGTAATACCGGGCACCTGCCGTGCCCACAACGTATCAGGACGAATATGGACTTGAGCATTCCAAATCCCGTGGCCGACGCGACCCAGCAGGCTGGCGGCAACAACGGCGGCCAGCCGCTGGAAATCGACGCGCTGATCGTTGGCGCCGGCCCCGTTGGCCTGTTCCAGGTGTTCGAACTCGGCCTGCTCGAAATCAAGGCGCATGTGATCGACTCGCTCAAGGTAGTGGGCGGCCAGTGCGTGGAGCTGTATCCGGACAAGCCGATCTACGACATCCCGGCCGTGCCCATCTGCACGGGCCAGGAACTGACCGACAACCTGCTCAAGCAGATCGAGCCGTTCTCGCCCACGTTCCACCTGGGCCAGGAAGTCAGCGTCGTCGAGCGCCGTGAAGACGGCCGCTTCTTCGTCGAGACGTCGCTCGGCACCCGCTTCATCACCAAGACCATCTTCATCGCCGCCGGCGTGGGCTCATTCCAGCCGCGTACGGTCAAGGTGGAAGGCATCGACAAGTTCGAAGGCAAGCAACTGTTCTACCGCGTGAAGGATCCGAGCCGCTTCCATGGCCGCAACCTGGTGATCGTGGGTGGTGGCGATTCGGCGCTGGACTGGGCGCTGGACCTCCACGGCAAGGCCGAGTCGATCGTGCTGATCCACCGCCGCGACGGTTTCCGTGCCGCCCCGGCCTCGGTGGCCAAGATGCGCGACCTGTGCGAGCAGATGGAAATGCAATTCATGGTCGGCCAGATCGGCGGCTATGAAGAGAAGGACGGCGTGCTCACCGAGATCAAGGTGACCGGTGGCGACGGCGTGACGCGCCGCATGCCGCTGGACGACCTGCTGGTGTTCTTCGGCCTGTCGCCGAAGCTCGGCCCGATCGCCGAGTGGGGCCTGGACCTGGAGCGCAAGCAGATCAAGGTGGATACCGAGAAGTTCGAGACGAACATCCCGGGCATCTTTGCCGTGGGTGACATCAACACCTACCCGGGCAAGAAGAAGCTGATCCTGTCGGGCTTCCACGAAGCCGCGCTGGCAGCGTTCGGCGCCGCGCCGTACATCTTCCCGGACAAGAAGATCCACATGCAATACACGACGACGTCGCCGAAGCTGCACAAGGTGCTGGGCGTGGAATCGCCGGTGTTCGATTGACCTGTCGAAGGCCAATGCAAAAAAATCGCCTCCGGGCGATTTTTTTGTTTGCACAATTTAAAAAGCTGGCTATAATGCGGCCTCGCTGTTGAACACGGCAATGCAGCAAAAGGCGGAAACGCCCAGTGCTGGCCGGTTTCGAGGCGAACCAGAGTTCCAACGACAACTTCTGACGAAAACAAAACGTTAAAAAGTTGTTGACGAAACGAAGAGAAGCTGGTTATAATTTCTTTCTCAGCTGTTCCCCGATAGCTCAGTCGGTAGAGCGCCGGACTGTTAATCCGTAGGTCCCTGGTTCGAGCCCAGGTCGGGGAGCCAACCGATAGAAGAGGAAGGCCGATGCGAAAGCATCGGCCTTTTTCTTTTTCCGCCGCGCATCCCAATCGCGCGCCGTCGCACCGGCAATCCCCCCTCCCCGCACAAACGTTCCAGAAAGCCCTGGCCGATGTGGCTATGATGAACAGCCGCATACGCCAAACCAGGACCCCGCAGTGAGCCCCCAGAGCTGGATCGACCTCAAGCAGGATGCCGACACCGGCATCGAGACGATTCGCGCCCATTTCGAGGGCCATGCGTACGATCCGCACTGGCATGACAGTTACCTGGTCGGCTACACCGAACAGGGCATCCAGCAGTTTCATTGCCGGCGCGAGGTTCAGCGCAGCGTGCCGGGCAAGGCCTTCACGCTGGAGCCGGGTGAAATCCACGATGGCTACGCCGTGACGCCCGAGGGCTTTACCTACTCGATGCTGTATCTGGACGCCCAGTGGATGGCGCGCGAACTCCGCGCGCTGTTCGACGATGCTCCGGCGCACTGCCAGCCCGCCTTCGCGCGTACGCTGAGCGAAGATCCGCAACTGATCGAAGCCATCGGCCATGCGTTCACGGTGCTGCAACAGCCCGAACTGCGCATCGTCCGGCAGTCCGCGCTCGACGCCCTGCTGGCCCGGCTGACGTCCAATCTGCGCTGGCGCACGGCACACGCCATCGATCCGCGGCTGCCGCTGGCAGCCCAACGCGCGCGCGACTACCTGCATGACCACGTGGACCAGGACATCGGCCTGGACGACCTGGCCGCCGCCGGCGGCGTGGACCGCTATCGGCTGACCCGCGCCTTCAAGGCCGCGTTCGGCATTGCGCCACACGCCTACCTGGTGCAACTGCGGCTGGCGCGCGCCCGCCATATGCTGGCACGCGGCGCCACGCCCGCCGACGTGGCCACGGCGCTGGGATTCGCCGACCAGAGCCATCTAGGCCGATGGTTCCGCCGGGCCTATGGCCTGACGCCGGCCCACTATCGCAAACGCTGCTCAAATCTTCCAGACGCCTAGGCGGCGCGGCCGCAACAATGGCCGCATGAGCGATACCCTGCCCTTTCTCCCCTTTCTGATGTTTGCCGTCGTGGCGTCGATCACGCCCGGGCCCACCAACGTTATCGTGCTGAGCCACAGCGCACGCCGTGGCGTGGCGGCTACGCTGCCGATCATCGTTGGCGGCTGCGGCGGCGCCGCGCTGCTGGTGCTGAGCGTCGGCATCGGCGTCGGCGACGCACTGGCCACCCATCCGTTCCTGCAGCGCGCCATGGCGTGGACCGGCGTGCTTTGGCTGTCCTGGCTGGCCTGGCAGATCTGGCGCAGCCCGGCATCGGCCGTTGCCACGGACGGCAACGAACCACCCCGCAAGCCGCTCGGGCTCGTAGGCGCCGCCGGCCTGCAGCTGGTGAACCCCAAGACGTGGATGATGGCGCTGGCCGTCGTCAGTGTCTTTGCCGGCCATGGCGCCGACCAGCCGCATCAGGTGATGCGGCTGTCACTGATCTTCTTTGTCGTGTCGCTGCCCTGCATGGGGGCGTGGGCAGTGCTGGGCGCCGGGGCCGCGCGCTTCATTCGATCGCCCGCGCGGCTGAAGCGGTTCGAACGGCTCCTGGCGCTGGTGTTGCTGGCATCGGCGTGGGGCAGTCTGTTGCCTTGACGCAAAATCCATTGAAAAGGCGCTCTCAAGCACATTTTCTGGGGTATAGTCTTGGATTGCCCTGAATAGCTTGACTCCCGTCCGGTATACCTGTAAAAGCTTACCGGCGTATTTCTTGCGCAATATCCACGGAAACAGGTAGTCGCCAAGTTTTTACCTAGCTAGGAAAATTTGGCCCGTCACCCCTGACACAGGCAGTATGGATTTCGGTCCGTAGCAGGTTCTAGGGGGCGCACCACGGCATTCGCCGCAGCGTGCGATACCAACGTCTCGGAAGGCTCCGGAGCCGGACGCGACACGTTTCCCTCCTATGAACCCACCGCCTCTGGCGGTTATTCCTGAAGGACTGAATTGACTAAGATCGTTCTGAAACCGGGCGAGCCCGTTGAAGTTGCAATGCGTCGTTTCCGTCGCTCCATTCTGCAGACTGGACTGATCGTGGAACTGAAGAGCCGCACCGCCTACGAAAAGCCGACGACCGAGCGCAAGCGCAAGAAGAAGGCTGCCGAGGCCCGTCTGCGCAAGCGTCTGCGCATGCAAATGCTGCCGAAGAAGCTCTACTGATTCGGGCTTGCCAAAAGAAAAACCGCCAGTTCGCTGGCGGTTTTTTTTCGTCCGCGTTCCCGCGTGCCGGGCCGGGAACGCGATGGCGGGCGCTCAGGTGCGCGTGGCGATCAGCGCGCCGGCACCGATCAGCGTGATGCCGCCTGCGCGCTGCACGTTGGCCTGTGCGCGCTGCGAGGTCAGACGCGTGGCCAGCGAGCGCGCCAGCAGCGCGTAGACCATGGCGTTGGCCGTGGCCAGCACCACGAACGTGGGAATCAGCACCACGGCCTGCGGCCAGAACGCCAGCTTTGCATCGATGAACTGCGGCACGAAGGCCACGAAGAACACGATGCTCTTCGGATTCAGCGCCGTCACCAGCCAGGCCTTGGCAAATCGCTGGCGTCCGCTGCCCGACTGCGCCGCCACATCGAGCGAGCGCGCCCGGCCAGCCGTGCGCAGCGCCTGCACGCCGAGATAGACCAGATAGGCCGCGCCTGCCCATTTCAGGCCCGTGAACAGCGTGGCAGAGGCTGCCAGGACGGCGCCCAGGCCCGCCATCGACAGCGTGAAGGCGGTGAGGTCGCCGGCGGCCACACCGCCCACCGTGGCATAGGCGCTGCGGCCGCGGTGCGCGAGCGCATCGCCAATCACCAGCAGGATGGTCGGACCGGGAATGATCAGCACCACCACGCTGGTCAGTACGAATGTGATCCAGTGCTCGAAGGACATGCGCTCTCCTGTTGCGTCGTCATTGTTGTTCTGAAGACGCCAAGCGTACGCCTGTCCGCCCAGCCCCGCCAGCCTGCCGATATGCCGCCGCGAATGGAATTGTCTTGCTGCGATGCGCCAACAATGCGTCACGCGATGGCCGGCATAATGGCGGATATCGCTCGCAAGGACCTCGCCTTGACCGCCATCCTCCAGATGCGCAATGTGCGCAAACGCTACGGCGACCAGCTCGTCGTCGACAATCTCGACCTGGAAGTCCAGCCCGGGCAGTGCTTTGGGCTGCTGGGCCCCAACGGCGCCGGCAAGACCACCACGCTGCGCATGCTGCTGGGGCTGACCACGCCCGAATCGGGCACGCTGACGCTGTGTGGCGAGCCCATCCCGCTGCGCGCCCCGCAGGCCCGCATGCGCGTGGGCGTGGTGCCGCAGTTCGACAATCTCGACCCCGACTTCTCGGTGATCGAGAACCTGCGCATCTTCGGCCGCTACTTCGGGCTGTCGTCCGCCCGGATTGCCGAACAGGTGCCCCGGCTGCTGGAATTCGCGCGGCTTGAGAACAAGGCCAATGCGCAGGTGCGCGACCTGTCCGGCGGCATGCGCCGGCGCCTGACCGTGGCGCGCGCGCTGATCAACGATCCCGACCTGCTCGTGATGGACGAGCCCACGACCGGCCTCGACCCGCAGGCACGGCATCTGATCTGGGAGCGCCTCAAGTCGCTGCTTGCCGCGGGCAAGACGATTCTGCTGACCACGCACTTTATGGAAGAGGCCGAACGGCTCTGCAATCACCTGTGCGTGATCGATGCCGGGCGCAAGATCGCCGAGGGCAAGCCGCATGAGCTGATCGATCGCGAAATCGGCTGCGATGTGGTGGAGGTCTACGGCGACGAGCTCGAACCCCTGCGCGACACGCTGACGCCATTGGCCGACCGGTGCGAAATGCGCGGCGAGACGCTGTTCTGCTACGTGCGCCAGCCCGATCCGCTGCTGGCCGCCCTGCACGGCAAGGGCGGCGTACGTTACCTGCACCGGCCCGCCAACCTCGAGGACGTGTTCCTCAAGCTGACCGGCCGCGAGATGAGAGATTGAGACACGGATGACCGAGATGAGCGAACAGGACCCCCGCAATCCCGACATCGCAATTTCGCCAGGATCTGCGGCGTCGACAGCCCCCCAGCACTATCCCCAGCCCCTGCTGCCACGCAACGGGCGCAACTGGATGATGGTCTGGTATCGCAACTACATGGTCTGGAAGAAGCTGGCCATCCCGTCGATGATCGGCAACCTGGCCGATCCGATGATCTACCTGTTCGGCCTGGGCCTGGGCCTGGGCCTGCTGGTGGGCCAGGTGCATGGCGTGTCGTACATCGCCTTCCTGGCGGCCGGCACCACGGCGTCCAGCGTGATGATGTCGGCCAGCTTCGAGTCGATGTATTCGGCCTTCTCGCGCATGCACGTGCAACGCACGTGGGAAGCCATCATGCATGCGCCGCTGACGCTGGGCGACGTGGTACTCGGAGAAGTGCTATGGGCCGCCAGCAAGGCGGTGCTGTCGGGCGCCGCGATCATGATCGTGGCGGGGCTGCTTGGCTACGCGCAGTTCCCGGGCGCGCTGGCCGCCCTGCCGGTGATCGTGCTGGCCGGCATTGCGTTCGCGAGCCTGGCGATGATCATCACGGCGCTGGCGCCGAGCTACGACTTCTTCATGTTCTACCAGACGCTGGTGATGACCCCGATGCTGCTGCTGTCGGGCGTGTTCTTCCCGCTGGAACAGCTACCCGAGGGCGCGCAGAAGGCGACGATGGTCCTGCCGCTGGCGCACGCGGTGGCACTGATTCGTCCGCTGATGCTGGGAAGGCCGGTGGAGAATGCCGCGCTGCATCTGGCCGTGCTGGCGGCCTATGCCATCGTGGCGCTGGTGGTGGCCCTGGTACTGCTGCGCAGGCGACTGCTGCGCTGAGGGCGCTGAGGGCGCCGAGGGAATATCGAAGACGCCCTCCCCCGCCGGCGGGGAGAGGGCCACACGGAAGCCTTGCTGACCCAGACCGCGCAGCAGAGTGCGCAATCTGATGGCTTGTCGTTATTCGTTGCCGCCCGATCGTTGCAGATGCAGTTGCGAACGTTCGGTATCGCCACCGTTGCTGCCTTCGCGGTCGGCCTGGCTGCGCGCCGTTTCCAGGCGATCCAGGTAGGCCTCGTCGATATCGCCGGTGATGTACTTGCCATCGAAGCACGACGCGTCGAAGTCACGCAGGTTCGGGTTGATGTCGCGCACGGCCTGCTTCATCGACTCCACGTCCTGATACACGAGCTGGTCGGCGCCGATCATGCGCGCCACTTCCTCGTCGGTGCGGCCATGGGCCACCAGTTCGGCGCGCGTGGGCATGTCGATGCCATACACGTTCGGGAACTTCACGGGCGGCGCGGCCGAAGCGAAGATCACCTTCTTGGCGCCGGCGTCGCGGGCCATCTGCACGATCTCGAATGACGTGGTGCCGCGCACGATCGAATCGTCGACGATCAGCACGTTCTTGTCCTTGAACTCCACGCCCATGGCGTTGAGCTTCTGGCGGACCGACTTCTTGCGCACTGCCTGGCCCGGCATGATGAACGTGCGGCCCACATAGCGGTTCTTGAAGAAGCCCTCGCGGTACGGCACGCCGAGCGCGTTGGCCACCTGCATGGCGGCCGGGCGGCTCGAATCGGGAATCGGCATGACCACGTCGATCTCGCCGGCCGGCACTTCGCGGCGGATCTTCTCGGCCAGGTAGTCACCCATGCGCAGGCGGGCATCGTAGACCGGCACGCCGTCGATGCACGAGTCCGGACGGGCCAGGTACACGAATTCGAAAATGCAGGGCGTCAGTTGCGGATTGTCGGCGCATTGCTTGCTGTGGAACTTGCCGTCCAGGTCGATGAAGATCGCCTCGCCCGGCGCCACGTCGCGCTCCATGGTGTAGCCCATGCCTTCGAGCGCCACCGATTCCGACGCAATCAGGTATTCCTTGCCGGTCGGCGTGTCGACGCTGCCGATGCACAGCGGGCGGATGCCGAACGGGTCGCGCACGGCCAGCAGGCCATAGCCCGAGATCTGCGCCGTGATGGCATAGGCGCCCTTCACGCGGCGATGCATGCCGCTGACGGCCGTGAAGATGGTCTCCGGCTCCAGCGACTTGCCATTGCTGGCGCGCTGCAGTTCGTCGGCCAGCACGTTCAGCAGCACTTCGGAATCCGAATGCGTGTTGATGTGGCGACGGTCGCGGCGGAACATCTCCTCGCGCAGCTGATCCGAATTGGTCAGGTTGCCGTTGTGGGCCAGGATGATGCCGTAGGGCGCGTTCACGTAGAACGGCTGGGCTTCTTCCTCGCTCGACGCGGAGCCGGCGGTCGGGTAGCGCACCTGGCCGATACCGGACGTGCCCGGCAGGCCGCGCATGTTGCGCGTGCGGAACACATCGCGCACCAGGCCGTTGGCCTTGTGCATGTGGAAGGTGCTGCCATTGGCCGTGGCGATGCCGGCTGCATCCTGTCCGCGGTGTTGCAACAGCAGCAGGCTGTCATAGATGAGTTGGTTGACAGGGCTGGTGGAAACCACGCCGACGATACCGCACATGCCGAACTCCCAGGAAAGGCAAATTGATTCAGGGGGCGCCGTTCCGTCATGTACGCGACGGAACTGCGTTGATACTGCGCCGCGAGCGCCCAACGTTCAAGCACTCGCGTCTTCGATTCAGGTCTTGACGTACCTGGCCAGGTCGGGCGGCAGCCATTGGCGCAGCTCCCCCATCGCCTGGATCACATACGGGCGCGACACCGCGTCACGCCAGAACGGCTCGTCGGGCAGCTTCGTGAGCCCCGCCAGCACGACGATCAGCATCACGATCAGCACGCCACGCGCCAGGCCGAACACCAGGCCCAGGCCACGGTCCGCCGGCTTCAGGCCGGTGGTTTCCAGCAACTGGCCGAGGATGGCCCCGGCCAGCGCCGACACGATCCACGTGCCGAAGAACACGGCCAGGAAGCCCAGCGCACTGCGCGTCAGTTCGCCGCCCGGCAGAGACTCCGGCATCCATTTCGCGGCCATGCCGCCAAAGTGATACGCCAGCAAGAACGCCACGACCCAGCCCACCAGCGCCAGCATCTCGCGCACCAGGCCGCGCAGCACGCCAATCAGCGCAGACGCCACCAGAATGAAGGCCACGCCATAGTCAAAAAAGGTAAAAGCCATGCGTGCGATGCGGGTTCCTGTCAGATGGGGGCAAACTGCCGCCCTGCAATCGGTACGTAATCGGGACGTTATCGGCTACGTCGCTGCCCGGGACGCTACTGCTCCACCACCTTCGAGGTCAGGCCGATCGCCCGCACCTTCCTGTCGGCCGCATCGGCCGCATCGCGGCTGGCGAACGGTCCCGCGCGCAGCAGGATGCGGTCGCCGTCGGCCAGCGCCTTCTTTTCGACGAACGCCGGCACCTTGCTCTCCTTGAGCTTGGCCAGCCAGTTCTTCGCGCGCTCTTCCGAGGAGAACGCGCCGATCAGGATCAGGTATTTGGTATTGGCGGCGGCAGGCTTGTCGGCCGGCTTATCGGCCGGCTTATCGGCCGGCTTGGCCTCGGCGGCCTTGGTCTCGGCCACTTTGGTCTCGACCTTGGCGTCGGCCCTGGGCTTGTCCACGGCCGGCGCGGTGACGATTTCCTCGCCTGCATCGAGCGCGGCGTCGTTGCGGCCGGCGTTGGCCGACGGCGGCAGCGCCTGTGCCTTGCGCGCCTCGACCTTGGGCTTCTGCGCGCCCTGGCCGTTGGCCACGCTGACGGCCACGTCGTCGGACACGGGCCGTGGCTTGTGCTCGAACACGATCGGCAGCACGATGACGGCCGCCGCAAGCAGCACCACGGCGCCGATCAGGCGGCGACGCGCACGTTGTTTCTGAGGAAAGTCGGGATCGAGGGTATCGTCCGCGTATTCGTCGGCCGTACGGCGCGACGCGCCGATGCCGGCGCCGGTTTCCGCACGCGTGCGGCGACCGCGTTCGGGTGCCGGGTCAGTGCCCTTGCGGGACGAGAACAGCGAAAGCAGGCCCATAAATGCCCAAAGAGTGGTGTTCGGTGTGATGTCGTTCCGGCCCGGGAGTTCAGCCAGACATGCCGACTGGCATTCAGTTGGCCTGCGTGGCGCGATATGCCATCACGCCAGCCACGGTGTAGAACGATCCGAAGACCAGGATTCTATCATTCTCGGTTGCACGCTCGACAGCATCGCGATACGCCAGTTCCGGACTCGAGAAGCACGCCGCCGTGTTATCCGGCCCTTCCCGGAAGCCCGTGGCGTCCAGTGCCTCGCGTAGGTCACTAGCCGTGGCGGCGCGCGCCGTGGGCAGGTCGCACAGGCACCAGTGATCGACCTTGTCGGCCACGTGGCGCAGCACGCCGGCGATGTCCTTGTCCGCCATGGCGCCAAACACCGCATAGGTGTAGCGGAAAAACCCCATGTTCTCCATGTTCTGGCCGAGGGTGGCCGCGGCATGCGGATTATGCGCCACGTCGAGGATCACGGCCGGACGCCCCGGCATCACCTGGAAGCGGCCGGGCAGCTCCACGAACGCCAGCCCGTTGCGCACTTCCTGCGCACTGACCGGCAGGCGCGGGCGCATGGCCTGCAGCGCGGCCAGCGCCGCCGACGCATTCAGCAGCTGGTTGGCGCCACGCAGCGCCGGGTATCCCAGCCCATTGAGCTTGCGGTCGCGGCCGGTCCAGTCCCATTGCTGGCGCTCCTGGCCCGCCGCGGCCTGGTGGCGGAAATCGCGGCCCACCAGCCAGAGGTCGGCGCCGATGGCCTCGGCATGGTCGATCAGCGATTGCGGCGGCATCGGGTCGCCGCAGATGGCCGGCACGTTGGGGCGGAAGATGCCGGCCTTCTCGTAGCCGATCTTCTCGCGCGTATCGCCCAGGTACTGGGTGTGGTCGATATCGACGCTGGTGATGACCGCGCAGTCCGTGTCGATCACATTGACGGCGTCGAGCCGGCCTCCCAGGCCCACTTCGAGGATGATCGCGTCGAGCCCGGCCGATGCAAACATATGGATGATGGCCAGCGTCGTGAACTCGAAATACGTCAGGCTGACCGGATCGGCAAAACTCGTGCGGGCGCGCTCCACGGCCTCGAAGTGCGGCAGCAGCTGCGCGTCGGTGGCCTGCTCGCCGTTCAGCCGGGCGCGCTCGTTGAACCGGATCAGGTGCGGCGACGTATGCAGGCCCACCTTGTAGCCGGCCTCCAGCAGGATGCGTTCCAGCATCGCGCAGGTGGACCCCTTGCCATTGGTGCCGCCCACGGTGAACACCACGGCGTCGATGCGCAGCCCCAGTGCTTCCTTGACGCGCGTGATACGCGTCAGACCCATGTCGATGCCCACAGGATGGGCGGTTTCCAGGTGTTGAAGCCAGTCGGGGAGTGTGTGGAAGATGGGCATGCTGAGTTACGACACGACTAAAAACAAAATGGCGCGGGTGGGTACCCGCGCCATTGTCCTGCAAATCACGCTACCGCGTCAGGCCACCGCATCGGCCGGCTGCTTTTGCAGCAGCGCCAGCAGCTGGGCAATTTCCGCGCGCAGGCGGCGACGGTCGACGATCATGTCGATGGCCCCCTTCTGCAGCAGGAATTCGGCGCGCTGGAAGCCTTCCGGCAGCTTTTCGCGCACGGTCTGCTCGATCACGCGCGGGCCGGCAAAGCCGATCAGCGCCTTGGGCTCGGCGATCACCACATCGCCCAGGAACGCGAACGATGCCGACACGCCACCCATGGTCGGGTCGGTCAGCACGCTGATGAACGGCAGTTTGGCGTTCGACAGCTGGTTCAGCATGGCCGTGGTCTTGGCCATCTGCATCAGCGACAGCAGGCTTTCCTGCATGCGCGCGCCGCCCGTGGCGGTCACGCAGATAAACGGCACCTTCTGCTCCAGCGCAGCCTGCGCGCCACGCGCAAAACGCTCGCCCACCACCGAGCCCATCGAACCGCCCATGAACTCGAACTCGAAGCAGGCCACGACCACCGGAATGGTGTGGATCGCACCGCCAACGACCACCATCGCGTCGGTCTCGCCGGTGTCATCCATGGCGGCCTTGATGCGGTCCGGGTACTTTTTCGTGTCCTTGAACTTCAGGGCGTCCACCGGCACGATTTCCTGGCCGATCTCGAAGCGGCCTTCGGCGTCCAGCAGTTTGTCCAGGCGCTCGCGCGAGCGGATGCGCATGTGGTGGTCGCACTTCGGGCAGACGTGCAGATTGGCTTCCACGTCGGTGCGGTACAGCGTCGACTCGCACGACGGGCACTTGACCCACAACCCTTCCGGAATGCCCTTGCGGGTGGACGGGTCGGTCTGTTGAATCTTGGGAGGCAGGAGTTTATCCAACCAGCTCATGAAAGCTCCTTTCGGATAACTGCCGCCCGCGCATCGACGCCCCGTTTTCAGGGGGCGGACACAGGGACGGCAGGGAATCAGGCCGCGAATTTACCACGCCCGGCACATCTCGCCTAAGCAAAACGCGCCGATTGTGCCGCTTAAGTCTCAAACCGCCGCAATCGGCAACGATTTTTGCTGCGCGTTTCCGGCAATCGTCACGCTTTGGACACCTTTTCAGGCGTCCAGTGCCTGGCGGATGTCGGCGATAAACGCACGCAGGGCTTCCACGGCCTGGTCGCGCGGTGCGTCTTCGAGCAGCTGCACCAGGCGGCTGCCGATCACCACGGCGTCCGCCACGCTGCCGATCGCGCGCGCCGTTTGCGCATCGCGAATGCCAAAGCCGACGCCCACCGGCAGGTTGGCGTGCTGTTTGATCAACGGCAGGCGCGCGGCCACGCTGTCCAGGTCCAGCGTGGCCGAACCGGTCACGCCCTTGAGCGACACGTAATAAAGATAGCCGCTGGCCACCCTGGCCACGGCGGCAATGCGGTCGTCGGTGGACGTCGGCGCCAGCAGGAAGATCGGATCCATCTGGTTGGCGCGCATCAGGCCGGCAAACGACTCGCACTCCTCGGGCGGGTAGTCCACCACCAGCACGCCGTCCACGCCGGCAGCCGAGGCGGCCTTGGCAAACGTTTCCTCGCCCATGCGTTCGATCGGGTTCGCATAGCCCATCAGCACCACGGGCGTGGTGTCGTTGGTCTGGCGGAATTCCTTGACCCAGGCCAGCACCTGCGTCAGCGAGACGCCTTGCGCCAGCGCGCGCTCCGAGGCGCGCTGGATGACCGGGCCGTCCGCCATCGGGTCGGAAAACGGCACGCCAAGCTCGATCACGTCGGCACCGCCCGCCACCAGCGCATGCATCAGCGGCACGGTCAGCGCGGGCGCCGGGTCGCCGGCGGTAATGAACGGGATCAGGCCCTTCTTCTGCTGCGCGGCCAGTGCCGCGAAAGTCTTCTGGATACGGGACATGTCGTTGACCATCGGAATCAGATAAGGCGCTGCACCGGCGATGCCACGTCATTGGCATCGTCGTTGGCAGCGGCCGGCGTCGTCTCGGTGCCCGCGGGCAGGCCGTCGGCCACGCTGTCGGGCTGGATCGGCGCGTACACGGGCTGCGCGGCCCGCACGCGATCGCGCACCAGCGAGGCATATTGCGGGTTCATCTCGAAGCCGACAAAGCGCCGACCGTGGCGCACGCAGGCCACCGCCGTGGTGCCGCTGCCCGTGAACGGGTCCAGCACCACGCCGCCCGGCGGGCAGCTCGACAGCACCATGCGTTCGACGATCTCCAGCGGTTTCTGCGTGGGGTGATCGGCGCGCTCGGGGTCCTGCCGGTGGATGCGCGGCACGCTCCACAGGTCCTTGGGGTTGTAGCCCACCTCGAGCCACTTCTTGCCCTCGAAGCGCGGCCGGCTGCGGGCCTTCTTGGTCTCGGCATCGTACGGAATGCGCACCGGATCGAGGTCGAAGTAGTAGTCGCGCTGACGGGCAAAGAAGCCGATATTGTCATGCACCGACGAGAACTTGCGCGTGGTGCCGCCCATGCTCGGCACGCGGCGATCCCAGATGATCTCGTTGATCATCGTCAGCCGCTTCTTGAGCATCACGAACAGCTCGGGCGAGTACTGCCACGTGCAGAACAGGTACAGGGTGCCCTTGGGGGCCAGCTTGGGGATGATGGCATCCATCCAGCGTTCGGACCATTCCAGGTAGGCGTCGCCCGACAGCAGGTCGGAATCGTTGCCATAGTCCTTGCCCAGGCCATAGGGCGGATCGGCGACGATCAGGTCGACCGATCCGTCCGCGATGCGCTGGATGCCTTCAAGCGCGTCTTCCTGGTACAGGCGGACGGCTTCGGTGTCGAGGATGTCGAACGGCGCCGCGGCGCCGCCCTCTTCCGCCTGGGTCGTAGTGTCGGGGGGCAGCGCACGCATTACAGCTTCAACCCCGCACGTTCGGCCACGGTGTGCATGTCCTTGTCGCCTCGGCCGGACAGGTTCACGAGCAGCAGCTTGTCCTTGGGCAGCGTCGGCGCCAGCTTGCACGCGTACGCGATGGCATGGCTCGATTCCAGCGCCGGGATGATGCCTTCGATGCGGCAGCAGTCGTGGAACGCCTTCAATGCCTCGTCATCGGTGATCGGCGCATACTGCGCGCGGCCGATGTCCTTGAGCCACGCGTGTTCCGGCCCCACGCCCGGATAGTCCAGGCCGGCCGACACCGAATGGGTCTCGATGATCTGGCCGTTCTCGTCCTGCAGCAGGTAGGTACGATTGCCGTGCAGCACGCCCGGCGACCCGCCCGTCAGAGACGCCGCGTGGCGGCCCGTGTCCAGGCCGTCGCCGGCCGCTTCCACGCCGATCAGCTGCACGTCCTTGTGCTCGATGTACGGGTAGAAAATACCCATGGCGTTCGAGCCGCCGCCCACGCAGGCGATCACGGCGTCCGGCTGGCGGCCGGTCAGTTCGGGCATCTGCACCTTCGACTCCTCGCCGATCACGCACTGGAAGTCGCGCACCATCATCGGATACGGGTGAGGGCCGGCTACCGTGCCGATGATGTAGAACGTGGTCTCGACGTTGGTCACCCAGTCGCGCATGGCCTCGTTGAGCGCGTCCTTGAGCGTCTTCGAACCGCTTTCCACCGGCACCACCGTGGCGCCCAGCAGCTTCATGCGATAGACGTTGGCCGCCTGGCGGCGCACGTCCTCTGAGCCCATGTACACCACGCACTCCATGCCGAAGCGCGCGGCGATGGTCGCCGTGGCCACGCCGTGCTGGCCGGCGCCGGTTTCGGCAATCACGCGCTTCTTGCCCATGCGCCGGGCCAGCAGTGCCTGGCCGATCACGTTGTTGATCTTGTGGGCGCCAGTGTGGTTCAGGTCTTCGCGCTTGAAGAACAGCTGGGCACCGCCGAGCGTCTCGCTCCAACGCTGTGCGTGGTAGATCGGCGACGGGCGGCCGACAAAGTGCTTCAGCTCGCGCTGGAATTCGGCGTTGAAGTCCGCGTCCTGCTGGTAGTGCGCATAGGCGTCGCGCAACTCGTCCAGCGCGTGGACCAACGTTTCGGAAACGAAGCTACCGCCATAGGGGCCGAAATGGCCTCGGGAATCGGGCAAGTCGTACATGTCCAGGCTCTCAGGTGGCGCTCAGCGCACAATAGTGGCGAAGCGCATCAAATTCGGTATCGGGCGATCGGCGCGACCGGGGGCAATCGGGGATGGCAGCGCAACAGTGCTGGCGTGGCGTTACTGGCCGGCCTGTCCTGCATCCGCCCTGCGCACGGCGCGCACGAACGCGGCAATGCGGGCGTGGTCCTTCACACCCTTCGACGCCTCCACGCCGCTGCTGACATCCACGGCATAGGGGCGCACGCGTTCAATCGCACCAGCGACGTTTTGCGCGTTCAACCCACCACTCAAAACGATGCGAGGAGCGTCGCTTGCGGGCGGGCTGGTCGGAATGGGCGGAAGCCATTGAGCAGGAATCAGGGTCCAGTCGAAGACGTGGCCGCCACCGCCATAGCCTTCCACGAAGGCGTCGAGCAACAGGCCGGCGGCGTCACGGTATTGATCGGCGAATTCTACCAAATCAAGCCCCGGCTGGACACGGGCGGCACGCATATACGGCAGCCGGCAGCGGCGGGCGATATCCGTGCATTGCTGCGCCGTTTCGTCGCCATGGAACTGGAGTAGCGTCAGGGGCACACGCTCGGTGACATGCGCCACTTCCTCGGCATCGGCGTTGACGAACAGGCCGGTCACGGTGACGAACGGCGGCACCTGCTCGGCCAGTGCGGCCGCGCGCGCCACATCCACGAAGCGCGGGCTCTTGTCGTAGAACACCAGGCCGATGGCATCGGCGCCGGCGTCAACGGCCGCACGCACGTCCTCCGGACGCGTCAGCCCGCAGATCTTGATGCGGGTGCGGGGCGGCACGCGGCCGGATTCAGGCGCCATTGTCGGGACCATCGGCAAATACTCCGTGGAAGAAGCTGGCGGACGCATCCGCCGCGGGGAGCTGGTACGGCTCAGGATACTTCACGTCGACCAGGTACAGCCCGTCGGGCATGAATGTCGGGGCGGCCTTCTGCCGGTTGCGGCCGGCCAGCACCTCGGCCATCCATTCGGCCGGGTAACGCCCCCGCCCCACCGCCACCAGGCAGCCCATCAGGTTTCGCACCATGTGGTGCAGGAACGCGCTGGCGCGGAACCGCAGGAACACCCAGTTGCCGTCGCCCCGGATCGTCACGTCGTACATCGTCTTGACCGGCGACTTGGCCTGGCACTCGGCCGCCCGGAACGCCGAGAAGTCATGCTCGCCCAGCAGGCAGGCGGCTGCCGCGCGCATGGCATCGACATCGAGCCGCTGGCCCGGCGGCAGCATCTGGTAGCCGGCGCGGCCGTGGATCATCGGCACGCGGTGCGGGCCTGTGTAGAGCGCGTAGTAATACATCCGCTCGTAGGCCAGGAAGCGCGCATGGAACCCGTCGTCGACCGGCTCCGCCCATTGCAGCGCGATGGACGGCGGCAGGAACGCGTTGACGCCGCGCACCCACGAGAACTTGTCGCGGTCCAGCTCGGTATCGAGGTGGATGACCTGGCCCAGCGCATGCACGCCGGTATCGGTCCGCCCCGCCACCGTGGTCAGCAGGCGCGTGCCGGCAAAACGCTCGATGGCGTCTTCCAGGTGGTCCTGCACGGTGTTGCGGTGGGGCTGCGACTGCCAGCCGGAAAAGGCCGAACCGTCGTAGTGGAGTCCGATGGCGATGCGATTCATGGATGTGGCGATGCCCAAAAACAAAATGCGCCGGAAGGGACGCTTCCGGCGCATCGCTTCGGGCTGCGGCATCCGTCTGAACGGCGTGCCGCAAACCCTGCATCATACCGGCCTTTGGGTCCAGACCCGCAGGCCAACCCGCATCAGGCCACGTCGCGCAGCAGCGTGCGGGCTTCGGTCTGCAGCGGGTCTTCCGACTGCTCCACCACTTCCTGCAGCAGTTCGCGGGCACCTTCCTTGTCGCCGATCTCGATGTAGGCGCGCGCCAGGTCGAGCTTGATCTGCATGTCGCGGCTGCCGTCCATCCCGGTGGCCGACAGCGTGCTGGCCGACACGCCATGCGTGGCGTCGCCATGCCCTTCGGACGTGACACGGGCCAGGTCGATCGGCTCGACCAGCTTGCCGTTCTGGAGCATCGTCGGTGCGGGCAGCGGCACGGTCGATTCCGTGAGCGTCGGCACCTCGAACGTGGCAGCCGGCTCGTCCGCCGCGGCACCCGAGTTCGCGGCATTCAGGTCCAGCGACAGGCCGGACATGTCGAATTCCAGCGGACGCGAGCGCGTCGGCGTATCGAGCGCCGGCACTCCGCCTGCCGGCAGATCCAGGCCGGCGTCGTGGCTTTCGTCCAGCACGTCGTCCAGTCGCGCCACCGGTTCCGCAAGGTGATCGTTACCGAATACCAGCGAGGCCGACGCCGGCGCCACGATGGGCTCCCCCGGCGCGGGCGCCGGGAAGGCGTCCAGCGGCAGTGCCAGGTCCGGCATGGCCGGCGCCTGCGGTGCCTGCTGCATCGACTGGGCGGGATCCTGCGTGCGCCACTGGTCGGCCACCGGCGTCGTGGTATCGGCTTCCGCCGTCACGTCGGGCGTCACCGACAGGTACAGCGCATTGCCCGGATCGAGCCTGCGACCCATTTCCGCGACCTGTTGCCAGTCCGCGCCTTGTCCGCCTACCTGGGCGAACATTTCTTCTGCGATCACTCGGAAACCTTCCACATCCTGACGAGTGTTGTAAATCTCCAGCAGCTTCAGGCGGATGGCCTGGCGCTCCGGATTCTGTTGCAACGCTTCGCGCAGGATTTCCTCGGCCTGCACGTCGCGTCCGTACGCGATGTACACCTCGGCCTCGGCAATCGGGTCGACTTCCGTCGCTTCGGGCGAGTTGTTGCCGATGCGGAAGTCGGCGCCGAACACGCTGTGCTGCGACGTGTCGACGCTCTGGCCACCGGCGGTGCCGAACAACGAGTGTCCGCCCGCCATGACCGTGCTTTCCTGGGACAGGATGCTGTCACCGAACCCGGTGTTTTCGCTCGCCTTCTGCTTCTGGCGGCGGCGATAGTACGCATATCCGCCAAGCAACGCAACCAGCACACCAGCGCCCGGCAGCAACATCGGGTTGGCGAGCAGTTCGTCGAGGAACGACGGCTGGGGCACCGGCTGGATGACCGGCGGCTTCTTGTTCGCCACGGCCGGCGCCGAGGCGGCGGCTGCCGGTGCAGAAGCGCCGGCTTGCGGGGCCGACGCCGCGGCGGCAGCTTGCGGTGCCGACGCGGCAGCCGAGGCTGCCGCAGCCGGTGCGGGTTCCGGCGTGGCGGTGCTCGGGGCATCCGCAGCCTTGGCCGGCTCGGCCGGCACCACGGTGGGCGCAGGCGCGGCAGTATCGGCGGCCTTGCCAGCCGCCGGCGCGGCCGATGCCGCAGCGGTGGCAGCGGCGGCCCCCGTGGCAGCCTTGGCGCCCTGGTTGTTCTGGTTGAGCTTGGCGATCTCCGAGTTCTTCAGCTCCATCAGGCGCTGCATGTCGGAGATGTTCTTCTCCAGATCGGCGACGCGCGATTCGGCGTCCTTCAGCTTGCGCTGGCTGGCCACGTCGGCTTCCGCCTTGGCCTGCGCGCCCTTCTCGGCCTTCGACAGCTTCAGTTCGTCACGCGGACCCGCGTTCGGCACCGTGGTGTCCTGCACACGCGCCGTCACGTTGCCCGACTGCTCGCGGCCCGAGCCCGCTTCCACCGACTTGGCGGCGGCCGCCGCGGCCAGCCGGCTGCGGTAGCTGTCGAAGCCCTGCGTACGCGCCACCACTTCGCGGCGCGCTTCGCGCGGGCTCACCGACTGGGCCTGCTGGGCGCTCGGCACCTTCAGCACGGCTCCGGACTTGATCCGGTTGATGTTCCCGCCGATGAAGGCATTCGGGTTGTTGCGGTAGAGCGCGAGCAGCATTTGCTCCAGCGACACCGAATCAACGCCCTGCGAGGCTTCGCCGGCGATGGCATACAGCGTATCGCCTTGCTGGACCGTGTAGCTGCCATGGGCGGCCGTGCCATCGGCCACGGCGGCCGGCGCGGCGGCGCGGCGCGGCTGACGGGCCGGGGCCGGGGCCGGCGCCGGCGCTACCGTGGGCGCCGGCGCCGCAGCGGCAGGCGCGTTGGCGACCGGGGCCGGAGCAGGCGCCGGCGACACGTCGGGCGTGGCGGCCTGCACCACCGTGGTGGGCGAGAACGCCTGGTTCGACGGCTGGGCGCCAGCCGGGTCCAGCAGGAAGGTATAGGCGCGCGTGATCTTGCCGCTGGACCAGCTCATGTCGACCAGGATGTCGACGAACGGTTCGCTGAGCGGCTGGTTGGACCGGACGGTGGCCACATAGGTACCGTTCGGACGCTTCTGCACGTCGAGCTTCACGGTCGAAATGGCCGACAGATAGGTCAGCCCGGCGCGTGAATAGGCGGACGGCGCAGCCAGCTTGACAGCCAGGCTGTCAGCTTCCTCGGGCGTCACGCCGGTGATATCGATTTCAGCCTGGAGCGGCTGCCCCAGATTGGATTGAACCCTTAATTGCCCGAACCCCGCGGCGTACGCGGCAGGCTGCGCAAGCAGCAGACCGGCAGCCGTGATGGCCAGCGTTGACCAGCGCTGACGGACAGTAGGCGCATCTTTCCGGCGATGTAGGCTCACACTCACCTCGTGCTCCATTTATGGTTTTTAGTAGCAGAAATTAACCCGATCCCAACAAATGGCTGGCTGGCGGGCGACGAAACGGACAGGTCGATGCCTGCCCTGCTGCGCGCCCAATGTCGCTGCCATGCATCCCCGATGCATGGTGGCGATGACCCCGTGGCCAAGCGCATGCCGGCTGTATTGTGACGCAAGCCTGCGAAAAAAAGCGTTCCGGATGCGACAACGCCGCGCAGAGGCGCGGCGTTGCTCGGAAAGCGGCAGATTCTGTTGCCTCCCTGCAACGAAAGCGGGGAGGCAATCCGGGGGCTCAACCCTCGATCAGAATGCGCAGCATACGCCGCAGGGGCTCGGCGGCGCCCCACAGCAGCTGGTCGCCCACGGTGAAGGCAGACAGGTACTCGCCGCCCATCTGCATCTTGCGCAGACGGCCAACCGGAATCGTCAGCGTGCCCGTGACGGCGGCCGGCGTCAGGTCCTTCATGCTGGCTTCGCGCGTGTTCGGCACGACCTTGGCCCACTGGTTGTTGGCGGCCAGCATGCCCTCGATCTCGTCCAGCGGCACATCGCGGCGCAGCTTGATCGTGAGCGCCTGCGAGTGGCAGCGCATCGCGCCAATCCGCACGCACAGGCCGTCCACGGCGATCGGGGTGGCGCCGGTGGCACCGACGAAGCCTTCGCCACGACCCAGGATCTTGTTGGTCTCGGCGCCGCCCTTCCATTCTTCCTTGGAAACACCGTTGCCCAGGTCCTTGTCGATCCAGGGAATCAGGTTGCCGGCCAGCGGCACGCCAAACTGCCTGGTTTCGTCAGCCGACAGGCCGTGCTGGGTCGACAGGATCTGGCGGTCGATTTCCAGGATGGCCGATGCCGGATTGTCCAGCAGCGGCTTGACCGCGGCGTTCAGCGTGCCGAACTGCGTCAGCAGCTCGCGCATGTGCTGGGCACCGCCGCCCGACGCGGCCTGGTACGTCATCGAGGTCATCCACTCGATCAGGTCGTGCTCGAACAGGCCGCCCAGGCCCATCATCATGCAGCTGACCGTGCAGTTGCCGCCGATGAAGTTCTTCACGCCCTTGGCCAGCGCGTCCTTGATCACACCGAGGTTCACCGGATCCAGGACGATGATGGCGTCGTCCTTCATGCGCAGCGACGACGCGGCGTCGATCCAGTAGCCGTTCCAGCCGGCGGCGCGCAGGCGCGGGAACACATCGTTCGTGTAGTCGCCGCCCTGGGCGGTGAGCACGACGTCGCACTTCTTCAGTGCTTCGATGTCGTTCGCATCTTTCAGCGTGGTTTCATTCCTGGCCATGGCCGGGGCCTTGCCGCCAGCGTTGGACGTGCTGAAGAAAACGGGCTCGATATGGTCGAAATCGCCCTCTTCCTGCATGCGCTGCATCAGGACGCTGCCGACCATTCCTCGCCAACCGACGAGACCTACAATCATGACTTACCTCGGATGTGATGTGAACTTCCCCGCCATTTTCCTCGCCCGGCGTGGCTGCGCGGGGAAGACGGGCAGGCACGACGAACGATCTAGGGGATCGTTTTGGTAATGGTTTTAATCGTCGTTGCGGTCAGGCCGAGCGAATCCGCGCCGATCGTGCCGCGGATAGCGGTGCGAGCAGCGGAGGCAGTCAGAAGGGACTGGTGGAATCGGGCCATGACGGGAGAGTCTACACGAAATTGCGGCGCTGCCGCAGGGGAAATGCGGGGTGATTTGTTGCTCGCCGGCGGTTCTCTCCCCTCTCCCACGTGTGGGAGAGGGGCCGGGGGAGACGGCAAGAGGCTAAAAATTGCGATTTCGCATCTTGCACCGCTTTTCCCTCACCCCCGGCCCCTCTCCCACCTGGCGGGAGAGGGGAGCCAAACCATGGGCAATGGATGCCTTACAGCGCCGCCAGCACTGCCTCGCCCATTTCGCGGGTGCCCACCTGCTTGCAGCCCGGCGTCAGGATGTCGCCGGTACGGTAGCCCTGCGCCAGCACCTTCTTGACGGCGTTCTCGATGCGGTCGGCCTGTTCGGCGCGGTTCAGCGAGTAGCGCAGCATCATCGCGGCGGACAGGATCGTGGCCAGCGGATTGGCCACGCCCTTGCCGGCGATATCGGGTGCCGAACCGTGCGACGGCTCGTACAGGCCCTTGTTGTTGGCATCGAGCGAAGCCGACGGCAGCATACCGATCGAGCCGGTCAGCATGGCGGCCTCGTCCGACAGGATGTCGCCGAACATGTTGCCGGTGACGATCACGTCAAAGCTCTTCGGCGCCTTCACCAGCTGCATCGCGGCGTTGTCCACGTACATGTGCGACAGCTCGACGTCCGGATATTCCTTGCTGACATCGATCACGATGTCCTTCCAGAACTGGAACGTCTCCAGCACGTTGGCCTTGTCCACGCTGCACAGCTTCTTGCCGCGCTTGGCCGCGGCCTGGAACGCCACATGGGCGATGCGGCGGATTTCGGGCTCGCTGTAGCGCATCGTGTCGAAGCCTTCGCGGGCGCCCTTGAACAGGCCGTCCGGCGCCTCGCGCACGCCGCGCGGCTGGCCGAAGTAGATGTCGCCGTTCAGTTCGCGCACGATCAGGATGTCCAGGCCGGCCACCAGTTCGGGCTTCAGGCTCGACGCGCCGGTCAGTTCCGGATAGCAGATCGCCGGGCGGAAGTTGGCAAACAGCTGCAGATGCTTGCGCAGGCCCAGGATGGCCTGCTCGGGGCGCAGCGGACGCTCCAGGCTGTCGTACTTCCAGTCGCCCACGGCGCCGAACAGGATGGCGTCGGCTTCCTTGGCCAGCTTCAGCGTGTTTTCCGGCAGCGGGTGTCCTTCGGCCTCGTAGCCGGCGCCGCCCACCGGGGCGGTTTCCATTTCAAACTTCTCGCCAAGGGCGTTCAGCACCTTGACGGCTTCGGCAATGATCTCGGGACCGATACCGTCGCCCGGCAGGACTGCAATCTTCATTTGTCTTCCTAGATAGATAAGTGAACCCGGCCCGCCTCAGCCGACCACGCGGTTGCCCAGCCAGGGCATCCTGGTCAGGCGCTCGGCTTCGTAGGACTTGATCTTGTCCTTCTGGCGCAGCGTCAGGCCGATATCGTCGAAACCGTTCAGCATGCAGTACTTGCGGAACGGGGCGATGTCGAACGAATAGCTGTCGCCACCCGGCGTGATCACCAACTGCTTGTCGAGGTCGATGGTCAGCTTGTAGCCCGGGAACGCCAGCGTCTCGTTGAACAGGTGATCGACCTGCAGGTCGGTCAGCGCCACGGGCAGCAGGCCGTTCTTGTAGCAGTTGTTGAAGAAGATATCGGCAAAGCTCGGCGCGATGACCGCGCGGAAGCCGTACTGCGTGAGCGCCCACGGTGCGTGCTCGCGCGAACTGCCGCAGCCGAAGTTGTTGCGGGCCAGCAGGATCGATGCGCCCTGGTAGCGCGGCTGGTTGAGCACGAAGTCCGGGTTCAGCGGACGCTTGCTGTTGTCCTGGCCGGGCTGGCCCACGTCCTTGTAGCGCCATTCGTCGAACAGGTTCGGACCAAAGCCCGTGCGCTTGATCGACTTCAGGAACTGCTTCGGGATGATCGCGTCGGTATCGACGTTTTCGCGATCGAGCGGCGCCGCGAGGCCGCTGTGTACGGTGAACTTGTCCATGATGTGTCCTTACTTCCGGGCAGCGTTCTCGAGCGCCTGCCCGGCTGCCTGCGTGTCCTTGCCAAGGCCGGCCATCGTGTTGCAGCCAGCCAGTTGCAGCATGCCCAGGCATGCCAGCAGTGTGATCACGATCTTTTTCATGTTTTCTCTATTCGAAAGCCGTGGTTGACCCGTTGACCCGTCGTGGCCGTTCAGCCGAGTTTGCGGATGTCGACGAAATGCCCTTCGATCGCGGCCGCCGCGGCCATGGCCGGGCTGACCAGGTGCGTACGGCCACCGGCGCCCTGACGGCCTTCGAAGTTGCGGTTCGACGTGGACGCGCATCGCTCGCCCGGTTCCAGGCGGTCGGCGTTCATCGCCAGGCACATCGAGCAGCCCGGTTCGCGCCATTCGAAGCCGGCGGCCTTGAAGACCTTGTCCAGCCCTTCGCTCTCGGCCTGTTCCTTGACCAGGCCCGAGCCCGGCACCACCATCGCCAGCTTCACGTTGGACGCCACCTTGCGGCCCAGCTTCTGCACCACCGCCGCGGCGGCGCGCATGTCCTCGATGCGGCTGTTGGTGCACGAGCCAATGAACACCTTGTCGATATTGATCGACTCCATCGGCGTGTTCGGCTGCAGGTTCATGTACTCCAGCGCCCGCTCCATGGCGTTGCGCTTGTTCGAGTCCTTTTCCTTCTCGGGATCCGGCACGCGGTCTTCGATGCTAACGACCATTTCGGGCGACGTACCCCAGGTGACCTGCGGACGGATGTCCTCGGCGCGCAGCTCCACCACCTTGTCGAAGTGGGCGCCGGCGTCCGAATGCAGCGTGCGCCAGTAGGCCACGGCCTGGTCCCATTCCACACCCTGCGGCGCGAACGGGCGGTTCTTCACGTATTCGAGCGTGACGTCGTCCACGGCCACCAGGCCGGCACGCGCCCCGGCTTCGATGGCCATGTTGCAGACCGTCATGCGGCCTTCCATGGTCAGGTCGCGGATCGCCGAGCCGGCGAATTCCATCGTGTAGCCCGTGCCGCCGGCCGTGCCGATCTTGCCGATGATGGCCAGCACGATGTCCTTGGCGGTGCAGCCGCGCGGCAGCTTGCCTTCCACCTTGATCAGCATGTTCTTCGCCTTCTTGCCCAGCAGCGTCTGGGTGGCCAGCACGTGCTCCACTTCCGACGTGCCGATGCCGTGCGCCAGCGCGCCGAACGCGCCGTGCGTGCTGGTGTGCGAATCGCCGCAGACCACGGTCATGCCGGGCAGCGTGGCGCCCTGCTCGGGCCCGATCACGTGGACGATGCCCTGGCGGTGGTCGTTCATCTTGAACTGCGTGATGCCGTAGGCGTCGCAGTTGGCATCCAGCGTATCAACCTGGAGCTTCGAGATCGGGTCGGCAATCCCCTGGGTGCGGTCGGTGGTCGGCACGTTGTGGTCCGACACGGCCAGGTTCGCGCTGATGCGCCACACCGGGCGCTCCGCCAGCTTCAGGCCTTCGAAGGCCTGCGGGCTGGTCACTTCATGCAGCAGATGACGGTCGATGTAGAGCAGCGTCGTGCCGTCTTCCTCGACGTGGACGGTGTGGTCATCCCAGAGTTTGTCGTAGAGCGTCTTGGCCATGATGCGGGGGGCAGACCGTCCGTCGCGTATCCCGGGGGATGCGAACGGCGCGAATCCGCGCGTTGTTTGCAGGGGAATGTTTTCCGGATGCCTCGCGGGCAAGCAGGCTATTTTGCTGCTTTTCCGGCGCAGCCGGTAATTACTTGACATCACAAGCGATTATGCCATGTGGCTCCGCCGCCGAAGGGCAGGCCGGACCGCCTGGGCGGCGGTCATTGGCGAAAGGGGGATTTCGCGGATGGCGAAGGGGCTCGCGCTGGCCTTGGTTTCTCCCCTCTCCCGCACGCGGGAGAGGGGAGCCGCGACTTCAGCCGCCCAGGTACGCCGCACGGATGCGGTCGTTGGCCAGCAGGTTGGCGCCGGTATCGGCCAGCACCACCTTGCCGGTTTCCAGCACGTAGCCGCGGTCGGCCACCTGCAGCGCCTTGTTGGCGTTCTGCTCCACCAGGAACACCGTGACGCCTTCTTCCCGGATCGTGCGGATGATGTCGAAGATCTGCGCGATGATCAGTGGCGCCAGACCGAGCGTGGGCTCGTCCAGCAGCAGCAGGCGGGGCTTGCTCATCAGCGCGCGGCCGATGGCCAGCATCTGCTGCTCGCCGCCGCTCATCGTGCCAGCCCGCTGGCTCGCGCGCTGGTTCAGGCGCGGGAACAGCTTGAACACGTGCTCGATGCCGGCCTCGATGTCATGACGGCTGGCAAAGAAGCCACCCATCTTGAGGTTTTCGAGCACGGTCAGGCTCGGGAACACGCGCCGGCCTTCTGGCGAAATTGCCATGCCCATGCGCATGATCTCGTGCGTGTTGCGGCGGGTGATGTCCTGGCCTTCGAACAGCACGCGGCCGCTGGACGCGCGCGGCGTGCCGCACACGGTCATCATCAGCGTGGTCTTGCCGGCGCCGTTACTGCCGATCAGGGTGACGATCTCGCCCTTGTTGACATCGATCGATACGCCCGACAGCGCCTCGACGGCGCCGTAGTGGGTATGGACGTTTTCCAGCTTCAGCATCAGTCCTCTCCCAGGTATGCCTTGATCACGCGCGGGTCGTTGCGCACCGCTTCGGGCTTGCCGACCATGATCGGCTTGCCGTGCTCCATCACCAGGATGCGGTCCGACACGCCCATCACCAGGCTCATGTCGTGCTCGATCAGTAGCACCGAGATATTGAATTCACGGCGCAGGCGATCGATCAGCTGCTGCAGCTCGATCTTTTCCTGCGGGTTCAGACCGGCCGCCGGTTCGTCCAGCATCAGCAGGCGCGGCCTGGTGATCATGCAGCGCGCGATCTCCAGCCGGCGCTGGTGGCCGTACGACAGCGTGCCCGCCTCGCGGTTGGCCACGCTCGTCAGGCCCATGCGCTCCAGCCATTCGGCGGCACGCTCCAGCGCCTCCCGCTCGGCGCGGCGGTAGGCCGGCGTGGCCAGCAGGCCGCGCAGCAGCCCGGCCTTGACCTGCAGGTGCTGCGCAACCATCAGGTTTTCCACGACGGTCAGCTGCTTGAACAGGCGGATGTTCTGGAACGTGCGCACCAGGCCGTGGCGTGCCACCACGTGGCTGGGCTTGCGCGCGATCGAATGGCCGTCCAGCGTCACCTCGCCGGCGGTGGGCTTGTAGAAGCCGCCCACGCAGTTGAACACGGTGGTCTTGCCGGCGCCGTTCGGACCGATGATGGCGAAGACCTCGTCGCGGCGCACATCGAACTCGATGCCGTCCACGGCCAGCAGACCGCCAAAGCGCATCTGCAGGCCCGATACTTTCAGCATTTCAGTGCTCATCGCGGCAGCTCCACGTGGGGACGGCTAGCGGGCAGCAGGCCCTGCGGACGCCACATCATCATCAACACCATCACCAGGCCGAAGATCAGCATGCGGTATTCGGCAAAGTCGCGCGCCACTTCGGGCAGGATGGTCAGCAGGATGGCCGCCAGGATCACGCCCAGCTGCGAACCCATGCCGCCCAGCACCACCACGGCCAGGATCAGCGCCGACTCGATGAAGGTGAACGATTCCGGATTGACCAGGCCCTGGCGCGCGGCAAAGAACGCACCGGCCAGGCCGGCGAACGATGCGCCCAGCGTGAAGGCCGACAGCTTGATGCGCGTCGGGTTCAGGCCCAGCGAGCGGCAGGCGATCTCGTCCTCGCGCAGTGCCTCCCACGCACGCCCCATCGGCATGCGGATCAGGCGGCTCGTGACGAACAGCGTGAAACCCACCAGCAGGAGCGCCAGCAGGTACAGCCAGATCACCATGTGCTGGCCGGCATACGGGATGCCGATCAGGTCATGGAACGTCTTCGCGCCTTCCACGCTGGCACTGCGTGCCATTTCGATGCCGAACACGGTCGGCTTGGGAATGCCCGATACGCCGTCCGGTCCGCCGGTCAGGCTGGTCAGGTTGTTCAGCAGCAGGCGGATGATTTCACCGAAGCCCAGCGTCACGATGGCCAGGTAGTCGCCACGCAGACGCAGCACCGGGAAGCCCAGGATGAAGCCGAACGTGGCCGCCAGGCCGGCCGACAGCGGCAGGCATTCCCAGAACGTCAGGCCGAAGTACTGGTTCAGCAGCGCATAGGTATAGCCGCCGACCGCGTAGAAGCCCACGTAGCCCAGATCGAGCAGGCCGGCATAGCCCACCACGATGTTCAGGCCCAGGCCCAGGATCACGTAGATCAACGCCAGCGTGGCCACGTCCACCGCGCCGCGCGAGCCGAAGAACGGGAACACCAGGCCCACCACCAGCAGCACCCAGATGGCCGACCGCTGCTGCCGGGCGCCCATCGCGGGCACCGACGGCAGCTTGACCGCGTTGCGGGCACGCAGCAGGAACGGCTTGCACAGCTGGAACAGGAACACCAGGCCCACGGCAATCCACACCGGACGCCAGTGCGGCTCCAGCACCACCTTGTAGCCGTCGAGCTTGAGCTGCAGGCCCAGCACGGGGATGGTCAGGATGGCCGTCAGCACGGCGGCGGTCACGGCATTCTTCAGCGTGTCCGAGACCGACGTTTGCGGGATCGACGCCCGCGAAATCGAAGTCGCTTGTGTCATGTCGCCCTCCCCTCAGACCTTTTCCACATCGGGCTTGCCAAGCAGGCCCGTGGGACGGAACAGCAGTACCAGCACCAGCAGGCCGAATGCCACCACGTCCTTGTACTCGGACGGCATGTAGCCCGACGCGAACGTCTCGGCCAGGCCTAGCAGCACGCCGCCCAGCATCGCGCCCGGAATGCTGCCGATGCCGCCCAGCACCGCCGCCGTAAAGGCCTTGATGCCGGCGATAAAGCCGATAAAGGGATTGAGCTTGCCGATCGTCAGCCCGATCAGCACGCCGCCCACGGCGGCCAGCATGGCGCCGAGCACGAACGTGAACGAGATCACGCGGTTCGTGTCGATGCCCAGCAGGTTGGCCATGCGCATGTCTTCGGCGCAGGCGCGGCAGGCGCGGCCCATGCGCGAATGCCCGATGAACAGCGTCAGCGCGATCATCAGCACCAGCGTCACGCCAACGATCAGCAGGCGCGAATACGGCACGGTCACCGTGAAGTCGCCGCCCATCTGGAATTCGATGGCACCCGAGATCAGGATGGGCACCGACACGTCACGCGCGCCCTGCCCGATCTGGACATAGTTCTGCAGAAAGATGGACATGCCGATGGCCGAGATCAGCGGCACCAGGCGCGGGCCGCCACGCAGGGGGCGGTATGCCACGCGCTCCACGGCAAAGCCGTAGCAGCCAGTCACGACAACGGCAACCAGCAGCGCCGCGCCCAGCACCAGCGGCAGCGGATATCCGGCTTGCGCGCCAATGGCGGTCAGCGTCACAAGACCCACGTAGGCGCCGATCATGTAGATCTCGCCGTGGGCAAAGTTGATCATGCCGATGATGCCGTAGACCATCGTGTAGCCGATGGCGATCAGCGCATAGATCGCACCCAGCGTCAGGCCGTTGACCAGCTGCTGGGTGAACTGAGGAAGGAATTCGTTCATGCGGGGACCTTGTGGATCGGATGAGTCCGATGCGCGATGCCGACCGCCCTTATGTGGCGGCTACCCGACATCGAACCGATACCAAAACGCCCCGCAGGCCGGTTGGCCGCGGGGCGTTTCGCCAGGATGGCGCCGGGTTTAGTTTGCGGCGGTCTTCGTGGCGTCCTTGTGCCACGTGTAGACGACGAACTTGAACGACTTCAGGTCGCCCTTGGCGTCGTATTCGACCTTGCCGATCGGCGTGGTGAACGCGTTCTTGTGCATGTAAGCGGCCACCTTCGTCGGGTCCGTGCTCTTGGCGCCGGCGATGGCGTCGCCGATGATCTTGACGGCGGCATAGGCAGGCATCTGGAACGGACCGTTGGCGTCACGCTTCTTGTCGGCAAAGGCCTTCACCAGCGCGGCGTTGGCCGGGTCGGCCGAGAAGTCGGCCGGCAGCGTCACGAGCATGCCTTCCGAAGCCGGGCCGGCAATAGCCGTCACGTCCTTGTTGCCCACGCCTTCGGGGCCCATGAACGTGGCCTTCACGCCCTGCTCGCGCGCCTGGCGCAGCAGCAGGCCCATTTCCGGGTGGTAGCCGCCGAAGTACACGAAATCCACGCCCTGGGACTTCAGCTTGGTGATCACGGCCGAGTAGTCGGAATCGCCGGCGTTGACGCCTTCGAAGACTGCCACGGGGATCTTGGCCGCTTCCAGGTCCTTCTTCACCGAGCTGGCGATACCCTGGCCGTACGACTGCTTGTCATGCAGCACGGCAACCTTCTTCGGCTTGACCTTGCCGATGATGTACTGGGCGGCGGCCGGGCCTTGCTGGTCGTCGCGGCCGATCGTGCGGAAGATGAAGTTGCGCTTCTTCGTTTCGGTCAGCTGCGGCGCGGTGGCCGACGGCGTCACCATCACGATGCCTTCGTTCTCGTAGATATCCGAGGCCGGAATCGTCGAACCCGAGCACACGTGACCGATCACGTAATGGATACCCTGACTGACGATCTTGTTGGCCACGGCCACGGCCTGCTTCGGTTCGCAGGCGTCGTCCATCAGCACGGCTTCGAACTTGTTGCCGTTGGCGCCGCCCGCCGCGTTGATCTGTTCGATCGCGGTCAGGGCACCGGCCTTGACCATGTCGCCGTACTGGGCGACCGAGCCGCTCATGGGGCCGGCAATGGCGATCTTGACGGTTTCGGCGTTGGCCGAGGTGAAGGCAGCGAGACCGGCAGTGGCAAGCACGGCGGCCATGGCAGTGGACGTGAGACGGGACAGCGTCATCAGGAGCTCCTCGATTATGTATGGGTCATTCCGGGCAGAGTCGGCATGACTGGCGCAATCGAACAACACCCGCGAGGAAGAAGCGCCGCCTGACGTGGCGAACGTACGGCCCATGAGCGGAAACCGGGCCTGCGATGAAGATAATGAAGCGAATGCGGGGCCCGGCATGTGTCGGCGTACGCACATCTCGGGGATGCCGCGGCCGCCGTAAGTTCGGAAAGACAACGTTGATGCGTTCTCTATTGCGCAAGCCTTTCGCCTGCCCCGCTTCTCCAACGCGGCTGGCCGGAAGGGTGGCCCGGCTGCCGGTCGGCAAAGCAGCCCGCATTATAGGGGGAAAGTTGCACCCTGATGAAGTAGAGATATTCGGTTTTGGAGAAAATCTGACAACTAATGCATGCCGTTGCAACCATGCCAAGGCAGGAATCGTCGTCAAAATCGTGTTTCACAACAATTGTGCATAGCCGCATTTGTGGCGTATGCGATGCTTTGCGCCACCTTGCGCAACCCGGGCCGCCTGCAGGCCAGGTCGCATCGGACGCAAAAAAAAACGCCCCGGCGGGCCGGGGCGTTTCATACAGCACGGGACGCGGCTTAGCGCTTTGCCATGTCCGGCACGTTGCGGGCGGCGTTGCCGTTGAACAGCTGACGCGGACGGCCGATCTTGTATTCCGGATCGGTGATCATCTCTTCCCACTGCGAGATCCAGCCCGGCGTACGTGCCAGGGCGAAGATGCAGGTGAACAGCGAGGTCGGGATGCCCAGCGCGCGCTGCACGATACCCGAGTAGAAGTCCACGTTCGGGTACAGCTTGCGGCTCACGAAATATTCATCTTCCAGCGCGATCTTTTCCAGTTCCATGGCCAGCTTGAACAGCGGGTCGTTGTGCAGACCCAGTTCGTTCAGCACTTCATGGCAGGTTTCGCGCATCAGCTTGGCGCGCGGATCGTAGTTCTTGTACACGCGGTGGCCAAAGCCCATCAGGCGCACGCCCGAATTCTTGTCCTTGACCTGCTTGATGAACTCGCCGATGTGGTCGACGCTGCCGATTTCTTCCAGCATCTTCAGCGCGGCTTCGTTCGCGCCGCCATGGGCCGGACCCCACAGGCAGGCCACGCCGGCGGCGATGGCCGCGAACGGGTTCGTGCCCGACGAGCCGGCCAGGCGCACGGTCGACGTCGATGCGTTCTGCTCGTGGTCGGCGTGCAGGATGAAGATGCGGTCCAGCGCGCGCTCCAGCACCGGGTTCACGGTGTACGGTGCGCACGGCGTACCGAACATCATGCGCATGAAATTGCCCGAGTAGGACAGGTCGTTCTGCGGATAGATGTACGGCTGGCCGATGTTGTACTTGTACGCCATGGCGACCAGGGTCGGCATCTTGGCGATCAGGCGGATGGCCGAGATCTCGCGCTGGTGCGGATCGTCGATGTCCATCGCGTCATGGTAGAACGCGCTCATCGCGCCCACCAGGCCCGTCAGCACGGCCATCGGGTGAGCGTCGCGGCGGAAACCGCGCAGGAAGAACTGCAGCTGCTCGTGAACCATCGTGTGGTTCATCACCGAGTTCACGAAATCTTCCTTCTGCTTGGCGTTGGGCAGTTCGCCCTTCAGCAGCAGGTAGCAGGTTTCGAGGTGATCACACTTCTCGGCGAGTTGCTCGATCGGGTAGCCGCGGTACAGCAGCTCGCCCTTGTCGCCGTCGATGTACGTGATCTTCGAGTTGCACGAAGCGGTCGACATGAACCCCGGGTCATAGGTGAACTTGCCGGTTTGACCGTACAGCTTGCGAATGTCGATCACATCCGGGCCAACGGTGCCCTTGTAGATCGGCAGCTCAACGCTGGGGGAACCATCGGAAAACGATAGCGTGGCTTTCACATCGGACGGCGTCATGTCGGTTCCTTCAAATACTGTGAATAATAGTGTTGACCAAACTCAGACCGAACGCAGCAGGCTGAGTACCCGTTGCATCGGGGGCGTGTCGAGCTCACCGTCAAGCTCCTTGCGGACAAGCAGCAGGTCCATCAACTCGTTGTCGCTAAGCTCGAACAGCTCGCCCAGCGAAGCCACGTCCTGATCGGACAGGCTCTCCTCGTAACGGTTGAAGAAACGTTCGACGATGATGTCGTTCTCCAGGAGGCCGCGGCGGGCGCGCCAGCGAAGACGGGCACGTTTGTGCGGGTCGGCCTGATGGGAGAAAGTGGTGGAATGACTCATGGTCAGCCTTCATTGACCGGCGCTCCAGCCCGACTTGATACCGCATCGGGCTGACGCGCCGCTTACATCAACTTGCATTACTGCAGACTGCCTGTCTGCACCGCGAACGGCGGGGGCGCAGAAGGCAGTTTATACCGGGCAATTAAACAGCGCGGCGAACCATCAGTTCCTTGATCTTGCCAATCGCCTTGGTCGGATTGAGGCCCTTCGGGCACACGTCGACGCAGTTCATGATGCTATGGCAACGGAACAGCCGGTACGGGTCGTTCAGGTTGTCCAGACGCTCGCTGGTGGCCTGGTCGCGGCTGTCCGCGATGAAGCGGTAGGCTTGCAGCAGACCGGCCGGGCCGACGAACTTGTCCGGGTTCCACCAGAACGACGGGCACGACGTGGAGCAGCTGGCGCACAGAATGCACTCGTACAGGCCGTCCAGCTCGTCGCGTTCCTGCGGCGACTGCAGACGTTCCTTCTCGGGCGGCGGCTCGTCGTTGATCAGGAACGGCTTGATCGAGTGGTACTGCTTGAAGAAGTTCGTCATGTCGACGATCAGGTCGCGCACCACCGGCAGGCCGGGCAGCGGACGCAGCACGATGCGGTCCGGCAGCTCGCGCATGTTCGTCAGGCAGGCCAGGCCGTTCTTGCCGTTGATGTTCATCGCGTCCGAGCCGCACACGCCTTCACGGCACGAACGACGGAACGAGATGGTTTCGTCCAGCTTCTTCAGCTTGACCAGTGCATCCAGCAGCATGCGCTCGTGACCGTCCAGCTCGACCTCGTAGGTCTGCATGCGGGGGGCGGCGTCCTTGTCCGGATCGTAGCGGTAGACTTCGAAAATACGCTTCATTTCTGGGGGTCCTGTTTTCTCTACGAGGCGGGTATCAGAACGTACGAGCCTTGGGCGGAACCGATTCCACCGTCAGCGGCTGCATCTTCACCGGCTTGTAGTCGAGGCGGTTGCCTTCGCTGTAGAACAGCGTGTGCTTGAGCCAGTTGTCGTCGTCGCGGTTCGGGAAGTCGCTGTGGGCGTGGGCGCCACGCGATTCCTTGCGGGCCGCGGCCGAGATCATCGTGGCCTTGGCCACTTCCACCAGGTTGGCCACTTCCAGGGCTTCCACCAGCGCGGTGTTGAAGACCTTGGACTTGTCCTTCAGGTGGATGTTGTCGGCACGCTCGGCCACTTCCAGAATGCGCTCGACGCCTTCGTCCATCAGCTTCTGCGTACGGAACACGCCGGCATGCGACTGCATGTTGCGGCGGATGTCGTTGGCCACGTCCTGGGTGTATTCGCCCGAGGTCGTTGCCTGCAGCTTGGCCAGACGGGCCATGGCGCGGTCGGCGGCATCGGCCGGCAGCGGCTTGTGTTCCTTCTGCTTGCTGGCGTTGGCCACGATGTGGTTGCCGGCGGCACGGCCGAACACCACCAGATCGAGCAGCGAGTTGGTACCCAGGCGGTTGGCGCCGTGCACCGACACGCACGAGCATTCGCCGATCGCGTAGAAACCGTTGACCACTTCGTTCGGGTTGCCGTTCTTCGGCACCACGACCTGACCGTGGAAATTCGTCGGAATACCACCCATCTGGTAGTGGATGGTCGGCACGACGGGGATAGGTTCCTTGATCGCGTCGACGTTGGCGAACTTCATGCCGATTTCGCGGATCGACGGCAGGCGCTTCATGATGGTCTCGGCACCGACGTGGGTCAGGTCGAGCAGCACGTAGTCGCCGTTCGGGCCGCAACCACGGCCTTCCTTGATTTCCTGGTCCATCGAGCGCGACACGAAGTCACGCGGCGCCAGATCCTTCAGCGTCGGGGCATAGCGTTCCATGAAACGCTCGCCATCCTTGTTACGCAGGATGCCGCCCTCGCCACGCACGCCTTCCGTGATCAGCACGCCCGCGCCGGCCACGCCGGTCGGGTGGAACTGCCAGAATTCCATGTCTTCCAGCGGGATGCCGGCACGCGCCGCCATGCCCAGGCCATCACCGGTATTGATGAAGGCGTTGGTGGAAGCCGCGTAGATCCGGCCGGCACCGCCGGTCGCGAACAGCGTGGTCTTCGCTTCGAGGATATAGACTTCGCCGGTTTCCATTTCCAGCGCGGTCACGCCCAGCACGTCGCCTTCTTCGTCGCGGATCAGGTCCAGTGCCATCCATTCGACGAAGAAATGCGTCTTGGCGCGCACATTTCGCTGATACAGCGTGTGCAGCAGCGCGTGGCCGGTACGGTCAGCGGCGGCGCAAGCGCGTTGCACCGGCTTCTCGCCGTAGTTGGCGGTGTGGCCGCCGAACGGACGCTGGTAAATCGTGCCATCGGCGTTACGGTCGAACGGCATGCCGAAGTGTTCGAGCTCGTACACGACCTTCGGGGCTTCACGGCACATGAACTCGATGGCGTCCTGGTCACCCAGCCAGTCCGAGCCCTTGATGGTGTCGTAGAAGTGATAGTGCCAGTTGTCCTCGCTCATGTTGCCCAGCGAGGCACCGATACCGCCCTGCGCCGCCACGGTGTGCGAGCGGGTCGGGAAAACCTTCGACAGCACGGCCACGCTCAGGCCGGCTTCCGCGAGCTGGAGGGATGCGCGCATCCCGGCGCCGCCCGCCCCGACGATGACCACGTCAAATTTGCGACGCGGCAATCCAGTCTTGACTGCGACCATTTATTACACCCTCCAGAGAATCTGAGCAGCGTAGCCCGCGCAACCGACGAGCCACAGAATCGTTAGAACTTGCAGCACGAGGCGCACGGCCATCGGCTTCACATAGTCCATCCAGATGTCACGAATGCCGATCCATGCATGGAACAGCAGCGACAGGATGGTCAGGAACGTCAGGAGCTTCATCCATTGGTTGGCGAAGAGACCCGACCAGCCTTCGTAAGAAGGGTTGCCGAAGGCGAGATACACCACGGCGAGCACCACGGTGAAGACCACCATGATGACTGCGGTAACGCGTTGCGCGAGCCAGTCTTTCAGGCCGTAATGCGCACCGACGACAAGACGCTTGGGACCGATATTGTTATTTGCCACGTGACTCTCCTCAGAACAGGCCGAAAAGCTTCAGCCCGAAAACCAGGGTGAGCAGCAGGCTGACCACCAGCACGGCCTTGGCCGACGTGGCCGAGGCGGGCTTCGAGACGCCGACGTGAACGTCCAGCAGCAGGAAGCGGATACCGGCGCAGAAGTGATGCAGGTAACCCCAGATCAGGGCCAGGATCACCAGCTTGACGAAGCCGTTGGACAGCAGGGCCGAGAACCTGGCGAAGCTCAGTTCGGAGGTGACGCTCTGTTCGAACAGGTACAGAATGAAAGGGAGGAGGAGGAACATCAAGCCACCGCTTACGCGATGCAGGATGGATACCTTGCCGGCCCAGGGCAACCGGTAGCGCGAGATTTGCGCGATACCGATGTTCCGGAACTCCGGCCTGGCTTGTTTGGCGGCTTCAGCCATGCGAGACCCCATTTGCGATGAAAAGAAAACTGCAAAAGAACGACACTGCCATTACCCCCGCTTGCATTGGCGCCGCACAGCGGTTACCGTGAATGCACCAGATTGCATCAAGCGTGTGGGTCCGCTGGATGCAAATGGATGCAGGGGAGCAAATCCACGTGATTTTAGCGCCTTTGTTGCGCGCCGCACCAATAATTTTCGCCTATCACGCACCAGCGCGGCGTGCCCGACAATCGCACGCGACAATGTGCGCACCACTCCAGACACGCTTTGTCCGAGCATTGCATTCATGAATGACAATGGTCGGCGCACGTCCCATACACGCGTGACAATAGTCAGCGTGCGGAACAGACTTTCCATGGTCATGGCCCTTCAGCTCAGGTCGTTCTGATAATAGTGGCGCGTCGTGACATAAAGCCCACGGCGAACTTCCACCGGGCGGTCGCCGTAGGTGAACGACACACGTTCCACCGACAGCAGCGGCGAACCGGGTGCCACGGACAACAGCTCGGCAGCCGTGTTATCGGCAGCAACGGCCCGGATCTTTTCCGTGGCGCGAATCATCCGGGTGCCGAACTCGGCCTCGAAGAGCGCGTACATCGGGCCCTTCCACTCGTTGAGCTTCTCGGCCGTGAGGCCCTTGAAGTTGGCGCCGAGCAGCCAGATTTCGTCCAGCACCGTGGCTTCGTTGGAAAAGGTCAGCACGCGGCGGATCTGCACGACGCTGTCGCCGGTGCGAATATCGAGCAGCCGGGCGATTTCGGCCGGGGCGCGCAGCCGCTTGCATTCGAGCACGCGGCTGGCGCCGTAATGGGGTTCACCCTCGTCGGGTACCAGGCGGAGGAAGCGGAACTTGACCACATCCTCGTGATGGGTCGTCACAAACGTGCCCTTGCCCTGGCGGCGCGCCACCAGGTTGTCCGCGGCGAGTTCGTCGATGGCCTTGCGCACCGTGCCCTGGCTGACCTTGTAGCGGGCCGCCAGGTCCATCTCGCTCGGGATCATTTCGCCGGGCTTCCACTCGCCGGTCTGCAGGCTCTGCATGATCAGGGCCTTGATCTGCTGGTAGAGTGGGCTGAACGTTGGGGACGGCGCCGCGGCCGGCGTATTGGCCGATGCGGGCGTGGACGGCTGCGTCCCGGCACCGCTCTGTGGGGCGCCAGATTCCGGCGCACCATTGGCGGCGGCGGCGAGCGGGGACGTAGGCAGGGAAGACATAGCCCGGATTCAACCACAAAAGCGAGAATCGCGTCCAGCGCACTATGAAATGTCTTATGTCTTATATAAGACATATGAATTGACATCAATGAGGGCTCCCCCTACACTCGCGCAGGTCCGCGCCACCGCCTCCGCCAGGTCTCCTCCGGGCTACCTGCCCACCTTTTGAAGCCTTGCGGATGCGGCGCACCACACAGCAGTAGTAGACTTACGCCTTGTCGCCCTCGACGCCTGCCCACGGCCCGCGCGCTCCTCGTCGCGGCCGCACGGCCGGCCGCGGGCTCCCGGCGGACGCCCGCCTGCCCCGTGGCGACACGCGAACCAGCTTCCGGTGATGCGCCGGCCCGCTCCATACCCTGGATGGCCCGTTGCCACCGACCGGTTACCCCCTCTTTTCGTTTGGAGACTTACTCATGGCTAAAGCCCCAATGCGCGTCGCAGTCACCGGCGCCGCTGGCCAGATCGGCTATTCCCTGCTGTTCCGCATCGCCAATGGCGACATGCTCGGCAAAGACCAGCCGGTCATCCTCCAACTGCTCGACCTCCCGCAAGCCCAGGCCGCCGTCAAGGGCGTGGTGATGGAGCTGGAAGACTGCGCGTTCCCGCTGCTGGCCGGCGTGGTCATCACCGACGACCCCAAGGTTGCCTTCAAGGACGCCGACGTCGCCCTGCTGGTGGGTGCCCGTCCGCGTAGCAAGGGCATGGAGCGCAAGGACCTGCTCGAAGCCAACGCCCAGATCTTCACGGTGCAGGGCAAGGCCCTGGACGAAGTGGCCAGCCGTGACGTCAAGGTGCTGGTGGTCGGCAACCCGGCCAACACCAACGCCTACATCGCCATGAAGTCGGCGCCGAACCTGAAGCGCGAGAACTTCACCGCCATGCTGCGCCTGGACCACAACCGCGCCCTGTCGCAAATCGCCGCCAAGACCGGCAAGCCGGTGTCGTCGATCGAGAAGATGTTCGTCTGGGGCAACCACAGCCCGACGATGTACGCCGACTACCGCTACGCCACCGTCGACGGCAAGAGCGTCAAGGACCTGATCAACGATCCGGTGTGGAACAACGACGTGTTCCTGCCGACCGTGGGCAAGCGCGGCGCCGCCATCATCGAGGCCCGTGGCCTGTCGTCGGCTGCCTCGGCCGCCAACGCCGCCATCGACCACGTGCACGACTGGGTGCTGGGCTCGAACGGCAAGGTCGTCACGATGGGCATCCCGTCGAACGGCGAATACGGCATTCCGAAGGACGTCATGTTCGGCTACCCGGTGACCACGGCCAACGGCAAGTACGAAATCGTGCAAGGCCTGGAAATCGACGCCTACAGCCAGGAAAAGATCAACATCACGCTCAAGGAACTGGAAGAAGAGCGTGCCGGCGTGCAGCATCTGCTGGGCTGATCTTCGCCAGAGCCTCCCGCTCATGAAACCGGGGTCCGCATCGATCTGAAAATCGGCGCGGACCCCGGTTTTTCATTTGGGCAGCCGTTTTGTCTTCACAATAACCCACCGCTCCATACGTATATCAACGTGCATCCATCCGAGGTCTTGTTCCAGGGCGAAGCCATTCCGGCGCAACTGCCGGTCTGCGACCACTATGCGGGCAGCGAAAAGCTCATGCGCAAATCGCTTGCCCTGCAGCAGGCGCTTGGCCCCGTGTTCGACATTACGTTCGATTGCGAGGACGGCGCCGCCGTCGGGCTGGAGCGCGAGCACGCCCTGCTCTGCGCGCAGCTGGTCAATAGCGCCGACAACGTACACAACCGCGTGGGCGTGCGCATCCATGACCCGGCGCACCCGGGCTGGCGTGAAGACGTGGATATCCTGGTGGGCGCCGCCGGCGCGCGCCTGGCCTATGTGGTGGTGCCCAAGGTCACCGACGTGGTCGAAGTGGCACGCGTGACCGACCACGTGAACCAGGTGGCCCGCGCGGCCGGCATCGCCCGCCACATCCCGATTCATGTGCTCATTGAGACACATTCCGCACTGGAACAGGCCTTCGACATTGCATCGCTGGTCCAGGTGGAATGCCTGAGCTTCGGGCTGATGGATTTCGTCTCGGCGCACCACGGCGCCATTCCGGGCGACGCGATGCGATCGCCGGGGCAGTTCGAACATCCGCTAATCCGTCGCGCCATGCTGGAGATCTCTGCCGCCTGCCACCGGCATGGCAAGGTGCCGTCGCACAACGTCAGCACCGACGTGCAGCAGCCGGAGCGCGCCGGCAACGACGCGCTGCGTGCCCGCGCCGAATTCGGCTACCTGCGCAAGTGGAGCATTCACCCGGGCCAGATCGAGCCGATCGTGGCCGCGTTCCGGCCCAGCGACCGCGAGATCGGGGCGGCCAGCCAGATCCTGCTGGCCGCGCATGAAAACAACTGGGCACCGATCCGCCACGACGGGCAGCTGCACGACCGCGCCAGCTACCGCTATTACTGGTCGCTGTTGCAGCGGGCCCACGCCACGGGCACGCGGCTACCGCCGCCCGTGAGCGATCTGTTCTTTGATTGAGCGCAACATCACGCGATCACACACGAAAACTGCTCATTTCCGCCTGCAAGTGGCCGATGACAAACCATCCGCGTGCGATTGTGTAACCAATGTCCGACGGGCTTCGCCCCGTCAGACAAATCGTAGAGAATAGCGGCGGAAAGTTGCCGGGGCGCCGCGTGACACTGCGTGGCGCCCCCCGGACTGTTCACCACAACGAGCCCCTTTGACTACCCAAGCAATCCGGAAGGAACCCACATGAAACAACTCGTGCTGGCAGCCTGCATTGGCGCCCTGACCCTGACCACCGGCGCCGCAATGGCCCAGGAACCGGCCAAGAAGCCGGCCGCCACCAAGAAGGCGCCCGCCAAGAAGTCGACGAAGGCCGCTGCCGCCGCACCCGCCGCCGTGCAGCCCACGGGCGAAAAGTGGCAGTGCGAACTGGGCCATGCCATCTGGATCAGCGGCAACATGCAGCGCGATGAAGTGATCACCGTGCATTGGGACGGCCGCAACTACCGCCTGCCGCGCCAGAGCACCGTCACCGGCGCCGATCGCTACTTCGATCAGGCCTCGGGTCTGGATCTGGTCGTGATCCCGAGCAAGGCCATGCTGTTCAACAAGAACCTGGGCCAGCGCCTGGCCGACGAATGCCAGAACGCCGACATGCAGGCCGGCGGCGCGGCCCCGACGCAGGCCGGCGCACTGCGCGCCCCGGTGTCCACGCCGCTGCTGATGGCGCCGGCCCAACCGGCTGCCCAGCCGGCCGACGCCGCCCAGCCTGCTGCACAAGCCGCGCCGAAGCAGTAAAGTCTCACCTTGCCTTACCCCACGCGGCGCCGCTCTGGCGCCGCGCGGGTATCAGCTGCACTGAATCGTTGTAACGGTGCGCGTCCGGGTCCTGCCGGCCGCGCCGCATGCATGGCGGCGGAACCCTTCCGCGCACCGGGGTCTGAAGAATAAGCATCCACAAGCAGAGTCCCGCGTCATCCCTCGATTGGAGTCAGGCAATGCCCCACAATCTCAATAACACCCTCCAGGAATTCAAACTCGCCACGGGCGGCTCGGGTCAGTATTACTCGCTGCCCCAGCTGGGCCGCGCGCTGGGCGTGAAGATCGAGCGTCTGCCGGTCTCCATCCGCCTGGTGCTGGAATCGGTGCTGCGCAACTGCGACGGCAAGAAGGTCACCGAGGAACACGTCAGGCAGCTCGCCAACTGGAAGCCCACCGCCGACCGCGTGGACGAGATCCCGTTCGTGGTGGCGCGCGTGGTGCTGCAGGACTTCACGGGCGTGCCGCTGCTGGCCGACCTGGCCGCCATGCGCAACGTGGCCGAGAAGATGGGCAAGAACCCCAAGAAGATCGAGCCGCTCGTGCCGGTGGACCTGGTGGTCGACCACTCGGTGCAGATCGACCACTTCCGCGAGAAGAAGGCGCTGGACCTGAACATGCAGCTGGAATTCCAGCGCAACAACGAACGCTACCAGTTCATGAAGTGGGGCATGCAGGCGTTCGACACGTTCGGCGTGGTGCAGCCGGGCTTCGGCATCGTCCACCAGGTGAACCTGGAATACCTGGCGCGCGGCGTCCACAACAAGGACGGCGTCTACTATCCGGACACGCTCGTCGGCACGGACTCCCACACCACGATGATCAACGGCATCGGCGTGGTGGGCTGGGGCGTGGGCGGCATCGAGGCCGAAGCCGGCATGCTGGGCCAGCCCGTGTACTTCCTGACACCTGACGTGGTGGGCGTGGAACTGAAGGGCCGCCTGCGCGAAGGCGTGACCGCCACCGACCTGGTGCTGACGATCACCGAGATGCTGCGCCGCGAGAAAGTCGTGGGCAAGTTTGTGGAATTCTTCGGCGAAGGCACGGCCAGCCTGTCGACGCCGGACCGCGCCACCATCGGCAACATGGCCCCCGAATACGGCGCCACGATGGGCTTCTTCCCGGTCGATGAAAAGACCATCGAGTACTTCCGGGGTACGGCCCGCACCGAGGAGGAAATCGCCGCGTTCGAAGGCTACTTCCGCGCACAGGAACTGTTCGGCGTGCCGCGCGCCGGCGACATCGACTACACCAAGACGCTGACGCTGGACCTGGGCACCGTGGCACCGTCGCTGGCCGGCCCGAAGCGTCCGCAGGACCGCATCGAGATTGGTAACGTGAAAAGCACCTTCGCGTCGCTGTTCTCGAAGCCGGTGGCCGAAAACGGCTTCAACAAGGATGCCGCCGAGCTGGGACGCGAATTCGTCAATGCCGACGGCGTCAAGGTCAAGAACGGCGATGTGCTGATCGCGGCCATCACGTCGTGCACGAACACGTCGAACCCGAGCGTGCTGCTGGCCGCCGGCCTGCTGGCCAAGAAGGCCGTGGAAGCCGGCCTGAACGTGGCGCCGCACATCAAGACGTCGCTGGCGCCGGGCAGCCGCGTGGTGACCGAATACCTGACCGCCGCCGGCCTGCTGCCCTACCTGGAAAAGCTGGGCTTCGGCGTGACCGCCTATGGCTGCACCACCTGTATCGGCAACGCGGGCGACCTGACGCCGGCCCTGAACGAGACCATCGTCCAGAACGACATCGTGGCCGCCGCCGTGCTGTCGGGCAACCGCAACTTCGAAGCCCGTATCCACCCGAACATCCGCGCCAACTTCCTGGCCTCGCCGCCGCTGGTGGTGGCTTACGCCATCGCCGGCACGGTCACGCGCGACCTGATGACCGAGCCGGTCGGCAAGGGCCGCGATGGCCGCGACATCTGGCTGGGCGATATCTGGCCGACCTCGGAAGAAATCCACGCGCTGCTGAAGTACGCCATGGACGCCAAGACGTTCAAGGGCAACTACGAGCAGGTGAAGAAGCCGAGCAAGCTCTGGGCGAACATCAAGGGCACCAAGGGCCAGGTGTATGACTGGCCGACCTCGACGTATATCGCCGAACCCCCGTTCTTCCAGGACTTCACGCTGGAACCGGGCAACGAGGCCGTGACGATCCGTGGTGCCCGCGCACTGGGCGTTTTTGGCGATTCGGTGACGACCGACCATATCTCGCCGGCCGGCTCGATCAAGGACACGTCGCCGGCGGGCAAGTACCTGCTGTCGCACGGCGTGCTCAAGGCCGACTTCAACAGCTACGGTTCGCGCCGCGGCAACCATGAGGTGATGATGCGTGGCACGTTCGCCAACGTGCGCATCAAGAACCTGATGATCCCGCCGAAGGCCGACGGGTCGCGCGTGGAAGGCGGCATCACGCTGCACCAGCCGACCGGCGACGAGATGTCGATCTACGACGCCGCGATGAAGTACATCGCCGAAGGCACGCCCACCGTGGTGTTCGGCGGCGAGGAATACGGCACCGGCTCGTCGCGGGACTGGGCGGCCAAGGGCACCCAGCTGCTGGGCGTGAAGGCCGTGATCGCGCGCAGCTTCGAGCGGATCCACCGGTCGAACCTGGTCGGCATGGGCGTGCTGCCGCTGCAGTTCAAGGGCAGCGACAGCGTGCAGTCGCTGGGCATCATCGGCAACGAGACCTTCGACGTGGAAGGCATCGAGGGCGAACTGAAGCCGCAGCAGGATGTGGTGCTGGTGATCCACCGCGCCAACGGCGACACCCAGCGCGTGCCGGTACTGCTGCGCATCGATACGCCGATCGAAGTCGACTACTACAACCACGGCGGCATCCTGCCGTTTGTGCTGCGTCAACTGCTGGTGGCGTAACCTGCGCTGCCGGCTCCGCCGGCGGCCCGAACCGCCGCTTCCGCTCACGCGGGGCGGCGGTTTTTTGTTGTACGGCAGCCCGGGGATGTCGCCCGGGGAAGTCGCGGGTGATGGGGCAATGGGGCCGGCAAGAGGGCGGGTGGCTTTCGGGTAATCCCCACCCCGGCGCGTAAGTTCCGCGCAAGCCTGCGCTGCCAGACTGGTCGGCATGCCTTGCGGCGAAACTGATACCTACAGACTCGGAGACAACAGATGGCCAAGATCCTGATCGCATTCGTCGTCATTGCCGGCGCGGCCCTGTACCTGCTGACCAAGGGCGGCGGCGACGTGTCGATGGGCGGCGAATCGCACAGCACCGAATCGCACGCGCCGGCCGCGCAGAAGTAAGCGGCCAAACAAGGGTTCGCGACAACTGCGGCTGTCAACGCAGCGGGTAGAATACCGTTTTACGAAAAAACGGACGCTTTCTATCTATGGCAGGTTTTCGCCCCAAGTCTTCTACCCGACTCTCGCCCGACGCCGAGCGACTGGTGGCCGATGCACTGGCCCTGGACGCCTCGGGCAGCCGCATGGAGGACGGATACTGGGAGCGGCGGCTGTCCCAGCGGCTCTATCGCCTGCTGAAGAACGGCAGCCAGACCGCCCTCGACGCGGCGCTCGAACACCTGTTCAAGCACAATGCCGACGCGTCCGACGTGCTGGCCGAACAGGCCGAGACGCTGGCCGAATCGGCAACGATCGAGATCGACGGCGTCAAGCATGACGCCCTGCTGATTGCCGCCCCGATCCTGGCCCATACCCGCTACGCCATCCCGTCCGGCGCGCTGAAGCCCGAACTGGCGCAGACGCTGGCGGTACACCTGCAGGCCCACGTGCTGGCCACCAGTACCAAGGTGGCCCTGTCGCCCTACCTCTACAGCATCGACCAGCTGCCGCGCAGCCATAGCGACACGTTCGCGCTGACGCACAAGCTGGCGTCGGCCGCGCTGGCCGGATCGATGCCCAAGGTGGACCTGAAGGACCTGCCCGAGACCGCCCCGATCCTGGCCGATCCGCGCTACCTGCTGGCCGTGGTGGTGGCACCGCACGAAGGCGCGCTGTTCCGCTGGCAGGAAGACGCCAAGGAGCACCACGCCGAGCGTTCGGTCTGCCTGGAGCAATGGCGCAACCAGGTGCAGCCGACCGTGGCCGTGCTGCTGCCGGGCTGCGAGTTCGAACTGCTGCTGCCCGACGCCTTCTTCCTGTCGTGCCGGGAATCGGACAAGAGCATCCGTCCGCTGACCGTGCGCGCGGCCGTCAACTACCTGTGCGGCACGCTCGACATTCCGGCCGGCCAGCTGGCCGCCGTGGTGGCCGGCTTTGGCGAGGAAGTGGTCGAGGAATACCGCGTGGGCTTCACGATGCGCGGCGAGAAGGACGTGATCTACGGCATTGTCTGGCCGGTGTACGGCCGGGAATCCGGCGAGATCGACGCCGAGGAGAAAGGCAACCCGGTCGAGCAGATCTGCGAGGAATTGCGCAACGCCGGCGTCGAGGACATCTTCCGCCACGCCGCGCTGTTCGATCCGGAATACTGCGAGGATTGCGGTACGCCGCTCTATGCGGACCGTTCCGGCGAGATCGTCCACGCCGAACTGCCCGAGGATGCCCCGACCCAGCAGCCGCTGTTCCACTAAGGCATCGCACTTCCATGAAAAGACCCGCCCGTCACGGCGGGTTTTTTCATGCCAGCCGCACGCTGGTGCAGCGCCAGAGCCCATGCCCTGACGCGCCATACTTGCGCTCGAACGGGGTCATCGGGGTTTCCGGCTGCCAGGGTTCGGTCTGGGCCGGGCGTCCAACCAGCGTCAGCGCCGCCGCGAATTCGTCGATATAGATCTTCCAGTTGCTGCGGCACTCCAGGTAGTCGCCGCAGGCGGCCAGCGCGGGAAACACCGCGTGCCCCTGCCAGCGCCGGCCCAGGTGGCCAATCTTCGGCCACGGGTTCGGATACAGCACATAGTGCCGCACCACATGCACCCCGCCCTGCTGCAGCAGGCGCCAGAAATCGACCAGATCGGCACGCGCCCAGTGATAATTCACCGGCATCTCGGCATCCCACCAGTCCTTGCCCGCGGTTAATCGCTTTTCCGACTGATCGATGCCGATCACGTAGTGGTCGGGAAACGCCGTGGCCAGCCGCAGCGTGCTCTCGCCGATGCCGCAGCCGGCATCGATGATCAGCGGCTTGCCGCCGGCATGCTGCCAGGCTTTCATGGCCGCATCAAACGCCTGTTGGCTCGGTGCGCCGATGGGCTTGCGGAACGGCTCGGCCAGATGACGCTGGACGCGCGCCGCCAGATGCTCGTGAATATCGGTCTGCGCCGACGAAATGGTGCGGGAATTGGCAAACATGGGCGCGATTGTACCGGGCGCCCTGCCCCGCCCGGCATCCGCGCCGCACCCATCGCGGAGGTGCCGGACGTGGAAGTACATTTGACGGCACAATAGCGGCCAACACCGTACGAGGAGCCCACTCATGATCCGCCGCACGCTGCTGCAAGCATCCCTTTCGATGGCGCTGGGCGCCCCCGCGCTGACGCTGATCCCGGTCCACGCCGCCCACGCGGAAGACCTGCGCATCGGCCTGGCCGCCGACGTCACGTCGATGGACCCCCACTGGAACAACGCGGGCCCCAACAACGCCATCGCGCTCCATATCTTCGAGTCGCTGGTGTTCATGGACAAGAACGCCCGCTACATTCCCGGCCTGGCGTTGTCCTGGAAGCCGGTCAACGCCATCACCTGGGAGATCAAGCTGCGTCCCAACGTGAAGTGGCACGACGGTTCGCCGTTCACGAGCGAAGACGTCAAGGCGTCGCTGGAACGCCCCGAGAAGCTGACCAACGCCCCGGGCTCGTTCACCAGCTACACCAAGCCGATCGCCCGCATCGACACGCCCGACGCGCTGACGGTGCGCCTGACGATGAATGTGCCGAATTACGCCAATCTGGCCAACGATCTGAACAGCGTGCCGATCATGCCGAAGAAGATGGCGGCGGACCTGAGCCAGGGCGATTTCGACTCGGGCAAGGCCATGATTGGCACCGGGCCGTACAAGTTCGTGCGCTTCGCGCGAGGCCAGGAAATCGTGATGCAGCGCAACCCCGACTACTGGGGCCCGAAGCCGGAATTCGACCGCGCCATCTTCCGCATCCTGACCGATAACGGCGCGCGCACCGCCGCGCTGCTGGCGGGCGATGTCGATGTCATCGAGAGCATTCCGGCCGCGGACGTCGCCAAACTTAAGCAAAATCCGAAGTTCAAGATCGAGCAGACCACGTCGTGGCGCACCATCTTCTGGCAGATGGACCAGTCGCGCGACAACCCGCCGTTCGTCACCGACAAGGCCGGCAAGCCGCTGGGCAAGAACCCGTTCAAGGATGTCCGTGTGCGCGCCGCGATCAGCAAGGCGCTGAACCGCGATGCCATCGTCAGCCGCATCATGGAAGGCCTGGCGGTGCCGGCGTCGTCGATCGTCTCGCCGCAGATCTTCGGCCATCCGGGCACCAAGCCCGACGCCTATGACGTGGAAGGCGCGAAGAAGCTGCTGGCCCAGGCCGGCTATCCGGACGGCTTCGCGCTGACGCTGCACGCCACCAACAATCGCTACCTGAACGACGCCCAGGTGGCGCAGGCCACCGCCGGCATGCTGACGCGCATCGGCATCCAGACCAAGGTCGAAACGCTGCCCGTGGCCGCCTACTTCACGCGCGCCCGCCAGGGGGATTTCGCGTTCGAGATGCTGGGCTGGGGCTCGGCCGCCGCCGACGTCGCGCTACGCTCGATCACCGGCACGCCAAACCCGAAGACCGGCTATGGCACGTGGAACTGGGGCAAGTACAGCAATCCGAAGCTGGATCAGCTGATCGAGAAATCGCTGACCACGGTGTCTAGCGACAAGGACCGCGAGCAGAACGCCCGCACGGCCGCGAAGTTCGCGCTGGAAGACCACGCCATCATCCCGTCGCACAGCCAGCTCGCGATGTGGGCCATGCGCAAGGGCCTGAAGTACGAGGCGCGCACCGACGAATGGTCGCTGGCCCAGTTCTTCCACAAGGAGTGAGAGACTCGACTGCTGACTGTTTGCTCCCCTCTCCCGCCTGGCGGGAGAGGGGCTGGGGGAGAGGGCGTTGAGGGTCACGTTGCGACGTGTCGTAGATTGAACGCCCTCTCCCCCCAACCCAAGGTGGGAGAGCGCAGCCTTCCCTCAGATCACCAGCCGTTCTTCCTGCCGTGCGTTCGCCACGCGCAGTTTCCTGACCCAATCCCGGGCCGGCAGGCCGGTCGAAGCCTCGACCACATCGGCCCTGGCTTCCAGCGTTTGCCACGACACATCGATCGCCGGGCCGTTGAACGCCAGCGCGATGATGTTGCCATCGTGCACCTCCGGAAACACCAGCACGCGATTGTCGAAGGCGTCGCAAATCCGCTCGATGTTCTTCGGGAAGCTGTCGTGGTCGCCGAACAGGTTGATGGTCATCACGCCGGGCGCCTTCAGCACACGGCGGCAGGCGCGGTAGAACGCCGTGGTGTCCAGCACCGGCCCACGTGCCGTGGCATCGTACAGGTCCACCTGCAGCGCATCGATGGCGGCGGTATTGGCACCATCCATCACGTAATCCCAGGCGTCCTGCTCGCGCACTGTCAGTCGGGCGTCGTCCTCGCGCAGGCCGAACATGCTGCGGCCTGCCACGATCACGGCCGGGTTCAGTTCGACAGCCGTCACCTTTGCCTTGGCGAAATGGCGATGGCAGAACTTGGTCAGCGCGGCCGCGCCCAGGCCCAGCTGCGCCACATGGAAATCGGCCGACGACGGCGACTGGAACAGCAGCCAGGCCATCATTTGCTGCGCGTATTCCAGTTCGATGGCTTCGGGCTTGCGCAGGCGCATGGCGCCCTGCACCCACTCTGTACCGAAATGCAGGTAGCGCACGCCATCCATCTCGGAAAACGTCACCGGCGCAAAGCGCGGCGTCATGCGCTTTTCTTCGGCGTCCTTGGAAAGGTTCTTGCGCGAGGACTCACGGTTGCCGCGTGCGGGGCGGCGCGAGGCCACCGCCTCGATCGATTTGCGTTTCAGAAGCGTCATGGAAGAAAAAAGTGCGCCCAGGGCGCGGATCATTGGCCCAGCGCGGCTTGCGCGCGCTGCAGCCATTCGCGATTGTGTTCGCGGGCATGACGCGGCCAGTGGCGCGCGTCATGAACGATTTCGGAATACAGCGACTTCGCGCGCTCGCGGTCGGCCGCTTCGGGCTGCTTCGCCAGCCAGTCGGCGAACAGGCAGCGCGCGGCCACGTCGCTGGCATTGGTCAGCGCCCGCTCGAAGGCGTCGCGCGTGCCGGGTGCACCCTGTGCGGCCAGTGCGCGGGCGTAGAGCAGCGAAGGATCGGCTTGTTCGCGCGCACGGGGATTGCCCGCGAACAGCTTTTCCAGCGTGACCTGGGCCTCGGCATGACGGCCCGTAGCCAGTTGCGCGCGGGCCAGCCCTTCCAGCAGCGCCGGGTCGGAGGCAAACGGGCCATTGGCCGCCGCTTCGTAGTGCTCCAGCGCCTCGGCCGGATGGCCTGCATCAAGCAGGGCAGCCCCCAGGCGCATGCGATGGTCGACAGTCGGCGCGCGGTCGAACGCCTGGCGCGCCTCGCGCACGGCGCGGCCCGGGTCGACGATCTGGCCGATGGCGCGCTTGGCCACCTGCGCACCGCGGGTCTGGCGCAGGCCCGGCAGGTAGATCGCAAAGAAATAGACCACGCTGCCGAGCCCCGGGAAGAGGAACAGCAACAGCAGCCAGTACATGTTCTGGTGGGTGCGGACGGCATGCACGGCAAAGAAGATCGCCACGATGACATGCAGGCCGATGCCGCCAATACCGCCGAAACCGAGCGAAGACAACATGGGAATCCAGTAAGGTGCGGGGGCGTCCGATACGCCGGACAGCCGCGATTGTGACAGATGCCGATCAGACCGCGCCCGCATCGCTAAAGTTTTCACGATGGATGGCCGAAGAAGGATGTGGGCTCTCTCTTCGATCGGACTCCAACAATGACAACCATCAGCAGCGTTACCCCTCAGGTCATGGTGGCCAGTGACGCGACGGGCACCAACACCCGCCGCTTCACGCAACCCACCGAAGACACCGCCGCGCAGACCGGCGACGGCCAGGCCACCGGCGCCTCACAGGGCGCTTCGGCTTCGGGCTCCGCCTCATCATCCAACGCCGGCGGCCGTATCGCAGGCCCGGCTGGCGCGGGCAAGCCCGGCGGCGCAGCCGACGCGCAAAGCAGCAGCGACGACAGCGAATCGGCCGTGATCAAGGCCCTGAAGCAGCAAATCGAAGCGCTGCAGAAGCAACTGGCCGCCCAGATGGCCCAAATTCAGGCCGCCCAGGCCGCCCCGACCGACGACCAGACCAAGGCCACCACGGTGGCCACGCTGCAAGCCGGCGCGACGGCCACCCAGGCCGCACTGTCCGAAGCCATGGCCAAGCTGACGGAGGCCTACAAGCAAGCCACGGGCACCAGCACCGGCAACAACGTCAATACGACGGCCTGAACGGCCGCATCTTTTCTCTCTTCGAGAGGCCCGGCGTTCCGGCCGGAGCAGGTTTTCCGGCCGGACGCTTTTCCCTCCCCCTCCCCCACTCCCTCGCCGTTCCGGCTATCCGCCGCACGGCCGCTTTCCCGGCGAACCGAGTTGTAACACCGCTTGATCTTCATTTAACCAATGCGTTAAATGACCGCATGCCCAATGTTACCGATCCACTTTCGTCCGTGTTTGCCGCGCTGGCCGATCCCACGCGGCGCGCGATTCTGGCGCGGCTGGCGCAAGGCGAGGCGCCGGTCAGCGAACTGGCGCGGCCGTTCGACATGTCGGCGCCGGCCATTTCCCGGCATCTGCGCGTGCTGGCCGATGCCGGGCTGATCGAGCGTGAGGTCAATGCGCGCTGGCGCATCTGCCATTTGCGGCCGGGCGCGCTGCGCGATGCACACGGCTGGCTGGAGACCTACCGGCGGCACTGGGAAGACAACCTCGACAGGCTGGTGGCTTTTGTCGAGCAGGCGCAATCCGACACCGATGTCACATCGAAGCAGGGGAACAAGTCATGAGCGAAGCCGCGACCTTTCATCTGGAAATGACCCGTCAGATCCGCGCCCCGCGCGAGCGCGTGTTCGATGCCTTCACCGACCAGGCCGCGCTGGCCACCTGGCATTGCCCGCGCGGCATGACCGTGCTCGAAGCGCGTGCCGATGCCCGGGTAGGCGGGGCATACCGGCTGGTGATCGGCGCCCGGGACGGCGAGCAGCACATCGTCAACGGCCAGTACCAGACGCTCGACCGGGCCAACTTCCTGGCGTACACGTGGGAATGGGAAGGCGGCGCCGAACTGCCGGCCGGCATGCGCACGCTGATCGAGGTGACGCTGACCGACAGGGACGGCGGCACCCACATGCATATGCGGCACAGCGGCTTCCCCGATACGGCGATGCGCGATGCCCATGTCAGCGGCTGGCAGTCGGTGTTCAACAACCTCGTCGATTACCTGGACCCGGAGGGCAGCGCCGGCACGCTGACCGTCTACGGCGACGCCCGCAGCACCTATGTGCGCACCGTGCGCCTGGCGCTGGAAGAAAAGGGGCTGCGTTACAAGCTGGACCCGATCACCCCGCGCGACGAGGCGTTGCTGGCCCATAACCCGTTCGGCCGCATTCCGGCTTTCGCCGACGGCCCGATTGAGTTCTACGAAACCCGGGCCATCCTGAGCTATATCAACGACGTCTTCGGCGGCACCAACCTGATCCCGCAGACCGGCCCCACCGCCCGCGCACGCTGCGAGCAATGGATCAGCCTGATCAACTGCCACGCCTACGACACGATGGTGCGCCGCTACGTGCTGCAGTACGTGTTTCCAAAGGGTGAAAACGGCCAGCCCGACCGCCAGACCATCGACGCCGCCGTGCCGGAAATGGCCAAACAGCTAGATGCACTGGAACAGGCGTACGGTGGCCGGGATTTCCTGGTCGGCAATGCGCTGTCGATGGCCGACCTGTTCTTCGCGCCGATCGTCGAGTATCTGGGGATGTTCCCGGAAAGCCAGGCGCTGCTGGAGACGCGACCGAATATCCGGCGCGGCCATGCCGTCATGCGTGCGCGGCCCAGCTATGCGGCGACGCAGCCAAAGTTTGAATAACAGCGTGGCGCACTAGGCCAGCCACTCGCGCAGCGCCTGCCACGCAATCAGCTTCTGTGCATACGCCAGCGTGTAGGCGGGGCTGCTGGATGGCAGTTTTACGATGGCGTGCGGGTCGCCATGTCCGGCCAGCGCCTTTTCGCCGATCTTTGCGGCGGTGCCGCCGTTGAAGGCAATCGCCCGCAGATTGGGCAGGGTGGCGATCAGGCCGATCAGGTCGTTGCCCTGGTGATCGCGGATGCTGCTGTCGAGGCTACCTTCGCGGCGCGCCTCTGCCACCACGTCCCACAGGCCCACGCGGTGCTGGCGTAGCCTGGCCAGCCGGCTGTCGTAGTCCAGGCTGACCAGCTCCACGTCCAGCACGTCGCCCATCAGGTGCCAGAAACGGTTCTGCTTGTGGGCGTAGTACTGCGATTGAGCCAGGGACACTTCGCCCGGCAGGCTGCCGAGCACCAGCACGCGGGTGTGCGGGTCGACAACCGGAGGGAAGCAGCGTTTGGTGGTCATCATTCAGCGTGGTGAGACATGGAGCGGCCCGCCCTCTCCCCCGCCCCTCTCCCGCTCGCGGGAGAGGGGAGCAAACCACCGCGAGCACATGAGGATGCCTTTGGTGTGCTCCCCTCTCCCGCCTGCGGGAGAGGGGCGCAAACCACCACGAGCACTTGAGGATGCCTTCGGTGTGCTCCCCTCTCCCGCCTGCGGGAGAGGGGCCGGGGGAGACGGCCAGCGCGTCAAACCACGACAGCGCAGGGATCAGGCCAGCAGGCGGTTCACCCGCTGCACATAGGCCGCCGCGTCGTCGAGCATGCCGCCCTCGGCCAGCAGGGCCTGGTCGAACAGCACGAACACGCGGTCGGTGAAGCCTTCGCCTTCGGGCAGGTCGCGCAGCTTCTTCACCAGCGCGTGCTCGGGGTTCAGTTCCAGGATCGGTTGCGCATCGGGCGCCTTCTGGCCCGCCTGCTTCAGCAGGCGTTGCAGATAGCCGCTCATGTCGCCCTCGTCGGACACCAGGCACGACGCCGAATCGGTCAGGCGCAGCGTCACGCGCACGTCCTTGGCCTTGCCTTCCAGCACGGCCTTCGCGCGTTCCACCACGTCCTTCCATTCGGTGGCCGCCTTTTCCTGCTCGGCCTTCTCGGCCTCGTCGGCCAGCGCGCCCAGGTCCAGGTCGCCGCGGGCCACGGACACCAGTTCCTTGCCGTCGAATTCGTGCAGGTACGACAGCATCCATTCGTCCACGCGCTCGGTCAGCAGCACGACCTCGATGCCCTTCTTGCGGAACACCTCAAGATGCGGGCTCGACTTGGCCGCGGCCCACGTATCGGCCGTGACGTAGTAGATCTTGTCCTGACCTTCCTTCATGCGGCCCACGTAGTCACCTAGCGACACCGACTGCTCGGCCGTGCCGTTGTGGGTCGTGGCAAAGCGCAGCAGGCGGGCGATGCGCTCGGCGTTGGCGTGGTCCTCGCCCATGCCCTCCTTGAGCACCTGGCCGAACTGTTCCCAGAACGTCTTGTACTTGGCGCGATCGGCTTCGTCCTCGCTGTCGGCCAGCGCCTCCAGCATCGACAGCACGCGCTTGGTGCAGCCTTCGCGGATGGCCTTCACGTCGCGGCTTTCCTGCAGCAGTTCGCGCGACACGTTCAGCGGCAGGTCGGCCGAATCCACCACACCCTTGACCCAGCGCAAGTACGACGGCAGCAGCTGGTCGGCGTCGTCCATGATGAACACGCGCTTCACATACAGCTTCAGGCCGGCCTTGCGATTGCGGTCCCACAGGTCGAACGGCGCGCGGGCCGGGATGTACAGCAACTGGGTGTACTCGCTGCGGCCTTCCACGCGGTTGTGCGTCCAGGCCAGCGGCGCCTCGTGATCGTGCGCAATGTGCTGGTAGAACGCCTGGTACTGTTCGTCGGAAATATCGGACTTGTTGCGGGTCCAGAGCGCGCTGGCCTGGTTCACGCTTTCCCACTCGCCCGTGGGCTTCTGCTGCTGGGCCTCGGCATCCCACTGTTCCTTGGGCATGCGGATCGGCAGCGAGATGTGGTCCGAATATTTGCGGATGATGTGTTGCAGGCGGTACGACGACAGGAAATCGTCCTCGCCTTCGCGCAGATGCAGCGTGATCGTGGTACCGCGCTCGGCGCGGTCGATCGCATCGATCGTAAATTCGCCATCGCCGGCGCTTTCCCAGCGCACGGCTTCGTTGCCAGCCAGGCCGGCGCGGCGCGTTTCCACGGTGACCTTGTCCGCGACGATAAAGGCCGAGTAGAAGCCCACGCCGAACTGGCCGATCAGCGCGGCGTCCTTCTGCTGGTCGCCCGACAGTTGCTGGAAGAATTCCTTGGTGCCCGAACGGGCGATGGTGCCCAGGTTGCGGATCGCCTCGTCACGGCTCATGCCGATGCCGTTGTCGGTGATCTTCAGCGTGCGGGCGGCCGGGTCGGCTTCGATGCGGATCGCCAGGTCGGCGTCGTTTTCCAGCAGGGCCGGATTCGCAATCGCCTCGAAGCGCAGCTTGTCGGTGGCGTCCGAAGCATTCGATATCAGCTCGCGCAGGAAGATTTCCTTGTTGCTGTACAGCGAGTGGATCATCAGGTGCAGCAACTGCTTCACTTCCGCCTGGAAGCTCATCGTCTCGTGCGGTGCGGTCATGGTTCTCCTCTTGAAAACGGATCTATGCGCAAGGTGCCCGGCCCCGTGTATCCGGAGCGGGTCGATGGCGCAGGAAATAGGGACGGGACGGGGCGATTTCAAGCCCCCGCCCGGTGGATCAGGTGCCGGCGCCGGCCGGCAGGCCCGACAGGCGCTCCATCTGGCCGGCCAGGAAGCGCAGCATGCCCGGATCGGTGCTGCTGGCCACATTGAAGCGGGTCCAGGTGGACGGCATCTGCGACGGCGAGAACAGGCTGCCCGGCGCGAACAGGTAGCCTTCCTCGTGCCCTGCCGTCGCAATGACATTGGTATCCACGCCGGTATCGGCCCACAGGTACATGCCGGCCACCTGCCCCGGGAAGATGCGCAGGCCCAGCCGCTCGAGCTGCTCGCGCGTCGCGTCGCGGGCACGGTCCAGCCGCACCCGCACGCGCTCGGTGTGCTTGCGGTAGTGCCCCTCGGTCAGCACCTTGTAGACCACGCGCTCGTTGATTTCGGGCGTGGCCATGCCCGTCACCAGCTTGCTGTCGGTCAGGGTCACGGCCAGGTCCGGGCTGGCGGCGATAAAGCCCACACGCAGGTTTGCGGCCAGCGTCTTGGAAAAACTGCCCAGGTAGATCACCCGCCTGAGCTGGTCCAGGCTGGCCAGCCGCGTGGCCGCATGGCCGGGCGGGCACAGGTCGCAATAGATGTCGTCCTCGACGATCGTGAAGCCGTACTGCTCGGCCAGTTGCAGCAGCCGGAACGCCCGCGCGGCGGACAGCGACGTGCCCGTGGGGTTGTGCAGCACCGAATTGACCACCACCAGCTTGGGCTGATGCGCCTGGGCGATACGCTCCAGCGCCTCCAGGTCGGGGCCATCGGCCGTGTAGGGCACGCCGATCACATTGGCGCCCTGCGTGGCAAAGCGGGCAAACATCACGAACCAGGCCGGGTCGCCGACCACCACGGTATCGCCCGGATGCAGGAACTGACGCGCGATCAGGTCGAAGGCCTGCGTGATGCCCGATGTCATCACGATCTGGTCCGGCGTGACGCCGATTTCGAGTTCCTCCAGCCGGGTGCGCAGTTGCTGCCGCAGCGGCAGGAAGCCCATGGGGGTGCCGCTGGACAGGAAATGGCCGCCCGGCTGGCGCCCCAGGCTGCGCATGGCGCCGGACAGCAGTTCGCCATCGAGCCATTCCGTGGGCAGGAACCCCCAGCCCGGTGCCTTGTGGCTCTCGGCCGAGTGGAACATGCTGCGCAGCAGCCAGGTGACGTCCACATTGCGGATGGACGGGGACGCCAGCGGCGCCGCTGCCGGATGCGGCACGCGGTCGCGCACATAGAACCCCGACCCCCGGCGCGATTCCAGGTAGCCCAGGGCCACCAGGCGCTCGTAGGCTTCCACCACGGTAAAGCGCGAGATGCCTTTTTCCGACGCCAGCTGGCGGATCGACGGCATCCGCATGCCCGCCCGGAATACCCGCTCGTCGATGCGCAGCCGCGCCCATTCGGTCAGCTGCTCCACCAGCGTCATCTGGGCCGACGGTATGGGATCGGGCAGGTGGGGATGGCCGGCGGCCGGCATCACCAGCCGCAGCGGGCGCGTACCGCCGCCCGAAGTGACATTCGAGGCACTATCATTGCCGCCCTGGCGATTCTTCTGGCTGCCTTCCATGTGGCGCTCCCGCAACTGTACTGAAGACGATTTGCTGAACTGTATCGGTACTGTACCGACAAGCTTGACTACCATCAACCAACGATGAAACTCGCCATTGACCACCTCGTGATTGCCGCCCCCGACCTGGAGTCGGGTGCCGAGCATGTCGCCCACCTGCTTGGCATCGCCCCGCAAGGCGGCGGCGCCCATCCGCGCATGGGCACGCACAACCGCGTGCTGGGGCTGTTTGGCGGGATGTACCTCGAAGTGATCGCGATCGACCCGGCCGCGCCGGCCCCGGATCGCCCGCGCTGGTTCGGGCTGGACAGCGACCTGATCCAGCAACGGCTGCGCGACGGCCCGTTCCTGGCGCACTGGGCGGCCCGCGTGGAGCGCCCGGCCGACCTGTCGCGCTGGCAATCGCAGTACCCGGATCGCATCGCGCCGGCCATCCCGATGGATCGCGGCGCGCTGCACTGGCGCCTGACCGTGCCCGACGACGGCAGCCTGCCCGCGTGGCGTGGCGAGGCCGCCAGCGCCGGCGATGGCCTGTTTCCGACGCTGATCCAGTGGGACGTGGCGAGCCACCCGGGCGTCAGCCTGCCGCGCCAGGACCTGGCCCTGCGCCGGCTGCGCGGCCAGCATCCGCATGCGGAACTGCTGCGGCAGGGGCTGGCGTGGCTAGGCGCCGCACACCTGATCGAGATCGACCAGACCGATGGGCCGCCGCTGCTGACGGCCGACATCGACACCCCAGCGGGCGTCAAGACCCTGCGCTGATCCCCAAGACAAGACACACCCAAGGAGCCCCCGATGTCCGCCACCACCGCCAAGCGTTTCGACGACGACGCGTATCTCGATCACTGCCAGGCCACCGTGGTGGCGGTGAGCGACGCGGGCATCGAACTGGACCAGACCGTGTGCTACGCGCGCAGCGGCGGGCAGGCCGGCGACACCGGCACGCTGCATACCGCCGACGGCCGTGTGGTGGCGCTGGCCGATACGGTCTACGCCGATGACCGCACCCGCATCCTGCACGTGCCCGCCCCCGACGCGCCCGCGCTGGCCGTTGGCGACCGCGTGGAGGTCAGGATCGACTGGGCGCGCCGCCACCGGCTCATGCGCCTGCATACCTGCCTGCACCTGCTGGGGTCGCTGATCCCGGTGCCGGTCACCGGCTGCAGCATCTCGCCCGATTCGGCACGCATCGACTTCGACCTGCCCGAATCGACGCTCGACAAGGCCGTGCTGACCGCACAGCTCAACGCGCTGATCGACGCGAAGACGCCGGTCAACATCGACCGCATCACGCCAGAGCAACTGGCCGCCCAGCCCGACCTGGTGCGCACCATCGGTGCCGCGCCGCCGGCCGGCACGTCGACGATCCGCATCGTCGACATCCCCGGCGTGGACCGCCAGCCCTGCGGCGGCACGCACGTGGCCAACACCGGCGAGATCGGCGCGATGGTGGTGACCAAGATCGAGAAGAAGAGCCGCACCAACCGGCGCGTGGTCGTCAATTTCGCATGAGCGGCGTGGAAACCTGGCTCACGGGCCTGTCGATGGCCCAGTTCCTGGCATTGGTGACGCTGCTGGCCGTGGGCGCCTTCACGCCCGGCCCGAACACCACCGTGGCGGCCGTGACCGGCGCCAATTTCGGCCTGCGCGCCACCTTGCCCCATTGCATCGGCGTGTCGGTGGGCTTCGCCAGCATCATCGCGCTGTGCGCCACCGGCGTGGGCGCGCTGATTCTGGCCAGTCCGATGCTGGCGGCAGCCATCCGCGTGGTGGGCGTGCTGTACCTGCTCTGGCTGGCGCTGCGCATCGCGCGCAGCACGTCGCTGGCCGAAAAGAACGTGCTCAAGCCGATGAACGTCTGGCAATCGATCGCCATGCAGTTCGCCAACATCAAGGCGTGGATGATGGCGCTGGCCGTGGCCGCGTCCTATATGGATAACGCGCCGTCGCTGGGCCAGCGTGTGCTGCTGGTCAGCACGCTGTTCGCCACGTTCGGCTTCTTCAGCAACGGCGCCTATGGCGTGCTGGGCGCGTCCCTGCGGCAGTGGCTGATGCAGGGCAACCGCGTGCGCTGGTTCAACGGTGCGATGGGGCTGGCACTGGCGCTGACCGCCCTGTGGATGGCCGTGGCCGCCGCACACCCGCACTGATGGTCCCCGGATTGCCATGAGCCAGAACCCCTCCCCTCATTCCGGCGGCATGCTGCTGGGCTTTATCGGCGTGGCCATCTTCAGCCAGACGCTGCCGTTCACGCGCATGGCCGTGGCCGAGCTGGATGCCACGTTCGTGGCGCTGGCCCGGGCCGTGGTCGCGGCCGCGCTGGCCCTGGCGTTGCTGGCGGCGCGCGGCGCGCTGGCGCCGTCGAAGCGCCCGCGCGGGCGCCAGTGGCTGCGGCTGGCGGTGACCGCGCTGGGCGTGGTGGTCGGCTTTCCGGTGTTTTCGTCACTGGCCATGCGCGAAGTGCCGGCCGCGCACGGCGCCATCGTGATCGGCCTGCTGCCGCTGGCCACGGCCGTCTTCGCGGCATGGTTCGGCAACGAGCGCCCGTCCGCCGGCTTCTGGCTGTCGGCGCTGGCTGGCAGCGCGCTGGTGGTCGGCTTTGCCCTGTGGCAGGGCGCGGGCGGGCTGCAGCACGCCGACTGGTTCCTGTTCCTGGCTGTGGTGCTGGGCGCACTCGGCTATGCCGAAGGCGGCAAGCTATCGCGCGAACTGGGCGGGCTGGAGACGATTTCCTGGGCGCTGGTGGTGTCGCTGCCGGTGCTGGTGCCGGTGGTGGCGTGGCTGACAGTTGGGCACGCGGACGACATTGCCGCCGCGTCGCCGCGCGCGTGGGCCGGCATGGCCTATGTGTCGGTGTTCTCGATGTTCATCGGATTTCTGTTCTGGTACGCCGGGCTTGCAAAAGGCGGCGTGGCCCGCGTAGGCCAGATACAATTGCTCCAGCCGTTCCTCACGCTGGCGGGCGGCGCCGTGATCCTGGCCGAGCCCCCCGATGCCGCCACCGTCGCTTTTGCAGTCGCGGTGATCGCCGTGGTGGCCCTGGGCCGACGCGCCGCCGTGCGCAACACCGCACCCGCCGCGCCACCGGCCGCCGTGGCCGGAGAAACGCCCCCCGTTCTTCCAGGACGCATTCACTGACAGGAGTCACCGCATGTCCGTCTACGACACCCTTGCCAAACTCGGCGTGGAACTGCCCACCGCCGGCGCCCCGGCCGCTGCCTATGTGATGGCAGCGACCACCGGCAACACCGTCTTCCTGTCGGGCCATATCGCCCGCCGCGACGGCAAGCCCTGGGCTGGCAAGCTTGGCAAGGATATCGATACCGCCGCCGGCCAGCAGGCCGCGCGCAGCATCGCCATCGACCTGCTGGCCACGCTGCACGGCCATATCGGCGACCTGAACAAGGTGAAGCGCATCGTCAAGGTGATGAGCCTGGTGAACTCCACGCCGGAATTCACCGAACAACACCTGGTCACCAACGGCTGCTCCGAATTCCTGGTCGAAGTGTTCGGCGAGAAAGGCAAGCACGCCCGCAGCGCCTTTGGCGTGGCGCAGATTCCGCTGGGCGCCTGCGTCGAGATCGAGATGATCGTGGAGATCTGAGGCAGCCCCCTGCCTGACCTGACGTACCAGACCGACCAGACTGACCAGAACGACCAGAGACATGGCCGGGCCCCCGGGCCCGGCACCTGAATTCCCCCACCACGAGATCAATCATGAAATGGGCCATCTCCCGCCGGGCGCAGCAACTGACCAGCTCGGCCATCCGCGAAATCCTGAAAGTCACCGAGCGTCCGGAAGTCATTTCGTTCGCCGGCGGCCTGCCCTCTCCGGCGTCGTTCCCGGTAGCGGCCATGGAAGCGGCGGTGGCCCGTGTATTCGCCGATAACCCCCAGGCGGCCTTGCAGTACGCGGCCACCGAAGGCTACCTGCCGCTGCGCGAATTCGTGGCCAGGCGCTACAACGTGGGGGTCGAGCGCGTGCTGATCACCACCGGTTCGCAGCAGGCGCTGGACCTGATCGCCAAGATCATGATCGACCCGGGCAGCCCGGTGCTGGTGGAAACGCCCAGCTACCTCGGCGCGCTGCAGGCGTTCTCGCTGTTCGAGCCGGAATTCGTGTCGATCCCGTCCGACGACCGCGGCCTGATCCCCGAGGCGCTGACGGCCGAACTGACCGCCAACGCGCGCTTCCTGTACGCGCTGCCGAACTTCCAGAACCCCACCGGCCGCCGCCTGCCGCTGGAGCGCCGCCAGGCGCTGGTCAAGCGCGCGCAGGAACTGGGCATCCTGCTGGTGGAAGACGATCCGTACGGTGAACTGAGCTACACCGGCAACACGCTGCCGACGCTGCTGTCGATGAACCCGGACGGCGTGATCTACATGGGTTCGTTCTCGAAGATCCTGGCGCCGGGCATGCGCCTGGGTTTCGTGATCGCCCCGCCCGAGCTGCACTTCAAGCTGTGCCAGGCCAAGCAGGCCTCTGACCTGCACACGCCGACCTTCACGCAGCGCATTGCCTACGAGACGGTCAAGGACGGCCTGCTGGACAGCCACATCCCGACCATCCGCGAACTCTACGGCAAGCAGTGCGCCTGCATGCTGGACGCGCTCAAGCGCCACATGCCGGCTGGCGTGACGTGGAATGCGCCCGAAGGCGGCATGTTCATCTGGGTGGAACTGCCCGAAGGCCTGAACAGCATGACGATCCTGGAAGAAGCCGTGCGCCGCAACGTGGCCTACGTGCCGGGCGCGCCGTTCTACGCCGGCAACCCGCGCATGAACACGCTGCGCCTGGCCTTCGTGACGGTGCCGCCGGAGCGCATCGAACAGGGCGTGTCGATCCTGGGCGAGCTGTTCCGCGAAGCCATCGCCAAGGCTGCCCCGCAACCGCGCGCGGCGTGAGGATGATGGCCAACATGGATCTGGAAGAGCCGCAAACCATGCTTCGCATCTGGGGCCGCCTGTCGTCGATCAACGTGCAGAAGGTGGTCTGGTGCGCGCGCGAGCTGCACCTGGACCACGAACGTATCGACATCGGCAACCACAAGGGCGAGCTTGACGCCGAAGCATACGTCCGCCTGAATCCGAACCGGCTGATTCCGGTGATCGAGGATTTCCGCGACACCGACGTGGCCGGCGAGCCGTTCGTGCTGTGGGAGTCGAATGCGATCGTGCGCTACCTGTGCGCCCGCTATGGCGAAGACACGCTGTGGCCATCGGACGTCAAGGCGCGCGCATCGGCCGACCGCTGGATGGACTGGCAGACCACCACCTTCAGCCCGGCCATGGTTCAGGCTTTCCTGCAGATGGTCCGCATCCCCGAAGACCAGCGCGACCAGGCCGTGATCGACAAGTCGTGCGAGCGCACCGAGCCGCTGGCGCAGATGCTGGACGCCGCGCTGGCAGACCGCGAGTTCATCGGTGGCGACCGTTTCACGATGGCCGACATCTCGCTGGCCTGCGCCGCGCATCGCTGGTTTGGCACGCCCGTCCCGCATGCGCCACGGCCCAACCTGGAACGCTGGCTTGCCGCCATGCGTGCCCGCCCGGCCGCCCTGAGCATCCTGGTGCTGCCGCTGAAGTAGATCATTGCGCCTGCTTGTGGCCGTGGTGATGCGCTCCCCTCTCTCACGCGGGAGAGGGGAGCCATACCACTACACCAGCCCCAGCAACCCCGCCCCCGCACCGAGGGCCACCAGCAGCAGCGGGTGGATCTTCGTCTTCAGCATCAAACCCACTGTCAGCAGCGTCACCGCCACAGCCGTCCAGGTATGGTCGACGCTGGTGGCCAGCACCCATCCCGTGGACATCAGCAGGCCGATGGTCAGCGCCGACAGGCCGCGCTTGATCAGCACCGGCCAGACCGCGTGTGGCGCGCGTCCGGCGAAGTATTCGAAGCCCAGCGCGATCACGCTGGACGGGCCGCAGATGCCGAGCATCGACGCGAAGGCGCCACCCGCGCCGGCCACCTGCCAGCCGAACAGCGCCACGAACAGGATGTTCGGCCCCGGCGATGCCTGCGAGATGGCGTAGAGCGCGGCGAACTGCTCGTCGGTCATCCAGTGGTTGGCCTCCACCAGATACCGGTGCATGTCAGGGATCACCGTGCCGCCGCCGCCCACGGCCAGCAACGACAGCATGCCGAAGTGTCCCAGCAGGTCGCGCAGGATGTCGGGCGATGCCATCATGCCCCCTTGCGCATGGCGCGGTATTCCAGCACCAGCGCCACGGGCACCAGCACGGCCATGACCGGCAGCAGCGGCCAGCGCAGCCAGCCGATGGCCAGGAACGCCGCCACGCCCACGACGAGGGCGCGCACCGAACGCGACTGGCTCTGCGCCAGCTTCACGCCCGTCGACAACACCAGGCCCGCCGCGACGGCCGTCATGCCGGCCAGCATCTGCCGCACCTGCGGCACGTCCTGGTAGCGCAGGTACAGGCCCATCGCGCACAGCACCACCACCATCGGCACGAACACCAGCCCGCTGAACGCCGCCAGGGCGCCGCGCAGGCCGGCGAAGCGCAGACCTAGCATCAACGCCAGATTGATGACGTTCGGCCCCGGCAGTACCTGTCCCAGACTGAGTATTTCGACGAAATCACGATCGTTGAGCCAGCGGTTGCGCTCCACCACCGAGCGCCGCACGAACGGCAGCACGCCGCCGAAGCCGGACAGCCCCATGCGGGCAAACTCGAAAAACAGGGTACGGGCGCTGGGAGGCGGGGCGAGCGTCGGCTCGACAAGCAGGGGCGTGGAGGACATGACCGTGACGGTGATCGCCTGCCGTGCGGAATGGGCAGGGTGCCGACATGGTACGGCAGATACTGGCCGCCTGGCTGACGCGAGGCATCACGAAACGGCAAGAGGGGGTCGCGGTTGGCGATGGCAGCCTGGGTGACCGGTGACCGGTGACCGGCTCCCCTCTCCCGCGTGCGGGAGAGGGGAGCGAACCCGCAGGGGTTCGGACTGGGATAGTCCTTGCGCGTCCGCTTACTCCGGCGCCTTCACCGGCTCCAGCTTCACATCCTTCAGGCGCGGCTCGATGGCCTTGCCCTTGCGGGCGCGCTTGCCCACGTACGGCAGCAGCGTCTTGCCGGCCAGCTTCTGCGGCGGCAGCTTGCCGCCGCGCACGCCGGTGCCCGAGATCATCAGGCCAGGCGCGCCCACCGGCACGGCCTGTTCCAGCGCTTCCTTCGGCTCCAGTTCCATGAGGATCACGCCGCGGCCGCCGGCCGACAGCACCTTGACCTCGTCGAGCCCCACCAGCAGCAGGCGGCCATTGGCCGAGAAGCACGCCACATGCGTGGCTTCGTCGCCAACCGGCGCCGGCTGCAGGATGGCGTCGCCGTCGTCGAGCGTGATGAACGCCTTGCCGCCCTTCTGGCGGCTGATCATGTCGCCGACCTTCGTGACAAAGCCATTGCCGCCGGCCGTGGCAATCAGCATGCGCTGCTCGGCGCCGCCCGCGAACGTGTGGGCGATCTGCGAGCCTGCGGCCAGGTCGATCAGCGTGGTCACCGGCACGCCATCGCCCCGCCCGCCCGGCAGGCTGGAGACGGCCACCGAGTAGACCCGGCCATTGCTGCCGAACGCCAGCATGGTATCGACCGTGCGGCACTCGAACGTGGCGTAGAGGCTGTCGCCCGCCTTGAACGTGAACTGCGACGGATCGTGGCCATGGCCCTGGCGCGTGCGCACCCAGCCCTTGCCCGACATGATCACCGTCACCGGCTCGTCGATCACCTTCACCTCGGCAGCGGCGCGGGTGGCTTCCTGGATCAGCGTGCGGCGCGGGTCCTTGTCTTCGGGGCTGTACTGCTTGGCGTCCTGCTCGATCTCCTTGATGATCTTGCGACGCATCATGGTCTCGGACTTCAGCAGCACGTCCAGCTCAGCCTGCTCGTCTCGCAGTTTCGCCAGTTCCTGTTCGATCTTGATCGCTTCCAGCCGTGCCAGCTGGCGCAGGCGGATTTCCAGGATGTCCTCGGCCTGCCGGTCGCTCAGGCGGAACGCCTCGATCAGCGCCGGCTTGGGGTCGTCGCTTTCGCGGATGATGCGGATCACCTCGTCGATGTTCAGCAGCACCAGCATCCGCCCTTCCAGGATATGGATGCGGTCTTCCACCTTGTTCAGCTGGAAGCGCGTGCGGCGCGTGACGGTGGCGAAGCGGAACTCGATCCACTCGCGCAGGATTTCCTGCAGGCCCTTCTGGCGCGGACGCCCGTCGGTGCCGATCATCACCAGGTTGATCGGCGCGCCCGACTCCAGGCTGGTATGCGCCAGCAGCGTCTGGATGAATTCCTGCTGGTCGGTGTTCTTGCTCTTGGGCTCGAACACCAGCCGCACCGGCGCGTCCTTGCCCGATTCGTCGCGCACGGCGTCCAGCACGGCCAGCATCGTGGTCTTGAGCTGGGTCTGCTCGGGCGTCAGCGCCTTCTTGCCGGCGCGGATCTTCGGGTTGGTGATTTCCTCGATTTCCTCGAGCACCTTCTGCGCCGACGTGTTCGGCGGCAGTTCGGTCACCACCAGCTGCCACTGGCCGCGTGCCATCTCCTCGATGGTCCAGCGCGCGCGCACCTTCAGGCTGCCGCGGCCGTTCTCGTAGATCTGGGCGATTTCCGACGCGGGCGAGATGATCTGGCCGCCGCCCGGATAGTCGGGGCCCGGCATGATCGCGAGCAGTTCGGCCAGCGAGATGTTCGGGTTGCGGATCATCGCCACGGCCGCGCCAGCCACCTCGCGCAGGTTATGCGGCGGGATTTCGGTGGCCATGCCCACGGCAATGCCCGATGCACCGTTCAGCAGCACGAACGGCAGACGCGCCGGCAGCAGCTTGGGCTCTTCTTCCGAACCGTCGTAGTTGGGCAGGAAGTCCACCGTGCCCATGTCGATCTCGTCGAGCAGCAGGCGCGAGATCGGGGTCAGGCGGGCTTCGGTGTAGCGCATGGCCGCCGCGCCGTCGCCGTCGCGCGAGCCGAAGTTGCCCTGGCCGTCGATCAGCGGATAGCGCAGCGAGAAGTCCTGCGCCAGGCGCACCAGCGCGTCATAGGCCGACTGGTCGCCGTGGGGGTGGAATTTACCGAGCACCTCGCCGACCACGCGGGCCGACTTCACGGGCTTGGCGTCGGCGCGCAGCCCCATGGCCGCCATCGCATAGAGAATGCGGCGCTGCACGGGCTTCTGGCCGTCCGCCACTTCGGGCAGGGCGCGCCCCTTGACCACGCTCACGGCGTAATCCAGGTAGGCGCGCTCGGCGTACCGCGCGAGCGTCAGCGAATCGGCCGGCTCTTCGGGCCGAAAAGTAGTATCTGCTTGATCCATGGTTGGCAAGGGTTCGGCATGCCGGGCGCAGGCGCCGGACATCCCGCTTGTTTGCGGTCAGCGTGGGATTCTAAAGGAAGTGGATGACGATGCCGCCGGAAATAGCGCCCGGAAACCGGACAGACGGCATCAGGGCATCGGCCGGCGACCGCCGCCGATCACCATGCGCACGCGGTCTGCCGCCACGCCGGTACGGATCACGCCGCCCGCCGCCGGCTGGTACAGACGGTAGAACTCCAGCACGGTGCTCACGTACTGGCGGGTCTCGGGGTAAGGCGGGATCTGGTTGTTGTAACGCTGCACCGCGCCTTCGCCGGCGTTGTACGCGGCCAGCACCAGTTCCAGGTTGTTCGGGAACAGCTCCATCAGGAAGCGCAGGTAGCGCACGCCCGCCGAGATATTGAGCCTGGGGTCGGCCAGCTTCTGCTCCACCGTCCGGCGGCCGTCCGCGGCAATGCCGAAGCGCGTGCCGGTATCGGGAATGACCTGCATCAGCCCGATGGCGCCCTTGGGCGATACGGCCGCCGGATTGAAGCCGCTTTCCACGGCCATCACGGCCTTGACCAGCGCCGGGTCCACGTTCTGGGCCCCGGCCACCTGCGCGATGATCGGATCGACCGTGCGCAGGTTCGGGTGGTTGAGCAGGTACTGGAACAGCTTGTCGCGCGACGGGCCGGTCTTGTCCGGCAGCGTGATCACGCCCCGGTGGCCCAGGTTGCCCGAATCGAACTGGCCGCCGTCCTTCATGAACAGCTTGTAGCGGTCGTCGAGCTTCGTGTCGGCGAAATGGGCCACGCCCTCGCCGTCGATATAGCCCCACAGCGCCGCATGGGCCGGCGCCGCGATGCCGAACGTGCCGAGCACGGCCAGCGTGCCGGCCAGGCGCTTCGCCTGTGCCTGGAGCCGCCTGATCCGCTGTTGCCCTGCTCGTTCCTGCATCGCCGTTCCTCCAGATCTGGGTGCCGTCAGATGTCGGCCACCACCTCGTTGCCCTTCTCTTCGAGCCAGGTCCGGCGCTGCGACGCCTCGCCCTTGCCCATCAGCATGTTCATCATGGTAACGGTCTGCGGCAGATCGAATTCGCCCAGCGCCACCGGCAGCAGCCGGCGGGTGTCCGGATTCATGGTCGTTTCCCAGAGCTGCTCGGCGCTCATCTCGCCCAGGCCCTTGAAGCGCGAGATCTGCCACGCGCCGTCCTTGACGCCGTCCTTGAGCAGCTTGTCCTGGATGGCTTCCAGTTCGCCCTCGTCCAGCGCGTAGAGCTTCTGCGCGGGCTTCTTGCCGCGAGCCGGTGCATCGACCCGGAACAGCGGCGGACGCGCCACGCAGACATGGCCCAGGTCGATCAGCTTCGGGAAGTGGCGGAAGAACAGCGTCAGCAGCAGCACCTGGATGTGCGCGCCGTCCACGTCAGCGTCGGACAGGATGCAGATCTTGCCGTAGCGCAGGTTCGACAGGTCGGGCTCGTCGTCCACCCCGTGCGGGTCCACGCCGATGGCCACGGCGATGTCGTGCACCTCGTTGTTGGCGAACAGGCGGTCGCGCTCGGTTTCCCAGGTGTTCAGCACCTTGCCGCGCAGCGGCAGGATGGCCTGGAATTCCTTGTCGCGGCCCATCTTGGCCGAACCGCCGGCCGAGTCGCCCTCCACCAGGAAGATTTCGTTGCGGGTGACGTCGGTCGATTCGCAGTCGGTCAGCTTGCCGGGCAGCACGGCCACGCCGGAGCCCTTCTTCTTTTCCACCTTCTGCGCGGCCCGCGTGCGGGCCTGGGCCTGGCGAATCACCAGCTCGGCCAGCTTCTTGCCGTAGTCGACATGGTGATTCAGCCAGAGCTCCAGCGCCGGGCGGCTGAAGGTGGACACCAGGCGCACGGCGTCGCGGCTGTTCAGCCGTTCCTTGATCTGGCCCTGGAATTGCGGGTCCAGCACCTTGGCCGACAGCACGAACGACGCGCGGGCGAACACGTCCTCGCTCATCAGCTTGACGCCCTTGGGCTGCAGCGAGTGCATCTCGATGAAGCTCTTCACGGCCAGGAACAGGCCTTCGCGCAGGCCGGACTCATGCGTGCCGCCGGCCGGCGTGGGAATCAGGTTCACGTACGACTCGCGCACCGGCGCGCCTTCCTCGGTCCAGGCGACCACCCACGACGCGCCCTCGCCTTCGGCAAACCCTTCCTCGCCGGCGTTCTTGTCCGGGTCGGCAAAGTGCTCGCCCTCGAACATCGGGATCACCAGCTCGGCGCCGCTGCCCTGGGCCAGGGCTTCCACCAGATAGCCCTTCAGGCCCTGCTCGTATTGCCAGACGGTCTGCTCGCCGGTCTTTTCCAGCACCAGCGTGACCTTCACGCCGGGCAGCAGCACCGCCTTGGAACGCAGCAGGCGCTGCAGTTCGGCCATCGGAATCGCAGCCGAATCGAAATATTTCGCGTCCGGCCACACCTGGACGCGCGTGCCGTTCTTTTTTTCGCCGCGCTCGATCTTGCGCGATGCCAGCGGCCGGGTGACTTCGCCGCCGTGCTCGAAGGTCAGCGTGGACTGCAGGCCGTCGCGCCAGACGGTGACGTCCAGGCGCGTGGCCAGCGCGTTGGTGACAGACACGCCCACGCCGTGCAAGCCGCCCGAGAACGCGTAGGCGCCGCCCTTGCCCTTGTCGAACTTGCCGCCCGCGTGCAGGCGCGTGAAGACGATCTCCACCACGGGCACCCCTTCTTCCGGGTGAATCCCCACCGGAATACCGCGGCCGTCGTCCTCCACGCTGATGCTGCCGTCCTTGTGGAGCGTGACCAGGATCTCTGTGCCGTGGCCACCCAGCGCCTCGTCTGACGCGTTGTCGATCACCTCCTGCACGATATGCAGGGGGTTGTCGGTACGGGTGTACATGCCGGGGCGCTGCTTGACCGGCTCCAGGCCCTTCAGGACCCGGATGGAAGATTCGCTGTACTGACTGGTTTTGCTCGCCATGGAGTCGATACGGATATTGGACTTGCCGGCCGTCGGCGGCCGGGATGCGCTGCATTGTAATGGATGGCCGTGGCAGCCATCCTTTTTGAAAAACCCCAGAAATTCGTAGTCCGGCACAATTCCGGTGCCCGGCTTACACTAGGCGCCGACCCCCACGGCGCCACCCCGGCGTTACCCGATCACCGGCAGCACGCCGGCGGCGATTCAGAAGACAACAAGACAAAACAATAGAGACAATACCGAGCCCGACATGACCGATCGCAAACTATCCCTGACCACCGTGCTCGTGTGCGGCGGCCTGCTCGTCACCCTTTCCATGGGCATCCGGCATGGCTTTGGCCTGTTCAACCTGCCCATCACGCAGACGCACGGCTGGAACCGCGAGACTTTCGCGTTTGCGCTGGCGCTGCAGAACCTGATGTGGGGCGCCAGCCAGCCGATCACGGGCGCGCTGGCCGACAAGTTCGGCGCCGTGCGCATCATGATCGTCGGCGTGGCGTTGTATGTGGCCGGCCTGGTCGTGATGGCGCTGGCCACCAGCGGCACGGCGTTCGCCACCGGCGCCGGCGTGCTGATCGGCATTGCGCAGTCCGGCACCACCTACAGCGTGGTCTACGGCGTGATCGGCCGCGTGGCCAGCGCAGAAAAGCGCGTCTGGGCCATGGGCATCGCCGCCGCGGCCGGGTCCTTCGGCCAGTTCCTGATGATTCCGGTGGAGCAGACGCTGATTTCGACCGCGGGCTGGCAGAACGCGCTGTTCATCCTGGCCTTCCTGGCCTGCTTCATGCTGCCGCTGGCCCTGACGCTGCGCGAACCCAACATGGCCGCCAGCACCGGCGGCCACCAGCAGACCATTGGCGAAGCCACGCGCGAGGCCTTCGGCAACCGCAACTTCCAGTTGCTGACGCTGGGTTATTTCGTGTGCGGGTTCCAGGTGGTGTTCATTGGCGTGCACCTGGCGCCCTACCTGAAGGACCGGGGCCTGGTGGACGTGAAGATTGCCACGGTGGCGCTGGCGCTGATCGGCCTGTTCAATGTATTCGGCACCTACACGGCCGGCGCGATGGGCCAGCGCATGCCCAAACGCTACCTGCTGTCGGCCATCTATATCGCGCGGTCGGTCGTGATCGCCGGCTACCTGATGCTGCCGCTGACGGCCTGGAGCACCTGGATCTTTGCCGCGCTGATGGGTTTCCTGTGGCTGTCCACCGTGCCGCTGACCAACGGCATCATCGCGCAGGTGTTCGGCGTGAAGTACCTGTCGATGCTGTCGGGCGTGGTGTTCTTCTCGCACCAGATCGGCAGCTTCCTGGGCGCCTGGCTGGGCGGCTTCCTGTTCGACCGCACCGGCAGCTACAACACGGTGTGGCTGCTGGCGATCGGGCTCGGCGTGCTGGCCGCCCTGGTCAACCTGCCGATCCGGGAGCAGGCGCTGGCGCGCCCGCAGCCGGTGGGAGTCTGAGATGCGCTGGGCGCGCGGAGTGGGCTACCTGGCCTTGGCGGTGGTGCTGACGCTGGGGTTCCTGGCCTACCTGCGCCCGGCATTCATGGTCGACCTGACCAACATGGTGCTGGCGTGGTGCGGGTGAGGGTATGAGGTACCGTTGACCGGCTCCCCTCTCCCACATCGTGGGCAAGGGGTTGGGGGAGCGGGTAAGGCGGCTCGGCTTGCTGCCTTGTCGCAATCTGGACCTCTAGGCCCTCTCCCCCGGCCCCTCTCCCGCTGTGCGGGAGAGGGGAGAAAAACGTGGCGCAGGCTTCAGGTGCCCTCGCCTTTCGTCTTCTTTTCCAGCATTTCCCAGCGTTCCAGCGCCTCCAGCAGTTCCATCTCGATCTCGTCGTGGCGCGAGGCCAGTGCGGCGGCGCGCGCCGGGTCGGTGGCGTACAGCGAACCGTCCTCCAGCTGCGCGCCGATGGTCTTCTGCTCGGCCTCCAGGCTCGACATGCGCTCCGGCAATCCATCCAGCTCGCGCTGTTCCTTGTACGACAGCTTGACCGTGCGGTTGGCGCCGCGGGCCTCGCGGGTGCTGGCCTTGGGGGCGTCGGCCGCCTTGGGCTCGGCCCGGGCGGACTGCAGCGCCTGGGCGCGTGCCGACTGCTGCTCCCAGTCGGAATAGCCGCCCACCGATTCGCGCCACAGTCCATCGCCTTCGGCGGCGATCGTTGACGTGACCACGTTGTCCAGGAACGCGCGGTCGTGCGATACCAGAAACACCGTGCCGCTGTAGTCCTGCAGCAGTTCTTCCAGCAGTTCCAGCGTGTCGATGTCGAGGTCGTTGGTCGGTTCGTCCAGCACCAGCACGTTGGCCGGCCGGGCGAACAGGCGCGCCAGCAACAGGCGGTTGCGTTCGCCGCCGGACAGCGACTTGACCGGCGACCGCGCGCGCTCCGGCGCGAACAGGAAGTCGCCCAGGTAACTCATCACGTGCTTGCGCTGGCCGTTGACTTCCACCCAGTCGCTGCCGGGGCTGATGGTGTCGGCCAGCGATTTTTCCAGGTCCAGCGCCGAACGCATCTGGTCGAAGTACGCCACTTGGAGGTTGCTGCCATTGCGCACCGTGCCGGCGTCGGGCGCCAGATCGCCCAGGATCAGCCGCAGCAGCGTGGTCTTGCCGGCGCCGTTCGGGCCGATCAGGCCCACCTTGTCGCCGCGCATGATGGTGGCCGAGAAATCGCGCACCACCGTCTTGTTGCCGTACGACTTCGACACATCGACCAGTTCGGCCACGATCTTGCCCGAGCGGTCGCCCTGCGACACTTCCAGCTTGACGTTGCCCTGGACCTCGCGGCGCTGGGCGCGTTCGTCGCGCATGGCATGCAGCCGCTGCACCCGCGCCACGCTGCGCGTGCGGCGTGCCTCCACGCCCTTGCGGATCCACACTTCCTCCTGTGCCAGCAGCTTGTCGAACTTGGCCTGCTCCACGGCCTCGTTGGCCAGCAATTCGGCCTTGCGGGTCTGGTAGGCAGCAAAGTTGCCGGGGAACGACAACAGCTTGCCCCGGTCGAGTTCGACGATGCGGGTGGCCACGCGGTCCAGGAAGGCGCGGTCGTGGGTAATCAGCAGCACGCTGCCGCGGAAGCCCAGCAGCAGGTCTTCGAGCCAGCGGATGGCTTCGACGTCGAGGTGGTTGGTCGGCTCGTCGAGCAGCAGGATATCGGGCTCGGCCACCAGGCCCTGCGCCAGCGCCACGCGCTTCTGCAGGCCGCCGGACAGCGCGTCCACACGTACATGCGGGTCCAGGCCCAGCCTGGCCAGCGTGGTTTCCACGCGGGTGCGCAGTTGCCAGGCATCGGCGGCGTCGAGTTCGGCCTGCACGCGGTGCAGTTCGGCCAGCGTGGCCTCGTCGTGGTGCGATTCCAGTCTGGCCAGCGCCGCGTCATATCGCAGCAACAGGTCGTGGGCGGCGCCCATGCCCTGGCTGACCGCATCGAACACGGTCAGGCCGGGCTCGAATTGTGGCTCTTGCGCAACATAGGCCGATGTCACGCCGCTCTGGCGCGCAATCAGGCCGTCGTCGGGCGCGGACGCCCCCGACACGATCCGCAGCAGCGAGGACTTGCCCGTGCCGTTGCGGCCGATCAGGCCAACGCGTTCGCCGGCTTCGAGCGAGAAATCGGTATGGTCGAGCAGCGCCACGTGGCCAAAGGCCAGTTGGGCATCGGTAATGGAGAACAGGGCCATGATTGCGAGGAAGGGTAAGCGGCGCCCGACCGGAAGTCTGGCGCGAAGGCAGGCCCGAATTGTAGACGACGCGGCCCGCGCTGCCGTTGCCGCCCATGCTGGGCCTGACCGGCCGGCACAAGCGTGCCGGACAAAAAGAAAAGGCCCGTTCGCCTGAACGGGCCCCAAGAGTCTCTCCTCGGTGCCCTGCTCGCAAGGCACGACTGAAGCATAGCCAGCGGCGCGGCACACCAGAAGTCGGACAAATCCGTAAGGGAAAATCCTCGTCAACCTGCCCCGGCCCGAAGCGTTGCGTGCCGGGGACGTTGAGCCCGCGCACTAACGGCGGCTGTTGTGCCGAGATGGGCGCCCGTGGAACAATCCGGAGCATCGGAATTCTCCTAAATTCCGGAACCGCAGAACAAGCACAACGACAGCAGTACCCAGCAGCAGTCATAGAGCCGGACCCATCCGGCCAGTCGCGGCGCAGCGCGCCGCCGGGGTTGTTCCTAGAAAAATCATTTTCGACGGGTGTCATTCATGACCAATTCGGGCCTGCCGCGCCGTGCCTCGCTACGAGGCATGGCGCCTGTCGTACTTTCCCTAGCCGCGTTGCTCTGCCTGCCTGCCGCACCGGCGGCGCAGGCGGCCATGCCCAACTCCGTGGTGCTGCGCATCCAGCAGACCGGGGCCATCCGCATTGCCCACCGCGAAAGCTCGGTGCCGTTTTCGTTCGTGGTGGACGGCAAGCCGATGGGCTACGCCGTGGACCTGTGCCTGAGGGTGGCCGATGCCGTGCGCACGCAGCTCAAGCTGCCGCAGTTGCGCGTGGAATGGGTGCCGGTGACGCCGGCCTCGCGCATCCCGGCCATCGTCGAGGGCAAGGCCGACCTGGAATGCGGATCGACCACCAACAACCGCGAGCGCCGCGACCAGGTGGCATTCACCATTCCGCACTACATCGCCGGCAGCCGCATGCTGGTGAAAGCCGACTCGGGCATCCGCAAGTGGGGCGACCTGCGCGGCAAGACCGTGGTGTCCACCACCAAGACCACGCCGCTGGAGATGATCCGCAAGATGGACGAGGCGGGTGCCATGGGCTGGAAAGTGGTGGAGGCCAAGGACCATGCCGAGGCCTTTGCCATGGTCGAATCGGGCAAGGCCGACGCCTTCGTGATGGACGACGTGCTGCTGTTCGGCCTGCGCGCCAACGCGAAGAACCCCGCATCGCTGGCCGTGACCGGCGACCTGCTGACGATCGAGCCGTACGCGGTCATGCTGTCCAGGCACGACGCCGAGTTCAAGAAGATCGTGGACAAGGCGATGGTCACGTCGATCTATGACCAGGAAACCCAGAAGCTGTACCGCAAGTGGTTCCTGCAGCCGATCCCCCCGAACGGCATCACGCTGGATATCCCGATGAGCTACCTGCTGCGCGATTCGTTCAAGTTCCCGAGCGACAAGGTGGCCGACTGAGGTCCACTGGGGTCCACTGAGGCCCACCGAGGTCCCCTGAGGCCGATCATAGGATCGGCCTCCCCCCCGACCGCCTGACCGGCCCGCGCGGGCGGCGACAAAACCACCCTGCCCCGCGCTGCCGTGCGAAGATACCGGCCCATTCCGTCCTTCGCATGCCCCTTCGATGAACCGCGCCCACGCCCCGAAGCTGTCCGACCTTTCCGTTTCCACGCTGGTGGCCGGGCTGATCGCCCTGCTGACCGGCTACACCAGTTCGCTGGTGCTGATGATCCAGGCCGGCCAGGCGGCGCACCTGACCGACCCGCAGATTTCGTCATGGATCTGGGCGCTGTCGATCGGCATGGGCGTGACCACGCTGGGGCTGTCGCTGGCCATGCGTGTGCCGGTCGTGGTGGCCTGGTCCACACCGGGCGCGGCGCTGCTGATTGCCAGCCTGCCCGGCGTGCCCTATGCCGAAGCGATCGGCGCCTTTCTGATGGCTGCGCTGCTGATGACCGCGGCCGGTCTGACCGGCTGGTTCGACAAGCTCATGAAGGCGCTGCCTGCCAGCATCGCGTCGGCCCTGCTGGCCGGCATCCTGTTCCGCATCAGCGTGGATGTGTTCGTGCAGGCCCAGTACCAGACGGTGCTGTTGCTGGCGATGTTTGCCACCTACCTGGTCGGGCGGCGCTGGTGGCCGCGCTATGCGGTGCCGGGCGTGCTGGCCGTGGGCGTGGCGCTGGCTGGCGCGACGGGCCAGTTGCACTTCGAGCAGTTTCATTTCACCGTGGCGCTGCCGGTGTGGACCACACCGGCGTTCTCGCTGGCGGCCTTCGTCAGCATCGCCGTGCCGCTGTTCATCGTCGCGCTGGCGTCGCAGAACATTCCGGGGCTGGCCGTGCTGCGCGCCGACGGCTACCACGTGCCGGCCAGCCCGCTGATCGCCGTGACCGGCATCGCATCGGCTCTCCTGGCCCCGTTTGGCTCCCATGGCATCAACCTGGCGGCCATCACCGCCGCCATCTGCACCGGCCCGCAGGCCGATGCGGACCCGCGCCGCCGGTACATGGCAGCCGTGGTGTGCGGCGTGGGCTATCTGGTGATGGGCGTGATGGCCGCCAGCATCGCGGCGCTGTTCGCGGCCTTCCCGAAGGCGCTGGTGGTGGCCGTGGCGGCCTTCGCCCTGCTCGGATCGATCGCCAACGGGTTGACCGTGGCCATGCAGACGCCAGCCGAGCGCGAATCGGCGCTGCTGACGTTCATGATCACGGCATCGGGCATGACGCTGGCCGGCGTCGGTTCGGCCTTCTGGGGCGTGGTCGGGGGCATGCTCGCGCTGCTGGTGCTCAAGCCGCGCGCGCCGAAGGCCGCCTGATCCGGGGCATGCCCCGGGGCTGCCTGCCGCCGCCGGCGCGGCTCAGAGCAGCAGGAACGCCACCTCGGCCGCGCTGATCGCGGTCACCGGCACGCCCTTGCGCCGCTGGAACAGCACGTGTTCCAGCACGCGGTCGCGATGCTCGGCAAACACAGCCGGCGCTAACCGCAGCGCTGCCGTGCCGTAGTGCTCGGCCAGCAGCTTGTAGACGCGATGCCGGACCAGCAGCATCTCGTTGTCGGCCTGCAGCCGCGTCATTTCGCTGGTGTGGTCTTCCTCGAGCTGGCGCATGCTGACCACCACGCGCGCGTGCATGCCGCGGTAGCGGTCGATCTCGGCGTGCGCGCGGCGCAGTTCCTCGCGCAAGGCCCGCGATTCCTGCTGCAGCCTGAGATTGTGCTGAACGCCCCGCTGGATGCGGGCCGCTTCCTCCAGCGCCTGGTCGGCAGCGGCGATCGTGTTTTGCCACACGCCCTCGGCGGGTTCGGTACGGTGGTCGGACGTTCCCTCGACGTCGGCCAGCCGCGTGATGACAGGCCATGCCGTGGCCGCATCCAGATCGGTTGTCATACTGCTCCCCATTTATCCCGTTTACCCGCGTCCCGCCACCGGCGCCTCATTATTGGGTGCCGGCATGGTCAGGCCACTGGTTTTTTTGTCGCCGCGACTTTTATGGTTGGCCGCCTCGATTTTCTCCCCCCCGGGCGGCTATGGCGTACGCGTAGCATTCAAGACGGGTATTGGCTTTGGCACAACCACCGCGAGGGAGGGTAATCCAACCGCCTGAAACCCGCATGGAGACTGGATTGTGGGCATTTTCGGCACCGTTTTGCAGCCCCCTGTTTGAGTGCATCTTGCATAATGGTTTGCCCGAGCGCCTTAATGGCCGCTTTCTCGAATGCTGAACCGCTGTTTCCTTGCCTGCCGCCCCTTCCATGAACGGATATCTGCTTCTTGCCCTGGCCATCGTCGCCGAAGTCATTGCCACCAGCAGCCTCAAGGCCGCCGAGAATTTCACGCGCTTCTGGCCCAGCGTGCTGGTGGTCGCTGGCTATGTGGCCGCGTTCTGGCTGCTGTTGCAGGTCATGAAGACCGTGCCGGTGGGGGTGGCCTACGCCATCTGGTCAGGCGCGGGCATTGTCCTGGTAACGATGATCGCCGTGGTGCTGTACCGGCAGGTGCCGGATCTGGCGGCCGTGGTTGGCATCGCGCTGATCATCGCCGGGGTGGCGGTCATCCAGCTGTTCTCGAAGATGAGCCACTAGCTGCGGGGCGCCCTGCCGGCGCTCAGGTCTTGGGCGGCAGCGTGCGCAGCAGGCGGTTGACCTGAACCAGCGTCTCGCACTCGTCGGCCTTGCGCTTGCGACGCTCGTCCACGATGTCCAGCAGCGCCCGGATTTGGCCATTCTTGGCCTCGCAGGCTTCCTTGCCGTCCTTCGGGCACACCACGTCGATCTCGCCGCGCAGGCTTTCCTGGACGATATCGATCAGCGCCGAACAGCCCGACGTATCGTTCAATGCCGGATCGGACGCAGGCTGCACCGCCACCGCAGGGGCGGCGGCCATCACGGCCAGCGCGGAAAACCAGCGCAGAGACGTCCGGAATAGAGACATGGATCGACAGATTTGGGCAGACAACGCCACCGCGACTGCGGCGTGCGGGCTACATGATAGCCGTTTGTTGAAGCTGGTCCGCAGAATTCGGCCGCTTGGCGCACAGGGTCGGGCGGCAAAGAAACAGGCCACATTGTGGCCTGTCGCAGGACGGGCGGCACGGCGCAACGTGCGCCGTTGCGGGTGCCAGCGCACACTGCCTGGTAGCGCGGCCCGCCGTGCCAGTGTCCTCACCCTTGTGATCCCCCGATCCTGGTCCAGTGGGTCCGCTCATGCTCAGGGTGGTGGTCCCGCCGACAGGAATCGAACCTGTATCTAGCGCTTAGGAGGCGCTCGTTCTATCCATTGAACTACGGCGAGCGGACCGTCTGCACGGTGCCTGCGCCGCGCTGGGGCGGGCGGACCGGAAGACGGGGCGCAGTATAGCAAACTCCGCCAGTGCCGGATGTCGGCGATCGCTGTCGTGGCGCATCTCGTGGCGCCTTCGCCGGCGGACCCGGGCGGCGTCCCCCTGCTGGCCGCAGGCGCGGTGGCAGGCGCGGCCGCTGCGGGCGGTACAGTTTTCCCAATCGATCAGTCCGGACATGGCGGGCCCCTTTGGCGGTGGAGTGCTGGCGATGGATCAGGCGGCGTGCAGGCTGGCGAGGTGGAGGCTCGACAGCAGGGCCAGCGCCATCTGCAGCACGATGACCATTGCGGTGCCGGGGTTGCGCAGGCAGGTTTCCACCTGTTCGCTGCGGGGCTGGCCCAGCAGGCACCACGTGCAGAAGTGCTCACAGTTGTTGGTCAGCAGGTGGTAGCGGTTCTCGCCCAGGCGGCTGCGGGCGCGCGACACGGCTTCGGCGCCCAGGTAGCGGGCGCACGGTTCGGACTTGGCCGTCACGCCGTGACCGTCGGCAAACTGTTCAAGCGTGGTTTCTTCCACGGGGCCCGCGTGCAGCGCGTGGCAGAAGCCGGCGTAGTGGATGACGCGGCCCTGGCCGACGTAGATGCCATGGTGCGCGTAGCCGTTGCGTTCCGTCACGAGATGGGCGCCGGGCAGGTAGGCATCTTCCAGGCGGCTGACTTGTTGTTGGTCTTGGGCGTTCATGGCAGGTCTCGGTTCGGTGTCGGTGGCTGGCAGTCAGGGCTGCGTCGGTGCCTACCCAACCGCATCAAGCGTGCCAGAGCACCGGATCGACGGCGGGACAACGGCTGGCGGCGATTCGGCAAATGCGAACCGCGCGAATTTGTCGGCGTATGCCCAACAGCGTTGGCCGCATTGTGTTGGCGGGTGACCGGCATTGGGGCGAGGCCAGCCAGCAGACGGACGTCAGCGCCCGGCCAACGCCTGGCGGCCGCATGCTGACGGCGCCGCCCCACCAGTTCCGGCCGACTGTTGGCGCGTGCCCAACGCGTGTTCCGGCCAATGCCGCACATGGCTCGCACAATGGGTACGGCATGCGCGCCAATCATCACAACGGCGCCGTGGCACACCGTTTGCTCCTTAAGCGCAGACCCTTTCGATGCCAGCCTCAGGAGACCATCATGGCTACGCTCACCATCCGCGACCTGAACACCCAGCGCGCACTGGATTTCCGGGCCATGTCGGCCGTGCGGGGCGGCGGCGCGCCGTGGGTGTTCGGCTGGATCCAGCCTTATGTGGCGGCACGCCCCAGCGCGTTACCCGTCGTGAACTTTTACGAGATCAACTACAGCTTCTATGCTGATCAGATGAACAACCAGTTCCAGAACGTGAACGTCCAGAACACGGCGCCGAATTCGAATATCACGGTCGATGCCGGCATGGACGCCCGCAACAAGGGACGGCTGGTCTGAGCCCTGCAGCATCCGGCAGGGCTTTCGCGGTGACTTCCAAATTCCCGGCGCCCCGTGGGCGCCATACGCGCAAGCCGGTATCGGCCCGCGCTGGAGCATGCCGTGACCTGCGTATCGCAATTCCGCTGGACTTCGGCCGCCTGCACAGACGTCGGACGGGTGCGGGCACGCAATGAAGACGCCTGCCTGGCCATGCCCGAGCGCGGCATCTGGGCCGTGGCCGATGGCATGGGCGGCCACGCGGTGGGCGACTTCGCCAGCCGCGCGATCATCCAGGCGCTATCGGCGCTGCCCGAGCCCGACAGCCTCGATGGCGCCGTCGAGAACGCGCGCCTTGCCATGCAGACCGTCAACCAGTTGCTGATCGAGGAAGCGCTGCGGATGAAGGTGCGCGTGATCGGCAGCACCGTGGTGATGCTGCTGGTCTGCGAGCGCCGCTGCAGTTGCCTGTGGGCCGGCGACAGCCGGCTGTACCTGCTCCGCGACGGCCACCTGAAGCAGCTGTCGCGCGATCACAGCCAGGTGGAACGGCTCAAGGCGCGCGGGCTCATTACGGCCGACGAGGCCAAGCACCATCCCGCCCACAACACCATCACGCGCGCCGTGGGTGCGGCACCCACGCTGGATCTGGAACGGCTGACGCTGGAGATCGGCGATGGCGACGTGTTCATGCTCTGCAGCGACGGTCTCAGCAACGAAGTCGAGGACGACCAGATCGCTGCGCTGCTGGCCCCGGGCATCGCCGATCCGGCGGCTGCCGCCGATGCATTGGTCAAGCAGGCGCTCGACAACGGCGGCCGCGACAACGTGTCGGTAGTGGTGATCCGCGCCGAGGACATCGGCGGCGGATCGGACATGACGCTGCTGAATCCGGAGGTTTGATCCGGAGGTTTGAGGCAGCGCAAACGCAGCACGCATTGCGGACGTTTCGCATGGCAATGACTGAAGAAGCCCTGCATCCGAAAGATCGCCCCGCCCTACTTCCCATCCGCCTGCCGGTTGTTCCGGAAATCCTTCGAGTGGATGCCGTGCTTCTTCAGCAGCATCTGGACGTGCGACCGGTTCATGTCGAAGCGGCGCGCCAGTTCGGCCACGGTTCCCCCGACTTCCTGCAGCCCGCGTTCCAGGAAGGCCCTTTCGGCCTCGTCGCTGGCGGCGCGCTTGGCCTCGCTGAGCGATGTGGCCGTGCTCAGGTCGGTTACCGTTGCCTTGCCGCCCGCGGCTGCCACGGCCTGCAGCCCCGTCGGCCGGGGGCGGATGTCCTGGGGCAGGTGGGCGAAATCGGCCGTGTCGCCGGCCAGGCATGACAGCCGGTACATCAGGTTGCGCAGTTCGCGGATATTGCCCGGGTACTCGTAGTGCAGCAGGAAGTCGCGCAGCCGGGGCGTCAGCTTCAGCGGCCGCCGCTTGAGCTGGCCGGCCGCCTCGTCGCCGAAGTAGGCCACCAGCAGCGGGATTTCGTCGCGCCGTTCCCGCAGGGCCGGCAGGGTCACGTGGATCACGCTGAGCCGGTAGAACAGGTCTTCGCGGAACGTGCCCTCCTGGCTCATCCGGCGCAGGTCCTTGTTGGTGGCCGCGACGATGCGCGTATCGACGGCGATCACCTCGTCGGAGCCCACCCGCTGGATCTCGTGTGCCTCCAGCACGCGCAGCAGCTTCACCTGCCCGGTCAGCGGCAATTCCCCGATCTCGTCCAGGAAGATGGTGCCCGTATGCGCGCTCTCGAACTTGCCGCGCCGGTCGTTGGCCGCGCCGGTGAACGCGCCCTTCTTGTGGCCGAACAGTTCCGATTCGAGCAGGCTGTCGGGAATCGCGCCGCAGTTGACCGAGATGAACGGCTTGTCGTTGCGCAGGCCGTTGGCGTGGATCACCTTGGCCATCAGCTCCTTGCCTGTGCCGCTTTCGCCGTCGATCAGCACGGGCAGGTCGGTCGGCGCAGCCTTCTCGGCGATTTCCAGCGATTCGAGCAGCCTGGGGTTGTCGCCGAACGTGCCCTCGAAGATAAAGCTGCGCTCCATCAGCGCCTGCCGCCGCTCGCGGGCCGACATCTCCACCGGCTCGACCACCGCCTCGTCGGCCCCCGCCTCGCCCGTGGCCGACGCCGCCGCCACAAAGCGTTCCTTGTGCGACAGGCCCATGACCTCGTCGCGCAGTGTAGTGGCCTGCTTGAGCAGCTTCTCGATGTCGGGCCGCTCCAGCCGCGACGACCAGCGCAGCGTGGAGCGCAGGATCTCGATCCGCTCGATCAGGCCCGCGAACGATACGGCCGAGGTGACGGGGGTGGGGTTGTATAGCTTCATGCCGCGCTCAACTGCTTCTGGACCAACTGGTAGTACATGCCGCGCCGTTCCAGCAGTTCCTCGTGCCGCCCCTGTTCCACGATGCCGCCTTCGTACAGCACCAGGATCTTGTCGGCCTGCATGATGGTGCTGAGCCGGTGCGCGATGATCACGGCCGTGCGGCCCTTCAGGATCTCCTGCATATTGGCCAGGATGTTGCTCTCCGACTGCGTGTCCAGCGCCGACGTGGCCTCGTCGAACACCAGCAGCCGCGGGCCGTGATACAGCGCCCGCGCGATGCACAGCCGCTGGATCTGCCCGCCCGACAGCCCGATGCCGCGCTCGCCCACCACCTGCTCGTAGCCGAGCGGCAGCTTCGAGATGAACGCGTGGGCGTCGGCCATCTTGGCCACTTCCTCGATGCGGCGCCGGTCCGGGCTGTCGTCGCCGCAGGCAATGTTCTCGGCCACCGTGCCCGAGAACAGCAGGTTGGTCTGCATCACATACCCTACCTGGGCACGGAAGAACTCGGTGTCGATCACGTTCATGTCGTAGCCGTCCACCTTCATGGTGCCGTCGGTCGGCTTGTAGAAGCCCACCAGCAGCTTGGCCAGCGTGGTCTTGCCCGACCCGCTGCGGCCGACGATGGCCACCATCTCGCCCGGCCGCATATGGAAGCTGATGTTCTCCAGCACGTAGGCGGTGTCCTCGCCGCCATAGCGGAAGTACACGCCGTCGAACTGGATCTCGCCCTGCAGGTCCGGCAGCGACACGCGCGACATCACGTCCTGCGGCTTCTGCTCCGGCTCCAGGTCCAGCACGTCGCCCAGCCGCTCCATCGCCACGCCGGCATCGTTGAGTTGGCCCCACAGCGCCACCAGCCCCATCAGCGGTGCCAGCACACTGCCCATGAAGGCGTTGAACGCGATCAGCTGCCCGATCGTCAGTTCGCGCTCCAGCACCAGCGTGGCGCCCACCCAGAGGATCGTGATGGTGGTGGCCGCGTTCAGCACCTGGCTGACCAGCCCCACCAGGATATGGAACGATTGCGCCTGGTACTGCTTGTCCAGCGCCTTGGCGTACTTGCGCTCCCAGCGCAGCCGCACCGGGCGTTCGATCCCCATGCCCTTCACGGTCTCCGCGCCGCCCAGCGTTTCCATCAGGTAGGCCTTGGCATCGGTCGATGCCGCGAACACCTCGCGCGCGTAGCCCTTCACCTTGGGCGTGACCACCACGGTCAGCGCGGCAATCGGGATCACGAACGCAATCAGCAGCAGCGTCAGCTTCACGTTGTAGAGAAACATGATGCTGAAGTAGATGAACACCATCAGCAGGTTCAGCGCCGTGGTCACCGTGGACTCCGTCAGGAATGCGCGGATGGTCTGGTTTTCCTGGAAGCGCGCGAAGATGTCGCCGGTCTTGCGCTTGGCAAAGAACGACAGCGGCAGCGACAGCGTGTGCTTGAAGAAGTGCGACATCATCGCGAAATCCATGTTCCGGACCATGAAGTTCGCCAGGTACGCGCGGATGGTGACCATCAGCTGCGTGAACACGTTCGAGATCACCAGCCCCAGGATCAGCAGGTGCAGCAGCCCGATGTTCTGGTGCACCACCACGCCATCGAGGATGTTCTGGATGATCAGCGGCGGCACCACGCCCAGCACCTGGATCACGAACGTGGCCAGGAACAGATGCGCCAGGATGCGCTTGTACGGCGACAGGTAGCCGATGAAACGCAGCCACGGCGAGCGCGACACCGCCAGTTCGTTCATCTGCGTACCGGGCGAGAACAGCAGGCAGGTGCCGCTCCAGCCGCGCTCGAACTCCTCGGCGCTCATCTTGCGGAAGCCGATGGCCGGGTCCGCCACCCACACGTGCTGCGACGACACGCCGTAGACCACCACGTAGTGGTAGCCCTCCCAGTGGATGATGAACGGCAGCTCGAAGCCGGTCAGCGCATCCCGCGTGCATTGCACGCCGCGCGTGGTGAAGCCCAGCGATTCGCCCGCCCGCGCCAGGCTATCGAGCGTGGCGCCGGCCGTGGTCACATTGGCCAGTTCGCGCAACTTGCCCAGCGTCATGGGAACGCCATAGTGGCGGCAGATCATCGCCAGGCAGGCAGCGCCGCAGTCCATCTCCTCGGCCTGCTCCACCAGCGCGAAGCGGCGGATCAGCCGTTCGCCCAGCGCGGGCTTCGAGTGCAGGTCCAGCAGCACCGGCCGCTTGCGGCGCTCGGCGAGCTTCTTCTGCCGGTGTAATTCCCGATCCACGGTGCGGATGCGCTCTTCCAGCACCTCGCGCAGCCGCGCGTTGCGCTCCAGGATCAACTGCACCGTCTTCTCGGGGATCACCAGCAGCCGCGTGTCGGTCTCGGCGATGGCCGAGGCGATCTGCTCCTGGCGCATCACGCAGCCGCGCTCGCCGAAGATTTCGCCTTGTCCCAGCGTGGCCAGCTGGAACGTGTCGCCGTCCTCCTCGCGCACGATGCGCACCGTGCCCTGGCGCACCACATACAGACGCCGATCCTCGCGCCCGTCCTGCTGCAGGATTTCCTTGCCTGCCGCCACGCGCTTGACGCCCACGCTGCGCACGGCGTCTTCCAGCTCCAGCTTGTCGAGCTTACCGCGCAGGTCGAACAGCCGCGCCACGAAGCCCCCCGCCGAACTGATGGCCACGTAGCTGGTGATAAAGGCCAGCGCGGCCGGGTTGCCGCCCACCGTCGGTTCGGCAACGGCGCGCGGTATCGTGATCAGCTCGGTCTTGCCCGATGCCCGCACCGACGACTCGTGCCGGTACTCGCGCAGCAGCGCAATATCGGCAAACACCTCGCCGGTCTTGCGCACGCCCATGCTGATTTCCTTGCCATGCTCCTCGTTGAACACGCGCACGGAGCCGCTGCGCACGATGAAAATGCCGTCCGCCGGCTCGCCCGCATTGCAGACCGTGTCGCCAAAGCCGAAATGCAGCGTGCGGGCGCTGGCGGCCAGCCGCTCGATCTCGTCGCGCGACAACGGCGACAGGATCTCCACCGTGGCCAGGAAGTCGGCCAGCGACTGTCCGGCGGGCGGCGCGGGGGCTGCGGCAGCGGCCGGCGCCGCCACCTCGCTAGCGGGCTTCGATGACATGTTCCTGCGCCCTGGCCATCAGCCATTCCTCGCGGAGCAGCCGGCGAATCTCCACGGTCACGTCGGGGTCCAGCCGGGCTGGATGCTTGGCGCGCACCAGGAAGACCTCGAAGAACGACTTGTCGGGCGCCGGAAACGGCCCCAGCAGGTCGCCGGCCTCGGCGTTGAACACCTTGGCCTCGATGTCGCCCTTGAGCGATCCGCGCAGCACCTTGCCGATGTCGCCCCCCTGCTCGCGCGTATCGGCGATCGAATGCTCGCGCGCCATCTCGGCAAACGCATCGGGATCGTCCTGCAGGTACGACACCAGTTCCTTTGCCTTGCCCTCGGTGTCCACCACGATATGGCTGACCTCGATGCTGTCGAACTTCGGGGAATTGAGCTGGAAGTACGACTCCACCGCCTGGTCCGTGCACACCTGCTCCATCATCTTTTCCTGGTACAGGCTGTCGGTGATGAAGGTCTCGAACTCGTCGAGCGTGATGTTCAGCGCGTCGAGGTAGTGGTTCATGTCTGCCGCCCGGTGCAGGCCATGCACGCGGCGGAACTGGTCGGCGCGCTCCTGCACTTCCTCAGGCGTCAGCTTCAGGCCCTGGCGGCGCGCCGCGTGGGCGGTCAGCTTGTCGCGCACCAGTTGCTCCACCAGCCCTTCGAACTGGCCGGTCAGCTTCAGGACCCTCACGAATTCGTCGACGCCGATCATTTCTTCGTCGATGCGTACGATGGCTGTCATCGCCCTCTCCTCAACGTTCAACCCGCGACCTGCCTGAATGGATCGAGCCCCAGGTCGATCAGGCGTCTTTCCCGCACCACGATCTCCGCCGTGGCGGTCATGCCGTAGCGCAACGGATACTTGTTGCTGGCCACGCTGTAGTAGTCCTGCGCCAGCCGCACGCGGCCCTCGTACACCGGCTGCTTGTCGGGGCCCGACGGCTTGGTGGCCGGCGAGATGTATTCGAGCGTGCCCGCGATCAGGCCGTACCGCTGGTACGGAAACGCGCTGAACTTGAGCTTGACCGGCAGCCCCTCGCGCAGGAAGGCGCGGTCGCGCTCGGCAATCTCGATGCGCAGCATCGGCCGGGCATCCTTGGGCGCGATGCCGCCCAGCGGCGTATTGGCCTGCACCTTGTCGCCACGCTGGGTGGACGTGACATCGGTAATCACGCCCGACACCGGCGCCAGAATCAGCAGGAAGTTGTCCTTGTCGATGTTCTCGAACTTGATGCGTGCGGCGGCATCGGCCACCAGCCGGGCCGTCTGCACCTGCAGCCGCAGCTTGTCCTCGGTGCTGGTGATCTCGCGCACGGCGGCGTCGTACTGCACGCGCAGGCTGGCCAGTTCCTGGCCGCTGCCTTCCAGCTGCGCGCTGGCCTGCGTGAATTCCTGCGCCAGCCGCGCGTCCAGCTCGGCCAGCCGCGACTGCGCCACGCGCAGGGTGTTCTCGGCCTCCTGCGTGGCCGCGCGCTTGGCCTCGACCTGCGATTGCGACACCCCGCCGCCGGCGGGCAACGCGAACAGCCGCGCATAGCGGTCCTGCTCCTGCCGCGCGAATTCCCGTGCGCGGCGCGCGTTTTCCAGATTGCTGCGCGCCTCGGCCAACTGCGCGCGCTGTTGCTCGGCCAGCCGCGTCGTGCCTTCGGCCAGGCGGTTCTCGTGCTGGCGCGAATTGAGCTCGATCTGCTGCTTCAGCGCCAGCGCGCGGCGCTCCAGCAAGGCCTTGCGCTCCGGAAACTGCTTCCATTCGCGCTCGGCGTCTTCGAGCTTGAGCTGGGCCTGCAGCGCATTGGCCGCCGCCTCGATGGCGCCGCGCGCGTTGAGCCGCGCCACCACGTCGTCCTTCGACACCGGCTGGCCCTCGGCCACGTAGAGATCGACCAGTTCCCCATCGACCGGCGCGTAGAAGCGCCGCACCTCGGACTCCGGCGCCAGCGTGCCCTGCGCGGTCACGATCACGTCGGCGTGGCCGAAGAACGACCACAGCAGCGCGCACAGCACCAGCACGCCCGTGGTCACCACGGCCAGCAGCGTCAGCCGGCGCGGCTCGGCGCTGAGCAGCGCGATGCCTTCGGCGCTATGGTCTTCCAGCGCCTCGGTCAGCGGCCGAAGCCTGTTGTCGCGGTTCTCGTCCTTCATGGCGTACTCCCCGCTTCGGGCTTCACGGCGGCGGCAGTGGCCGCGGTCCCGGCCGGCGCGGCCTTGCCGTCCTTGCCGCCCTCCTTGCTGCCCTCGCCCACCAGCGCCAGCTTGGCCTTGAGCACCGCCGGGTCCAGCACCATGCGCAGGTCATTGAGCGACCGCCGCTGGGTGTCGATTTCGGCCTGGATGTCGTCGCGGATCTTGCTCCACTGCGCCGAATCCTCGATCTTCAGCTGGGCGTAGATGCGCAGCCCCTTGCGCGCATCGTCCTGGGCATCGGCCAGCAACCGGGCCTGCGAGCGGAACTTGGCCGAGATACCCGGTTCGAGCCGTTGTTCGCCGGCAATCAGGCCGTTATTGCGATACTGGCGCCATGCCGTGGCGGCACGGTTCAGCAGCTGGTTGGCGCGCCGCAGCGCCGCGTCGCGGATGCTGTTCACATCGGCGTCGATGCTGCTGGCGAAGTAGCCGTCGGTCTTCGGGTCCAGCGACTCGTAGAACGCCAGCAGCTGTTCTTCATAGCCGGGCGATCCGCGTGCGGCCTTGATGGCGCCGTACTGCGCCAGCACCTGCTCCTTGTGGGCAACATCCTTCGCCACATCGGCCGCCCAGGGCCCCGCCGTGACGGCCTTCAGCGCGGCCAGCGCAGCCACGCCGTCGCCCTGCTCCCATGCCTTGCTGGCCGCCAGGTACTGCTTCTGCACGTCGTCGCCGGGCAGGCGCGTGGCCTTGAGTCTCTGATAGGCGGCCTGGAACGGCGGCGTGGCAAAGCTGGCCTTCTGCATCAGCGCCACCAGCGGCCCCGGCGCCCGCACGCGCAGCGCCTCGATCATCGCCGTGTACTGGTGCAGGTCGCGCTCCACGCTGTCCAGCCCCACCAGCCGCGGGTACTTGTCCTTGTATTCGGCCAGCATCGGCTGCAACGCCTCGGGCTGGTCGCGGCCCAGTTCCGTGGCGATGGCCGCGTTGAGCCGGTCGATGGCGGCCAGCAGCACCGATTCGTCGTTCTGCAGCCGGCGCAGATCGCTCAGCGCGCGCGCGTAGGTGTCGCGGAACGACGGCACGTCGTTGGCGATGCGCCCAAGCAGCCGCTGGTGCGACGCCGTGTCGTCCTCCCAGCGCCGCAGCAGGTCGCGGATCTTCGCTTCGTCCGCGTACATGCGGATCGGGCCGTCGATGCCGCCGCGCTGGGCCACGTAACGCTCCAGGTCGGCCACCCAGGCCAGCTGGCCGGTCAGCGCCTGGCCGTCAGCATTGTGCTGGCTGCGCGCCCGCATCTCGCCAAGCACCGCGTTGGCGCCGTCGGCATCGCTGGCCTGCAGCCGCGCCGACCATTGCGGCACGTAGCCGCGCATCAGGGCCTCGGCGCCAAGCGCCTGGTAGCGCGCCTCGTCGGGGTGGCGCGACAGCACCTTGTCGGCCACTTCCGCGGCGCGCACGTACTTGCCTTCGTCGACCAGCGCCTGCAGTGACCTGTCGGGCGCGCCGCGCCACCAGACATAGCCGCCGCCAATCACCAGCACGGCAATGACCAGGATCGCCACGCGCGCGGCACGCTCCAGTTGATGGCGGTCGCGGATGCCGAAGCTGCGCATGGCCTCCAGCGCCATCATCGTCATCCGCCCGCGCGGCGCCGACGCATGGGCCGGGCCCGCCGCGTCCGGCATGGCTTCGGGGTTGACCTCGTCCTCCTGCGCGGCGCGATAGTCCATGCAGAAGATGTCCAGGAAGGAGTCGGCCGCGCCCACGAAGGTGGTCTTGTCGGGATCGACATCGCACGGCGCGGCCTGGCGCGGCATGTCGGACGCATTGGACGCATTGGACGGGACCGACGGGGCGGACGCGGCGGGCGCTGCCAGCGATGTCCGGGTGGCCGTGGCATCGGCATCGGTCTCGCGTTCGATCCCCACGCGGTAGACAAAGTGGCTGCCGCCAAACGCCACCACGTCGTCGGGCTCCAGCCGCACCGACTGGTCGCGCAGCCGCACACCATTGACAAAGGTGCCGTTGGTGCTGCCCAGGTCTTCGATCCACGGCACGCCGTGCTTCAGGTACACGTGTGCATGGCGGCGCGACAGATAGTTCACCTGGTGCGGATACTGGTCGCGATAGCGGGCAAAGGTCTCGTCCGCCTTGTTGACCATGAAGGGGAAGCCGGTGATGACCACGGGCTGCAGGCCCAGGTCCTCGCGCATCGGCGTCAGCGTGACCGCCACGCGGGGCGGCACGGGTTCTGCCGGACGCGGATAGAGCCGCACGCGATAGGCCAGGTCCGCACCGAAGCTCACCTCGTCGCCATCGCTGAGCCGCGCCGGCTGCTGCGCCACGCTGTCGCCGTTGACGCGTGTGCCGTTCTTGCTGCCCAGGTCGGCCACATACACCGCGCCGTCTTCCGAGAAGATGCGCGCGTGCCGCCGGGACAGCACCGACACGGCTTCGGTCGGATACGCCGCAAACGGCGCCTCGCCGCGCCCGATCGCGAACAGGTCCTCGTCGATGCGGATCTCGCCGAGCTCCGGGCGCGACACGGGCATCAGCAGGACATCGAATGCCTGGCCGGCGGGGGGCGTCATGACCGGCACATCCATGAAGGGAGCTTCGTCGCGCGTCATGTTTCACCTGAGCCAACAGTGCAGCCTGTGGCGCGCAACCGCGCGCCAACGCGGCGACGGGGTCGGCATGCGTCGGCAAAGGGGCGGCAGGTCACGGGTAAGAACATAGTAGGCCACGCTTGGGGGGAGTCAATGCGCTGCGGCGCAGCGTTGCGCAAACGCCAGCGCCATGCGGGTTTCAGGCTTGAAACGGTTTGTGCGCCGCTGCGGCTAACGCGCCGCCTTGGACGCCGCCGCACCGGCCGGCGCCACCGCCTCGACGGCGGTGTCCACGCGGTTGTTGCGCACGTCCACGTCGGGCCAGCCGCCGCCCAGTGCCTTGTACAGCGTGACGGTATCGGCCAGGATTTGTTGGTACGCCCCCAACAAGGATTGCTCGGCGGTCAGCAGCGAACGCTCGGACTCGAAGACGTCGAGTTGCGACGCGATGCCCTCGCGCGCCTGGGCGTCGATCTGCGCGCCCACCACGCGCAGCTGGCTCACCTGCTGCTGCAGCTCCACGCGCTGCTTCTTGTGCGCATCGACATTGACCAGCGCACTCTCCACTTCCTCGAACGCGGTCATGACGGTGCGGCCGTATTCGTTCTCGACCACGCCCACGTTGGCCTCGGTCGTCTTCACCCGGGCCCGCACGTTGGGGTCCAGCATCGGCAGGTTGATGCTGGGCATGAAGCCGAAGGTGAAGGACTTCATCAGGTCGGACAGCGCGAAGCTGGCGGTGCCGCCGCGCGCGGTCAGGCTGATGCTGGGCAGCTGCGCCAGGCGCGCCTGGCCGACCAGGTCGTAGGCTGCCAGCACGCGATACTCGGCGGCGACGATATCGGGGCGCCGCGCCAGCAGTTGCGAAGGCAGTCCGGCCGGCACCACGGGCACCTTGATGCGCTCCTGCAGCTTGCCGGGCGGCACCTTGAGTTCGCCGGCCGGCACGCCGACCAGCGTGGCCAGCGCGTTTTCGGCCACGTCGCGCGAGCGCTTCAGTTCCAGCAGGTCCTTGGTCAGGCGATTGATTTCGGCCTGCTGCTGCATCACGCGGATCTGCGGCAGCAGGCCGTTGGCCAGCATGGCCTTGTAGGTGCCCAGGATGTCGTTGTTGCGCGACAGCGTATGGCGCTGCTGCGCCACCTGCTCGTCGAGCAGCAGGATCGTGAAGTACGTGATCGACACATCGGAGACCAGCGACAGATAGCCGGCGCGCCAGTCGGCCTCGGTGGCGCGAAACTCGGCGCTCTGGGCCTGCACGCCCTTTTCCACCTTGCCCCAGACGTCGATGTCCCAGTTCACGGTGCCACCCAGGTTATAGGTGCGCGACACCGGCTGCCCGGTGGTCTTGCTGATGTCCACGCCGGCGCCGATATCGAACACCGGCAGCGCCCCCGCACGGGCCTCGGCAATCTGCGCGTTGGCCACGCGGATGCGGGCGGCCAGCACCTTGATGTCGTAGTTGCCCGATAGCGCCCTGGCCACGAGCTGGTCCAGGTAGGGATCGCCAAAGCCCTGCCACCAGTTCGGCAGGATCGTCTCGGCCGGCGATACGGTGACGGACTCGTTGCGGGTCCAGGCCGCCTTGGCCGGCGTTTCGGGCCGGTGGTACTCGGGGGGCCGGAAATCGGCACAGCCGGCCAGCAGCGCCACGGACAAAGCCACGCCCGACAGCTGGGACATGCGGCGCGGAGCAAGGGCGAATGCGTTCACGATGGCTTCCTGCTTGAAACGCCATCGGACCGTGGCAGGGCGTCCTGGCGTTCGATCTGTATTGTGGGTCGGCATGCGGCAGACGCCAACCTCGGTGTGCGTGCCCGGTGAAATCGGCGGGCAAGGCAATGCGACGGGCAAGAAAAGCGCCGGGGCGGAGGTGTCCCCGGCGCAAGCTCCCCGTGCGGCGGTTGCGGCGGCGGCCGGTTGGCCGGCCTGCGCGCCGCTGCCGCCTGAACCGTACGAATATCAGGCGTTGTTCTGCGCGTACTGGTTCGTCGTCACGTTGTTGCGCATGTGTTCCTGGAAGGCGGAGCCGTTGCCGAAGTAGTTGGCCACGTCCTGCAGCTGCTGGTTCGATTGCGTGATCGTCTTGTGCGAATCGAACGACAGGCTCACCGGCGTGAAGATCGAAGTGCGCGGGGCAAACACCGCGATACCGCCGCGTACGGCCTTCAGCGCCTTGGCGTCGAGGATTTCGGTCGAGGACAGGTCCTTGATGGTCAGCGTGGTCATGATGGTTCTCCTGGATAAGGAAGGTGCTGCGTTGGGTCTGGGTGATGAGCATCGGGTTGGTGTCGCGCTCGGACCAGATATCGCAGCAAGCGTGCCAGCGCATGCCATGGCCCCGAAAAAAAACGGAGATCGTTGCAGGACAAGGGCTGGCGGGCGACCTCACCGGACCGGCCCTGGCCTGGCCGCCTGCCGGCGCCCCGGACTGTGTTGGGCCGCACCCCACCAATCCGTCGCAGCATGTTGGCGCCGCTGCAACAGCCGGCACGCCACCGTTGGGGCCGAAAAAAAAAACGGCGCACATCGCTGTGCGCCGCGCCGGAGACAGGCGGACCGCCCCGCCATTTCGCTCCGAGACTGGTGCCGGTCATTTCACATAGATCGTGATCTTCTTCGAGTAGACCGGCGGATCGGTCGGGATGTGCCGCTCGTCGCCCATCAGCAGTTGCAGCGTGTGCTTGCCCGGCGGCAGGTCGATCGTGGTTTCCGTTTCGCCCGCGCCGAAGTGCAGGTGGTTGCGGTCGTTCGGGATCTCCTTGTCCAGCGGCGGCAGGTCGACGTCGATCAGCAGGTGATGGTGGCCCGTGTTCGGATACTTGACGTCCTTGGGTGCCACGCCCATGTTGCGCAGCCCGAACCAGACCTTGATCGGCTTGCCGGCCGGCAGCGTCTGATTGTTGTTGGGGTAGCCGATATAGAGATAGGCGTTCCGGGGCGCCGGCGTGGGGCCCGACGCCGGGGTGGCGCCCGCGCCCGCGGCCGGTGCCGAGGCATGGCCGGCATGCGCGGCCGGCGCCGACGCATCGGCGGCACCTGCCATGCCCGCCGGCAGCCAGGCAGCGGCGGACAGCAACGTCATGCCCGCGAGAAGCATCGGTCTGAAATGGGTCATGGCTCCCCCGTTCGCGCCTGTGTGGCTAGCGCACCGTGATCGTGATCTTCTTGGAGTAAATCGGCGGATCGAACGGCACATGCTTGCTGTCGCCCAGCAGCAGTTGCAGCGTGTGCTTGCCCGGGGTCAGTTCGATGCGCGCGTCGGTCTCTCCCGCGCCAAAGTGCAGGTGGTTGCGATCGTTCGGGATTTCCTTGTCCATCGGCGGCAGGTCGGCGTCGATCAGCAGATGGTGGTGTCCGCAGTTGGGCCGCTCGATGCCCTTGGGGCACACGCCCATGCCCTTGAGCCCCATGCGCACCCAGAGCTTGCCGCCATCGATGACCGCGCCGTCGCCGGGCCAGATGATATAGACCTCGGCGCCCTTGGGGGCCGCCGTCAGCGGTATCGCCAGCGTCGTCCAGCTGGCCAGACACGTGGCCGCGAGCGCGTGCAGCAGGGATCGTCTGGACATGGCGGCTCCTCCCGGAGAACAGTCCGCTGCACACGGTACCCCGCGCGGGAGCGGATTCTTGGTCGATGTTCTTGATGCGCTCGGCGATGTGTCCTACAGCGTAGGTCGGCCGGCTTCAAAAAGCGAACTTTCACGCCACAAACGCTGTGCTATCTTGAAACGGCCGGTACCGCGTCACGGCAACTCCACACCGCGCAGCGCGGCGACTCTGAGGGGGGTGAATATGTGGCGGAAAGCAATCGTCGCGTCGCTGCTGGCGCTGCTGGAAACCGGCGCAGGAATCGATGGCGCGTCGCACGGGCCGCCCCCGGGCAGCGTGCGGGACCGGATCGCCCAGGCCGGCAACGCGCTGTTGCCATCGGCGACGGCCGGCATCCTGCCGAAAAACAGCGACGAGCAGTACGAACTGTCGTTCTGGGATTCGATCAAGAACAGCAACTACGCCGCCGACTACGAGGCCTACCTGAAGCAGTATCCGAACGGACGCTTCGCCGCGCTGGCCAGGTCGCGGCTCGATCGCATCAAGGCCAGTGCGCCCGCGCAGGCTGCATCGGCACCGGCACCGGCGACGTCATCAGCCCCGCCGAAGCCCGACGCGAAGGCCCAGGCCAAGGCCGAGTCCACGCCGCCTGCCGCCACCCGGCCGCCCCCTGCCCCCACGCCGCCGGCCGCTGCCCCGGGCCAGACCCGCACCCGCACCGGCGGCAACATCGCGCAGGGCACCGTGACCTTTCCGGCCGAAGGCAAGGAAGCCCCAGCGTCCGGCGCGGCAAAGCCGGCCGAGGCCAAGGGCGGCGAATCGCGCGACTGTCCGCAGTGTCCGCTGATGATCGGGCTGAATCCCGGCGCCTTCACGATGGGCAGCAACACCAGCGACCCCGCCGAGAAACCGCCGCATCACGTGAACGTGGGCCACGCGTTTGCCATCGGCAAATACGAGGTCACGGTCGAGCAATGGAATGCCTGCGTCGATGCCAACGCCTGCCCGCGCATCGCCGCCAATCCGCCCGAGGCCAGGACGGCACCGGCGCGCGACATCAGCTGGGATGACGCGCAGCAGTACGTGGCCTGGCTGTCGAAGACCACCGGCAAGAGCTACCGGCTGCCCACCGAGGCCGAATGGGAGTACGCGGCGCGCGGCGGCACCAGCACCGCATTCTGGTGGGGCGACCGGATGAGCAAGGGCAACGCCAACTGCAAGGATTGCGGCGATCCGTGGAGCGATGCCGCGCCAGCCAATGTCGGATCGTTCGCTCCCAATCCGTTCGGGCTCCACGACATGAACGGCAGCGTCTGGGAATGGGTGGCCGACTGCTGGCACAGTTCGTACAAGAACGCGCCAACCGATGGTCGCGCATGGGACGAGCCGGCCTGCACCGCGCGCGTGATACGTGGCGGCTCATGGCGCGAGGGGGCCAGTTACATGGTGTCCTCCACGCGCTTCAAGTACAGCACCAGCGTGCGGCAGTCGCAGAACGGCTTCCGTGTGGTGCGCGAGGCGAAGTAGCCCCAGGCGCGTTGTGCTGGCAGGCTACTTCGCGCGCGTGGCGATCTGCACGATGTCCGCGCTGACCTGCTCGCGCCCGTGCTTGCTGGCCATCTGCGCCAGCGGCTTTTCCAGCGCCTTCAGGTACTCCTGGCGGGTCTCGAACTCGGGGCGCCGTGCGGTGAACAGCGGCGCGGGCGTGGTAAGCAGCACCACCAGTTCGGTGCCAAACGGCTTCGAGATGACCCAGTCGCCGCTGTCGCCCACGGTCGCACTGTAGCTGGCCGGCGCCTGGTTGCCCTGGATGCGCGCGCTGGGCACCAGGTGCGCCACCTTGCCATCGGCCGAGAAATAGTCGACGTAGACATACGAGTCGTGCGGCGGCGTGTTGATGTCCAGCACCAGCGGCGCGCCCTCGGTCAGCTGCGTCCCGCCGCGCGTGCGCAGTACCGCGCCGGCGGGCTCGCCCGCCTTCCGGCTGCCTGACCAGTACGGCGCCACCAGCTTCACCACGTCGCATTTGTCGCTGGTCAGCGGCTGGGCATCGAGCTTCAGCGTGCGCACGCCCGCGATCTTGCCCAGCTTGTCGCGCAGGCCGCCCAGCGCCGGTTCGCCGACATAACCGCCCACCTGCAGCGTATTGCCGTCGATCCGGGCCCTCAGCAGCGAACACGGCGTGGCGGCGATCACCTGCGCGACGGCTTCGGGCTTGACTGGCACCGCCTCTTCCGGCGGCGCGGGCGTGGCGGACGGCGCCGCGGCCTGGGCCGGCGGTGCGCTTTCCGTCGGCGGCATGTGGCTGCGCCACAGGTACACCAGCACCCCCGTGGCCAGCGCCACGCCGGCGATCACGCTGCCCGCGATCACGGGCAGGCGAAGGCTGGTGGCCTGCGCTTCGCCGCCCAGCCCGGCCAGGAATTGCTTGACCGTGGGCGTGCGGGTCGCGCGGTCCAGCGACAGCGCCTGGCGCAGCACCTTCCACTGTCCGCGCGACAGTGTCTTCGGTGGCTCGGGCTTCAGGTTCTTTGCGCGCGCCTCCGTGGCCGACACGCGGTTGTACGGGTGCCGACCGGTCAGCAGTTCATAGCTGACGCAGCCCAGCGCGTAGATATCGTCACGCGGATCGGGCTCGCGGTGCTCGAACATCTCGGGGCTGGCGTAGGCCGGCGTCATGCCGCCCAGAGACCCCGGATCGAACACGGTCTGGTCGGCGTCGTCGGCAGGCTGCTGGAAGCCCCGCGCGATGCCGAAGTCGATCACCTTGACCTCGCCGCGATCGGTCAGGAAGACATTGGCCGGCTTGAAGTCGCAATGCACGAAGCCGCGTTCGTGCGCGTAGGCCAGCGCGCTGCCCATGCCGACGATGATCGGCATCGCCTTCGCATAAGGCAGCCCCTGGAAATCCGGCGAGCGCAGCACACGGTTGAGCGACTTGCCCTGCAGGTATTCCATGGTCAGGAAGACCGTGGGGCCGTCGCGGTCGAAGTCGTACACCGTGACGATATTGCGGTGGGCCAGCTGCTGGGCCTTGCGCGCCTCGCGCTGGAGCGCGATCAGCGATTTCGGATGCCCGCTGAACTGCATGTTCAGCACCTTGATGGCGATATAGGGCTTGCGGTCCGATGCTTCGAGCTTGCGCAGGTCGAGCGCCTTGTACACCGTGCCCATGCCGCCCACGCCCAGGCACTCTTCGAGCACGAAGCGGCCGTTCAGCGTATCGCCCACACCCTTTGTCGGACCGGACGGGATGAAGCCGCCGGTGAAGTGCCCGCTGTGTCCGCCGGTGGTGGCGCCCGCCGTGTTGCCACCCGTATGGCTGCCGGTGTTGCCGGTGCCCGTGTTGCCGGTGTACCCGCCGCCAGTCATGCCGCTGCCAGTGGTGCCGGTGAACCCCGTCGCCGGCATCGGCCGATTCCCTGGCTCAGGCTCGATGCGCGTTTCCTCGCCGGTTTCCTCGCCGGGCAGCTCGGTGCGCCCATCGCTGCGCGCATCGTGCCGCGCCGCGCCAGCGGGGTCGAACTGCGTGGCCACGTGCGAGTCGATGCGATGCATGACTTCGGCGTAGACAGCCGGCGGCAACGGAAAGCGTGTGTGCTCCTCGGAAAGCACGCGGGCAAACTGGGTGGAGTCGGTCTGATCGTCCTTCAGGGCCGTATCCACCGATGCGAGGAATTCGTCGCGGCTCAGGCTCCCGCTCTGAAAATTCCGTATGAGTTCGGTCAGGCTGGACATCCGGTGCATCCCGACATTGGTTGCCGACTGGTGGCGCTGACAAGTGGCGCTTTGGAGGCGGCACTGGAGGCGGAACCGTTGCGTCACGGCACATTGCCTTCGATGGATACTAGTGCGCACTCCGGCCATCCGCAATGCCGCCCTGTGGTCCGGCACGCCCCGGACGTTGCCGTCCGCCCGACACCCGACACCTTTCTGTTGGCGCCGCCCCATCACTCCGCGGGGGTCACGCACCCCCGCCCTGCCGGCGCGCATCGTGCGCCTTCCGCGCAAACCCTTGTCCCACAACGCTCCGCAGACTTTTTCCGTGGCCATGGCACGCGCTGGCACGCTTGCTGCGATATCTGGTCCGAGCGCGACACCAACCCGATGCTCATCACCCAGACCCAACGCAGCACCTTCCTTATCCAGGAGAACCATCATGACCACGCTGACCATCAAGGACCTGTCCTCGACCGAAACCCTCGACGCCAAGGCACTGAATGCCGTACGCGGCGGCATCGCCATCCTGCCGATCACCACCGTCTACAGCCCGTTCAAGCTGTCGGTCGACAAGGTGTTCAACGTCACCCAGTCGAACCAGCAAATGCAATCGGTGGAAAACTACTTCGGCAATGGCTCGGCCTTCCAGGACCACATGACGAACAACGTCACCACGACCCAGTCCGCACAGAACAACGTGTACCACCCGGTCTGAGCACCCCTTTCGCATCCACGCACCGCACCACCCGCACACTCGCCCATTAGGAGACTGCCATGAGCACCCTGACCATCCTCGACCTGTCCAGCACCACCACCCTCGAAGCCGCCCGCATGCAGTCGGTACGCGGCGGCCTGGGCCTGATCGCCCCGTGGACCAGCGTCTACGCCCCGGTGAAGCTGTCGTTCGATTCGCACGTCAAGATCGACCAGCAGAACCAGCAGATGCAGCAGGTGGGCAACTACTTCGGCAACGGTTCGGCCTTCCAGGACCATCTGCGCAACAACGCGACGACGAACCAGTACGCGCAGAACAACGCCTGAGTCCGCCGCCAGCGGCGGGCGCCGGCCTCGAGCCCGCCGCCCGCCGCAGACCCGACCCGCTGAATTCGCATCCAGGAGTCCATCATGTCATCGATCATCGTCCGCGACCTTGCCGTCAGCAAGGACCTCGACCAACAATCGCTGTGCGCCATCCGCGGCGGCACGGACTGGTTCGGCAAGATTGCCGCCGCCGGCCCGCTGGTCAACGTCAACATCAACCAGAGCGTGCAGCAGTTCCAGCAGGTGAACGTCGCCGCCTTCAACAACAACAAGATCGTCGGCGTCGACTTGGGCCACCTCGCGCTCAACGTCAAGCCGACGCAATGGGGCGGCAACCTGGCAGTGGCTTGAACGCCGCGCGTCCAGGAGCGGTCCTGTCGCGTGCCCGGCGCATGCGACAGGACCGCTCGCCTATACTGAATCGGGCCCGCGCCTGCCCCGGCGCTGCCCGACCGGTGCCATTCCGGCCGGCCGCGGCAAGGCCCGCATGCTGGAGATCGCCATGGCAGTCATCGTCATCAAGGATTTGTCGGAAAACATGGACCTCGATCGCGAGGCCATGACCGCCATCATCGGCGGCGCGCGGCTGGCCGGCAGCTACCGCTGGCAGGCGCACCGACGCCCCGCGCTTACGCGGCTGGTCCAGTATCCGGAGGGATTCCCCGGCACCTCGCAGGTGGCAGGGCAGGCGCGGGAGACCACACCCGTGCGCAAGTAGACCGGCACGCCAGCGGCACGGGTCGCATCACAAGAAAAAGCCCGCCAAGCAATTGGCGGGCTTTGGTTGCGGACGGGCCCGGACTTCCTGGGTCTGCGTCACCGGCTGCTTCCGGTCATTCCTGTGCCAAGCATGTTTCCCATGGATTCCGCCCATGAAGCGGACGCCCATCCGGACCACCCGGACAGTCGGAGGAAACCTGGCGGTGGCATCAATGACCGCAATGCCGGAGCCGAGCGGCAAGCGAACCTTGCCAAAGGCAATGTCAGCGGGACTGTTTATCGTCCGCCCCGTACGGGCATCGATGCCCGCGTCTGGAGTATAGGCACCGGGCCCCGACATGCAAGCGATGCCCCGGCCGCTTTCATTTACGTTTGCTTACGATGTTCCGGATATTTCCCGCTTGCGCGGTGCAACAAAAAATTCAGCGTTCTGCTATACTGCGCGCCGTGAGTTTCGCACTGTGAGTCCCGCACCGCGCCGTCCGGCAATCTGCCGTGGCGTATCCGCTACCTCCCAAGATCTGCTCCCTGCCTCTGTCATCACACGAAGTATCAGACAGGTGCCTGGCCAGAACGCACCGCTCACCTGACGCTGCCTCGTCTCCGATCCTGATAACAGCCCGAATTGCTGTTTGCCTGCCAGGGATAATCGGCCGGTTTGCTTGAATCGCCTGCCGCCCCCTGCCTGCCGCCGTCTTGCCAGCTGAGTCTGTCGAACGGCCTACCGATTGGCGCCGAAGCCTTTTTAAGACTTTGCACTTGCGCCCACCCCTTTGCGCACAATGCCCTGGGGTGCCATGCATATTTAATACGTACGACATGACCCAGCACGAAGACTTCCGTGCGGAGCAACCTTTTGCTTCCGCCGCCGACACCACTGCCACGCCCGCCGCTGCCGTGAGCCCGCTCGACAAGCTCGACGCCATGCTCAATGCCGATGCAGCCCCGGCCGCGCAAGCGTCGGACGCACCGGAAAGCGGTTTCGCAAAGCTTGGCCTGGACCCCGCCATCCTGCGCGCCCTGGCCGAAGCCAACTACAACAACCCCACCCCGGTCCAGGCCCAGGCCATTCCCGCCTTCCTGGCTGGCCGCGACCTGCTGGTCTCGAGCCAGACCGGTTCCGGCAAGACCGCCGCGTTCATGCTGCCGGCGATCCAGCGCATCAGCGAAAAGCCCGCGCCGAATCGTCCGACCGAACCGGCCAAGCGCATGAAGGGCAAGCGCCCCCGTCCGGCCGCCGCCCAGCCGTCGCTGCTGGTGCTGACGCCGACGCGTGAACTGGCCCTGCAGGTCACCGAGGCCGCCGCCAAGTACGGCCGCCATCTGCGCCGCATCGTGTGCGCCAGCATCCTGGGCGGCATGCCCTATCCGAAGCAGCTGGCCATGCTGTCGCGCATGCCGGACATCCTGGTGGCAACGCCGGGCCGTCTGCTGGACCACATCGAAGCCGGCCGCATCGACTTGTCCGCGCTCGACATGCTGGTGTTCGACGAAGCCGACCGCATGCTCGACATGGGCTTTGCCGACGATATCGACGCCATCGTGGCCGCCACGCCGGCATCGCGCCAGACGCTGATGTTCTCGGCCACGCTGGACGCCCGTATCGGCCAGCTGGCGTCGCGCCAGCTGCGCGACCCGCAACGCATCGAGATCGCCGCCGCGCGCGCCGACCACAGCAACATCGAGCAGCGCCTGCACTTCACCGACGACATGTCGCACAAGGAGCGCCTGCTGGACCACCTGCTGCGCGATTCGTCGCTGAAGCAGGCCATCGTGTTCACCGCCACCAAGCGTGACGCCGATTCGCTGGCCGAGCGCCTGTCGGACACCGGCTTCGCGGCCGGCGCCCTGCACGGCGACATGACGCAAGGTGCGCGCAACCGCACGCTGACGGCCCTGCGCCGCGGCAACCTGCGCGTGCTGGTGGCTACCGACGTGGCCGCACGCGGCATCGACGTGCCCGATATCACCCACGTGGTGAACTTCGACCTGCCCAAGCAGGCGGAAGACTACGTCCACCGTATCGGCCGTACGGGCCGTGCCGGCCGCTCGGGCATCGCCATCAACCTGGTGAACCATGGCGACATGTTCCAGTGGCGCCGTATCGAGCGTTTCACGAACCACCGCATCGACGCATCGGTGATCGAAGGCCTGGAGCCGCGCCGTTCGCCGAAGCCGCGTTCGAACTTCGGCGGCAAGCCGGGCGGCCGTGACGGCTTCCGCGGCAACAGCGGCGGTGGCTATCGCAGCGGCAATGGCGCCGGCAACGGCGGCGGCTACCGTGGCAACAACGGCGGCAACCGCGAAGGCGGCGAACGCAGCTTTGGCGAGCGCCGCTTCAGCAACGACGGCAACCGTGGTTTTGGCGACCGGGGTAACGGCGGCGGCTTCGGCGACCGTGGCAATGGCGGTGGTTTCGGCGACCGCGGCGGCTTCGGCGACCGCGGCAACGGCGGCTACCGTGGCCAGGGCCAGGGTCAGGGCCAGCAACGCAGCTTCGGCGACCGCAGCTTCGGCGGCGAGCAGCGTTCGTACGGCAACCGCGACGGCCAGCAACGCGACGGCAACCGTGGCTTTGGTGGCGAGCGCAGCTTCGGCGACCGCAGCTTTGGCGACCGTGGCGGTGATCGCGGCGGCTTTGGCGGCCAACGCAACGGCAACAGCCGTTCGCGCTACGAGCGTTGATCGCTGATCGCTGATCCCCTGCCGGCCAGCCGGCCGGTGGTGGAACGCAAGAAAGGCACCCTCGGGTGCCTTTTCTCTTTTCTTGTTGCCGCGCGTTCGTTCACATCGCGCACGTCCGGAACCCGACGAAGGACACATCGTCCTCGGGCAGCAGGGCCGTACGGGCCCGCACATGACGCAGGCGCGACGGGCTGGCGAACGACACCCCGCGCACGGCCTGGTGCGTGCCGAAGCGGCCGATGATCTCGCCATCGGTCGGCTCGGCGGCAAAGCCCAGGTACGGCTCGTACGGGGTAGCCGTCCATTCCCGCAACGTGCCCCATTGCAGCCCGCGATTCTGCACGGCCGCCAGCTCCCATTCCACTTCCTGCGGCAGGCGGCGTCCGGCCCAGACGCACCACGCCTGGGCCTCGAACAGCGTGACGTGCCGCACCGGCTCGTCGGGATTGAGGGTGCGCTCCGTGCCGAAGCGCGACGCCACCCAGCTGCGGCTGACCGCATGGCGCGACCAGTAGCGGGGCGCCGAACGCTCCTGCGTCATCAGCCATTGCCGGCCGGCGGCCGACCAGTACGACGGATGCTCGTAGCCGCGATCCTCCACGAATTCCAGGAACTGGGCGTTGGTCACCAGCGCGGCGTCCATCTCGAACGCGGGGACGTAGACCTTCTGCGCCGGCAATTCGTCGGGCCAGGCAAAGCCGTCGGCTTCCGGCCAGCCCTGCGTGAAATTGCCACCGGGAAAGTGCAGCGTGCCCGCAGACTGCACGGCCGCCGCCGGCGAGATCGATGCCGGCTCGACCGGCGCTACTTCCAGAGCCTGCAGCAGCGTGGCCACTGTTTCGCCCTGCACGTCCTCGTAGTACAGCGCGCGGCGGAACGGATACAGCGTGGCGTCGCCGTCGTCGGGCAGCAGCGCGATGCGCCGCAGCAGACCGTCGAGCACCTGCGTGGCGTATTGCTTCACCACCGCCACGTCGGGCAGCGCGATCTCCCAGCGTTCATCCGGACCGATCCGCTCGGGATCGAACCATTCGTCCGCACCATCGAGCAAGGACGGCTCGCTGGCCACCGGCAGGCGGATACCGCCCTGCTCCAGGTGCCGCACACCGCGCAGGCACCACCATTCGGCGTGCCAGGCGATATTGCCGAGCGTCCACAGCGGCGGATTGGTGTCGTACTGACGCTGCACGGTCCAACCCTTGCGGGTCACGCCGAAGGCACCCAGCCACGCGAGCGTGCGGTTGCGCGACTCCACCAATGCCTGTGCCAACCCCTCGCGCGGCAGCCGGCGCGCGTCAGGCCAGGCCGCCGTGCCGCCGGTGAAGTGGAGATCGGGAAGCATGGAAAAGCCGCTCATCGAGGTATCCGTGACAAAGGGTGGGAATCGGTGCCGGCCGGGCCGGCTGCGCGCATTATGACACCGCGCGCCAACGCGTTCCGCCCCCCCGCCCTTTCACCCTGTTGGCGGCGCGGCTTACCGCCAGCCTTTCCCCTTCGTGCCGATCGTCAGCCGCGCGCGTGAAATACGGCGAACCAGCCGCGCGGATCGGTCCAGCTGACCGGGTCGGTAAAGCCGGCCGCTTCGAGCAGGATCGCGAAGTCATCCGGCCGATACTTGTGCGAGTCCTCGGTATGGATGCGGTCGCCGGCCGCGAACCGCCGTTCGCCGTTGGGCCAGCGCACGGTCACATCGCGCTCGGCCTGCAGATGCATCTGGATGCGCGATGCCTGCGTATCGAACGTGGCCGCGTGACGCCAGTCGGCCAGCGCGAAGTCGCTGCCTACGATGCGGTTCACGTTGCGCAGCACGTTGCGGTTGAACGCGGCGGTCACGCCCAGGGCATCGTCATAGGCTGCCACCAGCGTGTCGGCGTCCTTGTACAGGTCCACGCCGATCAGCACGCCGTCTCCCGGGCCCGCCGCAGCCCGCAGCCGCTGCAGCAGCGCCAGGGCGTCGATCGGGGCGAAGTTGCCGATGCTGGAGCCCGGATAGAAGAACAGCCGGCGGCAGCGCTTGACGCTGGAGGGCAGGTCGAGCGGCCCGCACAGGTCGGCCCCCAGCCCCAGCATCGGGATCTGTGGATTCTGCTGCTGCAGCGCGGCCAGCGTGCCGCGCAGGAATTCCACCGAGATATCGAGCGCCACGTACTGGGCCGGCTGCAGGCTTGGAAACAGGCGCGCCGCTTTCTGGCAGTTGCCGGCGCCCAGGTCGATCAGCACGCAGCCGCTGCCCGCCCGTGCGGCGATGGCGGGCGCGGCCGTGGCAAAGATCGACGCCTCGGTGCGGGTCGGGTAGTACTCGGGCAGGTCGGTGATGGCCTCGAACAGCCGGGAGCCCAGCACGTCGTAGAAGAACTTCGGGCTGATGCGCGCCTGGCTGAGGCGCAGCCCTTCCTCGATCTCGGCGCGCAGCGCGCCGTTGTCCTCGCGGTATTGCTGCACGAATTCCGGGTGCGGGACCACCCCGGGCCGAACATGGCCGTTGCCGACCACGATGCGCGGCTCCGGCGCCATGTCCGGCGTAGCGTGGCCGTTCTGATGATGGGAGTTGTTGCGGGAGTTGTTGCGGGTCGAATGGGTGTCGGGCGTCTGAAGCGTAGTGGGGGCCGGCATGACGTTTCCTTGTTGTCGATGGGCACTACGGTGAATCCCTCTCAAAGCGGCGGCGCCGGCATCCGATGCTTGCCAGCGGTGGTCAGGGGTGCGCGCCTGTCAGGTCTGGTGCACACCTGCCGAACCGATCCAGATAGGATAGGTGCATATGCTTATGCGTGCGTGGCACGTTGCATCACTTTACAAACTGAATCGCACGGCATTCATGTCTTGAACTTGATACATACAAACCCCACCCCGGCAGTGCAACATTTTTTTCGTAGTTCCCTTATAATCGCCTCCAACGTGATCGCCGGAGCTTTCCGGCGGCCACGATCCCTTCCAAAGAGGGAAGTAAAAGGGGAGTAGCTTGGGGGCATCCGATGCCCTTAGCACAATCGTCATTCCGAGACGCATCGCTCGTCTCCGGTTGTGCTGACCCTGGCGCGCATTCCGCGCCAGTCAGTCGAGCAAGACCTTTGCACACCTGGTTTTTACGGTTTGCAAAGGCGCCCCCGATCACTTCCGGCGCTCGCTGTAAATCCCAGGTGCAACAAAAATCCCTTGCTGGCTCGATGGCCTGCAGCTTTTTCGTACCTGAGGAGCGTACATGGAGTGGTTTACCGATCTGTTCACGATGCAGTTCCTGACAGCCCTGCTGTCGATCGTCGTCATTGACCTGGTCCTGGCTGGCGACAACGCCATCGTGATAGCCCTCGCGGCGCGCAACCTGCCGCCGCACCTGCAGAAGAAAGCCATTGTCTGGGGCACCATCGGTGCCGTCGTGGTCCGTTCGGCCATGACGATTGGCGTGGTCTGGCTGCTCAAGATCCCTGGCCTGCTGCTGGTTGGCGGCCTGGCGCTGGTCTGGATCGCCTACAAGCTGCTGGCCGCCGAGAACGACGGCGACGAGCACGGCGCCGGCGCGGCCACGCTGATGGGTGCCATGAAGACCATCATCATTGCCGACGCGGTGATGGGCGTGGACAACGTGCTGGCCGTGGCCGGCGCCGCCCACGGCAGCTTCCTGCTGGTGGTGCTGGGCCTGCTGATCAGTATCCCGATCGTGGTCTGGGGTTCGAGCCTGGTGCTCAAGCTGATGTCGCGCTATCCGTCGATCATCTACATCGGTGCCGGCGTGCTGGCCTTCACCGCCGTCAAGATGATCCTGGGCGAGCCGATCACCAAGGCCTTCTTCGAGGCACAGCCCGCCATCAAGTGGGGGCTGTACCTGGTGATCATCGGTGGCGTGCTGGGTGCGGGCTACCTGACCCAGAAGCGTCGCGACAGCAGCCAGAAGCCGGTGGAAAGCCACTGACCCGGGCTGACCGCAATTGCCGGGAAACGCAAAAGGCCGCCTTCGGGCGGCTTTTTGCTTTCAGGCTAAAATCCCCGCTTTACGGCCCGCAAGCCGACATCACATTTCTACCCCGCGCCGATGAAACAGTACCTCGACTTCATGCGCCATGTTTTCGAGCATGGCACCGAAAAGTCCGATCGCACCGGCACCGGCACGCGCTCGGTGTTCGGCTACCAGATGCGCTTCGACCTGAACGAAGGCTTTCCGGTCGTCACCACCAAGAAGCTGCACCTGAAGTCGATCATCCACGAACTGCTGTGGTTCCTGCAGGGATCGACCAACATCAAGTACCTGAAAGACAACGGCGTCACGATCTGGGACGAATGGGCCGACGCCAACGGCGAGCTGGGCCCGGTCTACGGCTACCAGTGGCGCGCCTGGCCAACGCCGGACGGCCGCCATATCGACCAGATCAGCGAGGTGGTGCAGCAGATCCGCAACAACCCCGACTCGCGCCGTCTGATCGTGTCGGCCTGGAACGTGGGCGAGATCCCGCAAATGAAGCTGCCGCCCTGCCACGCGTTCTTCCAGTTCTACGTGGCCGACGGCAAGCTGAGCTGCCAGTTGTACCAGCGCAGCGCGGACATCTTCCTGGGCGTGCCGTTCAATATCGCCAGCTACGCGTTGCTGACGCACATGATCGCGCAGCAGTGCGACCTGGGCGTGGGCGACTTCGTCTGGACGGGCGGCGACTGCCACATCTACAGCAACCACTTCGAACAGGTGCAGACGCAGTTGTCGCGCGCGCCAATGAAGCTGCCGACGCTGAAGATCAAGCGGCGTCCCGACAGCATCTTCGGCTACCAGTACGACGACTTCGAACTGGTGGGCTACGAATCGCACCCCGCGATCAAGGCGCCGGTGGCCGTATGACGCTGCTGACCCTGATCGTCGCGCGGGCGCGCAATGGCGTGATCGGCCGCGACAACACGCTGCCGTGGCGCCTGCCCGAGGACCTGCAGCATTTCAAGCGCACCACGCTGGGCGCGCCGATCATCATGGGCCGCAAGACCTGGGATTCGATCGGCCGGCCGCTGCCGGGCCGCCGCAATATCGTGGTGAGCCGCAACCCCGCCCTGCACCTGGAAGGCGCCGAGGTGGTGGGCTCGCTGGAGGACGCCCAGCGCCTGTGCGTGGGCGTGGAACAGGTGTTCCTGATCGGTGGCGCGCAGCTGTACGCGGAGGCCCTGCCCAGTGCGGATCGCCTGATCGTCACCGAGATCGATGCTGACGTGGAAGGCGACGCCCACTTCCCGGCCATCGACCTGTCGAAGTGGGTGGAGGTTGCGCGCGAAACCCACCATTCGGCGGCCAACGCGTTCGACTATGCGTTCGTCACCTACGAACGCCCGCCGTCCGGCGAGGAATGACCCCACCCGTCCGACCATGAAAAACGGCGCCCTCGGGCGCCGTTTGCGTTTGGCCGAATGCCGGAATCAGTTGCCGGCAATCGTCATCTGCTCGATCAGGATCGACCCGGTTTCCTTGGTGCCGCGCACCAGCGCGTCGGCGCCGATACCAACGATCTGCCTGAACATCTCGACCATGTTGCCGGCGATCGTGATTTCCTCCACCGGGTACTGGATCACCCCGTTTTCCACCCAGTAGCCCGACGCGCCGCGCGAGTAGTCGCCCGTCACGTAGTTCACGCCCTGCCCCATCAGCTCGGTCACCAGCAGGCCGGTGCCCATCTTCTTCAGCATGCCGGCGAAGTCGTCGCCCGGTTGCGTCTTCGAGCTGGTCAGCGTCAGGTTGTGCGAGCCGCCCGCGTTGCCGGTGGTCTGCATGCCGAGTTTGCGCGCCGAATAGGTCGACAGGAAATAGCCCTGCACCACGCCGTCGCGCACCACCTGGCGGGCCTGCGTGCGCACCCCTTCCTCGTCGAACGGGGCGCTGCCCATGGCGCCCGGCACGTGCGGCTGCTCATTGATCTGGATATCGGGCGAGAACACGGCCTTGCCCAGCGAGTCGTACAGGAACGTCGACTTGCGGTACAGCGCGCCGCCCGACACCGCCTGCACGAAGGCGCCGAGCAGGCCGGCCGCCAGCGGCGCCTCGAACAGCACCGGGCACTTGCGCGTGGACAGCTTGCGGGCATTCAGGCGGGCCAGCGCGCGCTCGGCGGCATAGCGGCCAATGGCCTCGGGCTCGGCCAGCGCCAGCGGCGACCGCTTGGACGAATACCAGTCGTCGCGCTGCATGCCGCCGCCGGACCCGGCGATCGGCGCCGCCGAGATGAAATGGCGCGAATACGGGTAGCCGCCCACGAAGCCGCGCGACGTGGCCAGCACGAACTGCGAATGCTGGGCCGAAACGCTGGCGCCATCGCTGTTCTTGATCTTCGGCGACACCGCGAACGACGCCGCCTCGGCACGGCACGCAATGTCGATGGCACCCTCGGCGTCGATGTCCCACGGGTGGAACAGGTCCAGATCCTGCGGGTTGCGTTCGAGCAGCCCTTCCTCGGCCAGGCCCGCGCAATCGTCCTCGGCCGTGAAGCGGGCGATGTTGTACGCCGCCTCGGCCGTCGCGCGCAGCGCCTCCGGCGAGAAATCCGACGTGCTGGCATTGCCGCGGCGCTGGCCGATCATGACCGTCACGCCCACCACCTTGTCGCGGTTCTGCTCGATGGTTTCCACCTGCCCCTTGCGCACCGTCACCGACAGGCCACCGCCTTCGGAGATCTCCGTCGCGGCATCCGTCGCGCCAAGTTCGCGTGCCACGCGCAGCACATCGGCCGCCATGGCCTTGAGCTGATCCTGGGTATAGGTGAAATGCGCGGTCTTTTCGGCAGTCTGGCTCATATGGGCGGGCGTGATCAAAAGTCCAAACGGGAATCATAGCAAGATAAAATGCCGGCCATGACGCGAAATACCCGTAACAACTCCAACGGCCGTTTCCCGGGCGCCTTTGCCCCGGAAGACGACGACGACCTGCCCAAGAGCAAGTCGCAGCGCAAGCGCGACATGACCGAGCTGCAGGACCTGGGCGCCGAACTCGAGGCACTGGCCAAAGACCGCCTGGCGCGGGTGCCGATGCCAGAGTCGCTGGCGGACGCCATCCACGCTGCCCGCAAGATCACCAGCCACGAAGGCAAGCGCCGCCAGATGCAGTTTGTCGGCAAGGTCATGCGCAGCCTGGACGACGACGAAGTGGCCGCCATCCGCGCCGCGCTGGAAGGCTTCAAGGGCACCAGCAAGGCCGAGACCGCCAAGATGCACCTGATGGAACGCTGGCGCGAACTGTTGCTGGCCGACGACGCCAACCTGACCAGATTCCTGGGCGAACACCCGGGCGTGGACGTGCAGTCGGTCCGCAACATCATCCGCAACGCACGCAAGGAAAAGGAACTGGGCAAGCCGCCGAAGTACTACCGCGAGCTGTTCCAGGCCATCAAGGCCGCACTGGAAGGTGGCGATGATGGCGACGAAAGTGCCGCAACAGACACCCCAAAGGAACCCGACGCATGAATCCGCCGCTGACCGCCCCCGTTTCCCGTCACCACCCCGACGAACTGGTGGTCGGCTTCGTTTCCATCTCGGACCGGGCGTCGTCCGGCACGTACCAGGACGAGGGCATCCCGGCCCTGCGCGACTGGTTCGGCAAGACGCTGACCTCGCCGTGGCAGGCCGTGGAACGGCTGATTCCCGATGAGGCGCCGCTGATTTCGCGCACGCTGATCGAACTGGTCGACGTGGCCGGATGCGATCTGGTGCTGACCACCGGCGGCACGGGCCCGGCCCGGCGCGATGTGACGCCCGAGGCCACGCTGGCCGTGGGTACCAAGGAAATGCCGGGATTTGGCGAGCAGATGCGACAAGTGAGCCTGCACTTCGTGCCGACGGCCATCCTGTCGCGCCAGGTGGCGGTGATTCGCGAAACGCCGAGCCGGGCGGCGCTGATCGTCAACCTGCCCGGCCAGCCCAAGGCCATTCGCGAGACCCTGGAAGGCCTGCGCGACGTGGAAGGCCGCGTGATCGTGCAAGGCGTGTTTGCGGCGATGCCCTATTGCATCGACCTGATCGGAGGCCCGTATGTGGAGACCAACGAAGCCATCGTGAAGGCGTTCCGGCCGAAAAGCGCGCTGCGCGCGAAGCCGAACCCGACGGTCTGATCGGCCGATGCCGATGACGCCCTGCCCCACCCGGCGCAGGGCGTTTTTTATTTCAGCCCCAGATACAGCCCGATCGGCACGAACACCACGGCGGCGATATTGCCGAGCAGCACGATCGACGCCACCTGGTCGGGTTCCTGCCGGAAATGATCGGCCACCAGGAAATTCAGCACTGCCGGCGGCAGCGACGCGAAGACGAACAGCAGCCCGCGCTGCAGGTCGGTCATCGGCACCCACCATGCCAGCAGCAGCGCCACAGCAATACCGGCCAGCGGGCAGACCACGGCGCCCAGCACGCCCATGCCCCAGTTGCGCAGGCTCACATCCTTCATCCGCACACCCAGTGCGAACAGCATCAGCGGCACCGTGGAATCGCCGAGCAGCTTGATCGATTCGTAGACCGGCCCGGGCAGCGCAAATACCGGTTTGGCCAAGGACAGCGCCACGCCGGCCACGGTGGCCAGCACCATCGGATTGCGCGCGATCTGCGCCATCGACGCCTGCCGGTTCACGATTTTCATGCCGATCGTGAAATGCATCAGGTTCGATGCCGCGAACAGCGCCGCGGCCGGCGCCAGGCCCACCTGCCCGAAGGCAAAGACCGACAGCGGCAGCCCCATGTTGCCGCAGTTGTTGAACATCATCGGGGGCACGAACGTGCGCGGATTGGCGCCGCTCATACGGGCCACCACCCAGGCCAGGACGCCCGAGCCGATGACCACGGCCACGGCGCAGGCCAGCAGCACGAGGTGATCGGCCAGCACGAAATCCTTGCTGATGAATGCCGATACCACCAGCAACGGCGCGATCACTTCGAGCATCGCCTTGTTGATGCCCGCCATGTCCGGATGGGCACGCCGCCCGTATATCCACCCGATCAGGATGATCAGGATGACCGGCGTGATGATCGAGACGATGCGCGTGAACATGGCAGGGGCGAGGCTGGACGGACTCAGGCGGCGTGGCCGGTCCGTCGTGGAGCCCGCCCGCCGGGTTCTTGTTCTTGAGAGGGTGTTACGCGGCGGGGGCGGCGGGGGCGGCAGGTGCTGCCGGTGCCGGCAACGTGGCGGCCGCTTCGGCCGGCGTCTTGATGAAGTGCTGGCGGTAGTAGCGCAGTTCTTCCACCGATTCCAGGATGTCAGCCAGCGCCGTGTGCAGCTGACGCTTCTGGAAACCCTTGTGGATGGCGGGCTCCCAGCGTTTGCACAGTTCCTTGAGCGTCGAGACGTCGAGATTGCGATAGTGGAAGAACGCTTCGAGCTTGGGCATGTAGCGCGCCATGAAGCGGCGGTCCTGGCAGATCGAATTGCCGCACATCGGCGACTTGCTGGCCGGCACCCAGCGTTTCAGGAAGGCCAGCAGCTCGGCCTCGGCCTGGGCTTCGGTCAGCGTCGATGCCTTGACCTTGTCGATCAGGCCCGAGCGGCCGTGCGTGCCCTTGTTCCAGTTGTCCATGCCGTCGAGCACGGCATCCGACTGGTGGATCACCAGCACCGGCCCCTCGGCCAGGATGTTCAGTTCGGAATCGGTAACCACCACCGCCACCTCGATGATGCGGTCGGTATCCGGCTGCAGGCCGGTCATTTCCATGTCCAGCCAGACAAGGTTGTTTTCACTTTTGACGGAGGATGCGGCGGGACTTGTCATCTGGCGGTACGGCTCGATATGGGCTTGGAAAAGGAATTGCCCCGGATCGGCGGGTGGCCGGGGGCGAACAATTTATAATTCTCGCATATCTGCCCCGGATGGCATGCCGCGCACTTCGGCTTTCCCGTTGCTGCGCCGCGCCATCGTCAACAAGGCTTGCCGATGTTCACGCTGATCTTTCTTGCCGCCCTGGTCATCATGGTGCTGACCAAACTCTGGCTCGCCTCGCGCCAGATCCGCCATGTGGCGCGCCATCGCGGCGCCGTGCCCGCGCGGTTTGCCGACACCATCGCCCTGTCCGCCCACCAGAAGGCGGCGGACTACACGATTGCCCGCACCCGGCTGTCGATGCTCGAAGTGCTGACCGGCGCCGCCGTGCTGATCGGCTTCACGATGCTGGGCGGCCTGCACGCGCTGAACCAGTTCTGGCTCCATACCTTCCCGGACAACGCCTACTTCTACGGCGTGGCGCTGATCGCCAGCGTGGCCATCATCGGCGGGCTGTTCGACCTGCCCTTCTCGCTGTACGGCCAATTCGTGATCGAGCAGCGATTCGGGTTCAACAAGATGACATTCGGACTGTGGCTGGCCGATCTGGCCAAGATGGCCGCAGTGGCCACCGTGCTGGGCCTGCCGCTGCTGCTGGCCGTGCTGTGGCTGATGGATCGCGCCGGCCCCTACTGGTGGCTTTACACCTGGCTGCTCTGGGTGGGCTTCAGCCTGTTGCTGCAGGTCATCGTGCCCACGTACATCGCCCCGCTGTTCAACAAGTTCGAGCCACTGGCCGACGAAGGCCTGCGCGAGCGCATCGAGGCGCTGCTGCGCAAGTGCGGATTCGCCAGCAAGGGCCTGTTCGTGATGGACGGCAGCCGGCGCAGCGCGCATGGCAACGCCTATTTCACCGGCTTCGGCGCGGCCAAGCGCATCGTTTTCTTCGACACGCTGCTGGAACGCCTGGACGGCGAGGAGGTGGAGGCGGTGCTGGCTCACGAGCTGGGCCACTTCAAGCGCCGCCACGTGGCCAAGATGATCGCGGTCACGTTTGCGCTGTCGCTGGTGTTCCTGGCCATCCTGGGCTGGCTGGCCACCCGCGAGTGGTTCTACACGGGCCTGGGTGTGCTGCCGAACTTCGGCGCCAGCAACAATGCGCTGGCACTGGTGCTGTTCTTCCTGGCGCTGCCGGTGTTCACGTTCATTTTGGGGCCGCTGGCCAGCCAGTCGTCGCGCCGGCATGAATTCGAGGCCGACGAGTTCGCCGCGCACCAGACCAATGCCGGGCACCTGGTGTCCGCACTGGTGAAGCTGTACAAGGACAACGCGTCCACGTTGACGCCGGACCCGATCTATAGCGCGTTCTACTACTCGCATCCGCCCGCGGCCCAGCGGATCGACCGCCTGCTGTCGCACGCATGACCCGCAGCGCACGCCATCACAACGCCGGCAGGGGCACCGGCAAGGGCAACGGGGCCGCTACGGAATCCGCACTGATCGTCGCCGCGCATGGCCGCCACTACGTGGTGGAACGCACCGATGGTTCCCACCTGCATGCCTTCCCGCGCGGCAAGAAAAGCGACGCGGCGGTGGGCGACCACGTGCGCATCGAACTGGCCGCCGTGGACCAGGGGGTGATCACCGGCATCGATCCGCGCAAGAACCTGCTGTACCGGTCAGACCAGTTCAAGTCGAAGCTGCTGGCGGCCAATATCGACCAGGTCATCATCGTGCTGGCCACCGAGCCGAGCTTTTCGGAGGATCTGCTGGGCCGCGCGCTGGTGTCGGCCGAGGCGCTGGAGATCCGCCCGCTGGTGATCTTGAACAAGACCGACCTGACCGGGCGGCTCGACGACGCGCGCCGCCGCCTGAAGCTGTACCAGGATCTGGGCTACGACACGCTGGAGCTGTCCGTCCATGGCCGCCCCGACGAGGCCCTGGCCGCGCTGCAGCCGCGCACTGCGGGGGTGTCCAGCATCCTCATCGGGCAGTCGGGCATGGGCAAGTCGTCGCTGCTGAACCTGCTGATTCCAGGCGTGGAAGCCCAGACGCGCGAGATTTCGTCGAAGCTCGACTCCGGCAAGCACACCACCACGTTCACGCGGCTCTATCACCTGCCGGCCGAATGGGCCGTGGTCGAGGGCCAGCCCGGCTATCTGATCGATTCCCCGGGCTTCCAGGAATTCGGCCTGCACCACCTGAGCGAAGGCATGCTGGAGCGCGCCTTCCCGGAATTCCGGCCGCAGCTGACCGAATGCCGTTTCTATAACTGCCACCACATCAACGAGCCCGGCTGCGGCGTGCTGGGCGCCATCGACAACGGCACGATCTCGCCGCGCCGCCACCAGCTCTATACGCAGCTGCTGCACGAATCGCGTCAGCAGAAGCCGTGGTAAGCCCCGGCTGGCAATCGGCACCGGCCGTGGTAAGGTAAAAGCACCCTGCCTGCCACGGCTTCAACATGAAACTGCTGCTGAGGACGCCTTCGCTGGTCCATGCCGCGCATTGCCAGAACGTGCTGGATGCAGCCGGCATCCGCGCGGAAGTCCGCAACACCTGGCTTGCCGGCGCGGCGGGCGATATCCCGCTCAATGAAAGCGCCCCGCAGGTCTGGATTCTTGACGACGCGGCCGAGGCCGATGCCTGGGCCGCGCTCAATGCGGCGGCCAATCCCGCGCCGGGGCCACGCTGGCAGTGCCACCGCTGCGGCGAATGGCACGAGGCGCAATTCGCCGCATGCTGGCACTGCGGCGCGCACCGGGAATAAAAAAAGCGCCACGACCGTGGCGCTTTTTCCTTGTCCGTCGGGGGTCAGCCCACCCAGAGGGCCAGCGAGATCATCGCCAGCAGCAACATCCACAGGATCACGGCACGCCAGACCAGACCCACCGCCGACTGCAGCGTACGGACGCCGGGGTCCGCGCCAAACTCGGGCGGCACCGGCTCGGCCTCGCTCATGCCCGGCGCGTAGTCCACGCCAGCCAGGCTCGTGCGCAGCATGACGCTCGAATCCTCTTCGGCCAGCGGCTGGCCCAGCCGCACGCCGAGCGCCCCGCCGCCACTGGCCAGCAGGATGCCGTTGACCGCGTCGTTCCACTTGCGCGCGTGGTTGCGCCAGGCGTAGACCGCGTCCTCGAAATTGCCGACGATGGCAAACCCGATCGACGTCAGCCGCGACGGCACCCAGTCCAGCACGTAGAACGCGCGCGCGGCGAAACGCCCCAGCGCCGGGCTGCGTTCGTTCGACGGCGTATTCCACTGGCGATTCAGGAATTCGGCCGTGCGATACAGCACCACGCCGCCGGGGCCGATCGGCACCAGGAACCAGAAGAACACCCCGAACACATGGCGGTGCACAGCCACGATGGCCGCTTCCAGCGTGTGGCGGACAATCTCGCTGACGGGCATTTCCACCGTGTCGAGCCCGGTCCATTCATGCAGCAGCGTGCGGGCGGTATGCAAATCGTCCCGGTTCAGCGCCTCGTGAATGTCGGTGAAGTAATGGCTGAACTGGCGGAAGCCCAGCGTCAGGTAGAGCAGCAGGACGTTCCAGACCAGGGTCAGGGCCACGCTGATCGACGCCAGCAGGTAGTGGACAAACACCACGGCCAGCGTGAGCGGCAGCACAACGGTGAGCCACGCCAGCGCGGCGTCGCGCGGGCGACCGGTGTCGAAGGCGTGCTCGGCGCGGTCACCCAGCACACGCACGATGTCGTAGATGGGATTGTTCCGGCCGAGCGCCCGGAATTGTTCGGCAATCAGCGCCAGGAGAATGGATACGAAGGTCATCGCGTGACGATTAATCGGCGCACGGCGTGTGCCGCGGCGGTCGCATGCCGGATAGGCCAGACGATAGCATAGCGGCAAGTGTTCCAAGTACCTGTAAGCACTGGTTACGGGTAAACAACTGACGGCCGCGCAACGGGCGGCCGCGCAACGCAAACGCCCGCCAGGGCGGCGGGCGTTTGGAGTGCACTTCACCGGTCACGCCGGCAGGTCGAACACCAGCACTTCGGCGTCGGCGCCCTTTTCCAGGCTCACGGCATCCTCGCCGGCAAGCTTGGCGGCGTCGCCCGTTTCCAGCGGCTGGCCATTGACCGTCACCCGGCCGCGCGCCACATGCACGTAGGCCTGGCGCCCCGGCTGCAGCGCCAGCGTGGCCGCTTCGTCACCGTCGATCAGGCCGGCAAACAGGCGCACGTCCTGATGGATCACCACCGAGCCGTCGGCGCCGTCCGGGCTGCCCACCAGGCGCAGGCGGCCCCGCTTTTCGGTGGCGTCGAAGGTCTTTTCCTCGTAGCCCGGCTCGATGCCCTGCTGGTTCGGCATGATCCAGATCTGCAGGAAGTGCGTCGTGGCGTCTGCCGCATGGTTGTACTCCGAGTGGCGTACGCCCGTGCCCGCGCTCATGCGCTGCACGTCGCCCGGACGGATGACGCTACCGTTGCCCATGCTGTCCTTGTGGGCAAGTTCACCTTCCAGCACATAGCTGATGATTTCCATGTCGCGATGGCCATGGGTGCCAAACCCCATGCCGGGCGCCACACGGTCCTCGTTGATAACACGGAGCGGGCCAAACTGGATATGGCGCGGGTCGTAATAGTCGGCAAACGAGAACGTATGGTACGACTTGAGCCAGCCATGGTCTGCATAACCGCGATCTTCAGACTTACGGATTTCAATCATTTTGATGGCCCTCCTTGTGGCCTGGAATCGAACCCTTCAGCTCTTGGCTGCGGGCCCGGCGGCGTTTCGATGCTAGGCAGTTTAGGGGAGCGGGAGTATATTGGCGGGCACCGCGTTAGAAGCACTTGTTCAGAAATTCTGAATATGCCCCTGTCACTCGAATCCCTTGAAGTCCTTGACGCCATCGAGCGCAAAGGCAGTTTTGCGGCCGCCGCCCACGAAATGGGCAAGGTGCCCTCCGCACTGACCTATGTGGTGCGCAAGCTCGAGGAAGACCTCGACGTACTGCTGTTCGATCGCCGCCGGCACCGTGCCGAACTGACGCCGGCGGGCCGCGCGCTGCTGGACGAAGGCCGCCACCTGCTGCATGCGGCCGACGACCTGGCACGGCGCGTCAAGCGCCTGGCCACCGGCTGGGAAGCCAGCCTGAATATCGCCGTGGACGATCTGGTCAATTTCCGGGCCCTGCTGCCCGTCATCCAGGACTTCTACGCCGAGAACACGGCCACCCGGCTGCGCTTTGCCAAGGAAGTGCTGGGCGGCACCTGGGATGCACTGGTCAGCAACCGGGCCGACCTGATCATCGGCGGCGCGTACGAGATTCCGAGCACCCAGGGCTTCCAGGTGCGGCCGCTGGGCACGATTCCGTTTGTCTTTGCCGTGGCCGCGCATCATCCGCTGGCCACCGAGGAAGGCCCGCTCACGACAATCCAGATTGCCAAGCACCGCATCGTGGCCGTGGGAGATACGTCGCGCAACCTGCCCGCGCGCACCCATGGCGTGCTGGCCGGCCAGGACGTGCTGGTGGTGCCCACCATGCGCGACAAGCTCGAAGCGCAGATCCGCGGCCTGGGCTGCGGCTGGCTGCCCGCGCCGATGGCACAACCCCATATCGAAAGCGGCGTGCTGCAGGTGCGCGAAACCGTGGAAGTGCGCGCGCCCGGCAACTTCAAGGTGGCATGGCGCACCAACACCCGCGGCAAGGCGCTGCAATGGTGGTCCAGCAAGCTCGACGATCCCCGCCTGGCGCAGGCCTTGATGCAGCAGGCGCCGCAGCAACCGGAGTCGTTCGAGTAAGTCCGCCGCACCATGCCGCAACGTTACCGGGGGCGCTTCGCCCCCTCTCCCACCGGCCCGCTGCATCTCGGTTCGCTGGTGACTGCGCTGGCCAGCTGGCTCGACGCGCGCGCCCATGGTGGCGACTGGCTCGTGCGGATCGAGGACATTGACTACCCGCGCTGCGTGAAGGATGCCGACACTGGCATCCTGCGCACACTCGACGCGCTGGGTCTGCGGCCCGACGAGCCGCCGGTCTGGCAAAGCCGCCGCGAGTCGCGCTATGCCGACGCACTGCGGCAACTGGACGCCGCCGGCAGCCTGTATCCATGCGGCTGCTCCCGCAAGGAAATCGCAGATTCGCTCATCCACGTGCGCGAGCGGCACCAGACGCTCGGTTATCCGGGCACCTGCCGCAATGGCCTGCATGGCAAGCTGCCGCGCGCGTGGCGCGTGCGCGTGCCAGACGGCCCCGCGGCCACGATCTGCTTTGACGATCGCTGGCAGCGGCGCCAGTGCCAGAATCTGGAAACCGAGCTTGGCGATTTCGTGCTGCGCCGGGCCGACGGGCTCTGGGCGTATCAGCTGGCCGTCGTGGTCGACGATGCCGAACAGGGCATTACCCACATCGTGCGCGGCGCCGATCTGCTCGACTCCACGCCGCGCCAGATCCATCTGCAGCACCTGCTGGGCCTGCCCACGCCGTCGTACCTGCACGTGCCGGTGGTGGTCAACGCGATGGGCGAAAAACTGAGCAAGCAAAGCGGCGCGCAGGCGCTGGACACGGCCGCGCCGCTCGATGCGCTGCGGCAAGCCGGCGCGCACCTGGGCATCGTAAACGGAGAAGCATCGGTCACGGCCTGGCTGGCGGCGGCCACGGAGCAGTGGGCGGAACAGTGGCTGGATCGGTGAGGCAGCGCGCCGCCCATCGAACCCGACCCGCTCGTCGTCGCCCGAAATGAAAATGGCCCGCGTTGAGCGGGCCATTTTGCTTGTGAAGCCTTGGCGATCTTACGACTTGCGCGGCACACCGCCCAGCAACGCCGCCACCGGGCGCTTGGGCGCCTGACGGCCACGCGTGAGCGCGGCGGCCAGCTGATCCTCGGCCTTCGGCGCCGGCGTGTAGTTGCCCGACGGCTCGTACGGACGCGAGAAGAACGGATCGTCCGACGGACGGAACGCCGGCCGGCCATTGGGTTCGGTACGACGGCGGCGCGGGGCCGATTCGTCGCGCTCGCCGCTGCCACCGGCCGCACCGGCTGCGCCACCCGTGGCACCGGCACCGCCGTTGTCGCGCGCACGGCGCACGTCCGAGCGTTGGCGGCGACGGTCCGATTCTTCCTGGCGCGCACGCTCGCCGGTCGGGTCGAAGCCTTCAAGCGTGCCGCGCGGCACGCTGCGCTTGATCAGCTTCTCGATATCGGCCAGCAGGCGGTCATCGTTGCCCGGCACGTGGATCGACAGCGCATCGCCGCTGGCGCCGGCACGACCGGTACGGCCGATCCGGTGGACGTAATCCTCGGCGCTGAACGGCAGGTCGAAGTTGATCACGCACGGCATGGCCGGGATGTCCAGGCCGCGCGCGGCCACATCGGTGGCCACCAGCGCATCGATCGTGCCGCTCTTGAAGCCGTCGAGCGTCTGCATGCGCTCGGTCTGCGTCTTGTCGCCATGGATGGCGGCGGCGTTGATGCCTTCGCGTTCCAGATGGCGTGCCAGCCGCGAGCAGCCGATCTTGCTGTTCACGAACACGATGCACTGCTTCGACTGCTGCCCGGCGGCACGCTGCTTGAGCAGGTGCACCACGGCGGCCTGCTTGTGGCCGTCCGGCACGGAATAGACCACCTGGCGCACGTTCTCGTTGGTCGAGTTGCTGCGCGCCACTTCGATCGTCACCGGTTGCTTCAGGTAGCTCGACGCCAGCTTCTTGATCTCGGGCGAGAACGTGGCCGAGAACAGCAGCGTCTGGCGTTGCGCCGGCAGCAGGTTGATGATGCGCTGCAGATCGGGCAGGAAGCCCATGTCGAGCATGCGGTCGGCCTCGTCCAGCACCAGCATCTGCACCTGCGACAGGTTCACCGATTTCTGCTGCACGTGATCGAGCAGGCGGCCCGGGGTGGCCACGAGGATTTCCACGCCACGGCGCAGCGCGTCGGTCTGCGGATTCATGTCCACGCCACCGAACACCACGGTGCTGCGCAGGTCGGTGTGCTGCGCGTAGCGCGCCACGTTGTCGTAGACCTGGTCGGCCAGTTCGCGCGTGGGCGTCAGCATCAGCGCACGCACCGGGTGGCGCGCCGGCGACGCGCTGGCGTTGGCCATCGGCAGCAGGCGCTGGATGATCGGCAGGGCAAAGCCGGCGGTCTTGCCGGTGCCGGTCTGTGCGGCGCCCATGACGTCCTTGCCCAGCAGCACCACCGGAATGGCCTGTGCCTGGATCGGCGTGGGCTTGGTGTAGCCCTGGTCGGACAAGGCACGCAGGATGCGTGCGTCCAGCCCGAAGCTTTCGAACGTCTGCTCTGCGGCTGGGGTCTGGTCTGGGGTGTTGGTCATCGTCATCAATGAGGTGTCGGTGCAGGGCGCGGAGCCGAGGCAACGGACACGCGTCTGGTACGGTTCAACGGGCGGCGCGCGGGGGAAAACGCGCGAAAAGATGAATTGCCCGGAAAATCAAAGACTTGGATTCTACCACCAGAGTCCGGGGGCGCACACGGGGGCGGAAGGGCAGTATCGGTGTCTGACACGTCAATGAAATGTCAACAACGCGTCACAAAAGCTGGCGAGGATATCGCCCGGCCATGTCCATACATGGACACCCAAAGCCTTCGACCATGACGACCCGCCTGCCCTCGCTGCCCGCAACACCCCCATCCGACGCCACCCGCCGCAGTTTCCTGCGCACTTCGAGCCGCTTTTTCGGCCTGGGCGGGGGGCTGACCATCGACACGATGGGCCAAGGCCGGGGCATCCGCCCCGAATCGGAAGCCATCGTCCGCGGCGACGGCTGGCACTGGGCCGAGCACTGGAAACTGCGCGCCGTCTGACCCGCATCAAGCAAGCCGGGCTGGAAAACGGCTTCAGACAGCCATCAGTCGCTCTTGATGTTGTTGTCCTTGATGACCTTGCCCCACTTGGCATAGTCGTTCTGCATGCGCGCGGCAAGCTGGTCGGACGGCAGGTATGACGCCACCGTGCCGGCGCCCAGCATCTTCTGCTGCACGGTCGGATCGGCCAGCGCGCCCTTGAGCGCGTCGGACAGCTTGGCCACCACGTCCCTGGGCGTGCCGGCCGGCACCAGCAGGCCACCCCACGACGACGCGTCGAAACCCGGGAAGCCCTGCTCGGCCACGGTCTTCACTTCCGGGGCAAACGTGACGCGCTTGCTCGACCCCACCGCGATCGGACGCAGCTTGCCAGCCTTGATATGCGGCAGCGCGGCGATCATGTCCGAGAACATCATCGGCACCTGGCCAGCCAGCAGGTCGGAAATCGCAGGCGCGCTCCCTTTGTACGGCACGTGCTGCACGTCGAAGTGGCCCAGGTTCTTCAGCAGTTCGGTGGACAGATGGCCAAAGCTGCCGTTGCCAGCGCTGGTGTAGTTCATCTTGCCGGGAGCCGCCTTGGCCTTGGCGATGTACGACTGCAGGTCGGTCACATCTGGCAGCGACTGCGGGTTCACGACCATCACGATCGGCAGCTCGTAGGCGTTACCAACCGGCGTGAAGTCCTTGAAGATGTCGTAGCTCTTGCGCGGCAGCAGGTGCGGCGCCAGCAGCGTGGGCGTGGCCAGCATCACCAGCGTGTAGCCATCGGGCGCCGCCTTGGCCACGGTTTCGGTGCCGATGGTGCCCGAGGCACCGGGGCGGTTGTCGATGACGATGGTCTGCTTCAGCGTCTCGCCCATCTTCTGGCCGATGATGCGCGCGGCCGTGTCGGTCGGGCCGCCCGCGGGGAACGGCACCACCAGGCGAATCGGCTTGTCCGGGTAGTGCTGTTGCGCCAGCGCGGACGCCGATGCAAACGGCAGCACGGCTGCCAGGGCCAGCGCGGACAGCGCCAGACGACGGGATTGACGACGGTGTTGCACAGTGCTTCCTCCAATATCGGCCCGGTACAGCGGGCCTCTTTCTCGTAATCGTTCTAGTCGTTTCTTTAATGTGCTCAGAGCCGCATTGGCCCTCGATGGAACAGCCGTGCGTCCATCGTGCGCAGGTCGGCGGCCACCGCCACGGGCGTGGCGCACTGGGCGAGCACATCGCGCTGCAGATCGACCCCCGGCGCGATTTCCACCAGCGTCAGGCGCGCATCGCCGTTGGCATCGGCGCGCATCTCGAACACGGCGCGCTCGGTCACGTACAGCACGGGAATGCCCAGCGACGCCACGTACGGGCCATTGAAGCTCAGGTGCGAGACCTCGGGCACGATCTTCCTGACGCGCCCTTCCTTGACGATCCGCAGCGCACCGTCCTCGGCGCGGATCTCCAGCCCGCCGGCCGTCAGCGTGCCCATGAAGACCACCGCGCGGGCGCTCTGGGTGATGTTGATGAAGCCGCCCACGCCGGCGATCAGCGCGCCCTCCCCTTCGCCGAACTTGCTCACGTTCACGTTGCCGTGGCCGTCGAGTTCGGCAAGGCCCAGGATGGCCAGGTCGATGCCGCCGCCCTCGTAGAAATCGAATTGCGCCGGCTGGTCGACCACGGCCTCGGGATAGGCCGACGCGCCAAAGCTCAGGCCATCGGCCGGCGTGCCCCCGATGGGGCCGGCCTCGACGGTCAGCGTGAAGCCGTCGAGCCCGGCCTGGTGTGCCAGCGCGCCCACGGCGGCCGGCATGCCCACGCCCAGGTTCACCACGCGCGGCCGGCGCGCGGCCAGTTCCATCACGGCGCGGCGCTGCACGATGGTGCGCGCGTCCAGCGCGGCCGATGCGGCCGGCAGCGATTGCGCTTCCTTCGCCTTCTCGGCGGCATCGGCACGCTCGCCGCGCCACGGCCGCACGTAGGCCTCGTTGTACGTCTCGGCAAACGTCATCTGGTGATGCGCGGGCTGCTCGCTGACCACCACGTAATCCACCAGGATGCCGGGCACGTGAACGGCCTGCAGCGTCTCGTGATGATCGACGATCGACTCGACCTGCGCGATCACGATGCCGCCCGAGTTGTGGGCCGCCTGCGCCATGGCCAGCAGTTCGTGGTGGAACGCCTCCCGATGGGTGCTCAGGTTGCCGCGCGGGTCCGATGCCGTGCAGCGGATCAGCGCGCAATCGATGCGGAAGCTCGGATAGAACAGGTATTCGTCGCCCCGGAAGTCCACCGCCTCGACCCAGTTCGCGGTGCCCGCCGCAATGGCGTCGCGGGCCCGCTGGTTGACGGCGCCACCGTGGTAGCGCGGGTCCTGCGCCGTACGGGGGTCCACGAACGTGTGCAGGCCGATCTTTGTCAGCACACCGGGCTTGCCCCCGGCGATGGCGCGATACAGGTGCGTAAGCACGCCCTGCGGCAGGTTGAAGCCCTCGCAATCCTCGTTCATGGCCAGCGTGGCCAGGCGCGTGGCCGAACGCCAGTGCCCGCCGACGATGGCGCGCGTCATGCCGGCATTGCCGAAGTGATTCACCCCGCGTGCGCCGCGGTCGCCCTGCCCTGCGGAATAGACCAGCGTCAGGTCGCGCGGCAGCCCATCGCGCAGAAAGCGTTGCTCCAGCGCCTCGGTCACGCCCTCGGCATGGCCGGCGCCGACAAACCCCGCACTGGCCACGGTCCAGCCGGTCTGGACGAGTTCTGCCGCCTGCGCGGTGGTGATCACCTTCATTGCCGTCTCCTGAATCTTGTTCTGTCGTGGTTTCTACGGATCCACGTTTTGCGAACAAATGTTCGCGGAACACCTATCATACGGATCGGACGGCCGGACGCAAGTCGGGTCTGACCCGCAGAAACCCCTTGTTTCGATCCCTTCGATCCCTTCGATCCCTTCGATCTCTTCGATCCGTTCCATCCCGACATGCCGCGCAGCAACGCCCAGACCACCGAAGACGCCATCGACACACCCAGGAAGGAAGAACTGCTCGACTCCCTGACCAAGGGCCTGGCCTTGCTGCGCCTGTTCGCCAGCGGCAGCGAGCGCCTGACCATGCAGGATGTGGCGGACCAACTGGACCTGACGCGTGCCGCCGCCCGCCGCCTGCTGCTGACGCTGGCGCACAACGGTTACGTGGCTCAGCAGGGCCGCCAGTTCGTGCTGACGCCCCGGGTCATGGACCTTGGCTATGCCTACTTTGCGTCGATGAACCTGCCGCAGCTGGCGCGCCCCTATCTGCAGGCGCTGTGCGCCGAAGCCGGCGAAAGCTGTTCGGTCGGCATGCTGGACCACGAGTCGGTGGTGCTGGTGGCGCGCGAGGAACCCAGCCAGTTGCTGCGCGTGGACATGGCGATTGGCCGCCGCATGCCGGCCTACGCGCACTCGCTGGGGCGCGTGCTGCTGGCCGGGCTCGACGACGAAGCCCTGGCCGCCTATCTGGACCGCGCCGAACTGCGCAAGCTGACACCGTTCACGATCAGTTCCCGCCCGGCGCTGGCGCGCAAGCTGGCGGAAGTGCGCGCCAATGGCTATTGCGCGCTGGTCAGCGAACTGGTCGATGGATTTGCGGGGATTTCGGTGCCGCTGACCGACCAGGCCGGCAAGGTGGTGGCCGGCCTGGGCCTGAGCATGGTGCTGGGCAGCCGCGACCAGGCCTATCTGGAACAGCACTACCTGCCGCCGCTGCGCCACGCTGCCGCGCAGATCGAGGCCATCCTGAAGGCGCGATAAGTGTCAGTCGGCCCCACAAGGAAAAAGCCCCGCAGGCCGGGGAGGTCGCGGGGCAGAAGTGGTAGCGGGGCAAGGATCCTATCGCCCCGCCGCGTATCGTGATGCAAGGCGACTAGCGCCACATCACCCGTTTGTGGGGGATTTGGTGGGGTATCGCACAATCGGCCCACGAATTCGCGCGATTGATCGGTCAATGCATCACATCTGGCGTTCAGGCGTGCGGCAATGCCCGGAAAGTCGGAAACGTCTCGACCGCCGTCGTGAATGCGGCAAGCGCCGGATGCGCCACCGGATCGACCCGCCCCGGGAGCAAGGCCTGCGTGAATGTCCACACCACCGCCGCCGTCAGACCGGCCTGATCGAGGTCCTGCTCGGCCGCCGGCAGCGGCACCGATTTCATCTCGTCTTCGAGCAGCGCGAACGCGCTGGCGCACTGGCCATCCACGCGCTCTACCCACGGCTGATGCACTTTGTCGGTGGGACGCAGGTTGTGCTCGTACACGTGCTGCACCGCCTTCTCGCACGCCGCCAGCGACAGGCCAACGATGCGCAGCGCGCGCTGGCGCGCCGACAGGTCTGCCGGCATCAGGCTGCGGCCGGCCAGCGCCTCGGCGTAGTCGATGATCAGCGTCGAATCCATCAGCACCACGCCGTTGTCGCACACCAGGCTGGGGGCCTTGACCACCGGATTGATCGCGCGAAACTGCTCGAAGGTGCGAAACACTGACACCTGCTCCAGCGCATAGGGCAACCCCAGCAGCCGCAGCGTGATCGCGGCGCGGCGCACGTAGGGGGAATCGAGCATGCCGATCAGTCTCATGGGGGCTCCAGTTTCCATACGGACAAGAAAAGCGGGAGCCATACGATAGCGCAACCGGTGCCGCGCGCGCGGGATTGTGACCGAATGACCATTTCAATCATTTTTATGATCGAACTGGTCAAAACCGATCCTTTGGCCTACACTTCGCCCCACGTTTGATCGATTCGATCAAACGCCTGCGTAAAACACACAGTTGCCGCACCCACGCGGCAGGAGACGACGATGCAGATTCATATCAAACGCGCCATCGAGCGCGTGCCGGGCGGCATGATGATCGTGCCGTTGCTGATCGGTTCGCTGGTTGCAACGTTTGCCCCCGAGGGTCCGAAGTTCTTCGGGTCGTTCACCAACGCCCTGTTCACCGGCGCGCTGCCCATCCTGGCCGTGTTCTACGTCTGCATGGGCGCCAGCATCAGCGTCAAGGCCACCCCCTACATCGTGAAGAAGGGTGGCGTGCTGTTTGCCACCAAGGTGGGCACGGCCATGCTGCTGGGCGTGATCCTGGGCCATTTCCTGGGCGAGGCGCCGATCAGTGCCGGCATGTTCGCCGGCCTGTCCACGCTGGCCGTGGTGGCGGCGATGAACGACACCAACGGCGGCCTGTACATGGCCCTGATGGGCCAGTACGGCAAGCCCGAGGACGTGGGCGCCTACTCGATCATGTCGCTGGAATCGGGCCCGTTCCTGACCATGGTCACGCTCGGCGTGGCAGGCCTGTCGGCCTTTCCGTGGCCGACGCTGGTCGGCAGCATCCTGCCGCTGATGCTGGGCATGATCCTGGGCAACCTGGACCGCGAGATGCGCGAATTCCTGAGCAAGGCCGTGCCGGTGATGATTCCGTTCTTCGCGCTGGCGCTGGGCGCTGGCCTGGACCTGCACAAGGTATGGCAGGCCGGCATGCTGGGCCTGGGCCTGGGTGTTGCCGTGGTCGTGGTGACGGGCTTCGCGCTCTATATCGCCGACCGCCTGAGCGGCGGCACCGGCGTGGCGGGCGTGGCGGCCGCCAGCACCGCTGGCAACGCGGCAGCCGTGCCAACCCTGGTGGCGGCCGCCAACCCGGCCTACACCGAGGCCGCCAGGCACGCCACGATCCTGGTGGCCGCCTGCGTGGTGGTGACTGCGGTGCTGACCCCGCTGCTGACCGCCTTCGTGGCGCGTCGCGTGGCACGGCGCACGAACGCCACCATGGCCAGGACCGCCGCATGAGCTGGCTCATCATCGCCGACGACCTGTCCGGCGCGGCAGACTGCGCCATCGGCTTTGCCGCGCACGGCGCGCGCACGGTGGTGACGCTGGATGCAGCGGCCGCCGTGGAAGTCGGCGGTGCCGATGTGGTCGCCGCCGACGTCGATAGCCGCCGCCTCGCGCCAGCCGATGCCGCCGCGCGCAATCTCGAAGCCTGGCGCTGCGGCACTGCCGCACATCGCCGGCTCTACAAGAAGATCGATTCGACCCTGCGCGGCAACTGGGCTGCCGAAACGGCCGCGCTGCAGCCGGTGGCCGGCCTGGCCGTCGTCGCCCCGGCCTTTCCGGCCATGGGCCGCACCACGCGCGACGGCCGGATGTTCGTGAACGGCCAGCCGCTCGAACACACCGACATCTGGCGCCTGGAAGGCCTGACCGGCCCCGCCGACATGGTGGCGCTGCTCGAAGCCCAGGGCCTGCGCACCGCGCGCATTTCGCTGTACACGCTGCGCGCCGGCCTGGCCGCCGTGCAGTCTCAACTGGCAGGCTGGCAGGCCGAGGGCTATCAGGCCGTGGTCTGCGATGCGGAAATCGAGGCCGATCTGCTCACGCTGGCCCAGGCATCGATCGACCTGGCCACGCCGGTGTTCTGGGTAGGCTCGGGCGGCCTGGCCCGCGCGCTGTCGGCGGCGGCACCGGTGCGGGGCGTGGACGCCCCGACCCCGGCACCGCGCCACGAAGGCCCGGTGCTGACGCTGGTGGGCAGCATGTCCGGCGTGTCGGGCAGGCAGGCCACCTATCTTTGCGAACAGGCCGGCATCGACGCGCTGGTGGTGCCGCCGCAGGCGCTGCGCGACGGCGCGAACCACGCGGCATGGATTGCGTCGCAGCAGTCGATTGCCGACTGCCTGATGGCGGGCCGCGACCTGCTGGTCAGCATCGGCCGCGACGATGCATTCGACCCGGCGGAAGGGCCGCAGCTGTCCGCCGCACTGGCCCAGCTGGTAATACCCTACTTTGCGCACGTCGGCGGGCTGATCGCCACCGGCGGCGAAACGGCACGTGCGATGCTGGCGGCCGCCGGCATCGGCGCCCTCACGCTGAAGCGCGAGGTGGAAGCCGGCGTGCCGCTATCCGAAACACTCTCGGGCCCCACGCGCCGCATTGCCACCAAGGCGGGCGCGTTCGGCACCGACGCCGCGCTATGGCTTGCCTGGCAAGCCATGCGCCAGGACTGATTTCCCCACCAAACGGGACAAGGACAAATGAGCGACTACATTCCGGTTATCGGCATCACGATGGGTGATGCCACGGGCATTGGCCCCGAAGTCATCGTCAAGAGCCTGGCGCACGAGAGTGTCTACGCCCAGTGCCGCCCGCTGGTCATTGGCGACGCGCGCCGGCTGGAGCAGGCCGGCCGTCTGGTCAACTCGACGCTCAAGGTGCGCGCCATCGCATCGCCCGACGAAGCCCGCTTCGAAATGGGCACGATCGACTGCATCGACCTGGGCCTGATCCCGGAAGACCTGCCGTTCGGCAAGCTGTCGGCCGTGGCCGGCGACGCCGCGTTTCGCTATATCGAGCGCGCCGTGCAACTGACGCAGCAGGAAAAGATCGACGCGATCTGCACCGCCCCGCTGAACAAGGAGGCATTGCACGCCGGCGGCCACAAGTTCCCGGGCCATACCGAGATGCTGGCGCACCTGACCGGCACGCCCGAGGTGTCGATGATGCTGGTGGCGCCGAAGCTGCGCGTGATCCACGTGACCACCCACATCGGCCTGATGGACGCCATCCGCAAGATCGAGCCGGGGCTGGTGCAGCGCACGATCGAGCGCGGCAACACCACGCTCGAGCGCGCCGGCATTGCCGCACCGCGCATCGGCGTGTGCGGCATCAACCCGCACGCCGGCGAGAACGGCCTGTTCGGCCAGGGCGAGGAAGAGCAGAAGATCATCCCCGCCGTGGAGGTGCTGCGCGCGCAGGGCGTGGATGTGGAGGGCCCGCTGCCGGCCGATACGCTGTTCTATCGCGCCGGCCGGGGCGATTTCGACCTGGTGGTGGCGATGTACCACGACCAGGGCCATGGCCCCGTGAAGGTGCTGGGCCTGGAAGCCGGCGTGAACATCACCGTCGGCCTGCCGGTCATCCGCACGTCGGTTGACCATGGCACCGCGTTCGACATCGCCGGCAAGGGCATCGCCGACGAGCGCAGCCTGCTCGAAGCGCTGCGCCAGGGCGCGGAACTGGCCACGCGGCGCGCGTGATCCCCGCCGTTTGACCGCGCCTGCACTGCTGTAAGATCGGGGATCGTTTTTCGATCCCCTTTTTCTTGTCTCGCTCATGAAAGCCGCCGACCGCCGCCGCGCCATCCTCGAACTCGTGCTTGCGGGGGAAGACGCCAACGTCGATCGCCTGACCGCGAGCCTTGGCGTGTCCGAGGCCACCGTGCGCCGCGACCTGACCGCGCTGGCGCGCGAAGGCCGCATCGTGCGCACCTATGGCGGCGCCGCCGCGCTGATGCAGGTGGGCGGCCACGAACCCGAGGCATCGCTGGAGGAACGCAAGGCCCTGCAGCGCGAGCAGAAGGAAGCCATCGCCCGCCTGGCGGCAAGCTTCGTGCAGGACGGCGACGCGGTGCTGCTGGACAGCGGCACCACGGCCGCCGCGCTGGCCCGCTTGCTGGCCGCGCGCGAAGACCTGCATGTCTACACCACGAATCTGCTGGCCGTGACCGCGCTGGCGGGCCTGCCCAAAGTCCGCGTCACGCTGATCGGCGGCGATGTGCGCCCGTCGAGCATGGGCACGTTCGGGCCGCTGGCGCAGGTGGCGCTGTCACGCATCAGCGTCGACAAGGCATTCCTCGGCGCCGACGGCGTGGTGGCCGGCGTGGGCCTGTGCGAAGCCAGCGCGGAACAGGCCTACCTGAAGGAGTGCATCATCCGCCAGGCCGCCGACATCTTCGTGCTGGTCGATTCCACCAAGCTCGGCCGCGCCCGCCAGCAGCACTGGACCCCGTTGGAACGCGCCTGGACGCTGGTTACCGATGCCGACGCCACGCCGGCGCAACTTGAACCGTTTCACGCGCTCAAGCAGGTCGAGGTGGTGGTGGCCGAGTAGCCGCGATGTGATCGGCCGGCGATGGCGGCGACGGCGGGCGTCGCGCCGGGTCGCCGGATCTGCATCCCGCACCCGCCGCAGGGCAAATACGCCCGGCGCGTGCGCGTGCTAACTTGCGGCCTTCCCGCACGTGTATCCCGACGCACGTCGGCAAGCAACATCCGTAAGGCGCACGCAAGCACACGATGGAGGCCGTCATGCAAATCGCTTTCCTTGGACTCGGCACGATGGGGCTGCCGATGGCCGCAAACCTGCTCAAGGCCGGCCATTCGGTACGCGCCTGGAACCGCTCGCCGGGCCCCGTCGACAAGCTCGTCGCGCAGGGCGCGCAAGGCGCCACCACGGCGGCCGACGCCGCCCATGGCGCCCAGGTGCTGGTGACGATGCTGGCCGACGACGCCGCCACGCGCGACACCATCGTCGGCGGCGGTGCGCTCGACGCGCTGGCCCGTGGCGCCATCCATATCAACATGGGCACCGTCTCGGTCGCGCTGGCGCGCGAACTCGCCGCGCTGCATGCTGCGCGTGGCGTGGCCTATGTCGCAGCGCCGGTACTGGGCCGCGTCAACGTGGCCGAGGCCGGCCAGCTGAACATCCTTGCCGCCGGCGACCCCCAGGCGCTCGCCACCGTGCAGCCGCTGTTCGACATACTGGGCCAGAAAACCTGGATCTTTGGCGACAAGCCCGAGCAGGCCAACGCGGTCAAGCTGGGCGTGAATTTCATGATCGGCGCCGCGATTGGCGCCATGAGCGAAGGCGCGGCGCTGGCACAGGGCTACGAGGTCGACCCGGCCGCGTTCCTGGACCTGGTCACCGCCACGGTATTCGCCGCCCCGGTCTACAAGATCTACGGCGGTGCGATCGCCGAACAACGCTTCGAGCCCGCCGGCTTCAAGCTGGCGCTGGGCGGCAAGGACGTCAGGCTGGCCCTGGAAGCGGCCGAGCAGGCCAACGTGCCGATGACGCTGGCCAGCACGCTGCGCGACGCGCATATCGAGGCCATCGCGCATGGGGACGGGCACAAGGATTGGGCGGCACTGGCCCTGACAGCGCGGCGGCGGGCGGGACGGGGCTGAACTAACGAAATCCGGCGCAGCGTCGGAATTTCATCAAAAAAGGGGTTACGGCATCAACCGTAACCCCTTTTTGTTTCAATGGTGGGCCTCCCGTGAGTCGAACACGGCACCAACGGATTATGAGTCCGCTGCTCTAACCAGGCATGAGCTAGAGGCCCTTAGAAGGCGTGATGCTTAGCTGCCTTCCAGGAAGCTCTTCAGCTTGTCGGACCGGCTCGGGTGGCGCAGCTTGCGCAGTGCCTTGGCCTCGATCTGGCGGATACGCTCGCGGGTGACGTCGAACTGCTTGCCGACTTCTTCCAGCGTGTGGTCCGTGCTCATTTCGATGCCGAAACGCATGCGCAGCACCTTGGCTTCGCGCGGCGTCAGGCTGTCGAGCACGTCCTTCACCACGTCGCGCATGGAGCCATGCAGCGCCGCTTCGGCCGGGGCCAGCGTGTTCGTGTCCTCGATAAAGTCGCCCAGATGCGAATCGTCGTCGTCACCGATCGGCGTTTCCATGGAGATCGGTTCCTTCGCGATCTTCATGATCTTGCGGATCTTGTCCTCGGGCATTTCCATCTTCTCGGCCAGCGTTGCCGGGTCCGGCTCGTTGCCGGTTTCCTGCAGGATCTGGCGCGAGATCCGGTTCATCTTGTTGATCGTTTCGATCATGTGAACCGGGATACGGATGGTGCGGGCCTGGTCGGCGATCGAGCGCGTGATGGCCTGGCGAATCCACCACGTGGCGTACGTGGAGAACTTGTAGCCGCGACGGTATTCGAACTTGTCCACCGCCTTCATCAGGCCGATGTTGCCTTCCTGGATCAGATCCAGGAACTGCAGGCCACGGTTCGTGTACTTCTTCGCGATCGAGATCACCAGACGCAGGTTGGCCTCGGTCATTTCGCGCTTGGCTTCGCGGGCGCGCTTCTCGCCTTCGGACATCTTGCGATTGACGTCCTTCAGCTCCTTCAGCGGCAGCACCACGCGGGCCTGCAGGTCGATCAGCTTCTGCTGCAGCTCGTGCACGGCCGGCACGTTACGCTCGACGATCGTGCTGTACGGCTTGTTGTCGGCGACGATGGTCTCGATCCAGTCCAGGTTCGTTTCGTTGCCGGGGAAGCGGGCCACGAAGTCGGCACGCGGCATGCCGCACTTGTCGACCACGATGTTCAGGATGGCACGTTCGAGCTTGCGGACTTCGTCCACCTGGCCGCGCAGCGTGTCGCACAGACGCTCGACGTTACGCGCGGTGAAGCGGATGCCCATCAGCTCGGCCTGGATCGCTTCCTGGGCCTTCACGTACGGCTTGGACTTGTAGCCTTCCTTCTCGAAGGCACGGCGCATCTTGTCGAACTGCTCGGCGATGATGCGGAATTTCTCCAGCGCGGCAACCTTCAGCTCTTCCAGCTGACGGGCCGATGCCCCGGCGCCGGCGCCGTTCTCGTCGTCGTCTTCCTCGTCGCCTTCCTCGTCGTCGCCGTCTTCCGACTCCTCGTCCTCGTCAGCGGAGGCGGCCGCGGCGGCCGGCGAGTTGTCCTGGACTTCCTCGGCGTTCGGATCGATCAGGCCATCGACGAATTCGTCGATCTTCATCTCTTCGTTGGCGATGCGCTCGGCGCTGGCCAGAATTTCCGAGATCGTGACCGGGCAGGCCGAAATGGCCATGACCATGTCCTTCAGACCGGCTTCAATACGCTTGGCGATCTCGATTTCGCCTTCGCGCGTCAGCAGTTCCACGGTACCCATTTCGCGCATGTACATGCGGACCGGGTCGGTGGTGCGGCCGAATTCGGAATCGACGGTGGACAGCGCGGCTTCGGCCTCTTCCTCGGCCTCTTCCTCGCTGGTGGCCGACGGGGCGTTGTCGTTCAGCAGCAGCGTCTCGGCGTCCGGCGCCTGTTCGTAGACGGCGATGCCGATGTCGTTCAGCGTGGCGACCAGCGTGTCGATCGTTTCCGAATCGACCATGTCGTCCGGAAGGTGATCGTTGATTTCCGCATAGGTCAGGTAGCCGCGCGACTTGCCCAGCTTGATCAGCGCCTTCAGCTTCTGGCGGCGGACCTCGAGTTCTTCCTCGCTACCGGCCTGGTTGGACGAAGCGAATTCCTTGAGCAGCGCCTTTTCCTTGGCCTTGCGGTCCTTGGCCTTCTGCTTCTCGGTCTTGGGGGCCGCCGCGGGCGTGGAGGCGGGCGCGTCGTTGTCGTAAAACTCTTCAGTCACGTCTTCGATGGTGCTGTCTTCTTGCTGCATCTCGGCCTTGGGCTTGCGGCCGCGCTTCTTCGGCTCAGGCTTGACGGCCGGGGCGGCGGGGCGCTCCGATGCAACGGGTGCGGGAGTTGCGGCACGGGCTTTCGGCGCGGCGGCAGCGGCGCCACCCTTGGCGCTGCTGGTCCGGGTGCCGGCCGTCGTTGCCGCACGCTTGCTCTCGACTTCGGTATTCTGCTGTTTCGCCACGGTGATACTCTTGCCTTTCACTGTTGCAGCGGCATCACTGCCGCTTGTATTGGCGCTGCTGCCGCTCTCGCGTGCCGAAGTCGAGGGCTTTGTATTTTCGGATGTGCGATTCCTGGCGGAAGTGGTTCCGGCGGGCGCTGAAACGCTACGCGCGGACTTTGCTGGCGCAGACCGGGCTGATGTCGTCCTGACTGACGCGGTCGATGTCTTCGCCGCCGTTGTTTTCACGGACGCCTTGCCGCTCCCTGATTGGGGAGCTTTGGAGGGAGCCTTCCCGGCTGCCCTTTCGGTTGCTTTGGCCTTTGCCATTGGCACGCTCACTTTCGCCAGTACTGGAGAGAGATTTCGCAATCCAAACCGGGCATTGTAGCACGTCACCAATCCCCGGCTTCCTGTCAGGTGAGGTTTTCACCTGAAAAATCAAGGCTTAAGCGGTTAGACCCCGGATTTGTCCGTCAGTTGGGGTCACATGCGCGATGGCTCAAGCCGAAAAACCTGTGTGCTGCCTTTTATCGTATGCCGTGTGACGGCTACTCGTCTTCCGCGTTGACGGGCCGCCATCCCATCTGGCGACGGCGCTGGACTTCCGGCATCAGCCAGCGATAGCGCGCCTTGTCGTCCTCATTGGCGGTGCCGGCCTGGATGGCGGCCAGCAATGTCTCCAGTTCGCGCTGCAGCGGATCTGCCAGCAGCTTGTGTACGGCGCCGTCGAATTCAAGTGTCGCAAGCGCCTCTTCCATTTCTTCCTTCAGCACGGCTGCCCGGGCGGCGGCGTAGACGTCCGCGTAAGGCGTCTGGGCCAGCTGCTCGTTGAAGGCCGCAAAATTCATGGTGCCCTGAATGCCGTCGCAGGCCGCCACCAAGTGAGCAAGCACTTCGGTTTCCGGCCGCTGGGGATCGAGCAGCAATGCGCGGGCCTCCTCGTCAAGCCGGCTTGCCAGCGACGGGTAGCTCATCAGCAGCTGGATCACCTGCTGTTCCAGCCCGGTCGGTGCCTGGCGCCTGGCGCGGGGACGCGGCTGCGAGAAGCGGCCGACGCGCGACGAATCGCTGCCCAGCCCGCATACGGCCTCGATCTCCGCCGGCGTCGTACCGGTAGCATCGGCAAGTTCGCGCACAATCTGTAGCCGCAGACCGCCGGCCGGCATGGCCTGGAGCAGCGGCTTGGCTTCGAACTGCGCACGGGCGCGGCCTTCGGGCTGCCGCAGGTCCTGGTCTTCCGTCACGATCTGGAGCAGAAAACGCGAGAGCGGCATCGCGTTCTGCACCTGGCGCGCGAACGCGTCGGTCCCCTCTTCGCGCACATAGCTGTCGGGGTCGTGCTCGGCGGGCAGGAACAGAAAGCGGATGGTCTTGTTGTCGGCCACATGCGGCAGGCAGGCTTCCAGCGCACGCCGCGCTGCCCGGCGTCCGGCGGCATCGCCGTCGAACGAGAAGACCACGGCATCGGTCTGGCGCAGCAGCTTTTGCACATGGATCGCCGTACAGGCCGTGCCGAGCGTGGCCACCGCGTTGGCAAAGCCAAGCTGCGCCAGCGCCACCACGTCCATGTATCCCTCGACCACCAGCACGTAGCCATTCTCGCGAATGGCATGACGTGCCTCGAACAGGCCGTAGAGCTCCGTTCCCTTGCTGAAGAGCGGTGTTTCGGGGGAGTTCAGGTATTTCGGCTCGCCCTGACCCATGACGCGGCCGCCGAATCCGATCACGTTGCCCTTGGTATTGCGGATCGGGAACATGATGCGGTCGCGGAACCGGTCGTAACGGCGCGGCTTGCCGTCGGCGTCGCGCTTGTCCTGGGATTCGATCAGCAGACCATTTTCAACAAGTGGCGCTGCAGTCGCATCGTCGCGATACGAGCCGAACACAGCCTCCAGGCCCTGCCAGTCGTCAGGCGCGTAACCGAGCCCGAATCGCACGGCGATCTCTCCGGTCAGGCCGCGACCCTTCAGGTACTGGATGGCCTGCGGCGACCCGCGTAGCTGTTTCTTGTAGAACTCGGTGGCCCGCGACATGGCATCGCTCAGCGCCACCGATCTGGCCTGCTGTTCCGCGCGCTGGGCGGGCGGCAGGCTGTTGCGTTCCTCGGGGACGGACAACCCTACCGATTGCGCCAGTTCCCGCACCGCGTCGGGGTACGACTGGCCCGAATACTCCATCAGGAAGCCGATGGCCGACCCATGCGCGCCGCACCCAAAGCAGTGATAAAACTGCTTGGTCGGGGATACCGTGAACGACGGGGATTTCTCGTTGTGGAACGGGCACAGGCCCATGAAGTTGGCCCCGCCCTTCTTCAACTGCACGTACTTGCCCACCACGTCGACAATGTCCACGCGGTTAAGCAGGTCCTGAATGAAGGATTGCGGAATCACCCGACTGACCGTCCTGATGCCAAGGCCTGCCGGATCGGCCGGCGGCCATTTTGCTGGAATGCGTGACCGGAACGTCGCCCGGCAACTATCGAATCATTGTAGTGCAGCCGCAACGAAATGCCGGCCCTCGCCGACATTGGCCGCCAAGTCCCCGCAATACGGCGCCAACTCCGTGCTTCGCAACTGATAATCCTGCTTATATCTGACGCAACTGTCAATTATTTCGGGGCGAGGGCAGCCTTGACCAGACCCGATACCGCCGTCATGTCGGCACGGCCGGCCAGGCGGGCTTTCACGAGGCCCATGACCTTGCCCATGTCCTGTGGGCCGGTGGCACCGGCTTCGGTCACGGCCTTCTGCACTTCGGCGGCCACCTCGGCTTCCGACAACTGGGCGGGCATATAGGCCACCAGCACATCGACTTCGGCCTTTTCCTTGGCCACCAGATCGTCGCGACCGGCCTGCTCGAACTGGCTGATGGAGTCCTTGCGCTGCTTGATCATCTTGTCGATCACGGCAGTCACCGCGGCGTCGTCCAGTTCTACGCGCTCGTCCACCTCACGCTGCTTGATGGCGGCCTGCAGCAGGCGGATGGTGCCGAGGCGCTCGGTTTCGCGGGCGCGCATGGCGGTCTTCATGTCTTCAGTAATGCGGGCTTTCAGGGACATGGCAATCTTCCGAAAAAAGGGTAGCAACTGGGACCATAACGCAAAAACCCGCCGGAGCCATGGCCCGTAGCGGGTTTCTTGCAGAAGCAGGGCGCCGGCCAAAAGGGAACGAAGCGCCTCACCGGTCATGTGCGAGAGCGCCGATTGTAGCGCATGGCCCGCGCCACTGCATGCGCGCCGCCTAGCCGCACCTGCCCCGCGCCGCCTCGGCCGCGGCCTCGCCCGCCGCCACGGCCGATGCCCAGGCCCACTGGAAGTTGTAGCCGCCCAGCCAGCCGGTCACGTCCACCACTTCTCCGATGAAGTACAGGCCGTCCACGTCCCGCGCCATCATGGTCGACGACGACAGCCCGCGGGTATCCACGCCGCCTAGCGTGACCTCGGCCTTCTTGTAGCCCTCGGTGCCGGACGGCACGAGGCGCCAGCGGTTGAGCGCCTCGCCAAGCTGGCGCAGCGCCTTGTCGGGCATGTCCGCCACCGATTGCGTGCCCTGCAGACCCACGGCGGCACACCAGGCGTCGGCCAACCGCGACGGCAGGCGTTCGGCCAGCAGGTTATCGAGATGCTTGCGGCCGCCTTTCTTATGGCCGATCAGCCAGTCGGCGGCGTCCTCGCCATCGAACAGGTCGATCTCGATCGGGGTGCCCGGCCGCCAGTAGCTGGAAATCTGCAACACTGCGGGCCCTGACAGACCCCGGTGGGTCCAGAGCAGGTCTTCCTTGAAGGCGCCAGCCGACTTGCCGCTGCCTGTGGCGATATCGACCTCCATCGACACCCCGGCCAGCGGCACGAAAGGCTGCCAGGCCTGACCGTCGAACGTCAGCGGCACCAGCGCCGGGCGGGTTTCCACGACCTTGAGCCCGAACTGGCGAGCGATGCGATAGCCAAAATCGGTCGCGCCGATCTTCGGGATCGACAACCCGCCGGTGGCTACCACCACCGCGCCGGCGCGTACCGTGCCCTGCGCGGTCAGCAGCAGGTAGTCGCCACCCTCCTTGCGGATCTCGTCGATCGTGCAGCCGGTCTGCCAATGCACGCCTCCGGCATCACATTCGGCGCGCAGCAATTGGATGATGTCTTCGGCGCTGTTGTTGCAGAACAGCTGGCCGCGGTGCTTTTCATGCCAGCCGATGTCGTAGCGGCGCAGCAGGCCCAGGAAGTCCTGCGGCGTGTAGCGCGCGAGCGCCGACCGGCAGAAATGCGGATTTGACGACAGGTAGTTGGCCGGGCCGGCCTGCAGGTTCGTAAAGTTGCAACGGCCGCCGCCAGAGATGCGGATCTTCTCGGCCAGCCGAGTGGCATGGTCGATCAGCACCACCCGTGCGCCGCGCTGGCCGGCCACGGCGGCACACATCATGCCGGCCGCCCCTGCGCCCAGCACCGCCACGTCGAACCGGTCTTTCCTGCCTTGTGTCATGTCACCCTTTCAAGAAGCCGCGATTGTAGCGAATGACGGCCACCCGAGCGCATGGGGTCAGGGTGTGCTACCCTGCTGGCCTTCCGATTTTTGCCGGCAAGATCGCTGCAGTTGCAGCCCGAACCCGTCCGGCCGCACCAGAATTTCCATGCTTGTCCTCGGTATCGAATCCTCCTGCGACGAAACCGGGCTGGCCCTCTACGACACCGGGGCCGGTCTGCTGGCGCATGCGCTGCACTCGCAGATCGCCATGCATCGCGAATATGGTGGCGTGGTGCCGGAACTGGCGTCGCGCGACCATATCCGCCGCGTGCTGCCGCTGTTGCAGCAGGTGCTGGACGACGCCGGCCGCCAGCGCAAGGACATCGACGCCATCGCCTATACCCAGGGTCCCGGTCTGGCCGGTGCGCTGCTGGTGGGCGCCTCGGTGGCCAACGCGCTCGGCTTTGCGCTCGATGTGCCGATGGTGGGCGTCCACCATCTGGAGGGCCACCTGCTCTCGCCGCTGCTGACCGATGCCCCGCCGCCGTTTCCGTTTGTCGCACTGCTGGTATCTGGCGGCCACACCCAATTGATGGAAGTCAAAGGCATCGGCGACTACACGCTGCTGGGCGAAACGCTGGACGATGCCGCCGGCGAAGCGTTCGACAAGACCGCCAAGCTGCTGGGCCTGGGCTATCCGGGCGGCCCCGAGGTGTCGCGGCTGGCCGAATTCGGCAATCCGGGCGCGTTCGAGCTGCCACGGCCGATGCTCCATTCCGGCAATCTCGATTTCTCGTTCGCGGGGCTCAAGACCGCCGTGCTGACGCAGACGCGCAAGCTCGGCAACGCCTGCGAGCAGGACCGGGCCAACCTGGCGCGCTCGTTTGTCGATGCCATCGTCGATGTACTGGCCGCGAAGTCGTTCAACGCGCTCAAGCAGACCGGCCACAAGCGACTGGTGGTGGCCGGCGGCGTCGGCGCCAACCGGCAGTTGCGCGCGCGGCTCGACGAGATGGGCCGCCGTCGCAAGGTGGACGTGTACTACCCCGACCTGGCGTTTTGTACCGACAACGGCGCGATGATCGCCTTTGCCGGCGCCATGCGGCTGCAGGCCGCGCCCCAGCTGGCGCGCCATGGCTACGATTACGGCGTCACGCCGCGCTGGGATTTGTCGGACATCCACCTGCCGGACCCTGCCGACACGCCGGCTTCGCAGGAAAGCTAGTTCTCCCCGCCCGCGCCTGGCGGACGCGGGGAGTTGCCGCCAACGCTTACGCGACGCGCTTGTCGCGCTCGATCACGGCGTAGGCGCTGTGATTGTGGATGGACTCGAAGTTCTCGGCTTCCAGCGTGTAGGCCACGATCCGGTTATCGGCGTTCAGACGCATGGCGATGTCGCGCACCAGGTCTTCCACGAACTTCGGGTTCTCGTAGGCGCGCTCGGTCACGAACTTTTCGTCGGGCCGCTTGAGCAGACCCCACAGCTCGCACGAAGCCTCTTCCTCGGCCATGCGCACCAGCGTTTCCACATCCAGGTCGCCAGCCAGTTCCACCTGCATGGTGATGTGCGATCGCTGGTTATGCGCGCCATACTGCGAGATCTTCTTCGAGCACGGGCACAGGCTCGTCACCGGCACCAGCGCGGTCAGGAACAGGCGCGTCTGCCCGTCGCGCTTCTCGCCAGCCAGCGTCACTTCGTAGTCGAGCAGCGACTGCACGCCAGACACCGGCGCGGTCTTGCTGATGAAGTACGGGAACGACACCTCGATGCGGCCGGCATCGGCTTCCAGGCGTACCAGCATGTCGTCGAGCAGCCCACGGAAGCCGGCCAGGTCCAGCGGCGCGCGATTGTCTTCCAGCAGCGTCACGAAACGCGACATATGCGTGCCCTTCTGGTCCGCTGGCAGGCGCACGTCCAGGTTGAACGTGCCAACGGTGCCGATGTCGCCAGCCGGCGTCTTCAGTGTCAGCGGATATCGCACGCCCTTGACGCCCACACGCTGGATCACGATCTGGCGGGTATCGACGCTCGATTGCACGTCGGGCATCACGAAGGCGGGATTGATGTCATTCATCTACGGTTTCCTCCAGGACGTCGTCAGGGGATGACGGCCATCCTTACGGTCGCGGCGTTTTCGCAGGATTTCTCCACGCCGCGCAACGAGTGTGAAACGACGGTCCGGACAGAAAACCAGGGGGGCGCCGGCCCGCAGTTGCGAACACAAAAATGGGAATGGCGATTCTACGCAATATTGGAAGGTGCTGCCGCGCCCGCGCGTCATTCTGCGTATTTCATGCGGACAATGATCCGGCGATGCAGCTTCCTGCCGTTTGCCGACAGCCAAAACAAAACCGGCGCGGATAATCCGCGCCGGTTCCGGCTACAGCTTGCTGCGGCTGGCGGTCAGGCGACGCGCGTGGCCACCTTCACCGGCTGCTCGGTCAGCGCGAAACGCTCGCGCACCGAACGCGCGATGCCAGCGGCATCCAGGCCACACTGCGACAGCAGGAAAGCCGGATCGCCGTGGTCGATGAACTTGTCGGGCAGGCCCAGCACCAGCGTCGGGATCTCGATGCCGGCCTCGGCCAGTGCTTCGAGCACGGCACTGCCGGCGCCGCCCATCGTCGCGCCCTCTTCCACCGTGACCAGGTAGTCGTGGTTCGCGGCCAGCTGCTTGACCAGGTCGACGTCCAGCGGCTTCACGAAACGCATATTGGCCACGGTGGCATCGAGCGAATCCGCGGCCGTCAGCGACGGATGCAGCATCGAACCGAATGCCAGGATGGCCACACGCTGCCCGGCGCGCGCCTGGCCTTCGCGGCGGATCTCGCCCTTGCCCAGCGGCAGGGCCGTCAGCGCGGCCTCGGTGGCCACGCCCACGCCAGCGCCACGCGGGTAGCGCACGGCGGTCGGGCAATCCTGCTGGTAGGCGGTGGTCAGCAGCTGGCGGCATTCCTGCTCGTCGGCCGGCGTCATCACCATCATGTTCGGGATGCAGCGCAGGAACGGGATATCGTACGCACCGGCGTGCGTGGCACCGTCGGCGCCCACCAGGCCGGCGCGGTCCAGCGCGAACACCACCGGCAGGTTCTGCAGCGCCACGTCGTGGATCAGCTGGTCGTAGCCGCGCTGCAGGAACGTCGAGTAGATCGCCACCACCGGCTTCAGGCCCTCGCAGGCCAGGCCGCCGGCAAACGTCACGGCGTGCTGTTCGGCAATGCCCACGTCGTAGTAACGGTCCGGGAAGCGCTTCTCGAATTCCACCATGCCCGAGCCTTCGCGCATGGCCGGCGTCACGCCGATCAGGCGCTTGTCGGCGGCGGCCGTGTCGCACAGCCATTCGCCGAACACCTGCGTGTACGTCTTGCGCGACGGCTTGGCCGACGGGCGGATACCCTCGGCCGGGTTGAACTTGCCCGGGCCGTGATACAGGATCGGGTCGGCCTCGGCCAGCTTGTAGCCCTGGCCCTTTTTGGTCACCACGTGCAGGAACTGCGGGCCGTGGCCTTCCAGGGCGCGCTGGCGGATGTTCTGCAGCGTCGGCACCAGCGATTCCAGGTCATGACCGTCGATCGGGCCGATGTAGTCGAAGCCGAATTCCTCGAACAGCGTGGCCGGCACGACCATGCCCTTGGCATGTTCTTCCAGGCGCTTGGCGAATTCGAGCACCGGCGGCGCCACCGACAGCACCTTCTCGATGCCCTTCTTGGTGGCCGCGTAGAACTGGCCCGACAGCAGGCGGGCCAGGTGCTTGTTCAGCATGCCGACCGGCGGCGAGATCGACATGTCGTTGTCGTTCAGCACCACCAGCATCGGCAGGTCCTTGTAGACCCCGGCGTTGTTCATGGCCTCGAAGGCCATGCCGGCGGTCATCGCGCCATCGCCGATCACGGCGATACCCACGCGCTTGTGACCCATCGTGCGCGCGCCCAGGGCCATGCCCAGCGCGGCCGAGATCGAGGTCGACGAATGGGCCGTGCCGAACGTGTCGTATTCGCTTTCCGAGCGACGCGGGAAGCCTGAGATACCACCGTACTGGCGCAGCGTGGACATGCGGTCGCGGCGGCCGGTCAGGATCTTGTGGGGGTAGCTCTGGTGACCCACGTCCCAGACGATGCGGTCGCTCGGCGTGTCGAACACATAGTGCAGCGCGATGGTCAGCTCCACCGTGCCCAGGTTGGACGACAGGTGACCGCCGGTTTGCGAGACCGATTCCAGCACGTAGGCGCGAAGTTCGTCGGCAAGCGTGCCGAGCTGGCGGCGGTCCAGCTTGCGCAGGTCCGCGGGGTCGTCGATATTGTTGAGCAGCGTGTAGGTCATGATGTCCGTTCGGCCGCCGGATTCTGTGTGTCCGGCTTTTCAGTTCAGTTTGAGCGCAGCACGATCAGGTCGGCCAGTTCGGCCAGCCGGCCGGCGCGTGCGCCGAATCCCGCCAGCGCCTCGTGGGCGTCGGTGCGAAGCTGGGCAGCCAGCTCGCGTGCGGCATCCAGACCAAGCAGCGACACATAGGTCGGCTTGTCGTTGGCGGCATCCTTCCCGGCGGTCTTGCCGAGCGTTGCCGTATCTGCAGTGACGTCGAGAATATCGTCCACCACCTGGAAAGCCAATCCCACGGCCGCCGCATATTGGTCAAGCGCCGCCAGACCGGCCGGATCGATGTTTCCGCACAACGCTCCCATGCGCACGCTGGCACGCAGCAGGGCACCGGTCTTCATGCGATGCATGCCTTCCAGTGCGTCGCGTGTCATCGCCAGGCCCACGTTCTGCAGGTCGATCGCCTGGCCGCCGCACATGCCCACCGAGCCCGAGGCCATGGCCAGTTCGGCCACCAGCTTCAGGCGCGCTTCGGCGCCCAGCGCCGGCAGCTGTGCCAGCACGATGAAGGCCTGGGTCTGCAGGGCATCGCCCACCAGCAGCGCCGTGGCTTCGTCGTAGGCCTTGTGGACCGTCGGCCGGCCGCGGCGCAGGTCGTCGTCGTCCATGCAGGGCATGTCGTCGTGAACCAGCGAATAGGCGTGGATCATCTCGACCGCGCACGCAGCGGCATCGCAGGCTTCGGGTGCCGCACCCGCCACCTCGCCCGCGGCATGAACCAGCAGCGGGCGCACCCGCTTGCCACCGCCGAGAACAGCATAGCGCATGGCCTCGTGCAAGGTGTGTGGAATTGTGTCCGTGGACGGCAGTGCGGCGTCCAGGGCGGCCTCGGTCCGGGCGCCTTGCGCCCGCATCCAGGTAGCGAAATCGCTCATTCGAAATCTGCGCTGTTGTTATCGGAACGTGGCTCGCCGGCCAGGGGTTTCAGGGCATCGCCCTCCAGAACCTTGACCTGCTGGGCCACCCGCTCCAGGCTCTGCTGGCAAAAACGGACGAGTTCCGCGCCGCGACGGTATGCCGCCAGGGACGCTTCCAGCGGCAATTCGCCGCTTTCCATGCTCGCCACCAGGGTTTCCAGCTCGGCCATTGCGGCCTCATAGGAAGCCGGCGGCGCGCTGGCGGCCGGCGTTTCTTCAGACTGGACCGGGGCGGTCGTCGTTCTTGGCATGTCAGGCCTTGATCAGGGGAATTCGCGATTTTACGCCAATCCGGGGCCGGGCCGCAGAACAGTCTTATCCACTTCATGGAAACCGGGTGTCCGGATCGCGCCCTTGACACAGTCTTTTGACATGGAAGTGACGTGTGCGCCCGGGTCGTCTTTCGGAATGCGGCTGAAGGGGCACCTCCATGACGACCCGGGTCGACTTTTTCGCTAAAAACCCAAAAAAATCAGGCCCTTAATTTTTGGGCTCGGGTACAATCCCGGGCTCGTCAGCGAGATCCGACCGTTGCGTCCAGGACGCACTTTTCCGCCGCCAGACTGGTCAGGCAGAAAGGGAACCGGTCCGGATGCCGATCGTCTGACACGGTTTCCCAAATCGATTCATTTTTCGATGGTTGGGTTGTTCACTGCTTTCGCCTGTTCATAGGGAGTGGGGATAATGTCCAATCTCAGCACCGCGCTCAAGCTTGCGCCGGCTGATTCGCAGTTGCCCGTCGACGTCTACTTTGACGAGGCGCTGCATCAACAAGAACTCGAACTGCTGTTCAAGAAGGGCCCGGGCTACGTCGGCCACGCACTGATGGTGCCGGAAACCGGCGACTTCCAGACGCTGGCTGCCGAAGACGAGGGCCGCGTGCTGGTGCGCAACCCGGACGGCATCGAACTGCTGTCCAACGTCTGCCGCCACCGCCAGGCCATCATGATGAATGGCCGCGGCAACGCCAGGAACATCGTCTGCCCGCTGCACCGCTGGACCTACGACCTGCAGGGCGAACTGCTGGGTGCGCCGCATTTCGCGGAACAGCCCTGCGTGCGCCTGAACCGGTCGCCGCTGCAGAACTGGAACGGCATGCTGTTCGAAGGCGAGCGCGACGTGCGCGCCGACCTGGCCCGCATGGGCGTGGCCGAGGATCTCGACTTCGACGGCTACATGCTCGACCACGTGGAAGTCCACGAGTGCAACTACAACTGGAAGACCTTCATCGAGGTCTATCTGGAGGATTACCACGTTGTGCCGTTCCACCCCGGCCTGGGCAGCTTTGTCTCGTGCGACGACCTGAAGTGGGAGTTCGGCGAGCAGTACAGCGTGCAGACCGTGGGCCTGCACAAGGGCCTGGAGCGCCCGGGCAGCCAGACGTACCAGAAGTGGCACGACGAGGTGTTGCGCTTCAACAACGGCAAGCTGCCCAAGCATGGCGCGATCTGGCTGACCTACTACCCCAACATCATGGTGGAGTGGTACCCGAACGTGCTGTGCATCTCGACGCTGCACCCGATGGGCCCGCGCAAGACGCGCAACGTCGTGGAGTTCTACTACCCCGAGGAAATCGTGCTGTTCGAGCGCGAATTCGTCGAGGCCGAGCGCGCCGCCTATATGGAGACGTGCATCGAGGACGACGAGATTGCCGAACGCATGGACGCCGGCCGCCTGGCCCTGATGAAGCGCGGCATCAGCGAGACCGGCCCGTACCAGTCGCCAATGGAAGACGGCATGCAGCATTTCCACGAGTGGTATCGGCGCGCGATGGACTACCGCAACCGCTGAACGTTCGCAACCGGGTGCGGAGATCGCCCGCAAAACTGTGGACAACACGAAACGGACCGTGAAAACGGTCCGTTTTGCATTGGAGCGGCGGTCGGCGCACTGATAGAATCACTGCTCAATCGTTGCTTTATCAACGATTTTTCAGGTTTCGCCCCCTTTCCACGCCGTCTCGCCCCGTTTCGCCATGCAATCGCTCTGGATGTTGTTTGCCGCCTTCGCATTTTCCTTGATGGGGGTGGGCGTCAAGCTGGCAGCCGAGCTCTATACGACGGGCGAGATCGTCTTCTACCGCAGCCTGATCGGCGTGACGATCATGTGGGTCCTGCTGTCGTCGCAAGGCACGTCGGTGCGCACGCCGCACATGGTCACCCACATCAAGCGCAGCCTCTTTGGCGTCACCGCCCTGCTGCTCTGGTTCACATCGATCACGCTGCTGCCGCTGGCCACGGCCATGACGCTGAACTACATGTCGCCCGTGTGGATCGCGTTGATCCTGGGCGCGGGCGCAGCGCTGGCCGGCACGCGCGGCGGCACCGACAAGAAGCTGATCGGCGCCATCCTGCTGTCGTTCGCCGGGGTGATCTGCCTGCTGCAGCCCTCGGTGGGCAAGGACCAGCTGGCGGGCGGCATGATCGGCCTGGTGTCCGGCGTGTTCACGGCGCTGGCCTATGTGGAAGTGCGCCAGCTGGGCCAGCTGGGCGAACCCGAGGGCCGCATCGTGTTCTACTTCTCGGCCGTGGGCCTGGTCTGCGGCCTGGTCTGGATGCTGTTCACCGGCGTCAGCCACCACACCTGGCACGGCGCAGGGTTACTGCTGGCCATCGGCATCCTGGCCACGCTGGGGCAGACGTCGATGACACGCGCCTACAAGCGCGGCAACACGCTGCTGACGGCCAATCTGCAATACGCGGGCATCGTGTTTTCAAGCCTGTGGGGCATGCTGGTCTGGGACGACCGGCTCAACTGGATCTCGTGGCTGGGCATGGCGCTGATCGTGGCCAGCGGCATTGCCACCACGCTCACGCGCGCCCGCGATACCGACAAGCATCCCACGCCGGCCACGCCGGTCAAGTCGCCCGAGGCCGAAGTGCATCCCGAGGTCTGACGCGCGCGCGGAGGCGGCGGTGTAGCATTGGCATCGACTTCCCACTCAACGCGAGACAGGTTCTTCATGCCATCACCGCTGATTTCCGCCATCGAACTGAACCAGCTGCGCGCCTCGGCCCGGCAGCATGTGGTCGTCATCGATTGCTCGTTTGACCTGGCCAACCCCGCCGCCGGCCGCGAGATGTACCAGCAAAACCATGTGCCGGGCGCGTTCTACCTGCATCTGGACAATGAACTATCCGGCCCGAAGACCGGCTTCAATGGCCGCCACCCGCTGCCCGATGCCGATCTGTTCGTGGCGCGGCTGCGTGCGCTCGGTGTCAACGATGACACGCTGATCGTCGCCTACGATGCGCAGGGCAGCATGTATGCCGCCCGGCTCTGGTGGCTGGCGCGCTGGGTCGGCCACGGCACCGTGGCCGTGCTCGATGGCGGCAAGGCGGCCTGGCTGGCGGCAGGCCTGCCGCTGGAACCGGGCGTTACGCCCGATCCGGAAACCGGTGGCAACCTCACGCGCCGCGCGTCGCTGGTACGTACCGTCGATGCCGCCGCATTGCTGGAAAACCTGGACAAGCCGGCGCTGCTGGTGGTCGATGCGCGGGCTGCCGACCGCTTCCGCGGCGAAAACGAAACGCTCGACCCGGTGGGCGGCCATATTCCCGGCGCCGCCAATCGATTCTTCAAGGACAACCTGACCGCGGATGGACGCTTCAAGCCGGCCGACCAGCTGCGTGCGGAATTCGGCCAGGTCTTCGGCGGCAAGACGGCCGCCGACACGGTGATGCAGTGCGGCTCGGGCGTGACCGCCTGCCACAACCTGCTGGCCATGGAAGTGGCCGGGCTGACCGATGCGGCCCTGTATCCTGGGTCGTGGAGCGAATGGTGTGCCGATCCCAAGCGCCCCGTGGCGACGGGCAGCGGCACCTGAGGGGCCAGACGGCCCGGCAAGAAAGCGGCGTCAGTTCAGTTTGACGCCGCTTCTGTTTTGGCCTTCGAGTGGCCATGCGCGTGCTGCTCGTGCACGCCGTTGGTGATAAAGACGATCGCGGCGATACCGGCCGCCACCAACACCACCTGCACCGCCGATTCCTTAAGACGCGGCTTGCGCTGCATCTGCGGCATCAGGTCGCTCACGGCGATATAGACAAAGCTGCTCGACGCAATCACCAGCACATACGGAATCCAGCCCGTCAGCTGGTCCAGCAGGAAATAGCCGACGATGCCGCCCAGAATGGCGGCCAGGCTCGACAGCAGATTGAACGCGAAGGCCCGCGCCTTCGAGAAGCCCGCGTTCAGCAGCACGATGAAGTCACCCACTTCCTGCGGGATTTCGTGCGCGGCAATGGCCAGCGCAGTGACCAGACCGATATGCGGATCGGCCAGGAACGCGGCGGCGATGACAATCCCGTCGGCGAAGTTGTGGAACGTGTCGCCCACCAGGATGGTCAGGCCGCTGCGTCCCGCTTCCTCGCGGTCATGGCCATGATGGTGGTGATGCCCGTCACCCTCGTGGTGATGCGAATGGCGCAGCAGCGAGATCTTTTCGAGCAGGAAAAAGCCCAGCAGCCCAGCCAGCAGCGTGCCGAACAGCGCACGTGGGTCGGCGCCAGACTCGAACGCTTCGGGCAACGAATGCAGCAGGGCCGTCGCCAGCAGCACGCCCACCGAGAAGCTCACCATGCGCTCCACCACGCGCGAAGCCACGGTCAGCGACAGCAGCGCCGCGCCGAAGATGCTGCCGACGCCGGAAATGGTCGCCGCCAGCAAGATGTACAAAAGCGTGGAATGGATGATGAACTCCCGGACCGGCCCCCGCCCGACAGCCGGGCAGTCGTCGCCGACTGACTACGTTCGCGCACTAACGCAACATGGTTGCAAAAACGCGAAAGTCCGCATTGTACGTACCTCGGCGCCCTCTTTGCAATCACCCGCGCGGATGCAGGGGGTACTCCCCGCCCGGATCAAACGACTTTGTGTTCCTTGAACCAGGCCAGGCAGCGTTGCCAGCCGTCCTTGGCTGCCGCTTCCACGTAGCTGGCGCGGTAGTCGGCGTGGAACGCGTGACCGGCCTCCGGATAGACCACGAAGGTCGACGCCCTGGCGTTCGGGTTCGACGATTCGGCCAGCGCAGCCTTCATCTGCGACACATGCTCCTGCGTGATGCCGGTGTCCTTGCCGCCGTACAGACCCAGCACCGGCGCGTGCAGGTCGCCAGCGATATCGACCGGATTCTTCGGCTTCAGCGCATTCGGCTGGCCCACCAACTGGCCGTACCACGCCACGCCCGCCTTCACGCGCTTGCTATGTGCCGTGTACAGCCACGTGATGCGCCCGCCCCAGCAGAAGCCGGTAATGGCCAGCCGGTTCACGTCGCCACCGTTCGCGCCGGCCCACGCCACGCAGGCGTCGAGGTCGCCCATGACCTGGGCATCGGGCACCTTCTGGATGATGTTGGCCTGCAGTTCCTGGATCGTGCCGTAGCTGGCGGGGTCGCCCTGGCGGGCAAACAGCTCGGGAGCGATGGCCAGATAGCCCAGTTTGGCGAAACGGCGACAGATGTCGGCGATATGCTCGTGAACGCCGAAGATCTCGCTGATCACCAGTACGACCGGCAGGTTCTTCTTGCCTTCGGGCTGCGCGCGATAGACCGGCATGTTGAAGCCGTTCGACGGCACGGTGACTTCGCCGGCAGTCAGGCCGTTGAAATCCGTCTTGATCGTCTGCGCCGTCACCGGCAGCACGGCTGCCGCAAAGGCCGAGCCCAGCGCGGTCTTGACGAAACTGCGGCGGTCGAAGGATTGACCGGGAACGAGGCTTTCGACTTCGGGCTTCAGCATGAGGGGTCTCCGTGGCATCGAGGGCACCGCACGCGTCATCTGGGCATGTGACGCAAGCGCGGCGCCGTCGATTCTAAGCAAACATGGCCGCCAGCGCACGCCTTGGCGTGGCTGGCGGCCATCGCGTTTGATCCGGCCCTCTTTTGGCTCCGCGCGCGGTCAGTGCAGCTTCACGCGCGGGCTGGTCTTGCTGCGCAGCCAGTGCGTCACGGTGTCGAGCCCCATGCCGATGGCGCCATGCAGCGCCAGCACGTGCATGCGGTACAGCGACGTGTACATGAAGCGCGCCATCAGGCCCTCGATGAACATCGATCCGCCGATCAGGCCGCCCATCAGGCTGCCCACCGCGCTGAAGTGCCCCAGCGACACCAACGAGCCGAAGTCCTTGAAGCCGAACTTCGGCAGCGGCTTGCCGTCGAGCCGGGCGCGCAGCGCGTCGTACAGGAACGTGGCCTGCTGATGCGCCGCCTGGGCGCGCGGCGGCACCGTGGTCTGCTTCTCGGGCCACGGCGCGGCCGCGCAGTCGCCGAATGCGAAGACGTCCGGGTCGGTTTCGGTCTGCAGCGTGGGGCCCACCACGAGTTGCCCCATCTTGCTGACCGGCAGGCCAAGCGTGCGCAACACGCCCGGCGCCGTGATGCCGGCCGCCCACACGGTCAGGTCCGCATCGATGCGCTTGCCGCTGGCCGTCAGCACCGCATCGCCCGTGACCTCGGTGACGCGCTCCGACGTGAACACGTCAACGTCGAGCTTGCGCAGCAGCTTGGTGGTCTCGGCGGAGACACGCTCCGACAGCGCCGGCAGGATACGTGGGCCGGCCTCGATCACATGGATGCGCACGTCGCGGCGCGGGTCCAGGTGGTGCAGCCCATAGGCATTGAGCACGTGGGCGGTATTGCGCAGTTCGGCCGAAAGCTCCACGCCCGTGGCACCGGCGCCGATGATGGCCACGTCCACCTGCGGCCGTCCATCGGCACCGATACGCCCCTTGCCGTTCTGGGCGCGCACACAGGCCGCGATCAGCTTGCGGCGGAAGCGTTCGGCCTGGTCCACGGTATCGAGCGCAATGGCGTGTTCGGCGGCACCGGGCACATTGAAGAAATGCGTGATGCAGCCGATGGCCAGCACCAGCGTGTCGTACGGCAGTTCGCGCGCGGGCAGCAGTTCCGTGCCATCCTGATCCATGCAGGCCGCCACGTTGACGATCTTGCGGGCGCGGTCGATGCCGGTCAGTTCGCCCTGCTGGAAGTCGAAATGGTGCCAGCGCGCCTGCGCGGCATATTCGAGCTGGTGGGTATTCGGATCCATGCTGCCGGCAGCCACTTCGTGCAGCAGCGGCTTCCAGATGTGCGTGGGCATGCGGTCGACCAGCGTCACCTGTGCGCGCCGCGACTTGCCCAGCTTGTCGCCGAGCCGCGTAACGAGTTCAAGCCCGCCGGCGCCGCCGCCGACCACGATGATCCGGTGCGGGAGGTTCGAAGGACGCGGTGCCACGCTGACTTGCGTGCCGCCCGCGGTAGTGTCGATAGGAGTGGGGGCGCTTTCCTCTCTGCCTTGTGCGTTGCTCATGGTCTACCCGATGTTTTCAATTTGAAAACCGGTGCAGGCCCCTGCGGCGTCTTTCTGTTGTGGTCTCGCACCGCGAGGCCGATGTTCTGTGTGCGGCTGGTACTGCCAGGAAACGGCTGGCTTGCTGCCAGTGTGCTGCAGAGCAGCACGGCTGGCAAGCCTTCCCGCGTCGATTCAGACAGTACTTCTTTGCATACATCGGCATCGCGCGGGAGACAGCGCCGACGCGGCGATCTGTGCCCCGTCGGCGCATGCGCGACTGTGCTGCCGGTAGCCCCCCCGGGAAGTGCGCCCCAGGGTGCCTGCCGTGCGCGGCCAGGCCGCGGGTGCGGCCGCTAGTGCGCTTCTTCCCAGTTCGCGCCGCTGCCGACTTCGGCCACCAGCGGCACGTTCAGGGTGGCCACCGAGCACATCAGCTCGGGCAGCTTCGTCTTCACGAGGTCGAACTCGGCCTGCGGCACTTCGAGCACCAGTTCATCGTGCACCTGCATGATCTGGCGCGACGCGAGCCTGTCGGTTTCCAGCCAGTCCTGCACGGCGATCATCGACAGCTTGATCAGGTCGGCGGCCGTGCCCTGCATCGGCGCGTTGATGGCGGCACGCTCGGCGGCCTGGCGGCGCGGGCCGTTGCCGCCCCGGATGTCGGGCAGCCAGAGCCGGCGGCCGAACACGGTTTCGACGTAACCCTGCTCGCGCGCCTTCTGGCGCGTTTCCTCCATATAGTTGGCCACGCCCGGATAGCGCATGAAGTAGCGGTCGATATAGTGCTTGGCCGCCTCGCGCTCGATGCCCAGGTTGCTGGCCAGCCCAAACGCGCTCATGCCGTAGATCAGGCCGAAATTGATCACCTTGGCGTAGCGGCGCTGCTCGCTGGTGACGGCCTCGCGCTCCACCGCAAAGATCTCGGCGGCCGTGGCGCGGTGGATGTCCTCGCCGTTGGCGAACGCGCGCAGCAGGTTATCGTCGCCCGAGATATGCGCCATGATGCGCAGTTCGATCTGCGAATAGTCGGCCGACACGATCACATTGCCGGGCCCGGCGATGAACGCTTCGCGGATGCGGCGGCCTTCCTCAGTGCGCACGGGGATGTTCTGCAGGTTCGGATCGGTCGACGCCAGCCGGCCCGTCACCGCCGTGGCCTGGCCGTAGCTGGTATGCACGCGGCCGGTCCTGGGGTTCACCATCCTGGGCAGCTTGTCGGTGTAGGTCGACTTGAGCTTGGACAGGGCCCGGTAGTCCAGCAGCAGCTTCGGCAGCGGGTAGTCCTCCGCCAGCTTCTGCAGCACCTCTTCGTCGGTGGACGGCGCGCCGCTGGCGGTCTTCTTGACCACCGGCAGCTGCATCTGGTTGAACAGGATCTCGCCGATCTGCTTCGGCGATCCCAGGTTGAACGGCTGGCCGGCGGCCTCGTGCGCGGCCTGCTCGGCTTCCAGCATGCGCTGGCCCAGTGACGCGCTCTGCGCGGCCAGCTTGTCGGCATCGATCAGCACGCCGTTGCGCTCGATCTTCTGCAGCACCACCGACACCGGCATCTCGATGCCTTCGTAGACGTACTTCAGGCCCTCGGCGCGCTCCAGTTGCGGCAACATCTTGCGATGCAGGCGCAGCGTGACGTCGGCGTCCTCGGCCGCGTATTCGGTGGCGCGCTGCAGGTCGATCTGGTCGAAGCCGATCTGGCTGGCGCCCTTGCCGCACACTTCTTCGTAGGTGAGCGTCTTCAGGCTCAGCAGGCGCTCGGCCAGGCTGTCCATGCCATGGTTGCGGTACGACGCCAGCACGTAGCTTTCCAGCATCGTGTCGTGCGCGATGCCGCGCAGCGTGATGCCGTGGTTCATGAACACGTGCGCGTCGTACTTCAGGTGCTGGCCCAGCTTGGGGCGCGCCGGGTCTTCCAGCCACGCGCGCAGCTTGTCCAGCACGTATTCGCGCGACAGCTGGCCGTGGTTTTCCTCGCCGGCCACGTCGGGGCCGCGATGCGCCACGGGAATATAGGCGGCCTCGCCCGGCTCCACCGACACCGAGATGCCCACCAGTTCGGCCAGCATCGGGTCGAGCGACGTGGTTTCGGTATCGATCGCCACGAGCGGCGCGTCCACCAGCTTCTGCAGCCACGCATCGAGCGCGGCTTCGGTGGTCACCGTTTCGTAGCGGATCTCGGCCGGCGGCAGGTCTTCGGCGGGCGGGTCCTCGGCGGCACCCGGTGCGGTATCGAACAGACCGCCTTGTGCCGGCTGTGGCGTGGCACGGGCCGCGGCGGCGCGCGCATTCGGCAGCGACTCGCCGGTGGCTTCGCGCAGCCAGGTCTTGAAGCCGTAGCGTTGGAAGAACGCCACCAGCTTGTCCTTGTCCTCGCCCAGGTCGTGCAGCGCGTGAAAGTCGGGCACGGCGTCGCCGAGATCGCAATCGGTCTTGACCGTGACCAGTTCGCGGGCGCGCGGCAGCCAGTCCAGCGTATTGCGCAGGTTCTCGCCCACCACGCCCTTGATGCCATCGGCACTGGCCATGATGTTGTCGAGCGTGCCGTATTCGGTCAGCCACTTCACGGCGGTCTTGGGGCCCACCTTCGGCACGCCGGGGACGTTGTCCACGGCATCGCCGATCAGCGACAGGTAGTCGACGATGCGCTCCGGCGCCACGCCGAACTTGGTCACCACGCCCGGCGGGTCCAGGACTTCGCCGCTCATCGTGTTGACCAGCGTGACGCTGTCGTTGACCAGCTGCGCCAGGTCCTTGTCGCCCGTGGATACCACCGTGCGCACGCCCTGCTGCGTGGCCTGGCAGGCCAGCGTGCCGATCACATCGTCGGCTTCCACGCCTTCCACGACCACGATCGGCCAGCCCAGCGCGCGCACCGCCTCGTGGATCGGCTCGATCTGGCGGGCCAGGTCCTCGGGCATCGACGGGCGATGTTCCTTGTATGCGGGATATAGATCATCGCGGAACGTCTTGCCCTTGGCGTCGAACACGCAGGCGATATACTCTGCCGGGTAATCGTTGCGCAGCTTGCGCAACATGTTGATCATGCCGTAGATTGCCCCTGTGGGCAGACCTTCGCCATTCCTCAGGTCCGGCAGCGCGTGATACGCGCGATACAGATAGCTCGACCCATCGACGAGCAAGAGTGTTTTTGGACTATCCGACATTCCCATGGACTCTAAATTGACTGGTGCCCCCATTGGCGGCGCTGATTCAGCGCCCCTCGCCGACACGGATGTTTCCGACATTTCCGGTAACACGGTGAATCCGCCGCCCGGCAAAGCCTCGGCGCATGCCGCAGCCATCGCCGCCAAGGCCGATGCCGCGGCTGCCGGCAAGAACCCCGAAGAACAGGAAGCTGCCGCGCGTGCGGCGGCAGCGCGCGCGAATCCGCGCAAGATGATCCCAAGCCTGCGTGCACTGGCCGACGAAGACCGTGCGACGGCCAAGAAGGCGCGCGCCTCGTGGCAAATGTTCACGATTATGGCAGAGTTCATCGAGGCCACCGAGTACCTCTCCGAGATCCGCCCGGCCGTCTCGATCTACGGCAGCGCGCGCCTGCGCGAGGACTCTCCGTACTACCAGAAGACCATCGAAATCGCCCGGCTTTTCTCGGACGCGGGCTTCGCGGTGATCTCCGGCGGCGGCCCCGGCATCATGGAGGCAGCCAACAAGGGCGCGCACGCGGGCAAGTCCGCCAGCGTGGGCCTGAACATCGAACTGCCGCACGAACAGCAGGGCAATCCGTACCAGGACATCGCCATGCGGTTCCGCCATTTCTTCACGCGCAAGGTCACCTTCGTGAAGAATTCCGACGCGTTCATCGTCATGCCGGGCGGTTTCGGCACGCTCGACGAACTGGCCGAGGTGCTGACGCTGGTGCAGACCGGCAAGTCGCGCTCGGTGCCGGTGGTGATGTACGGCAGCCGGTTCTGGAAGGGCCTGCTGGACTGGTTCCGCTTCACGCTGCTGCCGATGGGCCTGATCGCGGAGCACGACCTGGACCTGATGAAGATCGTCGACGAACCGCAGGAAGTGCTCGAAGCCGTGTACGAGTATTACGAGAAGCGCGGCGGCGACAACCCGATTCCGCCCAAGGAAGAAATGTTCTATCTGTAAGGCATTACGCGCCACATCCGCCCGCCGGCCGACAGGTCCGGCAGGTGGACGCAAGGCCACGAGAGCGACCCGGAAAACGACAGGAATTGCTAGAATGGAAGCCTGCCCACCTGCCACAGCCTGCGCCGCCGGCTGCGTGCAGGCCAATTCCGCGTCGCGGGGCCCAGCGCCCGCGCGCACAGGAGCCTCAGATGACTTCCCCTTCGCAACCGGGTGCCAGGCTGGCCGATCTGCATGCCGCCATCGGCCGCCACGGCTATCTGCTCGCGCTCGCCGCTACCGTCCTGGCACTGACTGCCACGCAGGCGGCGCTGGCAGAGGAAACCAGCAATGCGCTGACGCAGCAGGAACTCAATAAAATCAACAACCAGCCGATTGCTCCTGCGGCGAAGAGCCAGTTGAACCAGCCCCGCGAGCCGAGCTTCAAGCTGCGCGAACGCGACGGCACCCAGGTGACCGAATACCGCGACAAGGGCCGCGCGACCGAAATCCAGGTGCAGTCCGGTTTTGGCACGAAGTACGAGATGAGCAAACCCGAAGACAGTTCACCCCGGATTCGCGACCACGACGTGAACCGCGTGCCGTCGGTCAACCTGAAGTTCTGAGGCCGGGTTCCGGGCTGTTCCGGGGATCGATCCGGCAGACCTGATAGTCTTACGCCTTTCTCACCCACGATCCGCGCCGGCGCCGCTTGCCGGGCGAGGATCGCGCCGGCCCTCCGGCAGCAATGCCGCGGCGGCGGAACGTGACCTTGCGGTTGCGGTCCGTCGGCCCTCCGTTTCGTACCAATTTGACAGTATGGCCGTATTTACCACGGTCTCGCAGGACGAGATCGCCCGCTGGCTGCTTGATTACGACCTTGGCGAAGTGCGCGCGCTGCGTGGCATCGCCTCGGGCATCGAGAACAGCAACTTCTTTCTGACCATGGAGCAGGATGGCGTCACGCGTGAGTACGTGCTGACCATCTTCGAGCGGCTGCGCTCCGACCAGCTGCCCTACTACCTGCACCTGATGGATCATCTGGCCCGCCACGGCATCAGCGTACCGGCCCCGATGCCGGCGCGCGATGGCGAGATCCTCCGCGAACTGAAGGGCAAGCCGGCCACCATCGTCACGCGCCTGCCCGGCGCATCGCAACTGACCCCGGCAGCCGACCACTGCGCCGAAGTCGGCACGATGCTGGCACGCATGCACCTGGCCGGCCAGGACTATCCGCGCCAGCAGCCGAATCTGCGCAGCCTGGCCTGGTGGCAGCAGACCGCCCCCGAGATCACGCCGTTCCTGGACGCCGGCCAGCGCCAGCTGCTGACCCACGAGCTTGCGCACCAGACGGCGTTCTTTGGCAGTGCCGACTACGCCGCGCTGCAGGGCGGCCCGTGCCATTGCGACCTGTTCCGCGACAACGTGCTGTTCGATACGGTCGATGGCCGGCATCGGCTGGGCGGCTTCTTCGATTTCTACTTCGCCGGCAACGACAAGTGGCTGTTCGACCTGGCCGTGACGGTCAATGACTGGTGCATCGACCTGGCGACCGGCGAGCTCGACCCGGTCCGCGCGCAGGCCATGCTGCGTGCCTATGACGCGGTCCGCCCGCTGACCCGCGTGGAAGCCGCGCACTGGCAGGACATGATGCGCGCCGGCGCGCTGCGCTTCTGGGTGTCGCGCCTGTGGGATTTCTACCTCCCGCGCGAGGCCGACATGCTCCAGCCGCACGATCCGACCCACTTCGAACGCATCCTGCGCCGTCGCATCGACGACGGGGCGACGCTCCCCTGGATCTGATTCGCCATGCAACTACTGGAAGTTTCCGCCAAGGAAGGCTACGTCTGGCTGCGCCAGGGCATCTGGCTGTTCCGCAAGAACCCGCTGGCGTTCCTGATGCTGCTGTTCATCTACCTGATTGCCGCCCAGCTGGCGATCTTCGTGCCGCTGTTCGGCATCATCGCCCTGCTCGTCTTCACGCCCGGCCTGTACGTGGGCGTGATGACGGCCTGCCGCGAGGTCATCCAGAACAAGCGGGTGCTGCCCACCATCCTGCTGGCCGGATTCCGGACCAACGGCAAGCAGGCCACGCGCCACCTGCTGGTGCTCGGGGCCATTTATGCGGTGCTGGTGTTCTCGCTCAGTCTGATTGCCACGGCCGTGGTCGATATCGGCGCGGTGGCACCCATCGTGCTGCGCGGCGAGGAGCCGTCGGCCGATGCCATCCGCCAGCTCTATTTCGCGCTGATGATCGGCGCAGTGCTATACACGCCGGTGGCGATGATGTTCTGGTTTGCGCCGCTACTGGCCGCCTGGCACCAGGTGCCCCCGGTCAAGGCGCTGTTCTTCAGCTGGACGGCCTGCTGGCGCAACCGCGGCGCGTTCTTCACCTATGCGGTGATGTTCGCGGTGCTGCTGGTAGCGGTGCCGCTGGTGCTGGAAACGGTGTTCGCGGCGCTGGGCGCACAGGCGGTCATGTCGTTCCTGGTGACGCCGTACTCGCTGCTGATGCTGGCGATCCTGTACTGCTCGTTCTACGCCACCTATCGCGGCTGCTTCAATATCGTGCCGCCCGGCGAGGCCACGGAAAGCGCCCGGCAGGCCTGACCTGCCACGCCCCGACGCACCTGACGCGCCCCGCTGCCGCCATCGGCACCGGGGCGCAAATCCATCCTCAGTCGATCGGATCCAGCTTCGCCACCGCCAGCGCCAGCCACTTGGCACCGTGCCGCTTGAAGTCGATATTGGCGCGCGCATCGGCACCCTCGCCTTCCAGCGCCTTGATCTTGCCCTCGCCGAACTTCGTGTGGAACACGTTCTGCCCCACGCGGAAGCCGGTGGCCGCGGCGCGCTTTTCCTCGGCGTAGTTCTTGCCCGTGTCCATGCCGCCCGTGGCCTTGCTGCCCGTGTACGGCACGTCCTCGGCGCGCTTGAACCAGTCGCGGCCCCAGGCGCTGTCGCGCTCCTGGCGGCTCACGCCATAGTTGCCGTACGAAGCCTGCCCCTGGGGCGTGATCCACTTCAGCGCCGGTTCGGGCAGTTCCTCGAAGAACCGTGAGCGCACGTGGTAGCGCATCTGGCCGTGCAGCACGCGGCTCTGGGCGAACGACAGATACAGCCGCTCGCGCGCCCGGGTGATGGCCACATACATCAGGCGGCGTTCCTCCTCCAGGCCGTCGGCTTCCATGGCGCTGTTCTCGTGCGGGAACAGGCCCTCTTCCAGGCCGGTGATGAACACCACATTGAATTCGAGTCCCTTGGCCGCGTGCACGGTCATCATCTGCACGGCGTCCTGGCCGGCCTGGGCCTGGTTGTCGCCGGCCTCCAGCGAGGCGTGCGTCAGGAACGCCACGAGCGGGGTCATCACCACCGGCAACTGCTCGGGGTCCAGCACCTGCTGGGCCTGGTCGCCCTGCGCCAGCGCCGGCGCGGCGTCGCGGCTGGCGGGCAGCATGCGGGCCAGCGCGTCGAGGCCGTAGCCCTCTTCCACGACGAAGGCCTGCGCGGCCGTCACCAATTCCTGCAAGTTCTCGATGCGGTCCTGGCCTTCCTTTTCGGTCTGGTAATGCGTGATCAACCCGCTGGTATTCGTCACGTATTCCACGGTCTGCGCCAGCGTCATGCGGCTGGTCTCCGCGCGCATCTGTTCGATCAGGCGCAGGAAGGCCGCCAGCGACGTGCCGCCCTTGCCGGGCACGTAGGCCACCGCCTCGGCCAGCGAGCAGTTGTACTGGCGCGCGGCGTCCTGCAGGTTTTCCAGCGTCTTGGCGCCGATGCCGCGCGTGGGGAAGTTCACCACCCGGCCGAACGCGGCGTCGTTGCGGGGATTCTCGATCAGCTGCAGGTACGCCAGCGCGTGCTTGACTTCGGCGCGCTCGAAGAAGCGCAGGCCGCCATAGACGCGGTACGGGATGCCTGATGAAAAAAGTGCATGCTCAATCACGCGAGATTGCGCATTGCTGCGGTACAGGATCGCCACTTCGGACCGCACCATGCCCTGGGCGATCTGGTCGCGGATTTCCTCAACGATCCACGATGCCTCCTGCCCGTCCGAGCCGGCCTGGAACACCCGCACCGGCTCGCCGTGCCCCGCGTCGGTGCGCAGGTTCTTGCCGAGCCGGCGCGCGTTGTGCGAGATCAAATGGTTGGCGCTGTCGAGGATGTGCCCGTGCGAGCGGTAGTTCTGCTCTAGCTTGATCATGTGCCGCACGCGGAATTCCTGCTCGAAATCGCGCATGTTGCCGACATTGGCGCCCCGGAACGCGTAGATGCTCTGGTCGTCGTCCCCGACCGCGAACACGGCCGCGGCGCTGCCCGTGCCGTAGCCGGCCAGCAGCTTGAGCCAGCGGTACTGCAGCACGTTGGTATCCTGGAACTCGTCGACCAGCACGTGGCGGAAGCGGTGCTGGTAGTGCTGGCGGATGGCGTCGTTGTAGCGCAGCAGTTCGTAGCAGCGCAGCAGCAGTTCGGCAAAATCGACCACGCCCTCGCGCTGGCACTGCTCGTCGTAGGCGGCATACAGGTCGACAAAACGGCGGTTGAAGTCGTCGTTGGCCTCGACGTCGGCCGGCCGCAGGCCCTGTTCCTTGGCGTTGTTGATGAAGTACTGCAGGTTCTTGGCCGGGTACTTCTCGTCGTCGACGTTGAGCTGCTTGAGCAGCCGCTTGAGGGCCGAAAGCTGGTCCTGGGTGTCCAGGATGGCAAAGGTCTGGGGCAGCCCGGCGTCGCGGAAGTGAGCCCGCAGCATGCGGTTGCACAGCCCGTGGAACGTCCCGATCCACATGCCGCGCGTGTTGATCGGCAGCATCGACGACAGCCGCGTCTGCATTTCCTTGGCGGCCTTGTTCGTGAAGGTCACCGCCAGGATGCCGGCCGGGGACACCCGCCCGTTCTGGATCAGCCAGGCGATGCGCGTGGTCAGCACGCGGGTCTTGCCGCTGCCCGCGCCAGCCAGGATCAGGGCCGGTTCGTCCGGCAAAGTGACGGCGGCGTGTTGTTCGGCGTTGAGATTGGCAAGCAGGCTGGACATCGGATCGGGGCCAATAAAGTAGGCGGCAATTATACCGGCGGCCGCCGCCCGGACCTGTCGGCAGGCGCCGCGCGGCAGCCCCCAGGTGCCCGTTCCCGGCCCGGAAATGCGCATCGGTACGCCGGCTCCCCTATAATTTGACGTTTTCCCCGGCCGAATGCCGCCGCCCGCCCCGCCGCGAGCCGGTCCGAGCCCCGATCCGCATTCCAAGCATCCCAAGACATCCGAGCATGACCGCAGAAGACCAGTCCCTTGCCAAGAGCTTCGAACCCGCCGCCATCGAGGCCAAATGGGGCCCCGAATGGGAGCGCCGCGGCATCGCCCAGCCCACTTTCGATCCGGCGCGTCCCGATTTCGCCATCCAGCTGCCGCCGCCGAATGTGACCGGCACGCTGCATATGGGGCACGCGTTCAACCAGACGATCATGGACGGCCTGGCCCGCCATGCGCGCATGCGCGGCGCCAATACGCTGTGGGTGCCGGGCACCGACCACGCCGGCATCGCCACGCAGATCGTGGTGGAACGCCAGCTGGAAGCGCAAGGCGTGTCGCGCCACGACCTGGGCCGCGAGAAGTTCACCGAGAAGGTCTGGGCCTGGAAGGAAGAATCGGGCTCGACCATCACGCGCCAGGTGCGCCGCATGGGCGCATCGATCGACTGGACGCGCGAGTACTTCACGATGTCGCCCGAGATGTCGAGCGCGGTGACCGAGGTCTTCGTGCGCCTGTATGAACAGGGCCTGATCTACCGCGGCAAGCGCCTGGTCAACTGGGACCCGGTCCTGGGCACCGCCGTGTCCGACCTGGAAGTGGACAGCGTCGAGGAAGAAGGCTCGCTCTGGCATATCCACTATCCGCTGGCCGAGCCCGACACCGTGCGCGGCCTGACCCATCTGACCGTGGCCACCACGCGCCCCGAGACGATGCTGGGCGACACCGCGGTGATGGTGCACCCCGAGGACGAGCGTTACGCCCACCTGATCGGCAAGTTCGTGCACCTGCCGCTGACCGACCGCAAGATTCCGGTGATTGCCGACGAGTACGTCGACCGCGAATTCGGCACCGGCGTGGTCAAGGTGACCCCGGGCCACGACTTCAACGACTACGCCGTGGGCCAGCGCCACAACCTGCCGCAGCTGTCGATCCTGACGCTGGACGCCAAGGTGGTGGCCGACGCGCCGGCCGCCTACGCCGGCATGGACCGTTTCGACGCCCGCAAGCAGATGGTGGCCGACCTTGAAGCCCAGGGCCTGCTGGGCGAAGTCAAGAAGCACAAGCTGATGGTGCCGCGCAGCGAACGCACCGGCAGTGTGATCGAGCCAATGCTGACCGACCAGTGGTTCGTCGCGATGAGCAAGCCGGCGCCGGAAGGCACGTTCAACCCGGGCCGCTCGATTGCCGAAGTGGCGCTGGACGCCGTGCAGAGCGGCGAGATCAAGCTGGTGCCCGAAAACTGGATCAACACCTACAACCAGTGGCTGGCCAATATCCAGGACTGGTGTATCAGCCGCCAGCTGTGGTGGGGTCACCAGATCCCGGCGTGGTACGACGATGCCGGCAACTGCTTTGTCGCCCGCACCGAGGAAGACGCCCGCGCCAAGGCGCAGGCGTCCGGCAGCACCGGCCCGCTGCGCCGCGAGGAAGACGTGCTGGACACGTGGTTCTCGTCCGCGCTGGTGCCGTTCTCGTCGCTGGGCTGGCCGGCGGAAACGCCCGAGCTGCAGCACTTCCTGCCGTCGTCGGTGCTGGTCACCGGCTACGACATCATCTTCTTCTGGGTGGCGCGCATGGTCATGATGACCAAGCACTTCACCGGCAAGGTGCCGTTCCATACCGTGTATGTCCACGGCCTGGTGCGCGACTCCGAAGGCAAGAAGATGAGCAAGTCGGAGGGCAACACGCTGGACCCGGTGGACCTGATCGACGGTATCGAACTTGATCCGCTGCTCAAGAAACGCACCACCGGCCTGCGCCGCCCCAAGGACGCCCCCAAGATCGAAGCCAAGACGAAGAAGGAATTCCCGGCGGGCATTCCCGCCTTCGGCGCCGATGCGCTGCGGTTCACGTTCGCGTCGCTGGCCACGCTGGGCCGGAACATCAACTTCGACACCGGCCGCTGCGAGGGCTATCGCAACTTCTGCAACAAGCTCTGGAACGCCACGCGCTTCGTGCTGATGAACACCGAGGGCCATGATTGCGGCATGGGCCCGTGCGACAAGGATTGCGGCCCGGACGGCTACCTGCATTTCTCGCAGGCCGACCGCTGGATCGTGTCGCTGCTGCAGCGCGTGGAGGCCGACGTCGAAAAGGGCTTCGACGAGTACCGCTTCGACAATATCGCCAGCGCGATCTACAAGTTCGTCTGGGACGAATACTGCGACTGGTACCTGGAACTGGCCAAGGTGCAGATCCAGACCGGCACTGAGGCACAACAGCGCGCCACGCGCCGCACGCTGCTGCGCGTGCTGGAGACGGTACTGCGCCTGGCCCATCCGATCATTCCGTTCATCACCGAGGAACTGTGGCAGAAGGTGGCGCCGCTGGCCGGCCGCGCCAAGGGCGACGGCAGCGAGACCATCGCCACGCAGGCCTACCCGCTGCCGGCCGCGGCCAAGATCGACGAGGCCGCCGAAGCATGGGTGGCCCAGCTGAAGGCCCTGGTGGACGCCTGCCGCAACCTGCGTGGCGAGATGAACATCTCGCCGGCCCAGCGTATTCCGTTGTATGCCCATGGGGACAGTGCGTTCCTGAAGGAAGCCGCCGCGCAGGTGCAGGCGCTGGCGAAACTTTCCGAAGTGAAGGTGTTCGAAGACGAAGCGGCGCTGCAGCGCGAGGGAGCCGGCGCCCCGGTGGCCATCGTCGGCCGCAATCACCTGCTGTTGAAGATCGAGATCGACGTGGTGGCCGAGCGCGCGCGCCTGTCCAAGGAGATTGAGCGCATCGCGGGCGAGATCGGAAAGTGCCGTGGCAAACTCTCCAACGAGAGCTTTGTCGCCAAGGCCCCAGCCGCCGTTGTGGCACAGGAAACACAACGTTTGTCGGATTTCGAACAGACGCTGGCGAAGCTGCAGGATCAACTACAGCGTCTGCCGTCCTGAATGTGATGATCAGGTCCGTCCGGACTGTAAGTCGGACGAAACCTGACAGACGGCTCTCCCCTCGTACGGCACGGTATTACACCGGATTAAAAAGGAAGCTGAAATGGAAAACCGCGTCACCAAAGCAGTCTTTCCCGTTGCAGGGCTAGGCACCCGATTCCTGCCCGCCACCAAGGCGAGTCCCAAGGAAATGCTGCCGGTGGTGGACAAGCCGCTGATCCAGTACGCCGTGGAAGAGGCCATGGCCGCGGGCATCAACGAGATGATCTTCGTGACGGGCCGCTCCAAGCGGGCCATCGAGGACCATTTCGACAAGGCCTACGAACTGGAAATGGAGCTTGAAGCCAAGAACAAGCAGGCGCTGCTTGACGTCGTGCGCTCCATCAAGCCCAAGAACGTGGAATGCTTCTACGTGCGCCAGCCCGAGGCGCTGGGCCTGGGCCACGCGGTGCTGTGCGCCGCCCGCCTGGTGGGCGACGCACCGTTTGCCGTCATGCTGGCGGATGACCTGCTGGATGGCGAGTCGAGCGACCCGGTGATGAAGCAGATGGTGGATGTCTATAACCACTACAACTGCTCGGTGCTGGGCGTGGAGGAAATCTCGCCGGAACAAAGCCGTTCCTATGGCGTGGTCGATGGCCGGGAATGGGATGAGCGCGTGATCAAGATGTCCGGCATCATCGAAAAGCCGGCGCCCGAGAATGCCCCGTCGAACCTCGGCGTGGTGGGCCGCTACATCCTGACCCCGCGCATTTTCGACCACATCCGCAATCTCAAGCCCGGTGCCGGCGGCGAGTTCCAGCTCACCGACGCCATCCAGGCGATGCTGGACCAGGAGCAGGTGCTGGCCTACCGCTACAAGGGCGTACGCTACGACTGCGGCAGCAAGCTCGGGTACCTCAAGGCCACCGTGGAATTCGCACTCAAGCACCCCGAAGTGCGCGAGGAATTCAGCGCCTACCTGGCGCAGCGCGGCTGACCGGCCACTATCGCGGCATCACCGCCCGGGCGTCCGCCCAAACAAAAACCGCCTCTTCGGAGGCGGTTTTTTTGTGCCCGTACCGGGCAGGAAGGCCCGTTTCAGCGGCGCTTCATGTAGAACACGAACACCTTGTCCACTTCGGCGTGCGACAGCAGTTCGTTGCCGGTCTGCTTGGCAAAGGCCTGGAAGTCGCGCGTGGCGCCGGGGTCGGTGGCCAGCACCTTGAGCACTTCGCCGCTGGCCATGTCTGCCAGCGCCTTCTTGGTCCGCAGGATCGGCAGCGGGCAGTTCAGGCCGCGCGCGTCCACTTCTTTCTGGAAATCCATTCCTCTCACCTTCTAATTCTGGTTGATGCCGTATTGTAGCGAAGCGGCGACCAGGCTGAAGTCGGTCGGGCGGCGCGGATCGGCGATGTCCGCGCCGGTGGCACGGTCGAAGAAGCGCACCGGCAAGCCGCGCCGCTCCAGGAAATCGGCCACGGCAAACCCGGTACCGGCGTTCCAGATCCGCATCTTGTCCGGCGCCACCAGCTTGTATTCGACCAGTTCTTCCGACAGCCGGATCTCACCCTCGGCACGCACGTGGTAGGCAATGATCAGCTCGTTCTTGCGCATGAAGTCGTAGACGCCGATCAGCGACGCCGACACCGCATCGAGATTGGTCTCTTCCTTGAGTTCGCGCGCCACGCCCAGTTCGGGCGTCTCGTCGCGTTCCATGAAGCCGGTGACCAGCGCGAACATCTTCTCCGGCCACGCGGCATTGCGCGCCAGCAGCAGCTTGCCTTCGTACTCGACCACGGCCGCCAGCACCGGCAGCGGGTTGTCCCAGTGCACAAAACCGCAGCCGTCCTGCACGCAGGCATGGCGATACCGGCCGGACATCGGCAGGTGTTCCAGTTCCGCGCCGCAGCGCGGGCAGAATCGATAGGGTTGCATCGTGGGGGCTCCTGGGACTGTCTGGTTATCGTTGTGGCTATCGTTGAATCTTCAAAATCAGGCGCATGCAGCGCGGATATCGGCGGCAAACGCCTCGACCGTTTCGGGCTGCAAGTCCCACGCGCACATCATGCGGCAACCGCCCGCGCCGATAAACGTGTAGAACAGCCAGCCCTTGGCCCGCAGCGCGTCGATGGCCGGCAGCGGCAGTTCGGCAAACACGGCATTGGCCTGGGTCGGAAACATGATGCGCACGCCCGGGACATCGGCAATGCGCTGGGCCAGCAGCGTGGCCATCGCGTTGGCATGGCGGCCGTTCCTGAGCCAGACATCGTTTTCGAGCATACCGAGCCAGGGCGCCGAGATAAAACGCATCTTCGACGCCAGGTGCCCGGCCTGCTTGACCCGGTACGCAAAATCCTCTGCCAGCCGGCGGTCGAAGAACACCACGGCCTCGCCCACCGGCAGGCCGTTCTTGGTGCCGCCGAAGCACAGCACGTCCACGCCGGCACGCCAGGTGATTTCGGACGGATGCACGCCCAGCGACGCCACTGCGTTGGCAAAGCGCGCGCCGTCCATATGCACGCGCAACTGCCGGCGCTTGGCGATGGCCGCGATGGCGCGCACCTCGTCCACCGAATAGACCGTGCCCACCTCGGTGGCCTGCGTCAGCGACACCACGCGCGGCTTCGGATAGTGGATATCCGAGCGGCGTGTGACCAGCGCCTCCACGGCATCGGGCGTCAGCTTGCCGTTCTCGCCGGGGGCGGTGAGCAGCTTCGAACCGTTCGAGAAGAACTGCGGCGCGCCGCACTCGTCGGTCTCGATATGGGCCAGCTCGTGGCAGATCACCGAGTGGTACGACTGGCACAGCGACGACAGCGCCAAGGAATTGGCCGCCGTGCCATTGAACACGAAAAAGACCTCGCAATCGGTCTGGAACAGGTCGCGGATGCGATCGCATACCTTCTGCGTCCAGCTGTCGTCGCCATAGGCTTTCTCATGGCCCGTCGCGTTGGCCTCCAGAAAATACTTCAGCGATTCCGGACAAAAGCCGGCGTAGTTGTCGGAGGCAAACTGCTGCATGGCGGAAACTGCGGCGGTCATCGGTTCAAATCCTGCCTGGCATCACTGCTTGTCCAGCCACAGCTCACCGCCCGTGGCCCAGTTTTCGCGCTTGATGTCGGTGATGATGATGTCGACGGCGCCGGCCGAGCAGCCCAGCGTCTCGCACGTGACGCGCGTGATTTCCTCGACGAACTTGCGCTTCTGGTCAACGGTGCGGCCTTCGAACATCTCTACGTGAAACGTGGGCATTGCATGGCTCCTTTACGAATTTTCAGTCTTTATAGGTGGGATCGATTTTATCCAGTCTGCGCAGCAGCGCCGGCCATTCCATCACGCCCTCGACAGCGCCGTTGTCGAACAGCTGCAGCGACGTCTTGTCCGCGATGGCAGGCGGGGGCTGCACGGTGGCGCGCCCCAGCTGTGCGCCGAGCTGGATCTCGCACGCCTTGATCAGCGTGGCCATCAGCACATAGGCCTCCGCCACGGTGCGCCCCACCGTCAGCGTGCCGTGGTTGCGCAGCAGCATGGCCGGATGGCTGCCCAGCGACGCGGTCAGGCGCGCGCCTTCGGCCGGCGTGAATGCCAGGCCTTCGTAGTCGTGATAAGCGATGCGGCCGTGAAAGCGCAGGGCATGCTGCGACAGCGGCAGCAGGCCGTCGGCCTGGGCGGACACGGCGATGCCGGCGGTGTTGTGCAGGTGCATCACGCACTGTGCATCGGCGCGCGCGGCATGCACGGCCGCGTGCAGCGCGAAGCCGGTCACGTTGACCGGATGCACGGTTTCGCCCACCACTTCGCCCCGGCCATTGATCTTCACGAGATCCGAGGCGCGGATCTCGTCGAAGGCAAAGCCGAACGGATTGATCAGGAAATGGTCGGGCTCACCGGGCACGGTGGCCGAGATATGGGTGTAGATCAGGTCGTCCCAGCGTTCCAGCGCGGCCAGCCGGTAGGCGGCGGCCAGGTCCACGCGGACACGCGCTTCGTCGGGGCTGATGGGCAGGACCGGGCCGGTGGCACGTCCGGGCTGCAAGGCAAAAGACATGGGGCTTGGCTTTCGCGCCGCCCTGCAGCGCCGACGCGGGGGCGTCCGGGTCGAGTGGGCGGCGAAGCCGATACTGTAGCGCAGTCGCTAGCGCGGCGTGTGGCCGTCCACCGGCATCGTGCGCCACATCCACAGGAAGATCAGCGCGCCTGACAGCAGCGCCAGCGCCGCCACACCCAGCGAGGCGCCGAAGCCGCCCGTGCGCGCCACCAGCGCGGTGGCCAGCGGCGGCCCGGCAATCTGGCCGATGGCGTAGGCGGCTGTCATCAGGCCGATCAGCTTGGCCGCGCGGCCGCCCCAGAGGCGCCGCGCCTCGCGCATCGCAAACGACACCAGCGCGGTGAACGGCAGCCCCACCAGCAGGCTGCTCAGCGCAAACCCGGCCACGGTCGGCCACACGGCGGCCACGCCCACCCCGGCCGCCTGCAGCGTGTACAGCACCATCATCATGCGGCGGTTGTCGTGATGCATGCCGACCCGGGTGGCCAGCCACGCCCCCACCGCCACGCCGGCGCCCAGGATCGGCCAGAAAAGATCGGCCCAGACGCTGCCGGGCATGGCGTGCCGGGCGATAACCGGCAGGAACGTGGCCGTGATGATGTATCCGAATCCCGCCAGGCCATAGGCCAACGTCAGCGCCCAGGTTTCGACGTCCAGGCGTGGCGTCGGCGCCGGCGTGGTCGCCGCGCCTGGCGCGGCACCGAGCGCGGAGGTCGGGGCCGCGGAGCCGTAGACCCGCCACACGGGCAGCAGCATCACGGCACCCAGGATCGTAAAGGTGATCCATCCCCAGTTGGCCTGCCACCCCGCGCCTACCATCGCAAAGGCCGACAGCCCGGTCACCACGATGCCGAGACCCGGCCCGCAGAACATCAGCCCGCCGAGCGTGGGATGGCCCAGTTCGGCCAGTCGCTGCATGCACCAGGCGGTGCCGTAGACCATCACCAGGGCGCTGGCGATACCGGCCAGCGTGCGCCAGGCCAGCCAGGCCGGCATGCCGCCGGGCAGCGCCATCGCCAGTGTCAGGCCGACGGTCAACGCCAGGGCGCCGCGCACCATCCGTACCGGGTCCGGCCGGATAAACAGGCACAGCACGGCGCCCGCCAGGTAGCCGATGTAGTTCAGTGTCGCCAGCGCGCTGCCCTCGGCCAGCGTGACCGTGCCGTCGTGCAGCATCATCGGCAGCAGCGGCGTGAACGCGAATCGGCCAATGCCCATGGCCAGCGCCAGCGACACCAGGCCGGCCAGCGCCACGGCCAGCGGCCCGGCGGTTGGCCGGGCCTCGGCGGTGCTGGCGGAAACGTCAACGTTGGCGAGGGGCAAGCGTGGCATCGAAGGGGGGCGATCGGACATCTGGAGCATTTCTGGATTGTTGACTATGCTATGCCCGAACGATCCATCACGGAAAATGAATAATTGAGATGAAACCCATCTCGATTTGAATGGGAATTGCATATGGACCTGGCCGCACTGGAGATTTTTCGTACGGTGGTCGAAGCCGGCGGCATCACGCGGGCCGCCGAACGGCTGCATCGGGTGCAGTCGAACGTGACCACGCGCATCCGGCAACTGGAGCAATCGCTGGGGGTGGAGCTGTTTGTCCGCGACGGGCGACGCATGGTGCTCACGCCGGCCGGCCAGACCCTGTTCGACTATGCCTGCCGCATCCTGCAGCTGTCCGAGGAAGCGAAGCATGCGGTGCAGCCCGCGCATCCGCACGGACGGCTGCGTATCGCGTCGATGGAAAGCACGGCGGCCAGCCGCCTGCCGAACATGCTGGCGGCCTACCACCAGCAATGGCCGGACGTGGAGCTGGAGCTGGTCACGCTGATCACCAGCAAGGCGCTCGACGCGGTGCGCCGCTTCGAGGTGGATTGCGCATTCGTGGCCGAACCGCTGGGCGACCCGGACCTGGTCAGCCTGCCCGCGTTCGACGAAGAACTGGTGATCGTGTCCAGCACCAGCCATCGGCCAATTCAGTCGCCCGAAGACGTCGAGCGCGCCACGCTGCTGGCATTCGAGACCGGCTGCAACTATCGCACCCGCTTCGAGCAGTGGTTTGGCCAGTGCGGGCGGGGCATGAACCGCGTGATCCAGCTTGGCTCGTATCACGCCATCGTGACCTGCGCGGCGGCCGGCATCGGCGTGGGCGTCGTGCCGCGATCGGTGCTGGCGCTGTATCGCAACCTGCCGCAGATCGGCATCCATCCGCTGGGCGACACCGGACGCGTCACCACCGTGCTGGCCTGGCATCCGTCGATGGCAGGCACCGCCTTGATGGCGCTGGCCGACATGCTGCCCGGCCGGGCGGGTACGGTCGACGATACCCGGGCGGTGGCCTGAGCAGGCGGCCTGACGGCCTGGCGCCGCGTCTTCGCGTCGCCCTGCAGGATGTGGCCGGTCGCCTACACTGAAAGTGGCGCGGCCACGGCATTCACGGCGGGCCGCGCCCCGCCATGAGACATGCATTTGCGTTGCACCCGCCACCGCCGCCTGCCGGCCACTGGCACTGCGGACATTGGCCCGCGCTGGCCTGCCTGGGCCTGTTTTTGATGGCCGTCTCCGGCGCGCTTGCCCAGACGGCCGCTCCCGATGGGGCGATATCGGCAACGACGTCGTCCATGGCCCCGGTCTATGTCGTCCCGGTGCAGGGCGCCATCAGCCCCGCCAGTGCCAGTTTCGCGGTGCGCAGCATCGAGCGCGCCCGCAAGCAGGGCGCCCAGCTGATCGTGCTGGAAATGGACACACCCGGCGGCCTCGACAAATCGATGCGCGACATCATCCAGACCATCCTGGCGTCGCCGGTGCCCGTGGCCACCTACGTCTATCCTGGCGGCGCGCGTGCGGCCAGCGCCGGCACCTACATCCTCTACGCCAGCCATGTCGCCGCCATGGCGCCCGGCACGAACCTGGGCGCGGCCAGCCCGGTGGCCATCGGCATCGGCGGCCCCAAGCCCGAGGCCGCCCCGGCCCCGGCATCGGCGCCTGCCAGCGCCCCGGCCGGCGAAGACACCATGACGCGCAAGCAGATGCACGACGCATCGGCCTATATCCGGGGATTGGCCCAGCTGCGGCACCGCAATGCCGAATGGGGGGAACGGGCAGTCCGCGAAGCCGTGAGCCTGTCCGCTGACGAAGCGGTCGCGCAGAAGGTGGCCGACCTGGTGGCGCCCGACCTGCCCGCCCTGCTCCGGCAACTGGACGGCAAGCAGATCGAGGCCGCCGGTGCCACGCGCACGCTGCATACGGCCGGCGCGCCCATCGTCACGCTGGAACCCGACTGGCGCAGCCGGCTGCTGGCGGTCATCACCGACCCGAGCGTGGCCCTGATCCTGATGATGATCGGCATCTACGGGCTGATCTTCGAGTTTTCCACGCCCGGCATGGTGATCCCGGGCATCGCCGGGGCCATCTGCCTGCTGCTGGGCCTGTTCGCGCTGCAGATGCTGCCCATCAACTACGCCGGGCTGGCGCTGATCGCATTCGGCGTGGGGTGCATGGTGGCCGAGGTGTTCCTGCCGACGTTCGGCGCTGTCGGCGTGGGCGGCATCATTGCTTTCGCGTTCGGGGCGGTGATGCTGATCGATACCGACGTGCCGGGCTTCGGCGTGCCGCTTTCGCTGATTGCCGCGCTGTCCGGCATTTCGGCGCTGTTCCTGTTCGGCATGTCTGCGCTGCTGCTGCGCGCCCGGCGGCGGCCCGTAGTCAGCGGTGCCGACACGCTGGTGGGCAGCGTCGGCGTGGTGGTGACGGACACGGCCGGCCCCGCCGGGCAGACCGATCCGACCGACGGCTGGGCGATGGTCCGCGGCGAACAATGGCGCATCCGCTGCAACCGCCCGCTGGCACGCGGCGATTCCGTGCGCGTGACCGCCCGTCACGGCCTGGTGCTGGATGTCACTTCGATTCACGATGCCTGACACAACAAGGAGCCCGACATGGCATTCGGATTCAGCTTCGGTGGACTGGTCTTCCTGCTCGTCCTGCTGGTGGTGTCCGCCTTCCGCGTGCTGCGCGAGTATGAACGGGGAGTGGTATTCATGCTGGGCCGCTTCTGGCGCGTCAAGGGCCCTGGCCTGGTGCTGGTCATCCCGGCCGTGCAGCAGATGGTGCGCGTGGACCTGCGCACCGTCGTCCTGGACGTGCCGCCACAGGACGTGATCTCGCACGACAACGTGTCGGTCAAGGTCAACGCGGTGGTGTATTTCCGCGTGGTGGACCCCGAGCGCGCCATCATCCAGGTGGCCAACTTCCTGGAAGCCACCAGCCAGCTGGCGCAGACCACGCTGCGCTCGGTGCTGGGCAAGCACGAACTCGACGAAATGCTGGCCGAACGCGAGAAGCTCAACCTCGATATCCAGAAAGTGCTCGATGCCCAGACCGACGCCTGGGGCATCAAGGTATCGACCGTCGAGATCAAGCACGTCGACCTGAACGAGTCGATGGTGCGCGCCATCGCCCGCCAGGCCGAAGCCGAGCGCGAGCGGCGCGCCAAGATCATTCATGCCGAAGGCGAGCTCCAGGCATCGGAAAAGCTGCTCGAAGCCGCCCAGATGCTGGCACGCCAGCCCCAGGCCATGCAGCTGCGCTACCTGCAGACGCTGACACAGATCGCGGGCGACAAGAGTTCGACGATCGTGTTTCCGTTACCGATCGACATCGTGTCGACGCTGACGGGGGGTGGGGGGAAGTAGGCTGAGGTGTTGATACGCATTCGGCGAGATTGATGGCGGACATAGGGAGATGCTTCCCGCGCCGTAGTTTGAGAGCCGTCTTATTGGCGGGGCGCGGGTGCATCCATAGGATGGGGACAGTGGTCGATGTCGCGGCGCGGCTTGGACCTACCCTTGAACCCTATCCTCTGACAAGACATGCGATCACTCGAACACTCCGGCTGGTTTCTGGTCAACATCGCCGTACCGCTGCTGGCCCCCTTGGCACTGCTGCCCCTTGCCAAACTGCCAAACTTCTTTCGTGAGCACAGCCGTGGCGTGCTTCGCCGCGCAATCGAGCACGGGCAACTGCTCTGGGCCGCCCTGCCGATGAGCGCCAGTGCCTGCTACATGCTAAGCGGGGTAGTCGGGGGATCGGCCCCGGATCGTCACCAACTGACCACGGCCTATCTTGGCGCGCACATTTGCGTGATCGCACTGAGCGCCGCCGGTATCGTGCTGGGGACCATGGAGTCATGCCTGGCGGCTTCAGGCGCACCCCGCATAACGTCCGGGATCCTGCGCTATTCGCTGGTGCTGACTGCCATCACCGCAGCCCTGCACTTCCTGGCGTACCTGCATGTCGTGCAACCGGCCACGACATGACCCCCTTTCTTCAACACCGCAAAAGGAGAATGACGTGCCGCTATTCGTGAAACGCTTTATGGACGAAACGCCACGACGCTGGAAGATCATGTTTGCAATTCTGGCCATTTACTCGTGCTACGTGGCATATCTGATTTACTGGACGTTTTCTGTCGCATCCATGAAAAGCTAGGACATGCAGGCAAAAAAACGCCTGCTTTCGCAGGCGTTGTCTTCACGGCAGCTTCAGTGAGTCGGGCATCAGACCTTGGCGGACACCCATTCCGTCACGCCGGCCAGGGCCTTCGGCAGACCCGACGGGTCGGTGCCGCCGGCCTGGGCCATGTCGGGCCGGCCGCCACCCTTGCCGCCCACCTGCTGGGCGACGAAGTTGACGAGTTCGCCCGCCTTGACCTTCGACGTGGCGTCGGCAGTCACGCCCGCGATCAGGCTGACCTTGCCGTCGGCGACGGCGGCCAGCACGATGGCGGCGCTCTGGAGCTTGTCCTTGAGCTTGTCCATCGTTTCGCGCAGCGTCTTCACGTCGGCGCCTTCGAGCTGGGCTGCCAGCACCTTCAGGCCCTTGACGTCCACGGCCTGCGATGCGAGCTCATCACCCTGCGACGAAGCCAGCTTGCTCTTGAGCTTTTCCAGTTCCTTTTCCAGCGCGCGGACCTGGTCCTGCACCTGGGCGATACGCGGCACCAGTTCCGACGGCTGGGCGCGCAGCGCGGCGGCCGCCTCGTTCAGGCGGGCGTCGAGCGATTGCAGGTAGTGCAGCGCATTGTCGCCGGTGATGGCTTCCACACGGCGGATACCTGCGGCCACGCCGGCTTCCACGACGATCTTGAACAGGCCGATATCGCCGGTGCGCGTCACGTGGGTGCCGCCGCACAGTTCCTTGGACGTGCCGATCGACAGCACGCGCACGTCTTCGGCGTACTTCTCGCCGAACAGTGCCATGGCACCGCTCTTCACGGCGTCGTCGAACGGCATGACGGCGGCCACGGTCGGCGCGTTGGCCAGGATCTCGGCGTTGACGATTTCCTCGATCTGGCGGATCTGGTCGTCGGTCACCGGGGCGTTGTGCGAGAAGTCGAAACGCGTCTTGTCGGGATCGACCAGCGAGCCCTTCTGCTGCACGTGGGTGCCCAGCACTTCGCGCAGGGCCTTGTGCATCAGGTGGGTGGCCGAGTGGTTGCGCACGGTGCGCGCACGGCGCACGGCGTCCACCTGTGCCGCGACCTTGTCGCCGACCTTCAGCGCGCCGTTGGCCAGCGTGCCCTGGTGGCCGAACACGTCGGCCTGGATCTTGGTGGTATCGGCCACGGTGAACACGGCCGGGCCCGCCACCAGCGTGCCCTGGTCGCCCACCTGGCCGCCGGATTCGGCGTAGAACGGCGTGTTGTTCAGCACCACCACGCCAGTCTGGCCCGGCTGCATCGTATCGACGGAGGCGCCGTCGACATACAGCGCGGTCACGCTGACGCCTTCCATGCTCAGGGCGTCGTAGCCGTGGAACACGGTCTTGTCGCCCGTGTATTCCAGGCCCGCCGCCATCTTGAACTTGCCGGCGGCACGAGCCTGCTCGCGCTGGCGCGTCATCGCGGCGTCGAAGGCCGCCTCGTCAACGGTGATTTCCTGCTCGCGCGCCACGTCCTGCGTCAGGTCGAGCGGGAAGCCGAACGTATCGTGCAGCTTGAACGCCAGTTCGCCGTCCAGCACCTTGCCGCCCTTGGCCTTGAGATCGGCCACGGCGCCGTCCAGGATCGACATGCCGTTCTCGATCGTCTCGAAGAACCGCTCTTCCTCGGCCTTGAGAACTTCCACCACGCGGTTCTGGGCTTCGGCCAGTTCCGGATAGGCTTCGCCCATCTGCGCCACCAGGTCCGGTACCAGCTTGTGGAAGAACGGCGTCTTCTGGCCGAGCTTGTAGCCGTGACGGATCGCGCGGCGCACGATCCGGCGCAGCACATAGCCGCGGCCCTCGTTGCCCGGGATCACGCCGTCCACGATCAGGAACGAGCACGCGCGGATATGGTCGGCAATGACCTTCAGCGAATTCTGGTTCAGGTCGGCGGTATGCGTTTCACGGCCGGCGGCCTTGATCAGCGCCTGGAACAGGTCGATCTCGTAGTTGCTGTGCACGTGCTGCAGCACCGCGGCAATCCGCTCCAGGCCCATGCCGGTGTCCACGCACGGCTTGGGCAGGCGCGTCATGTTGCCCTGCTCGTCGCGGTTGAACTGCATGAACACCAGGTTCCAGATCTCGATGTAGCGGTCGCCGTCTTCCTCGGGCGATCCCGGCGGGCCGCCCCACACTTCCGGGCCGTGGTCATAGAAGATTTCCGAACACGGGCCGCATGGGCCGGTGTCGGCCATCTGCCAGAAGTTGTCCGACGCGTAGCGCGCGCCCTTGTTGTCGCCGATGCGCACAATGCGGTCGGTCGGCACGCCCACTTCCTTGGCCCAGATGTCGTAGGCCTCGTCGTCCTCGGCGTACACGGTCACCCACAGCTTGTCCGCCGGCAGCTGGTAGACCTTGGTCAGCAGTTCCCAGGCGTACTGAATGGCATCGCGCTTGAAATAGTCGCCGAACGAGAAATTGCCCAGCATTTCGAAGAACGTGTGGTGACGTGCGGTGTAACCCACATTTTCGAGGTCGTTGTGCTTGCCGCCGGCGCGAACCGAGCGTTGCGACGACGTGGCGCGCGAGTACGGACGCTTGTCGGTGCCCAGGAACACGTCCTTGAACTGCACCATGCCCGAATTGGTGAACAGCAGGGTCGGGTCGTTCGCCGGCACCAGGCTGGACGAGCGGACCACGGTATGGTCCTTCGACGCGTAGAACTGCAGGAACTTGCTGCGAATGTCAGAGACTTTCATGTTGTATCGGGCGCCTCGGCGCGTCGTGGCAGCACGCAGGCAGTCAGGTTGGATTTGCAAACCATTGATTATACGGGGAAGCCCCGTCCCGGGGCACTGGCGCGCCGTGCCCATGTCGGGCCCGGGCACGGCGCGGCACCGCCTGTCCGGTTATCGCCCACGGAACACGGGCTCGCGCCCCACCCCGGGGCATCGTGCCGGTTGGCCGGTGATAGAGTGCTGGCTCCTCAGAACTGCCAGCCGTCACCGCCATGGGAGCCTTAAGCCATCTCCGCGTCCTCGACCTGACCCGCGTGCTCGCCGGGCCCTGGTGCGCCCAGAATCTTGCCGATTTCGGCGCCGACGTGATCAAGATCGAGCGCCCCGGCGCAGGCGACGACACCCGCATCTGGGGCCCGCCCTGGCTCAAGACCCCCGATGGGCGCGACACGGCGGAGGCCGCCTACTACCTGGCCGCCAACCGCAACAAGCGGTCGGTGACCTGTGACATCAGCACGCCCGAAGGCCAGCAGCTGGTGCGCGACCTGGCCGCCCAGAGCGACGTGGTGCTGGAAAACTACAAGGTTGGCCAGCTGAAGAAGTATGGCCTCGATTACGAATCGCTCAAGGCCGTCAAGCCGGACATCATCTACTGCTCGGTCACCGGCTTCGGCCAGACCGGCCCGTACGCCCAGCGCCCCGGCTACGACTTCATCATCCAGGGCATGGGCGGCTTCATGAGCCTGACCGGCGAGCGCGACGACCTGCCCGGCGGCGGCCCGCAAAAGGCCGGCGTGGCGATTTCCGACCTGATGACCGGCCAGTACGCCACCATCGCCGTGCTGGCCGCACTGTCCCACCGCGACCGCACGGGCGAAGGCCAGTACATCGACATGGCCCTGCTGGACGTGCAGGTGTCGATGCTGGCCAACATGAATACCAACTACCTGGCCAGCGGCGTGGCCCCCAAGCGGTGGGGCAACGCGCACCCGAACATCGTCCCCTACCAGACCTTCCACGCCGCCGATGGCTGGATCATCGTCGCGGTGGGCAACGACGGCCAGTTCCGCAAGTTCGTGACCGCCGGCGGCCGCCCCGAGCTGGCCGACGACCCGCGCTTTGCCACCAACCCGCAGCGCGTGGCGCACCGCGACGCGCTGGTGCCGATCCTGGCCGAGATGGTGCTGCCGCGTACCCGCGAGCAGTGGATCCTGGACTTGGAGCGCGCCGGCGTGCCGTGCGGCCCGATCAACACGCTCGACGAGGTCTTCGACAACGAGCAGGTGGTGGCGCGCGGCCTGCGCGTGGACCTGCCCCACCCCACGGGCGGCACGGTCAGGCTGGTGGGCAGCCCGATGAAGATGAGCGCCACGCCGCCCGAGGCACTGCGCCATCCGCCGTTGCTCGGGGAGCACACCGATGTGGTGCTGGACGAGACACTCGGCTACAGTGCCGAACACATCGCCGCCCTGCGTGCCAAGGGTGTGGTCTGACGCGAAGCAGATCCGTCGGAAACTGACCAGACCTTGACCGCGCCTGCCTCTGGCGGGCGCACGGGCCGGTGATCATGACGTTTTTCCATCCTTAGGAGAATGCATGCTGACCGATGCCCTGCTCGCGTTCCTGCACTTCACGGCCATCTTCGTGCTGATCACGCTGATGGCCGCCGAAGCCGTGGTGCTGCGTCCGGACATGACACCGGCCGCCGTCCGCCGCCTGTCGATCTACGATTTCGTCTATTTCCTGTCGGCCATGGCAACGCTGGCCACCGGCCTGCTGCGCCTGTTCCATGGCGCCAAGGGCGTGGATTTCTATATCCACAACCCGTGGTTCCACGCCAAGATGACCGTGTTCGTGGTCATCGCGCTGTGCTCGTTGCCGCCGACCTTCGCCTTTGCCAGGTGGCGCAAGCAGGCAAAACATCTGCCAGACTTCGTACCGACGCCGTCGGAGATCAAGAAGGCCCGCCGTTGGGTGATGATCGAGGCGCATCTGGTGATCCTGCTGCCGCTGTGCGCGGTCATGATGGCGCGAGGCATCGGCATCCGCTAAGCGGCACGACCCACACCGCCGACGCGCAACGTACGCGGCGGCCCACAGATTCCCATCCTTTTCCACGTTTGACATGCTGAAGACCCTGCTCACGGCCGCGCTGGCCGTCACCACGGCGCTGGCCGTCCCGGCCCACGCCGCCCCGGCCAACTGGCCGACCAAGCCGATCCGCTTCGTGGTGCCCTACCCGGCCGGCGGCCCGCTGGACACCGTGGCACGCGCCATCGGCGAGAAGCTGCGCGACAGCCTGGGCCAGCCCGTGGTTGTGGAAAACAAACCCGGCGCCGGCGGCAACCTGGGGGCCGACTACGTGGCCAAGCAGCCGGCCGACGGCTACACGATCGTGATGGGCGCCGTGGCCACGCACGCGATCAACCCCACGCTGTTCACGAAGATGCCGTACGACCCGGTCAAGGATTTTGCCCCGGTCACGCTGGTGGCCGATGTGCCGAACGTGCTGGTGATGCACCCGGGCAAGGCCGCCGAACTGCATATCAACAACGTGCGCGACCTGGTGGAATACGCGCGCAACTACCCGGGCAAGCTCGACTACGCGTCGGGCGGCAATGGCAGCGCCGGCCACCTGTCGGGTGAGCTGTTCAAGAGCATGGCGCACGTCAGCATGGTCCACATTCCGTACAACGGGGCATCGCCCGCGCAGTTGTCGGTGCTGTCGGGCCAGACCGACCTGATCTTCGACAATCTCGCGTCGGCATCGGCCAACATCAAGGCCGGCAAGCTCAAGGCCTTCGCCGTGACCACGGCCAGCCGCGCCGCGTCGTTCCCGGAGCTGCCGACCATTGCCGAAGCCGGCAAGGGGCTTGGGCTGGAAGGCTTCGACATCTCCACGTGGTTTGGGGTCCTGGCGCCGGCGGGCACCCCACGCGATATCGTGGACCGCCTCAATCACGACATCGTCGCCATCCTGAAGACCGACGACATGAAGGCGCGGCTGGCCCGCATCGGTGCCCAGCCGGCGCCCACCACGCCCGAGCAGTTCGGCGCGCTGATCCAGCGTGAACTGAAGAAGTACGGCCAGGTGGTCAAGGTTTCCGGCGCGAAGGTCGACTGAGCGATCCGCGCGCCTTGTCGCGCATGCGCCAGAGGCGGCCCTTGCCGTCCCTGGCGTCTTCGGCCGCATTGCGCGGCAGCAGCAACCCTACCTGTGTGATGCGCGGCCCCTCCATACGCGTCACGGTCAGCCGCAAACCGGCGATCTCCACCGCATCGCCCTCCACCGGCGGCGACGGAAACACCGCCAGCATGCCTTCCTCCAGCGTCTGTTCCTGTTGGGCCGCCTGCAGCGGCCGCGTGGCGTAGAGTGCCGCCACGTCGGCCAGACGGGCCTGGCCGTCCAGCAGGAAATCATGGGCCACCTGATCCCACGACGGCGGCATGGCGGGCTTCAGGAACAGGCGCGACAGGCGCGGCATGGCCGGGCCAGGCGCCAGGATCGACACGATATCGCCCGCGCGCAGCACCACCTGGTCCAGCGGCACCAGCGCGCCTTCGCGGGCCACCGTCATCAGCCGGCTGCGTGACGGCAGTTCGATCTGGTCCGCGCGCAGGTCTTCCATCGACGAATTGGGGGCCACCACGAACTGCATGATTTCCATGCCCGGCGCGCGCACGCCGCGCAGGCGCTCGCGCGACAACGGTTCGTCATAGGCCGGCCGCAGCACACGCGCCAGCCGCGCCGCCAGCGCCACCGTGGTGCCCTGGCACAGCAGGCTGGCCAGCACCACGGCAAACGCCACCCGGAACAGCAGCCCGGCGTCCTCCATGCCCTGCAGCAGCGGGAACAGTGACAGCACGATCGGCACCGCGCCGCGCAGGCCGATCCAGGCCAGGAAACCCTTCTCGCGCGGACTGAACCGGAATGGCAGCAGCGAGACAAAAACCGCCACGGGCCGCGCCACGCACATCAGGAAGGCAGCCAGCGCCAGGGCCGGCACGGCGATATCCCAGATCCGGTGCGGTGTCACCAGCAAACCCAGCAACAGGAACATGGCCGATTGCGCCAGCCAGGCCATGCCGTCCATGGCACGCAGGACGTCCTCGCTGACGGCGCGGTCGCGGTTGCCGACCATCATCCCGACCAGATAGACGGCCAGAAAGCCGCTGCCGCCGAATGACTGGACGATGGCCCAGATCATGCAGCCGCCGGAGCAGATCAGGATGGCCTGCAATCCCTCGGCCACATTGACGCGCTCCATGACATTGGCCATGCAATAGCCCAGCCCGCCGCCCAGCAGGCCGCCCACCCCGAACTGCACCAGCAGCCGCAGGCCCAGCGCGCCGGGCGACAGGCCCTGCGGCGCGGTGATCCATTCGATCAGGGTCAGGGTCAGGAAGATGGCCATCGGGTCGTTGATGCCCGATTCGATCTCGAGCACGCTGGCCACGCGGTCCTTGAGCCGGATGCCGCTGCTGTTGAGCAGCGAGAACACCGCGGCCGCGTCGGTGGACCCGACGATGGCGCCCAGCAGCAGCCCGAGCTTCCAGTCGATTCCCAGCATCCATGTTGCAAACAATCCCACCAGCACGGCGGTCAGCACCACGCCCACCGTGGCCAGCGACAGCGACGGCTTCAGCGCCACGCGGAACGTGGCAAAGCGCGTGCGCAGCCCGCCGTCGAGCAGGATCACGGCCAGCGCGATATTGCCGACCAGGAAGCTGAGCCAGGTATTGGAAAACCGGATGCCGCCCGGGCCGTCCACCCCGGCGGCCATGCCCACACCCAGGAACACCAGCAGGAACGGCACCCCGAAACGGGCCGAGAACACCCCGAGCAGGATGCCCAGCGTCATCACCAGGGCGCCGATCAGGATGGCATGGTCGATGGCTTCCAAGCGGGCCTCCTGTCGTCGTTATTTTTGGGGGGATGTCAGGCCATGCGAAAGCTCTCAATCCAGCTTTCGATCATAGGTCGCCGCGCCCCGCCAGTCTGTCCGTTTCCGTCCGGCGCAGCACCCCTCGCCTGCGCCCTCCATCGGCATATTCCCTGCACTTTTCCTTGCGTCGTCAACGACTTACCGAACGCTTTCAGACGTCTGCGTAGGGACATACCCTGAGGTTGCCACTTTATGCAGACATATGAAAGGTAGCTGAAAGGATGCGCTTTTACCTTCCACCCTGCCGCGATCGGGGTAGCCCTTGTCGCGACGTTTTTCAAGCAGTCAAAGCTGTGTCATATCGAGGAGAATCATTTTGCGCATACGTAGCCAAAAGGACTTTGCCTCCGGCCTGATGTTCATCCTGGTCGGATTGGGCTTTTCCTTCGTCGCCCGTGGCTATTCCATGGGAACAGCCGCCAAGATGGGACCGGGATACTTCCCGTTCTGGCTCGGCATCGTGCTCGCCCTGCTGGGCGCGCTGGTACTGTGGGGCTCGCTGTCTTCCAGGATGGAAGAAGATCAACTGGCGCGCTGGGACCTGAAGATCCTGCTGTGGATCCTGGGCTCGGTGGTGCTGTTCGGCCTGCTGCTCAAGCCGCTGGGCATGGTGCTGTCCGTGGTGGTACTGGTGCTGGTCTCCTCGATGGCCAGTCATGAATTCAGCTGGAAGGGTGCTGTCCTCAACGCGATCGTGCTGGTGCTGATCAGCATGGGCGCGTTCGTGTACGGCATCAACCTGCAGATGCCGGTGTGGCCGGCTTTCCTGGCAAGCTAAGGAGCCCGCCCTCATGGAACTGTTAGCCAACCTCGGACTGGGCTTCTCGACCGCCCTGTCCTTCCAGAACATCGCCTACGCGTTCCTGGGCTGCGTGCTCGGGACGCTGATCGGCGTGCTGCCGGGCCTGGGCCCGCTGGCCACCATCGCGATGCTGCTGCCCGTGACCTACACGCTGCCCCCGGTGGCCGCGCTGATCATGCTGGCCGGTATCTACTACGGTGCCCAGTACGGCGGCTCGACCACCGCCATCCTGGTCAACCTGCCCGGTGAATCGTCGTCGGTGGTGACCACCATCGATGGCTACCAGATGGCACGGCGCGGCCGCGCCGGCGTGGCGCTGGCCACAGCCGGTATCGGTTCGTTCTTCGCCGGCTGCGTGGCCACGCTGATCCTGGCGGCTTTCGCGGCGCCGCTGTCGGAACTGGCGTTCAAGTTCGGCCCCGCCGAGTACTTCTCGCTGATGGTGCTGGGCCTGATCGGTGCCGTGGTGCTGGCGTCGGGCTCGCTGGTCAAGGCGATTTCGATGATCGTGCTGGGCCTGCTGCTGGGCCTGGTCGGGACGGACGTGAACTCGGGCGCGGCGCGCTTCTCGTTCGACGTGCCCGAGCTGACCGACGGCCTGAACTTCGTGTCGGTGGCCATGGGTGTGTTCGGCTTCGCGGAAATCATCGCGAACCTGGAACAGAAGGAAGCCCGCGAGACCTTCACCGATCACGTGACCAACCTGTTCCCGACCAAGGAAGACTTCAAGCGCATGATCCCTGCCGTGCTGCGTGGCACGGCCCTGGGTTCGGCGCTGGGTATCCTGCCGGGTGGCGGTGCGGCACTGGCTTCGTTTGCAGCCTACTCGCTGGAAAAGAAGACCTCGAAGTACGCACACGAATTCGGCAAGGGCGCCATCGAAGGCGTGGCAGGTCCGGAATCGGCCAACAACGCCGCGGCACAGACGTCATTCATCCCGCTGCTGACGCTGGGTATCCCGCCGAACGCCGTGATGGCGCTGATGGTGGGTGCGATGACGATCCACAACATCCAGCCGGGCCCGCAGGTCATGACCAGCAACCCGGCGCTGTTCTGGGGCCTGATCGCGTCGATGTGGCTGGGCAACCTGATCCTGATCGTCCTGAACCTGCCGATGATCGGTATCTGGGTGAAGCTGCTGAAGGTGCCGTACCGTTACCTGTACCCGGCCATCCTGACGTTCTGCTGCATCGGCGTGTACTCGGTCCAGAACACCACGTTCGACGTGTTCCAGACCGCGGCCTTCGGCATCATCGGCTACCTGTTCATCAAGCTGCGCTGCGAACCGGCACCGCTGCTGCTGGGCTTCGTGCTGGGACCGATGATGGAAGAAAACTTCCGCCGCTCGTTGCTGCTGTCGCGTGGTGACTTCAGCGTGTTCGTGACGCGTCCGCTGTCGCTGGGCCTGCTGATCGCCGCGGCGGTCCTGGTGGCGATCGTGGCCATGCCGTCGATCAAGGCGAAGCGCGAAGAAGCGTTCCAGGAAGAGTAAGGACGTTTCCCCTCGCTGCATGAAACAAGGGCGCCCCTGTGGCGCCCTTTGTCTTTTGGCGGGTCTTTCCTGCCGGGGTCTTTCCCGCCTTTCTTTGGCGTTCCTTGGGGCGCTGGCGCCCGGCCCTCAGTCGCCGAACAGGGCTGCGCAGGCGGTGCGGATGGCCTCGGTGACGTGCACGCGGCCGTGATCGCGCCGCTCCAGCATGCCGATGGTGCGCACGGTGGGATCGCCGCCGGCCCGCAACGGCAGGATGCGCAGCGCGCGGTCGTCGCGCCAGCGGGCACGCTTGAGCAGCGGCACCACTGTCACGCCCACTTCCTGCCGGACCAGTTCCACCAGCGCCTCGATCGAGTTCAGTTCCAGATATTCGTTGGTGCGAAGGTGGGCGCGGCGCAACGCGCGTTCCACCAGCGCGCCGGTGCGCTGGCTACGGTCGAAGCGCAGGAACGGGTTGGCAGCGAGTGCTTGCCGTGCATCGTCGCCCTGACTGCCACGTGCCGCAATCGCCACAAGCGGTTCGTCATACAGCGGGGTCCAGTGCAGCGTGCCGGCCAGGCGTGCCGAGCCCTCCACCACAAAGGCGGCGTCGAGCTCTCCGCTTTCCACCATGGCCGCCAGTTCGAACGACTTGGCGCCGATCAGCCTGACATCGAGCGCCGGATAGGTCCGCTTCATCTGCGCCACCACGTGCGACAGCCCGCCCATTACGGAAACCACCGCGCCCACCGCCACCGCCCCGGCCATCGCCTCGGTGTCGGCCAGCGGCACGCGCATGTCGTCGTAGAGCGCCAGCAGCCGGCGCGCCTGGGGCAGCAGCGCCCGGCCATCGGCATTGAGCACGGCCACCCGGCCGCTGCGGTCGAACAGGGCGCGACGCAACTCTTCCTCCAGCGACCGCATCTGGAGGCTGACTGCCGCCTGCGTCACCGCCACCTGGCCGGCGGCGGCGGCAAACGACCCGTGTTCGGCCACGGCGACGAAGGTTCTCAGAAAGCGGATCGTGCTCATTGCTGGTGCATCTTTCGGGGCGCGCGCCGGAGGGCGGCCATCCTCAAGAATTTCTTGTCAATCAAGCAAGGAATATTAACTTTCATTGTGGAGGCGGGCGCGGAATAATTTGTGTTTTCCTGCCGCAGTTCCACGTCGCACCCATCCGTCCCGGAGACGCAACACATGAAATCCTGGCTACGCCATTTTGGCATCGGCCTTGCCACGAGCCTGACCCTTGCTGCCGCCCCGTCGCATGCCGACACCTTTCCCAGCAAGCCGATCCGCCTAATCGTGCCGTTTCCGGCCAGCGGTGCCACTGACCTGCTGGCACGCGCCATCGCCCAGAAGGTAGGCCAGAACCTGGGCCAGCAGATCGTGGTCGACAACCGGCCCGGCGCCGGCGGCGCCATCGGTTCTGACATGGCCGCCAAGGCCGCGCCGGACGGCTACACGATCCTGATCGCCACCACCAGCACACATTCGATCGGGCCGTACATCAATACGCACCTGCCGTACAACACCGAAACGGACTTCACGCCGATTGGCCAGGTGGCCACCGCCACCAACGTGCTGGTGGTGCCCAACCAGCTGCCGGTCAAGAACGTCAAGGAACTGATCGACTACGCCAGGAAGCATCCGGGCGAGCTGAACTATGCGTCGAGCGGCAATGGCACCGTGGTCCACCTGACCGCCGAGGCCTTCAAGGCGCAGGCCGGCGTGTTCATCACGCACATCCCGTATCGCGGCACCGCGCTGGCCGTGCCCGACCTGATCTCGAACAAGGTGCAGGTGCTGTTCGACAGCATCGTGTCCGGCATGCCGCACGTGAAGGACGGCAAGCTCAAGGCACTGGCCGTGACCAGCCTGAAACGTTCGCCGTTGGCGCCGGACCTGCCTACCGTCAGCGAATCGGGCCTGCCGGGCTTTGAATCGGATACCTGGTTCGGCATCTATGGTCCCAAGGGCCTGCCGCCCGAGATCGTCAGCCGCCTGAATGCCGAGTTCAACAAGGCCATTCAGTCGCAGGACGTCAAGGACCGTCTGGCCAAGCTGGGCGCCGAACCGATTGGCGGCACGCCGGCCCAGTTCGCCGCGATGGTGAAGAAGGACAGCGCACGCTGGGGCAAGCTGATCAAGGATCGCAAGATCCAGGTCGACTAAGCACAAGCAGGACAAGCGGGCGACAATGGCGTCGCCCTGCCGAGCACGACAACCAGGCAGCAAAGAGAGACACCATGCAGAACTTCAACTGGACCAATCCCTATCCCACCGTGCGCATTCCGCTGTTCGCGCGCAACGTGGTATCGACCTCGCACCCGCTGGCCGCACAGGCCGGCCTGCGCATGCTGCTCAAGGGCGGCAATGCCGTGGATGCCGCCATCGCCGCTGCCGCAGCCATCACGCTGGTGGAGCCGGTGTCGTGCGGGCTGGGCAGCGATGCCTTTGCGATCCTCTGGGATGGCAAGGAACTGCATGGCCTGAACGCGTCGGGCGTGGCCCCGAAGGCCTGGAGCCCCGAATACTTCAAGAACAAGTACGGGGTGGACGGCAACGGACTGGCCAACCGGCCGATCCGCGGCTGGGATTCGGTGACCGTGCCCGGCGTGATCGCCGGCTGGGCCGCGCTGCACGAGCGATTCGGCAAGCTGCCGTTCGAGGACCTCATGGAGCCCGCCATCGAGATCGCCGAACGCGGCTACGCCGTGCCGCCGGTGGTGGCGCACAAGTGGGCCGCCGCCGTACCGGACCTCAAGAGCCAGCCCGGCTTTGCCGACACGTTCATGCCCAACGGCCGCGCGCCGCACGTGGGCGAAAAGTTCGTGTTCAGGAATGCCGCCGAGACGCTGCGCAAGATCGGCGCCACAAAGGGCCGCGCCTACTACGAAGGCGAGATCGCCGAGAAGATCGCCGCGTTCAGCAAGGAATGCGGCGCCGCGATGACGCTGGACGACCTGCGGAACTATCGCCCCGAATGGGTCAAGCCGATCAGCAAGTCGTATCGCGGCTACGACGTCCATGAGATTCCGCCCAATGGCCAGGGCATTGCCGCGCTGATGGCGCTGGGCATCCTGGACCAGTTCGACCTGGGCGCGCTGCCCGTGGATTCGGTCGATTCGCAGCACCTGCAGATCGAGGCGATGAAGCTGGCCTTTGCCGATCTGTACCGCTATGTGGCCGACCCGCGCAGCATGGAGGTCACCCCCGAACAGATGCTGGACGATGCATACCTGAAGTCGCGCGCCAAGCTGATCGACATGCAGCGTGCCACGCATTTCAACTTCGGCATGCCGCGCACGGGCGGCACGATCTACCTGACCGCCGCCGACGAGAACGGCATGATGATCTCGTTCATCCAGTCGAACTACATGGGCTTCGGGTCGGGCGTGGTGGTACCGGGCACCGGTATCAGCCTGCAAAATCGTGGCGTGGGCTTCTCGATGGACCCCAAGTCGGCCAATGTGGTGGAAGGCGGCAAGCGCCCGTTCCACACGATCATCCCGGCGTTCCTGACCAAGGACGGCCAGCCCGTGATGAGCTTCGGCGTGATGGGCGGCGACATGCAGCCCCAGGGCCATTTGCAGACCGTCGTGCGCATGCTCGACTACAACCAGCAGCCGCAGGCCGCTTGCTGCGCGCCGCGCTGGAAGGTCAACCGCGACTTCACGCTGGACGTTGAAGGCACCATGGACCCGAACACCGTGGCCGGCCTGAAGGACCGCGGCCACAAGCTCAAGTCGGTGGAAGACCCGTATATGGACTTCGGCTCGGGCCAGTTCATCTGGCGCCTGTCGGAAGACGCCGAGCAAGGCTACGTGGCCGCCAGCGACAGCCGCCGCGACGGCCAGGCCGTGGGCTTCTGACGCAACACCACTGGACGTATCGATATCGTAGTACCGCAGTGGGTAACACCGTAGTGGATGTCCTGCGAGGCGCCACGGAACCATCCGTGGCGCCTTTTTTATGCCGCAGCGGTATCCGTGCGGCGTCAGTAGATCGGCAGGCTCAGGAACAGCTTGATGACCACGGCGTTGACGATATCGATGAAGAAGGCACCTACCATCGGCACAATCAGGAAGGCCAGGTGCGACGGGCCGTAGCGGTCCGTGATGGCCTGCATGTTGGCGATGGCCGTGGGCGTGGCCCCGAGGCCGAAGCCGCAATGGCCGGCGGCCAGCACGGCGGCATCGTAGTTGCGGCCCATGACCCGGAAGGTAACGAAGATCGCATAGGCGGCCATGGCGCCGGTCTGCACCAGCAGGATCAGCAGCATCGGCAGCGCCAGCGAGGCCAGCTCCCACAAGCGCAGGCTCATCAGCGCCATCGCCAGGAACATCGACAGGCTCACGTTGCCCAGCACCGACAGCGCGCGATCGAAGACCGTGTACCAGCCCAGCAGCGCGAGCCCGTTGCGCAGCAGCACCCCGACGAACAGCACCCAGACAAAGGTCGGCAGTTCCAGCCAGCTGCCCTTGAACACGTCGCCCAGCGCCTGCCCCGCGGTCAGGCAGACCAGGATCAGCGCCAGGGTCTCGATCAGCGCCGATGCCGTGATCGGCCGCACCGCCTGGGGATTCTCGAAGTTGAGCACGCGGTCATCGCCGGCACCCACGCCCGGCTTGGTCACATTGCGCAGCAGGTAGCGCGCCACCGGGCCGCCAATCAGGCCGCCCAGCACCAGGCCGAACGTGGCGCACGCCACGCCAAGCTCCATGGCGTACGACATGCCGAACTGCTCGACAAACGTCTTGCCCCAGGCCGCGCTGGTGCCGTGACCGCCCGACAGCGCGATCGACCCGGCCAGCAGGCCGGTGGCCGGATGCAGGCCCAGCGCGCTGGCCAGCCCGACGCCGATCGCGTCCTGGATCACCAGCAAGCCCGCCACCGCGACCAGGAAGATGCCGATCGACTTGCCGCCCTGCTTCAGGCTGGCAAGATTGGCGCTCAGGCCAAGCGTGGCAAAGAAGGCGAGCATCAGCGGCGTCTGCGCGGTGGTGTCGAACTTCACCTGCACGTCCGCGGTAAAGCGGGCCAGGGCCAGGCATAGCGCCACGACCAGTCCGCCCACGACCGGCTCGGGAATGTTGAAGGTGCGTAGCGGCGTTGTGACGTGCAGCAGCTTGCGTCCGACCAGCAGCACCAGCGATGCCGCGACGAGCGTTTCGTAGTTGTTGAGTTCCAGCATGGCGAGCAACCAAAAAACCTCAATTCTTGGCGCCCCGCCTGCTCTCGCCAATCGCATTCCGCTTAAAGTGCGAAGCGGATGCCAAGCGCAACTGTTCCGTTGCACTTGCATGAAACTGTGCATGGCTTCGGCGCATCGCTTCCCTACACTATGTGGTTTCCCATCCACGCCCGCGAAACGCCCATGGCCACCTACGCATACCGAATCGTCAATGTCTTTGCCGAATCCACTTTTGGCGGCAATCCCCTGTGTGTGTTCGAGGATGCGCGCGGCATGGACGATGCCACCATGCAGGCCCTGGCCCTGCAGTTCAACCTGTCCGAGACGACGTTCGTCCTGCCGTCCGACAAGGCCAACGCGGCCGTCCGCATCTTTACGCCCGGCTACGAGATGCGCTTTGCCGGCCATCCCACGCTGGGCACCGCCCACGTGGTGCGCGATCTGGCCCAGACCGGCAACGCGCTGTCGCTGGAGTTCAAGGCCGGAGTCGTTCCCGTGACCGCCGTGGCGGACCGCTGGACGCTGACCGCCCCGCACCAGGGGGCGCCCAGGACGGCGCCGGCCGGCCTGCCCGATGCCGAGATGGCATCGCTGCTGGGCCTGCAGGCCGACGACCTGGCCGGCGCGCCGATCTGGGTCGATACGGGCGCCGACCAGCTGTTGGTGCCGCTGAAGACGCCCGACGCCGTGCGCCGCGCCCAGCCCGACAGCAGCCGCCTGGACCGCTGGCCGCAAAGCAGCCTGGGCCGCAAGACTGCCTACGTGTTTGCCTTCGATCCCGAACAGCCGGGCAAGGTGCTGGTGCGCTATTTCTTCACCAAGCAGGGCGGGGGCGTGGCGGAAGATCCGGGTACCGGCTCGGCATGTGCGAACCTGGGGGGCTGGCTGGTGGCCACCGGTCATGCGCTGCCGGCCCGCTATGAAGTCGATCAGGGTGAATTCGTCGATCGACGATGCCGGCTGGACCTTGCCGTGACCGCCGAAGGCACAATCCGCGTGGGCGGCCGCGTGATCGAACTGGGTCGCGGCACAGTCAGCATCTGACCGCACAGACCATCGAACCTTGGGGGATGTGCGTCATACTGGCGCCTTCCTCTCCACGCCCACCCTTCGCGAGCTGTCCCATGCCATCGCACGACATCACTACGCTGGCCGACCTCGAGGCGCTCTACGCCGAGCCCGGCGCCGCCTCGTTGGCCAAGGAAGTCGACTACCTGCATCCGCACTATCGCGCGTTCGTCGAAGCCTCGCCGTTCTGCCTGCTTTCCACGATGAACAAACAGGGCGGCGACTGCTCGCCGCGCGGCGATGCGCCCGGTTTCGTGCAGGTGCTGGACGACCGCACGCTGCTGCTGCCCGACCGGCGCGGCAACAATCGCATCGACAGTCTGCGTAATATCCTGGCCGACCCGCGCGTGGGGCTGCTGTTCCTGGTGCCCGGCGTCAATGAAACGCTACGCATCAGCGGCACCGCTACCGTTTCGACGGACCCGGACCTGATCGCCCGCTGCATGATGCAGGACAAGGCGCCCACCACGGTACTGGTGATCCGCATCCACTCAGTATTCTTTCAGTGCGCGCGCGCCCTGCTGCGCTCGCGCCTGTGGCTGGCCGAGGCGCAGGTGCCACGCGAGGCGCTGCCCAGCACCGGCACCATGCTGGCCACGCTGAGCCAGAACGCGATCGATGGCGCCGCCTACGACCGCGATCTGCCCGACCGCGTACGCACCACGCTGTATTAGGCCCCGGCCCGCCGGGCGATTAACGCGGGAGCCACGCCGCCGCGTGCGTGCCCAGCGGCACCGACGGCAACGCCCAGTGGGCGGGCGTCTCCGACAGGTGCGCCGCGTGGCGCACCACGGTCAGTTCGCCGAAGCCCGACTCTTCCACTTCGAGCAGATCGGAAATTTCGTCGATATGCTGGTCCGGCACCGCCGCGCCACCCGGCACGCGCCCGAGGCTGCGCAGCCACTGCCCCACCTGCGCCAGCGATACGCGCACGTGCCAGCTGCCCCCTTCCACCGCGCGCCGATGCAGCGCCACCATTGCGCCGAACGCCAGCAGATAGCCTGAGGCGTGGTCCAGCACCTGCGCCGGCAGCGGCTTTGGCTCCGCGCTGCCGGCCGCCTGCGCTTCGTCGGTATTGATGCCGGTGGCGGTCTGCACCAGCGAATCGAAGCCCCGCTTGCCCGACCATGGCCCCACATGGCCGTAGGCGGACAGCGACACGTAGACGATGCCAGGGCGGGCCCGCGCCGCCGCCTCGGGTCCGGCGCCCAGTTCCGCCAGTCCGTTGGGACGGTAGCCCTGCACCACCACATCGGCACCGTGGAACAGCTTGTGCAGCGTGCGCTTGTCGTCGGCATCGCGCAGGTCAAGCTGGCATGACCGTTTGCCCCGGCCCGTATCGATCACCAGCGAGGGCATCGACGGCAGGTGCGCGGCCGTCACCAGCAGCACGTCGGCCCCATGCGCGGCCAGCGTGCGGCCAGCGACCGGCCCCGCGATGATGCGCGTGAAGTCCAGCACCCGGACACCGCTCAACGGCCGTGCATCGACATTGATCTCGGCATGGGGCCCGAACGCTGGCAGCGGTTCCGGCGGCGCATCGCCGATCTTTTCGATGATCACCGGCGGCAGCCCCTGCAGTGCCTGGGCCTGCGGATGCCGCAGCCATTCGTCGAGCGAGCGCATGGCCGACACGACCATGCCGGCGTCCGATGCGACCGTCTCGAAATCCTCGGCCTTCCACCCCGACAGCGCCGCCCGTACGGCGTCCTTGTCATACGCGCATTTGAGTATTTTCAGAACGCCGTCGCGATGGTGGGGAAAATTCGTATGCAGGCGCACCCATCGGCCGTCCCCCGCCGGATACAGGCCGGCGATCTTGTCCCAGAGCTCGGGCGCCGGCCCGCCGTTGACACGCAGGTAGCGTTCGCTACGGAACTCCGCCAGCGCATGGCGCATATCGACCGACACATCCTGCCAGCGGCCGGTGCGGTGGGCCCAGATCGCGGCCGCCGCCAGCGCCGACGCGCCCAGGCTGGCCTGCGCGGCGGTGCCGATGGCGAAACTGGACGGCAGAATGGGATCCTGGCCGGTCAGCGTGACATGGGACAGCGCTTCGGGCGGCATGGCGGCGGCGCTCCACAGCGCGGCAAGCACGTCGGCGGGTGCCTGGTGGACGGCGGCGCGGCCGGGGCCGGCGGCGTCGGGGGGGTTCGTGGCGGAACTGGCGGCATTCATGGCATGTATTCCTGCGGCGGGAATGGAGACGGCATGCGACGATGACGTCGCACGGAGCATGCGCGAGGCGGGTACGCAGAGCCGTACCGTGCCGTGGATTCTGCACCACTTTGGCCCGTTGCGCCGTGAGACGAATCCGAATTTCGTGACGCACCGCCGGGTTGCGCCGCAGGCACGGTAAAATCGCCCCATTCGCCGGACTTTCCTCGCCATTCCAGCGCACCCAATCCAGGAACACCAGGAACGCGGCCGGGTCGATCCAGACCGGGCCGGTCCACCAGTTATCGAGCCGCAGGTGATGCGGCGCCAACATGAGCCACGACAACAAGCCTACCGACACGCCAGCCGCCTCCAACTTCCTGCGGAGCATCATCGACCAGGACCTCGCCGCCGGCACGTACGGCGGCCGCACGGACAAGCAGGGCGAGCCGCTGCCGACCGTCATCACGCGCTTTCCGCCGGAGCCGAACGGCTACCTGCACATCGGCCACGCCAAGAGCATTTGCGTGAACTTCGGCCTGGCCCGCGACTATGCCGGCCGCTGCCACCTGCGCTTCGACGACACGAACCCGGTCAAGGAAGACACCGAATACGTCGATTCGATCATCGACGCGGTGCACTGGCTCGGGTTCTCATGGGATGCCAGGCAGCCCGGCGGCGAGCCGCATCTTTACTACGCGAGCGACTACTTCGACCGCCTGTACCAGTTCGCCGAGACCCTGATCGAGCGTGGCGTGGCCTATGTGGACAGCCAGAGCGCCGAACAGATTGCCGCCAGCCGCGGCAATTTCTCGGAGCCCGGCAAGCCGTCGCCGTTCCGCGACCGCTCCGTCGAGGAAAACCTGAAGCTGTTCCGCGAGATGCGCGACGGCAAGTACGGTGACGGCGAGCACGTGCTGCGCGCGAAGATCGACATGGCGGCGCCGAACATCGTGATGCGCGACCCGGTGCTCTATCGCATCCGCCATGCCCATCACCACCGGACCGGCGACAAGTGGTGCATCTATCCGATGTACGACTTCACGCACTGCATCTCGGACGCGATCGAGAACATCACGCACTCGCTGTGCACGCTCGAATTCGAGAACAACCGCCCGCTTTATGACTGGGTGCTGGAACACCTGCGCGATGCCGGCGTCTTCGCCAGCCCGCTGCCGCACCAGTACGAATTCGCCCGCCTGAACCTGACGTATGCGATCACCAGCAAGCGCAAGCTCAAGCAGCTGGTGGACGAAAAGCGCGTGGACGGCTGGGACGACCCGCGCATGCCGACCATCGTCGGGATGCGACGCCGCGGCTATACGCCGGAATCGATCCAGCTGTTCTGCGACCGCATCGGCGTGTCGAAGGCCGACAGCTGGATTGACATGAGCACGCTGGAAGGCGCCGTGCGCGACGACCTCGATGCCCGTGCCCCGCGCAGCGTGGGCGTGCTGGACCCGGTCAAGCTGATTCTGGACAACTATCCCGAGGGCCAGAGCGAGGAATGCTCGGCGCCGGTGCACCCGAAGCTGCCGGAAATGGGCCGCCGCGTGTTCCCGCTGTCGCGCGAGCTGTGGATCGAGCGCGACGACTTCACCGAGACCCCGCCGAAGGGCTATTTCCGCCTGTTCCCGGGCAACAAGGTGCGCCTGCGCTACGGCTACGTGATCGAATGCACAGGCGTGGACAAGGACGCCGACGGCAACGTGGTCGCCGTGCATGCGAACTACCTGCCGGAAACCAAGAGCGGCACGCCGGGCGCGGACAGCGTCAAGGTCAAGGGCAACATTCACTGGGTCAGCGCGGCGCATGCCTGCCCGGCCGAAGTGCGCCTGTACGACCGCCTGTTCAACGACCCGAATCCCGATGCCGGCGGCAAGAATTTCCTCGATGCGCTGAACCCGGACTCGAAGAAGGTAGTGACCGCCTACCTGGAACCGGGCCTGCGCGACGCCAAGCCGGAAGAACGCTTCCAGTTCGAGCGTCACGGCTATTTCGTTGCGGACCGTACCGATTCGCAGCCCGGCAAGCCAGTGTTCAACCGCACGGTTGGCCTCAAGGACAGCTGGGGCAAGTGAGCATGGCACAGACGATTACGTTTCCGCTCGAGGGCGAGTTCATTGCCCTGAATGACCTGCTCAAGGTGGCTGGCGTCTGCGACAGCGGTGGCGCCGGCAAGGCGCTGGTCGCGGCTGGCGAGGTCTCGGTGGACGGTACGCCGGAGTCGCGCAAGACTGCCAAGATCCGCGCCGGCCAGGTGGTGGGCGTTGGCGGCGCTGACGGCGTTCGCATCAAGGTCGTCGCCGCCTGAACCCGCCTTGGGGCGCTCCACGGCCCCGGCACAAATGGAAAGGAGGCGGCGGCTCATGCCGCCTCCGCACCGAAACACGCAAGGAGTGTTCATGCCGATCGCGTTCTGGTGTGTATTGCTGGCAGGCCTGATGCCAGTGCTGACTGTCTCCATCGCCAAGGCCGGCAGTCGTGCCGGCACTTTCGATAACCACGACCCGCGCGCGTGGCTGGAAAGGCAAAGCGGCCGCGCCCGCCGCGCGGACATGGCGCACCGCAATCATTTCGAAGCGTTTCCGTTCTTTGCCGCGGCGGTCTTCACGGCCACGCATCTGGCGGCGCCCCAGGCCCGCATCAACGAACTGGCCATGGTGTTCATCGTGGTCCGGATCCTCTACACGATCTGCTACCTGACCGATCGCGCCACGCTGCGGACGCTATGCTGGACGATTGGCTATCTGACGGTGATCGGCATTTTCCTGCTTCCCGTGTTCGTTCACTGAGCCCACGGCCATGCCGACGCGACACCCTTCCCGTATTTCGCGCGCCCCGCTGGCCGCCCTTGCCACGCTCGCGGCCCTGACGGGCACGCCAGCCCTGGCGGCGCCCACGCAGTACACCGTCGATCCCACACACACCAGCGTCTATTTCGGCGTCAGCCACTTCGATCGCACCAGCGTGCGCGGCCGGTTCGGCAAGATCGATGGGCGTGTGATCTACGACCCGGCCACGGGTGCGGGATCGATCGACTTCACGGTGGACACCGATTCGGTCGACAGCGGCAACCGCAGTCTCGACGGTGTGCTGCGCTCGGCCCAGTTTCTTGACGCCCAGACGTTTCCGGTGGCCCGGCTCCAGGCCAGCCAGTTTGTAACGGAAGGCGGCAAGCTGGTTGCCGTGGAAGGCATGTTCACCCTCCATGGCGTAGCCCAGCCCATCAGGCTAGAGGCGGACCGCTTCAGTTGCGGCCAGACCGCCCTGTTCGGCATCCGGCGCGATGTGTGCGGTGGTGATTTTCGCGCCACATTCTCTCGAAGCGCCTTCGGCATGACGCGTTTCCTGCCCGATGTTGGCGATAGCGTCACATTGCAGATTTCGGTGGAAGCCATGCCGGCGGGGTCCGCGCCATAATTAAGAAAAAAGCGAGGCCGTGCGTTGCGATGACGGCCCAACGTCACCTTTTGGGACAAAATCTTCAGTAAAATCAGCGCCTTGCCTATTCCCATCCTGCCGCGTTTCGCCTAAGCAAACCCGGCTATCCGCGAGTCAAGATGAGCCTCATCTCCCTCAACGACGTCGTTTCGGCGTCGCTGGCTGCTGCCGGTGCGTGCCTGGCATGCAGCTTTCCTGCCGATTTCCTCCGTCGCTTTCCGCTGTGGGCCTTCAAGACCTACGGCCGGGCCGCCCTGCTGCTGCCGCTGCTGACCGGCATGGTCGGCATCCTGCTGACGCGCCTGATTGTGGAAGGCAAGATCAACAGCGATGGCGGCCTGGCCCTGGTTGCCGCGGCGGCGTTCCTGGGGCTGGTGCTGGTATCGGCCATGCTGCGCTTCTGGCTGGGCGAATACCGCAAGTCCTGAAGACCGGCCCGGCCGGCCTTGCCGGGCCGGGTTGCTTCCCCCCGCAGTCTGAGCGGGCCGGCGCACATACCCGCGCCGGTTTTCCATCGCGCCGCCGCGCGGATCACGTATGATTCCGCCTTTCGCGTGCCCGGCACCGTTGCCGGCGCGCGCCGCATTTCCGACCCCATGGCGCTCAAATCCACGATTTTCAAGGCCGAACTGTCCGTCTCGGACATGGACCGGCCGTACTACGGCAGTCATACGCTGACCATTGCGCAGCATCCGTCCGAGAACGATGCCCGCATGATGGTCCGCCTGCTGGCCTTTGCCTGCGAAGCCACCGAAACCATGGCGTTCACGCGTGGCCTGGACGAACCCGACGAACCGGACCTCTGGGACAAGTCCCTCACGGGCGACATCCTCCACTGGATCGACCTGGGCCAGTCCGACGAAACCCGCCTGAAGCGCGCCGCTGCGCGCGCCGACCACGTTACCGTCTATACCTATCAGAGCGCCAGCGCCCGCGAATGGTGGAAGGGCATGGCCGGCAAGGCCAGCAAGCTGCGCAACGTGACCGTCTACAATGTGCCGTCCGAAGCCGTGGACGCGCTGGCACAGATGGCCCAGCGTGCCATGCGCCTGTCCGTGACCATCCAGGACGGCGACATCTGGGTCAGCGACGACGATCACAACGTGCAGCTGACGCGCGACGTGCTCCAGCGCGCCGACGACTGATCACACAGGCGGCCGTCGGTTCTATTTCCCGCCACACAGAAAAAAGGAAAATCGCGATGCATACCAATCCCTCCGGCCTGCAATACGAAGACACCATCGTCGGCTCGGGCGACGAAGCCACGGCTGGCAAGCACGTGACCGTGCATTACACCGGCTGGCTCTACGAAAACGGCCAACCGGGCCGCAAGTTCGATTCGAGCAAGGACCGCAATGACCCGTTCGTCTTCCCGCTGGGCGCCGGCCACGTGATCCGTGGCTGGGACGAAGGCGTGCAAGGCATGAAGGTCGGCGGCACGCGCCGCCTGGTGATCCCGGCCGATCTGGGCTACGGCGCGCGCGGCGCCGGCGGCGTGATTCCGCCGAACGCCACCCTGCTGTTCGAAGTGGAACTGCTGTCGGTCTGATTCCGGCGCACACAGCAAAAAACGGACGCCTCGGCGTCCGTTTTTGTTGATGCGGGGCCCTAAACGGTCAGAAACCGATGGCGGCGTTGCCCACGTCGATACGCACCTTGTCGCGATCCAGCAGGCGGCCGGCATGGCGGGCAAAGTCCTGCGCCCAGTCGGCGTTGCCGGCAAACCGGCTCTCGCCGGAGAACTTCGCGACATTAAGGATCTTGTCGATCACAAGCACCTTGCCCACGGGGCTCGATGCCTGGCAGTCCAGCTCGGCATATTCGCGGTCGAACCAGCGCCAGGCGGCATCCTCGGTGACCGCCGCCAGCTCGTTGTCGCCCAGCGTGAATTCAAATTCCTTGCCGCTGCCAAATACCACGGTCAGGGTGTGCGCCATGTGCGGTTTCTCCGAGATTCGCCGAGCGTTGAACGACAGTTGCCTGCGTTAGGGCCCCTATTGTAGTGACATGGTCCACGATCCGGCCAATCGATCGGGCAGCCGCCCCCCTCACGACCGTTGCCTGCTGCACACACCTTGCACCAGATGTGTGGTTTGCTTGCGACGCATCAATGCGCTTTGGATTATTCTTTCAGCCATGGCCATTACAAGACAGGACCTCGAAGCAAACAGGCTGCGCACGACGCTGTGCAGCACGCCGGTCGCGTCTTCGCTGTTGCCCGAGGCCGATGTGGAGCGATCGCTGCGCCAGACGCTGGCCAGCCGCCCCGACACCCCCGGACTGGACGGCGACGTCTGGGTCTTCGGCTACGGATCGCTGATCTGGAACCCGATGGTGGTCCATACCGAAAGCCGCCTGGCCACCGTGCATGGCTACCACCGCGGCTTCTACCTGTATTCCAAAATCAATCGCGGCACCTGGGACAACCCCGGGCTGGTGCTCGGGCTGGACCGCGGCGGCTGCTGCACGGGCATGGTGTTCCGCATCCCCCGCCACGTCGTCGAGCAGGAATTCCGCGTGCTGTGGCGCCGCGAGATGATGACCGGCGCCTATCACCCGCGCTGGCTGCGCGTGAAGCTGGACGCCGACCCTGACGCGCCCGAACAGCGGGCGCTCGCTTTCGTGATGAATCGCGAACATGCCGGCTACGCCGGCCGGCTGCCCGATGCGCGCGTCGTGGACTGCCTGCGCCACGCCTGCGGCCTGTACGGGCCAGCCCGCGAATATCTGCACCAGACCCTGCTGGGGCTGGCCACGCATGGCGTGGACGACCCCTACCTGGGCCGGCTCTGGCGCCAGCTGCAGGAAAGCGACGCTGCCGAAGCCGCCAGCGACGCCTGTGCCGTCACCACGCCGGCAGGAATTTCGGCCTCTGCGGCGACCTGCCCCGAGGACGCCGTGGCTGCCACGGCCCATCCCCACGAAACCGTCTGACCGAAGCCACTGCCGCCCATCATGACGCGCTCCCAGACCCGCCCCCGCCGCCAGGCACTCGCTGAAATGCTAGGGCTGATGGGATTGCTGATGGGTGGCGGACTGCTGGCGGGTCAAGGTGGCCAGACGCTGGCGCGCTCGATCGGCGGGCTGCGCGACGCATCGTCGCCGTCGGCACCAGCGCCGTATCCGCCCCCATCCCACCCGGCGGCACGCGGTGAAGGCACGTCCGCGCTCGACCGCAACCTGATCACGGCAGCCAGCATTGGCGATCTCGATCTGGTCAACCGGCTGCTCAAGGCCGGCGCGTCGCTCCATGCCGTGGACGAACGCGGCCGCTCCGCGCTGCTGGCAGCGGTGTACAACCGCCGGGGCGACGTGGCCCGCGCGCTGATCATGGCCGGCGCCGACGTGAACCAGAAGGACGGCGAATCCAACAGCGCCTTCCTGCTGGCGGCCGCGACCAACCAGATCGATGTGGTGCGCCTGTCGCTGTCGCATGGCGCCGACACCCGCAGCACCGACCGCTACGACGGCACGGCCCTGATTGCGGCCTGCCAGCATGGCAATGTCGAGGTCGTAAAACTGCTATTGAAGGCAGGCGTGCCGGTGGATCGCATCAACCAGCTTGGTTGGACGGCGCTGCTGGAAGCCATCATCCTCGGCGACGGCAGCGCCCGCTATGAAGAGATCGTGCAATTGCTGCTCGATGCGGGCGCCGATGCCAACCTGGCCGACCGGGAGGGCATCACGCCGTCGCGCCATGCACGCGAGCGCGGCTACAAGACGATGGTCAAGATGCTGATGCGGGCCAGGGGGCATTGACTGGCTGCCGAGGGGGATTGCATTTTGGCTCCCCTCTCCCACCCGGCGGGAGAGGGGAGAAAAACACACCACGCTTACGCGCTTACGCGGGCTGGCGCGCGTTTTCCGCTTCCTGCAGCTGGCGCCACATCACCTTGCCGGTGCCCGACTTCGGCAATGCCTCGACAAATTCCACCACGCGCGGGTACTTGTAGGCGGCCATGTTTTCCTTGGCCCATTCGATGATGTCCTCGGGCTGCGTCTTGCCCTTGGCGTCGGCGCGCAGCACCACCACCGCCTTCACCGTCTCGCCGCGATACTGGTCGCGCGTGCCGATGATGCAGGCCTCCTGCACGGCCGGATGCTTGTACAGCAGGTTTTCCACCTCGGCCGGCCAGACCTTGAAGCCCGACGCATTGATCATGCGCTTCAGGCGGTCGGTGATGAAGTAGTAGCCTTCTTCGTCCATACGGCCCAGGTCGCCGGTGCGGAAGTAGGTCTGGCCTTCGAACTCGATGAACGCGTCGCGCGTGGCATCTTCCTTGCCCCAGTAACCCTTGAACACCTGCGGGCCGCGCACGATGATCTCGCCCACCTCGTTGGGCGGCATTTCCTGCAGCGTGACCGGGTCCACCACGCGCGCGTCGGTGTTGAACGTCGGCACGCCCAGGCACTGCAGCTTGGCGCGCTCGGACGGATTGCTGTGGGTCGGCGCCATGGTCTCGGACAGGCCGTAGCCTTCCAGGTAGCTCAGCCCGAACTGCGTCTTCAGGCGTTCGGCCACCGCCTGCGGCATGGCCGCGCCGCCGCCGCCGATGTAGCGCAGGCTGCTGACGTCGAAGGTCGCCAGGTTCGGGCTGCCCAGGAAGTCGATCACCATGGTCGGGATGTTGGTCCAGTGCGTGACCTGGTAGCGCGAGATCAGGCGCCCGGCCACTTCGCGATCCCAGCGCGGCAGCATCACCACGGTGGCGCCGGTGTAGATCGGGCCGTTCATGCCGTACTGCATGCCGGTCACGTGAAACAGCGGCAGCACTGACAGGATCACCGATTCCGCGCCGCTGCCCGACCACGTGGCACCGCCGATCACGTTGTGCATCACCGAGCGATGGGTGTGGATGCAGCCCTTCGGGAAGCCGGTGGTGCCCGACGTGTACGGCATGACGGCCATGTCGTCGGGGCCCGCGGTATGCGGACCCGGCTGCAGGCCGGCACCCAGCGCCTGCGCCCACGGCGTGGCGTTGTCCGGCAACGGGTGTTGCACGGTCAGCCAGGCGGGCGGCGCATCTTCGGGGAATTCGTGCGACGGCGGGAGCGCGTCGGCGTACTGCGTCACCAGCAGATGCTGCAGGCGCTGGTCGGCAGCCAGTTCGCCGTCGGCCTGCATTGCGCCGGCGGCCAGGTCTGCCGTGCAGATCGCCACGCGGGCACCGGCATCGGTGATGTAGTGCTTGAATTCCTCGGCGCGGTTCATCGGATTGACCGGCACCACCACGGCGTCCGCACGCAGGATCGCGTAATAGCTGACGATGAACTGCGGGCAGTTCTGCATGTACAGCAGCACGCGATCGCCCTTCTTCACCCCCGCCTTCTGCTGCAGCCAGCCGGCCATCGCCGTGGCCTCCGCCTCCAGCTCGCGGAACGTGATGGCGTTGCCGAAGTAGCGGATGGCGGCCTTGTCCGCATAGCGGTGTGCCGAAACTTCGAGGTTGTACCAGAGCGAAGTTTCCGGCAGCACGATTTCGGTCGGCACTCGCTTGGGCCAGAACTGAAAATGCGGACGGGCGGGCTTGGTGGTCATGGTGTCTCCTGCGGATGGTCCTCAAGGGACCAGTTTCTGGAAAGCGCGGGTCTCGCGGGGTGGGCCCCGCGTAGTGGTCAAGCAATATAACTGAACGACCGTTCTATTTTCAACAGGAGGTTTTCCTACCCATCGCACCGCACCCCGGGCGGCGCCGGTTGCAATTTGGGGCTTCGTCCTCACAATAGGGGGAATCCGGCCACAGTGCTGGCCAACCCGATTCCCAGGTGCAGATCATGAGCGACGTCACCCTGCAGAACTTCGAAGCCGAAGTCATCAATAGCCCAGTGCCGGTACTGGTGGATTTCTGGGCTCCCTGGTGTGGCCCTTGCCGCACACTCGGGCCCATGCTGGAAAAGCTGGAAGCCGAAGCCGGCGGCACGTGGAAGCTGGTCAAGGTCAATGTCGACGAGAACCAGCAGCTGGCCGGGCACTTTGGTGTGCGCAGCATTCCCCACGTGGTGGCGTTTGCCGGCGGGCAGGCGGTCAACCAGTTCGTGGGCGTGCTGCCGGAATCGCAACTGCGCGAGTTCATCGATACGCTGGCCCCCGGCGACGGCGGGGCCACGGCGCAGGATCCCCAGGCGCTGGCCGCGGCCGGCGACCGGGAAGGCGCCAAGGCCGCGTGGCAGGCCGCGCTCGCAGAGGACCCGGAAAACGACCCGAATCGACTGGCCTATATCAGCTTCCTGCTCGACGGCGACGCCATCGACACCGCGGAAGCCGAGTTCGGCCGCCTGACGCCGCGTGCGCCGCAGGAAGACGGCTACGCCGCGCTGCGGACCCGGCTCGATGCGATGAAGGGACTCGACAGCCTGCCCGACGGCGCCGAACTGAAAGCGCAGGTAGAGGCCGAGCCGGCCAACCTGGCCGCGCGCCTGGATCTGGCAAAGGTGTTGATCGCGCGCCGCGAATACGAACCGGCGCTGGTGCAGCTGATGGAAATCGTGCGCCGCGACCGAGGCTTTGAAGACGACATCGGCCGCAAGACAATGCTGTCGGTGTTCGACTTGATGGCCGATTCGCCAGAAGTGGTATCGAAATGGCGCCGGCAACTGAGCACGGCGCTGAACTGAGTGGCGTGGATGGACGCGCACCGGAGGCGGGATTTCCCGCGCCGGTGCGGAACGGCCTCAGACGGCCGGCGCCTCGATCAGCGAAAAGCCGTTTGCCTTCATATGCTCGACCATCATCGCGTCCATCGACTTCACGTGATTGTCGAACCAGCCTGACAGTTCATTCACCAGGCGGCGGCCCAGCGACAGCCCGCCCTTGCCGGGCCCCTCCGGATCTTCCACTTCCTGCGCGATCTTGTCGCGCACGGCCTGCACCACCTGCAGCACGCCCTTGTGCTCGTTCGTATGGCAGAAGCGCGGGCCGAACTGCATGGCCTCCATCCACTGCTCTTCCTGTTCGAAATGGTGGCGCGTGTGCGCGATCCACTCGTCGTACGCCGCCAGGAAGCCGGCATCGTCCGATTTGGCCACGGCATCGAGCAGCTGCAGGAATTCCGCGTGCGTGGCGTCGGTGACGGGCTCGCCCAGCCGCAGTTCGTCTGGCAAGCCTTCCGAGGAAAGACCGTCGTAGGGGTTCTGTGCTGCAGACATGGATCTGAAAACTTTTCTTTGAGATAAGCGGCAAGGATACCGATTTCGCTGCTGTCCGATCTGATTTTCCGCAAAGAACGGTATGCTTGACGCTCGCGCCCCTGGCAAGTGACGGATTTCCAGCAAGCCACCGACATGCCCCGACTGATCTTCTTCTGCGGCCACGCAGGCACCGGCAAGACTTCCCTCGCCCATCGGCTGATCGGCCCGCTGATGCAGGTCACCGGCGAGCCGTTCTGCCTGCTCGACAAGGACACGCTCTACGGGCGCTACAGCGCCGCTGCCATGCGCGCGATCACCGGCGATCCCAATGACCGCGACAGCCCGGCCTATCTGGACAATCTGCGAGACCCCGAATACGAAGGCCTGCTCGACACCGCCCGCGAAAACCTGACGCTGGGCATCAGTGTGATCGTGATCGGCCCGCTGTCGCGCGAAATCCGCGCGCACCTGCTGACCGATCCGCAGTGGCTGCATGTCCCGGCGGGCACGCGCACCCAGATCGTGTGGGTACACCTGCCGGAGGACGAAGCCCACGCACGCATCATCCGCCGCGCCAATCCCAACGACGCCTACAAGCTCGCGCACTGGGACGCCTATCGCGCCCGGCGGTTTTCGCCGGACCCGGCCGAATATCCCGAACTGATCTTCTTCGACAACCAGGCGCCCGACGATGCCGCCGTGGGCGGCCTGCTGCGGACGCTGGCCGCCTAGGGCTGGCCGGCTGCCAGCGCCCCGATCACCGCGGACGCCGCCACGAAGCCGAACACCGCCGTCACCGCCACCGACGAGCCAAATCCCGCGCAGGCCAGCCCTTGCGGGCCGCGCACCGGGGCCGGCGGCACTTCGTCGATCTCGCACGCCTGCTGTTCCGGCTCGGGATAGCGCAGCGGCTCGTCCGAATACACCGCCTCGATGCCGAACTTCTTCCTGGGATCGCGCGGAAAGCCCCACTGCCGGCGCAGGTTGCCGCGCACCTTGGCCAGCAGCGGGTCCTGAATCGTGCGGGCCAGGTCCTCGATGCGCACGCGCGTGGCGTCCAGCTGACCGCCCGCGCCGCCGCACGTGATCACGCGCACGCCCTCGCGGCGGGCCCATCCCAGGATGGCGGTCTTGACCTTCACGGCATCGATGGCGTCAATCACGTAGTCGAAGCCTGATAGCAGTTCCGCCACATTGTCTTCGGTCACGAAATCGTCGATCTGCGTGACGTGGCAACGCGGGTTGATCGCCACGATGCGCTCGGCCATGGCTTCCACCTTGGCGCGGCCGTATGCGTCGCCGAGCGCGTGGATCTGCCGGTTGGTATTTGATGCGGCAATGTGATCGAGGTCGATCAGCGTGATGCGCCCCACCGCGTTGCGCGCCAGCGCCTCGGCCGCCCAGCTGCCCACCCCGCCGATGCCGATCACGCACACCCTGGCGGCCTCCAGCCGGGCCAGGCCATGCGCGCCGTACAGGCGGGCCACGCCGCCAAAGCGGCGATGGTAGTCGTCGTCGGCCGGGCTTTCGTGCGACAGGGGCGCGGGCAGGTCCTGATCTGCCAGGGGCGTAGGGGCGATAGTCATGGTGGCTTTCTCAAATCTGCCGGCATTTTATGTCACCGGCGGGAATTGCTGCGGCCGACGAACGCACAACGAATAGGCGTCCCGACGACCGCAATGTCAGCCTGAGGCCGACAACCGGGAGCGATGGCGCTCCCTACAATTACCTGTGCAGTGGTTGATCCGCCGCACGGCTGCTACCGGAGTCCACCCCTTATGCCCGCCTCGCGTCGCCACAAGATCGTCTTATGGAGCGTGTTCACGCCGTTGGCGCTGATCGCGATCCTTGTCGTCATCATCCTGACCTTTGACTGGAACCGGCTCAAGCCGTGGCTCAACGACAAGGTCACGGAGTCGATCGGGCGCCCCTTCGCCATCAATGGCGATCTGACCGTCACCTGGAAACGTGGCCAGGGCGAGACCGGCTGGCGTACGCTCGTGCCGTGGCCACGGCTGTCGGCCAAGGACATTTCCATCGGCAACCCCGACTGGGCCCAGGCGCCCAACATGGGCACGATTCGCGAACTGATCTTCGTGCTGCGCCCGCTGCCACTGCTGGCCCATGAAATCAACGTGCCGACCATCGTCGTCGACAGCCCCGCCGTGTGGCTAGAACGGCTGGCCGACAAGCGCAACAACTGGACCTTCGACATGCGCAAGCAGACCGACTCGGGCAAGTCGAAATGGCACCTCGATGTGGGCGAAGTGGTCCTCCAGCGCGGCAACCTGGCGCTGGACGACGCGGCCGAGAAGATCCAGCTGCAGGCCACGCTGGACACGATTGGCGACCAGGCCATCTACGACAAGGCCCGCGACGGCGCGCTGATGCCGTCCGATGCCTCCGCTGTGGCGGCGTCGCAAGGCTCCGCCGCCTCCACGCCCGAAGCCAAGGCCAACGACAACAAGGGCGGCAAGGCTGGCAAGACCGGCAATGACGACCGCTACGGCATCCGCTGGAAAGCCGTGGGCCACTACAACAAGGCCACCGTCAACGCCACCGGCAAGGCCGGCACCGTGCTGAGCCTGCGCGACGTGGACACCCCTTATCCGGTACAGGCCGATGTGCGCGTGGGCGCCACCCGCGCCACGATGGAAGGCACGGTAACGAACCCGGCCCACCTCGGCGCGCTCGACGTCAACCTGACGCTGGCCGGCGACAGCCTGGCATCGCTCTACAACCTGACCGGCATCGTGCTGCCATCGACCCCGCCGTATGAAACGCGGGGCCGCCTGGTGGCCACGCTCAAGAAGGGCGCCTCGGCCTATACCTACCGCGACTTCACCGGCAAGGTGGGCAGCAGTGACCTGGGCGGCACGCTGACGTTCGCGCAGCATTCGCCCCGCCCGCTGCTGTCCGGCGAACTGGTGTCGAAGCAGCTGCTGTTCGACGATCTCGCGCCGCTGATCGGCGGCGGCGCCAAGCCGGGCCAGCCGGCCAAGGACAGCCCCGTGAAGCAGCCGGCGGACAAGAAGCTGCCGGTGGCGCCGTTCCGCACCGAACGCTGGGACGAGATCGATGCCGACGTGAAGTTCACCGGCAAGCGCATCGTCCGCAATGAAGACCTGCCGATCACGGACCTGACCACGCACCTGAAGCTGACCGACGGCGTGCTGCGGCTCGACCCGCTCAACTTCGGCGTGGCCGGCGGCAACCTGGTATCGACGGTCGAACTCGATGGCAAGCGCGAGCCGATGGGCGCGAAGGTCGACATGACCGCGCGGCACCTGAAGATCAAGCAGCTGTTCCCGAAGGTGGAAAGTACCCGCGCCAGCGTCGGTGAGGTGAACGGCAGCGCCAAGCTTTCGGCCACGGGCAATTCGGTGGCCGCGCTGATGGGTTCGTCGAATGGAGAGGCCAAGCTGCTGGTGGAAAACGGCACCGTCAGCAAGTTCATCCTCGAAGCCATCGGCCTGAACGTGGGCAGCGTGGTGATCTCGAAGCTGTTCGGCGACAAGCCGGTGCAGATCAATTGCGGCGTCAGCGCGTTCGGCTTCCAGAACGGCATTGCCCGGGCCCAGACCTTCGTGCTCGATACGCAGGACGCCATCATCACCACCGAGGGCGCGGTCGATTTCAAGGACGAGCGGCTGGCGCTGACGATCCATCCCGACTCCAAGGGGCTGCGCGTCATCTCGCTGCGCTCGCCGCTGTATGTGGGCGGGACGTTCAAGAATCCGTCGGTCAGCCCGAATATCGCCATCCTCGCGCTGCGTGCCGGCGGCGCGCTGGCGCTGGCACTGACCGCGCCCGTGGCGATGGTGGTGCCGCTGCTCGACATTTCGGGCGGCGGCGACGAAAGCGAGTGCGCCCGGTTGCTGGCGGAACTCAAGAAGCGGCCTACCGCCCCGCCGCCGGGCAAGACCTATCAAGGGCCAGCGGCGCCGAAGGGCCAGCAGCAGGCCGGCCCCCCTATCCCCGAATCGCCGACGAAGTCGGACGCCGCCCGCGGCGAGCCGGCCCCGCCGCCTACCAAGCCGCGCATGCCCGGCGCCACCGTGCAGCAACCGTCGCGACCGGACAATGACAAGCAGCTCTACCAGGGCGGCTAGCGAACGGCGGCTTACCTGCCGCACGCCGTTCGTCATCACACACTGACAACGTTGGTGAATCCGCAACACATCTGTACCAAATGTGTTGCGGATTTGGCACGCCCTCCCACACCGTTGTTGTGCAGACCGCACTGGCAGTCGCATAATCGGCTGGTCGTTGATTAAGCAAGCAATTAATGAACAACGACACGCAACGCCTTCGCTCGCCGGGTTCCAGTCTGGCCAGCGATGCCTTGTAGGTGCGGCTCCGGCCGCACTGATTTTCTTTTTTCGCGCGTCTTATCGTCCGGATGGGAGACCCTTGCCGGCGGCGCGAACCACCTTCGCCGCCCCCGCGCACCCCCTGCCATGACGTTGCCTCATGCCGCCGTTCCCCCGATCAGCTGGCTGATCGCGCTGACGGTGTGCAATCACGTGGCGTTCAACGCCAGTCGTGTCGTCGTTTCCCTATTTGCCATCTCGCTCAAGGCGTCCACGGTCACGCTGGGCATCCTGATGTCGCTCTATGCGCTGCTGCCGATGTTCCTGGCGATTCGCGCCGGCAAGCGCATCGACCAGATCGGGCCGCGCCTGCCGATGACCGCCGGGTCGCTGATGGTGGTGGCCGGTACGCTGCTGCCGGCCGTCTGGCACGAGATTGCGTCGCTGTACGCGGCGTGCGCACTGATCGGCGTGGGCTTCATGCTGGTCCAGGTGGCCATGCAACTGCTGATCGGGCAGGTGTCGACCAACGAGACCCGGCTGCGCAACTACACGTGGCATGCGCTGGGGCTGTCGATCTCGGGCACGCTCGGGCCGGTGGCCATGGGTTATACGATCGAACACGCGGGCTTTCGTACCGCGTTCTGCATCCTGGTGGGCGTGGCGCTGCTGGGCCAGGCCGGGCTGCAGTATGTGCGGCCGCGCCTGCCGGCCACCGGCGGCAACGCGGGACGCATCGCCATCGAGGACGGCTCGCGCCGCTCCACGCTGGACCTGCTTCACCACCCCGAACTGCGTGCCGTGTTCGTCGCCAGCGCGGTGCTGTCCGCCGCGTGGGACCTGCATGCGTTCCTGATCCCGATCCAGGGCACGCATATCGGCCTGTCGCCGTCGATGATCGGCTGGGTGCTCGGGGCGTTCTCGATCGCCACGCTGGCCATCCGGATTGCCATGCCGATGGTGTCCCGCCATTTCTCGGAATGGAAGATCATCCGCCTGGCGCTGCTGGTGGGTGCGCTGGCCTATCTGGTCTATCCGTTCGTCTCGCACTTCTGGCTCATGTGCGGCCTGGCGTTCGTGCTGGGCCTGGCGCTGGGCAGTGCCCAGCCCAACGTCATGAACATCCTGCATACGGCCTCGCCCTCGGGGCGGGCCGGCGAGGCGCTGGGGCTGCGCTCGGCCGTGCTCAATACCAGCCAGGTGGTGTGGCCGCTCACGTTCGGTGTGGTGGGCACGGCGCTGGGCATGCTGCCGATCTTCCTGTCGATGGCCGGCGCGATGGGCATGGCCAACTACTATTCGCGCCGCCAGACGCAAAAGATCGCCGCACCGAAACTGTCGGACTAGCAACCTGCAGATTCGTAAAACAGCGAGTCCGCCTTGCCATGGCGCAAATGCGGTGTGCGGCGCATTCGCTATACTCGAAGCATCCTCGTACGCATGGTTCTCCGTGCGGGCCGACTCTTCGATATGCGATATGACCCAACTCGCTGATCTGCGCCGCAACTACATGTTGAGCGCCCTTTCCGAAACCGACGTGGCAGGCGACCCGATCCGCCAGTTCCAGAACTGGTTCGACGAGGCCATGCAGGCCAAGCTGCCCGAACCCAACGCGATGACACTGGCCACGGTAGGTGCCGACGGCCAGCCGTCGGCGCGCATCGTGCTGCTCAAGGGCATGGACGCCAACGGTTTCACGTTCTTCACCAACTACGAAAGCCGCAAGGGCCTGGATCTGGAAGCCAACCCGCGCGCTGCGCTGCTGTTCCACTGGGTGCAGCTCGAACGCCAGGTGCGTGTGGAAGGCGTGGTCGAAAAGGTGGGCGATGCCGAGAGCGATGCCTACTACGCGTCGCGTCCGCTCGGATCTCGCCTGGGCGCCTGGGCCTCCGAGCAAAGCCGCGAGGTGGCCGGCCGCGACGTGCTGGAAGCACGCGAAGCCGACTTCCGCAGCAAGTTCGGCGACAACCCGCCGCGTCCGCCGCACTGGGGCGGGTACCGCCTGCGGCCCACGTGGATCGAATTCTGGCAGGGCCGGCCGTCGCGGCTGCACGACCGTATCGCATTCCGGCAACAGGCCGACGGCAGCTGGCAGATCGTCCGGCTATCGCCCTGACGCCGGGCGCCGCGGGAACATCGCGGCACGGGGCGCGCGATCGCTGCATCGTCAATGTCTGCTTGTACTGACAGGCGCTGACCGCGGCGCCCCACACTGCACAATTCGGCGAATTGGCGTAAAGTTGTTGGGTTGCCGCACCGGCCATGCATCGGTGCGCCCCCAGGGCCAGTGCTGCGTACCACCACGCAGTCTGCGCAGCCGACCATGGGGCATTTCATTTCGAGAGGGATCATCAACCAATCGGGAGAAAGCCGCATGTTCTTCAAGCAAGCAATCGACAAGCAGCTGGATAGCTGGATTTCCGACGTGCGCGAGCACGCCAACCTGCCTGTCAGGCTACGTCTGTGGAATGGCAGCGAATACCAGCTGGGCAACTTCGACCAACCCGAGGTCACGCTGACCGTACGCGAGGCCTCGGCCCTGCCGCTGCTGCTCACGCCAAGCCTGGACAACCTCGGCGAGGCATATGTCCAGGAAAAGATCGATCTCGACGGTCGCCTGGCCGACATCATCAAGATGGCCTACGGCCTGTCGGCAGCCGCCGCGCGCAGTGCGGGCGGCGCCCTGGCCCGCGTGGCGCAGCACTTCACGCACAGCCGCTCCGAGGACAAGGCGTCGATCCAGTATCACTACGACGTTTCCAACGCGTTCTACCAGCTCTGGCTCGATCCGCGCATGGTGTACTCGTGCGCGTATTTCGAGGAAGGCACCGAAGACCTGGCCACTGCGCAGCTCAAGAAGATCGACCATATCCTGACCAAGATCCGCGTGCAGCCTGGCCAGACGCTGCTCGACATCGGCTGCGGCTGGGGCGCACTGGTGATCCGCGCGGCGCAGAAGTACGGTGCGCGGTGCGTGGGCATCACGCTGTCGCAGAACCAGTTCGACCTGGCCACCGAGCGCGTGAAGGCCGCCGGGCTGCAGGACCGCATCGAGATCCGGCTGCAGGACTATCGCGACATCCAGGGCCAGTTCGACCGCATCACCAGCGTCGGCATGTTCGAGCACGTGGGCAAGGACAACCTGATCGGCTACTTCAGCCGCATGCGCGATCTGCTCAAGGACGATGGCGTGGCGATGAACCATGGCATCACGGCCACCGACCCCGACAGCGGCGCGGTGCCGCTCGACGGCTCGGGCTTCATGGACCGCTATGTGTTCCCGCAGGGCGAGCTGCCGCACATCAGCATGGTGCTCAATACCATGGCCAAGGGCGGGCTGGAGGCGTTCGACGTGGAACTGCTGCGCCGGCACTACGCGCAGACGCTGCGGCACTGGGCCGACAACTTCGAGACCAACGCCGACGCGATCCGGGCCATGGTGGGCGAGAAGAAGTACCGCATCTGGCGGGTCTACCTGGCCGGCTGCGAGCACGCGTTCACCAACAGCATCATGTCGCTGCACCAGGTGGTGTGTCAGAAGGCGAATCGCGCCGCCGACACGTTCCCGGTCTCGCGGCGCTATATTTACGCGTCTCCGATTGGCAATACCGTCTGACGCTTGACTGACAACCTCGACCTGTTCGGCGATGCCCCGGCATCGCCGGGCGCCCCGCCCCGGCCCGCCGCGGCCGGCACTCCCGAAAAGAAGACGCCCGTTGGCAAGATCGTCCAGCCCTGGACGCCCGATGCCGCGCTGACCACGCTTGCCGGCCGGCTGCCGCCCAACCTGTATTTCGGCACCTCTTCGTGGTCGTACCCCGGCTGGCACGGCATGGTCTACGACGGCCAGTACACGGAAAGCCTGCTGTCCCGCAAGGGGCTACGCGCCTGCGGGCAGCATCCGCTGCTGCGCGCGGCGGGCATCGACCGTGGCTTCTATGGCCCGATTCCGCTGGCCGACTACCTGGGCTACGCATCGCAGGTGCCGGAAGGTTTCCGCTTCCTGGTCAAGGCCCCGGCCAGTGTCTGCGATGCGTGGCTGCGGGGCCCCGATGGCGCCGGGTGCCTGGCCAACGCGGCGTTCCTGGACGCCGGGATCGCGATCCGCGATTTCATCGTGCCGGCCACGGCTGGTCTTGGCCAACGCTGCGGGCCGCTGCTGTTCCAGTTGTCGCCGCTGCAAAGCGTGGCCGACGACGGCCCGGCTTTCTTCGCGCGGCTCGACGCGTTCCTGGCCGCGCTGCCGCCGCTGGACCCCAGCCTGACCCCGCACGCCTGCTATGCCGTGGAAATGCGAGATCCGGCGCTGCTCACGCCGCGCTACATCCGCCTGCTGCGCGAACGCGGCGTGCGCTTCTGCCTGGCCGCGCGCGACCGCCTGCCGCAGGTGTCGCGCCAGGCCCACGCGCAGACGCTGATGGACGACGGGGCCCCCGGCCCGCTGGTGCTGCGCTGGATGCTGCGCGAGGGCCGCTCGTATGCGATGGCCGAAAAGGCCTACATGCCATTCGACAAGCTCGTGGACCCTGACGACGCAACGCGCGACGCCATCGCCGACGTGGTGGCGGGCACGCTGCGCGCCGGCCAGCCGGCCTATGTCATCGTCAGCAACAATGCCGAAGGCTGCGCACCGCAGAGCATTGCCCGGCTGGCCGCGGCCATTGCCGATCGGGTGGAAAACGCGGCCGTGCCGGCCTAGCGGCGCATCCGATGCGAAAAATCTCGCCGTAACTGGGCCAGCTTGGGCGTGATCACGAACGCGCAGTAGCCCTGCGCGGGATGCTCCTGATAGTAGTTCTGATGGCTCATCTCGGCGCGCCAGTACGGCTGCTCGGGTTCGAGCTGCGTCACGATTGGCGCATCGAACACCTTGTTGACGACCAGTTCGCCCATGACATACTCGGCCACGGCACGCTGGGCCTCGGAATGGGTGAAGATGATCGAGCGGTACTGCGGGCCCACGTCGTTGCCCTGCCGATTGAGCTGCGTCGGATCATGGATCGAGAAGAAGATCTCCAGGATTTCGCGGAAAGTGATCGTGGCCGGGTCGAACGTCACGCGCACCACTTCGGCGTGGCCCGTGTCGCCCTCGCATACCTGGCGATAGGTGGGATTGTGGATATGGCCGCCGGTGTAGCCCGACTCCACGGCACGCACGCCATCCACCTGCTGGAACACCGCCTCCAGGCACCAGAAACACCCACCACCGAGCGTGGCAATCTCGAGTTCGTGATCCATCTGCGCGCTCCCTTTCCCGCGTTCAGGGGGTTCCGATACCACGCCGGCTCTGGCGGCATCGATTTCCAGCATAAGCAATGGCGCCGCGCACTGCCGTGAAAAATGAAACAAGTGCTATCCGGCTGGCACAGAGACCGTCCGATGTATCCCAGGGACCACGTCAGGGTGCAATGTCCGGAGTCCGCTACAATCCCACTGGTACTGGCGCCCGTTGGCGCACGTGAATGGGCTGCGCGGCACCCGAAAGCGCCCGCCAGACCGCGTTGGCCCGCAAAATGTGTGCGTCAGGCCACTGAAATTGCCGCCCCCCAGGATTACGTTTGGCGTGTTGAATGCGCGCCGGCCATCCCGATATGAAGATCATGGATTTGTGTGGAGCCCGAGAGGGCATGCCCGAGGCCGCCGCCCCTGCCCCCCAGCGCCGCAAGGCCGCCGCCCCCGACTTTGACAGCGGTCACTTCAAGCGCGCGCTGTCGCAGTTCGCCACAGGTGTGACGGTCATCACCACGCGCGCCGCTGGTCCCTCGCACGCCAACGACGTGCCGTTCGTCGGCATCACAGCCAGCTCGTTCAACTCGGTCTCGCTCGATCCGCCCCTGGTGCTGTGGAGCATGGCCACGCGCGCCAACAGCCTGCCGATGTTCCGCGATGGCTCGCACTACATCGTCAATGTGCTTGCCGCCTCGCAGCTGGACTTGTGCCAGCGGTTTGCCACGCTCAAGGGCGATCGCTTTGCCGGCGTGGACTACCGGTTGTCGGAGACCGGCCTGCCAATCCTGGCCAATGCGCTGGCCTGGTTCGAGTGCCACAACCGCAGCCGCTATGACGAGGGCGACCACGTGATCTTCGTCGGCGAAGTGGAACGCTGCGGTATTCTCGACGCCGGCGGCGAGCCGCTGGTGTTCCAGGGCGCGCAATTTTCCACGCTGTGCCCGCTCGAACCGCTCGATCAGATCGCGCCGCACAAGCGGTAGGTCACGGCTTGGCGTCCTTGCTGTCCTTCAGGATCGCCAGTGGCGATCCGTCCGTCTTGATCCGCTGCAGGACGATGTTCGAGCGGATATCCATCACGCCAGGCGTGCGATATAGCCGATTCACGATGAAATCGGAGTAGTGCTTCAGGTTGCGCGCCTGCACCCGCAGGATGTAGTTGCTGTCGCCCGTGATCACATAGGCGGTCAGTACCTCCGGCCAGGTCTGCACCACGGCGTTGAACGTGTCGTGCCAGCCTTCCACGTCGTGCCGCATCGACACCTGCACGATCGCCTCGATCTCCAGTCCCAGCTGTTCGGCGTCGAACCACGCCTTGTAGCCGCCAATCACCCCGTTTTCTTCCAGCAGACGCACGCGGCGCAAGCAGGCAGATGGCGATAACGCCACACGGTCGGCCAGGTCCTGATTACTGATGCGACCGTTCTCCTGCAGCGCCGTCAGGATGCGTAAATCTATCGGATCGAGGGTCATTTCGAAGATTCCACGTATTTCTATTTGAATCACACAATTTTATGCGAAAGATGCTGCGATCGACGGACCATTTCGCAAGCCTCTTCTCGGCGCTTTTGACTATGATCCCCACACGCACCGCGTCTTCAGAAACGCGCCCCGGAGATTGCCAGTCACCATGCCGAACGCCCCCACGAACGCACCCAGCCGCGCCACGCGCCAGATCTGGGATATCAGCCCGCCGGTGTCGAACGCCACGCCGGTCTGGCCCGGCGACACACCGTTCCGGCACGAGCCCGCCTGGCAACTGGACGAGCACTGTCCCGTCAACGTTGGCCGCATTACGATGTCGCCGCACACCGGCGCCCATGCCGATGCGCCGCTGCACTACGCGGCCGACGGCGCGCCGATCGGCGCCGTCCCGCTGGACGCTTACCTGGGCCCTTGCCGCGTGATCCACTGCATCGGCGCGGCGCCACGCGTGGAGCCGCACCACATCGAAGCCGCTCTGGCCGACGTGCCGCCGCGCGTGCTGCTGCGGACCTACCGGCAGGTGCCGCTGGGGGCGTGGGATTCGGCGTTCTGCGCTGTCGCCCCCGAGACCATCGCGCTGCTGGCCCGCCACGGCGTAAAGCTGATCGGCATCGACACGCCGTCGCTGGACCCCGAAACCTCGAAGACGATGGACGCCCACCACGCGGTGCGCGACCACCGGCTGGCCATTCTCGAAGGCATCGTGCTCGACGACGTGCCGGCCGGCGACTACGAACTCATCGCGCTGCCGCTGCGCCTGGCCACGCTCGATGCGAGCCCGGTCCGCGCGGTGCTGCGCGCACTCTGAATCCTCCCGAACCCTCTGGACACTGAAAGCATGACCAACCTGACACGTGAACGCTGCCAGGCGCTGGACCGGGACGACCCGCTCCGCGCGCTGCGCGAACAGTTTGCCCTGCCTGCCGGCGTGATCTACCTCGATGGCAACTCGCTGGGCGCCCGCCCGCGCGCCGCCGCGGCGCGTGCCGCCGAGGTGGTCAGCAGCGAATGGGGCGATGGCCTGATCCGCAGCTGGAACACCGCCGGCTGGTTCGACCTGCCGGGCCGGCTGGGTAACCGCCTGGCGCCGCTGATCGGCGCGGGCCACGACGAGGTGGTGGTGACCGACACCACGTCGATCAACCTGTTCAAGGTGCTGGCCGCCGCACTGCGCGTGCAGCAGCAGCGCGATCCGGCGCGTCGCGTGATCGTGTCCGAAGCCAGCAACTTCCCGACCGATCTCTATATCGCCCAGGGCCTGGCCGACCTGCTGCAGCAGGGCTACGAGGTACGCCTGGTCAACAGCCCCGACGAGATCGACGCCGCCGTGGGCGCCGATACGGCCGTGCTGATGCTGACGCACGTGAACTACAAGACCGGCGAGATGCTCGACATGGCCGGCCTGACCGAACTCGCGCACGCCCGCGGCGTGCTGACCGTGTGGGATCTGGCCCACTCGGCTGGCGCCGTGCCGGTGGACCTGACCGCCGCCCGCGCGGACTACGCCATCGGCTGCACCTACAAGTACCTGAACGGCGGTCCGGGTTCGCCCGCCTTCGTCTGGGTGGCGCCGGCGCTGCGCGACCAGTTCTGGCAGCCGCTGTCGGGCTGGTGGGGCCACGGCGCGCCGTTCGCGATGTCGCCGCAATACGCGCCCGCCAGGGGCATCGGCCGCTTCCTGTGCGGCACGCAGCCGGTCACGTCGCTGGCGATGGTCGAATGCGGCCTGGACATCTTCGCCCAGACCAGCATGAGCGCGCTGCGCGCGAAGTCGCTCAAGCTGACCGACCTGTTTATCGAACTCGTCGAATCACGATGCGCCCAGCACCCGCTGACGCTGGTCACGCCGCGCGCCCATGCCCGGCGCGGCAGCCAGGTGAGCTTTGCGCATCCGGACGGCTACGCGCTGGTGGCCGCGCTGATCGAGCGTGGCGTGATTGGCGACTATCGCGAACCCGGCATTGCCCGCTTCGGCTTCACGCCCCTTTACACGACCTTCACCGAAGTCTGGGATGCCGTGGAAATCATGCGCGACGTGCTGGACAGCGGCGCCTATCGCGACGCCCGCTTTGCGGTGCGCACCGCGGTGACCTGAGCGGAGCGCATCATGAGTGAATTCAAGGGATGCCCGATGGGGCACGGCAGCCAGCCGGCCGACGCGGCCGGCGAGGATGGCTGGCATGGCGCGCAGATGGACTTCGCCCGCGACATGAGCTACGGCGACTATCTGGGCCTGGATCAGATCCTGAGCGCGCAGCACCCGCTGTCGCCGGACCACAACGAGATGCTGTTCATCGTCCAGCACCAGACCACCGAGCTGTGGATGAAGCTGATGCTGCACGAACTGCGCGCCGCACGCGATGGGGTGAAGACCGACCAGCTGCGCCCGGCGTTCAAGATGCTCGCGCGCGTATCGCGCATCATGGACCAGCTGGTGCAGGCCTGGAACGTGCTGGCCACCATGACGCCGCCTGAATACTCGGCCATGCGCCCGTACCTTGGCGCATCGTCCGGGTTCCAGTCGTACCAGTATCGCGAGATCGAGTTCATCCTGGGCAACAAGAACGCGGCCATGCTGCGGCCTCACGCGCACCGTGCCGAACATCTGGAACTGGTGGAAACGGCGCTGCATACGCCGTCGATGTACGACGAGGCGATCCGGCTGATGGCGCGGCGCGGGTTCCAGATCGACGCCGACGTGGTGGAACGCGACTGGACGCAGCCCACGCAGTACAACGCGTCGGTGGAGGCGGCCTGGCTGGAGGTGTATCGCAACCCGTCGGCGCATTGGGAACTCTACGAACTGGGCGAAAAGTTCGTCGACCTGGAGGATGCCTTCCGCCAATGGCGATTCCGCCATGTGACCACGGTGGAGCGCGTGATCGGCTTCAAGCGCGGCACCGGCGGCACCGAAGGCGTCAGCTACCTGCGCCGGATGCTCGATGTGGTGCTGTTCCCCGAACTCTGGAAGCTGCGGACGGATCTGTAATCCGGCGGTATCAGGCTCCGCGCTGCCGCAAGGCGGGAGCGCGGAGCGAAGCCTGCCCTACCGCCCCGCCGGATCGGACAGCCTGACCCCCAGCGCCTGCAGCGCGGGCGCCAGCTTCTCGTGGAATGTCTCTTCGCTGACAGCCCCGTAGGACGCACTGCAGCTCAGCATGTGCAGATCCTTCTCACCCACCGGCTTGAACGCCACCGCGCAGGCGTGAATAGCCGGGTGCCAGTCGCGGAACGACGCGGCATAGCCGTCGCGCTCGGCCTGCGCCAGCGCGGCGCGCATCGGGGCCTCCTGCTGCTTCCATTGCTCCGGATACGTCTGGGCAAATTCGGCCAGCACCTTGTCGCGCCGCGCCGCCGGCAGTGCCGCCAGGTAGGCCCGCCCCATCGAACTCGACACCAGCGACAGGCGCGAGCCCACCCCCAGACCCAGCATCACGCCGGCATCGTTCCGGATCGATTCCATGTAGATGACTTCCATGCGCTCGCGCTTGCCCAGCGACACCGACACGCCATACGACTGCGCGAAAGCCAGCATGTGCGGCCGCGCCAGCGTCACCACGTCGGACGCCGCCAGGTAGGAAAAGCCCAGCGCCAGCACGCCGGCATCGAGCGCGTACTTGCCCAGGCTGTCGTCGTAGCGCAGGTAGCCCAGCTGCACCAGCGTGCCGGCCAGCCGGCTCACGGTGGCCTTCGGAAACCCGGTACGGCGCACGAAATCCTGGTTGCCCAGCATCGCCTCGCCGGTGCGGAAGCAGCGCAGCAGCTCCAGTCCGCGCGCCAGCGCCGTCACGAAATTGGGGTCGCTCTCGCGTTCCTTCTGGACCGGCGCGGCGGCCGCGACAGTGGATGAGGTCAAGAGACAGCTCCTGTGGAAGTGGTCGATTGCCGAACGCTAATGATCGGGGGCCGGATTTCCCCCTGTTGCAGCGCGAATCGGTTCAGCTATACTAGCTCATCGGAACAAGGTTCCGCAATGCGGAACCACAACTTTTTGATCGACCGGATCGAATGAAGGCGGCACTGCCTTCACCGCGCCACCAAAGAAGGAGACCTCCATGGCTGCCAACGCCGAATTCCACTGGGCCGACCCCCTGCTGCTGGACCAGCAACTGACCGACGACGAGCGCATGATCCGTGACGCTTCGGCGGCCTATTGCCAGGACAAGCTCATGCCGCGCGTGCTGCAGTCGTTCCGCAACGAGAAGACCGACGTGGAGATCTTCCGCGAGATGGGCGAACTGGGTCTGCTCGGCCCGACCATCCCAGAACAGTACGGCGGCCCGGGCCTGAACTACGTCAGCTACGGCCTGATCGCGCGGGAGGTGGAGCGTGTGGATTCGGGCTATCGCTCGATGATGAGCGTGCAGTCGTCGCTGGTCATGGTGCCGATCTACGAATTCGGCAGCGAGGCGCAGAAGCAGAAGTACCTGCCCAAGCTGGCCACCGGCGAATGGATCGGCTGCTTCGGCCTGACCGAACCGAACCACGGCTCGGACCCGGGCTCGATGGTCACGCGCGCCAAGAAGGTGGACGGCGGCTACGAGCTGAGCGGCGCCAAGATGTGGATCACGAACTCGCCGATCGCCGATGTCTTCGTGGTGTGGGCCAAGCTGGCCGGCGAAGACGGCAAGGAAGACATCCGCGGCTTCATCCTGGAAAAGGGCTGGAAGGGCCTGAGCGCCCCGGCCATCCACGGCAAGGTGGGCCTGCGCACGTCGATCACCGGCGAAATCGTGCTGGACCAGGTTTTCGTGCCCGAAGAGAACCTCATGCCGGGCGTGAAGGGCCTGAAGGGTCCGTTCACCTGCCTGAACTCGGCCCGTTACGGCATCGCCTGGGGCGCGCTGGGCGCCGCCGAGTTCTGCTGGCACACCGCGCGCCAGTACACGCTGGACCGCAAGCAGTTCGGCCGTCCGCTGGCACAGACGCAGCTGGTACAGAAGAAGCTGGCCGACATGCAGACCGAGATCACGCTGGGCCTGCAGGGCTGCCTGCGCCTGGGCCGCATGAAGGACGAAGGCACCGCCGCGGTGGAAATCACCTCGATCATGAAGCGCAATTCGTGCGGCAAGTCGCTGGACATCGCCCGCGTGGCGCGCGACATGCTGGGCGGCAATGGCATTTCGGACGAATTCGGCGTGATCCGCCACGTGGTGAACCTGGAAGTGGTGAACACGTACGAAGGCACGCACGACATCCACGCGCTGATCCTGGGCCGCGCCCAGACCGGCCTGCAGGCCTTCTTCTGATCGTCCGGACGTAAAAAAGCCCGGCTGGAAAGCCGGGCTGAAGCACACTACCAAGGAGACGACGGGCACGACCCCGCCGTTTTACGACATCGGCAAAGCCATACCGAGCCGGGCCGGGGACCCACCCCGCGCCCGGCTTTTTCTTACTTGTTCGGTTGCGGCGTCAGGCGCAGGTACGGACGCACCGCCTTGTAGCCCTTCGGGAATTTCTGGCGGATCACCTCTTCGTCCTTCAGCGACGGCACGATGACGACGTCGTCGCCATCCTGCCAGTTGCCCGGCGTGGCCACGCTGTGGTGATCGGTCAGTTGCAGCGAATCGATGACGCGCAGGATTTCATTGAAATTTCTACCTGTGCTTGCAGGATAGGTAATGATCAGGCGCACCTTCTTCTTCGGGTCGATCACGAACAGCGAGCGCACGGTCAGCGTCTCATTCGCATTCGGATGGATCATGTCGTAGAGCTCGGACACCTTGCGGTCGCTGTCCGCCAGGATCGGGAAATTGACCGAGGTCGACTGGGTGTCGTTGATATCCTGGATCCAGCCCTTGTGCGACTCCACGCTGTCCACGGACAGGGCGATGGCCTTCACGTTGCGGCGGGCGAACTCTTCCTTCAGCTTGGCGGTCAGGCCCAGTTCCGTCGTGCAAACGGGGGTGTAGTCGGCAGGGTGCGAGAACAGGACACCCCAGCCTTCGCCGAGCCATTCATGAAAGCGGATGCGGCCCTCGCTCGATTCTTGCTCGAAGTCCGGTGCGGTATCGCCAAGACGCAGTGCCATGAGTGAAGTCTCCAGAGAAACGGAAAATAAACGAAAGTAAGGAAAGGTAAAAACCGGTGAACCAGCTTAGTTGGATTGCCATCCAACCCAAACGAATATAAAGTCACTACAAAATCACTCGAAGTCATAAAGACCGGGTGATCGGGCCATGGTTCCTTGTGGCAACCCTGCCCCGGGGCCGATGGCACATTTGGTGACAGTGATACGGCATTGTGTCGGCGAGCTTGAAACGATGGGCAGCCGCCACATATGCTAGGTGGACGACAAGAAATGCCACAAGCCCGAGCGGGCAAGGCAAAATGTCACCACTTGAACCTAACCGCCCGCAACAGGAGAAACTGATGAGCGATGTCAAGACCGTTCTGTCCGACGCCGAAGAACTGCTTAAGCAAGCGGCCTCGACCACCGGCGAGAAAGCCGCCGAACTGCGCGAGCGTGGCATGGGCCTGCTGAAGCAGGCCAAGGAAAAGGCCCAGGACTTGCAGGATGCCGTCGTGACCAAGAGCAAGGCGGCCGCCCGTGCCACCGACGACTATGTGCATGACCATCCGTGGCGCGCCGTAGGCGTGGCAGCCGGCGTGGGCCTGCTGATCGGTCTGCTGCTGAACCGCAAGTAAGCAGCCCTGTAGTACTGTAGCAATACGCATTACCAGCCCCGGCTGCGCATCTGCGCCGGGTGCATGCAGTCTTGAAGACGGACCGGCGCGGCCCCATCATGCCGCTGCCGGTCCATCCCTCGCAGATGCCGCCCATGCCGGCGCATCGTTTTTTCGCCGGAGCCGCATGAGCGAATCCCATTCCCCCAAGTTCCTCGAATCCCTTCGCAACCTCGCCGGTTCCGTGGTGTCGATGCTGCAGACTCGCCTGGAGCTGGCCAGCGTGGAACTGGCCGAGGAACGCGAGCGGCTGATGAAGGTTGCGCTGCTGGCCTTGTTCGGGCTGGTGTTCTTCAGCATGGCGCTGATGACCTTCACGCTGCTGGTCGCCATCCTGTTCTGGGAAAGCTATCGCTGGCAGGCCCTGGGCGCCATCGTGCTGTTCTACCTGATCTGCGCCGGTGTCTGCCTGCTGGTGGCTCGCAACAAGGTCCGCCACGCCCCGCCGCTGTTTGAATCCACGCTGGCCGAGCTGGACAAGGACCGGGAGATGCTGCGCCAATGACCACGCCCGAAGAAGACGATTCGATCGACAGCCGCCCGCGCCACGAGCACCCCCGTCCGGTCCGCTTTACGCGCGAAGTTCGCCTGCCGCTGGCCGTGCGCAAGGAGTTGCTGGTGACGCGCGCCGCGCTGGAACGCTACGACGCCGTGCAGGCGCTTCGCCAGGTCAAGGGTGGCGCCCGCCGCATGACCAGCCTGGGCGCGTGGCTGCCGCGCATGACCCGGCCGTCTGGCTGGCTCAAGCTGTTCGGCGTGACGCGCGACTATCCGATGCTGAGTACGGCCATCACATTGGCCCTGCCCCTGCTGCGCAAGACCCCGATCGGCCGCGTGGCCTGGAAGGTGTCGAAGCTGGGCATGCTGGCCGGCGCCGGATACTGGGCCTACAAGACCTGGCACGGCGCCCAGCCGCAGGTGCATGCGCACGCGGCGTCGGCTGCGCGGGCGGTGGCGGTACCTGTGGATACCGGCTTCCGGGACCCGCTGGTGCCGTCGCCCCCCGCGGCGGCGCCGCCGGCCGCCCAGCCCTGATCAGGCAAGCCGGATCAGCCAACCTGCACGCGATTGCGGCCCTCGCGCTTGGCCTGGTAACAGGCCAGGTCGGCCGCGTCGAGCGCATCCTCGCGCTTGGCCGTGCGTTCGTCGACCCGTACCAGGCCGATGCTGACCCCGATCGAGAATTCATGGTCGTGGCAGCGATACCGATAGGCCGCGATGGCATTGCGCAGCCCTTCGGCCACGCGCTCGCCATCGGCGGCGGCGCAATACTCCAGCAGCACCGCGAATTCGTCGCCTCCCAGCCGGGCCAGCGTGTCGCTGCGCCGTAGCTGATGCCGCATGACGTCGGCGATCTGGCAGAGCAGTTCGTCTCCGGCCGCGTGCCCGCAGGTGTCGTTGACGGCCTTGAACTGGTCGAGATCCAGATACATCAGCGTGTGCGTACAGCCTTCATGCTGGGCGCGCGACACCGCCGCCCCGAGCCGCCGCTCGAATTCCAGCCGGTTGACCAGGCCAGTCAGCGGATCGTGGCTGGCCTCGTACGCCAGTTGCGCGGCGTGGGCGCGCTCCAGGCTGACATCATGCAGGACGACCACGATGCCGATCGCCTGCTCGCCCTTGTCCCGGATCAGCGCCACCGATGGCTTGACGGCCAGCGTGAACCCCTGCGTGGCGGGCTCGCGGCGCTCGAGCAGCATCACCATCTGGCCGGGCCAGGTGCCCGCCAGCGCGCGCGGCACCAGATCGGCAACCGGCTCCCGGGTGGTTTCGTCATGCAGCCGGCAGACCTGTTGCAGGAAGCAGCCGGCGGCCTCGGCATCCGTCCATCCGGTCATGGTCTCGGCCACCGGGTTCAGCGACTGGATACGCCCCCAGACATCGGTGGTGATGACCGCGTCGCCAATGGCCTGTAGCGTGACCTGCGCGCGCTCCTTTTCGGCGAACAGCTGTGCCTCGAAACGCTTGCGGTCGGAAATATCGCTGAGCGACCCAGCCATGCGCGTCGCCTTACCGATGGCGCTGCGCACCATGCGGCCCCTGGCCCTGACCCACAGATAGCCGCCGCCCTTGCGGCGCAGGCGCAGTTCCACGTCGTACGGCGCGCCCTTGCGCACATGCCCCACCAGGCGCCGGTCGAATTCGGCCACGTCGGCCGGGTGCATCAGCGCCAGCAGGGTCTCGCGCGCATGCGGCAGTTCATGGGGGCCATAGCCGAGCATTTCGGCACAGCGTGGCGAGAAATACAGTTCGCCGCGATGGGGATGCCAGTCCCACAAGCCATCGGTGCTGCCGGCCACGGCCAGTTGCAGCCGTTCCTCGCTGACCGTCAGGGCCTGCCGCAACTGGCGGTACCGGCTCATTGCGCGGGTGGACATCCATGTGGCGCAGCCGAGCAGCGCTAGCGCCAGACCCGCCGTCCCCCACATCAGCCACGCCCGCACGCGCCGCGATGCCTTGCCCAGGGCGGCCGAGAAGGCTTCCTCCATGGGTGTCAGCAATGCATCGACGTCGGCAATATCGCGTTGCAGCGGCGCGACGCAGGCTGCCGCGCAGCCATGCTTGCTCACGCGCTCGCGCAGCCGACGCGCCATGACATCGAGCCGTGCGATCTCCGCGTCGGCGGCCGCCCAGATCGAAATCGCCTCATCGATCTCCGGCACATGCCGGAAATACCGGAACAGCCGGATCATGCCGGGTACATCGTCGGGGTGGTTGCCGCCGGTCAGGAGCCCCTGCACCGCGCGGGTGCGGTCGTAGTCGGGCTTTTCGAGTTCGAGCCGCGCCAGGTGGTCGCCCTGCGGCACGGCGATGCCGGCCAGATAGGCGTCGTAGTCGGCTTCATCGCGGCTTTCGGCGTAGCGCAGCAGGTGAGAGACCGCCGCCTTCTGGCCCTTGCTCCAGAGGCTCTCGCCGGCCACGAAGCCCCGGGCGGCGGACAACACGTCCACACTGGCGATGCAGAACAATGCCAGCGCCAGAACCACCGGGACAAACGGCCAGACGACACGCAGTACGTGCTCATTGGCCGGCAGGCTATCGCCGCCACCAGCTTGCTGCATATGAGACTTCCCGCGCCAGGCCATGGGCCCGGCCCTGTCGATGAATGCACCATGGCCGGCCTGGGGTGGCCAGCCTTGTCTGGTTGCATTGTCAATGAGGCGTTACGGGGTGTCTCTAACTCAGACTGGTTAATTGATGCCGGGAATATGCATCGGCCAACCACCTAGCAAAACGACGAGTAAAACGCCGTTCAACAGCGCAAGTCCGGTGAGGATGAAGGCCAGGGTTGGCAGCGTCTTGAGCCACGACATCCCGGCCGAAGCCGATGCGAAGGCCGCGTCAAGATAGCGCGTGGCCTGCTTTCGCACGACCAGCCAATAATAGCCACCGCCGGCTGCAAGGAGGACCACGATCCACGACAGCCACGCCAGCCATCCGAACGGCGCCGGCGCATTGTTGGCCCGGCCCGGCGCGCGTGGGGCGACTGGCGGCAATGGCTGCAGCGAATCGCGCAGCGACATCGGCACGGATTCGAACACCGGAGCGGGAGGATTCAGATCGTCGGTGGCGCTGACCGGCGACATTTCCGCATCCCTGCCCGGCAGGACGCGATGTGCCGGCGCCGGCAATGGCGGCTGCGTTCGCCTGACCGCCCGGTTGTCGGCCATCGCTGGCGGCTTGTGTGTCGCCGCTTCGCGCGAGGCCGCCCCAGGCGACGCCCTGCGCCAATCGGCGAACAGCTGGTCGAGACACCGCACCGTCGTGCACGCGTCACGCGCCCTGCGCCAGGCGTCGAGATCGCCCTTGCGCAACGTCCCGGCATACCGCCTGCGCTGCTGGTCGGCATAGATGCCTTCATAGGTCTCGTGCAGCATTGCGTAGTCGCAGATCAACTGCGAGCCGCGCACATGTTGCCGCCCAGGCTCCGCACAGGACGCACCCGCCGGGGCGGAAACATCACAACGGGGTCGATAGCTGTGCGGGCACGAGATGTCGGAAGCCCACGTCGCATGGGCGACCCACAATGTCAGGACGACGAAGAGAGCCAGGTGGCCTGCAATCCGCTGCATGGTGTCTGCGCATCGGCCTTTCGGGAACCGGGGAATTCATTCTAGGCAGCGGCGGCGCACGCTGCCTGATCTGTTACGTGCGTTTGCGCATGGACCGAAGGATAGAACACCAGATCGCGCTGGCAAGTGCGGATACATCGCAGGCAAAACAAAAGGGCCCGTGACTTTCGCCACAGGCCCTTCTGGGAATGCTGGTGGGTCGTGCGTGACTCGAACACGCGACCAACGGATTAAAAGTCCGCTGCTCTACCGACTGAGCTAACGACCCGGAAAAACTGAATCCGCGATTATAGGGAGCACCCTATGGGGTGTCAAGCTTCAGGCACGTCGAGCGCCACTCAGGCCATACGCTCCAGACGCCACATCTGATACTTGAAGGCCAGGATCGCGCCGACGATGATGGTCGCGAACACGATGAACGAACCGATGGCCAGCGTCGATACGCCCGACAGCCCCTGCCCGATCGTGCAGCCCAGCGCGGTCACGCCGCCCGCGCCCATCAGGATGCCGCCGACCATATGGTTGGCCACGTCCTCGGCATTGCCGAATCCTTCCCAGCGGAACGTGCGCGACACCAGCGCATAGGCGCACGCGCCCGCGATCACGCCGAAGACGCTGACGATGCCGATGGTCAGCACCTTGCTCTTGTCGCTGAACATCATCAGCCAGTCCAGCGTGTACGCGTACGGCGCCACGAAGCTCAGACTTTCCATGCGGCCGCTGTTGGTGCCGACGAACAGTTCTTCGAGCGTATTCGGATCTTCGGACACATAGCCAAGGTGGCCCGACACGTACCACATGCCGACGATGATCAGCCCCACGGCCAGGCCGCCCAGCAGGTTGTCGAACGACCGGAAGCCGTTGCCGACCAGCGCCCAGAGCACCAGCACCGCGCCGATCGCCACGCCGAGCACCAGCTGCAGCGTGCCGCGCGCCATGCCGGTGGCCTGCGCCACCAGCGAGGGCAGGTCCTGCGTGGATGGCAGCGCCACCCCCACTGCATCGACGGTATTCACCCGCACGACCCCGAACAGGCCGCGCAAGGTCATGTACGCCGACAGGCCAAGGAACACGAACACCACCAGCGATTTCAGGTTGCCCGCGCCAATGCGCACCAGCGTCTTGCTGCCGCAGCCCGACGCCAGCACCATGCCGAAACCGAACATCAGCCCGCCCACCGCCGCCGACAGCCAGCCAAGCCGGGCCGACGTGTAGATGGTCCGGGTCGGGTCGATCAGCCCCGCCCACGCCAGCACGCCGGTGCCGATCATCGCCACGCCAATCGCCATGATCCACATGCGCATACGGCTCCAGTCACCGATGTTGACGATGTCGGAGATGGCGCCCATCGTGCAGAAGTGCGTACGCTGCAGCACGGCGCCAAACAGGAAGGTCAGCACAAAGGTACTCAGCAGTACGGTGTGCGTGAGCGCGGGGATGTCGATTTCGGGCATGTCGTGACTGGGTGGCTCGTAGATTTCTGATTTTTTTCTGGACGGAGGCGCTCGTGGGCGGCGCCTCTCGTCCTGGCCGGCCGGTTGTTGCGGCGCTCAGGCGGCCGGCTGGTAACGCGTCGGATCGGCGACGCCGGCCTGCTCGAAGCCGGCCTTGCGGATGCGGCAGGAATCGCAAACCCCGCAAGCGCGGCCTTCGTCATCGGCCTTGTAGCACGACACGGTCAGACCATAGTCCACGCCCAGCTTCACGCCGGCACGGATGATTTCGGCCTTGGTCATGTCGATGATCGGGGCGTGCACGCGGAAGCGGTCACCCTCGACACCGGCCTTGGTGGCCAGGTTGGCCAGCGTTTCATACGCCGACACGTACTCGGGGCGGCAATCGGGATAGCCCGAGTAGTCCACCGCATTGGCGCCAAAAAACAGGTCGCGACCGCCGATGGCCTCGGCCCAGCCAAGCGCCAGCGACAACATGATCGTATTGCGTGCCGGCACATAGGTCACCGGAATGCCGCCGGTGGCGCCGTCGACGGGCACGTCGAGCGTGTCGTCGGTCAGGGCCGATCCGCCAAAGCGGCGCAGGTCCAGGTCGATGATCTCGTGGCGCCGGGCCCCGAGCGCGGCGGCCACCTTCTTCGCGGCATCCAGTTCGGACGAATGGCGCTGGCCGTATCGCATCGACAACGCATAGGTTTCGAAGCCGGCCGCATTGGCCATGGCGAGCACGGTGGCGGAGTCCAGGCCGCCGGAAAGCAGGACGATTGCACGTTGGGTCATGATGGGGTGCGCGCGGAACAAGCGCGCTGTCAAATACGCCGCGCTGGGCGAATCGCGTATTTTAGCGCGCCGGCGCCCCGGATACGATCAGGCGGGGGTGATGGGCGCCATGGCGGTGCGCCGGCCCCATGCGCGGTTACTCCGGCCCAAAAAAGAAAAAAACCCGCAAGGTTGCGGGCTCTTTCCTGGCTTTCGTGCCCCGGTGGGTCACTTCAGCGTCTTCAGCCGGTTGCTGGCGGCCTGGGCGCCTTCGGTACCCGGATACTTCGACACCACCGTCTCCAGCGTCTTCCTGGCCGCTGCCTTCTGGCCCGATTCCATCTGGTTGTTGGCAATGGCGATCATGGCGTCCGGCACCTTCGCATGCGTCGGGAACTGTTGCACCATGTTCTGCAGCACGAAAGTCGAACCCTTGTAGTCACGCTGCGCGTAGAGCGAATTGCCGAGCCAGAACTGCGCCAGCGGCAAGTACGGGCTTTGCGGATACTTCTTCGCAAACGCCGAGAACGCGTTGCCCGCGCCCTTGAAATCGCCCGACTGGAACTGCTTCAGCGCGGCGTCGTACTCGGGCTTTTCGGTCGGCTGTGCAAGCCCTTCCTTGCCATCGACGGTCACCTGTTGCGGCTCGAATTTCTTCAGGCGCGCGTCCAGGTCCGCGTAGTAATCCTTCTGCTGTTTCTGCAGCGTGTCCACCGTGTTTTGCAACACCTCGTTCTGACCACGCAGCCGGGCCACTTCCTGACGCAGACCTTCCAGCTGGTTCTGCATGTCGAGCTGCTGGCGGCTGTTCTGGTCGATACGCTGCGATGCCGTTGCCTGGAAACCGTTGAACTGGTCCCGCAGTTGCAGCACCGCCTTGCGCGCTTCGTCGTCGTCAAAGACGCCGGCGTGCGCGGAACTGGCTGCCAGCAGACCGCCGGAGACAGCGGCCAGCCACAGCAGGGTGGAAACGCGAGCTTTCATGAAGGATTATTCCGTGGATCAGTAGACGATGTCGGCGCGACGGTTTTCAGCCCACGAGGCTTCGTCGTGGCCGGTGGCCTTCGGCTTTTCCTTGCCCAGGCTCACGGCTTCCATCTGCGACTCGGGCACGCCCAGCGACGACATCGAGCGGCGCACGGCCTCGGCACGCTTCTGGCCCAGGGCCAGGTTGTACTCGCTGGTGCCGCGTTCGTCGGTGTTGCCCTGGATCAGGATCTTGCGGCCCTTGTTGGCGCTCAGGTACTGCGCGTGCGTTTGCAGCGTGCCCTGGTATTCCGACTTGACCGAGTAGCTGTCGAAGTCGAAATACACGCTGCGCTTGGCCAGCGGGCTGTTCGGGTCGTTCAGCGGATCGGCCGCAACCACCGGCGCCACGGCGCGCGGATCGGTCTGGGCGCCGCCCTGGTTGGCACCCGACTTCGATGCGTCGTCCAGCTTCACGCCGGAGCTGCAGGCGCCCAGGGCCAGCAGTGCAGCCAGGGCGAGCGATTTGGTCATCATTTGGGACATGGCGAGAGACTCCTCTTTTTCTACTGCATGAAAGGACCCCAGGACGGCTCGCGAACCTCGCCGGACTGGAGTGACAGAACCTGTTTCGTTCGGCCGTCCGTGGAGACTGCCGCCAGTACCGAGCGGCCGCCCACGCGGGTGGCATACAGGATGTATTTTCCATTGGCGGCGAAGCTCGGCGCCTCGTCGTTGGACGTATCCGTGAGAGAAGTCACGTCACCGTTGGACAGGTCCTGCAGCTGCAGGCGGAAGCCGCCCGAACGCGAGATGTAGGCCAGGTACTTGCCGTCCGGCGAAACGCGCGGACTGACGTTGTAGTTGCCCTTGAAGGTCACGCGCTGTGCTGCGCCGGATTCCTCGCCAGAGGCCGGCATACGGTAGATCTGCGGCGCACCGCCGCGATCGCTGGTGAAATAGATGCTGCGGCCGTCCGGCGAGAACTGCGGCTCGGTGTCGATCGCGCTGCTGCGCGAGATGCGGCGCAGGCCGGAGCCGTCGGCGTTGACCAGGTAGATCTGGGTGTTGCCATCGCGCGAGAGCGCCACGGCCAGGCGCTGCCCGTCGGGCGACCACGACGGCGCGCTGTTGTTGCCCTTCTGGTTCGACACCAGCGTGCGCTTGCCCGTGGCCAGGTCATGCACGTACACCACCGGCTTCTTGGCCTCGAACGAGACATATGCCACGCGGCGGCCATCGGGCGACCACGACGGCGAGATGATCGGCTCGCTGCTGGACAGCGCCACCTGGGCGTTCTGGCCATCCGAATCCGAAATCAGCAGCTGGTAGCGGTTGCCCACCTTCGACACATACGACAGGCGCGTGGCAAATACGCCACGTTCGCCCAGCAGCTTTTCGTAGATGTAGTCGGCGATCTTGTGCGCAGTCACGCGCAGCTGGCTCTGGCTGACATTGAAAGCCAGGCCGCCCAGGCTTTGGCCCTTGACCGTGTCGTACAGGCGGAAACGCACCTCGTACTGGCCATTGCCGGACGGGGTCACGCTGCCTGCCACGAACGCGTCGGCGCCCTTGGCCTTCCAGCTGCCCAGGTCCACCTGGGCCGATTCGGCGACGGTGGCGCCGGCCGGATCGATATTGCGGAAACGGCCGCTGTTGGTCAGATCGGAACGGATGACGGCGGTCAGGTTCTGCGCGCCCTGGCCTTCGCCCTGGAAGTTGGCCGTGGCCACCGGGAACTGGTTCGAACCCACGCCGGTGATTTCCACGTTCAGTTGCGCGTGCGCGGCGCCGGCCGACATCAGCGCCACAGCCAGCCAGGCCATCAGCGCGTGACGGCCCTGGTCGCGGGTGATCTTGGTGGTCTGGCGCCGGGACAGCCAGTTAGGGACCCAAAGCTTTCGCATGCTGCTCCTCAGTCGATTTTGGGATTCATCGGTACGGCGGGCACAGCAAGTCGGGCACAGGAACGGCATGCAGCTTGGCGCATGCTCCGTGCGTGTACGTCTTGCACACTGCCGGCCGCGTCAGGCAACCGTTCATGGTAGCGATGGGACTGGCGGCCAACGATGAAGGTTGCATTATGTTGCAAATCATGGCGCTCTCGACCCCTGGCTGGTCAGTCCTTGGGGCGGAACGTGATCGTGAATTCGAACGACGGGGCCTTGCCGCCCTCGTCGGTCGGCAGCGGATCCGAACGCTCCACGGCGCGCATTACGGCATTATCCCAGTCGGCGTCGCCGCTGGACTTGGCCAGCCGCTTGGACAGGATCGAGCCGTCCGGCGCCAGCCGGACCGCCACCACGGCCGGCGGATTGCCTTCCACGGTGCCGTTGAAGATGATGTTCGGCTTCACGCGGCGGCGCACCCGGTCGGAATAGCCCGGCGACGCCTTGCCGCCCGAGCCGGCGCCCGAGCCTGCGGCATTGCCAACGCCGCCGCCGCTCGACGACGCGCTGCCACCGCCCGCCAGCGCCTGCAGGCGCGCCAGTTCGCTCTTGCGCTGCGCGTTGGCCGCGGCATCGCGCTTGGCCTTGGCATCGGCATCCGCCTTGGCCTTCGCCTGTTTCTCGGCATCCGCCTTGGCCTTGGCCTGCTTGTCGGCTTCGGCCCTGGCCTTCGCGTCGGCTTCCTTGCGCTGCTGCTCGGCCTTCTCCTTTTCCTTTTCCCGGGCGATTTCGGCGGCCTTTTCCTGCGCTGCCTTGTCAGCCTTTTCCTTGTCAGCCTTCTTCTTCGCGTCTTCCTTGCGCTGCGCGTCGAGCTGCTGCTGGCGCTGCTCTTCCTTGCGCTGGGCTTCCTTCTGTTCCTGTTCCTTGCGCTCGCGTTCGCGGCGGGCGGCTTCCTCGCGTGCAGCGGCCTCCTCGGCCTGCTTGCGCTTCTTCTGCTCCAGCGCGATGTCGGCCGCTTCCTCGACCTTGCTGCGCACGGCCGGCTGCGGCGGCGTCGGCACCGGCTGCTCCACCGGACGGGGCGGCGGCGCGGGCGTGACGTCGGGAACCTCTTCCCAAAGTTCGGCCTCGGCACCCACCGGCGTGCTGCTTTGCCAATGCACGCCGTAGTACAGCACGATGCCGAGCAACAGGTGCATCAGCAGCGCGAGCAGGAACGACCGCATCGTGCCGCGTTCCTTGACCGGCTGATACGGATAGGCGGCGGCCTTCGTGCGCGAAGGCCCTGGCTGCGGATGACGTGACGAGAGGCTGGCCACTTTGGGACGCAATAGTGCTTACTTGGACTTGACCATCAGCCCGACGCGCTTCACGCCATCGGCCTTGAGCTCTGACATGACGTCCAGTACGGCTTCATACTTGACCGTCTTGGCGGCAGCAATCACCACCGGCTGGTCCGGATTCTCGTTCTGGCGCTGGCGCACGAAATCGGTCAGGCCGCGCTTGTCGAGCTTGCGCTCGAACGACCCGCCCGAGCTGTCCTTGCCGCGCGCGGTCAGCTGCCCGTCTTCATGCACGGTGACGACGATCGGCGGCGTTTGCTGCTGCGGCGTGGCGTTGGCCACCGACGGCAGGTCCACCACCGCGGGGCTCACGATCGGTGCCGCCACCATGAAGATGACGAGCAGCACGAGCATCACGTCGATATACGGCACGACGTTGATCTCGGCGCTGGCCCGGCGGCGCGAACCGCCGCGGCGCTGGATGGCTGCCATGTCTGATGCTCCCCTGTCTGTTTAACGCGTCTGGCGCTGCAGGATGTTCAGGAATTCTTCCATGAAGCTTTCGAACCGGATGGCCAGGCGATCGATCTCCGTGGCGTAGCGGTTGTAGGCAATCACGGCCGGGATGGCGGCGAACAGGCCAATCGCGGTGGCGACCAGCGCCTCGGCGATACCGGGCGCCACCGACGCAAGCGTTGCCTGCTGCACATTCGACAGGCCGCGGAATGCGTTCATGATCCCCCACACCGTACCGAACAGGCCGATGTACGGGCTCACCGAACCCACCGACGCCAGGAACGGCAGGTGCGATTCCAGCACATCCATCTCGCGCTGATAGGCGGCGCGCATGGCGCGGCGGGCGGCGTCCAGCAGGGCGCCGGCGTCGTTGCTGCGTTCGCGGGCCTTGAGGAATTCGCCCATGCCCGATTCGAAGATGCGTTCCAGCGCGCCGGTGTTGTGGCGGTTGTTCACGGCGCTGTTATAGAGCGCCTGCAGGTCGCCGCCGGCCCAGAAGTCGCGCTCGAAGCCTTCGGTCTGGGTGCGCGCCGAGCGCAGCGCCAGGTGCTTGCGGAAGATGTAGGTCCACGAGAACAGGGACATCACCAGCAGCAGCGCCATGACGGCCTGTGCCAGCAGGCTGGCGTGAAGGACCAGCGAAATGATCGACAGGTCTTGTGTGACGGTCACCGGATTCATCGAGCGTTTTTAATAGTAGCGAGAACAGGGGCAGGAATCGGGGCCGGACGGAAAGTGCCTTTGTCGACACATCCCACGCGGATTTTGCCGCTGGCCAGCAGCAAGTCCCCGCGCCACGCTTCCTGGGCGAATTGGACCGATGCCGGCCCAACCCGTTCGATATGCGTACGGATTTCCAGCTGGTCATCCAGCCGGGCGGGCGCATTGTATTCCACAGCGGTGCTGCGTACGACGAAGACCACGCCGGAGGTATCGGCAAGGGTCTGCTGCTCAATGCCGAGCGAGCGCAGCCATTCGGTCCGCGCCCGTTCGAAAAACTTGAGGTAGTTGGCGTAAAACACCACGCCGCCTGCGTCGGTGTCTTCCCAATACACGCGCAGCGGCCACACGAAATTTGGCATGGGCCGCATTGTAACGGAGCGCACTGGTTAACCCGTAGGCGACTTTGCAACAGCAAGTTGCGAGCCATACGCCACAAGGCCTTGACGGCGCAGGCGGCGCGCGCTCCGGCGCCGGCCGCTGCCGGGTTGCGGCCCGCGGCGCGTTCGCATAAACTCTGCCGCAACCATTCCACCTTGCGCGACTGGCGAAGTCAGTGGGTACTACCACGAGGAAGCGCAAGTTCATTGGGCGTGAAGTAAAAATGCGCCTGCCGCTCGCCTGGGCAGCGAATGGGAAGCAGGGTGCGCCCTGTACCGGTCAGCCGCATAGCGGCGCCCGGTGCTGGACGCCAGTGCCTTCCCGCGCGCCCTATCCGCGAAGTAATTCCCGCTTTAATACGATTGCGCCGACCTGCAACCGATGCTCCTATCGTTTTTGCCGTCCGCTTTCCTTTTTACAGACGAGTGACGCCATGTTTGAACGCAGCCGTTTCACGATCGAACAGATCGACCCCGAAGTCTTCGCCGCTATCCAGAAGGAGAACCAGCGTCAGGAAGATCATATCGAGCTGATCGCCTCCGAAAACTACACCTCGCCGGCCGTGATGGCCGCCCAGGGTTCGCAACTGACCAACAAGTATGCCGAGGGCTATCCCGGCAAGCGGTACTACGGCGGCTGCGAGTATGTCGACGTCGTGGAACAGCTGGCCATCGACCGCGTGAAGCAGCTGTTTGGCGCCGACGCCGCCAACGTGCAGCCGAACTCGGGCTCGCAGGCCAACCAGGGCGTGTTCTTCGCCATGCTCAAGCCGGGCGACACCATCATGGGCATGAGCCTGGCCGAAGGCGGCCACCTGACCCACGGCATGGCGCTGAACATGAGCGGCAAGTGGTTCAATGTCGTGAGCTACGGCCTGAACGCCCAGGAAGACATCGACTACGACGCGCTGGAGAAGCAGGCGCACGAAACCAAGCCGAAGATGATCATCGCCGGCGCTTCGGCATTCTCGCTGCGCATCGATTTCGAACGCATCGCCAAGGTTGCCAAGGCAGTGGGCGCCTACTTCATGGTCGACATGGCGCACTACGCCGGCCTGATCGCCGCCGGTGTGTACCCGAACCCGGTGCCGCACGCCGACTTCGTCACCACCACCACCCACAAGAGCCTGCGCGGCCCGCGCGGTGGCGTGATCCTGATGAAGGCCGAGCACGAAAAGGCCATCAACTCGGCCATCTTCCCGGGTATCCAGGGCGGCCCGCTGATGCACGTGATCGCCGGCAAGGCCGTGGCGTTCAAGGAAGCCTTGCAGCCGGCATTCCAGGAATACCAGCAGCAAGTGGTGAAGAACGCCGCCGTGCTGGCCGAGACCCTGATCGCGCGCGGCCTGCGCATCGTGTCGGGCAAGACCGAAAGCCACGTGATGCTGGTGGACCTGCGTGCCAAGCAGATCACCGGCAAGGAAGCCGAGAAGATTCTGGGCGACGCGCATATCACGGTGAACAAGAACGCCATCCCGAACGATCCGGAAAAGCCGTTCGTGACCTCGGGCATCCGCCTGGGCTCGCCGGCCATGACCACGCGCGGCTTCAAGGAAGAAGAAGCCCGTCAGGTGGCCAACCTGATCGCCGACGTGCTGGACAACCCGCACGACGAAGCCAACATCGCCAAGGTTCGCGAGCAGGTGTCCGCACTGACACGCCGCTTCCCGGTCTACGGCTGATCGGACCGCTGGCATGGATCGCCCCCCGGGCGATCTGAAGCGTATCTATAGTTAGTACGCACCAACGGCGCCGCCCTCCCCCGGGTCGGCGGCGCCGGTTGACCCGCCGCAACCCCGCAGCAGAACTCAAAGATGCAAAATGCGGGCTGGCATATTTCTTCAGGTGGTCAGGCATGAAATGCCCCTTCTGCGGTCATTCCAATACCCAGGTCCTTGACAGTCGCGTCTCCGAGGACGGCGAAGCCGTGCGCCGGCGCCGGCGCTGCGAAGCCTGCGACCGCCGTTTCACCACCTACGAGCGCATCGAGCTGTTCTTCCCGGCCATCGTGAAGAAGAACGGCTCGCGCGTGGACTATTCCCGGGCCAAGCTCAAGGATTCGATGCGGCTGGCCCTGCGCAAGCGGCCGGTTTCGGCCGAAGCCATCGACGAAGCCATCCTGCGCATCGAGGAAAAGCTGCTGGCGCTGGGCGAAAAGGAAATCCCGAGCAGCCAGGTGGGCGAACTGGTCATGCGCGAACTGCGCAAGCTCGACAAGATCGCCTATATCCGCTTTGCTTCGGTCTACCGAAGCTTCGAGGATGTGTCTGAATTCCGCGACGTACTCGACGAATTTTCGACCCCTACCCCACGAAAGGGGTAGCCACTTCGCCAAAAAAGATGTCTAATCTGCACTGACCTCCTTCGGGTAGGAGGCAGGCGGACGAACGCGCGTTTTCATCGCATAAAAATCGCTGCGACACAGCAGCGTCGCCACACGCGGAACCGGACCCATCAGAGGCCCGGACGCAACAGCATTCCAGCGCGCCGCGCAAAGAACAAAAAAAGAACTGTCGTTTTTTTGGACGGGAGTCACAAATGGGTCAGTCTTTCTGCCGGAAGGCAGCGGGCTTGCTGACGTCTTTGCTGCCTAAGCCTGGGGTCAATGCCGGCGTGGCTGCAGTGGCGTCAGGGGCGGTACACGCGCGCGCAGGTCAACGATACCGTCGGCGCGCGCGAGGGGTCACGCTGATCGAACTGATGGTGACCATTGCGGTACTGGCCGTGCTGGCCGCCGCAGCCGCACCGAACTTCAAGTCATTCCTGCATAACAGCCGGCTGTCGGCCGATGCCACGCGCCTGTTCGCGGACCTCGAACTCGCCCGCAGCGAGGCCGCGCGCCGCAACACCACGGTGACGGTCTGCCCGCTCGGCGCCGGCAATACCTGCTCCGACGACTGGACCCTGCCCCGCATCATATTTGTCGATGCGGACAACGACGGCGTCTACGCCAACACCGAAGAACTGGTGCGGCACAGCGATCCGCTGCAAGCCACCACGGAAGTCACCGCCGCCAACCTCGGCGCCACGCCGGATCGCGTACGCATGCGATCCACGGGCAGTTCCAGCACGCCCACCGCAAGCTGGAAATTCTGCGAGCGCAATGCCACGGAAGCCGGCCAGACGGTTTCAATGACCGGCAGCGGCCGGCCCTCCACCCAGCTGCAGTCGACGTGTCCCTGACGCCATGACGCCCTACTCCTCCCCGATCCCGATGGCGGATCGATGCCGGCTGTCGCGTGCGCGGAACCCGGCGCGCGGCTTTTCGTTGATCGAGGCGCTGGTCACGCTGATCGTCCTGTCGATCGGCATGCTGGCGCTGGCCAACCTGCAATTGCAGACGCTGGTGGACTCGCGCACGGCCGCGATGCGCAACTATGCCGCGCTGATGGCCTACAACCTGGCGGACCAGATTCGCAGCAACAGCACCGCCGTGACGAACGGCACGTTCAACGTCCCCAAGTCATCCGATGCGGTGGCCAAGTGCTATACCGCGGCAGGCTGCACACCGGACGAGATGGCTATCACGGCCTATGCCACATGGCTCGCGGACGTCCGGGAAAGCATGCCCGGTGGCGACGGCATCGTCTGCACGGACAGCACGCCCAACGACGGCTCCGGGTCAGCCGAAGACAAGAACGGCTGCGACAAGGACGCCAATGCGCCGTATGTCATCAAGATTTTCTGGAGCGAAGACAACGGCGGTACCCCTCAGCATTTCTCGACCGCGCTCATCCCATGACTACGCCAAACCGTCAGTTCCGCCGCCGCGCGGCCAGCGGCTTTACGCTGGTCGAGTTGATGGTCGGCATGGTGATCAGCATGCTGCTGATCCTCGCAGCCAGCTCGCTCTATATTTCGCAGCGCCGCACCAACAGCACGCAGGGAGATGTGGGCGAGATCCAGGAAAACGCCCGCGCCATTGCCCAGCTGCTGCAGCGCCAGGCGCGGCAGATCGGCTACTCCGATTTCCTGTACACGAATAACGACTTCGTGTCCCCCACGCTGGAAGCCACGAATGACGGTGGCGCGAACACCAGCGACACGCTGACGCTGCGCTACTACGGCTCATCGATGGCCGGCGGTGATCCGTTCGCCGCACCGGGCAGCCCGACATTTCCGAAGGCTGACGGCAGTTCGGTCGATTGCAGCGGCAACGACGTGAACGGCAACGTGCAGACCACCGAGATCTATTCGATCGTCAAGGACGCGGACGGTGTTCCATGGCTGCAGTGCGAGGTAAATGGCACCCCCACGCCTCTCTTCCGCAATGTCGAGGCGCTCCAGATCCTGCTGGGCGAGGACACCGACAACGACATGGTGGTGAACCGCTTTGTGCGGCCCGGGGCGGCCGCAAACATGGACAACGTCCTGGCCGTACGCGTGTCCGTCGTACTGCGCGGCAACAGCACCACCAATCCCGACATGGTCAAGACGAAGATCAACCATTTCGGCACCACGTACGCACCCGGTGACCTGGCGCCCAACGGGGATGCCGGCAGCGTGATGCAACTGGCCGCGGACGGCCGTCTTCACAGGCATTTCACGTTCTACATCGCCCTTCGCAACCGACTGACATAGGCCGGCCATGAAACACCGCATTCACCCAACGTCCCGCCGCACCGGGCAGCGTGGCATGTCGCTGATCCTGGTTCTGCTGCTCCTGGTCATCCTGACACTTGCCGGGCTGGCCGCCAGCACCATGAGCCTCAACTCCGAGCGCCTTGCCCGTAACACCCGGGACGAGAGCGTGGCCCTCCAGGCGGCGGAATCCGCACTGCGCGATGCACGCATGGACATCACCACGTACCGCAAACTGAACGGCCTGACGGGCTCGTCGCCGACCTGCGACATCGAGGGATACAAGGGCTACTGCCAGTACGCCACGTCCGGCCAGCAGGTCTGGGAACTCTACATCGAGGACCCCAAGCGATCGGTGGAAATGGGCGAGATGACCGGCCTGACGGCCACCCAGAAGATGGCCACGGTGGATACCGCCGGCGCCAACGGCGTATCGAAGCAGCCGCGCTACCTGATCGAGCCGCTCAAGGAGCCAAACGACATCGAGTTCGGCTCCAACAAGTATGTGTACCGCATCACGGCGATTGGCTACGGCCTGAACCCTGGCACCAAGGTGATGGTGCAGGAAGTCGTCCGCTTCTGACGACGACCCTTTGACGACTCAGCACTGTCTTGCGCAAACCCTTACTGTCAGGCGCACCATGACCTATCCCCTCTCTTCCCGACGCATCGTGAGCCGCGTGCAGGCTGCCCTGCTGGCTATGTCGAGCATGCTTGCCATCGCCACGGCCTCGGCCGCCGGCCCCCAGCTCACCCTGGCCCAGCGGCCGCTCTTCGCCGGTGGCAATGTGCCGCCGATGGTCATGATCGACCTGACCAAGGATCACACGCTGCACCAGAAGGCGTACAACGACTATACGGATCTGGACGGCGACGGCAAGCTCGATACGACGTACACCAACAGCATCGAGTACGCGGGATATTTCGATTCGGCCAAGTGTTACACGTACGACAAGACGACGATCAAGGGTTTCGTACCAAAGGCCCTTGTAGACAAGGACACGAAGTACTGCGATGGCTCGACCTGGAGCGGCAACTTCCTGAACTGGGCCACGATGAGCCGCATCGACGAGGTTCGGAAGATCCTCTACGGTGGCATGCGCTCGACGGATACCACGACCACCACGGTGCTGGAACGTGCTTTCCTGCCGATGGACGCGCACGCCTGGGCCAAGTTCTACAACGGCGCCGACGTCGCGAAACTTGTGCCGGTGTCCGTGGAAGTAGCCTCGGCCATCGGCACGCTAACGTCGAACACCAAAATGGCGCTGGCCGCAGCCGCGGCATCGAATATCGCGCTCAATGACGTGAGCAAGGTGCAGATCGGCGACCAACTGCGGTTCGAGCCAACCTCTGGCGCCACGGCTGGCAGTTCGATGACAGGCTGGGTGATGCAGGTCAACTCCGGCTCGGTCAACATGGCGTTCTATGCCGATGGCGTGTCGAACCCGGGCAACACCAGCACACAGTTCTCGTCGTGGAAGGTCACCAATCTGACGCGCGGCGGCCTGACCTTGTGCAACGTCACGCCGAAGGACTCCAGCAACCTTAACTCGCAGACCAATCAGCAGGCGCCGCAGATCCGCGTGGTAGCAGGCAACTACGCCACGTGGGGCGCCTCCGAGAAATGGCAGTGCAATTGGTATACCGAAGCCCACAATACGCAAGGGTCTTTCCTGCCCAAGATCAATGGCACCACGGTGTCGGGTTCGTCGAACGGCAACCGCGCCGCGCTCTCGGGCATCAACTCGTCGGCCGAAAATCCTCTGCAATCGGCACGGGGGCTGGGCATGGGCCAGGACGTCGGCGTCTACAACGCGCGCGTGCAGGTGTGCGTCAACGGCCTGATTGGATCGGAGAAGTGTGACCCGAATAACAACAAGCCGATCGGGCTTTTGCAGAAGTACGGCGGCCCCGGCCAAATGCTGTTCGGCCTGATGACCGGCAGCTATGACAAGAATATTTCTGGGGGCGTCCTGCGGCGCAACGTGACCAACTTCGCGTCGGAATTCAATCCCGACACCGGCGTATTTACCTACTCGGCCGCTACTAATCCGGTGAAAGGCATCGTCTGGAACATCGACAAGCTGCGCCCATACGGCTACAGCTACAGCGACGGCACCTATCTGAGCGCGGACCAGTGCAACTACCAGCAGACTGGTATCCAGCCGAGCGGGGGCACCAATGCCCAGAACAAGCCGGCCTCGGAAGGCAACTGTTCCACATGGGGCAATCCAATCTCGGAGATTTTCGTCGAAACACTACGCTACTTCGGTGGCAAGACGGCAACCAGCGCATTCCAGCCGGCCAGCAATGGTAAGGACGCCACACTGGGTCTGACACAGCCAGCCTGGGCCAACCCGATGGATCTGCCGAAGACGAATGCGAGCCGAGCACCGTACTGCACGCCGCTGAACGCGCTGGTTTTCAATTCAAGCGTGTCATCGTACGATGACGATCAGCTCAGCGGCATGAGCGCCCTGAACGGCGCGCCCGATATCAGCACCTATACGAACAAGGTAGGAGTTGGCGAGAACATAGCCGGCGGCTCCTGGTTTGCGGGCGGTATCAGCGGCAAGACGATCGACAACCTGTGCTCGGCCAAATCGGTCGGCAATCTCAGCGACGTACTGGGCATCTGCCCGGAAGGCCCGTCGCAAAAAGGTACGTTCCAGATCGCAGGCGCGGCATTGTTTGCCAAACAGAACCGCCTGCGTTCGGACGCCGACGCCGCCACGCTAGGCGTACCAGTGCAGGACACCACGTCGCTCAAGATGAACACCTACGCGGTGCAGCTCGCCACGAACACGCCCAAAATTAGCGTCAACGTGAACGGCAAGACCGTGACGATCATGCCGTCATACCAACTGCATCCTCAGTCGCCCAACGGCGTGACGGCCGCAGCCAGCACCGGTACGCTGGTGGACTTCAAGGTCATCTCGCAGACCGCCACCAGCGGCAAGTTCTACGTGAACTGGGAAGATTCGATTGCCGGCGGCGACTATGACCAGGACGTCTGGGGCATCCTAAGCTACAACGTCAGCGGCGACACCATCACGGTGTCCACACGCGTGGTGTCGGGCTCGTCGGCTAACGGCCAGGGCTTCGGCTACTCGATCTCCGGCACCTCGCAGGATGGCCCGCACTTCCACTCCGGGATCTACGACTTCCAGTACAGCGATCCCACCAATATCAAGGTGACCCCCTCCAGCGCGCCGATCAATACGACTGGCGGTTGCAACAAGTGTAATTTTGGCGATCCGGAGACTAGCGTCGTCTACACGGCCAACGGCAAGGCCGGCTCGCAATTCCAGGACCCATTGCTGTACGCCGCCAAGTGGGGCGGTTTCAACGATCAGAACGGTAGCGGCACCCCCGACCAGACGTCCGAATGGGACGTGACCCTGTCGAACGGCAGTAAAGGTTCGGACGGCGTGCCCGACAATTACTTCTACGCGACCAACCCCGTCGCGCTGGCCGCAGCACTGGAAAACGCCTTCCTGTCGATTCTGAAGACCTCATCGGCGGCAGCGGTGGCGGCAAGTACCACATCGCTGAAAACCGATTCCAGCATTTTCCAGGCCCGCTTCAATGGCTCCGACTGGTCGGGTCAGGTGTTGGCCTATCGCCTGGACAAGAACGGCAACATCGCCTCCCAGGAAAAGTGGGATGCGGGCGCCAAGCTCAAGGGCGTCAACCAGGACAGCCGTGCAATTCTGACCTACAACACCGCCGACACCAACAGCGCCGGCATTCCGTTCCGTTGGGATAGCTTGCCCACGGCATACCAGACCGCGCTGAACGGCACCGACAAGCTGGGCACCAAGCGGCTGCTCTGGCTACGCGGCGATCAGAGCAATGAACAGACGATGTTCCGCGCCCGCTCTACCGCGTTGGGCGATATCGTCAATTCCAGTCCGCAGTACGTGGGAACGCCCGCCGCCGGGTATGGCGACGCCACCTATGTAGCTTTCGTCGCCGCGCAGAGCAAGCGCAAGCCGATGATCTATGTCGGCGCCAATGACGGCATGCTGCACGCATTCTCGGCCGACATGAGCGACGACCCCGCTAGCGACGGCGGCAAGGAGCTGTTCGCATACGTGCCGTCGGCGCTATATGGCAAGCTGGCCGACCTGACGGCTCCCAAGTATGCGCACAGCTACTACGTAGACAGCACTCCGACAATCACCGATGCCTACGTCAACAGCGCATGGAAAACCGTGCTGGTTGGCGGGCTGGGCGGCGGCGGGAAGGGCATCTATGCGCTTGATGTGACCAACCCGACGGCGATCAACGAGTCCACCGCGGCGTCCACCGCACTCTGGGAATTTACCAGCGCCGATGACGCAGACCTCGGCTACACCTATGGCCGGCCGAAGATCGTGCGGCTGGGCAACGGCAAATGGGCTGCGGTCTTCGGCAACGGCCTGAACAGTACTGCGGCACGCGGCTCGATTTTCGTAATTTTCCTGGACCGCCCGGCCGGCAGCAAGACTTGGCGCCTCGGCACGGACTACCTCAAGCTGACGGTCAACGACGCCACCGACGCCCAGAAGAAGTCCAACGGCATCATGCAGGTGTACGTGACCGATACCGATGGCGACTACGTGGCCGACGCCATCTACGCAGGCGACCTGCTCGGCAACGTCTGGAAGTTCGATGTCAGCGGCAAGACCGCGGCGGCCTACCAGGACACCCGGCAACTGCTGTTCAAAGCCACCGACGCCGGCGGCAATGCCCAGCCGATCACAACGTCGTTTGGTGGGGTGCGTAATCGCTGGGGCGGCTACATCATGATGTTCGGCACGGGCCGGTACGTGGATGTTGGTGACCCCGCAAACATGGGCACGCAGTCGGTCTACGGCATCTGGGACAAAAACAGCAGTGGGCAGCTCACGATCACGCGTTCCCAGCTGGTGCAGCAGTCCATCACGATGGAAGCCCAGTACAAGGGCGGAGACTGGTACAGGGTGCTGAGCAAGAACCCGGTGAACTACAGCGGCGGCGCCATGGGGTGGTATCTGAACCTCGCTTCGCCCGGCGCGGACCCGCAAGGCGAGCGCGTGGTCTATGATCCGCAGATTACCGGCACGCGATTGCTGTTCTCCACGCTCGTACCCTCCAGCGATTTGTGCGAATACGGCGGCACCGGCTGGGAAATGCTCATCGACGGCCTGACCGGCGGTCAGACGGTCGCGATGTTCGACGCCAATGGCGACGGCAAGTTCGACGGATCGGATGCCGTTGGCGGCAGCGGTAACACCGCTGGCCAGGTAGTGAACGGCAAGAAGTCGAACAACGGCATCCTGACCAATTCGACCGTCATCGGCAACAATTCGTACACCAGCGGAAGCGGATCCAACAGCAGCGCCGGCGGCGGTATCAGCAGGAACACCATCAACACCGGCTATCCAACCGGCCGCGTGTCATGGCGGCAGATCCAGCGCTGATGCCTGGGCAGGACGGGGATGACAGGAGAACTGCGATGATGAAATTTGAGAAGACCAGGGGCGGGCGCCACGCCGGCGCCCGGGGCTTCACGCTGATAGAGCTGATGATCACGGTGATGATCGTCGGCATTCTGGCGGCGGTCGCCATCCCGCAATACCAGCAGTTCGTGACCAAGTCGCGGCGCGCCGAGGCCAAGGCTGGCCTGGCCCGCGTGCAGGGGGCGCTGGAACGGTACTTCACGGTCAACAACACCTACACCGTCGATCCGTCGGCGCTCAAACTGACGAAGTGCGATGACGCCAAGACGCCGTCTGGCGACACCTGCGAATCCACCAACTACATCATCACCATCGCGCCATCCGGCGGCTCTATCGCCACCGGTTTCCAACTGACCGCCACGCCAGTGGCCAATCGCCAGGACCCCGTGTGCGGCAATTTCACGGTCGACAACCTGAACGTCAAGACGTCGACGGGCACGGGTGCAGCCGGCACCTGCTGGTAGCGGACTCGCAGCAAGGCTGCCGAGCGGCGTCGGAGGTTTCGGAGAGCCGCTCGGACACACATTGACGCAACTCCGTCACATCCGGACACGTTTTAACCCCCTTCCTGCCGCTATCGTGGCCATCCGTTCCCGACGAACCGATGTGCCATGCCTTGCTCGGCTTCCTGTTTTCCGTTTCGATTGATCCGCCGCCCCGCTGCGGCCCTTGGCGTTTCGCGTCATCAGGCCCGTGGCGACGTTCTTGTCGAATCACTGGTCTGCCTGGCCATCGTGGGCCTGGGCGCGGTACCGCTGGCCACGCTGGGCAGTGCCTGGTTGCGCTGGGGTGGCCACCACGAGCGGCTCGGCGCCACGCTGCGGCTGGCGGCGGAACAGGCTGAGGCGCGCGACGAAGGTTGGCGGCTGGTCAGCGGCGATGCAGACCGTGCTGCGCTGTGCGGGGGCACCTTCGCCGATGGTGGCTGCCTGCACGGCGACCACATCGCACTGGCCACCTTGCCGCCTGATGCGCTGACGCGCCCGCATGACCGGGCAATGTCCGTGACGCACATTGCCCTGTGGGTGCGGCCATGACGTGCCGCCGCCTGACGCATGGGAACGCACGAGGCTTCACGCTCGCCAGCCTGATGGTAGGCATTTCCCTGGGCCTGATCGCCACATTTGCCGCACTGGCCAGCTTCCAGGTCATGCGCACCGCGTATGCCACCGTGGTTGACGGCGTTTTGATCGAGGAACGGGGGCAGCGCGCGTTGTTCATCCTGGCCCACTCGATTCGGCAGGCAGGATGGATTCCCGCGCATGTCGCGCTCGCGCCGGCGCATCCGGCGCCGGTGCCGCCCATCGAAGGACGCGACGACTGCGCGCAGCCATCGCTCCACACGCAAACGCAGACACCATCGCGGACGCAATCCCCGATGCAGTGCGCGCGGGGCGGTGTGAACGGCAGCGATGCGCTGCTTGTGCGCGTATCCGGCAGCGGCCTTGCCGCCGACCCCACCTTGCCTGACGGCACCATGAGCGACTGCGGCGGCTATGCACTGCCGGCCCGCGCCATCGTCCGGGCCAGCGGGGCGGCCCTGCCTCACCACGCCTCGACCAACCTGTTTTACGTGGGCACGGGCGGTGACGGCGTGCCACAGCTGCTGTGTCGCTATCCGACCCGCCAGGGCAGCCGCCTGCTGGCGGGCGCCCACACGGCCGGCACGCTGGTGCGTGGTGTGGAGATGTTGCAGCTGCGCTACGGCATGGACTTCGACGGCGACGGACGGATCGACCGATTCGTGCCGGCGCGTGAATTGCCCACACAGGGCTCCGCCGGCTGGCATCGCGTGCACGCAGTGCAGATCGCCGTGGTCATACGTGGCGAGCGCCCTACGCTCGCGCCTGGCACCACGCAACGGCTCACGCTGTTTCCAGGCGACGGCGCCAGCCACGCCGACGACCAGGTCTTCATGCCGGCCAGACATCCGCACCTGAGGCGCCGGGTGTTCGCCACCACGGTTCGCCTTCGCAACCCGTCTCCGTGCCAGGGGATCATATGCTGAGTCGTCGCAGGCCTACAGGTGCCGCGCTACTCGCGTTCGTCGCCACGCTGATGCTGCTGATGGGTGGCATCTGCGCCGCTGCCACACACTTTCTGCTGGCAGGCCGGCAGCTGGCAAGCCAACCGCTCGACCGCGAGATCGCCTTCCGCGCCGCCGAAGCGGCATTGCACGATGCCGAAGCCGACCTGATCGCCGCCATCGCATCGGGCAGCGCGCGTCTGGCCAGCTGGCCCGCGCCGGGTACCTGCGCGGAGGGCGCGCAGCGTGGGATCTGCATGGCCGACGGGGATCACCGCGTGTGGCAGGCATGGCTGGACGGCGACGTGGGCGGTGCGGACGCTAGCATCGGTGTCGCGCTGGGCACCTTCACGGGCGCACAACTGCCGGTACTGCCGGCAGCCGTGATCGGCGCCACGACATTGCCCCGCTACCTGATAGAGATCCGCGACGACCCGCCGGCGGCCGGCATGTGGCCACGCATGCGCATCGTTGCGCTGGGCATGGGACGGGACGCGGAAGTCCGCGTGCTGCTGCAGACGGAGTTTCAGCCATGAGCATCGCCTATCGTGTCGTTCGATTGCTTCTCACCCTGGTCGTGGCGGCATGCTCGATCCCCGCAAGCTTCGCAACGCCCGGTCAGCTTCCGCTGGGATATCGCGTCTCCAGTGGCAACTATCCCTGGACAGGCCGCCTGCATGCCCTGGCGTTCCGGACGGCGGCACTGTCTGCCGCGCCCGTACAGATGCCCTGGGAAGCCGGCGATCAGCTCGATCGCCAGGACTTGCACGCGCGGCGGCTTTACCTTGGCGGCGGCCAGATCGTTCCGTTGCGCTGGCCGGCCATCGATGACGATGCCCGGTCCGTACTCGATGGCGTCACACCGCAGGACGCCGGGCAAGCGCGGCTGGCATGGCTGCAAGGCGACTTCCGGAATGCTGCCCTGCGGCAGCGCGATACCCGCCTGGGCAATGCTGCGGGCGCGCGCGTGCACGTCATGGCGCCCCCCGCCTGGTTGCCGATGCAGCCCGGTCACACGGATTTCCGTCAACGCCATGCCAGGCGGCCGACCATGGTCTGGCTGGGCACCCGTGACGGCCTGTTGCATGGCTTCGACGCCGTAACCGGGCAGGAACGGGTCGGCTACCTGCCGCGCGCGGCCCTCGCAGGCGCCGCCCTGCTGACCCAACCCGCCGGGACTGTGCCATCCGCGCCATGTCCGCGCCCCGTCAGCATCGACGCCGACCCATCGGGCACATGGCGCACGCTGCTGCTGTGTGGAATGCCGGCGCGCCAGACGTCGTCGTTTGTCCAACCCGGCGCGGTATTCGTGCTCGATGTCTCGGCGCCCGACGCGCCAACGCCGATCCGCCTGCTGTGGGAAGTGCAAGCCAATGACATGCTTCGTCTGTCGGGCAGCGGCCCCATCGGTGCGGCCATGTGGATGGCACGCGGCGAGCGGCGCTGGGCGGCGGCGGCAATCGTTTCGTCCGACGCCGGCACGCATGCGCGCGCGGCGCTGGCGCTGCTGCCGCTCGACCGGCCCGCGCAGAACTGGGCGACATCCGCAGACGTCCCACGTATCACGTTGCCCGATGCCGGCTGCGCGGCGACCACCGCATCGATCCCCTTGCTGGCCGTGGCCATCCGCAGCACGGCCAGCGGCATGGCGCACGCGGCGTATGCCACCGATGCGGCCGGCAGGCTCTGGCGCTTTGACCTTGGCCACTTGTCCACAGGTGCCCCGGCGCCGTCGGCCACCTGCATGCACCGGCAGAGAGGCATCGCCGGTGACAACACCGACGCCCCGGTCGTCGTGCAGACGGGCACAACGCCGCTCATCGTCTACGGCACCGGCAACGAGGTGTCCGCGATACCAGATGCCCCCGGCGGCTCGCAGGCACCGGCCAGCATCGCGGCATTGGCGAAGGGCGATGGCGTCGTCCTCCGGTCGGCACAACCCGGCGCCGCTTCCGCAAACGGCTGGACGCTGACCCTGCCCCGCCCCGGCGAACGCGTGGACACGCTCTACAGCGCCAGCCCGGTCCACCTGGGATTTACTACCGTGGACGAAGCGGGAACACGGCGCAGCTATCTTGTCGATGCCGCCCGCGGCGAGTCGGTGACCACCCTGGGCGGCGACGGCAAGCCGGTCCACGCCGTGACCGGCCTGCCATGGGCCGGCGGCATGCCGGCACCCATCGGCATCACGTCGATACTCGCCACCGGCCAGCCGACCACTCCTGCTACCGCCACGCGGGACACATTGGGACTCGATCTGTGGCAGGTGGACGGCGACACGGCCGCGCTGTTGCAGCAGGCACGCTGGCACAGGCGGCGAGGACGCCTGGGCTGGCGCGAACTGGTGAGGTCGCCGCAATGATGTCAAATCGACCCGATCGCGCACCCCGGACCGCCGGCTTCAGCCTGGCCGAACTGCTGGTCGTGGTGGTCATCGTCACCATACTGACGATGCTGGCCGTGCCTGCCTGGCAGCGTCAGGCCGAGCGCGGCTGGCGCATGCAGGCACGTGCGGAACTGGTCTCGGCCATGCTCGCGCTGGAGCGCCATGCGCTGGCGAACCTGACGTTCGCCAGCGCAACCGATGACGCGACACCGGCCGGCAACTGGCCGAAAGCCGTCCCACCGCCACCGGCGCGTACCCGTCACTGGCTTACCGCCACCAGCTGCGACGGCATCTCGCTGTCACGCTGCGTGGAAGTGCGCGCCGTCCCGGTACGGCCCGACCCGCTTTGCGGCACCCTGGTGCTGCGCAGCAGCGGGGAGTGGCTCTTTCTGCCCACGCCAGACGGTGGCGCAAAGCGGTTGCCCCCGGAGTGCTGAACATCATGCCGAGGCGAAAGAGGTGGCAGCAGCATGGCGTGACGCTGACCGAACTGCTGGTATCGCTGGCCGTATCGGCTGTGCTTGCGGTGGCCGCATGGCCCACCATCGGCACGCTCGTCGCCGAACAGAGTGCCAGCCACGCCGCAGACCGCCTGGCGGCGTCGCTGGCGCTGGCACGCACCACGGCGTCGGCACGGCGGTCCGACGTGCGGCTGGCGCCGATCCACGGCGCAGACACGCTGGATCGCGGCTGGCAGTTGACGGCCCTGGGAGACACCGCTGGCGAGCAAACCCCGCCGTTCTCGGTGGTGGCATTGCATGAGCGCTACCTTCGCATCACGCTGCGCGCCACCGCCGGCACGGCAGCCACCCAAAGCCTGCGCTTGACACCTGTGGGATACTCACGGTCGGAGCGTGGCGGCTTTCTGGCCGCCACATTCCTGGTGCGTTGCCACCAGGCGCAACGCCAGGTACGGCTCGGCGCCCAGGGACGCATCCGGATCTGCCGCCCCGGCGCCGATGCCGATTGCGACTGACCATGCCGCAGGCGCCAGGGCACCGGTCCGACGCCCCTGATTTCCCAGATTTTCGATTGACCGGACATACCACTTCAGGCCCGACTCGCCACACCATGTTTTCCGATTCCGACCACACCGCCATGGCGCAGGCCCTGGCACTCGCCGCACGGGGCATGTACACCACCACGCCAAATCCTCGCGTCGGTTGTGTCCTGATGAAGGACGGACAGGTCATCGGACAGGGCTATACGCAGCCGGCCGGCCAGGATCATGCCGAAATCCAGGCCATGAAGGACGCGATTGCGCGCGGTCATGACCCGGCGGGTGCCACCGCCTATGTCACGCTGGAACCGTGCAGCCACTTTGGCCGCACGCCGCCATGTGCCGACGCGCTGGTACGCGCGCGCATCGCCCGCGTGGTGGCCGCCATGGAAGACCCGAACCCGAGCGTGTCAGGGCGGGGCCTGCAGCGGCTGCGCGACGCGGGCATCGACGTACGCTGCGGGCTGCTCGAAAAGGAAGCGCGCGACCTCAATATCGGCTTTGTCTCGCGCATGACGCGCGGGCTGCCGTGGGTGCGCGTCAAGGTGGCGGCCTCGCTCGATGGCGGCACGGCCTTGCACGACGGCACCAGCCAATGGATCACGAGCCAGGCCGCGCGTGACGACGGCCATGCCTGGCGCGCCCGCGCGTGCGCCATCCTGACCGGCATCGGCACCGTGCGGGACGACAACCCCGCGCTGACCGTGCGGGCCGTGGACACGCCGCGCCAGCCACAACGCGTACTGGTCGACTCGCGGCTCGAAGTGCCGCTCGACGCGCAGATCCTGCATCGTGACACGGGCGATTTCGCCAAACCGGTTCTGGTGTTCTGCGCCGTCGAGGACAAGGCGCGCCAGCGCGCGCTGGAAGACCGGGGCGTCGAAGTCGTGGTGCTGCCCAACCGGCACGGCAAGGTGGAACTGCGCCGCATGCTCGAGGCGCTGGGCCAGCGCGGCATCAACGAACTGCATGTGGAAGCCGGCTACAAGCTCAACGGATCGCTGATCCGCGAAGGCTGTGCCGACGAACTGCTGGTCTACATGGCACCCCGGCTGCTGGGGGACGCGCAGGGCATGTTCAACCTGCCGCCATTGACCCGGCTGGAAGACGCCGCGCAATTCCGCTGGCACGAAGTGCGGCAGATCGGCGACGACCTGCGCCTGATCGCCCGCCGCGCCGACAGCAAGGACTGACAACCGTATTCATCGTATTCAGACAGAGGCAAGCATGTTTACTGGCATTGTGGCGGCCGTGGGCCGCATCGAAACCGTTTCGCCGCTGGGCGATGCCGATGCGGGCGTGCGCCTGCGCGTGGCCGCCGGCGACCTGGACCTGTCCGATGTGGGCATCGGCGACAGTATCGCCATCCAGGGCGCCTGCATGACCGTGGTCACGCTGGAAGCGGGCCACTTCGACGTGGATGTCTCACGCGAATCGCTCGACAAGACCGTCGGGCTGGACCAGCCGGGCCGCGTCAATCTCGAAAAGGCACTGCGCCTGGCCGACCGCCTGGGTGGCCATCTGGTGTCCGGTCATGTCGATGGCCTGGGCGAAGTGGTCCGTTTCGCCCCGGTGGGCGAGTCGCACGAGCTGCGCATCCGTGCCCCGCGCGAGCTGGGCCGCTACCTGGCTTACAAGGGGTCGGTGGTGGTAAATGGCGTATCGCTGACCGTCAACACCGTCAGCGACGAAGCCGACGGCTGCGTGTTCTCGATCAACCTGATTCCGCATACCGTGGAAGTGACCACGCTCAACGAACTGGCTGCGGGCAAGCGGGTGAACCTGGAAATCGACCTGATCGCGCGCTACGTGGAGCGGATGCTGTCGGCGTCCGACGGCGTGGCCAGGCCGGCGCTCTGACCGGCGCGCGTCGCCGCCGGCACGGCATGACGGGCCGCTCCCGGCCCGCTGCATAAGTCCCCTCCTCGACGTATTTTTCCTGGTTTTGATCGACAGTCCGATCGACAAACGCAGCGTCAGGCGTCGGGCGCCAGAAACCGGGGCGCGCCAGCGGTATCGAGCGTGCCATCTTCCCGCTCGACGAACAGGCCCCGCGCCACGTTGTGCGGATGGCGGGCTGCCTCGGCGATGCTGAGCACCGGCGCATAGCACACGTCCGTACCCCCCAGCAGGCTGTCCCAGTGGGCGCGCGGCTGACTCAGGAACAGCGCCGTGAAGCGCGCTTTCAGGGACGGCCACGCGGTGCGGTCATACTGGCTGGCGGGATCGACGTCGTCTAGCCCCAGCTTCGTCAGCAGCAGCGCATAGAACTGCGGCTCCAGCGCGCCAATCGTGATGAAACCGCCATCGGCGCAGGCATAGACGTCGTAAAACGGCGACTGATGGAACGGGCTTGGCTCGTCTCCGTCCAGCTGGCCGTTGTTACGGACCCAGAGCGCGATGCTGCCGAGCATGCCGACCATATCGACGATGGCGCCATCCACCACGCGACCCCGCCCCGTGGCGCGGGCGTCGAGCATGGCGCAGACCATGCCGAAGGCCAGGCCCAGCGCACCGCCGGCATCGCCGAGCACCGTGGGCGGGGTGATCGGCGCCTGTCCCGGCCGGGCGGACAGCGACAGCATGCCGGTGAGCGCCACATAGTTCAGGTCATGGCCCGCCGTCTGCGCCAGCGGCCCGGTCTGGCCCCAGCCGGTCATCCGCCCATAGACCAGCGCGGGATTGCGGGCAGCGCAGTCGGCCGGGCCCAGCCCCAACCGCTCCATGACGCCGGGCCGGTTCCCTTCGATCAGCCCATCGGCCGTGGCAACCAGGCGCAAGGCCTCGGCCAGGTCGCCCGGCTGCTTGAGGTCCAGCGGCACGATCGTCTTGCCGCGCCGCAGCGGGCTGGGCTTGCTGCCGCCCAGTCGGTCGGCCACGGCCGTACGCTGGCGCCTGGCGATGACCGTGACCTCGGCGCCCATGTCGGCCAGCATCCGGCCGGCCAGCGGCCCGGGACCCAGGCCCTCGAACTCGACAATACGGATGCCCTGCAGAGGTGGATGCATCTGATATCTCTCCGTGGTCTGGCCGGCTGTCCCGGCGGAAGCGGCGTATGGCAACGCAACGGTTCCGATATGCCGCCTCATTCACATTCCCGCAACCCGGGCGAACCCGGGCCCTGTCGGCGGCCGCCCGGTCCGCCCCCGAACCCGGGGCATCGTCGAACGGCATGGCGTACAATAGCGGCCTTGATTTCGCCGGTCTCGCGACATCCGCGCCGGCCCTGCCCGCCTGATTGCCTGTCCGATTGCTCGCATCCCGCGCCCGCCCTCATTGAACGCCGTTCCAAGCCATGACTATCGCCCGTACTGAAGACATCATTGCCGACATCCGCGCCGGCCGCATGGTCATCCTCGTCGACGAGGAAGATCGTGAGAACGAAGGCGATCTGGTGCTGGCGGCCGACTTCGTGACGCCCGAAGCCATCAATTTCATGGCCAAGTATGGCCGCGGCCTGATCTGCCTGACGCTGACGGCCGAACGCTGCCGCCAGCTGGAGCTGTATCCGATGGTGTCGCGCAACGGCACCGTGCATGGCACCAACTTCACGGTGTCGATCGAGGCCGCCGAGGGCGTGACCACGGGCATCTCGGCCGCCGACCGCTCGCGCACCGTGCAGGCCGCCGTGGCCCGCGACGCCAAGGCTTCGGACCTGGTGCAGCCGGGCCATATCTTCCCGCTGACGGCCCAGCCCGGCGGCGTGCTGATCCGCGCCGGCCACACCGAAGCCGGCTGCGACCTTGGCGCGCTGGCCGGCCTGACCCCGGCGGCGGTGATCTGCGAGATCATGAAGGACGACGGCACGATGGCCCGCCTGCCCGACCTGATCGAATTCGCACGCGAGCACGACCTGAAGATCGGCACGATCGCCGACCTGATCCACTACCGCAGCCGCACCGAGAGCATCATCGAACGCACGGGCGAGCGCGACATGCAGACGCCGTGGGGCAAGTTCCACAGCGTGATGTACCGCGACAAGCCGTCGGGCCGCGCCCATCTGGCGCTGGTCAAGGGCCAGCCGCGTCCGGATACCGCCACGCTGGTGCGCGTGCATGAACCGCTGTCGGTGCTGGACCTGCTGGAAGCCGGCCGCACCACGCACTCGTGGAGCCTGCCGGCCGCGCTGGAAGTGCTGCACGGCGCCGAACAGGGCGTGATGGTGCTGCTGAACTGCGGCGACGCGCCGGAACAGATTTTCGAACAGTTTGCCGCGCTGGACGCCCCGCAGGACCGCCCCCGCCGCAAGCCCGACCTGCGCACCTACGGCGTGGGCGCCCAGATCCTGCGCGATATCGGCGTGGGCAAGATGCGCGTGCTGGGCTCGCCGCGCAAGATGCCGAGCATGACCGGCTACGATCTGGAAATCGTCGGCTGCCAGCCCATGGACGGCGAGCCGAACTGCGATTGATGCGATTGGAACGGGATTGAACCAGGCATCCGCCTGCGGTACGGAATCACACGGCGCCGGCATTCCTGCCGGTGACTGACCGAATGAATGGAGAACTGACAATGGATCACGGCTTCTACGAGAGCAACCTGGACGGTGAAGGCCTGCGCATCGGTATTGTGCAAGCCCGTTTCAACGAGCCCGTATGCGACGAGCTGCGCGAAGCCTGCACGGCAGAACTGGAAAAGCTCGGCGTCGAGGGCGAAGACACGCTGCTCGTGACCGTGCCCGGCGCGCTGGAAGTGCCGCTGGCCCTGCAGAAGATGGCCGAAAGCGGCCAGTTCGACGCACTGATCGCGCTGGGCGCGGTGGTGCGCGGCGAGACGTACCATTTCGAGCTGGTCTCGAACGAATCGGGTGCCGGCATCACGCGCGTGGGCCTGGACTTCAACGTGCCCATCGCCAACGGCATCCTGACGGTCGACACCGACGCGCAGGCCCATGCCCGCACCCGCGAAAAGGGCCGTGACTGCGCCCGCACCGCAGTGGAAATGGCCAACCTGGTCGTCGCGCTGGATTCCCTGCGCGAGAACGACGGCCGCGATGAAGATGACGAGGAAGATGATGAGTAATGCCCCCGACAACGGCGACGCGCAAGACGCCGCCGGCAAGCCGGCCGGCGCCAAGGCGCGCACCGAACCCAAGGCTCCGCCGAAGAGCGCGCGCCGGCGGTCCCGGGAACTGGCCCTGCAAGGCCTGTATCAGTGGCTGCTGAATCGCAACGATATCGGTGCAATTCAGGCCCACCTGCACGACGCGCAAGGCTTCAACAAGGCCGACCGCGAACATTTCGACGCGCTGCTGGGCGGTGCCGTGCGCGAGGAAGCGCGCCTGACCGCCGCGTTCGAGCCGTTCCTGGACCGCACCGTCGACGAACTGTCGCCCGTGGAGCGCGCCGCGCTGCTGGTGGGCAGCTACGAGCTGGTGCATTGCCTGGACATTCCGTACAAGGTCGTCATCAACGAAGCCGTGGAACTGACCAAGACCTTCGGCGGCGTGGAAGGCTACAAGTACGTGAACGGCGTGCTCGACAAGCTGGCCGCCCAGGTGCGCGCACCCGAGGTTGCCGCGCGCCGCTGACCCGCATCCACCCGACTGGATGTTGCAATCCGGCGTCCGGCATCCCATGATGCCAGTCACCGGCATGACACCCGCTCCGGCGGGTGTTTTTGTTTCCACCCCGTGCTTCTGTCCCCATCGCCATGGACTACCAGCGTATCGCCACCGCTTCCCGACTTGCCAACATCGAGGCCTTCCACGTGATGGAACTGGCCAAGCAGGCCGCCGAACTCGAACGTGCCGGCCGGCACATCATCCACATGGGTATTGGCGAGCCCGATTTCACCGCCGCGGCGCCGGTCATCCACGCGGCCGAAGCCGCGATGCGACGCGGCGTGACGCAGTACACCGGCGCCCTGGGCATCCACGCGCTGCGCGAAGCCATTGCCGGTTACTACAAGACCGCCTATGGGCTGGACATTCCCGAGCGGCGCGTGATCGTCACGGCCGGTGCCTCCGGCGCGCTGCTGCTGGCCTGCGCGGTGCTGGTGGAAATCGGTGCCGAAGTGCTGATGCCGGACCCGAGCTACCCGTGCAACCGCCATTTCGTGGCGGCGTTCGATGGGCAGGCGAAAATGATCCCGAGCGGCCCGGCGGAGCGATTCCAGCTGACGGCCGCCCAGGTGGCGGCCCACTGGGGCGAAAAGACGCGCGGCGTGCTGCTGGCGTCGCCATCGAACCCGACCGGCACGTCGATCCTGCCGGACGAACTCAAGGCGATCCTGGCCGAAGTGCGCGAGCGCCGGGGCTTTGCCATCCTCGACGAGATCTACCAGGGGCTGTCATACGATGCCCCGCCCGTCTCGGCGCTGGCGCTCGACGACAACGTGATCACCGTCAACAGCTTCTCGAAGTACTTCAACATGACCGGCTGGCGGCTGGGCTGGCTGGTGGTGCCCGATGCGCTGGTGCCGGCGTTCGAAAAGGTGGCGCAGAACCTGTTCATCTGCGCGTCGGCCGTGGCCCAGCATGCGGCCGTGGCCTGCTTCTCGCCGGAGGCGCTGGCGATCTACGACGAGCGCAAGGCCGAGTTCCATCGCCGCCGCGACGCGATCCTGCCCGCGCTGGAAGCGTTGGGGCTGCGCGTACCGGTCAAGCCCGACGGCGCGTTCTATGTCTATGCCGACTGCCGGCACGTGAACCACCCGGCCGCTGGCAACGCCGACAAACTGACCCAGGCGATCCTGCACGATGCCGGCGTGGTCATGGTGCCCGGCACGGATTTCGGCCCCCACACGGCAAACGACTACATCCGCATCTCGTATGCGACGTCGATGGCCAATATCGAAGAGGCCATGGATCGCATGCATCACTTTTTGCGCTAGGCGCCAGGCCCACCCGGGCGACGGCCCGGCAGCCGGAAACGGAACGAAAACGAAAAGGCACCCCGAGGGGTGCCTTTCTTCTTGCCGGTCGAACCCGCCCCGAAGGTCAGGCCGCCTGCGCGGTATTGCCGGAGGCTTCCAGCTTTTCGCCGTTCTGGTGATGCTCGGCCTGCGTCTTGGCGTCGCCCGCCTTGTCCGCGGCCGGCAGGCCCAGCAGGGCACGCAGCCGTCCACGTTCGGCCAGCACCTTGGCGCCATAGCCGCCGTCCGTGTTGGTCGTGGCGCCCACGTAGTATTTCAGGCCGCCCTCGATCGAACCGGCGCGGGCGATGCAGTCCTTCAGCACCAGCGCACCGATCTTGATGTTGGCGTACGGATTCAGCGCGGCGGTCACGCCGCCCACGGCTTCGTACTTGTCCTGGTGGACCTTGGTCATCACCTGCATCAGGCCCTGCGCCCCGACGCCGCTTTCGGCGTACGGATTGAAGCTGGACTCGATGGCGATCACGCCCAGGATCAGCAGCGGATCGATACCGACCTCGCGGCCGGTCATGTAGGCAGCCTTGACCAGCTGGGCGGTAGCCTGGCTCGCGACGCGGTACTTGCGTGCGATGTACTCCGCCACGGCGGCCTGCTCGCGCGCCGATCCCAGCGCGCTGGTGTTGCGCGCGTCCAGCGCCACGCGCTGCACCGGAATCTGGGCAGCCAGGTGCGCCACCGACGGCACCTTGCCCGCAGGGGTCTGGCTCCATTCGTCGACGCCCGACACGGTCGGCAGGCCCTTGGCCTTGGACGTCGCGGTAGCCAGCAGTCGTGCTGCGGCCGCGTCGGCCGATATCGCCGGCACCGACGCGCTGGCGACGGCGTGAACCGTGTTGGCCGCTTCGGCGTTGGCCACGGCGGCGTCTACCAGCACGGCAGGCGCTTCATTGCCCGCCAGTGCCCCGGCAAGCGATGTCCGCCATTGCTGGCTGACGGTGAGGGTGACCGCTGCGGCCACCGACAGCACCCCGAGACTGTTCAGGGTGTACTTCAAGGTTGTGCGGCCGCCGCGCAGCAACGCGCGACCTGCCACCGGATGGGCCAGTCGCACTTGCAGTGCGCGGCTCACACCGGGTACCGGCTGTCTGAGGCGGACCTGCAATGCCCGCCCGATGCCGGGAAGATGAAGGGTTTTCCAACCGCTCATGCTTACCTCCATCCGTCGCCCGCTGCGCGCGCCCGACAACTGCGCGTGCCCGATCTCAACGTATTCAAGTAAGGATGCTGCGCCACCTAGCAGGGGTGTCCAGCATCTGTTGGCGGGCGCTCCCCATGCGCCCAACGAGAAACAGGGCACAGCTTGGGGAGCCGCACCCTGCCACTAAGATCACTCATCGACTCCGGCATCCCGCCAGAGGACTGCGCACCGGGCTCCTCCCTGGGGCCGCTTGATGGACAGTCGATTCGGAAATGTCGCCGTTGCTTTTTTCGCCACACCCACTTGACAACCGGTCAAGCTATGTTGCAACGCAACACTCCTGAGAGCAGACCGGATTGTAGGAACGCTTTTATAACCCGTCAAGCATAAGACAACGAAATATTCCTACTTTCAGCAATATGTAACAACGCCTTTTACGGCACTCTTGGGCTAACCGCTGCCCCTCAATCGCAAGCCACGCCTAGCCTCGCAATTGTCTGAACAAATGACTAAAGTCATCAGTTACTTACAATTTTGCTGCGTCCGGAGGCACGATTTTTTTGCGCCTTTGAGGTGGCGTGTGTATCGTCACACACATCGAAGCAGCGTGCCCCGGCATGGCGCGATGCCACATCCCTGAACCAAATTCACTATGCAATACAAAGATTTGCGCGATTTCATCGGTCAGCTGGAGCAGCGCGGAGACCTCAGGCGCGTGACCGCGCCGGTATCGCCGAACCTCGAAATGACCGAGATCTGCGACCGCCTCCTGCGCGCGGAAGGCCCGGCAGTCGTATTCGAGCAGCCGCGCCGGGACGACGGGGATATCTATAAAGTACCGGTCCTGGCAAATCTGTTCGGGACGCCACAAAGAGTCGCCCTGGGCATGGGCGCGTCGAACCTGGAAGATTTGCGCGATATTGGCCGCGTGCTGTCGGCGCTCAAGGAGCCCGAGCCGCCACGCGGGCTGCGCGAGGCCGGCAAGCTGTTCACGCTGGCCAAGTCGGTATGGGACATGGCGCCCAAGCGCGTCAGCAGCCCCGCCTGCCAGGAGATCGTCTGGGAAGGCAACGATGTCGATCTGGCGCGCCTGCCGATCCAGACCTGCTGGCCCGGCGACGCCGCGCCGCTGATTACCTGGGGCCTGGTGGTGACCAAGGGTCCGCACAAGAAGCGCCAGAACCTGGGCATCTACCGCCAGCAGGTCATCAGCCGCAATCAGGTGATCATGCGCTGGCTGGCGCATCGTGGCGGTGCCCTTGATTTCCGCGAGCACGCGCTGGCCAACCCGGGCAAGCCGTTCCCGATCGCCGTGGCGCTGGGGGCCGACCCGGCCACGATCCTGGGCGCGGTCACGCCGGTGCCCGATACGCTGTCCGAGTACCAGTTTGCCGGCCTGCTGCGCGGCAGCCGCACCGCGCTGGCCAGCTGCATCACGCCGACGCTGTCCGAACTGTCGGTGCCGGCGTCCGCCGAGTTCGTGCTCGAAGGCCATATCCAGCCTGATCCGAACCACCCGTCCGGCTACCAGCACGCGCTGGAGGGTCCGTACGGCGACCATACCGGCTATTACAACGAGCAGGACTGGTTCCCGGTCTTCACGATCGACCGCATCACCATGCGGCGCGACCCGATCTACCACTCCACCTACACCGGCAAGCCGCCCGACGAGCCGGCCGTGCTGGGTGTGGCCCTGAACGAAGTGTTCGTGCCGCTGCTGCAGAAGCAGTTTCCGGAGATCACCGACTTCTACCTGCCGCCCGAAGGCTGCAGCTACCGCATGGCGGTGGTGCGCATGAAGAAGCAGTACGCCGGCCACGCCAAGCGCGTGATGTTCGGCGTGTGGAGCTTCCTGCGCCAGTTCATGTACACCAAGTTCATCATCGTGGTGGACGACGACATCGACGCGCGCGACTGGAAGGAAGTGATCTGGGCCATCACCACGCGCGTGGACCCGAGCCGCGACACGGTGATGGTCGACAACACACCCATCGACTATCTCGACTTTGCGTCGCCCGTGTCGGGCCTGGGCTCCAAGATGGGCATCGATGCCACCGACAAGTGGCCCGGCGAAACCACCCGCGAATGGGGCACCCCGATCAGGATGGACCCGGCCGTGAAGACGCGTGTCGACGAGATGTGGGGCACCCTCTTCGCGTCCCCGAAGTAGCCGTTCAGCCAGCCGCGCACCCGCGGCGCGGCGGTCCGCTATCATTTGCGGACCGCCCATCACGCCAAGGGCCCGCGTCAGACGGGCCGCGGAGGAGACACATGACCGTTGCAGGGACACTGATGTGGACGCCCACGCAGGCGTTCGCCGACGGCAGCCAGCTGGCCGCCTTCATGCACTGGCTGCGCCGCGAGCGCGCGCTGGATTTCCGCGACTACGCCAGCCTGTGGCAGTGGTCGATCGCCGATATCGAAGCGTTCTGGCAAGCCATCGTCGATTATTTCGACGTGCGCTTCGACACACCGGCCAGTGCCGTGCTGGCCCAGCGCACCATGCCCGGCGCACGCTGGTTCCCGGGCGCCACGCTCAACTACGTGCAGCAGGTCTTCCGCCATGCCGGCACGGGCCCGGCCCGCGCACGCCCCGCCATCCGCCATGCCGGCGAGGCGCAACCGCTGGCCGATATCAGCTGGGATACCCTGGAAGCCCAGGTGGCCTCGCTGGCGCACGCGCTGCGTCAGATGGGCGTGACGCGCGGCGACCGCGTGGCGGGCTATCTGCCGAACATCCCTGCGACGATCGTGGCCTTCCTGGCCACCGCCAGCGTGGGCGCCATCTGGTCCGGCTGCGCCCCCGACATGGGCCAGGTGGCGGTGATCGACCGCTTCCGGCAGATCGAGCCCAAGGTGCTGATCGCGGTGGACGGCTACCGCTATGGCGGCAAGGCGTACGACCGCGCGCCCGTCATCGCCGATCTCGTGGCCGCCCTGCCCTCGCTGACCGATATCGTGATCGTCCCGACGCTGGGCAGCCAGGTCGACGCTGCCCTCGACGGCGCCGTCGCCGGCCACAGCGCAAGCCTGCGGCGCCACGCCTGGGCCGATGTGCTGGCGCACGACGTGCCGCTCCAGGTGGAGCCGGTGCCGTTCGACCATCCGCTGTGGACCGTCTACTCGTCCGGCACCACCGGCATGCCCAAGCCCATCGTGCATGGCCATGGCGGCATCGTGATCGAGCAGCTCAAGCTCATGGCGTTCCACAACAACCTGGGCCCCGACGACGTCTTCCACTGGTACAGCAGTAGCGGCTGGATCATGTGGAATGCCCAGGTGGCCGGGCTGCTGCTGGGCACGACCATCGCGCTGTACGACGGCAACCCCGCCTGGCCAGACGCCGGCGTGCTGTGGCGTTTCGTCGACGATGCCCGCGTGACGATGTTCGGCGCCGGCGCCGCGTTCTTCACCAGCTGCATGAAGGCGGGCGTCGAGCCGGCGCGGATTGCCGATGTCTCGCGGCTGCGCGGCATCGGCTCGACCGGCTCGCCGTTATCCGAAGATGCCTACGCATGGATCTACGCCCACGTCCGCGAAGACGTCTGGCTGGCGCCGATGTCGGGCGGCACCGACTTTGCCGGGTCGTTCGTGGGCGGCTGCCCGGTGCTGCCGGTCTACGCCGGCGAGATGCAATGCCGCTGCCTGGGCGCCAAGGTGGAAGCGTTCGACGCGCACGGCCATGCCGTGATCGACGAAGTGGGCGAGCTGGTCTGCACCGAGCCGATGCCGTCGATGCCACTGTTCCTGTGGGGCGATGCCGATGGCAGCCGCTACCGCGACAGCTATTTCGACGTGTACCCGAACGCCTGGCGGCATGGCGACTGGATCCGCATCACGCCGCGCGGCGGGGCCATCATCTACGGGCGCTCGGACGCCACGATCAATCGCCATGGCATCCGCATGGGCACCAGCGAGCTGTACCGCGTGGTGGAGGAACTGCCCGAAGTGCTCGACAGCATGGTGGTCGATCTCGAATACCTGGGCCGCGAATCGTACATGCCGCTGTTCGTGGTGCTGCGCGACGGCATGGCGCTGGACGATGCCCTGCGCGACACCATGCGCGCGCGCATCCGCGCGGCGCTGTCGTCGCGCCACGTGCCGAACGAGATCGTGCAGGTGCCCGGCGTGCCGCGCACGCTGTCGGGCAAGAAGATGGAAGTCCCGATCAAGAAGCTGCTGCTGGGCCACGCGCCGGACCGGATCGCCAATCCCGATGCGATGGCGAATCCGGACTGCCTGGCGTGGTACTTCGCCTACGCCGCCGACTACCTGGCGCGCCAGCCGCGCCTGGCCTGAACGGTGATCCGAGCCAGGGCACGCCCGGCGTCAGAACTCCACGTCGAGTTCGCTGATTTCGTCGGGTTCCTCGCGCGCCGCGCCTATCCATTCCTGCATTTCGGGCATGGCCAGGATGGTCTTGCAGAATTCCACCAGCGGCGCGTCAAGCTTCACGCCGTAGGTGACAAAGCGCGTGACCACGGGCGCATACATCGCATCGGCCACGGTGCGATGCTTGCCGAACAGGAACGGGCCGCCGTAGCGTTCCAGGCATTCGGTCCAGATCGCGGTGATGCGATCGATGTCGGCCTGCGCCCGGGACCAGACCTTCAGGCCGGGGAAATGGCCCTTCAGGTTCATCGGCAACGCCGCGCGCATGGCGGCAAACCCCGAGTGCATTTCGCCGCAGATGGCGCGGCAATGTGCACGCGCCGCCAGGTCGTCGGGCAGCAGCCTGGCTTTCGGCTTGATCTCGTTGAGGTATTCGGCAATCGCCATCGTGTCCCATACCGTCACGCCCTGATGCCGCAGGCACGGCACCAGGATCGACGGCGAGAGCAGCAGGATTTCGGCGCGCACGGCGGGATCGTCGGGCGGCACCAGCACCTCCTCGAACTCCAGCCCGGCAAAGCGCGCCAGCAGCCAGCCCCGGAGCGACCACGATGAATAGGTCTTGCTGCTGATCGTCAGCGTTGTCTTGGCCATCTTGCCTCCTCCGCCCCCCGGGGCGTGACGTCCGCTTGCAGTATCGGTGCCACGGACGCGTTCCGCCAGTACGCACCCGGGCGGTGCGGCCGGCGGGCACGACCGGCACCAGTCCGAAGCGCCCGCCGCTTCGCGCACGATGGGCGCGCGGTGTTTGCGCCACTCGGTGCACCGCGTGTGATCCGGCGCACCGAACCGATTCCCGATCCGCAACCTGCGTGCCAACATGAACCACGATGGCACATAAATTGCGGTGCCAAGGCTTGGATGTGGGGAGATCGAGCGATGCTTTACCAGGCCTACCAGACATACGCAGACTTGATGCAGCCAGCATGCTCGCTCGCCGACATCACGGCCACGCTGCTGAGCGCATGGCGCCATGGCGACCAATCCGAGCCGCTGCGCTCTCTGCGCGGCGCCTGCGAAGTGCTGGCGCTGGCCCGACTGACCCACTACCGCCCGCCCTTCGGCATCGACAGCGTGCGCATTCGTGGCCAGGACGTGCCGGTGGCCGAGGAAGTGGTCACGCGCACGCCGTTCTGCACGCTGCTGCGCTTTCGCCGCGAAGGCGTGCCGCCGCAGCCGCGCGTAATGCTGGTGGCGCCGATGTCCGGCCACTTTGCCACGCTGTTGCGCGGCACCGCGGAAACGATGCTCCGCGACCATGACGTCTACATTACCGACTGGCACAACCCGCGAGACGTCCCACTGTCACGCGGCCGCTTCGGCTTCGACGAATTCGTGCAACACCTGGTCACCTTCCTGCACGCACTGGGCGGCAACACCCACGTGGTAGCCGTCTGCCAGCCGACCGTGGCCGCACTGGCGGCCGCCGCGCTGATGGCCGAGGACGGCGACCCGATGCAGCCGCCCAGCCTGACGCTGATGGCCGGCCCGATCGACGCCCGCGTGAACCCCACCCGCGTCAACGAACTGGCCACCAGCCGCCCCATCGAGTGGTTCGAAAACACGCTCATCGGCTATGTGCCGTGGCGGTTTGCGGGCGCCATGCGGCGCGTGTATCCGGGCTTCGTGCAGCTGATTGCCTTCATGAGCATGAACCGGGAGCGGCACGAGCAGGCGCTGCGCGACCTGTACGCACTGCGCACCCGTGGCGAACACGCCAAGGCCGATGCCATCCAGGCGTTCTACACCGAGTACTTCGCCACGATGGACCTGACGGCCGAGTTTTACCTGGAAACGGTAAGCCTGATATTCCAGCGGTTCCTGCTGGCGCAGGGCCTGCTGGACGTGGGCGGGCGGCGGGTGTCGACGCGTGCCATCCGCCGCACGGCGCTGCTGACCATCGAAGGCGAGCGCGACGACATCTGCGCCATCGGGCAGACCATGGCGGCACAGGACCTGTGTTCGAGCCTGCGCCCGTACCTGCGCATGCATCACATCCAGACCGGGGTCGGCCACTATGGCGTATTCAACGGCAAGCACTGGGAGGCGCAGGTGTATCCGCTGGTGCGCGAAACCATCTACACGAGCGACGAGATGCGACGGTAAGGCGCCCGCGCGCGTCCTGCCGCACAAAGCCCGACGGCCCACATGCGCTACGCTTGCGGTTTTCGACGCGCCACGGATGCCCACGATGACCACGACTCAGCGATTCCAGGGCCAGGACCTGCTCCGGGTCGGCCACGACGACAACTACCTGCTGCTGGCGCCCGCGCACGGCGGGCGGCTTGTGCGCTGGGTGCATCGCGGGCACGACATCCTCTACTGGCCGGACGATGCCGACTGGACCCGCGTCGCCAAGGTACGTGGCGGCAATCCGCTGCTATTTCCGTTTATCGGCCGGCATTTCGTCGACGGCGAAGCGGGCCGCTGGCGCGACAGTGCGGGTGCGATCCACGAACTGCCCCAGCATGGCTTTGCACGCGACCTGCCGTTTGCCGTCTCGGAACTGTCGGCCGACGCGGTGAGCCTGTCGCTGGCATCATCGGCCCTGACCCGGCCCGGTTATCCGTTTGCATTCGTGTTCACGGCCACCTATCGGCTGGTGCCGGATGGCATCGAGGTCACGCTGCGCACGCGCAATACCGGCGACGCCGCGCTGCCCCCCTTGCCGTATTACGCCGGTCATCATTTCTACTTCGCCCTGCCCCATCAGGCCCGCGCACAGAGCCGCATCGTCATGCCGCCGGCGTCCCGCGTACGGCAGCAGGCCGATGGCGGCCTGACGGCGCCCGAGCCGGGCGAGCCCGCCTATCGCCTGGACGATTCGCGGCTGCAGGACACCTTCCATGTGCTGCAAGCCCGCGGGAATGGCGATGCCGGGTCTGTCTGCGTCGAACTCCCGGCGCGTACCATCGAAATCGGGCTCGATGCCGCCAACACGGCGCCCTGGTACGCCGTGACTACCTGGACCGAGCGCGACGATTCCGACTTCTACTGTGTCGAGCCTTGGCTCGGCCTGCCAAATGCCATCGACCATGGGCAGGGATTGCGATGGGTGCCGGGCGGGGCGGAAGACACCGCGACGTGCCGGCTGACCATCCGATAGCCGTCTGCCGCGACGACACGGCGCTCATCGCACCAGATGCTCGAAATCGAGCCCGCCAATCAGCACCGTGGCATCGGCCTGCGTGCGCGAGCGGAAATCGATCTGCCGGGGTTCCTGCCAGGCATCGAGCTTGGCCGGCAAGGCATCCAGATACGCATCGAAGCGCGCATCGCCACCCGAACCGAACAGGCGGTCCACTTCGAAGGTGTCCCACGACAGCGTGATGTCGATCGGATGGACATAGCGGCCACCGTTCGGCCGGGCCGGGGACCAGACACGCAGACAGGCCGGCTGGTCCGACGCGGGCGCCGGCACGATATCCGCATGCAAGGTGCCATGAGACAGGTGCCGCACACGCTCGACAATGCGCGGCAGCAGGTAGGAATTGAAGTGTTGAGCGGGAACAGGGGGCACGGGCGGGGCGTCTCGTGTGGGGATGGCGACTATTGTGCGCCAGGTTCGAGCTATTGAAAAACCATCACCCAAAAAACCGTTCGGAGCCCCGTGTCGCGCAAAATCCAAACCAAATACAAAGAATAGGAATTCTCATTGGAAAATAGCCAAGAATTTTAAGAAAAATACAACATTTTAGCCATTAACTAATCGCGCCGTTCCGGCAATTCTGGGCAGCGATTCAAATGCAAAACAAGATGCTCACATCCCACCGCGTGAAGATACAATACAGCAGCTCAACACTAGAAAATATCTCTGGCACATCTTTTTTCCTACCCAACCAATATGATCCATTGATTCTTATGTACCAACCGTCTCTGTCGGCATATACCTCAACCAAAAATACCACACCCCATGCCATCATAGAAACAAATTGCGGCTCGTTTAGCGTATTCATATCAATTCCAAACCATTCAAAGATCAATTACCTACCCAGGTAAACCGCCGTAATGGACTCACGATTGTGGCCCAGTTCAGCTGATATCGCGAGCCTCACCGCCCTATCTCTTAATCGTTGCTGCGGAGTGAGTTGCGAAGCAACCGGCCCTCCCGCGGCAGGGGCAGGCCATCCAGTAAGATCTCTGTATCGTTTCTGCGCGTATTCGTGTCGCAAGCCATGCAATTTACAGATGCCCGCTTTTCTCGTCTGGCGAATGTAGCGACCTAAGTGCTTTACATAAGTCAATTCCGGCGGAATCATGGAGCCCAGCCCGCAAAGCACCACAGCTTTAGCGAGTACTTCGCGCTGAGAATCGGACGTGATAGGCACATACCTTTCCCTGCCCCCCTTGCACCACGACTCCATTAAACGGATTTGCGTTGCCTCGCTAACGGATTTACCTTCTAAAGCAAAAATTGCTTGGAACTTTAGGCATTCCTCTCGACGAAGACCGAATTCTCTTTGAAGCAAGACAGAACATCTAATGCGGTCGTCCGAAATTTTTCCAATGTCTTCTAATGGCAATATCAACGCCTTCGAGATATTTGTAACGAATTTTCGCTGCCCTATGCCCAGCTGCGCGTTTCTTCGAGGTACGCAATTCTGCTTACCGACTTTCCCAGCCCACCACCTGATATAGGACATCCTATTTTTCATCGTAGCAACAGCAAGACCCTGCGCCTGCCAGTGAGTCACTAGAGCTACCACATGCTTAGGCTTTAATCCGGAGGCTGGAAGTGTCCTAAATCCCAAGTCCTTAAGATCGTGCGCCGCTTGTGACAATACTTCCTTGCGAGCTGCCTGCGTCGCAAAAGAACCTTCTCGGTTGAGATCGATCATTCGCATTAATTCGACATAGATATCAATCTTCATCTGTTCCCCAACAGTGGTTAGTGTTCAGTACGGTTAGTGTTTGCTGCGACTGGCTTGACCAGTCCTGGCACCGAAGCCCTCAGGCATCGATACGGGGTGAAGCGAAACTGCTATGCAGCTTGTCGGCCGATGAACTCTTAGAAACATCCATCGGGCCGGCGCTAAGAGCCGTTAAGCGTGTGCAATTGCACGACCACGCCACTCAGCCCTTCGGGCCGCAACAGCGACAACCTGATATCGCTGAACCCTGCTTTGTTAAGAGCGCAGGTAGCTCTGGGGACAAGGTGTCCGCCTCTGCTCGGGGATCCGAGATAAATTGCAGCCCGCTAAGAGCAACTGGGGATGGAACGCCGGGTAGACGACGCCGAGGAACAACTTATGACAAGGTAGCGACGTAACTGCACCGCGATTCGAAAGACATAAAGTCGAAACAAAGGCAGATGGGTAAGGAGGAGGAAGGAAGGAAGGAAGGAAGGAAGGAAGGAGAATAGGCAACGCTCGCCGCGCTCGAAGTCGAGCCAAGAAAATCGCCAGCATTGCACTGGCAGGCGAGCCATATCAGCAGATCCGTCCCTGGGTAAGGCGGCGGACCCTCGGCATGCTCAACCGTTAAGGACATTGAGCAAGAAAACGAGCTAAGAAGGAAAAAAGGAAACCGCAACCGGCACCATCCATTAAGGGATAGTGCGGCTACAGAGCCCTATCGTTGCGCATATAGTCCGCTACAGGAGCGGTCCATCGGCAGAGATGAAGGGACAACATCAAGGCGGGCGAGCCGCATTTAGCGGCACCTGGCCGCGAGTCGATGCGTCGTTGACGCGAGTGTGAGGAGAAATATATCGCAATGCTCACATGTTCGCAAGAGGCCTTCAGCCCTGACTCATACACTATGCTTTTCGACGAACGCAGACTGCTCCGCTCCCACGCATCTAGGTACGAGCATCTTCGGTGCAGCATCGACAATCGCCGCCTTTGCAGCAAAGCCCCAACGCTCTGCGAGCCTGCCACTCAGCATGCTGAGCACGAATACCGTTATTAGCAACCCATGCGAAGAAAGCGCACAACGGAACGCCGACTAGAAGCACCGCAATACCGAGGCCCATGCCAATACTCCAGGAATGTCAAGACGCAGATATATCAGTCGCAGCCTATACGAATCAAACTGCAATGTCACGATTGGGCTTCTTGGACTATCGGTCACAGTTGCACGGTTGCCCGACCACCGCCTGAATCGGCCGCACAACTGATCCGACGACTTTGGCTAGCACGTGGTCTGTCCAAAGAAGCCTTTGCGGACCGGTTTCGCTACGCGCGAGCGTATATGGAAAACTTGCGAATTCAATCCTTCAATTGACTTTACAGTGGCATCGACCTCCGCGGCGAAGGGACAGGGGGATTCGCCCCCCCCCGCATCTGTCCGCAGAGACTGACCACGCGGGACAGGGCTGCGTTACCCCGGCGATTCCGTCTTAGTCAGATTTTCGCGGCACGCTACAATCCTGCCAACGAAAGACGGCTGAAGCCTCACATGAAGAATCGAGACCTCCAGATCGAGCTGCTGCGAATCCTGTGCTGCCTCGCAGTCATCATGATCCACGTGTCTCCGGAATACGCACTTACCGGAAAGTACAACCACACGGCCCTGATTCTCCAGTCGATCGTACGAGCCGGCCTTCCGATCTTCTTCATCATCAGCGGGTATTTCCTGCTGAATCAGCCGATTACGTCGTTGCGCAGGTTCTACGCCACGCGCCTCCCCGGGGTCGTGATCCCTTTCCTTGTGTATGGCTACATCCACCTGTTCATGGTCCAGCAGATGTGGAATCTGCCCGGCTCATGGCATGCGTTCCTCGAAGTGAACCAAGTTCGTGACTTCCTCCGCCTAGTCGTGGCGGGGCCGGCCGTCAACTACAAGGGGTTCGTCAGTCAGCACTTCTGGTTCGTCTACTGGATCACAGGCCTGTACCTGGTGACGCCTGCCCTGAAGGTGCTGTTGGATGCGATCAAGCCCGAACTCGTCTGGACTGCCATCCTGACGCTGGTCGGGCTGCACGCCTATTCCCTCTACGTCCCGAACGCGCCGATCTTCCTGCCAAGCGTCAACATCTGGCTGCTCTACTACGTGCTGGGTGGCCTGCTCAAGCGGGTAGACGGCGACCGGTTCAAGGTGGCCGCGTGGGCGCTGATTCCGACGATGTACCTGGCAACGGCTGCTATTACGCGGGTGAACGCTGCCCGCGGCTGGCCGATGAATCAGTACGTTGAGGGCGTCAACATGATCGTGATGGCGTGTGCGATCTTCTATGTCTTCAAGGGGATGGTGGTGGAGCGCGGCCGCGCGGCGCTGACTTTCCTGTCAGAGCGGACCTATGGAATCTACCTCGCCCACATCTTCATCTACTACTACTTCAACGACCTTGTGAAAGCCCTCTTTGCTGACAGCATGGTCTGGGCATTGGCCACTGGGCTGCTGGTGTTCGTGCTTGCCACAGGCCTAACGACCATCGTGGATCTGCTGGTCGTGAAACCGGCCCAAGGAATGGTGATGAGACTGCTCAATCCGGGACCGTCGCGCTTGCCTCGTCATCAATGATCGATTTTAGGCCGTGATCCCGCTCGAAAAGATCGAGGACAGAGCACGCAGCACCAGGCTTTGCCTTCCTTTATGCCCTTCTCTGCCCAGCTGCTGCGGCCAGCGCCCCGCGCGCGAACTGCATCACCATCGGACTTGCGGCGGATCCTGGCAGCTTACCGGGAGTCGGCAACTGACTTTGCCACTCGACTCTGACAAAATCCCCCCGATCGTGCAGATTCCTGACAATTTCCCGGGCCGACCTTGAGAAAACTTGGCGAATAGGGAGATTTCGGGCAGGTATGGCATGGCGCTGCCTGCAGTCGGTTAAAATGACCCGCGCTCAGAAAAATACGGCTCCAATGCAACGCAGTCTATTCCGGGCCGCTGGCCATCTACAGCCGGCCGCCACAGTAACCCATGAAGCACATCTCTCCCACCCGAAGTATCGCCCGGACATCGATGGGTTGAGAGCCGTGGCCGTGCTTTCCGTGGTTGCCTTTCATGCATTCCCTCACTGGATGAGGGGCGGGTTCATCGGTGTCGACGTCTTCTTCGTGATCTCAGGATTCCTGATCTCCACGATCATTTTCCAGAACCTCGACCGCGGCACTTTCAGTTTCTTCGAGTTCTATGCCAGGCGCGTCAAACGTATCTTCCCTGCCCTGCTGGTCGTACTTGCCTGTTGCTATACTATCGGATGGGTTTCGCTGCTGTCAGAGGAGTTCAAACAACTCGGAAAACACATCGCGGCCGGCGCTGGTTTCGTATCGAACCTCGTACTGTGGAGTGAGACCGGATATTTCGACAAGTCAGCCGATACGAAGCCATTGCTCCATCTTTGGAGCCTGGGTATCGAAGAACAGTTTTATATCATCTGGCCGCTCTTGCTGTGGGCTGCGTGGAAGCGGAAATTCAATCTGGCGACAATTGCAACGATAATTGGCATAGCATCGCTATATCTGAACCTCAGTGGCATTAGGCAAGACGGGACGGCAACATTTTATTCGCCGCAAACGCGTTTCTGGGAACTGCTTTCGGGCAGCCTTCTGGCATGGTTTCTTCTCTACAAGCGTGAGCGCTTCCAACAGTTCGGCCTGCAACTCGATCGCGTATTGGCGCGCCTGATCTATTCGGGCGAGCGAAAGAACGACGGAAAGACGCTTTCCAACACGCTTTCTATCGTGGGCATTCTGTTGCTGTGCTTCGGATTTTGGCACATTAATCAGGAATTCAGTTTCCCCGGCAAATGGGCGATCGTGCCTGTGACGGGCGCCTTGTTCATCATTGCCGCCGGCCCAAATGGTTGGGTCAACAAGACGTTCCTGGCACACCCTATTGCCGTCTGGATTGGACTAGTAAGCTTTCCTCTTTACCTCTGGCATTGGCCGTTGCTTTCATTTGCGCGCATCGTCGAGGCCGGCGTTCCCTCCCGAAGCATCCGTGCGGGCGCTGTTATCGCGGCAATTGTGCTTGCGTGGCTAACGGTCCAACTAATCGAAAAGCACATCCGCGGCAATGGCTTCACGAAACTGAAAGTCCTCGTTCTAGCGTCGCTAATGGGCGTTGTTGGGTACGTCGGTTACGACGCCTTCGAACAGAACGGATACAAGGAACGCTTCATTAATGAAATGAACGTTGGGGTGAATGAATCCCTCTCGTACAACTGGTTCATCGGCTTTCGATACGGTGAGTGCTTCCTAGACCCCCAGAACGACCCCGTGCAGGATTTCGCAAGCCATTGCAAGTCTAATCGGGACAACCATCGATCGCTGCTGATGATCTGGGGCGACTCGCACGCGGCCTCCCTCTACCGAGGCTTCGCGGACAACGCAGCATCCCACAACTATAACGTCGCTCAGTACACGGTCAGCGCTTGCCCGCCGATCATGGATTTCGATGGAGGCCAAAAAAGAGATTGCTCTCGCTTGAATCAATTCACAATGGACCGTATTCGAGAACTAAAGCCTGACACTCTAGTCATGGCGGGCTATTGGTCTATGTACGATGGAACCAAGACTTGGCAACAGCTCGATATCGATAAGTTGAAGGCCACCATCGAGATGGTGAAGCAGGCAGGCGTTCGAAATGTTGTTCTCGTAGGCAGCTTACCGGTCTTTACTGTGAGCCAACCAGAGATGCTGAAGCGTTCTTACGTATGGAGCAGGATCGAAACGAGGACTTATCGAAACTTCAATACGGCTGCAACTTCTACGAACGATCAAATGCGCGAAGTTGCGGCTTCCTCGGGTGTCAACTTCGTCAGCCCGCTCGACTACATGTGCAACACGCAAGGTTGTCTACTATCGTTGACAACCGACAAAGTCGTGCCATTGGCCTATGACTATGGACATCTGACAACGCTCGGATCAGACCATCTGGTAAATCAATTCTTTGAGCACGACAAAGTACCGCTTCGGTAATCGCGAGCATCGTCGACCGAAAGCAGCCGAGATCCGGTCGCGTATTCGAAGCCGCTAGTCAAGACGTCGTCAACACGACAGGGTGCAACTGATCGGTCGCGCGCATCTCCGGCCCCCTCGCCGCCTGCTGAAGTGGTCGCCGCGCCGGTAGTTCCTGGTCTTCCACCCGAACTTGAAACTGCAGACCGGTCTTTCCCACGATACAAAATCGCCCGCGCGGGTCGATGGCGATAAACAGGGAGCCGTCCCGCCGATCAGTCGCCACTTGCCAGGTGGAAGGGTCGAAGGGACATCCCAGCATCTGATAGTAAACGTGTAGCCCCGGTTTCCTCCAGAGCCCGCGTACGCACCCACCAGAGTTTGAGGGCATTGCGCGGCACCGGAAAACTCCCCTGCCGCCAGCCTTGATCCAGATCAGCATTGAAGGTCTGGAACCACGAGAGCCAGCGCGGAAGATTGGCGCTCATGCCGGCCATTAGCGCCAGAGCCGGCGCGAGGATCATCGTCAGCGCGGCGAACAGAGCGAATCGAGCGCCATGAAAGGATAGGCGAGGAACATGGTCAGCCCCGGTTGTCGGCTTTGTTGCCCGTGGCCTGCCCCATGATTTCCGTCTTGCGCCGGCTGTCAGAGGTCGAGCCGACATAGTAGGCAATGACCCGCTCAACCTTCGCCGACATATACCCGATGACGGTCCCGACGAGCACCGTATCCGCCCTAACCTGTCCGAACAGCACAGAGAAGGCCATAGCCAGGAATCCGGCTATGACTCAGAAGGCCAGCACCTGCGGGGTACGGTCATGCACGGCGACTTCACGCTTCCGGGGCGCTATCGCGCTCGGAAGCGGCAATCTGCGACATCTGCACATCAGCCGCAATCTCGGCCTTCCGCACATCGGCGCCGATCTCAGTCAGATGCGCCTGCTGGTCGAGGACCGCATTCTGGAATTGGTAGGCGAGGTTCGGATCGGCGCTGCAGCGCGGCGACAGCGGCATCGGGAGCCGACTGCCCAGTCACCGCCTGGGCGATGCCGACCACCTTGCCGGCGACCTCCGCGGCCTTGGAGCCGCCGAGCCAGCCGGCGATCATTGGCGCGAACTGAGCCAGCGCCATAATGGGAATGGGGAGGGGGAATCGTGACTGTTCAAGCAGGGCAAGACGAAGGCGCCGCGTCGGATCGCCATCGTGGGCGAACTCAAGCCGCAGCTGGATCGGATCAGGGCCACGAAAGGCCACGCTATCGGTGAATTCGATCTACCTGCTGGTCAACGATAAGGGCCTGACGCTAAGCCAGCCGACTCTGCGCAGCCAGTTCGCGACTGCCAAGAAACCGACCAAGACGACGCGCCCGAAGCAGGCCGATAGTAGTGAGGCATTCTGGATTTATGACCTTCGGGCGACGGCAGCGGACGACACTTCGGACGAGGGAGAGGGCGCAGCCGATGATCTGCTGGGCCACGCGGACCTGCGAACGACCAAGCGGCACTACCTGCGCCGAGGTAAGAAGGTAGCCCCTACAAGGTAGATTGCGGAGCAAAATAGGAATTGCGGGGCATGGACCGCTGGCGGAATCGTGCTAGAATCCGCCCCCAGTAACCCATGGCGGGCGTCGTATAATGGCTATTACCTTAGCTTCCCAAGCTAAAGACGTGGGTTCGATTCCCATCGCCCGCTCCACTTCTCAGATCTGACAAGCCGCCTCTGGCACCCGGTCAATGAATGACCGGCGATCCGCCCGGCGGTTTTTTGTTGCCATGCTTCCCGAAGACACGAACACCGACACGCTGCCCGGCGACTACGCCGACGGCGACAGCGGACAACCTGCGGACGCCACGCCTGCCAACCCGGGTGACGAGGTCGCGCATCCGCGCCGTATCCGCTCGTTTGTCAGGCGTGCCGGACGCACGTCCACCGGCCAGCAGCGCGCCATCGACGACCTCGGTCCAAAGTTCATCGTGCCCTATCAAGGCGAACCACTGGACTGGACGGCCACGTTTGGGCGCGAGGCACCGTCGATTCTTGAAATTGGCTTTGGCATGGGCGAGACGACGGCGCATATCGCCAAACTGCGTCCGCAGGACAATTTCCTGGGCTGCGAAGTCCATGAGCCCGGCGTCGGCGCGCTGCTGAAGCAGATTGGCGAGAACGATCTGCAGAATGTGCGGATCATGAACCACGACGCGGTGGAAGTCATCGCGCATATGCTGACCGAGCAGTCGCTGGACGGCGTGCATATCTTCTTTCCCGATCCCTGGCACAAGAAGCGCCATAACAAGCGCCGCCTGGTGCAGCCGCCACTGGTCAAGGTGCTGGCCAGCCGCCTGAAGCCCGGTGGTTATTTCCACTGCGCGACGGACTGGGAAGAATACGCCGACCAGATGGTGGAAGTTCTGAGCGGCGAACCGACCCTGGAAAATACCTCGACCGCTGCCGGTGGCTTTGCGGAACGCCCAGATTACCGTCCGGTGACCAAATTCGAAAAACGCGGCGTGCGGCTGGGCCACGGCGTTTGGGACGTGGTATTCCGCAAGAAATGAGAAAGGGGCCCGAGTGAACTGCACCCCAAAAGTTGGACACCCGTCCAACCTTTGGGGTGTTTTTTCATGGCGAAGTACGACGAGCGATTCAAGCTCAGATTGGTAAGGCAGTATTTGGCCGGTCGTTGCGACGTCAGGGCAATCGCAGCGAAGCACGACGTAAGGCATCGGCTGCTGGCGCGTTGGCAGCGAGCTACCGACAGAATGGGCTCGACGGGTTGCGCAAGAAGCGCAGTGGCCCTTACACAGCCGAGTTCAAGCTGAAGGTGCTGCAGCACATGCGACAGGAAGGTTTGTCGGCGAGCAAGCTGCCGCGCTGTTCGACATTCGCAGCCCCGGCGGCATAGGGGACTGGAAGCGCCGCTATCATGGTGGCGGTGTAGATGCTCTGTCGCCCCAACCACGCGGGCGCCCAAAGATGATGCCGCAAGCCACTCCTCCCAAACCTGTGACGGAGACCCCTGCCGACGACGAGCGTTCGCGCAAGGACTTGCTTAAGGAAATCGAGTATCTACGCGCGGAGGTCGCGTACCTAAAAAATGGAATGCCTTGGTTCAGGCCAAAAAGACTGCCGCGCAGAAATGGCGCGGCTAGTGCTTGATCTGAGACAGGACTACGGTCTAGCGGCGCTGCTGAAGGTGGCAGGACTGGCGCGCAGCACGTTTTACTATCAGACGAAGCTGCTTGAAGCTGGCGACAAAGACGCCGGGCTGAAAGCACGCATCCTGAAGATCTATCAGCGTCACAAAGGCCGCTATGGCTACCGGCGTATTACTGCAGCCCTGCGCAGCACTGGCGAGACGGTCAATCACAAGGCGGTTCAGCGCCTGATGCAATCACTCGGTGTGAAGTCTCTGATTCGGTGCAAAAAATATCGCTCGTATCGAGGGCCAGGCCACGTGTCCATACCCAACGTGCTGCAACGCCAGTTCGAGGCCCCACGTCCCAATGAGAAATGGGTGACGGATGTTACCGAGTTCAATGTCGGTGGCGACAAGCTCTACCTATCGCCTGTGATGGACCTGTATAACGGGGAGATCGTGGCCTACCAGACTAGCCGACACCCACACTTCAGCCTGGTGAGCACCATGCTCAAGAAGGCATTGAATCGGTTATCCGGCCCCCGACGGCCCTTGCTACATTCCGATCAGGGTTGGCAATACCAGATGCCGGCCTACCGGCGGACACTGACCGAGCATGGCCTGACACAGAGCATGTCACGCCGCGGGAATTGCCTGGACAACGCGGCCATGGAGAGCTTCTTCGGAACGCTCAAGTCCGAGTGCTTCTACCTGAGCAAGTTCAGCAGTGTCGATCAGTTGCAGGATGCCCTGCGCCGCTATATCCACTACTACAATCACCACCGCATCAAGACAAAACTAAAAGGGCTGAGTCCTGTGCAATACAGGACTCAGCCCTTGGGCGCCTAGCGTCAGTGACCGTCCAACTTTAGGGGGTCAGTTCACCGAGGCCCCTTTTTCAAGCTGTCGCCAATTTGCGTTTGCGTCGCAAATCAGGCGTGCCAGGACACCATGCCCGTCCAGGCGGTCAGCAGCACGATAATCCCGAAGGCAATCCGATACCAGGCAAATGGCTTGAAATCGTGCGTGGCCACGAATCGCAGCAGCCATCGTACGCACAGGAACGCCGAGAGAAATGCGAACACGAAGCCGATGCCGAAGATGCCCAGGTCGTCGGCCGACAGCACCGCCCGCGCCTTGTACAGTTCGTAGACCGTGGCGCCGAAAATGACCGGGATCGCCAGGAAGAACGAGAACTCGGTAGCCACCTGACGCGACAGGCCGAACAGCATGCCGCCGATAATCGTCGCGCCCGAGCGCGAGGTGCCCGGCACCAGGGCGAAACACTGGGCGAGACCCACCTTCAAGGCGTCGCGCCAGGTCAGGTCGTCGATGGACTCGATGCGCGGCGCGCCGGCCTTGGCCGCTTCCAGCAGCGCATTGCCCTGCGGATGCGACACGGTACCGCGCCGCCCCTCGCGCCACTCCGCCAAGAGAATCACCACGCCACCGACGATAAACGCCAGCGCCACGGTAATCGGATTGAACAGATGGGCCTTGATCCATTTGCCGAACACCAGCGCCAGCACGATGGCCGGCACCGTGGCAACAATCACGTTGATCGCAAAACGTTGCTGCCGGGGGTCCGAGACCAGCCCGCCCAGCGCGGCGCCGATGCGCCGGCGGAATTCCCAGCACACCGCCAGGATCGCGCCGAACTGGATCACGATCTCGAAGATCTTGCCTTTTTCGTCATTGAAGTCCAGCAGTTGTCCGGCAAGAATCAGGTGGCCGGTGCTGGAGATGGGAAGAAATTCGGTCAGTCCTTCGACGATGCCGAGAATCACGGCCTTGAGGGCGAGTGCAATATCCATGTGGACTCAAAAAGTAGGCGCGAATGGCGGCTGGTCCGCCAGCGATGCCCGAAGGCATCGCATTATTGTTGCTGTGAATTTACGGCCGATTAATCTTGACGTTGATACCGTCTGGCAGGACCGTGATTGTACCGGGCTCCACGCTAGTGCCGGCCAGCCGCAACTGCTCCGGCTTGAACGTATAGAGCGGATAGCCCTGCAGCAACTGCTCGGACAGGATACCGCCCAGTGCATTCAACTGGCGTGCAAACTGGCCCGGCAACCCCTGCACGTCGAACTGCTTGACCTCGGGGTCCTGCAGCACCAGCGAATGGCTTGGGGGGTCATAGCGCAGCGCGCTGTCCAGCGCGAAGCGGCCCGTCAGCGGCTGGCGGAAAAACAGCCGGTTGTCGATCGTGGCATCGAAACTGACCAGCACGCGATTACGGGTGGCGTCGAGCGCCAGCTGCGGGTTGGCAAGCTGGATATCGAACACCTCCATATACCGCTTGTTGAACGGGAATTTCTTCGCCAGCGCGTCCTGCAGCTGGCTTTGCGAGAATGTGTACTCGCTACGGAATACGCTGCAGCCCGCCAGCCAGCCCGTGGCCACCAGCGCGGCGGCACCCGCGGCCGCCAGCCAGCGCCGGCGCGTCATCGCAATCATGCATGCCTCTCCATCAAACAGTAGGGTCAGCGCACCGCTTCGGCCGGCGCCGTCGCCTGCTCGAGCCGCGTCAGCCAGACCATGGCCGATTCGCGGGAATCCCCGCACATTTCGGCCGACGGGCGAAGTCCGCCGCAGAACGCCGGCCGCTGCGGCTGTCCGAAGACCGCACACCGCATGTCCGCCATCAGTTGCGCGCACCGCTGGCCGGCCGGCTTGCCATGCGGCATGCCTGGCAAGGGCGACGTGATGGACGGCGCGATGCAGCAAGCGCCGCAGCCGGCACGGCAGGTGGGTTCAGACTCGCAGGACATGGTGAAGGTTCAGCGGCAGATGCCGACAATACAGGGGTGCCGCCGATGCGCGGTACCAAGCCGGCATTGTGCCTGACCCGATCCGCCAGACCTGCAACAAAGAGCAACTTGCGTATCATGCGTCACTTATACCATTCGTCGCACGCGGCTTGACCCCGCAATTCCGGTCCTCTACATTACTGACCGACAAGTTATTAATACTGCGATGCATCCCGCATGGATCGCTTTGACGCCTGTCCCGTGAGCCCTGCCCTGCCCAAGAAAGACCCCGACACCCGCCGCTGGAGCCGGCGCAAGGCCGCGCGCCCGCAAGAACTGGTGGCCGCCGCGCTGACGCTGTTCGTGGAACGCGGCTACGCCGCTACCCGGCTGGAGGACGTTGCGGCAGCGGCCGGCGTGTCGAAGGGCACGGTCTACCTGTACTTCGCGAACAAGGAAGAACTGTTCAAGACAGTGGTCCGCGAAAACATGGTGCCCGCGCTGGCCAAGGGCACCGATCTTGTGGACACCTACGAAGGGTCAACCCCGGAACTGCTGCGCGAACTGCTGCTGGGCTGGTGGGGCCTGATCGGCGCTACGCCGGTGGCCGGACTGACCAAGCTGATCATTGCCGAATCGGGCAATTTTCCCGATATCGCCCAGTTCTACCAGGACGAGGTCATGGGGCCCGGCGATGCGCTGTTTGCCCGCGTGCTGGCGCGCGGGGTGGCACGCGGCGAGTTCCGCCAGGTGCCGGCCAATCCCGCGACCACGCTGCTGTGCGCGCCGCTGGTGTTCCTGATGCTTTGGCGCAGCGCCTTCAGCCAGGTCAATATGCCGGCCATCGACCCGAATGCGTTCCTGGACCAGCTGCTGCATATGCTGCTGTTCGGCCTGACCACGGGTCCGGCGCGCGATACCCCGCTGCCCGCCCAGGAAGGGCCTTATGTCTGGGAGCGGATTCGTGACGAACTGATGGCGGAGCGCGCGGCGGCGGATTCCGAACCCGATTCCCGGAATGACACCCGTGCGACCGTCCGGACATGAAGACACCCCAGGCCGCGCACGGCCCCGCGTGCCACGGCGCAACGCTAACCGTTTGTAAACATGCCAGCCCGGTCGGCGAGGGTAAAATAGCGGGCTTTTGCGTAACATCCCGGCATGCGGCGGCTCTGGCGCCCGACGGGACAAGGCAAATCCGACACTGATCGACACAACAGCGCGGACGGCGGGGCGAAAAGCCCGGCCGGCGGCGCAACCCCGCAAGCATCTGGAAGGAAAGGCAAGATGGATCTCGAAAAAGCCCGATTCAACATGATCGAACAGCAAATCCGCCCATGGGACGTGCTGGACCAGGAAATCCTGGACCTGCTGGCCGTGGTCAAGCGCGAGCAGTTCGTGCCGCAGGCCTACGCCGCGCTGGCTTTCGTCGACATGGAGATTCCGCTGCCGGGCGGCGAGAACATGATGCCCCCGCGCGTGGAAGCCCGCGTCCTGCAGGACCTGAACGTGCGCAAGCACGAGAACGTGCTGGAAATCGGCGCAGGGTCGGGCTACATGGCCGCGCTGCTTGCGGCCCGCGGCCGCCACGTGGTGACCGTCGACATCCGTCCGGAACTGGTGGCACTGGCGCGCCAGAACCTGGCCAATGCCGGCGTGACCAATGTGGAAGTGGCCGAAGGCAATGCCGCCGACGGCTGGGCCGTGGCCGCGCCGTACGACGTCATCTGCATCTCCGGCTCGCTGCCGGAACTGCCGCAGTCGATCCTGTCGCAGGTCAAGGTTGGTGGCCGTATCGCCGCCATCATCGGCACGGCACCCGTGATGGAAGCCCGCATCATCACGCGCGTGTCGGAGACCGAGTACCAGGTCGTGAATATCTTCGAGACGCTGGCCAAGCCGCTGCAAGGCGCGGCACAGCCGTCGCGCTTCAAGTTCTGAACCGGAGCCGGCCATGCAGGTAATTACCGCCCCCGAACTGGCGCAATGGCTGGCTGATGCCGGCCGCGCCAAGCCGGTGTTGCTGGATGTGCGCGAGGATCTGGAAGTGCGCACCGCCGCGATGCCCGGCATCACGCATATCCCGATGGGGCAAATTCCGGCCCGTCTGAACGATATCGACGAGGACGCCGAGATCGTCTGCATCTGCCACCACGGCGCACGCAGCATGCAAGTGGCCAGCTTCCTGGAGCGCCAGGGCTATGCCAAGGTCTGGAACCTGACCGGCGGCATCCACGCCTGGTCTACCCAGGTCGATCCGTCCGTTCCGCAGTATTGATCCGGAACCGGCCCCGGCAGCACGCCGGGGCCGTGCCACCGCGCAGCACCCCGGCCGTACCCGCAGCATCCGAAGTACCCCGTCCCTGGCAGTACCACCCGTCGCAACCTATCGATCGTTGGCCGCGCGTGCCGCTGGCCGAGCTGGAGATGTCATGAGTTTTGCGCTTTCCGCCGTGTCCGTTGCGGCCAGGAAACCCCTGGTGCTCGCGGCTGCCCTGCTCGCCTGGCTGCCCATGCCGTCCGCACTGGCCGCCGACCTGCTGCAGGTGTACCGCGACGCGCAAGCCAACGACGCCCAGTTCGCCAGTGCCCGCTCGCAATTGCTGGCCACGCGCGAGAAGCTGCCCCAGGGCCGTGCCGGCCTGCTGCCCCAGATCGCGGGCACGGCGGGCGCGCAGCGGACCATGGCCGACTACAGCTCGCCGGTGGATACCACGCGCTACTTCAACGCCAACACCTGGGCGCTGCAATTGACGCAGCCGCTGTTCCGCTGGGACCGCTGGGAAACCTACAAGCAGGGCGAACTGGCGTCGCTGGCGGGGGAAGTCACGTTCCAGCAGGCCCAGCTGGACCTGATCACGCGTGCGTCGCAGGCCTACTTCGACGTGCTGGCCGCGCAGGACAACCTCTACCTGGCCGGCGCACAGAAAAAAGCCATCGGTGAGCAGCTGGAACAGGCCAAGCGCAACTTCGAGGTGGGCACGGCCACGATTACCGATGCCAACGACGCGCAGGCCCGCTACGACCTTGCCACATCGACCGAAATCGCGGCCCAGAGCGCGCTGGAGGTGACCCGCGCCACGCTGCAGCAGATCACCGGCAAACCCGTGGACGAACTCATGGGGCTGCGGCCCGAAGCCCAGATCCCTGGGCCTCAGCCGACCGATGTGAATGCGTGGGCATCGCAGGCCGAGCAGACCAATCCGCAGGTGGGACTGGCCGGCTACAACCTGGAAACCGCCCAGCGCGAGACCAACAAGGCCAAGGCGGGCCACCTGCCTTCGGTGGATCTGGTGGCGTCCTACGGCTACACCAACGCCCAGGGCACGGCCACCCAGCTCAGCAACGTCGGCAGCCGCTACAACTCTGGCGTGGTGGGCGTGCAGCTGAATATCCCGATCTTCACCGGCGGCCAGATCCAGTCGCGCGTGCGCGAAACCTTGGCGCTGGCGGACAAGGCCGCGAGCGACCTGGAATTCGCGCGCCGCACCGCCGCACAACAGGCGCGCCAGACGTACTCCGGCGTATTCAACGGCCTGGCCCAGGTCAAGGCCCTGGAAGCAGCGGAACGCTCCGCACAGAGCGCCGTGGAATCGAACCAGCTCGGCTACGAGGTGGGCGTGCGCATCAATATTGACGTGCTGAACGCCGAAGCGCAGCTGTTTTCGACACGCCGGGACCTGTCCAAGGCCCGCTACGACACCATCATGAACGGCATGCGCCTGAAGGCGTCCACCGGCACGCTGTCGGAAGACGATGTGGTGCAGATCAATACGCTGCTGACGCAGATGCCGGGGGCGATGTATAGGGTGCCGGGGAAGGCGAAGGTGGGGTCTGCACCAGCCGCCAAGCCGGCGCGCGGAACCAGTTCCCGACGGGACATGACCGGCCCGCCCCGTAGTTAGGCGGATATCGCTTTGCCACTCGCCAAGGATGACGATCTCGTGGTGGAGGCTACCACGTCACGACCGGCGTCCGACGTGACAACAGGTCGCGCAGCCCTGGCCGCCTCTCGACCAGCCAAGCCCAGCAGTAAGCCCACCAAACCAGCATAGAAAACGATATTTGCCTGGTGCGCGAGGGTCACCTGCGTCAGACCCGATAGCAACGACGCCATAATGACGGCAAGGCCTGCAGCTCCGACGCTTTCACCACGAACGTTGCCTGTTGCGCGGCACGTACGAATCATCCTCCAGAACAGCGCGGCCGGAACGAGGAATAGTCCAAGCAAGGTCAACAGCCCGGGTACACCCGTCGTAGAAGCAGCCTCCACAACATCGTTATGTGCGTGTTCAAGCACGCACACCATCGACTCCGATCGGTTGGCGCAATACGGGGCCGCCTTTAGAATCAGAGCGAACTGTCCGGCCCCAATTCCCGACCACGGATGCTCGGCAAAATAACGCATACCGATTTCCCACATCTGCAACCGCGCGCCAACCGACGACTCCGAATTCCCCTGGTCAAACTGACGTACCTCCATCACCGCCTTATCCACTCGCTCAGCGAGCGGGCTAGCCGGTACAAGATACGCTCCGCCAACAATGGCGACAATGGCTGCACTGGAAACCAGGAACATGCGCAGGCTAAAGCCGCGATACCGGACCAAAAGCAAGGGAAACAGGGTCAGCAACATGGCCACCATGCCGCCTCGTGAGCCGTTCATCACGAGGATCAGCGTCGCACAAGCAACGTTGAACCAAGCCTGAACGTGCGTTCGGAGCCCATTGCCGGGCCTAGCAAAGCCCACTAGAGCCAGTGCTGCCACCATATTTGCAAACGCGATAGGCTGAACCCACGCCGACGGCCTGTCAGTGTGCAAGACCAGCGTTTGGAAGGTCACGATCACCAGCGCTCCAAACAATCCCAGGGTAATTCCAGTCCAAAGTCGATCAGGATTCGGCGCGGCGCGAACGATAATCCAGCAGGTCAGAACCGCCAGCAGCATACGGGACGGATTGTCGATCACATTCCAGGGGGTGTGGTGATAAAACTTCGACACTAGGTAGACCACCAGGAACGCCAGAACCGCGAGAGTCAGCGGCATCAGCACATTGGCATGCTGGCGCCAATCGCGTCCCAGCCCACGCCACCCGCCCAGAAACACCACACCGACGCCCGCCAGAAACATCCCTGCCCCCCGTGGCACGCACAGAATCAGGATCGGAAACGCAAGGACGAGAGCGTCGGCCATCGTCGACAGCCGGTTGGTGCGAATAATCATAAGCCGAAAAAGTCACTCGCTCTGCCGAATACTTGCGTGCCCGGCCAGCGCCAAATCAACCCGCCATTCTAATCCATCCCCCTTTCACTTCCCCCTACGCCGCTCCACCACCTCCAGCAATTGCCACCGAATGGCCGTCGCATCCGCGGGAGGATTTGGCACCTGGTACTCCCTCACCCGCAGCTTGTACGTGACGCCCGGCTCGAAATCGAGGCCCTCGATCGGTCCATACCAGAGCTGCCATGGCGCATCGGACGATTCGCGCCAGCGGTAGCACTGCAGCTTGCCGGCACCGGTGCATTCCACGCGTTGCGAATCGATGTAGACGATTTTCTCCCGGCCGGGCACGACGCCCGTTGCGGGGTCCACCTTGTCGCCGCGCCGGCCAACTCCTTCGCGTTCGACAAACTGCAACAGATCGCCATCGGCCGTCTTCCAGATGATCTGGCGGCCCGTGGCGCCGGCGGACGGCTGCGTGCCGACAGTCGTAAAGGGCGACTGCATCGCCTTGAGCAGGGCCGACTCCGTTTCCATCCGGGGGCCCGGACACGCCATGCGCGTGCCCGCCACGCGGTCGAACCGGATGCCGGTCCGTGTCTTGCCGTAGCCGCCGGTAAATCGGTTGCAGCCGCTGGTGCCGTTGACGGTGCCCTGCGACGAATCAATGCCGTCGCTGAAATTGAAAACAATCGGCTCGCCGTTGTCACCGTGCGGAATGTCCCGCACCGTGCCATCCGGCATCTGCCAGCGCACCAGCTCCCAGCGGCTCGGGCCGCTGGAGCGGGTTTCATTCAAGGTGGCACTGGCCGATGGGTTGTCGGGCGGCTGGCCCGTGGCACAGGCCGACAGGATGGCGGCCGCGCCAAGCAGCAGAGTCATCACAATGGGACGTAGAACGCTTTGCATGGGTCGACTCCTTCAGACTGCCGCGACAAGCGCAGCAACATCCACAATATCGACCAGTCTAGCGTCCCGCGCGCAGTCTGTATGTCAGTGCAACACTGGCGCCAGCGCCCCAAGCGTCCGCGCCGTCGCCCCCCGATGCAGCCCCGCGAACGTCAGCGCGTTCGCACGCATCTCGGCCAGGCGGGCGGGCTCGCCCAGCACGCAGGCTGCCGCAGACATCAGTTCGTCGGCATTGGCCACGCGCAGGCAGGCGCCGGCGGCGATGGCATCCTCGGTGGCTTGTGCGAAGTTGAAGGTGTGCAGCCCCATCAGCACCGGCGTGCCGGCCGCGCAGGCCTCGATCAGGTTCTGCCCGCCCAGCGGGATCAGGCTGCCGCCGATATAGGCGATGTCCGATGCCGCGTAGTACATCGCCATTTCGCCCATCGAGTCGCCGAGCACGATGTCGGAAGTGATCGGTTCCGCCACCTGGTCGATGTCGAGTGCGCTGCGGCGCTGGACCGAGAACCCGGCGCGCGTAGCCATGGCGGCCACCTCATCGAACCGCTGCGGATGGCGCGGCACCAGCAGCAGCGCGGGACGCGTCTCGCCGGGCCAGCGCGAGAAAGCCTCCAGGATCAGCGGCTCCTCGCCCTCGCGCGTGCTGGCGGCAGCCAGTACCTGCCGGCCGCCAAAGGCATGCCGCAACTGCTGTCCGCGCGCCATGCCCGCCTCCGGCGGCTGCATGTCGAACTTCAGGTTGCCTGTGATCTGCACCGCTTTTGCGCCCAGCGCCCGATACCGCTCGGCGTCGCCGGGCGTCTGGGCCAGCACCATCGCGAAATCGTTGTACAGCGAAGCCGCCGCACTGCCGAAGCGCGCGGTACGCCGATAGCTGCGCGGCGACAGCCGGGCGTTGACCAGGAACAGCGGCACGCCGGCGCGCCGGGTCACATGCACCAGGTTCGGCCATACCTCTGTTTCCATGATCAGCCCGGCATCCGGCCGGAAATACGCCAGGAAGCGCCGCACCATGTAGGGCACGTCATAGGGGAGGTAGCACTGCTGCACGCGCGGGTTGCCGCCATAAAGCTGCGCGCCGGTCTGCCGCCCGGTAGGCGTCATGTGCGTCAGCAGCAGCCGGTGCTGCGGATAGGCGGCCAGCAAGGCGTCGATCAGCGGCTGCGCGGCGCGCGTTTCGCCAACCGATACGGCATGGACCCACAGCCACGGGCCATCGGACGGCAGGTCTTCATAGCGCCCAAGGCGTTCGCCTACGTGATGGAGATAGCCGGGTTCCTTGCGCGACCGCCACGTCAGGCGCAGCAGCGCCAGTGGCAGGATCACCAGCCACAGCAAGGTGTAAACGATTCGAAGCATCAGATGAAGACTCCGCGCACGCGCCGTGCGGCGGCATAAACCTCATCGACGTCGGGCACGATGCCGTCGTCGCCCACGTTGGCGATCTGGTCCGACCAGTAGCCTTCGGTCTTCCAGCGCCACGTGGCGGTATAGATTTCGACGGTCGGCCGGCACAGCGCCGCGGCGATGTGCACCAGGCCGGTATCGACGCCGATGACCACCTCGGCCCGGTTGATCAGGCCGAAGCCCTGCATTACGGAGAAACGCGGCAGGACCTGCGCGCCGGGCATGCCGGCGGCCAGCACCTCGGCGTCGCGCCTTTCGGATTCGCTGCCCCACGGCAGCAGCACGGCGAGCCCTTCGGCATGCAGCTTCTGGCCCAGCGCATGCCAGTTCGCCACGGGCCAGCGTTTCTTCGCGCCTGCCGTGGCGTGGAAGCAGACCGCGTAGCGTGCCGGCAGGCCGGACCAGAGCGGATCGTCGACATGCAGCGTGCTGGCGGCCGGTCCGAAGAAGCGCGGCGGCTCCGGCGGCGTGGTCCCCGTCAGCGCAGCCCCGAGCAGGCGCGAGCGCCGGACGGAATGGGTCTGCCGGGGCACCTTGACCGGCGCCGTGTAGAACAGCCGCGCGGCGGGCTCATAGCCCGAACCCTGCGTGGCATTGCCCAGCCCGATCACCGGTGCGCCAGCGGCGCGCGAAGCCGTGCGCGCCACGATGGCGGTCTTGAGCAGGCCTTGCGTCTCCAGCACGGCGTCGTAGGCCTGTTCGCGGATGGCCGCGCGAAACGCGCCCAGCTCGGCCCAGCTGTCGCCCTGCCAGAACCGCTTGCGCCACCGCCGCAACGCGAACGGGATCACGCGGCGCACCTCGGGCAGCAGTTTCACCAGGTCGACGTAGCCCTCTTCCACCACCCAGTCAATCTCGGCCTCAGGCCATCGCGCGCGCAGGTCATGCACCAGCGGCATGTTGTGCACGACGTCGCCCAGCGACGACACCTTGACGATCAGGATGCGTGGCCGGCCGGGAAGCGCAAAGCCCCCCGCCGCCGCCAGCGGCCGCGGCGGGGTCTCGGCCGACGGCTGCACGACCTCAGAACGGGAGCTTTGCATCCGGTTTTTCCGCGAGAATCACGCGCTTGAATTCGGCCTGGATGCGCGCCAGCGCGGCATCGTTGTCGGCCTCGAAGCGCATCACCACCACAGGCGTGGTGTTCGACGGCCGGGCCAGGCCGAAACCGTCCGGATATTCCACGCGCACGCCGTCGATCGTGATCACTTCCTTCGCGCCCTCGAACTTCGCGTTGGCGCGGATCTTGTCGAGCAGCGTGAAGGCCTCGCCCTCCGCCACCTTGAGCTGCAGTTCCGGCGTGCAATTCGAGTTCGGCAGTGCATTCAGCACGGCGCTCGGGTCGGCGTGGCGCGACAGGATTTCCAGCAGGCGTGCGCCCGTGTACAGGCCATCGTCAAAGCCGTACCAGCGGTCCTTGAAGAACACGTGGCCGCTCATCTCGCCGGCGATCGGCGCGCCCGTTTCCTTGAGCTTGGCCTTGACCAGCGAATGGCCGGTCTTCCACATCAGCGGCTCGCCGCCGTGCTGGCGAATCCACGGCGCCAGCTTGCCCGTGCATTTCACGTCGTAGATGACCTGCTGGCCGGGATTGCGCGACAGGATTTCCTCGGCAAACAGCATCAACTGGCGATCCGGGAAGATGACCTGCCCGTCCTTGGTCACCACGCCCAGGCGGTCGCCGTCGCCATCGAAGGCGAGGCCCAGTTCGCAATCGGTCTCGCGCAGGCACTTCATCAGGTCCTGCAGGTTTTCCACATGCGCGGGATCGGGGTGATGGTTCGGGAAATGGCCATCGACGTCGCAGAACAGTTCCACGACCTCGCAGCCCAGCCCGCGGAACAGGTCGCCCACGAACGCACCGGACACGCCGTTGCCGGCATCCAGCGCAATCTTCATCGGACGTGCCAGCTTGACGTCGCCGATGATGCGGTCCAGGTACTGCTGACGGACGTCCACCAGCTTGTAGCTGCCGCCGCCCTTGGTGAAGTTGCCCGCGTCAATGCGCTGGCGCAGTGCCTGGATCTGATCGCCATAGATGGCCTTGCCGCCCAGCACCATCTTGAAACCGTTGTAGTCGGGCGGATTGTGGCTGCCCGTGACCATGATGCCGGACGTGGCGCGGCGGCCATCCAGCTCGATATTGGTACCGAAATACACCATCGGCGTGGCAACCATGCCGACATCGATCACGTCCAGCCCGGCGGCGCGCAGGCCTTCGACCAGCCCGCCCAGCAGATCCGGCCCGGAGAGCCGGCCATCGCGGCCCACCACCACGGTTTTCTCGCCCATTTCGACGGCGGCCGAGCCAAACGACAGGCCGATAAAGCGGGCCACTTCCGGGGTCAGCGTCTTGCCGACGATGCCGCGGATGTCATAGGCCTTGAAGATCGAGGGATCAATTTGCATGTGGCTTCCTGGAGACAAGGTTCATCGTGCGATTCCACCCCATGGCGGGACGCCTCGGGAGGGGCGCGGGCACGGCGCCAAAAAGCCGTATTGTGCCGGATTGCGCGTGGCGCAGGCGCTATAATCGCCTTCAGCCGCCCCCTCAGGGGAATTTTTCGGCGCTTTTTGACTGCCATCGGTCTGTCCGCGCACGTTTTTTCCGACAACCGATCCAATCAGAGACGGCCGACGGGCGTCCGCCGCATTGCTGCACTGCCATCCCCTGTTCGAGACTCCGCCATTGTCCTTGATCACGCCGACTGAACGGCCCCGCATCGCCTGTCTCATCACCAATTCAGAGACGGGCGGTGCCCAGAGCCATGTTGCCGACCTGCTGCGCGCCCTGCGCGGGCAGGCCGATGTCACATTGCTGGCCGGCGGTGATGGTCCCCTGTTCGACCTGGCCCGCAGCCTGAGCATTCCCGCCATCCGGCTGGCCGCGCTGGACAACGCCCTGTCGCCGCTCAAGGCCGTGGCGGCCCTGCGCGAACTGATGCGCGCCCTGCGCGAGGCAAGGCCGGACATCCTGCATACACACAGTGCCAAGGCCAGCGCGCTGGGTCGCGTGGCCGGCAGGCAGCTTGGGATACCCGTGGTCTATACGGTGCATGGCTTTGCGTTCAAGGCGGCAGCGCCATGGAAGCAGCGCACCGTCGCCCGGATGGCCGAATGGCTTCTTGCGCCGCTGACGAGCCACGTCATCTGCGTGGCCGAGGCCGAGCGCGCCATGGCACGCAAGCTGCCCATCCGCGCCGATCGCATCAGCGTGATTCCAAATGGCATTGCCGACGTGGCGGAGCGCGCGCAGCCGGGCGATGCCCTTCGGCGCGTGGTGACGGTCATGCGGCTGGCACCGCCGAAGCGTCCGGACGTGCTGATCCGGGCCTTTGCCGCGGCACAACTGCCCGACTGCGAACTGGTCATCGCCGGCGACGGCCCCCAGCGCGCCAGCCTGGAGCGGCTGGCCAGTCAACTGGCCCCCGGCCGCGTGCGTTTTGCCGGCAGCATCGACAACATCCCTGCCCTGCTTGCCAGCGCGCAGCTATTCCTGCTGGCCTCCGACCATGAGGGTTTCCCCATTTCGATTCTCGAAGCCATGCGTGCCGGCCTGCCGGTGATCGCCAGCGACCTGCCGGGCATTCGGGAACAGCTTGGCGATGGACGCTACGGGGTGCTGGTGGCGCAGAACGCGCCGGCTGCCTTCGCCGACGCGCTGCGCCAGGCGGCCGCCGACACGCCGGCGCGCACTCCCGCTGGCGCTGCCTGCCGGCTGCGGTGGGAGCAGGCGTATGGCCTGGAACCCATGGTCCGCGCCACCTGGGCGGTCTATGAACAGGTGCTGGCGGGCAACCGCCAGGCCGACGCACGGACCCAAGCATCATGAATACCGTGCACACCGGCTCCCTGCGCCGCAATGGTCCGGCCACCCCGGCCAGGTCTGAAACGATCCGGCGGGCCAGCCGCATGATTGCCTGGGCCGCCGTGGGCCTGGTGCTGTTCGGCATCAACTCTGCATTGTCCGAGGCCGCCCACCAGGCGGGCTTTGTGACGCACATCTTCCCGCGCACGCTGCTGTGGTCGATGCTGCCCTACCTGGCGGCGTTCCTGCTCGTGCATCGCGCGCTGCATCTGCCGGCCATGGAAGGCGCCAGCATCGTCGGTGTGGCCGCTACCCTGCCGTTTGCGCTGCTGCTGATCGTCTATGCGGGCTTCCACATCGAGTACTCCCGGGGAGCCGTACTGGTGGGCTACGTCACCACGCTCGCGTGGACGTGGCTCGGCTATCGGCGCTACGTGCAGAAGTACGTGCCGGTATTCGGCTACATGGACCCCGAGACCCTGCAGCACCTGAACCGCATCATCGCGATGCCCGGCGCCAATCCGCCCGCCACCACGCGCTTCGAGCAAATCGGTTCGCCAGAGGAAGCCATGCATTGCGACGGCATCCTGGTGGAGCGCGGCCTGACCGCCGACCCCGCGCGCACGCGGCTGCTGACCCAATACCGGCTTGGCCATCTGCGCATGTACTCCGTGGAACGGATCGGCGAGATGCTGACGGGGCGCGTGGGCCTGGACCATATCGACGAGAATTTCTTCGACGACTATGCCGACCACTACCTGTTCGACTACATCAAGCGGCTGACCGACATCGTCGCGGTGATTGCGCTCGCCCCGCTGGCCATCCCCCTCGGCCTGGCCGTGGCGCTGGCGGTCAGCCTGGAATCGCCGGGCGGCGCGCTGTTCCGCCAGCGGCGCGTAGGTCTTTTCGGCAAGCCGTTCACGATGCTGAAGTTCCGCAGCATGGGCGTGGACAAGCAGGCCCCGGCACAGTTTGCGCTGCGCCAGGACCCGCGCGTGACCCGCGTGGGCCGCATCATCCGCAAGTATCGGCTCGACGAGATCCCGCAACTGTGGAACGTGCTGGTCGGCGACATGAGCTTTATCGGCCCGCGCCCGGAACAGGTGCCGATGGTCGACGAGTTCTCGGAGACCATCGCCTACTACCCTTATCGACACCTGGTGCGGCCGGGCCTGTCGGGCTGGGCGCAGGTGCAGCAGGGATATGTCGGCACGCATGCCGAAACGGTGACCAAGCTCAGTTACGACCTGTACTACGTCAAGCACTGCTCGTTCGCACTGGATCTATTGATTGCGGTGAAGACCATCCGTACGCTGCTGACCGGGTACGGGGCGCGTTGATGACATCGACCGCGGCTGCGGGGCGCTCGCCGATGCGCATCATGCTGGTCACGACCGGGCTCAAGGTTGGCGGCGCGGAGCATCAGGTGGTGGCGCTGGCGCGCGCCTTCCTGGCGATGGGCCATGCCGTTGCCATCGTCAGCCTGTCGCCGGGGCGCGAGATCGACGTGCCGCCCGGCGCCCACGTGGTGGAGCTCAACATGCACAAGACGCCGGCGGGCATGATGCGCGCCCTCTGGCGCGCGCGCGGGCTGGTCCGCGCTTGGCGGCCCGACGTCATGCATGCCCATATGATCCACGCCAACCTGTTCGCGCGGGCCCTGACGCGCGTGACGCCCTGCCCGCCGCTGGTCTGCACGGCGCACAGCTTCCGCGAGGGTGGCCGGCTGCGTATGGCCGCCTATCGACTGACGGACCGCTGGACCGATCTCTCCACCCATGTCAGCGACGATGGACGCCTGGGCATGATCGCAGCGGGCGGCGTGCCGGCGTCACGCATCATCGTCATGCCCAATGGCATCGACACCGACCGCTTTCAGCCCGACCCGATGGTACGCCAGGCCACGCGCGACCAGCTTGGCATCAGTACCGATACGCGCTTGCTGCTCAATGTCGGCAGGCTGGTGACCGAGAAGGCCCAGGACACGCTGATCCGCGCCTTCGCCGGCATCGATCCGGCCGTTCCAGCGCATCTGCTGATTGCCGGGAGCGGCGTCTTGCGCCAGCAGCTGTCGGAGCTTGCGGCGTCACTCGGCATCGCGTCCCGCGTGACGTTGCTAGGGCAGCGCAATGACATACCCGCCCTGCTGAACGCCGCCGACACCTTCGCGCTGTCTTCGGACGTGGAAGGCCTGCCGATGGTGCTGGTTGAAGCCCTGGCATGCGGCTGCCCGGTCGTATCGACCGACGCGCCGGGTGCGGCGGAAGTGATTGGCGATCTTGGGACGATCGTGCCGCGTGGCAACGTCGATGCGCTGGCCGCGGCGCTAAACGATGCGCTGCGTGCGGGCACGGGAACGGCCGCCGCGCAAGGCGGCCGCCGCGCCCGTGTGCTGGCCGCCTTCTCGATTGAAGCCGTGGCCCGGCGTTGGCTCGCGCTCTACGCGAGCCTGCCCGGCACCGCCATCGTGCCGCACGCGGAGGCAGCCTGATGCGGCGACGCGTTGCGGGCAACCTGCTCTGGATGCTGGCCGAACGCGGCCTGCAGGTGGGTGTAGGCATCGGCGTGGTCGCGATGCTGGCGCGCGCCCTGGGGCCGGAGGGTTTCGCGCACTTCCAGTACGCGCAATCGATCGTCCTGATCGCCGCATCGTTTGCGCTCGTCTGCAGTGCGGAAGTAGTCGTGCCACGGCTGGTGGCGGCGGCGACGCCCGCGGCGGAGCAGCAGTTGCTGAGGCACGCGTTCGTTCTGCGTCTGGGCGGGGGCGTGGTGGGGTACCTACTGATGTGTGCGTACCTCGGCATCACCGCACCGCTGCCCGACATCTGGCATGCCGCCCTGCTGCTCGGCATCGCCATCCTGCTGCGCGAGCCTGTCGGCGTGGTCACCGCCTGGATGCAGGCCCATACTAACAACCGTCCCGGAACGCTGTTCAGTCTGGCCGCGCTGGCCATCAAGGCATCGCTGGTTGGCGCGCTGTTCGCCGCCCATGTCACGAACGTGGCCGGATATGCCATCGCGTTCGCGGTAGAAGTCATCGTGCTTGCCACCCTGCTCGCCGCCTTTTACTCGCGCCAGCGCGGCGCCGGCGATGCTGGTTGGCAACCGACGCTGGCGCGTGAACTGCTGGGCGCCGGCACGCTGTTCTGGATCAGCTTCATCCTGATGATGGGCGCACGCCGAGTCGACCAGTTGATACTGCAGCCCGCCGTACCGGCGGCAGAGTTCGGTGCCTATGCCGCGTGCATGCAGATCCTGGACAACTTCACGATGGTGGCGACGATCCTCGCGGCCGGCATCGCGCCAAGCTATGTCTACGCGCGCCAGCGCTTTGACGATGCGCACGCCAGCATCGGCCGCATTGCGCTGGGCCTGGCAGGGCTGGGGCTTGCCGGCGGCCTGGCCATTGCCGCGTGCGCACCGTGGATCGTGACGCTGCTGTATGGGCACGCGTTCGAGGCCACGGTCGGGCTGCTGCGCATGGCGGCGATCATTTCCGCGCTGGTGTTCGCGGATGTCGCGCTGACGCTGCTGGCTGCCCACCTGCGCCAACCGCGCTGGGTGGCCATCAAGTGGGCGCTCGTTCTGGCCACGATTCTGGTGTGGGACCTCGTGATGATTCCGCGTTTCGGCAACTGGGCCGCCATTGCCGGCTACGCCCTGGGCAACGCCGTCGCCGTGATGGTGGGCGCGGTACTCTGGTGGCGGCACCGCCCTGCCCGGCAAATGGCATCGGCATGAGCAAGCTGCCCACCGTCTGCTTCCTGACCGGCACGCTGAACGCCTTTGCCGGCGCCGAACGCATGACTGCGGTCATTGCGAATGGGCTGGCGGAGCGCGGCTACCCTGCGCGGATTCTAAGTCTCTGGGACAAGGCCAGCGTGTTTCCGCTGCACGCGGACGTCGTGCACGACGCGCTTTTTGAATCGCGGCCCTCGTTCAAGCGCCAGTACCTGGCCACGGTGGCCGGCATCCGCCGCTTCGTTCGCCAGCACAAGATCGACGTGCTGATCGAAGTCGATACGATGCTGACGCTGTTCACGCTGCCGGCAACCGTGGGGCTGAAGGTGCGGCGGATTGCGTGGGAGCATTGTCATTTTGACGAGGATTTAGGGCGGCGGGCACGGCGGGTGGCGCGGTGGTTGGCGGCGCGGACCGACGAGGCGGTCGTGGTGCTGACGGAGCGGGATCGCAGGCGGTGGCTCCAGGCACTGCGGCCGCGCAGCACGGTGACCTGCATAGTCAACCCCCTCCCCTTCCCGTTCCCGGATATGCCTTCGCCGCGCCGGGACAAGACCGTACTAGCTATGGGGCGCTTGGTGGACGCCAAGGGCTTCGACGTGCTGGTTCGCGCGTGGGCCCGGATTGCCACGGTCGTGCCCGACTGGAACCTCGTGATCTACGGAGACGGGGAGGAAAGGCAGTCGCTGGCGGCCCTCGTGGACGATCTTGGCTTGCGCGATTGCGTCCGGATGCCTGGAATCTGTGCCGATGCCAGTACGGCTTACACGAAGGCATCAGTATTCTGTCTCAGCTCCCGTTACGAGGGATTCGGACTAGTATTGATCGAAGCAATGGCTTTTGGCCTGCCAATTGTCTCCACCAATTGCGAATCCGGCCCAAGGGAACTGCTGCGGTCGGGCTACAACGCGCTGACGGTGCCAGTCGAAGATCCGGAGGCCTTGGGCGCGGCACTGCTCGAAGCCATTCGCGGGACTTCCGACATGGCTTCGCTTGCGGCAGCGGGCCGTCGGCTCGCTTCGACCTTCGACGCGCAACACGTCGTGACGGCATGGGAAGTCCTACTGGATGCCAGGGCCCGGCCCTGCGGCACGGATCCGCGTGACGAGTCAAGGGCGTCAATCTAGAATGCCGCATTTGCCCAGGCCGGTTTGCGCACGCCCAATCTGACAGGCAACTGCCTTCCAATGTCTTGCAATCTCCCGATTTCCGTGTCTCTCCTGACTAAAACAAGAAGCTACCTGGCAACCGTGCTGGCTGCTATATCCGTCGTAGGCATCCTTGCGGCGCTGTCCCGGTATAGCCCCGCGCTGCCGTTCTACTGGTCGTTCGACGCTGCCCTCGACCTCGCTGTCTGGATTTCTGGATGGCTGGCCCTGGCGCTGGCGCTGCGCGTTTGCACCCCGCTGCTCGCTCGCCCGCTCATCGTCACGAGCCTTGGCGGGTACCTTGCTTTGGGAGTCGGCCTCGAGGCCGCGCTTGCCACCGCCGGCCTGTTCGCGTCCGCGCTGCTCTACGGCCGTGGCTTGGTGGCGCTAGCATTTCGCACCGACGATGGGGGCCCCGGCTGGTCGGCATCGATATTTGTCGGTCTGGCGCTGCTATTGGCCATGTTGGGACTGGCGATCCATGTACCCATCAACTATCGGCTTATTTACTGCGCGGTGCTGGCGTTGCCAGCTCTTGCCCTGCTGCGTCCGGGCCATGCAGCGAAGCTACGGCAGGAGCTGGGCAACCGGCTGATGGCGGGAGCAAAAATCCTGGACGGCATGCCGTATTGGGGCCTGGTTGTCCTGCTGGCGCTGCTAGCCGTCAGCGCGCGCTACGTCTTCTTCCCGACCGTCGGCTATGACGACAATGCGCATCACCTTCGGCTGTGGACCGAGCTTGCGCTGCATCAGCGGTATTCGTTCGATGTGCTCACGCAAGTATGGGAAGTGGCGCCGTTTTCGGTTGCAGGACTCCACGCCATTGCTTCGGTCTGCGCCGGCGAGGATGCCCGGGCGGCACTAAACCTCGCCCTACTTCTGCTGCTGTACATCCAGGTCTGGAGAACCCTGACCCACTTCCCGCTCCAGCAACTGGACAGACTGCTGCTGTTGCTGGCGCTCGGCAGCACGCCGATGCTTGCCAGCCTTCTGAGCACGCTTCAAGCCGAGCTGTTCCTGGCAACGCTGATGGCGTGCGGCACGAGGTTGGCGATGCAGCTCCGCAAAACGTGGGCATCGCCCGACGCCCTGGCGCTGCTTGCGATTGCGGCGCTCTGTGCCGCCACGAAGCTGCCGGGGGCGGTCGCAGGCGTGCTGCTCATCGGCACAGCGGTCGTGCAGGCGGCTCCTACGTCCGCTGGCAGCGCACCCCCGCCCGCGCTACGGTACCCCAGCTTGCTCGTGCTTGCCATCGGCATGTTCGCCGTTACGGCACTCGGGGCGTATGTGAACGCGTGGATGGTCACCGGCAACCCCGTCTTTCCTCTCTACAACGGCATCTTCAGATCGCCGTACTTCGAGGCAGTCAACTTTTCCGACCAGCGCTGGAACCCAGGTTTCTCGCTGCAGAGCTACTGGAACGTCTTCTTCAAGACATCGGCGTTCAATGAGTCGAAGGACTTCGTGGCGGGATTCCAGTACCTCTTCTTGCCGGCGCTCGCTTTGCTCGCGCTCACGCGAGACAGTGTTCGCAAGGTGTTGACTGTGCTGATTCCGCTCTTTGGCTTCGGGATCATCATGTTCTACATGACCCAGTACTGGCGCTATGTGTTTCCAGTACTGCCGCTGGCAACGGTGCTGATCGGCCTTTTGCTCGCCCAAGAAGTGCCTCGGAGCGTTCTGACTATCCGGGCTGTGATACTGGCCTGCGTCGGGCTGAACCTTTACTTCCTACCGGGCATTTCCTGGGTGTTTGACCGCGCTAGCCCGCAACAGGCGTACACCGCCGCCCGCCGTGAGGCCATCGCCAATCGGTACAACGCTCCGAAGCAGCTCACGGCGGAGCTCAATGAGCGATACCCGGGGGCTACCGTCCTGTATCCGGCGTCTGCGCCGTTCGGGGCAACGCTGCGTGGCAAGCCGGTGTACACGAATTGGTACTCACCGGTCCACGCGGCAGCCTTTGACGCGGCGCGCGATTCTGACGCGATCGTCGCCTTCCTAAGACAGGAAAGAATCGACTTCGTTATCTGGAGTACGTTCGACACCTACCTTCCCGGCAGCGCGGGCTGGGCGTTGCGAGAATACCTTAGCCGCACGGCATACCCTGTGGAGCGGCTCGATAACTACACGCTTTATCGTTTAACGGACACCGACCTGGCATATCGTAGAATCTTTGATCTACTGGACCAGACCGGCCAGGAACGCACGATCGTCGATAGTGAGCAGCCGAAGCCGTTGGCCACGATTGCGATCGACCGCGCCACATCGCTGCGCTATCGGGTGACACTGCGCTGCGACTCGCCAAAGGGACGCATGATCCTGGCTCTACGGTGGAACTCCAGTGATGATGCGTACTATCGACTGGTTCCGTGCGACACGACTGACTCCGATTTCACCGAAGCACTGCCCGCTCCCGTTGGCGTGACGCATGCAGAACTTCAACTTGCGCGACAGGACACGGCCCAGATCGTCGTTACGAACGTGAAGATTGACTCCCATTGAGGACGCGAACGATGCAAAACCAACCCGCCATCGCTGTCGTGATTCCAAGCTACAAGGTCAGGACGCACATTCTCGGCCTGCTTGCGCGCATCGGGCCGGAGTGCTCCAGGATCTATGTGGTGGACGACTGCTGCCCCGATGGCAGCGGTGACTACGTGACAGCCAGCAATCAGGACCCGCGGGTCGTTGTCCTCAAGAACGAGGTCAACCTTGGTGTTGGCGGTGCGGTTATGCGGGGCTATCAGCAGGCCATTGCCGACGGCATGGACATCATGGTCAAGCTCGATGGCGACGGACAAATGGACCCGGCGCTGATACCCGATTTCGTGTTGCCGATCATGAGCTGCGAAGCCGACTACACCAAGGGAAACCGGTTCTTCGACCTCGAGGAAATCGCCGCGATGCCCAAGGTACGTTTGTTCGGCAACGCCATCCTGTCGTTCATGACCAAGGTGTCGTCCGGCTACTGGGACTTATTCGATCCGACCAATGGCTACACCGCAATTCATCGCGATGTAGCGCAACGGCTTCCGTTCGCGAAAATCAGCCGCCGGTATTTCTTCGAGACCGACATGCTGTTTCGCCTGAATACGTTGCGCGCCGTCGTGGTTGATGTGCCCATGGACGCCAGGTATGGCGACGAGGTCAGTGGCCTGCACATTCGGAAAATTGTGGGCGAGTTTGTGTTCAAGCACGCCCGGAATTTCGTCAAGCGGATCTTCTACAACTACTACCTCCGCGACATGTCGCTGGCATCCATCGAGCTGCCGCTGGGGATCGCGATGATGCTGTCAGGCATTCTGTATGGCGGCATTCACTGGGTCGGGTCGATGCAGCGCGGCACGGCCACACCGGCCGGCACCGTCATGCTGGCGGCCGTGCTTCTGCTGATCGGACTGCAATTCACACTGGCTTTCATCGCCTACGACATCGCGTCGGTCCCGCATCGAGCCATCCAGAAGCGCGCCAGACGCAGGCCGTCAGTTCGCGGTACGGTCGATGATTAAGCGCCAGTTCATCTTCTTCGTGCTCGGCGGTATCCTGTCGATGCTCGTGGATATCGCATCGATGCAGGCGCTGATGCACATGCGCTTGGGCTATGGCATCGCTGCCTCCGGGGGCTTTGTCGCGGGGCTCGTCGTCAACTACGTCTGCCACGCGCGTGTCACCTTCAAGGCGCGACATACAGCTTCCACGCCCTTCAGGTACGGCACCGTGGTCTTGTTGAACTACCTAATCACGATGAGCCTGATCTTGGTGACCAAGCACCAATTTGACAGCGTTCTGGCCGGAAAGATCATCTCGCTGCCCATCGTCGCGATTAATGGGTTCGTGCTGAGCAGATTGTGGGTATTCCGATGACAACTTATGCGCAGGCAGGCGTCGAGGCGGACAAGCTACTGCAGTACAGGGACCTGTTCCTGACGTGCTTTCCGACTGCAGACAAGTTCCGGCATCCTGCATTCCTCCGTTGGCTGTATGCCGACAATCCGGACGGCCAGGTCGTCGCATTCGATGCCTTTGACGGTGACCGGCTGATTGCGCACTACGCGTGTGTCCCCGCAATGGTCCGCGTCGGCGGATCGCCAGCACGCGCGCTGCTCTCGCTGAACACGGCTACGCGCCCCGAATACCAGGGCAAGGGCCTGTTCACGCAGCTTGCGGACATGACCTATCGCCGCGCGGCCGAGTTGGGTTTCGATTGCGTGTATGGCGTGGCCAATGCCAACAGCACGCCGGGGTTTGTCAGAAAGCTGGGCTTCCAGCTGGTGCAGCCGCTTGACGCTCGACTCGGCATCGGCGGCCTGGGCATAGACTTCGACGCAGTCGCCCGCAACGCGGAGTTCGAGCGAACCTGGACGCAGGAAGCCATCGGATGGCGGCAGGCCAACCCCGTCAACGCCATCCAGTGCCAGCGTCACGGGCAGAAGCTCAGTTTCACCGCGCAGGCCTCGGGCCGGCTTCTGTCCGCGTATGCGGAGCTTCCCGTTTCCGCGGCTCTGCAGGGCGCTGCCACCGGTGGACGCGGAGCGCCGTTCCGGCTCTACCTGGGACTCACCCCGGATGGCAGTTGCGGATTCCACACCTATGCCCAGATTCCGGCGCACCTGCGCCCGTCTCCGCTGAACCTGATCTACCGGTCGCTGCAGGGTGACAGCCTGCAGCTGACGCGGGGCCACGTTCAGTTCTCGTTCCTGGACTTCGATGCCTACTGAAGCGTCCGGGGTGCGCCCCGTCTCCGCGTTCTTGTTCGCCCACCAAGACGATGAATTCGGTGCCTACGAGCTGATTCTCGCCGCACTCAGGCGCGGACATCGCGTGGTCTGCGCCTATTTCACCACCGGCGTCCCGCCGGGCGGCGATTCCTCACAGCGCGACCAGGAATCCCTGGCGGTGCTGAATCGACTTGGCGTGCCGCCTGCCGATGTTAGGTTCGCGGGTACCGAACTGGATATCAGCGATGGCCACCTGCTGGTCGCGCTCGGGCCTGCGAGCACCTGGACCCGCGAGTGGCTCGACGCCTTCGGCAACGTGCAGTGTGTCTACCTGCCCGCATGGGAAGGCGGCCATCCAGATCACGACAGCCTCCATGCCAGCGCACTCGTGGCATGCGCCGACGCGGCGCTGCTGGACGTCGTCCGGCAGTTCCCGCTCTACAATGCGTTTCGTTGCCCCGCGCCTTTTTTCAAGGTGCTTTCGCCCCTGCGCGAGAACGGTCCGGCCGACGCGCAGCGCATACCGTGGGGGCATCGCATCCGGTTCCTGCGATATGCGCTGAGCTATCCGTCGCAGCGCAAGAGCTGGATCGGCTTGTTCCCCTTCATGTTGCTGCATCACGTGTTCACGGGGACGCAGGCTGTGCAGCGCGCCAGCCTGACGAGGATTGCCGAACGCCCGCATGCCGGCCCACTTTATTACGAAGCCCGGCGATTCTCGACCTGGCCCGAAGTCACCTCGCACATCCAGGCGTGGCTGGCCCGGCGCGCGTCGCCCGCCAATGCGCCCTAGCCCCGGCAATCCGGCCCCTTTATCACGGCCCATCCGATGACCACTTCGATCAAGAAGACCTTCTTCTATCTGATCCTGATCCAGGGCGGCAACTATCTGTTCCCGCTCCTGCTGCTGCCCTACCTCGGCAAGGTACTGGGCGTGAAGGAGTTCGGCGTGCTGGCCTACTGCCAGGCGATCATGCAATACCTGACGCTGCTGACGGACTATGGCTACAACCTGACGGCCACCCGTCTGGTGTCGCTGCACCGGAACGAGCCCGACGCGCTGAACCGCGTCTACGCCAGCACCACGTCCGGACGTGCCGCACTGATGGCGGGGGCACTGCTCCTGCTGCTGGGCGGCATCACTTTCGTGCCCGACATCCGGCAGCACTGGGCGGTCTTTGCTGCGGGCAGCGTGGGGCTCATCGCCAACTCATTTACGCCGCTGTGGCTATTCCAGGGCCTTGAGCGCATGAAGGCCCTGGTACTGCCCACCTTCGCATCGAAAGCCATCAGCCTGATCTGTGTGGTGCTGCTGGTGAAGGGGGAAGGCGATGCCGCGCTGGCGGCTCTCGGCATCAGTATCGGCAACGCGGTACTGGCCGTGGCGGCGCTTGTCATCATTTCGAAGGGAAAGCTGGCGGCCTTCACCGCCGTCCGGATGCGGGAAATCAGTGAGACGCTGGTCGACGGGCTTCCTGTGTTCCTCTCGGTCGTGCTCATCAGCTTCTACGTCAATTTCAATTCGATCCTGCTGAACTACTTCTACGGACCGGTGGTCGTTGGACAGTTCGCCATGGCCGACAAGATCCGATTGGCGGCACAAGCGGTGTTCGTCGTCATCGGACAGGCGTTCTACCCGCGCATCAGCCAGTACAACGCCAACGACCCAGCGGCCGCGCACAAGCTGGTCCGCACGGCGGCAGTGGCCATCATGGGCTCGTCAGTCGTCATGCTGGCCGTCATCATGCTGTGCGCCGACTGGGCCGTGACGTTCTGGCTTGGCGAGCAGTTCCGCCCTTCGATCGGCCTGCTGAAGCTGGAGGCGATCATGCTGCCGGTCATCGGCGTGGCACTGGTCTACGGCAACCTGGGATTGATGGCGATGGGCAAGACGCGTGCCCTGCGGAATGTCTATATCGTCGCGACGATCCTGCACATGCTCTACGTCGTGCCCCTGACGCTGGGGTGGGCTGCGGAAGGGACGATCGTCTCGGTCATCCTGACGGAGCTGATCGGCGCCGCTGCATTCGCGTGGATGTATGTCCGGGAACGCATGCGCCTGGACACACAGGCGCGGGCCGCCTAGCCGGCGCACGACGACCCGCAGGCCAGCCGCATTGCGTGGCAGCCTGGCGCTTCGTCATCAGTCGAACTTGTCCGCATCGGCAAAAAGCTTGCCGGCGGCATCCTTGGCGGCCAGGGTCGGCTCGCCGTCGATGGGCCATTGCACGCCCACCGTCGCATCGTTCCAGAGAAGACTGCGCTCGTGCTCGGGATACCAGTAGTCGGTGGTCTTGTAGAGCACCTCCACCGCGTCGCTGATAGCCACGAATCCGTGCGCAAAGCCAGGGGGCACCCACAACTGCCGCTTGTTCTGCTCGGACAGGGTCACGCCGACCCATTTGCCAATATTGGGCGAGCTGCGCCGCAGGTCCACGGCCACATCGAATATCTCCCCGCGCACCACACGCACCAACTTGCCTTGCGGCTGGCAGATCTGATAATGCAGGCCCCGCAGCACGCCCTTGGCGGAGCGGCTGTGGTTGTCCTGGACAAAGGCTGTGTCGTCCAGCCCGGTCAGCTGCTGGAAATCACGCTGGTTGAAGCTTTCGAAGAAGAATCCGCGATCATCGCCAAAGACCTTCGGCTCGATGACGAGGACTTCGGGCAACGCTGTCGGAGTCGCGACAAATGGCATGGCAACGTTCCTTTATTTCAGAAGACCGAGCAGGTACTTGCCGTACCCGTTCTTGGCCAGTGGCGTGGCAAGCTCCTGCACCTTGGCGGCATCGATCCAGCCCTGCCCGAAAGCGATCTCCTCGGGGCACGCCACCATCAGGCCCTGACGCTTCTGTAGCGTGGCGATGAATCCGGTGGCTTCGAGCAGGCTGTCGTGCGTGCCGGTATCCAGCCACGCAAAGCCACGGCCCATGATTTCCACGTTCAGCGAACCCTGTTCCAGGTAGTGCCGGTTGACGTCGGTGATCTCCAGTTCGCCGCGTGCCGAAGGTTTGATGCCGGCAGCAATGTCGCACACCTGACTATCGTAGAAATACAGGCCCGTCACGGCGTAAGCGCTCTTGGGCTTCTGCGGCTTTTCCTCGATGCTGATGGCGTTCTGGCTGGCATCGAACTCGACCACGCCGTACCGCTCCGGATCCGTCACGTGATAGGCGAACACGCTGGCCCCCTGCTCGCGCGAGTCGGCATTCTTGAGCAGGCGCGGCAGATCATGGCCGTAGTAGATGTTGTCGCCGAGAATCAGCGCGCTGGAACCGCCGTTCAGAAAATCGCGCCCGATGATGAACGCCTGCGCCAAGCCATCCGGCGACGGCTGCACGGCGTAGCTGATCTGCATGCCCCACTGGCTGCCGTCGCGCAGTAACTCGCGAAAGCGCGGCGTGTCGGCAGGGGTGGAAATGATCAGCACTTCGCGAATGCCGGCCAACATCAGCGTGCTGAGCGGGTAGTAAATCATCGGCTTGTCGTAGACTGGCATCAGCTGCTTCGAAACCGCCTGCGTGACCGGATAAAGCCGGGTGCCGGAGCCACCAGCAAGAATAATGCCCTTGCGTGTCGTCATAATATTCTCCTTCTCGGCCAGTGCATGGATTTGCCCCGGCCTTGTGCGCATGTACTGTGCGCACTTCGCACCCTGAAGCCTGCTTATGTGGCGCTGGCCTGCGGCGCCAGATAGCCGATCGCATCGCGCAACGAAGCGATCACCGCCGTTGCTTGGCCCTGCGATCCCTCATACTGCTTGCCCACCGGTGGCGTAAAGAGCAGGTTGGAAGCCACACCCGCCGCCAGACCCGCCTCGATATCGCTGATCTTGTCGCCGACGAGTACGGAGCGGCCCAGGTCCACCTCGAACTCTCGAGTGGCCTGCAGAAACATGCCCGTCCCCGGCTTGCGGCATTCTGACTCGCGCTTGTACTCGCCAATGCCATGGTCGGGGTGATACGGACTGAAGTAGACGGCGTCGATTTCCGCCCCGGCGGCCTTGAACTCCGCGCGCATCCATTCCGTCAGCGCGTGAAAGTCGTCTTCGGTGTAGTAGCCTCGCGCGATGCCGGCCTGGTTGGTCACCACGAAGATCCAGTAGCCTTGTGCCTTGGCGGCGCGGCACAGATCGAAGATGCCATCCAGGAATTCGAAGTCGGCCGGGCGATGGACATAGCCATGGTCCACATTCACCACGCCATCGCGATCGAGAAACAGTGCTGGCCGTGGCGTCATTTCACGATACCTGCCAACTCGGTCTGCGCCCGCGCATAGTCATCGGGCACACCGATGTCGATGAAATACCCCTGCGTGACAAACACACCGACGTGCTCCTGCGTCACGGCATGCGCCAGATAGTCCGATTCGAGCGAAAAGGGCTGGCCCCGGGTGAATGCATCCAGGCAGCGGCGCGGCAGCACATAGCAGCCGGCATTGATCAGCCCCGGGCCCGCAACGCCTTTCTCCATGAAACCTCGCACACGTCCGCGCTCCACGTCGAGCCGGCCGTAGCGGCTGGTATCGGGCACGTCACGGGCCACGATGATCGGGCCGGCGTCGCGCGACAGCTGGCGCACGACTTCGGTCACTTCCAGATCCAGGAACGTATCCCCATTGAAGACAAAGACGTGCTCGTCGGTGCAGCGCGCAAGCGCCGCGCGCAGCGCCCCGCCTGTGCCCAGCGGCGTGTCCTCAATCTCGTAGACCAGTTCCAGGTCCGCGTAACGGTCGCCGAAGTGACGCACGATCTGCTCCGACAGATATCCCAGCGACAACACGACGCGCGTAAATCCCTTGCGTGCCAGCGTGGTCAATAGGATCTCCAGGAATGGGCGTCCGGCAACCGGGGCCATGGCCTTCGGGACGTCCGCCACCACCTGCCGCAGCCGCGTGCCCAGGCCTCCAGCCAGGACGATTGTCTCCATCAAGCCTTACCTCCGAAAATCTCATTCTCGATGATGCCGCACAGGATGTGCCCCAGCACCAGGTGACCTTCCTGGATCTTCGGCGTGTCGGCCGCCGGCACTTCCAGCACATGATCGCAAAGAGCGCCCATCGGGCCACCGCGATTGCCGGTGAGGCCGATCGTCGTGATGCCAGCAGCACGAGCCGTCTCAAAAGCCAGCAGCACGTTGGGCGACTTGCCCGACGTCGAATAGGCGATCAGCACGTCGCCCGGCTTGCCCTGCGCCTGCACCTGGCGTGCGAACAGCTTCTCGTAGCCGTAGTCGTTGCCAATCGCGGTCAGGATCGACGAGTCCGTAGTCAGCGCCACGGCCGGCAGGCCCGGCCGGTCGAATGCGAACCGGCTGACCAGTTCGCCCGCGATGTGCTGGGCATCAGCCGCGCTGCCGCCATTGCCGGCCAGCAGGACCTTGCCGCCCGCCTTCAGCGACGCCACGCAGGCCATCGCAGCTGCCTCCACGGCGGCAAGCAATGCCGGCTGCGCCAGCATTTCGGCCATGATGCGCTGGGTTTCCTTGACCTGGTTGACGATGTAGGTCGCGTTCATACGATGCTCCATGCTTGCGTGCCGTTCTTGGTGAAGTGAGCGTTGCTCACCTGGCCCTCGTAGTTGTTCAGTGTGTGAATGACCTGCATGCGGCGGTCCGGCGGCACGAAGAACATCATGAAACCGCCACCGCCCGCGCCGGACACCTTACCCGCCAATGCGCCGGCCGTTACCGCGCCCTCGTAGATCTCGTCGATCAGCGGATTGGATACCGTGCGCGCACTCTTCTTCTTGTTTTCCCAACCCTGGCGCATGGACTCGACGATGCCGGAGAAGTCACCCTTGAGCAGGCATTCCTTCATCACATACGCTTCGCGCTTGATGTTGTGGAAGGTTTCGATCGAGTCCTGGCTGCCGGATTGCATGTTGCTGCTCTGGTCCGCGATGATCTTTGCCGATTCACGCGACACGCCCGTGTAGAACAGCACCAGCGACGCCTCCAGCTCGCAAATGATCCAATTCTTAATACGCAGCGGGCTGATCAGCGCGCGCTCCTCAGCGTAGAACTCCATGAAGTTGAAGCCACCGAACGTTGCCGAATACTGATCCTGCCGGCCGCCCTTGAGACCGCAATCCACACGTTCGATCTTGAACGCCATGCGCGCGATCGCGTAGTCGTCGAGTGGCAGGCGCAGCAACTCCGCAAACGCGCGGACCATCGTCACCACCAGCGTGGAGGACGAGCCCAGGCCCGAACCCGCCGGCGCATCGCAGAACGTTGTCAGTTCGAGCGCCATCTGCACGCCGTTGTTGAACGTCGTCATGATCTCCCGATAGACGGCCTCATGCAGCGCGAGCTTGGAGCCGACGCCAAACGCTTCGTCCAGCGGGCGCTCCACTGCCACATTCTGGTCCGTGGCGACAAACCGGACCGTAGGCGTATCCAGCACCTTGATCACCGCGTAGGCATAGCGATCGATCGTGGCGTTGAGAACTGCCCCGGTATGCACATCGCAATACGGCGATACATCGGTACCGCCGCCGGCGAGTCCCAGACGAAGTGGCGCGCGTGCTCGAATAATCATAGTCAATCACCTGAAAAGACAGTCATCCTGATGTGGTTTCCCGATCCCGTGCATAGGCCGGGGCCGCGATGTCCGGCGAGCTGGCCGTCACCGCACGGCGATCCTCGTGCGGAAATGCCAGTAAGAGCACCGCAAAGCCAAGGAAGAAGGAAATCGATTCGTGCCCCGCGCTCGCGAGCGACGTCAGCAGCAGGTAGACGATGGCTGCCTTGGCGCGCGGGTCGCTGATGCGGATGCGGCGGCATATCATGTACAGGGTCCAGATGAAGAAAACGCCGAACACCAGCAGGAAATCGAACAAGGTGGACTTAGTCGATACATTGCTGAGATTCTCGACGATCTCCGTCACCTCGGAAAAATTGAGCGGCAGCATCGAGCCCAGCCACCCCATCGCCCAACCGCCAAATGTCTGGACCGCGCCATAAAATCCATAGTAGCCGAACCCGAATGGGTTGACGACCTGGCCCGCCAGTCCCGTCAGCCACAGCGTCATGCGCGTGGAACCCGAGGTGAAATTACTGAGGTCGTGCGCCACCGCCTCGGCTTGACGGAAGCCCACGGCGATCACGATCGGCGCAAAAAACAGCAGGTACGGAATCAGCCGACGCGACATGCTGACCCAGAGGAACGCCACGAGAATGCTGATGGCGGCGCCTTTCGAGCCCACCAGAGCCAGCACGACCATCATCAGCAACATGAACGTCGCCTGGCGCTTAGCCGAATACGGGCGGGCCATCTCCCTGATCAAGTAAAGCATCATCGCGTAGCGGCCAATGATCGTGCCGAAGTGCGAATTCTCCTGCATGAAGCCGCGCGCGCGTTCGTCGCCGATCACCTGATACGCTGGCGCGAACACCAACTCTCTCAGGGTGGACGGCAACAGGCGGAAGTGGTCGCTAAACAGATAGCCGATCGCGCAGATCACGAGTGCCGCTATCAGCGCCCGGCGCAGATGCCGGATGCGCAGATGGTCAATGAACAGCAGCGGCGACAGCCATACCATGGACAGCACCAGCAGTGTCACCGACTTGCCCAGGAAAAACACGGTCGGACCGGCAATCAACGCGCAAAAGATCGATACCACGCCCCCGTAGGCGATCATCCACCAGACATTGCGGCTGACATCCGACTGGGCGCGCCCTTCCACCAGCCGTACCAGCAGCACGACGGGCAGGCAGCACGTGAGCAGCAGCGGCCCCGGGGAGGCGGCCAGATAGCCGAGAACCTCCGGACGATAGACTGCCCCGAACGCCATCAGGGCGATCGACACCGAGAATGCGATGGATAATAGCCAGGAAATCATCATGCTGGTTCCGACGCCGACGCGGTGCCCGCGCCGCTGAGCAACCGGCCGATTTCTGCATGAATTTCGTCCGCGAACAACTGCCAGCTTGCGTGCTGCTCCACGGTACGGCGGCCGGCCTCGGCAATATCGAGCCAGAAGGCGTCGTCGGTCACCAGGCGGCTCACGCCGGCGACGAATTCCTGCGCCGTGTCGAACGCCAGCAGGTTCTCGCCGGGACGGAAATAGCCGCAACTTTCGGCGTCGAGACGGGTCGCCACGACCGGCACCTGGTTGGCCATGGCCTCAAGGATCTTCTTGCGGATGCCGCCGCCAACATAGGTGGGCGACACCAGCGCCAGCGATTCGGCGAACACGGCGGCAAGCGACGGCACGAACCCCAACGCGCGAATGCGCAATGCGCCAAGGTGCTCCGGCGTCATTCCCACCAGAGCCGCCAGGCGGTTCTCGTCGACACCGGTCACGGCGACCGATACTTCTTGCAGCGCCGATTCCGCCGAAGCCGGCGCCCACATGGTGTGGAGGAAGCGCTTCAGGCTGGCGACACTCTGGGTTGCGCTCGGATTGAGCAAGGCCAGCAGCTGGGTCGATACCGCCTTACGGCTCACCGAACGCTTCGGGGGAATCGGAATGCCCTCGGGCGCCAGGCAGAAATTGCTGCGCTTGTCCTGGGCCCGTGCAATCGCCAGGTCGTGGTCCGTGAGAAATGCCACTGCGTCCACGCGCTTCCAGATGTCAATCTCTTCGCGACGCGTAAGGTGGGCGAACAGGCCCGCCGCCAGTCGCTTGACCCCGCCCAGGGAATCGCGATAGCTGTACACCAGTTCGTACTCGATATTGTGCTCGCGCAGCACGATGGGCACTTGCCAGCCTCTGGCCCGGCTGATCTTCTCCGCCAGCGCCACGGTATGAGGGTGAAAGCAGAGAATGGCGTCGAACGTATCGCTGCCGATCGCTTCCAGATGCACACGCGCGGCATCCGCAGTCGAGTACTTGGCAAACTTGTAGGGTTGCCCGCGCATCGTGGCATTTGCCACCACGCCGATCGATTCCACCGGCGCGAACGGCACGGCGAGCTGGCGCACACCCATGGCCTGGTAGCCATCGGCAACGGCGGCACTGTTCTCGGCTCGCGGATAGGCATAGGTAACATCGAAATGGCGGGCCAGCGATGCCAATGCCCCGTGAATGCCTTCCTTGCCGCCGTTCACCGGCGGAATGACTTCCTGGGGCCCTAGCGCGAGTAGCTTGATTCTCTTCATTTTCGTGCGATCCGCGAGAGCAGTACGTTGGCTTTCGCACCAAGCCGGTACTTGAATCCATAGTTGACGGGCATCACCAGCCCCTGCCGCTGAAGGAGCGTCTCGCTCAGGAGATATTCGAACGCCACGGTGACGGCCTTGCGCAGGATCAGGTCCTCGGCCGTCGACGGGTTCAGGCGGCCCTTCCATGACCAGGGGGTGACCGGGCCAAACAGATGCACATGCAGCAGATGCTTCAGGGGCGTATGCGCGGTGCAGAGTTGGTCGAGCCAGGCTCGCACGGTGCCGCTTTCGGCATCGGCCGGCAGTTGCCTGCTCAGATCCCACATGGTCTCGAACCCCGCCCGGTTCAGCAGGAAGCAGAACGTCGAAAGGTGCCGGCGCGTGGGATTGCGCGCATCTACCATCAGCAGGTCGGTGGAAGGATGGACTTCGCCCGCCGCTGCGGGCTCGTCGACAGCGGCCAGGCTCGGCATCAGGGTGCAGAGGCGCTGAGCCAGCGGCCGCCAGGCATGCTTGGTGAATAGCGTGTCGTTCAGCACCACGTACAGGTCGTGATCCCCAGCGATATCCAAGGCCGAGGCATAGGCGGAGATATCGAAGAAGCTGCCCTTGCAGGGTACCCAGGATGTGGCGCCGCCTTGTTCCACGGCCGGCTCCACTGGCGCACGCATGCTCACTAGGCACTGGCGGGCCAGTCCGCCGTCCTGCATCAGGATCTCACCAAACGACGATGTCAGGCCTGCGAATTTCGCAGGCGACGTGTAGTAGCACGCACCGATGAGCGCAACGCGCAGGTTTTGCTCGTGTCGGGGCGACCGCGGTGAGTTGCTTGTCATTACGGGAATCCAGGAATACAGCGTTCGGCAGGCGCCGGTCATTCAACAGTGAAGGGGAAAAGGGGCGCCAGCGCGGTGACAGGGATCACCGCGCTGGCGACGCCCGTTGGTCATTGGCGGCCGTAGTTGTCCTCGAGCCGGACGATGTCGTCCTCGCCAAGATAGCTGCCCGATTGCACTTCGATGATTTCCAGCGGTATGCTGCCGGGATTAGCAAGCCGGTGTACTTCGCCAAGCGGAATGTACGTCGACTGATTCTCGGTCAGCAGGATCGTCCTTTCACCGCAGGTGATCTCGGCCGTGCCCTTGACCACGATCCAGTGTTCCGCGCGGTGATAGTGCTTCTGCAAGCTCAGGCTGGCCCTTGGCTTCACCTGGATGCGCTTGACCTTGAAGCGGTCGCTTTCGTCCACGCTGTCGTACCAGCCCCACGGGCGATGCACCTTGCGATGCAGGGTCTGCTCCTGGCGCTGCTGCCGGCTAAGGGTGTTGACGATGTGTTTGACGTCCTGACTATGCGACTTGTCCGCTACCAGGACCGCGTCCGGCGTCTCCACCACGATGAGATCCTCGACCCCTACCACCCCGACCAGGCGGCTGGTGGCGTGCACCAGCGTATTTCGGCTGCCGGTGGTAATGACATCGCCCACGTACGCATTGCCGGCCTCATCCTTCGGCAGAGTATTCCAGATCGCATCCCATGCGCCGAGATCGCTCCATCCGGCATCGAGCGGCACCATGCGGATCGGGAAGCGGCTCTTTGGGCAGCGCTCCATCACGGCGCAATCGACGGAGTCGTCCGGAATATCGCAGAACTCGGTCTTGCCGGGTCGCGTGAAATTGTCGTCGCGAGTGCGGGCGTCCCATGCCAGCCGGGTTGCGGCCAGTACATCGGGACGGAACTGCCCAAGGGCGTCCAGCCAGACCGAGGCGCGCAACACGAACATGCCGCTGTTCCAGCAATAGCCACCCGCTTCCAGATAGCGCTGGGCAGTGGCGGTATCGGGCTTTTCGACAAATGCCTCGACGTCGCGCACCGCTCTGGCATCGGCGGGAATGTCGCCCGTCTTGATATACCCATATCCGGTCTCCGGACGCTCAACAGGAATGCCAAGAATGACGATGGCGCCCGTCGCCGCTTCCCGGATCGCCTTTCGCAGCGCAGCGGTATAGGCGGCATTGTCGGCAATCGCTTGGTCCGCCGGCGTCACCGCGAGCACCGGATCGTTGCCGGACTCCACCGCTGCGAGCGCAGCCAGCGTCAGCGCTGGCGCGGTGCCGCGTCCTGCCGGTTCCAGTAATGCTGCACCCAAGGGCACCCCGGTTTCCCGCAGTTGCTCCAGCGCCAGGAAACGGTGCTCCTCGTTACTGACGATAATCGGATCGCCGACTGGCGCCTCGGCGGTTCCCAGCCCCCTCACCCTGGCAATGGCCTGCTGAAAAAGGCTCTCGTTTCCCGTTAGGCAGAGGAACTGCTTGGGAAACCCGGCCCGTGACAGCGGCCATAGCCTCGTGCCAGAACCACCGCACAGAATTACTGGAGTCACCGAAATCATGAGTTATTCCTTTGCCATTCAAGGCACCGCCGTGCGGCTGCGTCAGCGCAACCGCCTGTCCGCACTTCACATGCACCGGACACCTGCATCACAAGGCTCTACACCACCAGACGCTGGTACGTAGCCATCATCCGCTTCACGGAAACCTCTTCGGTGAATTCCGTCATGAATCGTTGGCGCGCCCCTTCCGAAAAGCGTGCGCGGACATGGTCAGAATCCAGGATTCGGTTGCAGGCGTCCGCCAGCGCCCCGGCGTCAGAGATTGGTACGTTGAGGCCGCTAACATCTTGCTTGTTGACCCAGGGCACGCCGGAGCCGGGGATGTTCGTAGCTACGATCGGCAAGCCATAAGCCATGGCTTCCAGCAGGACGACGCCGAACGCTTCAGCACGCGTCACGGACGGCAGGCAGTATAGACACGCTGCGCCGAACAGTGCGTGCAGCGCTTCGTCGGAAAGGCGGCCGGCAAGGACAACGCGGTCTGCCACACCCGCCTTTCGAATCGCTGCCTCGAGAGACGCCTCCAATGGGCCGCTACCAACGATCACGACCAACGCATCGTCCCTCAGGCGGCTCGCGGCCTCGATCAGTACATCGAAACCCTTGTAAGGCACCAGCCGGCCTACTGCGAGTATCACCTTCCGGCCAGCCAGCTTGCACGCCAGATCCGGCGGTACCTTGGCCTCCGCCCTAGGCCCATAGCTGGACGTTCCGGTCTGTTTGCGGGCGTCGGTTACACCGATGGGCACCACCGTTACCTTCGATTCAAAGCGACTCAGCAGCGGCGACGCATGAGCGTACACTTGCGACGTCGCGACGATGCAGTCGGCGCGCTTCAGCAGGGCCACTTCCAGCGGGCGCAAAAGCTTTCCCAGCAGGCCCTTGTCGATCACGTCGGCATGCCAATGCACCAGAAGCCGGGGCCTGCGCCCGATCAGCAAGGCGCCCAGCGCACCAAGCATGTTGGGTACGTGCAGGTGAACCAGGTCAGCGCTGCGTGCGGCCTTCAGGCATGCGAGCAAATAGCGCAGTCCCAGAGGCTGCGAAGCGACCATCTTGCCGATTGGAAGGCGGACGACACGCACGCCGTTCACAACACTGTGCTCCTCACCGGCCGACTTTTTGAAACACACGACCGTGACATCATGGCCGACGCTCGACGCTCCTTGCGCGAGGCTCGACGTCACGCTCTCAATGCCACCTGCATCGGGGGGATAGTATTTCCCGAAATGAACAATTTTTGCCATCATCATCTTGCATCCGGCGGCTGCCAGCCCGGGCCAGCACCTATCACATCGAGATTAGGCTGCCTGCCTTGGCAATTCCCACCCAGCCACGTACCGTTATCCAATTCGCTGATATGCCGAGGTCATTGGCAATGACACGGGTCTACCAGATGGCTCAGCGTTTCTTTAAAAACCAGACCAACGACAGCACCAGCGCTGTCACGAGCCCCAGCAGCAGCCCCACCGCGGCAAACGCCGACTTACGCGGGAACACTGGGAAGCGACTCACTTCCGGCGCACCTAGTGCGCGGGTCTCGAACGTGCGTGCGGGGTCCAGACGCTCCACGAGCGCACGCTTGCGGCGCTCCAGCGCCTGTACAGTAGTCTCGCTCTGTGTCAGCAACTGGGACAGTAACAGGCGTTCCGAGAATTGCCGCGAAACGTCGCCGCGGAATTGATCCTGTGAAATTTTCTGAAATTCGGCTTTCCGAGCGGCCTCAGCCGTCAGCGATGTCTCGATCTGCCCCAGTTCCGACCTCAACCGCGCGACTGATGGCGTGGCCAGCACCGCATGGACTTGTGTCAGCTCGTCCGCGAATCCCTTGGCATACTGCGCCGCCTGTTCCTTTCCGTACGCGCGCACGGACACTTCCAGCAAGTCCGAATTACGCATCTGGTTCACAGTGGCCGATTTCAGGAAAAGATCTGCATCGACGCTCGGCTGACTCGTCGAATACGGAATGCCCAGACGCTGGACTACTGCTGCAAGGAATTGCCGCGAGCGCATGCGGTCCACTGCTCGGCCCGGTGGTTCTAGCGCGGCGCCATTGGTTCCCTCTTCGGCACCAATCTGTCCGATTTGGAGGAGAACCGTGCCTTCCCATTGGGGCCTAACCAAGAAGGTAGCGCCGAAGCCGGCAAACGCCCCCAGCACGGCACCAGCCAGCAGCCACCATTTCGCACGCTTCAAAAACTCCAGTGTGATTCGGCCAAGTTCGGCATCCAGCTCGTCGTTAGTAGATCCAATATGCCTAAGGGTAGACATCGTCACCTCACTTCCGAAAAATCATCCAGCGTGGAACTCGAAAACGCACAATGCGCCAATAGATCCACACATAAAAAACCATGAATACCGCCGAGAAAATCGCTAGCACCACCCCGTTATTCCAGAACAGCGTGGCGGGCACCACGGCGAACAGGCTCAGAAGCCAGAGATACGGCGAAGTCATCGAGTTGCGGCGCAGCTTGTGATGCTGCTCGGCACTGCCCACGGCCCAGCGCATCAGGCGCTTGTAAATCAGCGTGTGAAGATGCACGCCATCTGGATGCCCGGCGGGTACGCCCCTGACCACTTTGCGGCGATAGATGCTAAACAGCGTCTCGAAAATCGGATAAATCACCATCAGGAAAGGGTACCAAGCAGAAATCTGCGGATGCCTGACAATCAGGAGAATGGCAAGCTCAGCTAGCACGAAACCAATCAAATAAGCGCCGCCATCACCAAGGAAAATGGCGCCCGCCGGGAAATTCCAAATGAAGAACCCGAAAATGGCGCCGATCATGGCAAAGGCCACGGTCAGCACAAATGCATCACCAACCTGGAACGCGACATAGGCCAACGACAGGAACATGATCATCGACACCATCGACGCGAGTCCGTTGAACCCGTCGATAATGTTGATGGCGTTAGCGAGGCCCGAGACGGCAATAGCGGTAATGGCGATCGACACGAAGGAGATCGCCAGGATCTGGTCCACTACCGCAAAATCGATTCGGGTAATACTCGCGCCCAACACGAGGCTCGCGGCCAAAGCGGACACCATAGTGGCAATCAGCCGCTCGCGCGGGGACACCCGTTTTGTAAGGTCTTCCCAGAATCCCGCGCCGAAAGCGAACACCGCGCACCCCGCCAGCTTGAGCATGGTGATACCAGTCACCGCATCGGCGCGATACCAGGTAATAAGCGCAACGAACACGAAGCTCACCGCGATACCGAGTCCGCCAATACGCGGAACTGGTTTCGCATGATGCTTTTGCACGCCACCCAGATCCCAGTCAGCGGTGAGATGCTCATGGAAATGCGAATATCGCACCACGAAAAACGTGAGCAACGATGAGACGAGAAACGCCAATGTAATGGTGATCATAAGGACTGGAAACTAACGCCTCACATCAATTTCGTTCTTTCAAGGGAGCCACCAAAAACTGAAACAAACCTACTCAGGCGGGGCCTGATCTAGTTGCTTCATCGGAGGCGCGCCCACTAGAGGATCTGATCAAGCAAGTAGTGGATACCTTGGCGCCAGTCCGGGAGGTAAATACCGAACGTATTGCTCAGCCGTACGGTGTCAAGTCGCGAATTGGCCGGTCGCGGCGCAGGCAGCGGATATTCGGACGTGGAAATGGACTCGACCTTGTCGGGGTCGACGCGAAGTGAGACGCCACGCTGTCTGGCGTACCGCAAAACCTCTGCCGCGTAGCCGTGCCATGTCGTTTCCCCGCCGGCAGCCAGATGATAAACGCCAGGGGCGAAGCCAAGCTTGTCACGCTGCAGCCATTGACGCACCACGACTGCCGTGACGTCGGCGATAAGAGATGCGGTCGTCGGCGCACCAAATTGGTCGGCAATCACACGAAGGCTGTCGCGCTCTTGCGCCAGGCGTAGCATGGTTTTGGCGAAATTACTACCATGCGCTCCCGCAACCCATGACGTGCGCAACACCACAGCGTTGGCATTGCACTGCGCAATCGCCCGCTCGCCGGCCAATTTGCTCTTACCGTAGATCGATTGCGGATTAACCGCATCCGTCTCGCCGTACGCGCCGGACTTGGCCCCATCGAATACGTAGTCGGTGGAATAGTGAACTAGCAGGCCACCAATTGCCTCGGCTTCGCTCGCCAGCACGCCGACTGCCGTGCCATTGACCGCGAATGCGACGTCCGGCTCGCTCTCGGCCCTATCGACCGCCGTATAGGCCGCGGGATTCACAATGACATGAGGACGAACTCGACGCACCAAGTCGCGCAACGCTTCAAAATTCGCTAGGTCACAGGATTGGCGGTCGAGCGCCACGACATTGCCCAGTGGCGCCATGCTTCGGCGCAGTTCGAACCCGACCTGACCGTTGCTTCCTGTTACAAGAATGGTGGGAGCGCTAAACGGCTTACGCTGCATATTGCTTCGCCACCCAGTTCCGGTACTCCCCCGAAACCACGTCCTGCACCCACGCCTGATTGTCGAGATACCACTGAACGGTCTTTCGAAGGCCGGTCTCGAACGTCTCGACGGGCTTCCAGCCTAGCTCCCGCTCCAGCTTACGCGCATCGATGGCGTACCGGCGATCATGGCCGGGCCGGTCTTTCACGAACGAAATCTGGTCGCGATACGAACCTGTCGCCTTTGGCTTCAGGTCGTCCAGCAGGTCGCACAGCGTATGCACCACATCGAGGTTGGTCTTTTCGTTCCAGCCGCCCACGTTATACGTCTCGCCCAGACGGCCACGGGCCAGCACCTCGCGGATAGCGCTGCAATGGTCGCGCACGTAGAGCCAGTCACGCACGTTCTGGCCATCGCCATAGACCGGCAGCGCTTTGCCGGCGAGCGCATTCGTGATCATCAGAGGGATCAACTTCTCGGGGAAGTGATACGGTCCGTAGTTGTTCGAGCAGTTCGTCGTCACCACGGGCACGCCGTAGGTGTGGTGATAGGCGCGTACCAGGTGGTCCGAGGCCGCCTTCGATGCCGAGTACGGGCTATTGGGTGCATATGGCGTGGTCTCGGAAAATTGGGGGTCGGCGGGCCCGAGCGAACCGAACACCTCATCCGTGGAGACGTGCAGGAAGCGAAACGCGGCCTTGGCGCTGTCGTCGAGCGTGCCCCAATATGCGCGCACGGCCTCCAGCAGCGTGAACGTGCCGACGATATTGGTCTGGATGAACTCCGCCGGACCGTGGATCGATCGATCAACGTGGCTTTCCGCCGCGAAATGAACGACCGCACGCGGTTTGTACTGCTCGAGCAGCCTGTCCAAAGCCTCACGGTCGCAAATATCGGTCTGCGAGAAGACGTGACGGCTGTCGCCCTCCAGCGAGGCGAGCGTTTTCAGGTTTCCGGCGTACGTCAGCTTGTCGACGTTGACAATGCTGTCGGCACCCGGCTGGGCAAGCCAATCCAGGACGAAATTCGCCCCGATGAACCCAGCCCCGCCTGTGACAAAAATGTGCGACAAACTTTGCTCCCTGCTTATCGATATGTTCCGAGTGCCCGACAATAGTCGGGGGACCGCCTGATCCAGTGGGGGATAGCGGCTTTTTTAAGTCCTCGTGGAAGTGGCGCTATTCTATCTGACCCCGCCCCTCATCCTTTGGGTGACACCCAACTTTTTGTAGCGTGTTGTAACGAATCGCCAAATCGACTATGAGGTGATAAGAGAATGCCTGTTCTGGCACTTTTCCGCCTTTATTGATATTTTCGGCAATTTTCAATGCATGTGAATCCAACTGCGTCTGACTCCGTTTTCGCCATCGGCGACCTCCAAGGCTGCGCCCCTTCCTATCGCGAACTGCTCGCGAAGTTGCCGGCCGACGCACCTTTGCGCTTCGTCGGCGATCTCGTGAATCGTGGCCCCGCCTCCCTGGAAACCCTGCGGGCCATCAAGGCCATGGCCCAGCGCGCCCGTACGGTCCTCGGCAACCACGATATCCACCTGCTCGCGGTAGCCGCCGGGGTCCGCAAGAAGGGCAAGTCCGACACCCTCGACGACATCTTGGAAGCGCCCGATTATGACGATTTAATCACCTGGCTACGCCACCAGCCGCTGGCCATCAAGGAAGAGAATTTCCTCATCGTCCACGCTGGCGTCCTTCCCCAATGGACAGCCAACCAGGTCATCGACCTCGCGCACGAAGTCGAAGCCGAGTTGCAGGGCCCGAACTGGCAGGGTTTCCTGGCCGATGTCTTCGGCAATGCGGCGGATCGCTGGGATGACGGCCTGCGTGGCATCGAGTGTCATCGGGTGATCGTCAACGCCCTGACCCGCCTGCGCTTCTGCTCGGCCGACGGCGTCATGGACCTCAAGACCAAGGAAGGTCTCGGCAAGGCGCCTGCCGGCGTCATGCCGTGGTTCGACGTCCCCGGACGACGCACGGCTGACACTACCGTGGTGTGCGGACACTGGTCGACGCTTGGTCTGGTGATGCGCCCCGATCTGATGGCGCTCGATACCGGCTGTGTCTGGGGCGGCCAGCTAACCGCTGCCAGGCTGGCGCGCGATCCGGGCGATCGGACCGTCATCCAGGTCGATTGCCCCCAGTATTCTGATCCGTTCGCCTGAAAATGCGAATCCCGCGGGAGCGGGGACGACCAGAGGCTCAGGACGTGGCAGTCGCAGGCTGGACTGCCGGCATTGGCCCCTGATGTAGCTTTTCAGCCACATCCAATGCGGCGGCGGCCGAGCCATCCAGCAGATGCACCACCACCTCCCGCGCCGCCTCCGCCAATTCCCGCCGACTTGCCGAGTGGGCCAGCAATGGCGGCCCCAGCGTCAGCCGCACCTTGATCGGCGGCGACTTCAGGACGGCGTTCAGGCATTCGACCAGCGAGATGTCGTCGATATACGCCGGTGCCAGCGTCGGCTCGCCGGTCGCCGCATCCAGATAGCTCAGCCCCACCGGCTGCACCGGCAGGCCGCCCACCAGCGGAGCCTGCATCAGGTTGGAGTGGAACGGCAGCACCTTGCTGCCATCGGTGGTCGTGCCTTCCGGGAACACGCAGACGAGATCGCCCTGTCGCATCACGTCCGCGATGTGGTGCAGTACCCGGTGTGCGTCGCGTTTGCTGGCACGTTCGATGAAAATCGTGCCTGTCTTGTCACAAAGCCAACCGATCACCGGCCAGCTGCGGATTTCCGATTTGGCGACAAAGCGCACCGGCTGCCAGCTGTGGATAACGTAAATGTCCAGCCACGAGATATGGTTCGACACCAGCATCGCGCCGCGCGGAGGCGACGCACCCGGCGCCAGGCCCTGCACTTCCACCTCGATGCCGCAGATGGCCAGCAGCTTGCGCGACCAGTTCCGGATCAGCCGCTCACGCAGGTGAGCACTCGCCCACGGGAAGACCGTTGCGCAGACCAGCATCCCGCGCAACAGGTGAAATCCCAGTCGCAGCTTGCGTAACCAGATCATCGTTAAACCCCGGTAGCGTTTCGAGCGATCGGCAAGCCGCCGGTCAACGCTGCTCGTACACGACCTGGCCGTCGACCAGGGTCATGCGCACGCGCCCTTCCATCTCGTAGCCGAGCCACGGCGAATTCTTGCCCTGGCTTTTAAGTGCGGAACGCTCCACTTTCCACATCTGCTTCGGATCGAACACGCAGATGTCGGCGGCATTGCCGGCGGTCAGCGATCCGGCATGCAGGCCGATCACGCGGGCCGGTTCGCTGGTGATGCGGGCCAGCGCCTTGACCAGCGGCACGTTGTGCTCGGCGGCCCAGCGCAGCGTCAGCGGCAGCAGCAGTTCCAGGCCAGTGGCGCCGGGCGTGGCTTCGGCGAACGGCAGAAGCTTCTCGTCGTCGTCCACCGGAGTGTGGTCCGAACACAACGCATCGATGGTGCCGTCGGCCAGCGCCGCCACGATGGCGTCGCGGTCGCGCCCGCTGCGCAGCGGCGGCGTGAAGCGCATCTGGCTATTGAAGAAGCCGATGTCCATGTCGGTCAGCGACACATGGTGGATGTTCACGTCGCAGGTGACGGCCAGGCCTTCCTTGCGAGCCTGGCGCACCAGTTCCAGCCCGGCCGCCGAAGACAGGCGGCACAGGTGAACGCGCGCGCCCGTGGCGCGCATCAGTTCGAAGATCGTATGCAGCCGCACCGTTTCGGCGATCACCGATACGCCGGACAGGCCCAGCCGCGACGCCACGGCGCCACTGGCCGCCACGCCGCCGCCCAGGAACGGGTCCTCGGGGCGCAGCCACAGCGTGAAGCCGAACGTCTGCGCGTATTGCATCGCGCGCTGCAGGACCTTGGTGTCCTCGATCGGCATCTCGGCCTGGCTGAAGCCGACGCAGCCGGCCTCTGTCAGCTGGCCCATCTCGGTCAGCGCCTGGCCTTTCAGGCCCACCGTCAGCGCGCCCAGCGGATAGACGTGCGTCTGGTTCAGCCGGCGCGCACGGAACTTGAGCATCTCCACCAGGCCCGGTTCGTCGAGCACGGGGTCGGTGTCGGGCGGGCAGACCAAGCTCGTCACGCCGCCGGCCGTGGCTGCGGCCACCTCGGATTCCAGCGTGGCCTTGTATTCGTAGCCCGGCTCGCGCAGGCGCGCGGACAGGTCCACCAGGCCTGGGCAAACAATCAGGCCCCTGGCGTCGATGGTCTTGTTGGCGTTGAAATCGGCAGGCGCCTGGCCCACGCCGACGATCTTGCCGGCGGCGATATACAGGTCCTGTTCGGCGTCGACGTTCGCGGCCGGATCGATCAGGCGGCCACCCTGGATGCGGATCTTCATGTCTTCTTGCGATGTGCGGTTCGTTATATCCAAGGTGCTGCTCAATCGTTGTTGCCGGCTACGATGCCCATGACTGCCATGCGGACCGCGATGCCGAAAGTCACCTGGTTCAGGATGACCGACTGCGGGCCATCGGCCACGGCGGAGTCGATCTCCACGCCGCGGTTCATCGGGCCCGGGTGCATGACGATGGCATCGGGCCTGGCCAGCGCCAGGCGCTCCGGCGTCAGGCCGTAGGCCTTGAAGTATTCCTGCGCGGACGGCAGCAGCGCACCGCTCATCCGCTCGTTCTGCAGGCGCAGCATGATCACCACATCCACACCCTTCAGGCCTTCTTCCATATTGTGGAAGACGCGCACGCCCATCTGCTCCAGCCCGGACGGCAGCAGCGTGCGCGGGCCGATGGCGCGCACTTCCGGCACGCCCAGCGTGGTCAGCGCGTGGATGTCGGAACGGGCCACGCGTGAATGCAGGATGTCGCCGACGATGGCTACCGTCAGGTTCGTGAAGTCTTTCTTGAAATGCCGGATCGTGTACATGTCCAGCAGGCCCTGCGTGGGGTGCGCATGGCGGCCGTCGCCGGCGTTGATCACGTGCACATGGGGCGCCACGTGTTCGGCGATCAGGTACGGCGCACCCGAACTGGCATGGCGCACCACGAACATGTCGGCCGACATCGCCGACAGGTTGTTGATGGTGTCCAGCAGCGACTCGCCCTTGCTGGTCGACGACGCATTGATATTGAGGTTCAGCACGTCCGCCGACAGGCGCTTGGCGGCAATCTCGAACGTGGTGCGCGTACGCGTGGAGTTCTCGAAGAACAGGTTGAACACGCTCTTGCCGCGCAGCAGCGGCACCTTCTTCACGTCGCGGTCGGAGTCGGACAGCGAAACGAACTGGCTGGCGGTGTCGAGGATGTGCGTGATCATGTCACGCGACAGCCCCTCGATCGACAACAGGTGCTTGAGCTCGCCGTTCCGGGTGAGCTGCGGGTTGCGGAACATCTTGGTCATGGGCAGGTGGGTCGGGCGCGGATTCGGTCTGGCGGGTTCGGTCTGGATACGGCTTCGGTGCTTGACGCTCTGATGGCGTCTCGGGTTGACACTCAGGTACGCGCTTCGGTGGCGAAGGCAAAGCGCGTCGCCGCGCCTTCGCCCTGGCGCGACAGCACCAGCGTCTTGTCCTGGGGCAGCTCGACGGTGGCCGCGGCATAGTCGGCGGCGAACGGCAGCTCGCGGCCGCCACGGTCCGCCAGCACGGCCAGCGCCACGCGCGCAGGCCGGCCATAGTCGAACAGTTCGTTGACAGCGGCGCGGATCGTACGGCCGGTGGCCAGCACATCGTCGATCAGCAGGACATTGCGGTCTTCCACGGCAAATGGCAGCGTGGTCGGCTGGGCCTGGCTGTGCAGCCCCTTCTTGGCATAGTCGTCGCGGTGGAAGGCCACGTTGATCACACCGTGCTCGCCCAGCTTCAGGTCCGCCGCCAGCCGCTCGGCAATCCAGGCGCCGCCGGAATGGATGCCCGCCACGGACCAGCGCGCCCGGTCACTGGACGGCATCAGGGCCTGGGCCTGGTCGCGCAGCGCGTGATATAGCGCCTCGGCGTCGGGGGTAGAGGTCTGAGTCATAGCGGGATTTCGTCGAAATACTGTTGCAGGATGATCCGGGCGGCCTCGGCGTCGAGCGCCCCGCGCTTTGCCCCGGCCATCGAGGCAGCGCGCGACGAATAGCGTTCGTCCACCCAGTCCACGGGCAGGTTGAACCGCCCGTTCAACTGGTTGCCAAAGCGGCGCGCAAGCCGCATCGACACCTGTTCCGCGTCATCGGGGCCGGCGTCAGGGTTGACCGGCATGCCGACCACGAGCCGCACCGGCGACCATTCCTGGATCAGCGCGCCAACCGCGTCGAAGCGGGCCTCGACCGTCACATTCGGGAGGATGGTGAGCGCGCGGGCTTGCCGGGTGATGAAATTCCCGAGCGCCACGCCGATTTTTTTCTCGCCATAGTCGAAGGCGAGCACCGTGCCGTCGCGGGGCGTCTCGCGCCCCGCCTGCTCAGGCATGCCCGGCCTCGCCCGACAGCATCGTCACGTCGATGCCAAGCAGGCGCACGGCCGCCGCGAAACGTTCTTCGGGTGGCACGCTGAAAATGATTTCGGGATCGGCCTGGACGGTCAGCCAGCCGTTGCGGCTCAGTTCTTCCTCGAGCTGTCCGGCGCCCCAGCCCGCGTAACCGAGCGTCAGCAGGAACCGGTGCGGGCCGCTGCCGTTGGCCACGGCTTCGAGCACGTCCTTGGATGTGGTCATTTCCAGCCCGCCGGGCACCGCCAGCGACGACACATAGATGCCGACCGGGTCATGCAGCACAAAGCCGCGCTCGGTCTGCACCGGGCCGCCGAAGTAGACCGGCTGGTGGGCAACAGGCTGGATTTCGAGCTTGAGATCGATCTTGTCGAACAGCGTGGCCATGTCGATGTCGATCGGCCGGTTGATCACCAGGCCAAGCGCGCCACGCTCGTTATGCTCGCAAAGGTAGACAACGGAACCCGAAAACGTCGGATCGGCCATGCCGGGCATGGCAATCAGGAACTGATTGGTGAGATTGATGGAAGCTTCGGGCGTCGCCATGGCTTGCATTCTACCAAATCGCACCCCGGCTGCTGCGGAAAACTTCTGCCCGCAAGCGCACTTTACGGCGCGCGCCGGGCGGGGCTCAGTCCCCGGCTGACTTCAGCGCCACCATGTCTTCGGGCGTCAGCCAGCGCCATTCGCCCAGCGCCAGCGCCGGGTCCAGCCGCAGGCCGCCAATCGCGCTGCGATGCAGGGCCGTCACATGGTTGCCAGTGGCCGCCACCATCCGCTTGACCTGGTGATACTTGCCCTGCAGCAGCGACAGCCGCAGGCTGCGTTCGCCGGTGGCCTCGCAGGCATGCGCCGCAATCGGGGCCGGTTCGTCGTCCAGCTGCACGCCGGCGCGCAGGGCTTCCACCTGCTCGGGCGTTACCGGATCGAACGTGGTCACCTCATACACCTTGGGCACCTGCTTCTTCGGCGACGTCTGGGCGTGGATGAACTGGCCGTCGTCGGTCAGCAGCAGCAGGCCCGTGGTGTCGTGGTCGAGCCGCCCCACCGCCTGCACCTCGCGCTGGCGCAGCGGCACGGGCAGCAGGTTGTAGACGCTGGGATGATGGCGCGGCCGCTGCGAGCATTCGTAGCCGGCCGGCTTGTTCAGCATCAGATAGGCCTTGGTGCAGGCCAGCCATTCCTCGCCGTCGACGGTCAGGCGCAGGCCGTCTACCTCGAAGCGTGCACCCGGGTACTCGCAGAGTTCGCCGTTGACCTCCACCAGCCCGGCCTCCACCAGGTCGCCACAATAGCGGCGGGTGCCGAAGCCTTGGGATTGCAGGATGCGGTCGAGTGTCATGGCCATGAGTGATCTGGAAACGGCTTGTAAACGGTAGGGAAGTATCTGGAGGCTATGTTAGGTTACGGCGATGTCGAGATCACCTTCCCCTGCGCCCGCACCGGGCGAACGTCTGCCTTACCGGATTGACCGGCAATTCGCGCACGGCCTGGTCTGGTTCCGGCGCGACCTGCGCATGAACGACCACGCGGCGCTGCATTATGCCCTCAAGCACTGCCAACAGGTATGGTGCGTGTTCGTGTTCGACCGCGAAATCCTCGATCCGCTGCGCGAACGCGGGCTCAAGGCCGACCGGCGCATCGAATTCATCCTGAAATCGCTGGACCCGCTGCGGCAGGCGCTGACCGATGCCGGCGGCGGCCTGATCGTGCTCGACGATTCGGCGCGCACGGCCATCCCCCGGCTGGCTGCCGAACTCGACGCCGAGGCGGTGTTCGCGAACCACGACTACGAGCCCGTCGCCAAAGACCGAGACGCCGCCGTGCGCCAGGCGTTGGCGGCGGACGGACGCGAGTTACTCACCTTCAAGGACCAGGTGATCTTCGAGGCGAGCGAGATCCTGACCGGCCAGAACCAGCCCTTCAGCGTGTTCACGCCGTACAAGAACGCGTGGCTGAAGGCGCTGCGCCCGTTCGACCTGCGTCCCTATCCGGTCGACACATATCGCAAGGCGCTGGCCCCGGTGCCAGCCGCGCACCGGAAGGCGCCGCCCACGCTTGAGTCGCTGGGCTTTGCGCCGACCAATCTCAAGGAAATTGCGATGCCTACGGGCATGGATGGCGCCCAGGCGCTATTCCGCGAATTCCAAACCCGCATGGGCGATTACGGCCAGCGCCGCGACTTCCCGGCGCTGCGCGGCCCGAGCTACCTGTCGGTGCATCTGCGTTTTGGCACGATTTCGATCCGCGCGCTGGCGCGTGCCGCCCACGACACCGTGCAGCAGGGCGGCACTGCCGCTGCCGGGGCCGCCATCTGGCTGTCCGAACTGATCTGGCGGGATTTCTATTTCATGATCCTGCACCACCATCCGCGCCTGGCCGAGGGCAAGTCATACCACCCGGAATACGATGCGATCCGCTGGGTCGACCTTCATACCGGGAACGAGTATTTCGAGGCGTGGTGCCAGGCCCAGACGGGCTACCCGCTGGTGGACGCCGCCATGCTGCAGATCCGCCAGAGCGGCTACATGCATAACCGGCTGCGCATGGTCACGGCCAGCTTCCTGGTCAAGGACCTGGGCGTGGACTGGCGCCGTGGCGAGCAATACTTCGCCGATCAGCTCAACGATTTCGATTTCTCGGCGAACAACGGCGGCTGGCAGTGGGCCGCCTCGACCGGCTGCGACGCGCAGCCCTACTTCCGCATCTTCAACCCGGTCACCCAATCGGAGAAATTCGACCCGCAGGGCCGCTTTATCCGCAAATACCTGCCGGTGCTGGAAAACCTGCCGGACAAATACATCCACGCCCCATGGACGGCGCCGGACGATGTGTTGGCTGCGGCGGGAGTCCGGCTGGGTGAAAACTACCCGCGCCCCATCGTGCAACATGGCGTTGCACGGATGGAGGCGTTGGAGCGGTATGGGGCGGTGAAGGGATCGAAGGCGAAATCAGCGGATTGAGCCCGCCGGGCGGGGCATTGCACCTCGCCCGAATGACGCTGAAACAATCAGGCCGCCAGCATGGCACTTTCCCGATAATGCTTCTGCGCATCCTCGGGGCGGTCGGTTTCCTCGAACAGGCGGGCCAGGGCCAGGTGGGCGCGCACGCAGATGCGGCGCTGTGCGTCGCGGTCGGCGTAGCGCAGGGCGCGTTCGAAGCTCGACTGCGCCTTGCCCCACAGTTGCTCGCCCAGGCACAGCACGCCCAGCGTGTAGTACAGGTCGGCATCGTTCGGGTGGTCGACCAGCCACTTTTCGGCCTGCTGGATCTGCGGCAGCGCCTTGCCCGGCTCGGCGCAATCGGCGTATCGCTGCACCAGCCGGCTATCCCAGTTGACCTTGAGGGCTTCCTCGACGATCCGGCGTGCCTCGTTCTGGCGGTTCAGCGCCGAAAAATAGCGCGCGGCCTGTTCGGCGATGCGTACCGCGTGCCGCTCGTCGGGCGACAGCGAGCGCCAGAAGTGGTAGAGCGACTCCGCGTCATGGCGACGCTCCTCAAGCATGGCTTCCACGGCCATCTGCTTGAGCCGCAGCGCCAGCACCGGGTGCAGCGCATTGCGCTTTTCCAGCGATCGGGCCAAGCGCAGCACCTCGGTCCAGTTCTTCAGGTGCTGGTGCGCACGAAGCGCGATCCGTTGCACGTGGATCTGGCGTCCGCCTTTTTCCTGCAGCAGGGCGATGGTTTCCAGCGCCCCCTCGGGGTCGCGAGCATCGACCAGCAGTTCGGCCATCGACACCAGACGGGCCTGCTCGCGTTCCGGATCGGTCACCTGCGACATCCAGGCGTCGCGGCGTTCCGACTCCTGCATCCGGTGCGCGGCCCGCGCGCCCACCAGCGCGGCCGTCTGCGCCTGCTCGGGCCACGACTGGGCTTCCTTCGCCGCGCGCTCGGCACGGGCAAAGCGGCCGGCGAACAGGTTTTCGATCGATTCGCGCAGTGCGGCCTGGGCCTTGCTCATGCGGCTTCGCTCACGGTACGCGGCCGCCCGGCGGGGCATCTCAGACAGATGCCGCATGGTGGACATGACGGTCCAGACCACGAAGAACACCAGCAGCAGCAGTGCCAGCGTCAGGTTCAGCGACATCTCGACGCGGTACGGCGGATAGAACAGCACCACGTTGCTGTGGTTGAACTGCGTGAACAACGCCAGCCCCACTGCGCCGCCAAACAGGACGGCCACCCAGAAAAGCAGTCGCATGCGGCTACTCCTTCTTCAGGGCGCGCAGCGCGCCAAGGCTTTCGGCCATGGTCGGCAGCGACACGCTCACCGCGCTGGCCTGCGACTGCTTGAGCAGCGTCAGCACGCCCTGCACGCGGCGCGAGCGGGTATCGAAATAGCGGCCGATCATGGCTTGCGCGGCGGCCAGGTCATTGCGGAAGACCGGCTCGTTGCGCGACAGCAGCGCCAGCCGCGCGTTGAGCAGCCGCAGCTTCACGTTCTCGCGCAGGAACCAGCCCTGGTCGCCGGACAGCAGCAGCGCGTTGGTGTCGTCCACCTTGCGCACGCGGATCACCTGGCCCAGTTCGGACAGCACGTAATCCCACGTGCGGGTCAGGAAATTGCCCGTGGCGGCAGGGGCCGAAGCGGCGCCCTTGGCATCGGCCTTGGCCGGCTTGTCGGTCTCACCCGGCACGCGGTCGAGCATGCGTTCGCCGGACAGCAGCGGCAGTGCGTCGATCTGGTTGATCGATTCGTCCAGCTTGATGGCCGCGCCGGTCAGGTCGGTATCGGGCACGGCCTTCATGCGGGCGATATCGCGGGCGATGGCGCGGCGCAGCTGGTTGTACTGCGGCTTGTCGGCGCGTGCCAGGCGCGCGTCCGCGCTCTGCAGCGCCGACAGTGCCACCTGGATGTTGCCCGTCAGCTGGAGCTGCTGGCCGGCATTGGTCAGCAGTTGCTGGATTTCGGCGATTTCCCAGTCATCGCGGTTGCGCATCAGGTCCTGGTAGACCTGTTCCAGCGCAGCCTGCTTGTCGCGGGCTTCCACCACCTGGCCGTCGAGCGCGCCGACCTTGGCCTGCAACTCCTTGACCGTGTCCTGGGCATTCTTCGACAGCACGCGCGTTTCCTGCACCAGCGCATCGTTGCTCTGCTGGCGCCGCGCGAGCTCCTGGGTCAGGTGTTCCACGCGCATCTGCAGCCAGAAGAAGCCGCCGGCGATGGCCAGTACCAGGACGACGGCGACCACCCACCAGGCCGCCATGCCGCGGCGGGCACCGGCGTGCCCCGCGGGCGCATGCGCAGTAAAAGACGTGCCACCACCGGATGGTGCGGCCTGGCTAGACGAGGGGGACGTAGTCTCTGGCGTCACGCGTTCGACCTTCGTTGTCGTGGGCCCTGCGGACCCTGTTGATTCTGTGGCTGCCGGTGCGGGCGCGGGCGCCGGTGCGACTGGCACCGGCGGCACCACCGGGACGGGCGCCGGCACCATTGGTTCGGGCGCCGCCGGGCCGGCGTGGGCATTGCCCCACTGCGTACATGCGGCCAGCAGGCCGGCATCGCCGGGCGCGGCGGGCATCACGTGCGAAAAACCCAGCGCCTGGGCCTGCGCCGCAATTCTCGCATGCGGCGCAATGCACTGCACCTGCTTCAGGCGTTCGTGTTGCTGCGGCGACAGGTGCAGGCGCGCCAGCGCGTCGAGGTTGCGGACGGCTTCGGAACTGGTCAGCAGCCAGGCGTACGGCGGCGCGTCGGGCTTGAGGCTGTCGCGTACGGCCTGCCACTGCATGCCGGTCGGCTCGGGCAGCGTGCGGCTGTAGGCTTCCACGGCATCCACGGTAGCGCCGGCTTCCCGCAGGCGGTCGCCCAGCCAGTCGCGGCCGCCGTTGCCGCGGATGATCAGCACGCTGCGGCCCGCGAACGCGCCCGGCGTGGTGTCGAGTTCGGTCCAGAGGGCTTCGGAATCGAAACGGGGCGCGTCGGCGGCATCGGCCTCGCCCTGCGCGCCAGCCGGGGCAATCACGCGATGGGTCGGCGCGGCGATGCCGCGCTCGGCCAGCGCCGCCACACTGGACGGGCCGACCACGGCCACGGGGACGTTCGATGGCCATTGCGCCGGGCCTGCGGTGTTCTGCACCTGTGCCAGCGCATCCAGCGCGAACGACACCGCGTTGGGGCTGACGAAGACCACCAGCGCATAGTCGGCCAGGCCCGCCAGCGCGGTGCGCAGCGGGGTGTCGTCGGCGGCCGGGCCGATGGCCAGCAGCGGGAATCCGAGCACATCGAGACCTGCGGCATGCAGGGCCTCGGTCAGTTGCCGGGACTGCCCGGCGGGTCGCGTGACTACGACGGTCGGGCGAGGCATCGGGCGTTCCTCAGGCCGGTCCGGCGGTCGACAGTGCAGCCAGTACGGCGTCGGCGCCCTGGCCCAGCAGATCGCCCGCCACGGCGGCGCCCAGTTGCTCGGCGGTCTGCACCGAATCCACAGGCGCCGTGGCATGGGCGCGCACGTTGCGGGTGCCGTCGGGCAGCGCGACAAAGGCGTCGAGCTGCAGCGTGGCGCCGTGCCAGCGCGCGTGGGCGGCCAGCGGTACCTGGCACGACCCGCCCAGGCGGCGCGATACGGCACGCTCGGCCGACACCGCGAGCAGCGTCGGCACGTGATTGAGCGGCGCCAGCCATTGGGCCAGTTCGGGGCGGTCCGAGCGGATCTCGATCCCCAGCGCGCCCTGCCCTGCGGCCGGCAGCGAGCTGTCCGGCTCGATCAGCGCGCGGATGCGGTCGCCCAGGCCCAGGCGCTTCAGGCCGGCTGCGGCCAGGATGATCGCGCCATATTCGCCACGGTCGAGCTTGCCCAGACGCGTGTCCAGATTGCCGCGCAGCGGCTTGATGACCAGATGCGGGTAGCGGCTGCGCAGCGCGGCTTCGCGGCGCAGGCTCGACGTGCCCACCACAGTGCCCGCCGGCATGTCGTCGAGCGAGGCGAATTGGGCGGAGACCAGTGCGTCGCGCGGGTCTTCGCGTTCCATGACGGCCGTCAGCGCAAACCCTTCGGGCAGCTCCATCGGCACATCCTTGAGCGAATGCACGGCCAGGTCTGCGCGACCCTCGGCCATGGCCACTTCAAGCTCCTTCACGAACAGGCCCTTGCCGCCTACCTTGGACAAGGTCTTGTCGAGAATTTGATCACCCCTTGTCGTCATGCCGAGAATGGACACATCGCACTGGGGATAGTATTGTTGCAACGCAGCACGCACATGTTCAGCCTGCCACATCGCCAGCCGGCTTTCGCGCGACGCGATGACGAGCTTGTGTGGCATGCTGCGTGACGCTGCAGCGGACGAAGACGACGGTTGGGCGGGTGCTTGCATGCGCGCATGTTAGCACGCACCCCCTCGCAAAACCGCCAGTTTGCCAGACCAGAAGTGACTATCCGGCACACGATTGATGCCGGTCGAATCCCCCGCCACGTGTATGGGGTTCGATACATATAAGCCATGCAGTGAGACGAGGAGATAAGTCAATGACGCAGCCTGCTGCGCGCCCCACCGGCCGTACCCGTTCCACCGGCCGCAAGTCAGTTACGCCAGCCTCAGGCCAGCATGACGCGAAAGGCACCCCCAGGAAGTCCCCCAGCCGCAATGCCAGGGTATCGGGCAAGCCAACCCTGTCCGTGGTCACGCCCGAAGGCAACACCGTCGCCCCGACCCGCCGCACCGCCGACAAGGACCTGCCCCTGCGCGAGGACATCCGCTTCCTGGGCCGCCTGCTCGGTGAATGCGTGCGCGAGCAGGAAGGCGATGCCGCCTTCGACCTGGTCGAGACCATCCGCCAGACCGCCGTGCGCTTCCGCCGCGAGAACGACCGCGCGGCCGGCGCCGAGCTGGACCGGCTGCTGAAACGGCTGTCGCGCGACCAGACCAATTCCGTGGTGCGCGCCTTCAGCTATTTCTCGCACCTGGCCAATATCGCCGAGGACCAGCACCACAACCGCCGCCGCCGCGTGCATGCGCTGGCCGGGTCGCCGCCGCAGCCGGGCAGCCTGGCCCGTGCGCTGCAGGCCATCGACGCCGCCGGCGTTACCGGCAAGCAGGTGCGCGACTTCCTGGACGGCGCGCTGATCATGCCCGTGCTGACGGCGCACCCGACCGAGGTGCAGCGCAAGTCGATCCTGGATGCCGAGCGCGAGATCGCCCGCCTGCTGGCCGAGCGCGACCTGCCGATGACGGCGCGCGAACGCGACCACAACACGGCGCAGCTGCGCGCCCGCGTCACCACGCTGTGGCAGACCCGCATGCTGCGCAACACGCGGCTGATGGTGGTGGACGAGATCGAAAACGCCCTCTCCTATTACCGCACCACGTTCCTGCAGGGCATTCCGCGCCTGATGGCCGAAATGGAAGAGGACATCGCCGAGGTCTTTCCGCGCCGCGGCAAGGCCGGCGCCGCCCCCGCGCCGCTGGCGCCGTTCCTGCAGATGGGCTCGTGGATCGGCGGCGACCGCGACGGCAATCCGAACGTGACGGCCGAAACGCTGGAGCACGCCGCGCAGCAGCAGTCCACGCTGATCATGCTGTGGTATCTGGACGAAGTGCACGCGCTGGGCGCCGAGTTGCCGCTGTCGACGCTGATGGTCGACGCCAGCCCTGAACTGCTGGCGCTGGCCGAGGCTTCGCCCGATCATTCCGAGCACCGTGCCGACGAGCCCTACCGCCGTGCGCTGATCGGCATCTACGCCCGCCTGGCCGCCACGACGGAACGCCTGACCGGCCATGTGGCCCAGCGCCACCCGGTGGCCGACGTGGCGCCGTACGAAAATGCCGAGGCCTTTGCGGCCGACATCCAGATCGTGCTCGATTCGCTGCGCCAGCACCACGGCCAGGCGCTGGCCCGGGGCCGCATCGACGCGCTGGCGCGCGCCATCGCCATTTTCGGCTTCCACCTGGCCTCGGTGGACATGCGCCAGGTGTCCGACGTGCACGAGGCCGTGGTGGCCGAGCTGTTCAAGGCCGCCGGCATCGAGGCCAACTACGCGGGGCTGACCGAGGAGCGCAAGCAGGAACTGCTGCTGGCCGAACTGCGCCAGCCCCGCCTGCTGATGCTGCCCTGGCACGACTATTCCGAGCAGACCCGCAAGGAGCTGGCCATTTTCGCCATGGCGCGCGACCTGCGCGCCCGGTACGGCAACCGCGTGGCCCGCAACTACATCATTTCGCACACCGAGACCCTGTCCGATCTGGTGGAAGTCATGCTGCTGCAGAAGGAAACCGGCATGCTGCGCGGCACGCTGGGCAGCAAGACCGATCCGGCCCGCATGGAGTTGATGGTCATTCCGCTGTTCGAAACCATCGAGGATTTGCGCAACGCGGCCGGCATCATGCAGTCTCTGCTGGACCTGCCGGGCTTCGATTCGGTGATCCGGCACCATGGCGTCGAGCAGGAAGTGATGCTTGGCTATTCGGACTCGAACAAGGACGGCGGCTTCCTGACGTCGAACTGGGAGCTGTACAAGGCCGAACTGGCGCTGGTGAAGCTGTTCGAAGAGCGCCGCGTGACGCTGCGCCTGTTCCACGGCCGCGGCGGCACCGTGGGCCGGGGCGGCGGCCCCACCTACGAGGCCATCCTGTCGCAGCCGCCGGGCACGGTGAACGGCCAGATCCGCCTGACCGAGCAGGGCGAAATCATCAATAGCAAGTTCGCCAATCCGGAAATCGGCCGGCGCAACCTGGAAACGGTGATCGCGGCCACGCTGGAGGCGTCGCTGCTGCCCACCCAGAACGCACCGGCCGGGTTGGCCACGTTCGAGGGCATCATGCAGCAGTTGTCGGACCACGCATTCCGCGCGTACCGGCACCTGGTCTACGAGACCCCGGGCTTCAAGGACTACTTCTTCGCCACCACGCCGATCACCGAAATCGCCGACCTGAACCTGGGTTCGCGGCCGGCCTCGCGCAAGCTGATGGACAAGAAGCACCGCAGGATCGAGGATCTGCGGGCCATTCCATGGGGCTTCTCGTGGGGCCAGTGCCGACTGCTGCTGCCGGGCTGGTATGGCTTTGGCAGCGCGGTCAAGGCGATGCTGGACGCCGCGCCGGACGAAAAATCGCGCAAGGCCTGCGTGGCCACGCTCAAGCGCATGGTCAAGACCTGGCCGTTCTTCCGCACGCTGCTGTCGAACATGGACATGGTGCTGGCCAAGACCGACCTGGCCGTGGCCTCACGCTATGCGGCGCTGTGCGACGACCCGGCGCTGCGCAAGACCGTGTTCTCGCGCATCAGCGCCGAGTGGCACCTGACCTGCGACATGCTGTCGCTGATCACGGGCCGCGCGGAGCGCCTGGCCGAGAATCCGCTGCTGGCCCGGTCGATCAAGAACCGCTTTGCCTACCTGGACCCGCTGAACCACCTGCAGGTGGAACTGCTCAAGCGTTACCGGGCCGGCAAGGATGCCGACGACGTGCGCGTGCGGCGCGGGATCCACTTGACGATCAACGGCGTGGCGGCCGGCTTGCGCAATAGTGGTTGAATCGTCGCTGATAAGTGCCGTAGCCGCCGGTTTTCTCCCCTCTCCCGCTCACGGGAGAGAGGTCGGGGGAGAGGGCGCGGCGGTTCAAATTGCCATCCTCGCATCCTGAGCGGGCTGCCTCTCCCCCAGCCCCTCTCCCGCGCAGCGGGAGAGGGGAGCAAAAACCCCCCTTCGCTAGCGATATAATCGCCGTTTCCGATTTTCCGCCCTGCCCCTGACATGACCTCCCAACTTGCCAAGAAAGGCGAAGCCTGGTCCGCCCGCTTCTCCGAACCGATGTCCGACCTGGTGAAGCGTTACACCGCGTCGGTCTTCTTCGACAAGCGCCTGGCGCTGTTCGATATCCAGGGCTCGCTGGCACATGCGGCCATGCTGGCAAGGCAGGGCATCATCGCCGACGCCGACCGCGCCGAGATCGAGCGCGGCATGGCGCAGATCCGCGGCGAGATCGAATCCGGTGCGTTCGAGTGGAAGCTCGACCTGGAAGACGTCCACCTCAATATCGAAGCGCGCCTGACCGCGCTGGTCGGCGATGCCGGCAAGCGCCTGCACACGGGCCGTTCGCGCAACGACCAGGTGGCCACCGATATCCGCCTGTGGCTGCGCAGCGAGATCGACAACATCATCGGCCTGCTGGGCGACCTGCGCGGTGCGCTGCTGGACCTGGCCGAAAAGAATGCCGACACCATCCTGCCCGGCTTCACTCACCTGCAGGTGGCGCAGCCGGTGACGTTTGGCCACCACCTGATGGCCTACGTGGAAATGTTCACGCGCGACGCCGAGCGCATGGCCGACTGCCGCCGCCGGGTCAACCGCCTGCCGCTGGGCGCCGCCGCGCTGGCCGGCACGAGCTACCCGATCGACCGCGAATTCGTGGCCCAGCAGCTGGGCTTCGACGGCGTGTGCCGCAATTCGCTGGACGCCGTCTCGGATCGTGATTTCGCCATCGAATTCCTGGCCGCCGCGTCGCTGGTGATGACCCATATCTCGCGTTTCAGCGAGGAACTGGTGATCTGGATGAGCCCGCGCGTCGGTTTCATCGACATCGCCGACCGCTTCTGCACGGGCAGCTCGATCATGCCGCAGAAGAAGAACCCCGACGTGCCCGAGCTGGCGCGCGGCAAGACCGGGCGCGTCTACGGCCACCTGAACGGCCTGCTGGTGCTGATGAAGGGCCAGCCGCTGGCGTACAACAAGGACAACCAGGAAGACAAGGAACCGCTGTTCGACACGGTGGACACCGTGGTGGACACGCTGCGCATCTTCGCCGACATGGTGCCGGGCATCAGCGTCAAGCCCGACAACATGCGCGCCGCCGCGCTGCAGGGCTACGCCACCGCCACCGACCTGGCCGACTACCTGGTCAAGCGGGGCCTGCCGTTCCGCGACGCCCACGAGGCCGTGGCCCACGCCGTGCGCGCCTGCGACGACCGCCGCTGCGACCTGGCCGACCTGACGGTCGAGGAACTGCGCCAGGTGTCCGGCCTGGGCGACAAGGCTTCGCTGATCGGCGACGACGTGCATGCCGTGCTGACGCTCGAAGGCTCGGTCGCATCGCGCAACCATATTGGCGGCACCGCGCCGGACCAGGTCCGCGCCGCCATCGCCGCCGCACGCAAGGCGCTGTAAGTTTCGCGTAAGTCTTCGTGGCAAAAAAGCCGCTGTGCCATTTGGCCAGCGGCTTTTTGTTTGGCCATGGGTTCTCTCCGCTCTCCCGGTTGCGGGAGAGGGCCAGCGGCTCTGCTTGCTGCCATGTCGCAGTTTGAACCGCTAAAACCCTCTCCCCCGGCCCCTCTCCCACTAGTGGGAGAGGGGAGCAACCACGGTGTTTGCCAAACCTTCTAGGACAATCCCCTAGCGCTCACATAAATTGTTACAGATACACTAATCGGCGCATAAAACCGGGGGAGACAACCCATGAACTACTTGCTTGGTCTGTCACGGCAGATCGACAGGTTGAATCAGCACACGGGCAGGCTTGCAAACATCATGATCCTGCTGTCGTGCCTGATCAGCGCAGGGAACGCCCTGCTTCGTTACGGCTTCAACCTTAGCGACAACTGGCCGCTGGAGCTGCAGTGGTACATGTTTGCCATTGCCGTGATGTTCGGCGCGTCGTACACGTTCCAGCGCAATGAGCACGTGCGCGTGGACCTGATCTACGGCAACGTGTCGGAACGCGCGCAGCACTGGATCGACATCTTCGGCATCGTGGTATTCCTGCTGCCGTCGACGATCCTGTTCACGTGGTTGTCGTGGGAATCGCTGTTCCTGCCTTCGTGGCGCATTCTCGAACAGTCGGGCAACTCGGGCGGCCTGCCCCGTTATCCGATCAAGCTCGTGGTGCCCATCGGCTTTGCCCTGCTGACGCTGCAGGGGATTTCCGAACTGATCAAGCGCTTCGCCGCCCTGAAGGGCCTGGTGCGCATCGAATCGAAATACGAAAGGCCGGTGCAATAATGATTCCATTGGAATATATGCCGCCGCTGATGTTCGGCGGCCTGGTGGTATTCATGCTGATCGGGTTCCCGGTCGCATTCTCGCTCTCGGCGGTGGGCCTGGCCTTCGGCTTCCTGGCCATCGAATGGGGCTACTTCCCGTTGCAATTCCTGCAGGCCGTGCCCAGCCGGGTGTTCGGCAGCGTGCTGGCCAACGAACTGCTGCTGGCGATTCCGTTCTTCACCTTCATGGGCGCGATCCTCGAGAAATGCGGGCTCGCGGAGGACATGCTCGATTCGATGGGCCAGCTGTTCGGCCCGGTGCGGGGCGGTCTGGGCTACTCGGTGATCATCGTCGGCTTCATCCTCGGCGCAATCACCGGCACGGTGGCCGCGCAGGTGATCGCCATGGCGATGATCTCGCTGCCCGTGATGATGCGCTACCGCTACAACATGAAATACGCCACGGGCGTGCTGGCCGCATCGGGCACCATCACGCAGCTGGTGCCGCCATCGCTGGTGCTGGTGGTACTGGCCGACCAGCTCAAGACGCCGCTGGGCAGCGCCGACGTGGGCAGCATGTACCTGGGCGCCTGGGGGCCGTCGGTCGTGCAGATTGCGCTGTTCGCGCTCTATACCTTCGTTTTGACCCGCATCAAGCCCGACTGGCTGCCACCGGTGCCGCCCGAAGCCCGCACGCTGCGCGGCTGGGCGCTGTGGGGCAAGTGCCTGCGCGGCATCATCCCCTGCGCGGTGCTGATCTTCCTGGTACTGGGCACGATCATGCTGGGCATTGCCACGCCGACCGAATCGGGCGCGATGGGCGCCGTCGGGGCGCTGGTGCTGGCTGTGATCCGGGACAAGGGCTTCAACCGGATCGACCGCAACATCTACCGCATCGGCATCGGCGCCACGCTGGCGGCGGCGGCCGTGGGCGTGTTCGCGTTCGGCTCGCATGTCTTCCGGATTCCGCTGGCCGTGGCTTACCTGGTGGTGCTCTGGCTGCTGGTCCGCGCCGGACAGCTGACCGACCTGCGCCTGCTGATCGTCGAGGCCTACCAGTCCACCGCCCGGATCACGGCAATGGTGGTGTTCATCCTGATCGGCTCCACCTGCTTCTCGGTAGTGTTCCAGGGCGTGGACGGCGGGGCGTGGGTGGAGCACCTGTTCACCTCGCTGCCAGGCGGCTGGATCGGCTTCCTGATCGTGGTCAACCTGTTTATTTTCTTCCTGGCGTTCTTCCTGGACTTCTTCGAGATCGCATTCATCGTGGTGCCGATGCTGGCCCCGGTGGCGGTCAAGGTCCTGGCGCCGGTGGTGGCCGATTCGATGGGCGGCAACCCCGAGGCCGCCGCCACCGCCGCGCTGGTCTGGTTCGGCGTGATGCTGTGCGTGAACATGCAGACGTCGTTCATGCACCCGCCGTTCGGCTTCGCGCTGTTCTACCTGCGCGGCATCGCGCCGAAGGAAGTCAAAAGCTCGGACATCTACTGGGGCGCGCTGCCCTGGGTGGGCCTGCAACTGGTGATGGTGCTGCTGGTGATGTTCTGGCCGGGCATGGTGACTGGACTGCTGGACAAAGGATCGCTCAAGCATAGTAATTCCGCCGAAGTCAGTATTCCGCTTGGCGGGCAGGACAGCGAGAGCAAACCAGGCGGGCCGGCATCGACACCGGGCACGCTGGAGCTGCCGGGCAGCAGTACCGAAAGCGAGCCCGCCGCACCGCAATTCCAGTTCGAGAAGGGCAAGTAGGCTGGATTGAAGCGTGGTTGGCGAGCGATGCGCTTACCCTTCCCGACTGACCACGCCCAAACAAAAAACCCCCGGCCTCGCGGCACGGGGGTTTTTTGTTCGGATCGAACGAAGCCTTACTGCTTCACGCAGTCCACGAAATACGCCGTCTGGCCGTCGATCTCGTCTTCCACGAGGCCGTGGATGTCGGTCTCGAAGCCCGGGAACAGCCTGTTGAACTCGCGCGCGAACTTGAGGTACTGCACGATGGTGCGGTTGAAGCGTTCGCCCGGGATCAGCAGCGGAATGCCCGGCGGGTACGGTGTCAGCAGGATGGCGGTCACGCGGCCTTCCAGCTCGTCCACGGGCACGCGCTCGATCTCGCGGTGCGCCATCATCGCCCAGGCGTCCGACGGCTTCATCGCCGGTTCCATGTCCGACAGGTACATTTCGGTGGTCACGCGGGCCACGTCGTTGGCCTTGTAGACGCTATGGATGGCGTCGCACAGGTCGCGCAGGCCCATCCGCTCGTACTGCGGGTACTTGCCGACGAATTCGGGCAGCACGCGCCACAGCGGCTGGTTCTGGTCGTAGTCGTCCTTGAACTGCTGCAGCTCGGTCACCAGCGAGTTCCAGCGGCCCTTCGTAATGCCGATCGTGAACATGATGAAGAACGAGTACAGGCCCGTCTTCTCGATGATGATGCCGTGCTCGGCCAGGTACTTGGTGACGATGGCCGCCGGGATGCCGCGTTCGCTGAACTCGCCGTCCACGTCCAGGCCCGGGGTGATGATGGTGGCCTTGATCGGGTCCAGCAGGTTGAAGCCATCGGCCAGGTCGCCGAAGCCGTGCCACCGCTCGTTGGCCTTGAGCATCCATTCGTCGCGGTCGGGCACGCCTTCCTCGGCCAGCGTGTCCGGGCCCCAGACCTTGAACCACCAGTCGCCATTGTTCACGACGTCGTAGTCCGCCTCGACCTTGCGCACGGCGCGGCGGAAGTCCAGCGCCTCGGCAATGCTTTCCTCGACCAGTGCAGTGCCGCCCGGCGCTTCCATCATGGCAGCCGCCACGTCGCACGACGCAATGATCGAGTACTGCGGGCTCGTCGAGGTGTGCATCAGGTACGCCTCGTTGAAACGGTAGCGGTCCAGCTTGCGGGTCTCGGAATCCTGCACCAGGATCTGCGATGCCTGCGACAGGCCGGCCAGCAGCTTGTGCGTGGACTGCGTGGCGAACACCAGCGCGTCCTTGCTGCGCGGCCGGTCACGGCCGATCGCGTGCATGTTGCGGTAGAAATCGTGGAACGCGGCGTGCGGCAGCCAGGCTTCGTCGAAATGCAGCGTGTCGATCTCGGACGTCAGCATTTCCTTAATTTGCTCGGCGTTGTACAGCACGCCGTCGTACGTGCCCTGCGTGATCGTCAGGATGCGCGGCTTCTGGTTCTTGGCCTTGCTGGCGAACGGATGGTTCTCGATCTTCTTGCGGATGGTCTCCGGATCGAACTCGCTCTTCGGAATCGGGCCGATGATGCCGTAGTGGTTGCGCGTCGGCATCAGGAACACCGGAATCGCGCCAGTCATCATGATCGCGTGCAGGATCGACTTGTGGCAGTTGCGGTCCACCACCACGATGTCGCCCGGCGCCACGTTGGCGTGCCAGACCATCTTGTTCGACGTCGACGTGCCGTTGGTCACGAAGAACATGTGGTCCGAATTGAAGATACGCGCGGCATTGCGCTCGGACGCCGCCACCGGGCCGGTGTGGTCCAGCAGCTGGCCCAGTTCTTCCACGGCGTTGCAGACGTCGGCGCGCAGCATGTTCTCGCCGAAGAACTGGTGGAAGACCTGCCCCACCGGGCTCTTCAGGAACGCCACGCCGCCCGAATGGCCCGGGCAGTGCCACGAGTACGAGCTGTCCTGCGCGTAGTCGATCAGCGCCTTGAAGAACGGCGGGGCCAGTGTGTCCAGATACACCTTGGCCTCGCGGATGATATGGCGCGCCACGAATTCGGGGGTGTCCTCGAACATGTGGATGAAGCCGTGCAGTTCGCGCAGGATATCGTTCGGAATGTGACGCGAAGTGCGCGTTTCGCCGTACAGGAAGATCGGCAGGTCCGTGTTGCGGCGGCGCACTTCATTCACGAACGCGCGCAGCTTCTCGATGGCGGCGGCTTCGGGCTGGTCGTCGGCGCGCACGAACTCGTCGTCGTCGATCGACACGATAAACGTGGACGCCCGGCTGGCCTGCTGGGCGAACGATGTCAGGTCGCCATAGCTGGTCAGACCCATCACTTCCATGCCCTCGCGCTCGATGGCCTCGGCCAGTGCGCGAATGCCCGAGCCGGAAATGTTCTCGGAACGGAAGTCTTCATCGATGATGATGACGGGGAAGCGGAATTTCATCGGGCAATCCTTGATGAGGGTGCTTGTAAAGACTTGAGCCACATGGCCGCCGGGAGGTTCCCGCAACAGCGACATGTGGCTCGTTCGTCAGGTCTGGCGCCCGGGCTGTCGCGCCCGGTGGCGCCGCCGGCGCGATGCACACGCCGGCATTGTGAGACAGGAAAATGACAGGCCGTCAGGTCTTCGGCAGCGTGACACCGTGCTGGCCCTGATACTTGCCGCCTCGGTCCGCATACGAAGTCTCGCAGATCTCGTCCGATTCGAAGAACAGCACCTGGGCGCAGCCCTCGCCGGCGTAGATCTTGGCGGGCAGCGGCGTGGTGTTCGAGAACTCCAGCGTCACATAGCCTTCCCATTCGGGCTCGAACGGCGTCACGTTGACGATGATGCCGCAGCGCGCGTACGTGCTCTTGCCCAGGCAGATGGTCAGCACGCTGCGCGGAATCCGGAAGTACTCCATCGTGCGGGCCAGCGCGAACGAGTTCGGCGGGATGATGCAGACGTCACCCTTGAAGTCCACGAACGACTTCTGGTCGAAGTTCTTCGGATCGACGATGGTGCTGTTGATGTTCGTGAAGATCTTGAATTCGTCGGCGCACCGGATGTCGTAGCCGTAGCTCGACGTGCCATAGGAAACGATCTTGCGCCCGTCCGATTCCCGTACCTGGCCGGGCTCGAACGGTTCGATCATGCCGTGCTGTTCCGCCATGCGGCGGATCCACTTGTCGGATTTGATGCTCATATAGACGTGGCAGGGGGGTCGGACAGCTGGCCGGCCATTGCCCGGCGCCGCTGGAATGGGGCGCATTGTACAACCATTCGCCGGGCGGACCCCGGGGGAAACCCGACGTACCCCCGGCGACATCAATTCAGGCCCGACGCCCTTCTCCGTCAGGCCGAAGACGGGCCGACCGGGGTGCCCGCGTCCGGCCCCAGGTCGGCACATCAGATCGCCGAATCAGATTGCCGCAATCACGCCGCAGGCGATGCGCCCACCGGCATTGCCCGTTGGCTGGGTGCGATAGTCGTCCGGGTCCTTGTGGACGATCACCGAACGGCCCACCACGCTGTTCGGGCCGGCGCCCACGGTCACGTCGCTCATCACGAACTGCGCGCGCGCATTGCCGGCGGAGTCGGCCGTCAGGTTGTTCATGTCGCCGGCATGGTGTTCAGGCATCGACATCTGGCCATGCGGCTTGGCGCCCGGATTGAAGTGGCCGCCCGCGCTCATGCCGTCCGGCGCCGAGCAATCGCCCTTTTCGTGGATATGGAAGCCGTGCGTGGTGCCCGGCGGCAGGCCGGTCACCGCCACCACCACCATCACCCCGCCGCCCGGCTGCTGCTCGAACGTGACGCGCCCACCGGTATTGGTGCCGCTTTTGGACGCCAGCGGCGCGGCGGCCCGGGTGGCGCCCGGAGCCGCCATGGCCGCGCTGGCCGTGGGCGCTGCAGACGGGCTCTTGTCAGTCTGCGCACAACCGGCCGCCAGCACCGCGGCAGCAGCGACGGTCAATCCGAAAAGTACACGTTTCATGCGTTCCTCCTCTTCTTGCTTGTGTGCGCGATGCCCGCGCGTGAACGTCGACGCCTTGCCGTGTGGATTGTAGGACAGGCGCCCGGCACGACAATGTCGGACAGCCTCCCATTTTTTGCGGCCCGTCAAACGCTTCAGGTGTTCTGAACCACGATGCTCGGGAACTTGTTGCTCATGTCGCGCGCCTTGTCGGCGACCTTGATGGCCACCTTGCGCGCCACTTCGCGATAGATGCCGGCGATCTGGCCATCGGGGTCAGCCACCACGGTCGGATGGCCCGAATCGGCCTGCTCGCGGATCGACAGGTTCAGCGGCAGGCTGCCCAGCACGTCCACGCCATAGTCCGCGCTCATTTTCTGGGCGCCGCCGGCACCGAAGATGTGTTCGGTATGGCCGCAGTTCGGGCAGCAGTAGACGGCCATGTTCTCGACGATGCCGAGAATCGGGATGCCGACCTTCTCGAACATCTTGAGCCCCTTGCGGGCGTCCAGCAGGGCGATGTCCTGGGGCGTGGTCACGATCACCGCGCCGGTGACCGGCACCTTCTGCGACAGCGTCAGCTGGATGTCGCCGGTGCCGGGCGGCATGTCGACGATCAGGTAATCGAGGTCCGTCCAGTTGGTCTGGCGCAGCAGCTGCTCCAGCGCGGAGGTCACCATCGGCCCGCGCCAGACCATCGGGTTGTCCTGCTCGATCAGGAAACCGATCGAATTGGCCTGCAGCCCATGGCCCTGCAGCGGCATCATGGTCTGGCCGTCGGTCGATTCCGGGCGGCCGCTGATGCCCAGCATCATCGGCAGGCTCGGGCCATAGATATCGGCATCGAGCATGCCCACGCGCGCGCCCTCGGCGGCCAGGGCCAGCGCCAGGTTCACGGCCGTGGTGGACTTGCCCACGCCGCCCTTGCCGGATGCCACGGCGATCACATTGCGCACGCCAGGCAACAGCTTCACGCCACGCTGCACCGCGTGGGCGACGATCTTCATCGACACCGCCACGCTGACATTGGCGGCGGCGTCCAGCTTGCGCACGGCATCGGTCACGAGGCCGCGGATCAGGTCGAACTGGCTCTTGCCCGGGTAACCGAGCTCCACCTCCACGGACACGTTGCTGCCATCGACCCGCACGTTGCGGGCCGACCGCGTGGACACGAGGTCCTTGCCCGTATTGGGATCGATGACCGTACGCAGGACTTCGGTTACCTGTTCAGTGGTGAGGCTCAAGGCAGACTCCGCTCTGGGAATGAAATAGTGGGGGGATGCGAGGCGCGTAATGTAGCAAAAGACGTCGCAACAGAACGTCTACCGGCAGCAATCACGGTAGCAGGTCCGCATGCACCGTGGGACGCCGCCTGATTTAACCCTTGGTTAAGTGTGGATTTACATACATTTACATCTCTCACACTCCTGGGCTTGTGCGGCTGGCGCCATCTGCCTATTGTAGTGCGCCGGCCTTGCGGCGCTCCGGCCCTGTGCGTCAGCGCACGGCACGGCCTGAGCGTTTTCATACGCATGTTGAAACTTGTCGCGCCCCGACTGCCCTTCGGCGGCAGGCGTTACCATGCGACATGCCGTTGGCCAAACATTTACGGGTATCACCAGAAGGAGAAAGCATGAACCTCAAGCTCGTTACCGTCTCGATCGTCGCCGCTGCCGCCCTGGCAGGCTGTGCCACCGAACAGCAGACCCATACCGCGGTCGGCACCGGCGTTGGCGCGGCCGTGGGGGCTGGACTGGGCAACCTGATCGGCGGCAACACCACGGGCACGCTGGTCGGCGCGGCCGTGGGCGGCGCCCTGGGCGGCACCGCCGGTTACAACTGGAACGCCATCCGCGGCAAGCTGAACAAGGATACGGCCGGCACCGGCACGCAGATCACCGAGCAGCCGGACGGCTCGCTGAAGGTCAATATCCCGAGCCAGGTGACGTTCGATACCGACAGCGCCACGATCAAGCCGTCGTTCCGCACGGTGCTCGACCAGGTTTCGCAGACGCTGGGCCAGCACCAGGACGTGTCGGCCAACGTCGTGGGCCATACCGACAGCACCGGCAACCCGAGCTACAACATGCAGCTGTCGCAACGCCGCGCCCAGAGCGTGGCCGCGTACCTGGGTGACCATGGCGTGGCGCGCAACCGCCTGACGGCCGAAGGCCGCGGCCAGACCCAGCCCGTGGCGGACAACGCCACCGAGGCCGGACGGGCACAAAATCGTCGCGTCGAAATTTTCTTGAAACCAATTTCGGGGTGACCAGTCATAGAGTTCAGGTACCGCTTGCCACCGTTGCTGGCTCGCGATGGGTGGCTGACCTCCCGGGCGGTACCTGATTTCTCCTCCTTTTCCGTTGTGGAAAGCTGCGCCGGTACCTAACCGGCGCTTTTTTTTGCTCGTTTCTCTGCCGATCGTGCCCTCCACCGTGTCATTTCAGCGAGATTGGGCGCCAATTGTGCCGCGTTCGACGCCATTCCGAGCAATCTGGCCGGGCAGTTGCTAAAATAGCCGGTTCCTTCGTCCGGCAGCCGCCGGGCGCGCATCGACACCCCACTGAACGGCTCTTTTCATGACCGCACGCCGCATTCTCGTTACCTCTGCCCTACCGTACGCCAACGGCCAGATCCATATCGGCCACCTGGTGGAGTACATCCAGACCGACATCTGGGTGCGTTTCCAGCGCATGATGGGCAACGAGGTCTACTACGTCGGCGCCGACGACACCCATGGCACCCCGGTCATGCTGCGTGCGGAAAAGGAAGGCATCACGCCCAAGCAGCTGATCGACCGCGTCTGGACCGAGCACAAGCGCGACTTCGACAGCTTCCTGGTGTCGTTTGACAACTACTACAGCACCGACGCCGAGGAAAACCGCGAACTGTGCGAAAAGATCTACCTGTCGCTGAAGGACCAGGACCTGATCGCCGAGCGCGATGTCGAGCAGTTCTTCGACCCGGTCAAGAACATGTTCCTGCCGGACCGCTTCATCAAGGGCGAGTGCCCGAAGTGCGGCGCCAAGGACCAGTACGGCGACTCGTGTGAAGTATGCGGCACCACGTATGTACCGACCGACCTGAAGAACCCGTACTCGGTGGTCTCCGGCGCCACGCCGGTGCGCAAGTCGTCCACGCACTTCTTCTTCAAGCTGTCCGACCCGCGCTGCGAGACGTTCCTGCGCGAATGGGTGGCCGACCTGGCCCAGCCCGAGGCCAGCAACAAGATGCAGGAATGGCTGGGCGCGGAAGGCGAGGCCTCGACGCTGTCCGACTGGGATATCTCGCGCGACGCGCCGTACTTCGGCTTCGAGATTCCGGGCGCGCCCGGCAAGTACTTCTACGTGTGGCTGGACGCCCCCATCGGCTACTACGCCAGCTTCAAGAACCTGGCCGCCAAGCGCGGCATCGACTTCGACGCGTGGGTGGGCCCCCACTCGACCGCCGAGCAGTACCACTTCATCGGCAAGGACATCCTGTACTTCCACACGCTGTTCTGGCCCGCGATGCTGAAGTTCTCGGGCTATCGCACCCCGACCAACGTGTTCGCGCACGGCTTCCTTACCGTGGACGGCGCCAAGATGAGCAAGTCGCGCGGCACGTTCATTACCGCGCAGAGCTACATCGACACCGGCATGAATCCGGAATGGCTGCGTTACTACTTCGCCGCCAAGCTCAACGCGAGCATGGAAGACCTGGACCTGAACCTGGACGACTTTGTCGCCCGCGTGAACAGCGACCTGATCGGCAAGTACGTGAACATCGCCAGCCGGGCGGCGGGCTTCCTGGTCAAGCGGTTCGACGGCAAGGTGAACGAAGCCGCGCTGGCCAATCCGCTGCTGGAACAGCTGCGCCAGGCCGCACCGCAGATCGCCGCGTATTACGAAGGCCGCGAGTACAGCAAGGCGCTGCGCCTGGTGATGGAGCTGACCGACGCCGTGAACGCGTTCGTCGACACCAACAAGCCGTGGGAACTGGCCAAGGACGAAAGCAAGCGCGATGCCCTGCACGCCGCCTGCTCGGTCTCGCTCGAAGCGTTCCGCCTGCTGACGGTGTACCTGAAGCCCGTGGTGCCGACCATGGCCGCCGGCGTGGAGTCGTTCCTGAACATCGAGCCGCTCGACTGGCGCGGCATCGACCGCCAACTGTCAGCCGACCGCCCGATCCAGGCCTACCAGCACCTGATGACCCGTGTGGACACCAAGCAGATCGACGCGCTGCTTGCCGCCAACAAGGAATCGCTCCAGGCATCGGGCGCAGCCCCGGCCGCCGATACGGCAGCCACCGCATCGATCGAGCCGATTGGCGAAACCATCACGATCGACGACTTCGCGAAGATCGACCTGCGCGTGGCGAAGATCGTCGAATGCCAGAAGGTGGAAGGTTCGAACAAGCTGCTGCAGCTGACTCTGGACCTGGGCGAAGGCAAGACGCGCAATGTGTTCTCGGGCATCCAGTCGGCCTACACGCCCGAGCAGCTGGTGGGCAAGCTGACCGTGGTGGTGGCCAACCTGGCACCGCGCAAGATGAAGTTCGGCATGTCCGAAGGCATGGTGCTGGCCGCCTCGGCCGCCGACGAGAAAGCCAATCCGGGGCTGTATATCCTGGAGCCGCATAGCGGCGCCGTGCCCGGCATGCGGATTCGTTAAAGCCTGAGACCACTCCCCTCTCCCGCCGGGCGGGAGAGGGGTTGGGAGAGAGGGCCCAGCGGTTCAAATTGCGACAGGTCGGCAAGCAGAGCCGCGTTGCCCTCTCCCCCGCCCCTCTCCCACTTCGCGGGAGAGGGGAGACAACACACGCGGCATCAAACTCCCACCCACCGCTCCCCTCTCCCGCCGGGCGGGAGAGGGGTTGGGGGAGAGGGCGCAGCGGTTCAATTTGAGACAGGTCGGCAAGCAGCGCCGCGTTCCCCTCTCCCACAAGTGGGAGAGGGGAACACCCCTCGACACCTCAGCGCGTCATTTACCCGCCCTGCCGTTTCGACGGATCGTCGCTGCGCGACGTGGTGGTCACCGTGCCGTCGTTGTTGAAATGCACGTTGAAGAAGGCCCGGTCCGTCGGGCTTTCGAACCAGCGGTAGCCCCACACCTCTTCCTGCTTGAGGCGGAACGCCTCGACCTTGGTCGGCTTGCCCAGCATCCGGCGGATCTGGTCCTTGTTCATGCCGGGTCGTACTTTTGCGAAATTGTCGGCCGTCAGCACCTGTTCGATGGCGCGGACGGTGCCGTCGGCGTTGGTCGTCACCATCCATGTGGTGGCGCCTTCGGGGCCGCGCGGGTATTCCAGGCGGCGGCCGCCGTCCGGTTCTTCCCAGACGATCTCGGGCTTGCCGGCCTGGCGCCGCACATCGTCCTCGGTGGATTTGCCGATCTCGATGCCCTTGAACAGCTGGCTGTCGGGCTTCACGCTGTTCCAGGTGTCGGTGGCCACCGATTTCGCCTTCTTCATGGCTTCGTCGACCTTCTGCTGGTCGCATCCGAACAGGGCAAACAGGCTGGCAATCAGTCCCATGGCGGCAAGGCGTCGGCGAGACGCGTGGTGGAAAGGTGGCATCGCAAGCCTCGCAAGGATTGGCTTCATCGTTTGATGGCTTCGACGGGATCGCCGGCCGGTGCGCTGGCGCCGTCCGCGGCGGCATCGGCCGCCGCATTGCGGCGCCGACGCGAATCGCCGGCAAACAGCGTATCCCAATTGTTGAACCGGCGGTTGAACAGCACCGACAGGCCGTTGATCGATCCGCCCTTGGCAATCAGCGACCAGCGCCGCGAGAACGCCCAGGTCAGCTTCACCACGTTCGATGCCGACGTCAGGCTCTGCTCGTAGCCGACCGAAATCTGGTCGGACACCGCCTTGCCGATGCTGACCACCTGCTGGTCGTTCAGCCCGGCCGTGCTGGGTCCGATCGAGAATTCGTCGATGCCGAAATGCGACACCACGCTCTTGCCGGCCTTGCCGCCGATCATGCCCAGCGCCGCCCCGCCGATGGCGCCGCCGCTCAGCTGGCGCTGCTGGCTGGACCCCGCGCTTTCCGCGCCGTAGCCGAACATCAGCCACGACAGCTTGTCCTCGTCGGGCACGTTCGGCTCCGACACCAGCCGCACGCGCGGCAGCCGTACCGTGCCCGTGACTTCCACGCCCGCTTCCACCTCCTGGTTGCGGCGCAGGGCGCGGATGAACATGTTCGGGTTGTCCACCGGACCGTTGAAGTTGATCGTGCCCCGTTCGATATCGAGCTTGCGGCCGAACGCCTCGTAGGTGCCTTCCACCACGCGCACCGTGCCCGTGGCCCGCATCGGCGCCAGCGGCTCGCTCTTGATGCCAAGCTGCCCGGCCAGCAGGATATCGGCGCCAGCCCCCCGGAAGCGGAAGTTGTCGCCCAGGTCGATCGTCACGTCGATCAGCGGACTGAAGCGGCTGGCCGGCCTGGACTCGGGCACCACCGGCGTGGCAGCGGTCTTCAGGGCACGTTCGTCCTTGCGGCGCACCACGACCACGTCGTCGCCCAGCACCGGCGCGCTGGCCTTGGGCAGGTCGAACAGGCCGCGATCCACGCGGAACTTGCCACGGATGGCGATCAGCCTGTTCTCGTTGGCGATGCCGGCCTCGCCGGACACGATCAGCGTGCGCTCCGGGCTGGCAAACAGCTGCAGCTTGTCGGCAACGATGCGGCCGGTCAGGTTCGGATCGGTCTCGCCCAGCTTCACCGCGCCAGTAGCCGTCAGCGTGCCGTCACCACCCCGGAATCGCACCTGCTTCAGTTCCACGGTGTTCTGGTCCAGCACCACGTGCACTTCGCCGTCGGTCAGGCGGATACCCAGGTCGTACAGCGTGACGCCGATCCCGTTGCCGTCGATGGCGCCGGTCAGCAGCGGTTTGCCCACCGTGCCGGCCAGTTGCAGTGCCGCGGCCAGCTTGCCTTCGAGCGCGTACTGCGGGCCGCTGAGCGTCTCCAGCGATTTCAGGCGCGGGATGTCGGCCGTGACCGTGCCGCCGAGCGTCGATCCGGGCCCCACCGTCAGCAGGCCCTGTTCGCTGACCAGCCCCGCCGATGCATCGACGGTCACCTTGCCGATCCGTTGCGACGTGCTGCCGCCGCGCAGTGTCACGCGATTGCCGCTGAACTCGGCCCGCAGCGCCGTGTCGCTCAGGCCAAGTGTGGTCCAGCCCCGGCCCGCATTGACCGACGCATCGCCGCTGCGGCGCCGGACTTCGGCAAATCCGGCGGCGGTTTCGGCCAGCGTCAGGTTCCAGCCGCCATCGAGCACGAGGTCCGAGCGCACCGGCTGCGATTCTCCGGTGAACGTCTCCACCAGCTTGATGATGTTGCCCACCTCCACGCCGTTGAACGCGCCCTGCGTGCGGATGCGGCCGTGATCGAACTCGAAACCTTCGATATTCATCGTCGCGCGCTCGAACTGCAGGCGCGTCTGCCCCAGCCGGATATGGCGATCCGCCACCATCAACTGGGTGGGCGAGACAAGCCGGACCTTGGCCGTGCCGCTTTCCTCCAACGTGCGGATGGTGCCGGTCCAGCCCTTGTCGCCGCGCCACGCGCCCTGCCCCGACAGCGACAGCTGCAGCGGGCGCTCGTGCATCGTGCCGGCTGCCTTGGCGTCGAATGTGTGATCTGCCTGGGTGCCGCTCAGGTTGGCGTCGAGCGTGCGGACCGTGGCCTGCGGCCCGTGATAGTCGCGCGCGGCCAGTTGCGCCGACAGCGTGCCGTTCAGCCCGCCGCGCAGTTCCACATGGCCGTTGGCGCTGGCCACCTTGTGCGGCCCCACCACCAGTGACTGCGCGCTGTAGTCGCCCACCACCTCGGGCTTCTTCAGCGTGCCCGTGACCACCGCGTCCACCTTCGCACGCCCACCGACGCCGAACTTCAGGCGGTCCAGCTGCGGGGCGTCGATGTTGACCTTGAGGCTGTCCCCGCGCGCGCCGAAGCTGCCATTCAGGTTCACCTGGTTGCCAGCCATCAGCAGCGATGCCTGGCTGGGCAGCAGGCGCTCGCCCTCCAGCCGCACCTTGCCGTTGCCGGTCATCGGCAGCCCTGCGTATTCGCTCTCGCCCAGCGCGAAGTCAAGCGCCACACGTAGCACTTTCTCCAGCGAGCCCTTCGTCGAAAACTCGGCGTTGATCCGGCCCGGCGCCACCTTGGCCAGCCGCGCCGGGTCGAAATTGGCGAGCTTGCCCTTGAAGTCGAACGGTTGCTCTTCCTTGAGCCCGAGCTTGCCGTCGGCGGTCAGCGTGCCGCTGCCCAGGCCCGCCCGCAGCGCCTTGAGCGTGACCGCGTCTTCGTCGATCCGGGCATCGGCGAACAGCTTGATCTCGCCGCCGGCCACATCGAGCGCCACGCTCTGGCGGCCGGGCTCCAGCCGCAGGATCACCGGGCCGGACAGGTTCGTGGCCACCATGCCGGTATGCAGCGCGGCGGCATCGAGGTGCCGGACATCGAGATCGAAGCCGCCCCGCCCTTCGCGCAGCGTGCCCTGCCCGACGATCTCGGCGCGGCCCGGCAGCTGGATCCGCAGGTCGCGCAGCGTCTGCGTCAATTCGCTCAACTCGACGCGCGCCTGCACGGCATGCACGGGCAGGCGTTCCTTGTCGATCGGGCCCGGCTCCAGGTTGCGCACGCTGACGTTGCCGGCCACGGCCAGCGGGTTCCTGGTGGGGGCGGCCGGTGTGGGCACGGGCGCCGATGCCGACGCGGCCGATGCGGCGGCCACGGCGCTGGCGGTCGATTCACCGGGCTTCGGTTTGGCCACCTCGGGCGGCGGCGGCACCGATTCCACCGGGCGCAGTTCCGCATGGACGGTCAGGTTGGCCTGCGGCGCGGTAGGGCTGAACAGGCGCGGGTTGATGCGCTCGCCATCGACAATCAGGTGCGTGAACGGCACCTTGCCGAACGGCGTCACATCGGCATTGCCGCGCGCCCGGATACGGTCGCCGCTGGCTTCCAGTTCGGCCCGCAGCTGTTCCAGCGATCCGCTGGCCGTGGCGGACACCGCGTAGGTCTCTTCCTTCCAGCGGCCCTCCAGCAGCGCCTCGGCCGTCAGCGGGAACGGCGTCTTGCCGCCGATCTGCGCGTTGGCCTGCAGCTTGCCGTACGGCGTGACGACCTTGTCGACGACCACGCGATGGCGCTGGCCGTCGCTATGCAGCGCGCCGGACAGGTCCGACAGCACCAGCGGGGTCGACGTGGCGGCCGGCCCCTGCAGCAGCGACAGCTCGCCGACGGTCAGCGTGTCCACGTCGACAGCCAGCGGCAGTTCCAGCGACTGCGGCATCCTTGCCGGCTCGGTGCTCGGCGGGGAAGCCGGCAGGCGCGCGTCGATCCTGCCCAGCTTCAGCCATGCCACATGCACCCGCGTGGGCGACCATGACACGTCCCACCTTGCGTCGATCCGGTCGATGGTCACGCGCGTGTCGCCCGTGGCGAATACCACGTCGTGCAGTCGCAGCCCGCTGGCCACGGTGCCGCCATCAAGCTGGCCGGCAAGCATCCCCGCGGACAGCCGCGTGGCCACGTTCCACAGATGGCGCGTGCCGGTCTCGGTGCGCAACGCCGCCACGGCCGTGGCGACCAGCGCGATCAGCAGCACCAGCAGGATGCCCAGCAGCCAGGCCAGCACCTTCCACACGCGGCGGCGGCGCCGAGGCTTGGCCGGCGTGTCGCGGCCCTCGCGCGGCACGGGGGGCATGTCCGGCATGTTCATCAGAACGCCACCCCCAGCGAGATATGCGGCCGGAACTGCTTCTGCTGGATGCCGTAGCCGACATCGAGCTGCACCGGCCCCACCGGACTGCGCCACCGCGCGCCCACGCCCACGCCGTGGTAGATCTTGATGCCGTTCAGGTTGTTGGTGGCGGTACCCATGTCCCAGAACACGGCGGCGCCCCATTCGGGCTTGAACCAGTACTGGTATTCCAGGCTGCCCGTGCCCAGGTAGCGCGCCGGCAGCACACTCTTGCCGGACGGCGTGCCGATCGACTGGTAGCTGTAGCCGCGGATCGAATCGGTGCCGCCCGCGCGGAAGCGCAGCGTGGCCGGAATCAGCGACGGATCGTTCGACGTCATGTCGGCGCCCAGTTCCAGCCGCGCCACGAACAGGTCGCGGTTGCCCACCGGCACGTACTGGCGGATCCGGCCATACATGCGAAGGAAGGTGGCGTCGCTGAGCACGCCCTTGGCGGCCACGCCGATCTGGGTGTTGATCACGTTGCCCCGGCGCGGGAAGACCGGGTTGTCCACGTCGCGGCGCGTCCACGCGAATGCCGGCACCAGCGCCTTCGAGTACTGCGACGGCTCGCCGTACGGCGTCAGCACGTCATAGTAGAAGTCGAGCGACACCGTGGTGTCGTACTTCTCGCGCGACCGCGAACGCTTCAGGCCGGCGCGCCAGCTCTTGGTGTCGGTGCTCTCGACGTCGATCAGGCGTTCGTAGCTGGTATAGATGCTGTTGCGGTACGTGTGCGGATCTGGCGGCATCGCCATTTCCACAAACCCGTACTGGCGCTTCTGTTCGATCCGGGCCTGCGAGTCGAGCACCCAGGCGCGGTTGAACAGGTTGTAGTACGAATAGCGGCCTTCCACCTGGGCGCCGGTATCGGTGGTGAAACCGACACCGGAACTGAGCCGGTGCGTCGGATATTCGCGCACCTTCACCTTGACCGGCGCCGTCACGGTCTGCTGCTGCGCGGCGGCCTCGGCCGACGTGGCGGCGGGCGGCTCCTGCAGTTCAACCTGCACGTTCGAGAAATAGGGCTGGTTCTGGACCGCCCGCTGGAATTCCAGCAGCCGCTCCACCCGGTACGGCTCGCCCTCGTTCAGCGGATTCACGTTGCGGATGATCTGGGCCGGATAGCGGCGCGTGCCTTCGATCTCGAGCGGCCCGAGCACGTAGGCCGGGCCGCTCTCGTACCTGGCCCGCAGGTCGGCCGCCTGCTCGTCGGGTTCGATGCGCGCCTGCGACGACGCGAGCCTGGCGCCGTAGTAGCTCTTGCTCTGCAGTTGCACCAGGGCGTCTTCCTTGGCCTTGTCCCAGTCTGCCTGCCGGAACGGCTGGCCCACCGGCAGGCCCCATTTCTGGCGCATCTGCTCCACCTGCTCCGGCGACAGCGTGGCGGCGGGGCCACTTACCTCGACATCCGCGCGCCGGATCACCGTGCGCGCGCCGGGGTCCACGCTGATATGCACCACGCGATGGTCGCCCTCGCCTTCCACCGTGGCCTTGGTGACCGGGTCGAACCAGCCTTCGGTGGAAGCAAACTGGCGCACCTGGTCGCCCACGGTTTCCACCATGTACTGGAACTGGTCGTCGGAAATATCGGTGCGGGTGGTGTAGCGCGACAGGTCGAGGTGTTCTTCGAGAATGTCCTTCAGCGCCTTGGGCGCGTCGATCTCGACCTTGTACTGGGCTTTGGCGGCATGGGCGGGCTGCCAGGGCGCCACCAGCAGCATCAGGGCGATGGCCAGGGTGGCGGCATGGGCGGTGACGTGGGCGGCGACTATACGCGAGAGCCGGCCGGCACCGCCGGAGGTGCCTGGCGCCTTGGCTGGGGCGGGCTGTGCGGCCAAGCGGCCCAAAGCAATCGTCATCCGTCCTGGTGGCTCCCGAATCAAGTCGCTATTTGACCACACCACCGGCGCCGCAAGGCCATCCCGACGCCAAAATTCGGGTTTCCGGGGTCCGCGCCGGCAGGCGGGCTTGCCGATACGGTAAAATCTTGCCCCGTCATCCCCAACCCCGCCCAAAGGGCACAGGTTTCATCATGGCCATGTACGAATCGGATATCACCCAGTTCCTGAAGACGCTCAAGCAGGAGCGCCCGTCGCTGGAAGCGGAGCAGCGCGAAGGCCGCGGCCTGCTGTGGGACAAGGCCCCGATCGACCTCGAGGAACGCGCCCAGGCCAACGCCTCGCGCGTGGCGCAGAAGCCGTACGTCTACTCGTCCGACAACTGATCGGCCATCCGGCCACGCCGACGACCATCCCGATGCATCCGAGCGATCCGCTGGACCCCGGCGCGCAGGAAAAACTGACGCTGCCCGTCGAGTTGCCCAGCGTGGCGCAGCCTGTCGGCGCCAGCGCCAATCCGGCCGACATGGTCGACGGGGTGGCCTTCGCCCGCCTCTATGGCGAGCCGCTGTTCAAGCTGCCCCAGGATCTGTACATCCCGCCCGATGCGCTGGAAGTCTTCCTGGAAGCCTTCGAAGGCCCGCTTGACCTGCTGCTGTACCTGATCCGCAAGCAGAACTTCAACGTCCTGGACATCCCGATGGCCCAGGTGACGCGTCAGTATCTTTCGTACGTCGACCAGATCCGCCAGACCAATCTGGAGCTGGCGGCCGAGTACCTGCTGATGGCGGCGATGCTTATCGAGATCAAGTCGCGCATGCTGCTGCCAGTCAAGAAGGCCGACAGCGACGAGGAAGCCGAGGACCCGCGTGCCGAACTGGTGCGCCGCCTGCTCGAATACGAGCAGATGAAGCTGGCCGCCCAGCGCCTGGACACCGTGCCGCAGCTGGGCCGCGATTTCCTGCGATCGCAGGTCTATATCGAACAGAGCCTGGTGCAGCGTTTTCCCGATGTGGAAACGGTGGACCTGCAGTCCGCCTGGGCCGACGTGCTCAAGCGCGCCAAACTGAACCAGCACCACAAGATCTCTCGCGAGGAACTGTCCGTGCGCGAGCATATGAGCCAGATCCTGCGCCGCCTGCAGCACGCCCGCTTCATGGAATTCAGCGAGCTGTTCGAGGACGCGATCCGCTCCGGCAAGGGCGTGCCCGTGGTGGTGGTGAACTTCATCGCCATGCTCGAACTGTCGCGCGAGGCGCTGGTCGAGATCACCCAGGCCGAGCCATTCGCACCCATTTATGTGCGATTGGCGTACACGCCAGCCTGATCCTTCCACCCCGCGGAACAATTCCCCGCCGGCGCCGGGCCCGAACCGGCGCGGATGCTCTACAATCCGCCGACAGCCGGCCAATGCAATCCCAGAGAGCCGGCACGCCAGCTGCCACGCAGCGGCACGCTCCAACCACGACGGCACACCACATTTCATGAAAGTCATTCCTTCCATCCAGGAATTGCGGGACCAGTTGCGCGGCCAGAACCGCGTGGCGTTCGTTCCCACCATGGGCAACCTGCATGAAGGCCACCTGTCGCTGATGCGCCTGGCACGCCAGCATGGCGACCCCGTGGTGGCGTCGATCTTCGTCAACCGCCTGCAGTTCGGCCCGAACGAGGATTTCGACAAGTACCCCCGCACGCTGCAGGACGACGTGGAAAAGCTGCAGAGTGAAGGGGTGTACGTGCTGTTCGCGCCGACCGAGGCCGACATGTACCCGGTGCCGCAGGAATACCGCGTGGAACCGCCGCACGACCTGGGCGACATCCTCGAAGGCGAATTCCGCCCCGGGTTCTTCAAGGGCGTCTGCACCGTGGTGATGAAGCTGTTCTGCTGCGTGCAGCCGCGCGTGGCCGTGTTCGGCAAGAAGGACTACCAGCAGCTGATGATCGTGCGGCGCATGGCGCAGCAGTTCGCGCTGCCCGTGGACATCATCCCGGCCGAGACCGTGCGGGACGAAGACGGCCTGGCGCTGTCGTCACGCAACCGCTATCTCGGCGAAGCCGAGCGCAAGGAAGCGCCGGTCCTGTACAAGACGCTGCACGAGGTGCGCGACGCCGTGCTGGGCAACGGCCACGTCGATCTGCTGGCCGTGGAGGCCGACGCGCTGGGCCGGCTGCAGGCACGCGGCTGGAAGCCCGACTATGTGTCGATCCGCAAGCGCAGCAACCTGCAGGCCCCGACGCGCGAGGAATTCGCCGCCGGCGAACCGCTCGTGGTGCTGACCGCGGCCAAGCTGGGGAATACGCGGTTGATCGACAACCTCGAAATCTAAGTCGCGTCCCGATAGTTTGCTCCCCTCTCCTGCCCAGCGGGAGAGGGGTTGGGGGTGAGGGCATTGCGCTTCAAATTGCGACTGGTCGCGGATTGATACCCTTGCCCTCTCCCCCGCCCCTCTCCAACAAGTGGGAGAGGGGCGAAAACCTCTCCCGCCTCACATCCTCAAGCCCGCTTCAGCCGCGCCTTTTCCCGCTCCAGATGGCGCTTGTGGCCGCTGCGGCGTTTCCACCAGATCAGCACGCCGGTCACGGCGAACGCCAGCGGCATCAGGCCGAATGCGGTGATGAACGCGCGGCCGTAGGTGCCGAACGCCTCGCCGGTATGCAGCGGGAACAGCCACAGGATCAATGCGTCGCCGGACCGGGCGTCGCGCGGATCGCGCGCGCCGAGCGGCCGCCCGGTATAGGCGTCGAGCCAGAGCCGCGTGGCGCCGCTGTCTTCCTGCAATTCGCCCTCCTGGCGCAGTCGCACCTCGTAGGCATCGCCGGGCTTGCGCGGCAGGCTGATACGCGTGACCTGCGCCCCCGGGAACTGCTGCTGCGCCGCCGTCATGGCCTGGGCCGGGGTGATGGCGTGGGCGCCGGCCGGCGGCGTATCGGACTGGTGCTTCACCTGCGGGCTCACGGTCATGACCGTGCTGATGATCGGCGTCACCCATTTCGGCAGGTTCAGATACCAGCCCGAAAACGCGATGGTGGCCAGCACCGGCGCCGCAAAGATGCCGCCCGCGCGGTGGAAGGTATAGACGAAGCGCGACCACGAACCGCCGTGCGCAATCCGCACCGACTGCTTCAGCGCCCGTAGCTTCATCTTGGGCCACCACAGCACCACGCCCATCAGCACCGTGAAGCACAGCACCATCCCGGTCACGCCGACGATGGTCTTGCCCGTATCGCCGGACAGCAGGTAGCGATGCAGGTGAAACAGCGTCGGCATGATCTGCTGGCGCGACAGCCCCGGCACGCCGAACAGGCGCTCGCCCTTCACGGCCAGCGTGATGGGGTCGATCATGACCTGCCGCGAGCGGCCCGGCATCGCCTCCGGCCCCTTGATCGGGTAGTAGGCGATGAACACGTCGTGTTCGTCGACCGGCAGCATCAGCAGGTTGGGCTTGCCATACTTCGGATCGGCCATCAGGCTGGCCGTGACCGCTTCCACGGTGGCGGCGCCCACCGGGATGCGCGTGGCCGACACCCCTTGCAGCAAGTCTGGATTGAGCCACTTGTCGATGTCGTCCCGCCATGAAATCAGCGTGCCGGTCAGGCCCATCATGACGAACAGCAGGCCGAAGACCAGCCCGATATAGCGGTGCAGCTTGACGAAAACGGTACGCAGACGACCGGAGACCATGGGAGTCTTTCTTTTTAAATGCAGCGCTTGACGCACATTTTGTAAGCTTTCGCAAAGTATCTGTGCGCCACCGCCCAAATGCAAATGCGAAGAATTCGCGATTCTAGCAGCGTGCCGTTAAGATCGTGGGCGCGCCATCCCCTTGCGCCCCATCCGGTCCGCCCCGCCCTGCCCCGCCATGCCCCTGATCGAACTGGTTCCCGCCACCCCGGCCGACGCCGATCTGTTAGCCGCCATGCACGCCGAAAGCTGGCGCGATGCCTATGGCGGGCTGATTCCCGCCGATTATCTGGAAACCTATGCGCCAGCCGAACGGCTGGCCACCTGGCGTGCCCGGATGCTCGAAGGCGCTGAAGCCCCGCTGGAAGCCACCATCCTGCGTGTGAACGGGCAGCCAGCCGGATTTTCTTGCCTGATGCCGCTGGCCGAACCCGGCTATGGGATTTACCTGGACAACCTCCATGTGATGAAAGCGTTTCACGGGCGAGGCTATGGCAGAACGCTGATGGCCCACTGTGCCGCGAGGGTGGCCAGCCAGTGGCCCGGCAAGCCGTTGTTTCTTTATGTGCTCGACGGCAACACGCAGGCGCGCGCGTTCTACCGGCGCCTGGGCGGCGTGGAATCGGAGGCCTTCAACGACCCGTTCCCGGGCACCGATCTCATGGTGGCCATCCGCCGCGTCAGCTGGGACGACGTGGACGCGCTGGTCAGCCGGCTGGCGCCGGGGCCGTAGCCACAAGCGGCCCGAACATCGCGCGCAGGTCGAGGTGCGCGGCCATGCTGTCGGCCAGCCGGTCGATCGACGCCTCGCGCAGTGCATCGAGCGCAATGCCCTGGGCCCGCGCCAGACCGGCCCAGCGCAGCAGCGCGCCGCAGGCGTCCGGATGGTCGAACAGGCCGTGGACATAGGTGGCCATCACCTGGTTGTCATCCGATACGGCGCCGTCGGGCCTGCGATTGCCGCCCGCATCATCCGAACCATCCGCACCATCCGAACCGTCCGCCGAGTCCAGCCACAGCGCAGGGCGCGCCAGTGCCGGGCCGTGGGTGACGCCCAGATGGATCTCGTACCCCTCCACCGCTGCCCCGCCAGTTGCCGCATCGAGCCGGCCGGCGACGCGCCGCAACTGCTTCTCGGGCGCCAGTGTGGTGTCGAAGTCGAGCAGGCCCAGCCCATCGCTGGTGCCGGCCGGGCCTTCGCGGCCGTCGGGGTCGTGGATCAGCCGACCCAGCATCTGCATGCCGCCGCAGATGCCCATCAGCTTGCCCCCGTAGCGCAGGTGCCGCAGCAGCGCCGGCTGCCAGCCGTTGGCGCGCAGGAAGGCAAGGTCGGCGCGCACGCTCTTGCTGCCCGGCAGGATCACCAGGTCCGCCGGCGGAATCGGCATGCCGGGTCCGATGAACTGCAGGTCGACGTTCGGGTGCGCCCGCAGCGCGTCGAAATCGGTATGGTTCGAGATGCGCGGCAGCACCGGCACGATCACGCGCAACACATCGCCATCACGGCTGGCCACCTGCGCGCTGGCGATGGCGTCCTCTGCATCGAGATGCAGGCCGTGCAGGTATGGCAGCACACCGAACACGGGTTTGCCGGTGCGGGCCACAAGCCAGTCCAGGCCCGGCTGCAGCAGCGCGATATCGCCGCGAAAGCGGTTGATGATGAAGCCCTTGATGCGCGCCCGCTCGGATTCGGACAGGCAATCGAGCGTGCCCACCAAATGGGCGAACACGCCGCCGCGGTCGATGTCGGCCACCAGCACCACCGGGCAGTCGACGCGCTCGGCAAAGCCCATGTTGGCGATGTCGCGGTCGCGCAGATTCACTTCGGCGGGGCTGCCCGCGCCTTCCACCAGCACCACGCCGTACGCCTGGCTCAGCCGCGCGTGGCTTGCCAGCACGGCGGCCATCGCCTGGGGCTTGTAGGCGTGATAGGCCTTGGCGTCGAGATCCATGCGCGCGCGACCGTGGATGATGACCTGCGCGCCAATGTCGCTGCTGGGCTTGAGCAGCACCGGATTCATGTCGGTATGGGGCTGCAGGCCGGCCGCGTGCGCCTGCAACGCCTGGGCGCGCCCGATCTCGCCACCATCGACGGTGACCGCGCTGTTCAGCGCCATGTTCTGTGGCTTGAACGGGGCCACGGCCACCCCGGCGCGCGCCAGGATGCGGCACAGGCCGGCCACGACGGTACTTTTGCCCGCGTCGGACGTGGTGCCCTGAACCATCAGGGTGCCGCGCAAGGCACGCGACGCAAACGGAAAGGGATTGGCAGACGGATCGTTTCGCATCGCGCGATTATGGCAGCAGCGGCCCGCCATCCGCACAGCGCCTTTGGCCGGAAAACTCTGCAGATTCATGCATGCGGCCGGGGGATGCGACGGCTACAATACGCCGGATGAAGACCCAAGCCCCGCCCCAGGCGCTCAATCTCTCGGCCATTTCCGAACCGGCTTCGGCAGGTGCGGTCACGGACGCCAATCCGGTGACCGAGGCGGAACCGCAGCCGCAGGCCGGCACCGCCGCGCCGCGCGAACTGACGCTGGTGCTGGGCGGCGCGCGCTCGGGCAAGAGCCATTTCGCCGAGCAGCTCGCCGCGGATCATGCGGCCCTGACGCGCGGCCCGGTCACCTATATCGCCACGGCCCGGCACGACGCCGAAGCGGCCGATCAGGAAATGGAAGTCCGCATCGCGCTGCATCGCGCGCGCCGGCCGGCCGACTGGACGCTGGTGGAAGAGCCGGTGCATCTGGCCGACGCGCTCTACGCGCATGCGCGCCACGACGGCTGCATCCTCGTCGATTGCGTGACGCTGTGGCTCAACAACCTTGTCTTCGGCGAGAACCGCGAGTATCCCGAACACGGCGTCATCACGCCGCCGCCCGCCTTTACCGAGGAAATCGACGCGCTGATGACCGCGCTGCCGATGCTGCCCGGCCATGTGATCCTGGTGTCGAATGAAATCGGCTTCGGCGTGGTGCCGATGGGCGCCATCACGCGTTTCTACGTCGACGAACTGGGCCGGCTGAACCAGAAGCTGGCCGCCGCCGCCGATCGCGTGCGGCTGCTGGTCGCCGGCATCCCGGTATCGATCAAGGACCCCGCTCCGTCCCAGGCTCGCGGCACCCACACACGATGATCATGCTGTCCTGGCCTGCCTGCGTGGCGGCCGCCCTTGCCGGCGTGCTGCTGGACCGCTGGCTTGGCGAGCCGCGCCGCTGGCATCCGCTGGTTGGATTTGGCCGTCTCGCGTCGGCCGTCGCCAACCGTCTCAATCGTCCCGAACGCAGCGCCGCGCGTCAGCGGCTGGCCGGACTGCTGGCGTGGGCGCTGGTGGTGCTCGGGCCGGCCGCGCTGGCCGCATGGCTGGTCTCGTGGGCGGCCGATGTGCATCCGATGCTGGCCTGGGCGCTGCACGCCGTCGCGCTCTACTTCGCGCTGGGCGCCTGCAGCCTGACCGAGCACATCGCCCCGATTGCCGACGCCCTGACCCGCAACGACCTGCCCGCCGCGCGCACGCTGACGGCACGCATCGTGTCGCGCGACACGGCCGATGCCGATGCCGAAGCGCTGGCGCGGGCCGCCTGCGAATCGGCGCTGGAAAACGGCAACGATGCCGTCTTCGGCGCGCTGTTCTGGTTCCTCGTCGGCGGCGCGCCAGCCGTGATCGTCTTCCGGCTGGCCAATACGCTCGACGCCATGTGGGGCTATCGCACGCCGCGCTGGGAAATGTTCGGCTGGGCTGCTGCCCGCATCGACGATGGGTTGAACCTTGTGCCGGCGCGGCTGACCGCGCTGTCGTACGCGCTGCTGGGCGCCACCGCGCAGGCAATGCGCTGCTGGCGCACGCAGGCACCGGCCTGGTCGAGCCCGAACGCCGGCCCCGTGATGGCGGCCGGTGCCGGCGCGGTCGGCGTGGCGCTGGGCGGTGGCGCGCGCTACCACGGCGAGTGGGAAGAACGCCCGCCGCTGGGCGTGGGCGACGCCCCGCGCGCCGCGCACGTACACGCCTGCCTGCGGCTCGTGCAGCGCACGCTGTGGCTGTGGCTCGGCGTGGCGATGCTGAGCGTGCCGCTGGTGGCAGGCCTGGTTGCGAAATGGGGAACGGCGTGACTGAAGTGAGCGGCGTGCGCGGCGTGAGCAGCGCCCCGGCCCCGATCCGCCATGGCGGCAACCTGCTGGCCGCCGTGCGCCGCTACGGCCGTGCGGTGGAAGACTGGCTCGATCTGTCCACCGGCATCAATCCGGCCGGCTATCCGGTGCCCGCGCTGCCTGCCGACGCCTGGCAGCGGCTGCCGCAGGACGACGACGGCCTGTCGGAGATCGCCGCGCAGGCCTATGGCGCGCCGCACGCGCTGCCGGTAGCGGGATCGCAGGCGGCCATCCGCACGCTGCCCACCTTGCTGCGGCCGGGGCGCGTGGGCATCGCCGCGCTTGGCTACAGCGAATATGCGCCCGCGTTCGCGCTGGCCGGCCACACGGTGGTGCCGCTCGACGAGCAGGACTTCGCCCGCGACGACCTGCCAGCCGGGCTCGATCATCTGGTCGTCGTCAATCCGAACAATCCGACCGCACGGCTGATCTGCGCCGACCGGCTGCTGCGCTGGCATGCGCAGCTGGACACGCTGATCGTCGACGAGGCGTTCCTCGACAGCACCACCGCGCCATCGCTGGCCGCGCACACCGGCCAGCCCGGGCTGGTCGTGCTGCGCTCGATCGGCAAATTCTACGGGCTGGCGGGCATGCGCTGCGGCTTCGTGCTGGCCGAATCCGGCCTGCTCGATGCCCTGTCGCGCCGGCTTGGACACTGGACCGTCTCCGGGCCGGCCCGCGCCGTGGCCCGGCTGGCGCTGACCGATACCGCGTGGCAGGCCGCCACCCGCACGGCGCTGCATCGACAGGGCCAGCGTCTGGCGATGCTGCTGCGTGACCACGGGCTGACGCCGGTATCGCAGCCGCTGTTCAGCTGGGTGCCCGATGCCCGCGCACCTGCCCTGCACGAGGCGCTCGCCCGGCAAGGTGTCTGGACGCGCCTGTTCGACGCCGCTGGCGGCTGCCCGGTCAGCCTGCGGCTGGGCCTGCCGCCCGATGCCGAGGATGCCTGGCAGCGCCTCGATGCCGCGCTGGGCGCGGCACGATCCGACTGGCAAGCCGGCGCCACAGACCACCCCATCCTCACCGGACCACGATGAAGGCCTCCTCGTTCCTGCTCGCCACGGCGCTGCTCGCCAGCGCCTGTGCCCACGCCGCCGTCACCGTCACCGACGACGCCGGCCAGACCGTCACGCTGGCCCAGCCCGCACGGCGCATCGTCTCGCTGGCCCCGCACGTGACCGAGCTGATCTACGCGGCCGGCGGTGGCGATCGCATCGTCGGCACGGTCAGCTACAGCGATTACCCGCCGCAGGCGCGCGACATCCCGCGCGTGGGCGACAACAAGGCGCTGGACCTGGAACGCATCGCCGCGCTCAAGCCCGACCTGATCGTAGTCTGGCGCCATGGCAACGCCCAGAAGCAAACCGACCGCCTGCGCGCGCTGGGCATGCCGCTGTTCTTCAGCGAGCCGCGCCGCCTGGAATCGATACCGGAAAATCTTGAAAAGCTTGGCACGCTGATGGGGACGGATGCCGTGGCCAACCGGGCCGCCACCGACTTCCGCCAGCAGGTCACGACGCTGCGCAAGACCTATGCCGATCGCCCGCCGGTGACGGTGTTCTATCAGGTATGGCAGCAGCCGCTGATGACGCTGAATGGCCAGCATCTGGTCAGCGACCTGCTGACGCTGTGTGGCGGCCGCAACCTGTTCGCCCGGGAGTCGCCGCTGGTGCCCACGGTGTCGGTGGAGGCCGTGGTGGCCGGTAACCCGGAGGTCATGCTGACGGCCGGCATGGGGGCCACGCGCCCGGACAAGCCGCTGGCGGATTTTTCGATGTGGGAGAAATGGAAGCAGGTCACCGCCGTGGCGCGCAACAACCTGTTCATTATCGACGGCGATCTGGTCAACCGCGCAGGCCCGCGCGTGGTGCAGGGCGCGGCCGAAATCTGCAAGGATCTCGAAATCGCGCGCTCGCGGCGCGGCAACTAGCCGGCCACGCGATTCCACCAGTCCAGCCTCGGCGCGCCATCGCCCAGGCTGAACTTGCAGGTGGCGCCGAACCCGAGCGGCCAGTTCAGCGTCTGCGCCAGTGCCATCCCCAGCCAATGGGCGGCCAGCATGCGCATCGGCCCGGCGTGGGTCACCACCCACAACCGCGTGTCCGATTCGACATCGAGCGTATCGGCCCACTCGGCCACGCGCGCCGACACCTGTGCCGGGCTTTCGCCGCCGTGCGGGCGGGCGCCCATCAAATCGGCGGCCCACAGATCCAGCGCATCGCGCGGGATCTCGGCCCAGGACTGCCCTTCCCACGTGCCGAAATCCATCTCGCGCAGGCGCGGCTCCACATCGGCAACGCGCAGTTCCGGCAGGCAGGCCACCAGTTGTGCGGCCGTGTCGCGCGCGCGCAGCGCGGGGCTGGTCACGATGCGATGCGGCGATGCCAGACCGGCCACGATCCGCATCGGGGCGGGCGTGACGGGCATCGTCAGCGTCAGGTCGAGACTGCCGTAGCAGATGCCCGCCGCCACCTCGGGCTGGGCGTGGCGAATTAGTAGAACTTCCATGCCGCGGCGACCAGGTAGATCGACAGCTCGGCAAGCTGCTGGGACATGCCCAGGCAATCGCCGGTATAGCCGCCGATGCGCCGCACGAAATAGGCCCCGAGCGCGGCGCGCAGGCCGGCCAGCACCAGCACGGTCACGATGGCGAACCACGGCGAGACCCAGAGCAGCGGCAGCACGCCACAGGCCAGCGCGAAGAGCGGGCTGCGGGTTTCCAGCCGCTGGGCCACCGGCTTGGCCTTGCCTTCGTGGCGCACATAGTCGTGCGTGGCCAGGAACGTGATGGCCATGGCGCGGCTGGCGCCGTGGCCTGCCACCAGCACCGCCAGCAGCATCGCGCCGCCGTGGGTTTCGCCGACGGACACGAGCAGCTGCCATTTCAGCAGCAGCGCCACCACGATGGCGATGGCACCGAACGCGCCCACGCGGGAGTCATGCATGATCCGCAGCACGTCCTCGGGCCGGTAGCCGCCGCCGAAGGCATCCACGCAGTCGGCCAGTCCGTCCTCGTGGAACGCGCCCGTCAGCAGCAGCGTGGCAGCCATGCCCAGCACGATGGCCACCGACGGCGACCAGAGCTGCCATGCCAGGCCCGTCACCAATGCCCCCGCCACGCCCACCAGCAGGCCCACCGCCGGAAAATAGCGTGCGGCGGCGTTCAGGTAGTGCGGCGCGAACCCCACCCACACCGCCAGCCGCTGCGGCATGGGCACGCGCGTGAAGTAGCCCACGGCGGTCAGGAAGAAGCGGAGTTCGTCGGCCATGGCGTCTGTGCGGTCTAGGCCGAAGCGTTGCTGATGCCGGCGCCGCTGAACGTGGCCATCTCGCGCAGGAAGGCAACGGCCGACGCCACCAGCGGCCAGGCCAGCGCGGCGCCGGTGCCTTCGCCCAGACGCAGGTCCAGTGCCAGCAGCGGCTCGGCCTTGAACTCGGCCAGCAGCGCGCGGTGGCCCTGCTCGTGGGAACAGTGCGAGAACACGCAGTACTGCAGCACGTTCGGGTCGATGCGCGCGGCCACCAGCAGCGCCGCCGAGGCGATAAAGCCGTCCACCAGGATCACCATGCGGCTGGCGGCCGCGGCCAGGTAGGCGCCGGTCATCGCCGCGATCTCGAAGCCGCCGAACGTGGCCAGCACGTCCAGCGGGGCGGTGGCGTGCGGATGCCGCGCCAGCGCCTGCGCCAGAATCTCGCGCTTGCGCGCCACGCCGGCGTCGTCCAGCCCCGTGCCGCGCCCGGTGCAGGCTTCCAGCGGCAGGCCAGTCAGCCGGCTCATCAGGCAGGCCGCCGCCGACGTATTGGCAATGCCCATCTCGCCAAAGCCGATCACATTGGTGCCCTGCTGGGCGTGGCGCAGCACCCGCGCGATGCCGGTGTTGATCGCCGCACCGGCCTCGGCCGGGGTCATGGCCGGCTGCTCGACGAAATTGCGCGTGCCATTGGCCACGCGGCTGTTGACCAGCCCCGGCGACGCCGGCAGCGGCGCACGCACGCCCACATCGACCACTTCAAGCACCATGCCATGCTGGCGCGTGAAGACGTTGATGGCGGCCCCGCCGTTCAGGAAATTCAGCACCATCTGCGCGGTGACTTCGGCCGGGAAGGCGCTGACGCCGGCATCGGCCACGCCATGGTCGCCCGCGAACACGATGATCGCGGGCCGGTTCAGGTCGGGCACGGTTTCGCCACGGATCATGCCGATCTGCAGCGCCAGCGATTCCAGCCGGCCCAGCGACCCGGGCGGCTTGGTCTTGTCGTCGATGGCCGCCTGCAGCGCGCCGCGCAGCGATTCGTCCAGCGGCGCGATCGGCGGCAGGGTCAGCGCAAAGTCGGAAATATGGGTCATCAGTCTTCTTTCGATCCTCGGGGAACGCCAGCCCGGCGAAGCGGAAGCGGGGCTGGCCGGCGTTCTCCTACATTTCTACGCCACGTTGGGCCTTGATGCCCTGCTGGAACGCGTGTTTGACGGGCGTCATGTCGGTCACCGTGTCGGCCGCTTCCACCAGTGCGGGCGGTGCGCCCCGGCCCGTGATCACCACATGCTGCATCGCAGGACGCGCGCGCAGATCGGCGATCACGGTCTCGACATCAAGATAGTGCAACTTCAGCGCAATGTTCAGCTCATCGAACAGCACCAGGCCGATCGACGGGTCGCGCAGCATGCGGCGGGCCACCTCCCACGCGGCCTCGGCCTTGGCCACGTCGCGGGCGCGGTCCTGGGTTTCCCAGGTGTAGCCCTCGCCCATCACATGGAACTCGCATTGGTCCGGAAACCGCCGCAGGAACATTTCCTCGCCGCTCGGGATGGCACCCTTGATGAACTGGACCACGCCCGTGCGCATGCCATGCCCCATCGCGCGCACCACCATGCCGAAGCCCGAGCTGGACTTGCCCTTGCCGTTGCCGGTGGTGATGACGATCACACCGCGCTCGGTCTGGGCGGCGGCAATCCTGGCATCGACCACCTCCTTCTTGCGGACCATGCGGTTCTTGTGGCGCTCATCGCGGCCGTCGTCGCTCGGGCTCGGGTGTTCGGTATCGCTCATGGTGTCTTTCCGTCGGGGATCAGCGCGGTATGGATGCCGTCGCTGATACTGATAATGGGGGTGCGCAGTGCGTGCGAGCACCGCGCGGGCGTCAGGACCTCGTGCGCCGGGCCGTGCAGCGCGACGCCGTCTTCGGCCATCAGCAGCGCATGGGTGGCGTGCCGGCGCGCGAGCGTCAGGTCATGCAGGATCACCACGGCGGCGTGGCGGCCGGCATGGGTCAGGCGGCGCAGCAGGTCGAGCACCAGGATCTGATGGCGCAGGTCCAGGTGCGAGACCGGTTCGTCCAGCATCAGCAGCGGCGCCTGCTGGGCCAGCACCGCGGCCAGCGACACGCGCTGGCGCTCGCCGCCGGACAGGGTCAGCACATCGCGCGCGGCCAGGGCGTCGAGATCGCACTGGGCCATCACATCGCGCACCACGCGGTCGTCGTCGCGCTTGCCCCAGCCCCAGCCGCTCATGTGCGGATGGCGGCCGATGCGCACCGCATCCTCCACCACCATCGAGAACGTGTCATGTATGGCCTGCGGCAGATAGGCGCGCTGGCGGGCCAGCGTGGCCGGCGCCACCTGCGCGGCGGCCACGCCGTCGATTTCCACGGCCCCGCCTTCGGGCGCGCGCAAGCCGGCCAGCACGCCCATCAGCGTGGATTTGCCCACGCCGTTCGGACCCACGACGCACCAGAGCTGGCCCGCCTGGATGGACAGCGACAGGCCATCGACCAGCACCCGCTGGCCCGCGCGCAGGCGCACGTCGCGCAGCGACAAGACGGGACACGGCGCCAGCGGCTCGGACCATGCGTTCATCGCGGCCTCCGCAGCAGCAGGTAAAGGAAGGTGGGCACGCCCAGCAGCGCGGTGATGACACCCACCGGCAACTGCGCTGGCGCGATCACCGTGCGGGCGATCAGATCGGCCGCCATCAGCAGCGTGCCGCCCAGCAGCACCGACGCGGGCAGCAGCTGGCGCTGGTCGTTGCCCCACGCCAGGCGCACCATGTGCGGCACCACCAGACCGACAAAGCCGATGGACCCGGCCGTGGTGATGGCCGCAGCGATGGCGAACGAGGCAATCAGGAAGGTGGCCAGCCTGACGCGGCCCACGCGCACGCCCAGCGACTGCGCCACGGTCTCGCCAAGCAGCATCACGTTCAGCGCACGCGCCATTGGCATCGCCAGCCCCAGGGCCACGACCAGCGTGGCCAGCGCCCAGCCGTAGCTGGCCGTGCCGCCCAGGTCGCCGGTCAGCCAGAACAGCATGCCGCGCAGCCGCGATTCCGGCGCGATGGCCAGGATCAGCGTGATCAGTGCGCCCCAGCCGGCCGCCAGGATCACGCCGGTCAGCAGCAGCCGCGCGCCGGCCTCGTGGTGGCCGCCCTGGACTTGCGGATGCAACAGGTCGCGCCGCGCCAGCGTGGCCACCAGCAGCATCGAGCAGAGCGCGCCGCCCGCCGCGCCGGACTGGACGACCCACAGCGGCAGCGACAGCAGCATCGCCAGCAGCGCGCCCGTGGAGGCGCCGCCGGACACGCCCAGCACATAGGGCTCGGCCAGCGGATTGCGCAGCAGCACCTGCATCAGCGCGCCGGACAGCGCCAGCAGGCCGCCGCAGGCAAACGCCGCCGCCGCGCGCGGCAGCCGCAGTTCGCGCACGATGGCGCCGGCCGTGCCGGTATCGGCGCCGGTCAGCGCCTGCCAGACCTGCGCGATGTCCAGCGCGACGCTGCCGGCCGCCAGCGACAGCGCGAACACCGCCACCCCGGCGAAGGCCAGGACGGTCCAGACGGTCAGCGCGCGGCGCAGTTCGGTCATGACGTGACGTCAGGCCCTACTTCTGGCGCCAGCCGAGCGTGATGAACCCGGCGCGGCCCTGCGTGTTGTAGGGCCAGGCAAGCTGGTAGTTCTTGTCGAACAGGTTTTCCACACGGGCAGCCACGAACCATTGCTTGTCGATGTTGTAGCGGGCATTGAGGTTGACGATACCGTATCCGCCCAGGACGCGCGCGCTGTTGTCGAGCCGCTCCGACGACAGCAGCCATTCGCCGCCAAAGCGCCAGTTGCCGAAGTTGCGGCCCACGTCGAACGACGCATGGCGCCGCGCCCGGCGCAGCAGCTGGGTGTTGCTGCTCTGGTCCACGGGATTCTGGAAGGTCACGGCGGCGCCCAGGTCGGTACCCCAGATCGTGGCGCGCCACGAGGCCTCGATGCCCTGCACCTTGGCCTTGTTGACATTCTGTGCCAGGAACACGCCACTGCCCACGGCAGTCGACACGATCAGGTCGTCATAGCGCGTCTCGAACGCGGTCACGCGCAGCAGGCCGGCGCTGGCCGTGTCGACCTGCACGCCCGCCTCGGCGGACTTGGCGCGTTCGGGCTGCAGGTTCGGCTGGCCGAAGCCCGGGTAATACAGCTCGTTGAAGGTCGGCGCGCGGAACGCATTGCTGACATTGGCGATCAGCTTGACCTGATCGGTCACGTTGAAGCCATAGCCGGCAAAGAAGCTGCCCTGGTTGCCGAAGTCGGAATAGTGGTCGTTGCGGCCGTTCAGCTGCAGCTGGTGCCGGCCGATCCGGCCTTCATAGCCGCCGTACACCGAGAACACGTTGCGCGACGGCGCGTTGTACGCACTGGACGCCAGCGTCTGCTGCAGCCAGTCGGTGCCGAACAGCAGCTTGTGGTCGGGCGTCAGCGCGTATTCGTTCTGCCAGTTGAACTGGCGGTTGCGCGTGCTGAACAGGCTGTCGAACAGGCCGTTCTTCGTGCCTTCGCTGCGGTCTTCGCTCTGCGACAGCTTGAAATGCGTGGTCCACGCCGAGGTCACCTTGCCGTTGACGAATGCCGACAGCGTGTAGAGCTCGCTGTTCATGCGGAAATCGTCGGTCGGCTTGCCGCTGGTGCTGTCGTACGACAGGTCGCTCTTCGAGTAGTACGCGGCGAAGCCGGCATCCCAGTCGGACGTGAACTTGTGGCGGATCTGGCCCGACACGCTCTTGTTCTCGTACGGGTTGTCGCCGGGGTTCGGCCCGTTGCCGCGCCGGACTGCTGCGGCATTGGCGGCGGCCCACTGGTTATAGTTGATCGACGAAAAACCGTCGGTCTTGAAGATCGAGCCGGTCAGGTTGAACGACGTATCGCCAATCTGGCCGCCGTAGCCGACGGTGCCCTGGCGCGTGTTGTTGCTGCCGTACTCCACCTGCGCATTGGCCGCCGGTGCCTGGCCGGCGCCATTCTTGGTGAAGATCTGCACCACGCCGCCGATGGCATCAGAGCCATACAGCGCAGACACGTTGCCGCGTACCACCTCGATATGGTCGATCTGGTCGGGCAGGATGTTTGCCAGCTGGGCCGTACCGCCGCTGACGCCGGCCACGCGCACGCCATCGATCAGGATCAGCACCTGGTTCGAATTGGCACCGCGCATGAACAGCGACGTATTGGCGCCCATGCCGCCATTGGCGGCGAATTCGACACCGGCCTGGCCGCGCAGCAGCGAGCGCAGGTCGGGCGCCTGCGAATCGACGATGTCCTCCTGGGTCACCACCGTGGTGTGCGGCAGCGCCTCGGTCACACGCTGCGCGGTGCGCGAGGCGGTGACCACCACGGGTGCCAGCGACGGGGGCTGGGCCGCCGCCGGCTGTGCGGCGGGTGCGGCAGGCGCGGCGGATGTGGCTTCGGCGGGTGCGGCAGGCGCGACGGGAGCCGCCCCGGCGGGCGCCTCCTGGGCAAATGCCGGGATATGGGGCGCGCAAAGAACGGCAACGGCCGCCATGATGGCGGGCACGGACGGGCCAACCGGCGGCTTCACCGCGACGGTCGACCTGGATAGCGTGGAACGCATGAGCAGGATGGATGAGAACGGCCGGGCCCGTTCCCCCGCGGACCTGATGGCGAATGGGCGTGCCGCATGGGGTGCGGACGCCCGCGTTCTTCAGGCCGGTATCCGGGCTGACGACATCAGGCAGGCCGCCTTCCCGATGGGCTCCCCGCAACCTCCGGCGAGTCCGTATCAGTGGCCTTGGCCCGCCCTGCGAACGACGCTTGGCGTGTTCGCGGTCGCTTACCGTTGCGGGGGCAGCACAGGTTGGCCTGCCCCGCTCGCGTCCAGCCTGGCCGATCGACGTCGCGCCGGGCTGGCGGGCGGTACCCGGCTCCCTGTTTCCCGTTGAACTGCAGCCCCTGCGTAAGGCGGCCGCGAGCACCTGGAACGTGCGCGAGTGTAGGGAGTTTCAAAGTTGGCGTCAATGCGAGGGATCAAGTTGCCGATATCCGTGATTGACACGCGAAATCGCGCCGTTCGCCGCAGATCGGTGCAACTTCCGTGCGGCAGCAAAGTCTCACCGGTCGCATTGACGGTAGCCCCCGCGTGTGCATCGGCTAGAATCCCCAAACCTGACCCTTACTCCTACCGGACACGACAGGCACTATGCTCAACGAACTCGAACAACTGGCCGCCAAGATCGGGCGCGTGCTGCATCATGCGGACACCCTGGCGGCGGAAAACCAGCGGCTGCGCGCGGAGATCGACCGCCTGCAGGCCGAGGCGAGCACGTTGCGCGCGGACCGCGAAGCCATGGCGGCCGACCGCGAGCTGCTCAACATCAAGATCGAGGAGGCGCAACTGCGCATCCAGTCCATCCTCGACAAGCTGCCCACCGCCAGCGACGCGCGCCAGCTCGACCTGCTCGGCGACGGCCAGTCCCGCGCCGCATCGGAAGGTTCGCAGCAAGCCCCCGGAGAACACGCATGAGCAACAAGCAAGTGGAACTGAACATCGCAGGCCAGCCCTACCGTTTCGCGATCTCGCCGGAGAACGAGGCCGCGCTGCTGGAAGCCGCGGCGCTGGTCGACGACAAGATGAACAAGCTCAAGGGCAGCGTGTCGGCCAAGGGCGTGGAGCGCGTGGCCGTGATGGCGGCCATCAGCATTGCGTCGGACCTGCTGGCCATGCGTCGCAAGCAGGAAGAGGACGGCACGATCCCGGTGGACGCGGTGCGCGCGCGCATTCGCGAGCTGAACGACCGCGCCGACGAGGCGCTGCGCCAGTACGCGCACGTGGGCACGCGCTGAGCCGCCGAAAAAAAACCCTGACGGCAACACTTGAATTGCGCAGCGTCGGCCAGATATGTCGTCCATGTGAAGCCGGTGCCGCGCCCGGCCGCATGATGTGCATGGATATGCCGGTTGTTGTGGAAAATGTAACGTCCCGACGTATCCGGCTTGGTATCACTGACGTCGCGGTGTATAGTGGAGCCACTGCGCGGCGAGACTGACCGACGCAGTTGGATGGTCGGGTTATCGGGCCTGGCCGCCGTTTCCATCCCATCCTAGTTTGAAACGGCAAACGTCTGACATCCCAAGCGTGTTGCACGCACAGGAACCCAAGTCAGACGTTTGACAGTTTCCCTGCCTGGTTCGTGAGGGTCATAAACTCCTTGAACCGATATGCATTGCATGGTGCGGGATCATGTCGTGTGGGCGAGCGCGTTACCGCATTCATAGTCCTGGCTTCGGTCCGGACTCCCTGAGTGGGCGATGTACCCGAAATACGACTTCCGCAGCCACTCTGAACCTCACTTGGGTTCAGGATGCCGACCCAGCGGCCGAGGCGGGGACCCCCTTCAAGTGGTGAAGAGGCGGTGGTTTCAACGAACCACCGCCTTTTTCATTTCAACGCCTGACCTGTCACGGATCCATGCCCGACGCGCGCGCCCGCCAGTACTGGCTGATGAAGTCCGAACCGGATGAAGCCAGCATCGACGATCTGGCCCGTGAAGGCACGCTGCCATGGACCGGCGTGCGCAACTACCAGGCGCGCAACTTCATGCGCGACCAGATGCGCATCGGCGACGGCGTGCTGTTCTATCACTCGTCGTGTCCCGAACCGGGCATCGCCGGCCTTGCCGAGGTCTGCTCGCAGCCCTATCCCGATCCCACGCAGTTCGACCCCAAGAGCCACTACTACGACAAGGCATCCCGGCAGGAAGAGCCGCGCTGGTCGCTGGTGGACGTACGCTTCGTCAAGAAGAGCGCGCTGATCCCGCTGCCCGCATTGCGCGAGCATGACGCGCTGGCCGACATGGTGGTGCTGCGCAAGGGCAACCGGCTGTCGATCACGCCGGTCACGCCGGCCGAATGGCGCTTCATCACCGAAAAGCTGATGAAGTAGCATCTGCGGCTGCAGTCTTCTGGCCGCGCCGCATTTTTTTTGCCCGCCTTAACCCCGATCCGGCCGACCGGCCGTTAGAGCTTTCATGCAGGAGCCCGCATGGAACGAAATGCGAGGCTTCGCATCTGATAGCCATCACATTGATCGGAGAACAATATGAAGAAATTGCTGGTCGCCTCGCTGCTGGGCACTGCCGCCGCCGTGGCCTCGGCCCAGACCGTTGCCGTGCCGCAGCCTTCGGGCGTGCTGTCGTTGTCCGCCGAAGCCGTGACCGAAGTGCCGACCGACGTGGTCACGCTGGTCCTGGCCACCGAGCAGGAAGGCCCCGAGCCTTCCGCCATTTCGAACGCGCTGTCGTCGCGAACTCAGGCGGCACTGACGCAAGCCAAGCGCGTGTCGGGCGTGGAAGCGCAATCGGGCGGCTTCACGATTCATCCGAATACCGACCGCAACGGCAAGATCAGCACGTGGCGCGGCCGTTCGGAGATCATTCTCAAGTCCAAGGACTTCGCCGCCGTGTCGAAGCTGGCTGGCGAGCTGGCCAACCAGATGCAGGTGCAGAACGTCGGCTTCTCGCTGTCGCGCGAGGCCCGCCGCGCCGCCGAGCAGAAGCTGGCCGACCAAGCCGTGGCGGCATTCCGCGACAAGGCGCAGGCCACGACCAAGCTGTTTGGCTTCAGCAGCTTCACGATCCGCGAAGTCTCGGTCAATGAATCCGGCGGCGTGATGCCGCCGGTGCCGCGCATGTACGCGGCCAAGGCCATGTCGGCCGATGCCGGCGCGCCGATTCCGGTGGAAGGCGGCAAGACCCAGGTGACCGTGTCGGTCAACGGGTCGGTGCAGATGGTGAAGTAAGAGACAACGCAACAAGGAACAAGGAAACAAGAAAAAGCCCCGCTCCATTTCATGGGGCGGGGCTTTTTCTCGGATGGCTTCGGATTACAGCGCCGCGAACTGCTGGCGCAGCACGTTCTTCTGCACCTTGCCCATCGTGTTGCGTGGCAGTTCGTCCACCACGTGCACGCGCTTGGGCACCTTGAAGTTGGCGATGCGGCCCTTGAGCGTGCCGATCATGCCGGCCTCGTCGATATCGGCGCCGGGCTTGCGCACCACCACGGCCACCACGGCCTCGCCAAAATCGGCATGGGGCACGCCGATCACGGCCGATTCCACCACGCCGGGCATCTCGTCGATAAAGCTCTCGATTTCCTTCGGGTAGACGTTGTAGCCGCCCGAGATGATCAGATCCTTGCTGCGGCCGACGATGGTCAGGTAGTTGTCCGGCACCTTGCGCTCGCCAGCCTGGCTGACGATGGCACCCCCGAAGCGGCCCACGTCGCCGGTCTTGAACCAGCCATCGGCGGTGAATTCCTCGGCGGTCTTTTCCGGCATGCGCCAGTAGCCCTTGAACACGTTGGGGCCCTGAACCTGAACATTGCCGATCACGCCCGGCGGGCACAGGTTGCCCTCGCCGTCCATCACGCGCACCGAGACGCCCGGCAGCGGCATCCCCACGGTGCCGCCGATACGTTCACCGAGCGCGGTGTCGTACGGGTTCGAGACCAGCATCACGGTTTCGCTCATGCCGTAGCGTTCCAGGATGGTATGGCCGGTACGCTCACGGAAGGCGTCGAACGTTTCCAGCAGCAGCGGCGCCGAACCCGACACGAACAGGCGCATGTTCTTGCAGAGATCCTTGTCGAAACGCGACTCCTGCACCATGCGCACGTAGTAGGTCGGCACACCCATCATCACCGTGCAGCGCGGGATGAATTTCAGGATCTGGCCCATGTCCAGTTTGGGCGCCCAGATCATCTTGGCGCCGGCCAGCAGCGCGCCGTGCGACGCCACGAACAGCCCGTGGACGTGGAAGATCGGCAGCATATGCAGCAGCACGTCGTCGCTGCGCCAGCCCCAGTATTCGTTCAGCGTCAGCGCATTCGAGGCCAGGTTGCGATGCGTCAGCATCGCGCCCTTGCTGCGGCCGGTGGTGCCCGACGTGTACAGGATGGCCGCCAGATCGTCGTCCGCGCGCTGCACGGTCTCGAACGTGTCCGGCTGTGCCGCCGCGCGCTGCAGCAGCGATCCGGTACGGTTGTCGTCCAGCGTGAACACGTGCGCCGTGTTGTGCGCAAACGCCACCTTCGACACCCAGCCGAAGTTGGTGCTGCTGCAAACCACCACCGCCGGCTCGGCATTGCCGACGAAATAATCGATTTCGGCTTCCTGGTACGCGGTGTTCAGCGGCAGGTACACATAGCCGGCCCGCAGCGTGGCCAGGTACAGGAACAGCGCCTCCGGCGACTTTTCCACCTGCACGGCCACGCGCGCGCCGGCCGGCAGCTTCAGGGCGGTCAGCAGGTTGGCAAGCTTGGCCGTGGCGCGGTCCAGGTCGTCCCACGTGTAGTACAGGCCGTCATGCGTTTCGATGCAGCAGGCGCTGCGGTCGGCAGGAAAACGGGATTCGAACAGGGCGAACAGGTTGGCGTTCATGGTACTGAGCAAAAGGGAATGGCATGCCCGGGGACGGCAGGCGAATGCGCTGGGGCAGCCGGCCATGATAGCCGGCCGGCCGACATATTACTCCCCGGTGAAATCCGGAGGCCGGTGCGCCAGGAAGGCGGCCACGCCCTCGGCGTGGTCGCGGCTGCCGGCATAGGCGAAGTGGGCGTCCAGTTCCGCGGCGGTCAGCGGCGCCGGCGCCGGCGACAGTCGGCGGATGGTTGCCTTGTTGATGCGCGCGGCCAGCGGCGCCCCGGCGCAGAGACGCTGCACCGTGGCGGCCACCTCGTCGTGCAGGGCCGCCTCGGGCACCACGCGCGTCAGCAGCCCCTTGGCGGCCGCCTCGGCGGCATCGAACACGCGGCCTTCCAGCAGGATTTCCAGCGTCACCGCGCGCCCTGCCAGGGCCAGCAGGCCCTGCAGTTCGCCGGGCGCCATCGGAAACCCCAGCCGGTTGATCGGCACGCCGAAGCGGCTGCCCGCCGCAGCGACGCGCAGGTCACAGTTGCACGCGATTTCCAGCCCGCCGCCCACGCAGACGCCTTCGATGGCCGCCAGCGTCGGCAATGGACATTCGGCGATGGCCCGCAACGCCGGCGCGATGATGGCCGTGTGATAGCGGCGCACCGCGGCCGCGTCGCCCCGCACCACCGGAAATTCGGCGATGTCGGCCCCGGCGGCGAAGTTGCCGTCGGCGCCGCGCACGACCACGCAGCGCGGCGGACGCGCGGCCGGGTCGGCCGCGCTTGCCACCTCGGCCGCCAGCGCGTCAAACCCCGTGGCCAGCGCCTGCCACATGCCGGCCGATATCGCGTTGAGCTTGCCCGGATGCGACAGCGTGACGGTGACCACCTGGCCATCGCGGGCGAACGTGACATTGCCGCCCATCAGTCGATCTTGGCGCCCGAACGCTGCACCACCTCGGCCCATCGCTTGATCTCGGCGCGCTGGAACTGCGCGAACTGTTCCTGCGTGAACTGCGGGATGTCCGAACCGTTCTGCAGCCAGATGGCCTTCATTTCGGGGCTGTTCAGCGCCTTGGTGGTTTCGGCGTAGAGCTTGTCGACGATCTCCTTCGGCGTGCCCTTGGGCGCCCACAGCGCGTACCAGGTGGACACCTCGTAGTTCGGCACGCCGGCCTCGGCCGCCGTCGGCACGTTCGGGAACGCCGCCGAGCGCGTCTTCGACGCCACGGCGAGGGCCTTGATACGGCCGGCGCGAATATGTTGCGCCGATGAGCCGAGGCCGTCGAACATCAGGTCCACCTGGCCGGCGATCAGGTCGGACAGCGCCGGGCCGGCGCCCTTGTACGGCACATGCGCCAGATCGGTCTGGGTCTGCAGCTTGAACAGCTCGCCGGCCAGATGGTGCGCCGAGCCGTTACCGGCCGATGCGTAGTTGAGCTGGCCCGGATGCGCCTTGGCATAGGCGATCAGGTCCTTCAACGTGTTGGCCTGCACCTTCGACGGATTCACCACGATCACCTGCGGCGGCTGCGCGATCACCGTGATCGGCACGAAATCCTTCTCGATGTCGTAGTCGAGCTTCTTGTAGAACGACGGCGCGATGGCGTGGTGCGCGCCGCCGATGAAGACCGTGTAGCCGTCCGGCGCGGCCTTGGCTGCCAGGCTGGCGCCCACCGTGCCGCCGGCGCCGCCGCGGTTGTCGATCACGAACTGCTTGCCCAGCTGCTTGGAAAGCTGCGCGGTCAACGGCCGCGCGAACGCGTCGGTGCCGCCGCCGGCCGGGAACGGCACGATCACGGTAACGGGCTTGTTCGGCCAGGGGTCCGCGGCCTGCGCGGCCGGCGCATGGAGGCTGGCCCCGGTGCCGGCCACCAGGCCGGCGATTGCAAAGACGCGTGCGAACGCGGTCAGTTTGCGCTGACGACTCATGTACTGTCTCCTCTCTCTACTCACTGCGTGGAAAGTCAATCGAAGTACTGCCTACTGCCACCCACCCGACAAGAAACCTGCCTGGCGTCCGCGCCCGACCCGAGGCCTACAGTAGCTTGGCCACCGCGCGGCTGACGCGGGGGTTGCCATCGCCAAGGCGAGCCAGATTGTCATCCAGCGCCTCGGGCACGTAAAGATAATTCACCATCACCCCGCATGACTGTGCGCGGCCTTTTCGCGACAGGTCGGCGCCCCAGTTCACGCGCTCGACACATGCCCCGTTACCCAGGTGGAAACGCGCCACCGGATCGACCGGCACGCCCTTGCCGCCCTGGCGCACCAGGTAGTGCGCCACCAGCGCCAGCGCCGTATCGCGGATGACAGTGTCCTGCGCGTCGGCCGGCAGCGCGGCAAACCAGGCGGCGCCATCGGCCGGCGCCTCGCCATGCCGTTCGCGCCAGCGCGACACCCGCTTGTCACCCAGGATGCGTGCAACCGACTCGCCGTCCTGCTTGCGCAGCCAGTCGGCAAAGCCCGGAATCGGCGACAGCGTGGCGAACTGCTTGAGCTTCGGGAATTCGCGCTGCAGTTCCTCGATCACGCGCTTGAGCAGGAAGTTGCCGAAGCTGACGCCGCGCAGGCCCGTCTGCGTGTTCGAGATCGAATAGAAGATGGCCCATTTCACGCGGCGCAGGTCTTCCAGCGGCGCGGCCTCGTCCAGCAGCGTCTGGACATTGGCGGCCATCTCGGGCACGAATGCCACTTCCACGAAGATCAGCGGCTCGCGCGGAATGCGCGGATGGAAGAACGCATAGCAGCGGCGATCCGAGTCGAGCCGGTTGCGCAGGTCGTTCCACGACGAGATTTCGTGGACGGCTTCGTAGCGGATCAGCTTTTCGAGCAGCGACGCCGGCGAATCCCAGGTGATCGGCTGCAGTTCGAGCAGGCCCACGTCGAACCAGTTCGAGAACAGTGCCTCCAGGTCTTCGTCCAGCGCCCGCAGGCCGGGAATGCGCTTCTGCCAGCGCAACATGTCCGAACGCAACTGGATCAGGAAGTGCAGGCCGCAGGCGCTGTCGCCGCGCTTGCCGTGATGCGCGGCAAAGCGCTTGAAGAAGCGGATGCGCGCATTCGACAGGGCCTGCGACAGCCCCGAAGCCGCGCCCGCCGATGCGCCGGCCGGCCCGCTGCCGGACGCGCCGCCCGGCGTATCGCGCCCGGCCGCCACGTCGGCCAGCACGCCGAGCATGGCCTGGCGCAGCGGCTCGGCCGCCGCCTGGTATTCATCCTGCCAGGCCAAGGCGGCGGCATTGGCAGCGCCGTCGGTCAGGCGCGCCTCGAAGCACTGGCGCAGCTGTTCGCGCTGGCGTTTGACGGCGCGCGTGGACAGCGTGTGCTGCGCCGGGTCCGGCGCGTCCGTCGCGGCGGGCCTGGGCGCGTCGTCCTTGCGGTTCCACCAGCGCCCAAAGCGCGAGAACAGCGAGTCGCTGACGGGCTCGCTGGCATCGAGCGGAGCACTGACTTTCAGTGGGTCGGCGGGATCGAGGGCAGTCATGGTCGTGTCCTGCGAGGTCGGTGGAGGATGGGCAAGCCGGGTCGGTCGGACGTCAGCCCTGCCCGGCCAGGCGCAGCGGCGCGGCCGGCGGGGCGGCGGCTGCAGGGGTGGGCTCGGCCGCGTCGAGCATGCGCAATGCGCCGCGCTGACGCAACACGTGGGTCTTCATCAACGCCTCGGCCCCTTCGGGGTCGTGGGCCTTCAATGCGGAGAACACCGACAGGTGTTCGGCACACGACTCGTGAATGCGCCCCGGCAGCCGCAGGCTCTTGTGGCGCGACAGGCGCAGCACCTTGCGCAGGTCGCTGACCACGCCCGACAGCCAGCGATTGCCCGCCAGCCGCTGGATCGCTTCATGGATCTGGTAGTTGGTTTCGTAGTAGGCATCGATATCGCCAGCCTGCGCGTAGCGCGCCAGGTCGGCGTGCAGGCCTTCGAGCGCGGCAAGATCGGCCTGCGTGGCATTACGCGCGGCCTCGTAGGCGCAACGCCCTTCCAGCAGCGCCATCAGCGGGAAGATGTCGTCCAGGTCCTGCTCGGTCAGCGCGTTGACGAAGCAGCCACGCCGTGGCTCGAGCCGGACCAGCCCTTCGGCGGCCAGCACCTTCAGTGCCTCGCGCAGCGGCGTGCGCGACGTGCCCAGCGACGCCGCCAGCGCCACCTCGTCAATCCAGGCACCGGGCACCAGCGTGCGATCGTCGATCATCGCGCGCAGCCGGTCTGCCACCTCCAGGTACAGCGCCTGCCTGACGATTCGCATCATGCCTTCTCCCTGCGTTCGCGATGAGGGGGGAAACCACACGGGAACATGCCATGCCGATGCGGCGTCGCGAGAGGCGATTACGCCGCAATAATTCATAATTATGGATTGTGGCGGCGGCCGCAAGCGGTTTCGATGCTGCGGGGCAGCAAGCGTGGCGGATCGGGAACTCGGGGAAAGCGAGAGGTGCTGCGGGCAATCCTCCTGCCTCCCTGCAGGAAGATTGCCCGCGCATGAAAGAACCGCTTGGGTCTTCGACTTGGGCGCCGGGCGCGAGATATGCCGGACGCTTGCGGGTCAGATTCATTTGCCGGCGCTGGCCCCGCGCCTACCCCGTTAAAGCACTCGTCGTCGAGTGCGGATGGTTCCCGTGCCTTTTCCCGTTTGGCTTTTTGTCGTTGCCACGGCGCCGGCGCATGGTCGTGCGCACCCTCCCCCTTCGGGCCGTGTCGGGGCCGTACATGGCGTGTCCCGAGCGATCTTGTAACAGGCTGCATAGCGAGGACCGTGCCACCAGCCCTAAGTCGTTGATTTCATTGGGGAGGACGAAACACGACTTGTGACAGTCGGCTGACGATGTAACAGGATGTTTCTTCGTCGTTACGACCCAGTTACCCTCGCCCTCGTAGCCAACGCGAGCCGCCCCAAGCATTTGTGACCGCAGCGGTACACGTGAGTGCGAGAATGTGTGGTAACGCGCACCAAAGCCGCGTGCCAACTGGTTGCAAACCTGAAACAGGCGCCAGCCGCAAAAAAGCGCCCCGTCACAACTGGAGAGGTCGATTCAATGAACTGGGAAGATCAAAACGGCCTGAAGGCCGACGTCGTCGCGCCGGACAGCCAGGTGCCACGCCACCTGAAATTTGCATTTACCGGGTCGGGGTCCGAGTATTTCCGGATCTGGATCGTCAACACGCTGCTGACCATTGTCACGCTGGGCATTTATTCCGCATGGGCCAAGGTGCGCACGCAGCAATATTTCTACCGCAGCACGCAACTGGACGGGGCCACCTTCGACTACCACGGCAATGCCAAGGCGATCCTCAAGGGACGTGGCATCGTCTTCGGCCTGTTTGCGGTGTATCAGCTGGTCCTCGAATTCTCGCCGCCGCTGGGCGCGGTGCTGGCGCTGGCGCTGGCTGTGGTATTTCCGCTGCTGCTGGTGCGGTCGCTGCGCTTCCGCATGGCCAATTCCAGCTATCGTGGCCTGCGCTTCGCGTTCACGGGCACCGACCGCGACGGCTATACGGTCTTTCTGCTGTGGCCGCTGCTGAGCGGCCTGACGCTGTGGCTGCTGGCGCCGATGGCCCACCAGCGCCTCAAACGCTATCAGCACAACAACACGCGCTTCGGGACCGCGCAATTCGCCTTCGACGGCACGGCCGGTGATTTTTACCGCGTCTACCTGGTCACGGCCGGTGTGGTGCTGCTGTGCCTGGTGGCGGGCGGCCTCGCCGGAGGTGCGCTGGCAGCCGCGGCGGGCGGCAAGGCGGGCTTTGTCTTCGTGGTCATGCTGATGGCGCTGGCGATGTATGCGGGTTTCCTGCTGATCGCCCCGTTCTTCCAGGCCAGGCTGCAGAATGCGGTGTGGAATCACACCACCCTGGCGCCCCACCACTTCCGCAGCGACGTCAAGGCCCGCAGCCTGTTTCTGATCTCGCTCACGAACCTGATCCTCACGGCGCTGACGCTGGGGCTGTTCTACCCGTTCGCGCGCGTGCGGTCGGCGCGCTATCGCGTCGAATCGATGACGATGGTCGCCGTGGGCGCGCTCGACGCTTTCGTGGTCGGCGAAAAGCAGCACGTCGGCGCGCTGGGCGATGCCGCGGCGGACTGGTACGACATCGACATCGCGCTGTAAGCGAAGGAGCGGGCCACCATGATTGCCGCGCAATACTTCGATGGCCGTACGTCGCGCGCGCACCCGGTCGTGCTGCACGTCCGGGACGGCCACGCCGTGCTGCAGGATGCCGGCGGCGACGAACTGCGCCGCGCGCCGCTGGCATCGTTGCGCGTCTCCGAACGCATCCGGCGCGGCCCGCGTCTGGTGACGTTCGCCGACGGGGCCTACTGCGAGATCACCGACCACGCCGGCTTTGACGCCATGCTGGCCGCCACCGGCCATCGGGAAGGCTGGGTGTCGCGCGCGCAGAACAGCTGGCGCCTGGTCGGGCTGTCGATGCTGGGGCTGGTGCTGTTCGTGGCGGTCTCGTACTTCTACCTGCTGCCGTGGACCGCGGTTCTGGTTGCACGCACGATACCGGCATCGCTCGAAGCGCAACTGGGCCGCACCACGCTGGACAGCCTGGACGGGGGCATCGTCAAGCCGAGCACACTGCCGGCCGCCGACCAGCAACGCATCCGCGACAACTTCGCGGCGCTGCGCCGGCCGGCCGATCCCGGCCACGACTACCAGATCCTGTTCCGCCACGGCGGTGGCATCGGCGCCAATGCACTGGCCCTGCCCGGCGGCACCATCGTCGTGACCGACGAACTGGTGAAGCTGCTGGGCACCGGCCCGGCCATGATGGGCGTGCTGGCGCACGAGGCCGGCCACGTCACGCAACGCCACGGGCTGCAGCAGGTGTTCCAGGCGTCGGCGGTTGGCGCATTGACCGCGTACTTCCTGGGCGACGTGTCGTCGCTGCTGGCCACGGTGCCCACGGCGATGCTGGCCATGCGCTACTCGCGCGATCACGAGCGCGAGGCCGATGCGTTTGCGGTGGAAGTCCTGCGGGAAAACCGGCTGCCGCCGTCGGCACTGGCCGACGCGCTACAGCAGCTCGAAGACGCCCACGGTGGGCGCGGCAAGCCAGGCAAGCGGGGCGGCAAGGAAGCCGGGGACGATGAGGAGGCGGGATTTTTCTCGACGCATCCGCTGACCAGAGAACGGATGGATGCGATCCGGAACGCGCGGTAGTTTTGTGCTCCCCTCTCCCGCCTTGCGGGAGAGGGGCTGGGGGTGAGGGCATTGAGGTTCTGCTTGCCGATCCTGCGGATTTTGAACCGCCGGGCCCTCTCCCCCGGCCCCTCTCCCGCGTGCGGGAGAGGAGAGCACGACCAGGGAGACAGCCAGCCTAACGCGCCGCCCCGGCCGCCGCGCCGTTGGCCTGGCGGCGATACGCCCACACCACCATCAGCACGCCGACCACGATCATCGGCAGGCTCAGCCACTGGCCCATCGACAGCTTCAGCGCCAGCAGGCCCAGGAAGCTGTCCGGCTCGCGCGTGAACTCGGCCAGGAAGCGGAACGCGCCATAGCCGATCAGGAACACGCCCGACACCGCACCCATCGGCCGGGGCTTGCGCGCGAACAGCCACAGGATGATGAACAGCGCCACGCCTTCGCCGGCAAACTGGTACAGCTGCGACGGATGACGCGGAATGTTGTCGCCGGCCTGCGGAAAGATCATGCCCCAGGGCAGATCGGTGGCACGCCCCCACAGTTCGCCGTTGATGAAATTGCCGATACGGCCGGCGGCCAGCCCGCACGGGATCAGCGGCGCGATGAAGTCGGTCACTTCCATCCAGTGGCGGCGCCGCACCTTGGCAAACACCCACATCGCCACCAGCACGCCCAGGAATCCGCCGTGGAAGGCCATGCCGCCTTCCCATACCTTGAAGATCTCCAGCGGGTGGGTCAGGTAGTAGCTCGGCTTGTAGAACAGCACATAGCCGAGGCGGCCGCCCAGGATCACGCCGAGTACGCCGTAGAACAGCATGTCGTCGAGATCGCGCGCCACCCAGCCGCGTGCCGCGACATGGGGCTGCTTGATACGCAGCCGGCCGAACCACAGGAACATGATGAAGCCGGCCAGGTACATGAGTCCGTACCAGCGGATGGCCAGCGGCCCCAGGTGGATGGCAACCGGATCGAATTGCGGATGAACGAGCATGGAGTAGCGGGAGAGTAGCGGTAAGTTTGGAGCGCGCGGCGTGCTGCGCGTTGTTCTATGTCGTTATGCCATGGTCATGCGTCAGCCCGATGGCGCCGGCCAGCCCGGTGGCGATGTCGATGAACGACCGCAGCACCGGCGCCACCCCGGCCGCGCCCTCGCGCCAGGCCAGGCCGGTCTCGATCTCCGGGCCGGCGTCGAGCAAGGTCAGGTAGGACACGCCCGTGCGCCGCAGGTTGCGCAGCGACGCGGGCACCAGCGCCACGCCCATGCCGGCCGACACCAGGCTCACGATCGTCTGCATCTGGATGGCCTCCTGGGCAATCACCGGCGTCAGGCCGTCGCGCGCATAGTAGCCCGTAATGATGTCATAAAACGCTGGCGCACTTCGGCGCGGGAAGATAACCAGCGGCTCGCGCGCGGCATCGCGCAACGCCACTGCCTGCGGCACTGTGGCGCGCCCGGCGGGCCGCCATCCATCGGGCACGGCCAGCACCAGCGGCTCGCGCACCAGCGGGAGGTAGGACAGGCCATGCGGCATCACGGGCAGTTGCGGGCGGATGACCAGCCCGGCGTCGATCGTGCCTTCGGCCAGGGCCTCGAACTGGACATCGCTGGTGGCTTCGCGCAGTTGCAGCTGCACGTCCGGGTGTTGCGCGCGGAAATGCCGCAGCAGGTCAGGCAGGATGCCGTAATCGGCCGTGCTGACAAAGGCCAGCGCCAGCGACCCCACCTCGCCGCGCGCCAGCCGCTGGGCGAGCCCCGGCAGCGCCCCGGCGTCGGCCAGCACGCGCCGCACCTCGGGCAGCCATTGCTGGCCCGCCGGCGTCAGCATCACCGATCGCCGCGTGCGCACGAACAATTGCACGCCAATCTCTTCCTCCAGTGCCTGGATCTGTTGAGACAGCGGCGGCTGGGTCATGGCCAGGCGACGGGCCGCCCGCCCGAAATGCAACTCTTCGGCCACTGTGACGAAGTAACGCAACTGGCGTAGATCCACCGGCGCCGTCCTTTCCGATTGATATATTTTTCGACCTAATAACGCTCGAATAATATATTTGACACGCTAAAACGCCAAGCGCATGCTTGCCGGCACCACACCAAAAACACGGCCGGCGCAGCGGCGTATCGAGCGCGGCCCGGCATCCCCCGGAGAGACTTCATGGCCTTCAACAAACGCTCCCAGCACATCACGCAAGGCGTGGCGCGCTCCCCCAACCGCTCGATGTACTACGCGCTCGGCTACAAGAAGGAAGACTTCGACAAGCCGATGGTGGGCATCGCCAATGGCCATTCGACGATTACCCCGTGCAATGCCGGCCTGCAGCGGCTGGCCGATGCCGCCGTGGAAGCCGTGCGCGCGTCGGGCGCGAATCCGCAGATCTTCGGCACGCCGACCATCTCGGACGGCATGTCGATGGGCACCGAAGGCATGAAGTATTCGCTGATCTCCCGCGAAGTGATCGCTGACTGCATCGAGACCGCGGCGCAGGGCCAGTGGATGGACGGCGTGGTCGTGATCGGCGGCTGCGACAAGAACATGCCGGGCGGCATGATCGCGCTGGCGCGCACCAACGTGCCGGGCATCTATGTGTACGGCGGCACCATCAGGCCGGGCAACTGGAAGGGCAAGGACCTGACCATCGTGTCGTCGTTCGAGGCCGTGGGCGAGTTCACGGCCGGCCGCATGAGCCAGGAAGACTTCGAGGGCGTGGAAAAGAACGCCTGCCCGAGCACCGGCTCGTGCGGCGGGATGTACACGGCCAACACGATGAGTTCGTCGTTCGAGGCGCTGGGCATGTCGCTGCTGTATTCGTCCACCATGGCCAACCCGGACCAGGAAAAGGTCGACAGCGCCGCCGAATCGGCCCGTGTGCTGGTGGAGGCGGTCAAGAAGGACATCAAGCCGCGCGACATCATCACGCGCAAGTCCATCGAAAACGCCGTCACGCTGATCATGGCCACCGGCGGGTCCACCAACGCCGTGCTGCACTACCTGGCCATCGCCCATTCGGCCGAAGTGGAATGGACCATCGACGATTTCGAGCGCATCCGCCGCCGCGTGCCGGTGATCTGCAACCTGAAGCCGTCGGGCGACTACGTGGCCACCGACCTGCATCGCGCCGGCGGCATTCCGCAGGTCATGAAAATCCTGCTGAACGCGGGGTTGCTGCATGGCGACTGCCTGACCATCACGGGCCGCACGCTGGCCGAGGAACTGGAGCACGTACCCGACCACCCGCGCGCCGACCAGGACGTGATCATGCCGCTCGATCGCGCGCTCTACAAGCAGGGCCACCTGGCCATCCTGAAGGGCAACCTGGCCGAGGAAGGCGCCGTGGCCAAGATCACCGGGCTCAAGAATCCGGTCATCACCGGCCCGGCACGCGTGTTCGAGGACGAACAGAGCGCGATGGAGGCCATCCTGGGCGACAAGATCAATGCCGGCGATGTCCTTGTGTTGCGCTACCTGGGCCCCAAGGGCGGCCCGGGCATGCCGGAAATGCTGGCGCCCACTTCGGCCATCATCGGCAAGGGGCTGGGTGAATCGGTGGGCTTTATTACCGACGGCCGCTTTTCGGGCGGCACATGGGGCATGGTGGTCGGCCACGTGGCACCGGAAGCCTACGTCGGCGGCACCATCGCGCTGGTGCAGGAAGGCGATTCGATCACGATCGACGCACACCAGCTGGTGTTGCAGCTGAACGTGCCGGACGACGAACTGGCCAGGCGGCGTGCCGCCTGGAAGCAGCCGGCGCCCCGCTATACCCGCGGGGTGCTGGCGAAGTTCTCGAAACTGGCATCGACGGCCAGCAAGGGCGCGGTGACGGACTGAGGTTGAAATACCGCTGACCCGCTCCCCTCTCCCGCACGGCGGGAGAGGGGAGAAAACCGGCCACATCCCCGCCCCGTTAGATCTCTAATGGGAGAGGGGAGAAAACCATCTACATCCCGCCCGGGTCCCGTTCGATCTCTTCCAGCGTGGCGTCGAGCCATTCCACCAGGCGGGCCTCCAGCGCCTGCGTCAGTTCGCTGGCCAACTGGGCCGTCAGCGGCGCCAGGCGCGACTGCAGCGTGGCCTCGGTATGGGCTTCCACCACCTGCGGCCATTCGGTCCGGAAGCGCATCATCACGCGCGTCAGCAGTTCGGTGCGCACGGCGCGCAGGTCGTCCTCGCCGGGCAGGAAGGCCGCGGCGTCCACCATCGGCGGCTGCGTGTCCGCGGCCGTGGCGGCGTCGGCCAGCGAATCGGTGTCGCCGACTGCCGTGACCACGCCCGACTCTGGCATGTCGGCGGTATCGATGACCGTTGCGCCGGGCCGTGCGGCCATGGGCTGCGCCGCCGGCTGATCCAGCGGCTGCGTGGGCGCCTCGAACGCCGCGTCTGGCAATTCGACGATTTCGGTCAGCAGCGGCACGCTGTCATTGGGCCCCAGCCGCGGAATCACCCGCGATGTCGTGCGTTCGCTCATGCCGATTCTCCTTTGGCCTGCCCGATGTCATGGTGCGTGAGCGGATACCCGCGTTCACGATAGAAACGATAGCGATCGCGGCCGGCGTCGCGGGCGTCGGGGGTGGCGCCCACCACCTCGATCATTCGCTCGAAGCTGGCGAACTGCGCCGGGGCTTCCGGCGCGATATTGACCAGCAGCTGGTGGTGCGGCACTTGATCCAGCGTGGCGGCCAGGATGATCGGCGTCACCGCCGCATTGGGGCTGTCCAGCCCGCAATGCGGCAGGAAGTCGAGCGGCGAGAACGACCACAGCCGCGCGTCAAGCTGCGCCAGCTGCTGCGGGGCGCCGAACACCACCACCTTCTGCCCTGCCCCATAGGCCTTGCGGACCAGGCGGCAGACGTAGGCCAGCGTATCCGGCACGTTGCTGTGGAAGTCGATGCGCGTCATCCTGTGCTGCCTTCGATTGGCCGGTTACCCGGCACGGTCCATCAGGAACTGCGTCAGCAGCGGCACCGGACGGCCCGTCGCCCCCTTGGCCGCGCCGCTCTTCCAGGCGGTGCCGGCAATATCCAGGTGGGCCCAGTCGTACTTCTCGGTGTAACGCGCCAGGAAGCACGCCGCCGTGACGCTGCCGGCCGGGCGGCCGCCGATATTGGCCATGTCGGCAAAGTTCGACTTGAGCTGGTCCTGGTAGTCATCGTCCAGCGGCAGGCGCCAGGCGGTGTCCATGGCCTTGCGGCCGGCGTTCAGCAGCTGGTCGGCCAGCACGTCGCTGCGCGCGTACAGGCCGCTGTTCACATGGCCGAGCGCAATGATGCAGGCGCCGGTCAGCGTGGCCACGTCCACCACGGCGGCCGGCTTGAAACGCTCCACATAGGTCAGCGCGTCGCACAGGATCAGGCGGCCTTCGGCGTCCGTGTTCAGGATCTCGATGGTCTGGCCCGACATGCTGACCACCACGTCGCCCGGCTTGGTGGCGTTGCCGGCCGGCATGTTCTCGCAGGTGGGCACCACGGCGATCACGTTCAGCTTCAGGCCCATCTCGGCCACGGCCTGGATGGTGCCCAGCACCGACGCGGCGCCGCACATGTCGTACTTCATTTCGTCCATGCCCTCGCCCGGCTTCAGCGAGATGCCGCCGGTGTCGAACGTGATGCCCTTGCCGACCAGCACCACCGGCGCGGCCTTGGCGCTGGCGCCGTCATAGCGCAGCACGATGAACTGCGGCGGCTCCACGCTGCCCTTGGTCACGGCCAGGAAGGCGCCCATGTTCAGCGCCTCGATCTGCTTGCGGCCCAGGATTTCCACCTTGAGCTTGTGCTTCTTGGCGATGCCGCGGGCGGTGTTGGCCAGGTAGGTCGGCGTGCAGATGTTCGACGGCAGGTTGCCGAGGTCGCGGGTCAGTTCCATGCCGTTGGCAATGGCCGTGCCGCGCACCACGGCCTGGGTGGCCGCCTTGGCGTCGGCCGCGTCCACGGCCAGCACGATCTTGCGCAGCGTGGGCTTGTCGGCCGCGCCGGCGCCCTTGGCCGCGCGCTTGAGTTCGGGGTGGCGCTCCAGCAGGCGATAGCCGGCTTCGCGCACGATGCTGATCGTGGTGATCACGGCCCAGGCGACGTCGCGCTGCTGCGGCACCTGCTGAGCCAGGCACCACAGTGCCGATGCGGCGCGCGTGCCGCCCAGCGCACGCATGGCCGTGCGCACGGCCTCGGCAAAAGCCTTGTCGGAAAATTCGGCTTCCTTGCCCAGGCCCACCAGCAGCACGCGGGCGGCGCCGATGCCGGCCACTTCGTGCAGCATCAGATGGCTGCCGCGCTTGCCTTCGAAATCGCCCTGCTTGACCAGCCGCGCCACCAGCCCCTTGGTGGCCACGTCCAGTGCCTTGCCCACACCGGCAAGATTCTGGCCCTCGAACAGGCCTACCACCAGGCAGTCGGTCTTGGTGGCCAGGAAACCATTTTGGCCGGCTTTGCTCAGATCCAGGGCTTTTGTGCTAAATTCCATCGCGCTTCCTTCCAGGGGCTCGTCGAAAAGAAAGCCCCCATTATCCGCGATTTTCATCCGCGATCTGCCGCCGCCGATCCTGCAAGCTGACAGCCCGCGGTCCTGCCAGTCCCTCGGCCCCCGGCATATCGCCCGCGCCGGCCGGAAGCCGGAAGCGATTCACGCATGATTTTTCAACAAGCCCTGCGACGCGAGCTCGCCTACACCGCCGGTGCGGTGTTCCTGGTGATGCTGACGTTCATGCTGACGTCGCTCGTGATCCGCATCCTGGGCATGGCCGCCAACGGCAAGGCCAGCCCCAACGACGTGCTGATGCTGATCGGCCTGGCCACCATTGGCTACCTGTCGATCCTGCTGTCGGCCACGCTGTTCATCTCGACCCTGATCGTCCTGACGCGCTGGTACAAGGACTCCGAGATGGTGGTGTGGTTCTCGGCCGGCATTTCGCTGCGCGACCTGGTCAAGCCGGTGCTGCAGTTCGCCACGCCGTTCTTCATCATGGCGCTGCTGCTGGGCACCTTCGCCTGGCCGTGGGCCAACCAGCAGAGCGCGCTGTTCCGCGACCGCTTCCAGCAGCGCGGCGTGCTGTCGATGATCGCCTCCGGGCGCTTCATCGAGCCCGCCAACGGCAACTACGTGCTGTTCATCGAGGGCATCGACGCCGACATGAAGCACGCCCGTAACGTTTTTGTTGCAAATTCGGAGGCTGGCAAGATCGGGGTGGCGCTGTCGCACCAGGGCCAGTTCGAAACCCAGCCCAACGGTGACCGCCTGGTGGTCATGGAGCATGGCCGCCGCTACGCCGGCATCCCGGGCCAGCTTAACTATCGGATCATCGAATTCGATAAATACGCCGTCAGGGTCGACAACAAGCCGCCCGAGACCGAAGCCGACCAGCCGGCCAAGAGCCGGGACACGATCGACCTGCTGCGCAATCCCACGCGTGAAAACCTCGGCGAACTGCTGTGGCGCGTGTCGCTGCCGATCCTGGCCTTCAACTTCGTGATGATCGCCATCCCGCTGGCCTATGTGAACCCGCGCCTGGGTCGCTATACGCCGCTGGTGTTCGCCGTGCTGATCTACCTGACGTACAGCAACATGATCAACCTGGCCCAGGCCTGGGTGCGCTCGGGGTCGCTCTCGTTCTGGACAGCGCTGGTTCCGATCCACGTCTTCGTGTTCCTTTGCGCGCTGCTGATGTTCCGCTACCGTGCAAACCGCAGCCTGGGTGGCTGGCGGGCGGTGTTCGGCCTGCACCGGCTCGGCAAGGCGAACGACAAGCGCGGCGGGGGCGAGGCATGAGAATCCTGGCCGTCTATGAGCGTTATTTCGCGCGACTGATCTACGGGGTCTTCTCGTTCATCCTGTTTGCGGTGCTGGCGCTGTTCATCTTCTTCGACATGCTCAGCGAACTGGAGAGCGTGCAGGGCAAATACACGTCGATGGTGGCGTTCTTCCACGTCATGCTGCAAGCGCCGACGCGGATCTACGAGGTGCTGCCGATCGCGGTGCTGATCAGCGCCATCTATGTGTTCTCGCAGCTGGCCAGCCAGTCCGAGTACACGATCTTCCGCGTGGCCGGCCTGAACACGCGCCAGGCGCTGTTCTCGCTGTTCAAGCTGGCCGTGCCGCTGGCGGTGGTCACCTTCGTGTTCGGCGAATTCATCGGCCCGGCCGCCGAGCAGTACGCGCAGAAGATCAAGCTGGAGGCGATTGGCGCCACGGTGTCGTCGGGCTTCCGGTCGGGGGTCTGGGTAAAGGACCGCGATCGCGACGCGGCGGGTGGCGGTGAGATCACCCGTTTTGTCAATGTCCAGGGCCTGAAGGCGGATCAGACCATCAACGGCATCACGATCTACGAGTTCGACAGTAACTACCGCCTGCGCGTGATACGCGTGGCCAAGGAAGGCCGGTACCAGGGCGGTCAGCAATGGCAGCTCAACGACGTCAACGAGACCCGTTTTGCCGAACTGCGCGATCTTCCGGCAGGCCAGGCCGCCCAGCCGGCCCGACCGGCCCAGGCCGGCCAGCCCGCCGCCAAGCGCGACGCACTGGCGCCCGATTTCCGCGCCGAGCAGGCACTGTTCCCGAACATGGTGATGCACTCCGAATTGACCCCGCAGATCCTGTCGGTGCTGCTGGTCACGCCGGAGCGGATGTCGACGCTGGACCTGTTCCGCTATATCCGCCACCTGCGCGACAACAAGCAGGACACGCAGCGATACGAGATCGCGTTCTGGAAGAAGGTGGTCTATCCGCTGACGCTGTTCGTGATGGTGGCGCTGGCGCTGCCGTTCGCCTACCTGCACGCGCGGGCCGGCGCGGTGGGCGTGAAGGTGTTCGGCGGCATCATGCTGGGCCTGTCGTTCCACCTGGCCAATACGCTGTTCTCGCACGTGGGCCTGCTGCACACGTGGCCGCCGATCGTCTCGGCGCTGGTGCCGGGCACGCTGTACCTGACCATCGCGCTGACATCGCTGCGCTGGGTGGATCGGCACTGACGATGGCTGCATCGAAACCCGCCATCGTCCTGTTCGGCCACGGTGCGCGCGACGCCCGCTGGCGCGAGCCGTTCGACCGGCTGCACGGCAAGCTCGTGGCGTTGCTGCCCGGTTGTGCGGTCCGGCTGGCCTTTCTGGAACTGATGGCGCCGTCGCTGGCGGAAGCCATCGATGAGCTGGCCGGAACTGGCGTCAATGCGATCACGGTGGTGCCGGTCTTCTTTGGCCAGGGTGGCCATCTGCGGCGCGATTTTCCGGTGCTGATCGACGAATGCCGGGCGAAGTATCCGGGGGTGACGATTCAGGCCGCCACGGCCGTGGGCGAGGTGGATGGGGTGCTGGATGCCATCGCGGCATATTGCGCGCTGGCCCTCTCCCCCAGCCCCTCTCCCGCAAGCGGGCGAGGGGAGCAAACCGGCAGTGTTTGAACGGCTGCAAGCGCGGCCCCTCTCCCGCTGTCGGCGAGGGGAGCAGACCGGAAGCCTTTGAGCTGTCGTGAGCCGGTCCCCTCTCCCGCTTGCGGGAGAGGGTTAGGGAGAGGGCCAGCGGTTCAAAATGCGAAAAGGCCAGAGCTCACACTCTGGCCTTTTCGCATTTCCACAGGCTACCGGATCACGCCGCCCGCTCGCCCTTTGCGTGTGCTTCGACATGCTCGGTTGCGCGGGTGCCCAATGCCTCGCCAATCATCAGCAGGCTGGGCTGCACCGGGTCCATCCAGCGCGCCGCCTCGCCCGCCGCCATCTGGCGCAGCGTGAATTGCCGGCTGCGCTGATTGGGCGTGGTTGCGGCCTCCACCACCCAGGCGGGCGTGGATGCCGGCTTGCCGCGCGCCATCAGTTGCGCGGCGATATTGGCGGCCTGGTCGCGGCCCATGTAATAGACGATGGTATCGGCCTTGACGTCAGCCTCGACGTCCACGGCATCGGCCGCCTTGGCCTGCGTGGCAAACGCCACGCTGCGCGACACGCCACGCTTGGTCAGCGGCCGGGCAATGGCGCTGGCGGCCGCCAGGGCAGCGGTAATGCCGGGCACCACCTCATATGCGATGCCGGCCGCTTCCAGCGCCTGCAGTTCCTCGTCGGCACGGCCGAACAGCATCGGATCGCCGCCCTTGAGGCGCACCACCCGCTCGTACTTGGTGGCCAGATCGACAATCTGGCGGTTGATGAACAATTGCGCGGTCGACCGCTGGCCGCATCGCTTGCCCACCTCGATCAGCTCGGCCTGGGGACACCAGGCCAGCATCTCGGGCGACACCAGCGCGTCGTGCAGCACGACCTGGGCCTCGCCCAGCAGCCGTGCACCCCGCACCGTAATGAGGTCTGCCGCACCGGGGCCTGCACCAATCAGGTACACCTTGCCGGTCGACGCTGCCTTCTGTGCGTTCATCTCTGCCACCGTTATCCGATCTGTCCAGCGTGGACGATATCAGGCAAACGCACGGATCATGCCCGCCGCCACCGTATGGTTGGTGGCTTCGTCGATCAGCACGAATGCCCCCGTCGCGGGGTTGTCGCCGTAGGTGTCGCAGACGATCGGCTTCTGCAGCGAGATCTGCACCGAACCGATGTCGTTCAGGTTGATCTCGTGGCGGCCGGTCTCGTGCGACAGCGTGTGCACGTCCAGCACGCGATCCACCGTCGACACGCGGGCGAACACGCTGGCCGTGGTGTGCTTGAGCACGTACTTGCGCGACGGATTCAGCGATTCGTCGTCGAACCAGCACAGGTCCGCCGTCAGCTTTTTGGCCGACGCGGCCGTGGCGTCGGCGGCGACGAACATGTCACCGCGCGATACATCCACGTCCTCCGACAGGCGCACGGTCACCGTGTCGCCGGCGTTGGCGGCGTCGGCCGAGCCATTCGGCGTCAGCACCTCGGCCACCACGGCTTCGCGATTGGCCGGCAGCACGCGCAGCTTCTGGCCCACGCGCACCGTACCCGCTTCCACGCGGCCGGCGTAGCCACGGAAATCGTCGGCGGCCGAGCCATCCTGGCGCACCACCAGCTGCACCGGGAAGCGCAGCGCGGCGTCGCCCTCGGGGGCCACGTCTTCCACCGGCAGGGCTTCCAGCAGCGGCAGCAGCGGCTCGCCCTGGTACCACGGCATGGCGTCGCTGGCGTGGACGATGTTATCGCCCCGCAGCGCCGACACCGGCACGTATGTCACATCCTTCAGGCCGAGCTGCCCGGCCAGCGCGGTGTAGGCCGTGCGGATGTCGTTGAAACGCTGCTCGCTGTATTCGACCAGGTCCATCTTGTTCACGGCCACGATCACGTGCTGCAGTTCCAGCAGCTTCAGGATCGCCGAATGGCGCTTGGTCTGGGCCAGCAGTTCGGCACGGCCGTCGGTCACCGTGACGCGCGTGGCGTCCACCAGCACGATGGCGGCGTGGGCCGTGGAGGCGCCCGTGACCATGTTGCGCGTGTACTGCTCGTGGCCCGGCGTATCGGCGATGATGAACTTGCGGCGCGCGGTCGAGAAGTAGCGGTATGCCACATCGATCGTGATGCCCTGCTCGCGCTCGGCTTCCAGGCCGTCGGTCAGCAGCGAGAAATCGATTTCCTCCCCGGCGGTGCGCTTGTTCTTGGCATTGGCCAGCGCGGTCAGCTGGTCGGACAGCACGGCCTTGCTGTCGAACAGCAGGCGGCCGATCAGCGTGCTCTTGCCGTCATCGACGGAACCCGCCGTAATGAAACGCAGCAGGCCTTGGTGTTGGGATTGGTGAGACATTCGAGAAATCCTTTTCTTTCGCCTCACGCCGCTTGGTCCGGCGCATAGACGGGATACAGCGCCAGGCGCGCGAGGGCGACGTGTACATTGGTACACGAGCACTCGCGCAACGACGCGATGTGCCCGTATATGCGTCCGGTGTCAGAAATAGCCTTCCTTTTTGCGGCGTTCCATCGACGCTTCGCTCGTCTGGTCGTCCATGCGCGTGGCGCCGCGCTCGGTGATCTCGGTCACCGCGGTCTCGGCGATGATCTCCACCGGCGATGCCGCAACGCTGGCCACCGGACAGGTGCAGCTGATGTCGCCCACGGTACGGAAGCGGACCGACAGCACTTCGCTGACATCGCCGTCCTGCTTCGGCGTGATCGGCGTGACGGGCACCAGCAGGCCGTTCTTGCGCACCACTTCGCGCTGGTGCGCGTAGTAGATCGGCGGCAGAGCCAGATTTTCGCGGGCGATGTATTGCCACACGTCAAGCTCGGTCCAGTTCGAGATCGGGAACACGCGCATCTGCTCGCCCTGCGCCATGCGGGCGTTGTACAGGCTCCACAGTTCCGGGCGCTGGGCCTTCGGGTCCCACTGGCCGAATTCGTCGCGGAACGAGAAGATGCGCTCCTTGGCGCGGGCCTTCTCTTCGTCGCGGCGGGCGCCGCCCATCAGCGCGTCGAACTTGTGCGCCTCGATGGTTTCCAGCAGCGTCACCGCCTGCGCGGCGTTGCGCGAGTCGGTTTCCTTGCGCAGGCGCACGGTGCCGCGCTTGATCGAATCCTCCACATGGCCCACCACCAGGCGCGCGCCCAGTTCGGCCACGCGCTGGTCGCGGAAGGCAATCACTTCCGGATAGTTGTGGCCGGTGTCGATATGCACCAGCGGGAACGGCAGTTCCACCTTGCGGTCGCCCAGACGGAAGGCCTTCAGCGCCAGGTGCAGCATGACGATCGAATCCTTGCCGCCCGAGAACAGCAGCGCCGGGTTGCGGCATTCGGCCACCACCTCGCGGATGATGTAGATCGACTCGGCTTCGAGCCGGTCGAGGTGGTCGTTCTGGACCTGCAGCAGGTGTTCCACGTTGGCGGCCACGCCTGCGTCTGCGATGTCGTTCATGATGCCCATGTCGTTCTGGCCTCTACTAATTCTGTTCAGTGCTTGATGTTCTGTTCGTGGAGCCCGCATTCCTTGGAGTCGCGGCCCTCCCACCACCACCGGCCCGCGCGCACATCCTCGCCAGCCTTGACCGCCCGCGTACACGGCTCGCAGCCAATGCTGGGGTAGCCCTTGGCGTGCAGCGCGTTGACCGGCACGTTGTGGCGCGTCAGGTAGGCCCACACTTCGGCTTCGGTCCAGTCCGCCAGCGGATTGAACTTCGGAATGCCGCGCGCATCGTCCATTTCCTCGAACGGCAGCTCGGCACGCGTCACGGCCTGTTCGCGGCGCTGGCCGGTCATCCAGGCATCGGCGTGCGACAGCGCGCGGTTCAGCGGTTCCACCTTGCGGATGCCGCAGCAGCTCTTGCGCAGGTCCACGCTGTCGTAGAACGCGTTCAAGCCGTGGTTGCGCAGGTAGTTGTCCACCGCGTCCTGGTCGGGCGTGAACTGCTCGATCGAGTAGCCATAGTGGTCCTTCACCTGGTCCAGCACCGCCAGCGTCTCGGCGTGCAGGCGGCCCGTGTTCAGCGTGAACACGCGGATGCCGGCGCGCACCGCTTCGCCGCCGCGCAGGATTGCGTCGGTCAGCACCATGTCCTCGGCGGCCAGGCTCGTGGCAAAGCGCGCGCGGAAGAACCGGGCGGCGATGCCCGACAGGCGCTCGGCCAGCTCGCGCTCCTTGGCCTCCAGCGCCTCGACCGAACCCGTGTACGCCGGCTTCGTCCACAGCGCTGGGGGGCGCAGCGGCGAGGCCGATGCCGATGCCGACGCATCGACCACGGGGATCTCGGAAATCACGGAACTCATGCGGCGCCCCGTGCCGTGGCGTCGGTCACGTCTGCACGTGCGCGGCGGAACAGCGGCAGCGGCTCGTCCACCGATGCCTGGTAGGCCACGGTGAACTCGGTAAAGCCCTTGATCGCGTCCTCGATGTTCTTGTCCGCACGCACGGCGAACGTGTCGAAGCCGCACCGCTTCATGAAGTTCAGCTGGTCGCGCAGCACGTCGCCGACGGCGCGCAGCTGGCCGGCCCAGTGGTAGCGCGTGCGCAGCAGGTAGGCCGACGAGAAGCCGCGGCCATCGCGGAACACCGGAAAATCGACGGCAATGGCCGACACGCGGTCGAACAGCGCCTCGGCATCGCCCGGTTCGTCTTCCGGTGCCAGCCACACGCCGGTGATGGCCTTGTCGCGGCCAGCCAGCAGCGCCGCGTGGGCCTTCCACACCGACAGCGGGAACAGCACGGCGTCGGTGCCCTGCGCCACGGCGGCGACATGCGCCTCGTCCAGCGGCTGGGCTTCGGTGGCGCGCAGCACGGTCCAGTTGTCTTCGACGATCACGGGACGGAATTGGCCAGCGTCGTCGCGTTGCAGTTGAATGATCTTTGCCATGTTTAATCTCTCTCGTTCGTCAGGCTTCGGCGCGCTCTTCACGCTGCTTGTCGGCGTACACGCGCTCCTTGAACGGGGCGATGCCGATACGGGCAAACGTTTCGATGAAGCGCTCGTCGCCGGCACGGTTGGCCACGAACGTGTCGATGATGCGGGTCACCACCTCGGGCATTTCCTCGGCGCTGAACGACGGGCCGATCACCTTGCCGATCGCCGATTCATTGCCCTGGGCGCCACCCAGCGTCACCTGGTACCACTCGGAACCATCCTTGTCGACGCCGAGCACGCCGATGTTGCCCACATGGTGGTGGCCGCAGGCGTTGATGCAGCCGGAGATGTTCAACGAGACTTCGCCCAGGTCATGGACATAGTCGAGGTCGTCGAAGCGTTCCTGGATGGCCAGCGCGATCGGAATCGACTTGGCATTGGCCAGCGAGCAGAAGTCGCCGCCCGGGCAGGCGATGATGTCGGTCAGCAGGCCGATGTTGGCCGTGGCCAGACCGGCCTTCTTCGCCTCTTCCCACAGCGCGAACAGGTCGTGCTTCTTGACGTCCGGCAGCACCAGGTTCTGCTCGTGCGCCACGCGCAGTTCGCCAAACCCGTAGCGGTCGGCAAAGTCGGCCACCGCATCCATCTGCTCGGCCGTGGCGTCGCCCGGGGGCGATGCGGGGCCCGGCTTGGTCGACAGCGTGACCGACGCGTAGCCCGGCACGCGGTGCGCGCGCACGTTGCGGCTGACCCAGCGGGAGAACGCCTTGTTCTCCAGCAGGTGCTTTTCGAACGAGGCGTCGGTGTCGGCCAGCTTCTCGTAGGCGGGCGGCGCGAAGTACTGCGCGACGCGGTCGAACTCGGCCTGCGTCAGCGTGCCCGGACCGTCCTTGCTGAACTTCCACTCTTCTTCCACTTCGGCGGCGAACTTGTCGGCGCCGATGGCCTTCACCAGGATCTTGATGCGGGCCTTGTACTTGTTGTCGCGACGACCGTAGCGGTTGTACACGCGGATGGCCGACTCCACGTAGGTCAGCATGTGCTGCCACGGCAGGTCTTCCTTGATGATCGTGCCCAGGATCGGCGTACGGCCCAGGCCGCCACCGGCCAGGATGCGCAGGCGCGTTTCGCCCTGTGCGTTCTTGTACGCATAGATGCCGATGTCGTGCATCTGCACCACGGCGCGGTCGTCCTGGCTGGCCGAGATCGCGATCTTGAACTTGCGCGGCAGGAACGCGAATTCCGGCTGGAACGTGCTCCACTGGCGCAGCAGTTCGGCCAGCACGCGCGGGTCCACCGATTCGTCCGGCGCCACGCCGGCAAACTGGTCGGTGGTGATGTTGCGCACGCAGTTGCCCGACGTCTGGATGCCGTGCATTTCCACGCTGGCCAGGTCTGCCAGCACGTCGGGCACGCGCTCCAGGTCCATCCAGTTGTACTGGATGTTCTGGCGCGTGGAGAAATGGCCATAGCCGCGGTCGTACTCGCGGGCGATGTGGCCCAGCATGCGCAGTTGCTTCGAGGCCAGCAGGCCGTACGGAATGGCCACGCGCAGCATGTACGCGTGACGCTGCATGTACAGGCCGTTCTGCAGGCGCAGCGGCAGGAATTCTTCCTCGGTCAGCTCGCCGGACAGGCGGCGGCGCACCTGGTCGCGGAATTGCGCGACACGTTCCTGGACGATGCGCTGGTCGTATTGATCGTACTGATACATGGTGTGGGTCCGTTCAGTATTCGTTGAATGCTTAGGAAACGAGCTTGATGGCCACCAGCGTCAGCGTGGTAGCCAGTGCGGCGCGCACGAGCCGTTCGGGCAGTGCCCGCGACAGTTGCGCACCGAGCCAGATGCCGGGGATCGACCCCACCAGCAGCGCCAGCAACAAATTCCAGTCGACAGTGCCAAGCCACACGTGGCCCAGCCCGGCCACGGCCGTGAGCGGCACGGCGTAGGCGATATCGGTACCAGCCACTTCGGCCGGTTTCATATGGGGATACAGCAGCAGGATCAGGGTGGCGCCTACGGCACCCGCGCCAATCGACGACACGGTCACCAGCACGCCGAGCACGGCGCCGACGATCACCGTGGCCACCGCCTGCGCGCGGCCTTCGAGCTGGAAGCGCGGGTTGCGCTCCAGCCACGCCAGCATCTGCTTGCGGCACAGCAGGGACAGCACGGTCAGCAGCACGGAAACCCCGATCGTCACGCGGATGGCGTGCAGCCACCGGGCATCGAGCTCACCGGCGCTCTTGAGCACCAGGATGGCGGCCAGCGCGGCCGGCAGGCTGCCCAGGCACAGGCGGCGCACCACCTGCCACTGCACATGGCCGTGGGCGCGGTGGGCGATGGTGCCGAAACCCTTGGTAATGGAAGCGAACACCAGGTCGGTACCGACCGCCGTGGCCGGCGAAAAGCCGAACAGCAGCGTCAGCAGCGGCGTCATGAGCGACCCCCCGCCTACCCCGGTCAGACCGACCAGGAGGCCTACCAGCAGACCGGATACGGTATAGGCAAGGGACATCGGGGGCTTCTCGACTGCCGCCTGCTTCTCCGGTGGTCCCCGCGACACCTTTTCAGGCTGGGCGCGGACGCAAGTCGGGCAGGCGAACGTTTAACAAAGTTCGAGAATCGTAATAAACTCGCCTCATATCTCAAACTAATAAGAAGTTGTTTGTTTATACGAGCGAAGTTATATGAATCTTCACCAGTTTCGCTTCGTGCGCGAGGCCGTCCGCCAGAATTTCAACCTCACCGAGGCTGCAAAAGCGCTCTATACATCACAACCCGGCGTTTCCAAGGCGATTATCGAGCTGGAGGAAGAGCTGGGTGTCGATATCTTCACGCGACATGGCAAGCGAATCCGTAGCCTCACGGAACCGGGCCGCCGCATCCTCTTGTCGGTCGAAAAGATCCTGCAGGAGGTGGAAAGCCTGAAGCGCGTGGGCAAGGACTACGCCGCGCAGGACCAGGGCAACTTCACCATTGCCACGACGCATACCCAGGCCCGCTACGCGCTGCCGCGCGTGATCGCCGAGTTCACCAAGCGTTACCCCAAGGTGCGTCTGTCGATCCAGCAGGGCACGCCGGCGCAGATCGCCGACATGATCCTGCATGACCAGGCCGATATCGGCATCGCCACGGAAGGCATCAGCAGCGACAAGAGCCTGGTGTCCCTGCCGGGACACCAGTGGCAGCATATGGTGATTACGCCACCTGACCATCCGCTACTGGAAAAGAAGCACCTGACGCTGGAAGACCTGGCCGGTTATCCACTGATCACGTATGACGTGAACTTTGCCGGGCGGCCCAAGATCGACAAGGCGTTCGCACTGCGTCACCTGGAAGCGGACATCGTGCTCGAAGCTATCGACGCCGATGTCATCAAGACCTACGTGGAAGTCGGTCTCGGCATCGGCATCGTGGCCGGCCTGGCCTTCGACCCCGAACGCGACCGCAACCTGCGCGGCATCCCCGCCGGCCATCTGTTCGGCACCAATGTGACCCATCTGGCCGTCAAGCAGGGCGCCTACCTGCGCAGCTTCGTCTATACCTTCATCGAACTGTTCTCGCCGACACTGAACCGCAAGCTTGTGGAACAGGCCATGTCCGGCGACCACGAAGCTTACGAACTGTAAGCTCGCCCTATATATATGTCAGTATCCGATTCCCACCCCACCCTCCACTGGACCGAGGACGGCGCCGAGCGCAGCGCGCTATGGCGTTCCGAAGCCGGTCTGCCGCCGCCGAAGCGCGTGGTGATCGCCGACGACCAGACCCCGGCCGACACCGCTTACCGGCTGGCCAGCGAAGGCACCGCCCTGCTCTGGCGCGGCGACTTCCAGAACGCGCGCCAGCTGCTGCAGGCCATGGCGCGGCGCGTGGACCGCAAACCCCAGCGCAAGGCACGCGGTGCCGCCCAGGCGCCGGCCAGCCTGACCGAATCGTTCCACAAGCACCGGCTGGCGCAGTCGCAGCGCGCCCGGACGCTTGGCATGCTGCTGCTGCCATTCGAGGCCGGTCACGTGGTGCCGCTGCGCCGCGCCCCGAACGTCCACGAAGCCTGCGAGCAGGTCTACGGCAAGAGCGACACCCCCTACGTGGCATCGATGCGCGAACTGCTGGGCCTGATCGGCGCCTACGAGTGGCGCAGGAAAGGCGTCGCGATCCCGGTGCTTGGCGAGCGCATCCACCCCTGGTACGGCGTGTTCTCGCCGGTGCGCGGCGAATATATCGAACTGGTCGCGAAGGAACCGCTGCCGACCACGGCGCTGGCCTTCGACATCGGCACCGGTACCGGCGTGCTGGCCGCCCTGCTGGCACAGCGCGGCGTCAGGCGCGTGGTAGGCACCGACCAGGACCCGCGCGCCCTGGGCTGCGCCCGCGAGAACATCGACCGGCTGGGCCTGGCCAAGCAGGTCGAGATCATCGAGGCCGACCTGTTCCCCGAAGGCCGCGCCCCGCTGGTGGTCTGCAACCCGCCCTGGGTGCCGGCACGGCCGAGTTCGCCCATCGAGCACGCCGTGTTCGATCCCGACAGCCGCATGCTGCGCGGCTTTCTGGACGGCCTGGCCGCGCACCTGGAACCGGGCGGCCAGGGCTGGCTGATCCTGTCGGACTTTGCCGAGCATCTGGGCCTGCGTTCGCGCGACGAACTGCTGGGCTGGATCGATGCGGCGGGGCTCAAGGTGCTGGGCCGCTCCGACATCCGGCCGCGGCACCCAAAGGCCGCCGATGCCGACGATCCGCTGTTCGCCGCGCGCAAGGCCGAGGTCACGTCGCTGTGGCGGCTGGCCGCGAAGTAAGGGCTCTCGAAACCAGGAAGCACGCATGACTACCGTAGCATTTATCGGCCTGGGCGCGATGGGCGCGCCGATGGCCGGACACCTGATCCGCGCCGGCCATACCGTGCGCGCCTTCGTACGCCGCCCCGAAGCGGCCGACGCCGCGCGCGCGCTGGGCGCCGAACCGTTCTTCACGCCGGCCGAGACGGCACGCGGCGTGGCGGTGGTCTTCACCAATGTGACGTCGTCTGAAGACGTGCGCCAGGTGCTGCTGGGCCCGCAAGGCGTGATCGAAGGCGCCGCGCCCGGCACCATCTGCGTGGACCACAGCACGATTTCACCCATCGTCACGCGCGAGATCGCCCAGGCACTGGCCGCCCGAGGCATCGAGGCGCTCGACTGCCCGGTATCGGGCGGCACCATTGGCGCCCAGGCGGCCACGCTGACGATCATGGTCGGCGGCAAGGCCGAGAATCTGGAGAAAGTACGACCGCTGCTGGAATGCCTGGGCAAGACGATCACCCATATCGGCGATCACGGCGCCGGCCAGGTGGCCAAGCTTTGCAACCAGATTGCCCAGGTGGTCAATATCGAAGGCATTGCCGAGGCGATGCGCTTTGCCGGCGCGCAAGGCGTGGATACGGGCAAGGTCTTCCAGGCGCTGTCCACGGGCTTCGCCGGCAGCCGCATGCTGGACCTGCTGGGTCCGAAGATGGTGTCGCGCGATTTTTCCGCGGGGATCGAATCGCGGCTGCACGCCAAGGACTTTGGCCTGGCCGCCGACATCGCCGGAGAAATCGGCCTGGACCTGCCCGCCATGCGCGCCACGGCCGCGCAACTGGCAGAACTGATGGATCAGGGCTGGGGCAAGGACGATACGTCGTCGCTGCTGAAGGTGCTGGAGCTGAAGAAGCCGCAAGCGTAGGCGCGGGGCGCGGGCGGGCGGACGCCAGTCAGACGCCCGCGATCATCCCCAGCAGCGCACGCGACAACTGGCTGTCGTCCCGCATCAGGTCATCCATCACATTGAAATGATGACGGCCCGGCAGCGCGATATCGTCACGCGCGTTATTCGGCCATGCCGCACGGATCAGCGCGTGCTGGCGCTGGTACTCGCTGGATTCCAGCTCGCCCACGGCGGTGATCAGCGGCGCGCCGGTCGCCGGCACCATGAACGCCGGCGACAGGCGCGCCACATCGGCTTCGCTGAGCTGCAGGTCGGCCTGCAGGAAATCGGCGCGGCGCAGCGGCTCCAGATCGTAAAGCCCGCTGATCGACAGCCCGCCCTTGATCAGGTCGATCGGCAGGTCGTCCGCGAACTGCGGCCAGAGCGCGGCCATCAGCATCGTCACCAGGTGCCCGCCGACCGAATGGCCGGCCAGGAAAATGCGGTGGCGGTCATGGCCAAGCCGGTCGGCCTCGCGATACAGCCACGCCACCGATTGCATCACCTGCCACACGATGGTTTCCACCGTGACCGCCGGGCACAGCGCGTAGTTGACCACGGCCACCGACACCCCGCGCCGCGTCGGCACGTTGGCCACAAAGCTGTGGTCGCGCTTGTCCAGCGCCCGGTAGTAGCCTCCGTGCAGGAACACCAGCAGCGGTGGCGCATCGTCATCGCGCAGCGACGCCGGGAAGTAATCGAGCGTCTCCGTATCGGCAAGTGGCGAATTCGCATCGCCATAGGCCAGGTTCTCGAAATACGTCACCATGCCGGCCCGTACCAGTGCCGAATCCGCCGCCCAGCGCGCCATGTGGACGGCATTGTCCGGCACATTGGCGCGGTTGTTGTAGGCCTGGGCGTAGAAGGCGGGGTCTTGCGAGGGCAAGGCCGCCAGCGAGGCAAGGCTGGCGGCAGGCGTGGCATCGAGGGTCGGCTGGGCAGACATGGCTCTCGGCTCCGGTGAAGTCGCGGCGACACGGCATGGGACGGTTGCGCGCTATCCTACCGCAACTGCCAGGGCACCCACTTTTCAGCGAAATTGCGTATGGTCGTCAAGCGCCGGCTGCGCGCCGGCAAGGCTCCACAGCTGGGGCCACCCGATGTCACGCTCGATCCGGCAACCGGTCAGGACCCTGCGCGCTGTCCGCTGTGCGGGCGGCCCCTGCTTGACGACACCAGCACCGACCTGCACCACCCCGTCCCCCGCAGCCGGGGCGGGCGCGCGGTCATCGCCATGCATCGCGTCTGCCATCAGAAGATCCATTCGGTCTTTACCGAAATCGAACTGGCTACGACCTACCACGACTGGGACGCACTGCGCACCCACCCGGCCATGGCCGATTTCATCCGCTGGATCGCCCGCAAGCCACCCGGCTTCTACGACCGCAGCCGAACCACCAACGCCCGGCGCGGACGCTAGACGGCCGCCCGGCCGCCCCATCCGGTGGGGCGGCCGCTGGTTGTCCGTACTGTGGAATTGCGGCATAATCGGCGGTTCATCAGCGCGCGATGTGGATTTCCGCCCGTCGCCCACGCCCAATGCCCGGGTGGTGAAACAGGTAGACGCAGGGGACTCAAAATCCCCCGCCGCAAGGCGTGTCGGTTCGAGTCCGACCCCGGGCACCAGATTTTCTTCAGATTCGTCATTCCTGGCACCTTCCGCCAGCGGCTTTCCCCCCGCCCTCCCCCCCTGTCAGACGTCCTCCACTGGCGGCCACGCAATCGCTTGCTTATGCTTCTTGCCTGCGCCTCCATAACAACGACCGACCATCAGGGAACCGAAGATGAATCGATATATTGCTACGGCGGCCGCCATCGGCTGCGCAACGCTGCTCGCTGGCTGTGCCGGCGCCGACATGAACAGCCTGAGCCAGGCGGGTGGCAGCCTGTTCAGTGCCGCCGCGCTCACCGACGCCAACGTCAAGCAACTGTCTGACCAGTCCTGCGCTGACATGGACAAGAAGAACACGGTCGCCGCGGCGGACAGCACGTACGCAAAACGGCTGGTGAACATCATGAGCGGCCTGCAGAACACCGGGCTGCCGCTCGATGCCAAGGTCTACCTGACCAAGGACGTCAACGCCTGGGCGATGGCCAACGGCTGCGTGCGCGTCTACAGCGGCCTGATGGACCTGATGACCGACGACGAGGTGCGCGGCGTGCTGGGCCACGAAATCGGCCACGTGGCGCTGGGGCATACCAAGAAGGCCATGCAGGTGGCCTATGCCACGGCAGCCGCGCGCGGCGCGCTGGGGTCCACCGGCTACGCCACGCTGACGGCGCTATCGACATCGCAGATCGGCGAACTTGGCGAAACCTTTGTCAACGCGCAATTCTCGCAGCGCCAGGAAAGCGAGGCGGACGACTACTCGTACAACCTGCTGACAAAGAATGGCGCCAACCGGCAGGCGCTGGTCTCCGCGTTCCAGAAGCTGGCCAAGCTCGATGGCGGGCAGTCGGGCCTGCTCAGTTCGCACCCCGGCTCTGACGCGCGGGCCAAGCATATCCAGGACCGGATCAACAGCGGCAAGTAACACCGCACGGCGGTATCGTGGCGAACACGTTACCCGGGCTGCCGCGCGCCATGTGCGGCAGCCGCTCAAGCCTTGCTGGCACCCCTGCGCCAGAGGCGCTCCGCCCCTCCCTTTCTCCCACTTTCAGACATAGCCGTTTGCTTGATTGCGTTTAACACGCATTCAAAAGCTTTCAGTACGCGCCAACGCGCCCCGTGCGGATAATGCCTCACGCCTGCGGGCCCTCCGCTGGCTTGCCATGAGCCATAGGGAGGCTTGCGCCGCGTCATGGAGTCCGTTTCCGCCCTGCTTGCCGGACAACCGGAGATTGCGCTGTTCCTGGCCCTGGCCGTCGGCCATGCGTTGGGTGCGATCCGTTTCGGACCGTTTCAGCTTGGCGGCATCTGCGGCACGCTGATTGCGTCGCTGGTCATTGGCCAGAGCGGTGTGCGGCTGGACAACGACGTCAAGAACGTTGCCTTCGCCGTGTTCATCTTTGCGCTCGGGTTCACGGGCGGACCTCAGTTTTTCGCCAATGTCGCGCGCGAATGGCGGATCGGCGTGCTGTCGCTGGTCGAAGTGTTCGTACTGCTCGCCTTGCTGGCCGTGGCGGTGCCCTTGCTGCATCTGGACCCTGGCACGGCATCGGGGCTGCTGGCCGGCGCAGCCACGGAATCGGCGGTGATCGGCACGGCGTCCGAGGCCATCGCGCGGCTCGGCCTGCCGGCCGATGCCATCCGCGTGCTGCAGACCAATATCGTCACGGCCTACAGCGTGACCTACCTGTTCGGGCTGATCGCGATCGTGCTGTTCACCAGCCAGCTGGCGCCATTCCTGCTGCGTCAGAATCTGCGCGAATCGGCCCACCAGCTCTGGCAGAAGCTGGGCGGGCAGAACGACATGGCAGACAACCAGATGACGGCGCTGCCGATGATCGTGGCGCGCGTACTGCGGGTGGACCATATGGCCGGCAAGACCGTCGTGGAAGCCGAGCACGAAGTGGCGCTCGGTGTCACGATCCGGCGCATTCGCCGCGACGGCAATACCTTTCGTCCCACACCCAAAGAAGTGCTGCGCGCCGGCGACATCGTGCTGGCCGTCGGCCGGCGTGACGCGATGGTGCCGTTTGCCGCCGCCCTCGGCCCCGAGATGCCCGAGGAGCCCGGCATGGACGCCGTGGTGCAGGCAGAGCAGTCGGTGCTGCTGACGCGCCGGGAAGTCATCGGCGTGTCGCTGGCGCGGCTGCGCCAGAGCGTGGATGTGGGCATGGGCCGCGGCGTCTATGTATCGCGCATCACACGCATGCAGCATGCGGTGCCGATCCTGCCCGAGACCGTGCTCGAGCGCGCCGACGTGGTCACGCTGTCCGGCCCCGACGAGGCCCTGCGGCGCGTGGTGCCCGAACTGGGCTATCCGGTCATCCCGACGATCCGCACCGACTTCGTTTTCCTGGGCATCGGCGTGTTGCTTGGCATGCTGATCGGGTCGTGGAGCGTCAAGGTCGGCCAGGCCGACCTGACGCTCGGCGTGGGCGGCGGATGCCTGGTGTCGGGCCTGGCCTTCGGCTGGCTGCGCGCACGGCTGCCGGTGATGGGCTCGCTGCCGGCGCCCGCGGCCGAAATCCTCAAGGACTTCGGGCTGGCCACGTTCATCGCCGCCGTGGGCCTCTCGGCCGGCCCCGACGCGCTGCGGCTGGTGCAGAAGTTCGGCCTGATCCTGCCCGTCGCGGGCGTGCTGATATCGGTCATCCCGGCGGCCATTTCACTGTATATCGGTCATCGCTGGCTGAAGCTCGACATGCCGATCCTGCTCGGCGCGGTGGCCGGCCAGCATTGCAGCACGCCCACGATCATGGCGCTCACCAACGCCGCCGGCAACGGCACGCCCGTCATCGGCTACACGATTACCTACGCCATCTCCAACGTCCTGCTGCCATTGCTGGGGCCGATCGCCGTGGCGATGGCCAGCGCGCTGGCCTCGGCACCGCAGTAGCTGTGTCTGGCTCGCCGCGGGCCACGAACGCCCGCGTGCGCAGCCGCTGTCACCTGTGTCACGCCTTACAGGAGTTCCCTATGGATTGGTTGCACACCATCTTCCAGAAATCGCCCGAGTCGGCGCTGTTCCTGTCGCTGGCCATCGGGTATGCCATCGGCAAGCTCACCTTCGCCAAGTTCCAGCTGGGCGGCGTCGCCGGGTCGCTGCTTGCGGCGGTGATCATCAGCCAGGTTGGCGTCGAGATCGACAACGGCGTGAAGGCCGTGATGTTCGCGGTCTTCATCTACGCGGTGGGCTACGAAAGCGGCCCGCAGTTCTTCAACTCGCTGAACCGCAATTCGCTGCGCGAGATCGCGATGGCCGTCTTCATGGCCGTGGCAGGGCTGGTGACCGTGGTGGTGCTGGCAAAGCTCTTCCACCTCGACAAGGGGATCGCGGCAGGCCTGGCCGCCGGCGGCATGACCCAGTCGGCCATCATCGGCACGGCCGGCGACGCCATCACCAAGCTCGGCCTGCCGCCGGACCAGGTGAAGACGCTGCAGGCCAACGTGGCCATCGGCTACGCGGTGACGTACGTGTTCGGATCGCTCGGCGCCATCATCGTCTGCGTGAATATCCTGCCGCGCTTCATGCGCGCGGACCTGAAGTCCGACGCGAAGAAGGTGGAGGCGGCCATGCACGGCGGCCTGCCGCAGTTCGGTCCGGGCCAGGCCGGCGCGCTGCCCCGCCTGGTGGGCCGGCTGTTCCGCGTGACGGCTGCCGCGGGCAAGACCATCAAGGACATCGAGATCGGCGGCGAAGACCTGGTCACCGTGGAAAAGCTCCAGCGCGGCGGCAAGCCGATCGACGTCACGCAGGACACCGTGCTCCAAGCCGGCGACCTGGTGCTGCTGGTGGGCCGGCGCGATGCCATGGTACCCACCGCGCTGGTGATCGGCGACGAAGTGGCCGACGCCGAAGGCATGGGCATGGTCATGCAGACGCGCCGAGCCGTGTTCACACGCCCCGGCCTGAACAACAAGCCGCTGGGCGAGATCGTGGCCAATATCAGCCGCGAGATGCGCCATGGCGTCTATCTGGAGCGGATCGAGCGATACGACCATGCGCTGCCGATCCTGCCCGACCTGAAGCTCCAGCACGGCGACATCATCACGTTCTACGGCACCCCGGCGGACACCCGGCGTGCCGCCGAGCGCGCCGGCTACGAGCTGGTACCGAGCGAGAAGACCGACTTTGTCTACTTTGGCGCCGGCGTGCTGGTGGGCCTGCTGATCGGGCTGCTGGTGGTGCGCATCGGGTCGATTCCGCTGACGCTGGGCGCGGGCGGCGGCGCGTTGCTGTCGGGCCTGGTGTTCGGCTGGGCACGGTCCAAGCATCCGATGTATGGCGCGATGCCGACGGCAGCCTGCCAGTTGCTGAAGGACTTCGGGCTGGCCGCGTTCGTGGCCATCGTGGGCATCAACTCGGGACTACAGGCGGTAGATACCCTGCGCCATAGCGGTTTGACGATTTTCCTGCTCGGCGCCGTGGTCACCTTGCTGCCGCTGTTCCTGACGATGCTGTTTGGCCGCTACGTGCTCAAGTACGACAACGCCGCGCTGCTGGCCGGCGCGCTGGCCGGCTCGCGCAGCGCCAATCCGGCCTTCGGCGGCATCCTGGACAAGGCCGAAAGCCCCGTGCCGACCGTGCCGTTCGCCATCACCTATGCCCTGGCCAACGTGTTGCTGACGCTGCTCGGCCCGCTCGTCGTCGGCCTTGTCTGACGTCTGCCGCAGAAGGGACCACTACGAACTGCAAGGGGAGCGTCACCGCAGCAAATCGGCCCGTCTGTGACACCGCAGTGCCACCACGGGCCGTTCTTTTGCCGGAACGCCGATGGGTCAGCGCGCTTCCACGAACGCCAGCACGGTTTCCAGCATCTGGCGGATGGCCGGCTGCACGTTGGCGGCCTTCGCCGGGTCGTACGCGAACGGGTACACCTCTTCCATGTACGACGACTGCGTCAGTTCCAGCTGGATGGCATGCACGCCGTCCGCCGGGTTGCCGTACTGGCGCGTGATGTAGCCGCCCTTGAAACGGCCGTTGAGCACGGCCGTATGGTTGGGCACCGCCTGCGCAATCTTGACCACATCGGCTGCCAGGCCGGTGTCGCAGCTCTTGCCGTCAGCCGATCCCAGGTTGAAGTCGGTGAGCTTGCCTTCGAAAAAGCGCGGCAGCACCGAGCGGATCGAATGGGCGTCCCACAGGCCGATCGTGCCATGCTCGGCACGCAGGCGCGCCAGCTCTTCCTGCAGCGCGTTGTGATACGGGTGCCAGACCGCGCCACGGCGCAGCGCGATTTCCGCGTCGTCGGGGCCGCTGGCGCCGTCGGCGTACACCGGCGTCTTGTCGAATGTATCGACCGGGCACAGGCCCGTGGTGTCCTGGCCCGGGTACAGGTTGGCGTTGTCGGGCGGACGATTCAGGTCGATCACGTAGCGCGAGTGCGTGGCCATCAGGATCGACGCGCCCAGCTCGCGGGCAAAGTCGTACAGGCGGTCCATGTGCCAGTCGGTATCGGGCACGGTGCGCGCCTCGGGCGTCAGACGCTCGGCCAGGCCGGCCGGCACATAGGTGCCCACGTGCGGCATCGACACCAGCAGCGGGCGGGTGCCGCGATGCAGCGTGAAAGCGGGAATATCGGTGGTGAAGGAGGAGGACATCTTGTCTCGGGGCTGCTTGGTATGGGGCGGGTTCGGGACCCTTCAGTCGGCCAGCAGGCGGGCGCGCGCCTCGGCGAACAACCGGCCCGCATCCCCTTGAAGCGGATGCACGCCGTGCTGCAAGCGGCGCATGCCGCCCGTGCGGACTTCCGCTAGTGTCTCATGTCCGTGGCTGGCGAACACGTACGTGGCCAGCGCATGGGCCCCGTCGAGCCCGGCCAGCGTGGGATGCTGGCCGTCCAGCACCAGGAAATCGGCCCGCTGTCCGGCCGCCAGGCCCGCCACCGGCCGCGCCGCCGCGCGCGCGCCGCCGGCCACGGCTTCGAGCCAGAGCCGGTCGGCCACCTGCGGATGCCGGTCCGACGCCAGCACATTGCGCCGCTGCAGGCCGAGCCGCTGGCCGTATTCGAACGTGCGCAGTTCCTCGGCCACGCTGACGCTGGCGTGGCTGTCCGACCCGACGCCCCACCAGCCGTGCTGCGCCAGATACGGCGCGGCCTCGAACACGCCATCGCCCAGGTTGGCTTCGGTGGTCGGGCAGATGCCGGCCACGGCGCCGCTATGGGCCAGCCGCCGCCGCTCGTCCCAGTCCATGTGGGTGGCATGGACAAGGCACCAGCGTGGGTCCACCGGCGCGTGGTCCAGCAGCCATTGCACGGGCCGCACGCCGTGGGTGGCCAGGCAGTCGTCCACTTCCTTCTGCTGTTCGGCGATGTGGATATGCACCGGCGCGGTGGCATCCATCGCGTGCAGCGCGGCAACGGCCTGCGTCAGGCTGTGCGGCGGCACCGCGCGCAGCGAATGGGGGGCCAGGCCCAGCCGGGCGCCGTAGGCGGTGCAATGCGGCGCCAGCTTTTCCAGCAACGCCTGCATGGCATCGGTATCGTTCAGGAAGCGACGCTGGTCGGGCTGCGCGGGCTTGCCGGCAAACCCGGCCGTCTGGTACAGCACGGGCAGCAGCGTCATGCCGATGCCGGCGGCCTGCGCCGCGCGCAGCAGCCGCAGCGACATCTCGGCGCGGTCGGCATACGGCTTGCCGTCGGGGTCGTGATGGACGTAATGGAATTCGCACACGCTGGTATAGCCGGCGCGCAGCATCTCGATATAGAGCTGCGTGGCGATGGCCTCAAGCGCGTCGGGCGACAGGCGCAGCGCAAAGCGGTACATCAGCGTGCGCCAGCTCCAGAACGAATCGCCGCCGGCCGGATCGGCGTCGGGCGACACGCTGCGGTATTCGGTCAGCCCGGCAAAGCCGCGCTGGAACGCGTGCGAATGGAGATTCGGCATGCCCGGCAGCACCGGGCCGGCCGCCTCGGGCACCGATGGCGCCGGCGCGGCGCCAGCCGTGATGGCCGTGAAAGCGCCGTGGGCACCCCACTCCAGCAGCACATCGCGTGCCCAGCCATCGGGCAGCAGCGCATGGCGCGCAAACAGCTGGCCGGCGCTCATCGGAACACCTTGCCCTGCCGCACCACCCCGGCACACGGGTTGCGGCCAAACCAGTAGGCCAGTTCGGCGGGCGACGCCACGCGCCACAGCGCGAAGTCGGCGGCGCGGCCCGGGGCGAGCCGCCCGTGGCGATCGGCCGCGCCCAGCGCGCGCGCCGCGTGCGTGGTCACGCCGGCCAGCGCCTCGGGCACCGTCATGCGGAACAGCGTGCAGGCCATGTTCATCATCAGCAGCAACGATGTGGTGGGCGATGTGCCCGGGTTGTGATCGGTGGAAATGGCAATCGGCACACCATGCTGGCGCAACATGGCCAGCGGCGGCAGATGGGTATCGCGCAGGAAATAGTAGGCGCCGGGCAGCAGCACGGCCACCGTGCCGGCCTCGGCCATCGCCATCACGCCGGCCTCGTCCAGGTGTTCGAGGTGATCCGCCGACAGCGCCTTGTGCCGCGCCGCCAGTGCCGCACCGCCGAGGTTGCTCAGTTGTTCGGCATGCAGCTTCACGGGCAGGCCGTGGCGTGCGGCGGCCGCGAATACGCGTGCGGTCTGATCTGGCGAAAATCCGATGCCCTCGCAGAAGGCATCGACCGCATCGACGAGCTTTTCCTCGGCCAGCGCCGGCAGCATCGTATGGCAGACCAGGTCGATATAGTCATCGGCGCGGCCCGCGTATTCGGGCGGCAGCGCATGCGCGCCCAGGAACGTCGTGTAGACCGTCACGCCATAGGCCTCGCCCAGCTGGCGCGCCACGCGCAGTTGCTTGCGCTCGGCGTCGAGCGACAACCCATAGCCGGACTTGATCTCTATGGTGGTCACGCCCTCGGCCAGCAGCGCCTCCAGCCGCACGGCCGCCTGCGCGAACAGCGTGGCCTCGTCGGCCTCGCGCGTGGCCCGCACCGTGGACACGATGCCGCCTCCGGCGCGCGCGATGTCCTCGTAGCTGGCGCCCGCCAGCCGCATCGCGAATTCATCGGCACGCTGGCCGCCGTACACCAGGTGCGTATGGCAGTCGATCAGGCCGGGGGTGATCCACGCGCCGCCGGCATCGTGCCGGTCGAGATGGCGATAGCTGTCCGGCAGGTCGGCCAGCGCCCCGAGCCAGGCGATGCGGCCGTGTTCGATCACCAGCGCGCCGTCGCGGACGGCCCGTTCGGGGTCCGCGTCGGGCAGCAGGTGGCAGTGATGCCAGACGCCATCGGCGGCGGGCGCGTCGTGGAAGTTCATCGGTCCGGCTCCCTATGCAGTATCACGCGCAGGCACAGCGCGGAAAGTTCGGTGTGGGCGCATGTGACGGCCGGCGAACCGGCCGGCATCAGTATGCCCTCGCCCGCCGACAGGTGCTGGCCGTCACCGCCGCGGCTGTCGCTGGCGTCCCAGTCGCCGCGCAACGCCAGGACCAGCACGGTGGCGAAGGTGGGCACCGCCGTGAACGGCTGGCGCATCAGGCGGACTTCGGCGCGGCAGCGGCCCCGGCGCGTCATCACGTTGAGATCGCGTGTCGGGCCATCGACGAGCGCGGCATGGATAGCCGTATCGCCAGAAAACGCGTATGGCTCGCCCACGCGCACGAGCTTGTGGCAGAACGAGTCGTCGTGGGCCTGCAGATGCACGCCGGCGCCGTCGATCAGCACGATCTGGCGGTCGATGCCCGGAAAGGCCGAGAACGGCCCGTCCGTGGCGATATCGGCCACGCTGATGCGCCAGTCGAACGTGTCCATGCCGGCGCCCGGCGGCCACACGGCAATCTCGCGCGTGGTGCCGCCGCCGTTCTTCCACGGCGTGGGGGCGATGGCGTCGAGCGCGAACCGCGTGACGGCCATCAGCGCTTCACCATCGGCAGGTTCAAGCGCTTTTCATGGGCGCAGTCGATGGCGATGTCGTACCCGGCGTCGGCGTGGCGCATCACGCCCGTGGCCGGATCATTCCAGAGCACGCGCTCGATCCGCCTGGCCGCCGCGTCGGTGCCGTCGCAGACGATGACCACGCCCGAATGCTGCGAAAACCCCATGCCCACGCCGCCGCCGTGATGCAGGCTGACCCACGTGGCACCGCCGGCCGTGTTCAGCAGCGCGTTGAGCAGCGGCCAGTCGGACACCGCATCGGAGCCATCGCGCATCGCCTCGGTTTCACGATTCGGCGATGCCACCGAGCCGCAGTCGAGGTGATCGCGCCCGATCACCACCGGCGCCTTGAGTTCGCCGTTCTTCACCATCTCGTTGAAGGCCAGACCGGCGCGATGCCGTTCGTCCAGGCCCACCCAGCAGATGCGCGCCGGCAGGCCCTGGAACGCGATACGGTCGCGCGCCATGTCCAGCCAGCGGTGCAGCGGCTTGTCGTCCGGGAACAGTTCCTTCATCTTGGCGTCGGTCTTGTAGATATCCTCCGGGTCGCCCGACAGCGCCACCCAGCGGAACGGGCCCTTGCCGCGGCAGAACAGCGGGCGGATATACGCCGGCACGAAGCCCGGGAAATCGAACGCGTTCTTCACGCCTTCCTCGAACGCCACCTGGCGGATGTTGTTGCCGTAGTCCACCGTTGGCACCCCCATCTGCTGGAACGCCAGCATGGCCTGCACATGCTTGACGATCGACTGGCGCGCGGCGGCTTCCACGGCCTTGGGGTCGCGCACGCGCAGGTCTTCCCACTGGTCCACGGTCCAGCCTTCGGGCAGGTAGCCGTTGATGACGTCGTGCGCCGAGGTCTGGTCGGTCACGATATCGGGCCGCATGCCGCCGGCCTGCGCACGGCGCGCCAGTTCGGGCACGATTTCGGCGGCATTGCCGAGCAGGCCCACCGAGATCGCCTGGCCCTGCTTCGTCGCGTCCTCGATCATGGCCAGCGCCTCGTCCAGCGTGGTGGCCTTCTTGTCCAGGTAGCGCGTGCGGATGCGGAAGTCGATGCGCGATTCCTGGCATTCGATGGCCAGCACGCATGCGCCGGCCAGCACACCGGCCAGCGGCTGCGCACCGCCCATGCCGCCCAGGCCGGCGGTCAAGATCCACTTGCCGGTCAGGTCGCCGTTGTAGTGCTGGTTGCCGGCTTCCACGAACGTTTCGAACGTGCCCTGCACGATGCCCTGCGTGCCGATGTAGATCCACGAGCCCGCCGTCATCTGGCCGTACATCATCAGGCCGGCGCGGTCGAGTTCGTTGAACTTGTCCCAGGTGGCCCAGTGCGGCACCAGGTTGGAATTGGCGATCAGCACGCGCGGGGCGTCGGCATGGGTGCGGAACACGCCCACCGGCTTGCCCGACTGCACCAGCAGCGATTCGTCCTCGCCCAGGCGGCGCAGGCTGTCCAGGATGGCGTCGAAGCACTCCCAGTTACGCGCGGCCTTGCCGATGCCGCCATAGACCACCAGGTCTTGGGGGCGTTCGGCCACATCGGGGTCCAGGTTGTTCTGGATCATCCGATAGGCCGCTTCGATCAGCCAGTTCTTGCAATGCAGCTGGCTGCCGCGCGGGGCGCGGATTTCGCGCTGGCCGCGCGGGGTGTCGGTGAATTGGTGTTCGTTGGCGTTCATGGTGTGTCCCGGTATGTTTGATGACTGGTCGGATCTGGATGCGCTTGCCCTCTCCCCCAACCCCTCTCCCGCGGGCGGGAGAGGGGAGCAAACCGACGGCATGTCAACCACCGATTTAGTGTCCCGTTGCGGGAGAGGGCCAGCGTCTCAAGCGGCTACGTTCGTCGGCAGGATCTCCCTCACGGCCTCGGGCCAGCCCGCGCCGGCGTCGCCCTGCACCACCCACTGCTTCATCGCCTCGATATCGGGCGCCAGATAACGGTCGGATTCCACAAAGGCCACGCGGCTGCGGATGCGGGCCAGTTCCTGCTCCACCAGCGGCGACGACTTCAGCGGCCGATGGAATTCGATGCCCTGCGCGGCGGCCATGGCCTCGATGCCGACGATCACGGCCGTGTTGGCGGCCATGTCGCCCAGGCGGCGCGCGCCGTAGGTGGCCATCGACACATGGTCTTCCTGGTTGGCCGACGTAGGCAGGCTGTCCACACTGGACGGATGCGCCAGCGACTTGTTCTCGGACGCCAGCGCCGCCGCCGTGACCTGCGCGATCATGAAGCCCGAATTCAGGCCGCCATCGCGTACCAGGAACGGCGGCAGGCCGGACAGCCCCGTATCGAGCAGCAGCGCCAGGCGGCGCTCGGAGATGGCGCCGATCTCGGCGATGGCCAGCGCGATGATGTCGGCGGCAAAGGCCACCGGCTCGGCGTGGAAGTTGCCGCCGGACACCACGTCGCCCTGTTCGGAAAACACCAGCGGGTTGTCGGACGCGGCGTTGGCCTCGATGCGCAGGATGCGCGCGGCGTGGGACAGGTTGTCCAGGCACGCGCCCATCACCTGCGGCTGGCAGCGGATCGAGTACGGGTCCTGCACCCGCCCGCAGGCCTTGTGCGAATCGACGATCTCGCTGCCGTCGAGCATCGCGCGCACGGCGCCGGCCACGGCAATCTGGCCCGCCTGCCCGCGTGCCGCGTGGATACGGGCATCGAACGGCTTGACCGATCCCTTGATGGCTTCCAGCGACAGCGCGCCCGCCACCAGCCCTGCCGCGAAGGCATCCTCGGCGGCAAACAGCCCGGCCAGCGCCAGCGCCGTGGACACTTGCGTGCCGTTCAGCAGCGCGAGCCCTTCCTTCGGGCCCAGCGTGAAGACGTCCAGCCCGGCATGGGCCAGGCCTTGCGCGGCCGGCACGCGGCGGCCGTCGATCATCACATCGCCCACGCCAATCAACGTGCAGGACATATGGGCCAGCGGCGCCAGGTCGCCCGAGGCACCGACCGATCCCTTGGCCGGGATGCACGGCGACACGCCGTGGTTGGCCAGCGCCAGCAGGGCATCGATCAGTTCCGGACGCACGCCCGAATGGCCACGCGCCAGGCTGACGGCCTTGATCGCCAGGATCAGCCGCACGGTATCGGCCGGCAGGTCGGCGCCGGTGCCCACGCTGTGCGACAGCACCAGGTTGCGCTGCAGTTCGGCCAGCTTGTCATGGGCGATGCGCGATTGCGCCAGCTTGCCGAAGCCGGTGTTGATACCGTAGACCACGGCGTCGGCGTCGATGATGTCCTGCACCGTGGCCTGTGCGGCACGCACGCCAGCCCAGGCCGATTCGGCCATCGCCAGCCGCACTTCGCCACGGTAGATGCGGCGCAGGTCGTCCAGCGACACGTGGCCAGGGTTCAGGGTCAGGAGGGAGCGGGAATCGTTGGTCATCTGCGTACGTCTTTGTTGTATGAGCCTGTCTATACAGGTTAGTCGAAAAATAAACCCGATGGCCGGCTTTTGGCTGGCCTCGGGAATCTGTTCTAGCCGAAGGCGGGATTGCCGTCGGCGCGAAACCGGCTGCCCAGCCGATACCGGTTGCCCGGGTGCAGGCAGCGAACGAATGTGACCGGCACGCCATGCGTCCAGGTGCGGCGGGTCAGCAGCAGGCAGGGTTGCGTGGGCGGCATCTCCAGATGCGCGGCCTGCTCGGCCGTGGCGGCGATGGCATCGACCACGTGCTCCACCTGGTCATACGGCACGTTGCGCAGCAGGTACTCGCCCGGCTGCGTATCGGCAAAATCCTGCGTGATGAAATCGGGCGCCACGCGCGGATTCACGTAGCGGTCCTCCAACTGCACCGGCAGGCCGTCTTCGCGATGGATGCAGATCGAGTGGTACACCGATTCGCCGGTGCGCAGTTCCAGCGCGGCGGCCACCTCGATCGACGCCGACACGCGCTCCACCAGGATCACGTCGCAGGCGTAGTCATGGCCGCGCATGCGGATCTCGTCCTGCAGGTTGACCACCGACAGCAGCGTGGACTGCGGCTTGTGTTCGGCCACGAACGTGCCCACGCCGGCCACGCGCACCACCCTGCCCTGCTCCGACAGTTCGCGCAAGGCGCGGTTGACCGTCATGCGCGACACCGAGAAGCGGTTCACCAGTTCCTGCTCGGACGGCACGCGGTCGCCGGGCTGCCACGCGCCGCTCTGGATCTGGCGCGCGATGTACTCCTTGACCTGCTGGTACAGCGCGGCCGGAGCGTTGGACGGGGAAGGTGCCGGGTTGGCGGACGGATTCATGACCTGTTGCGGAATGCCGGATTGCCGGTTCAGTGCTCGGCCGATGCCATGGCTTCGGCACGAATCTCCTCGGTGAGCCGCGCCTTGAGCACGGAAAACTCGGGCGATGTCTTGATCGTGTAATGGCGCGGATGGGCAAAGTCCACCGCGATCTCGCTCTTGATCCGACCGGGCCGCGCGGAAAAGACCGCCACGCGGTTGGCCATGAAAATGGCCTCGTCGATATCGTGCGTGACGAATAATACCGTCTTGCGGTGCGACTCCCAGATCCCGAGCAGCAGCTCCTGCATCAGCACGCGCGTCTGGTTGTCCAGCGCGCCGAACGGCTCGTCCAGCAGCAGGATCTTCGGATCGTTGGCCAGCGCCCGCGCAATCGCCGTGCGCTGCTGCATGCCGCCCGACAGCTGCTTGGGGTAGTGCTGCTCGAAGCCGCGCAGCCCCACGCGGGCGATAAAGAAATCGCTACGTTCCTTCTGCTCGGCCACGCTCATGCCGCGTTCGCGCAGCCCGAAGCGCACGTTCTGCTCGATGGTCAGCCACGGAAACAGCGTGTACGACTGGAACACCATGCCGCGGTCGGCGCCCGGACCGGCCACGGGCTGGCCATCGAGCAGCACGCGGCCGCCGCTGGGGATATCGAGCCCGGCCACGATGCGCAGCAGCGTGGATTTGCCGCAGCCAGACGGGCCCAGGATCGTCACGAAATCGTTGTCGCGCACCTCGAAATCGACCGGCAGCAACGCCTGCGTGCTGCCGCCGCGCGGATTCTCGAAGGTGCGGGATACCTGCTGGATCGACAGCGCGCTCATTTGATCGAACTCCACGGAAACAGGCGCTGGTTGGCCAGCTTGAAGACCAGGTCGGACACCAGCCCGATGCAGCCGATGACGATGATGCCGAAGATGATCTGCCCGGTGTTCAGCAGTGCCTGGCTGTCGGTAATCATGTGGCCGATGCCCGAGGACGAGCCGATCAGCTCGGCCACGATCACGTACGTCCACGCCCAGCCCAGTACCAGCCGCAGCGTCTCGGCAATCTCGGGCGCCGCGCCCGGAATCAGCACGCGGCGCACGATGCCGCGCGGCGTGGCGCCCAGCGTGTAGGCGGCCTCCACCAAGTCCTTGCGCGCGCCGCCCACCGTGACCGCCACCATCAGCACGATCTGGAAAAACGAGCCGATGAAGATCACCAGCAGCTTCTGCGTCTCGCCAATGCCGGCCCACAGGATCAGCAGCGGAATGAACGCCGACGCCGGCAGGTAGCGGCAGAACGACACGAACGGCTCGAAGAACGCCTCGGCCGCCTTGTAGGACCCCATGAAGATGCCCAGCGGCACGGCCAGCACGGCGGCCAGCACGAAGCCGCCGACCACGCGCCAGACGGTCATGCCGATATCGCCGATGAAGCCGTACTGCGTGAACAGCAGCCAGCCCTCGTGCGCCATCGTCACCGGATCGGCCAGGAACGTGCGCGGCACGAAGCCGCCCAGCGTGACCACGGCCCAGACGCCGAAGAACGCAACGAAAAACGACAGGCCAAGGATCCAGCGAGCCTGCGACGACACCGGCACCAGCGGCGACAGCCACGGATGGCGCGCACGCGGCGCACGGTCCGCCGGCTGGGCGGCGATGGGCGCGGGCGGGCGCGCCGTGGCGGGGGCTTGCACGGACGACGACATCACGGACTCCGGCTTACTTGAGGTATCGGGCGTCATAGAGCGCCGTCACGTCGGGCACCTGGCGGATCACGCCGATGTCCTTGAGCACATCGGCCGCTTCCTTGCTGAAGCTGGCCAGCTCGCCCGCGAAGAATTTCTGGTTGGCCGCCTTGTCCTGCCAGCGCAGGTAGGCCGACGACTTGGCGAACTGCTCGCCGGTCTGCTTGACGGCCGCGCCCATGATGTCGTTGGACTTCTCCGGCTCCTTGCGGATCATCTCCAGTGCCTCGAAGTAGCTGTCGACCAGCGCCTGGGCGGCCTTGGGATTGTCCTTGAGCCATTTCGGCGCACAGCCCAGCGTGTCGGTCACCATCGGGTAGTCGAGCGTGGTGGCCAGGATCTTTCCGCGCTCCGGATTGGCGCGCACCGTGGACAGGTACGGCTCGTAGGTCATGGCGCCGTCGTTCTGGCCCGCCACGAACGCCTGCGCGGCCGCCTGCGGCGACAGCGTGGTCAGCTTCACGTCCTTGAGCGTCATGCCGTTCTTCTTCAGCATCCACGCCAGCCCGAAGTACGGCGCGGTGCCCGGCGCATCGACGCCGATGGTCTTGCCCTTGAGGTCCGCAAACGTCTTCACATCGCTGCGCACGGCCAGGCCGTCGGCGCCGTACGACTTGTCGAGCTGGACGATCTGGGTGATGGGCACGCCGTTGGCGTTCCAGGCCACGTGGGTCTCCACGGTGGTGGCCGCGCACTGGATGGCCCCGGAGGCCAGCGCCAGGTGGCGGTCCTTCTGCGGAATCATCTTGATATCCACATCCACGCCGTGCTTCTTGAAGATGCCCGCCTTGTCGGCCAGCGTCAGCGGCGCGAAACCGGTCCAGCCGCTCATGCCGATGGTGACCGGCGTGTTCTGGGCGTGGGCGGGCGCGGCCAGGACTGCGGCGGCAAGGGTGGACGCAACGGCGGCAAAACGGAACGGCAGGGGCAGCTTCATGCTGTCGGCTCCATCAGTCGTGGGGTGAAGGCAATCTATCAACGCTGTATATACAAGTCAAACCCGGGGTTTACCTGAGTCGTCAGTCAAGTGCGTCTTGCTGAATCCCAACGATGGCGCGCAATTGCGGCGCCCGATCATGCTGCAATGCACCGCAGCGGCGCATGGCGTTGGCACGGAGTGCGTCGGGATGCACCGACTTGTCTATACAGGTAACGCAGGCGGAGGGTAACGCAATGGGCGTGCCTGGCCTGGAAAGAGGTGGCCGCTACGTGATGGTGCTCCCTCTCCCATTTCATGGGAGAGAGGGGCCAGACATCGCAACCTGGCCGCGTCAGCGATCAAAAAACGCGCTGACCGTGGGATAACGCAGCCGCAGGCGCAGTTCGCGCTTGAGCCGGCGGTTGTCGAGCCGGCGCGATTCGCTCATGAAGCTCAGGAGCGTGGGCTCGATGGTGTCCCGCGCCTGCTGGCGGGTGATGCGCGGCGGGCGCGGCAGGCCCTTGCGGTCTGCCACGAGGTCGAAATAGTCCGCCATGCGCAGTTCGGTGTCGTCGCTGGCGTGCACCACGCGCTGCGGGCGGCCGCGCCACAGCGCGGCGATCATCGCCCGCGCCAGGTCGTCGGCATGGATATGGCTCGTGTAGACGTCGTCCTGCGGCGCCAGCGCGGGCGTGCCCCTGTTCAGGCGCGCCACGGGTAGCCGGTCTTCGGCATAGATGCCCGGAATGCGTACGATGCCGGTCCGCCAGCCGGCATCGCGGCCAAAGGCGCGCACCGCCGCTTCCGCCGCCACGCGCCGCCGGGCCCGTGCAGTCTGCGGACGCACCGCATGAAATTCCTGCACGCGCGCGCCGCCGCGGTCGCCGTAGACGCCGGTGGTGCTGGCGTAGATGAAGGCCCCCGGGGCACGGTGGCGCGCCGATGCCTCAAACGCGCGGTGCCAGCCCCGCTCGGGTAGAATGGCGGCCTCGCTGACACCGGGCCGCAGGGCGCGCGTGCGACGCCAGCTGGTGCGCCGTAGCGCACCCAGCAACGCTTGCGTGCGTGGATCGCCATCGCCCTGACCGGGCGGCGGCGCCAGGTCGATGACCCGGCTGGCCAGCCGCGACAGCCGTGCCAGCGTGGCCGGCTGATCCAGGTTGGCCACCAGCGGTATCGCGCCGGCTTCGCGCAGTGCCGCCTGGCGCGATGGTTGCGATGTCACGGCGAACACGCGCATGCGCGTGGCCAGCACGCGCAGGATGCGGGTGCCCACATCGCCGCAGCCAACGATCAGCAGGCGCGGACGGCCCAGCCGCCGACGCCGGACGCCCCGTGGGGAAGACAACGCCGCTTGCGGCGACAGAATTTGGTTCATAGACCCGATTATGGCTTATCAAGTTACCGTCATGCCGAGTGGCCACAAGTTCGAAGTGGCCGCCGACGAAACCATCCTGGGCGCCGCGCTGCGCCATAGCATCGGCCTGCCCTACGGCTGCAAGAACGGCGCCTGCGGGTCGTGCAAGGGCCGCGTGGTCGAGGGTACGATCCACCAGGGCGACCATGCCGCATCGGCGCTGACTGCCCAGGAAAAGACCGAGGGCCGCGCGCTGTTCTGCTGCGCCAATGCCACGTCGGACATCACGATCGAATGCCGCGAGGTGCATGGCGCCGGCGACATCCCCATCAAGAAGATCCCGTGCCGCGTGGCCACCATGGAGCGCCTGGCCGACGACGTGATCTCGGTCCGGCTGCAACTGCCCGCCACCGAGCGCATGCAGTTCCTGGCCGGCCAGTACGTGGAATTCCTGCTGCGCGACGGCAAGCGCCGCAGCTATTCGATTGCCACGCCGCCGCACGAGGAAGGCCCGATCGAACTGCATATCCGCCACATGCCCGGCGGCGCGTTCACCGACTACGTGTTCGGCGCCAAGGAAGGCATGCCGGCCATGAAGGAACGCGACATCCTGCGCTTCGAGGGCCCGCTGGGCAGCTTCTTCCTGCGCGAGGATTCGGACAAGCCGATCATCCTGCTGGCATCGGGCACCGGTTTCGCGCCGATCAAGGCCATCGTCGAGCACGCCGCCTATACCGGCATCACCCGCCCGATGACGCTGTACTGGGGCGGCCGCCGTCCGGCCGACCTGTACATGCACGCGCTGTGCGAGCAGTGGGCGCGCGACCTGCCGAACTTCAAGTACGTGCCGGTGGTGTCCGACGCGCAGGCCGGCGACAACTGGACGGGCCGTACCGGCTTTGTCCACCAGGCCGTGATGGCCGACCATCCGGACCTGTCGGGCCACGAGGTATACGCCTGCGGCGCGCCGGTCATGGTCAACGCCGCCCGCACCGATTTCTCGGCCCAGTGCCGCCTGCACGAGGACGCGTTCTTCGCCGATTCGTTCACGTCCGAGGCCGATCTGCACGCGGCCGGCGGCGCCTGACCGGCCCCGCCGCCGTTGGCGCCGACACAACAATGCCACCCGGGTCTGCCAAATTTCGCTTTGACACCCGGGCGCATGCGTCTTATATTGGCCGCCATGAACACCGCCATGATCCGACGCCGCGCACGTACGTTGCTCCCCTCCGGGGTGCCGCGCGGCTGACCGCAGACAGCGTTTGTTCAGGTCAACAAGCCACGGGCAGCCCCCGTGGCTTTTTGCTTTTCTCCGTCCCTCTTTTCGTGCCGATCCCAGGAGTCCGCCATGGCATTTGCTGAGTTTCCCGTCCAATCGCTGATGTACATCACCAACCGCCCCGAACTGGTCTTCACCGAAGGCAAGGGTTCGTGGCTGACGGACCATAACGGCAAGCGCTATCTGGATTTCGTGCAGGGCTGGGCAGTCAACGCGCTGGGCCATTCCAACGAGGGCATGATCCAGGCGCTGGAGACGCAGGCCCGCAAGCTGCTGAACCCGAGCCCGGCCTTCTACAACGAGCCGATGCTGAAGCTCGCGCAGCAGCTGACCGACAACAGCTGCTTCGACAAGGTGTTCTTCGCCAACAGCGGCGCCGAAGCCAACGAAGGCGCGATCAAGCTGGCGCGCAAATGGGGCCGCAAGCACAAGGACGGCGCGTTCGAGATCATCACGATGGACCACAGCTTCCATGGCCGCACGCTGGCGACCATGAGCGCATCGGGCAAGGCCGGCTGGGACACCATCTTCGCGCCGCAGGTGCCGGGCTTCCCGAAGGCCAACCTGAACGACCTCGCTTCGGTGGAAAAGCTGATCAACGACAAGACCGTCGGCATCATGCTGGAACCGGTGCAGGGCGAAGGCGGCGTGATCCCCGCCAGCCGCGAGTTCATGCAGGGCCTGCGCGCGCTGGCCGACAAGCACAAGCTGCTGCTGATCGTCGATGAAGTGCAGACCGGCTGCGGCCGCTGCGGCACGCTGTTCGCGTACGAACTGTCGGGCGTGGAGCCGGACATCATGACGCTGGGCAAGGGCATTGGCGGCGGCGTACCGCTGTCGGCGCTGCTGTGCAAGGCCGACGTGGCCAGCTTCGAGGCCGGCGACCAGGGCGGCACGTACAACGGCAACCCGCTGATGACGGCCGTGGGCAGCTCGGTGATCTCGCAGCTGACCGCGCCGGGCTTCCTGGACGACGTGAAGGCCAAGGGCGAATACCTGCGCGAGCAGCTGCTGGCGCTGTCGGCGGAGTTCGGCCTGGGCGGCGAACGTGGCGAAGGCCTGCTGCGCGCGCTGGTGCTGGGCAAGGACATCGGCCCGCAGATCGTGGAGGAAGCGCGCGAGATGAACCCGACCGGCCTGCTGCTGAACGCGCCGCGGCCGAACCTGCTGCGCTTCATGCCGGCCCTGAACGTGACGCGCGACGAGATCGACCAGATGATCGGCATGCTGCGCGCGTTGCTGAAGAAGCTGGCGTAAGCAAAAAAGCCTCGCAGAACGCGAGGCTTTTTCGTTTGAAGCAGCAGGTGTTTGCTCCCCTCTCCCACGTCGTGGGAGAGGGGAGACAACCTCACTCGCCCAGATACGCGGCCCGCACCTTCGGATCGTCCAGCATCTGCTTGGCGTCGCCGCTCATCGTGATCAGGCCCGACTCCATCACGTAGCCGCGGTGGGCGGCCTGCAGCGCCAGGCGCGCGTTCTGCTCGACCAGCAGCACGGTCACGCCCTGCCCCGACACGGTACGCACCACCTCGAAGATCTTCTCGACCATGATCGGCGACAGACCCATCGACGGTTCGTCCAGCAGCAGCAGCTTGGGCTGGCTCATCAGCGCACGCGCCATGGCCAGCATCTGCTGCTCGCCGCCGGACATCGTGCCGGCCAGCTGGTTGGCACGCTCCTTCAGGCGCGGGAACGTCTCGAACATGCGGTCGATGTCGGCCTTGATGCCGGCCTCGTCGTTGCGCGTGTACGCACCCATCTGCAGGTTCTCGGTGATCGTCATGCGCGCGAACACGCCGCGGCCTTCCGGCACCATCGCCAGGCCCTGCTTGAGCAGCGTGTAGCTGGGCACGCCCTTGATGGACTTGCCCATGTACTGCACGTCGCCGCCGGCCCAGCCCTGCAGCCCGGTGATGGCCTTCATGGTCGTGGTCTTGCCGGCGCCGTTGGCACCGATCAGCGTCACGAGTTCGCCGTCCTGGATCTCCAGATCGACACCCTTGACGGCCTGGATGCCGCCATAGGCCACCTTCAGGCCCGCAATCTTCAGAATCGTTTGTGGCATTGCTTCTCTCCCGCCTTAGTGCGCCGACGCGCCGAGGTAGGCCTCGATCACGGCAGGATTGCTCTGGACTTCATGCGGCAGGCCCTGCGCGATGACCTTGCCGTAGTCCAGCACGGTCAGGCGGTTGCACAGGCCCATCACCAGTTTCACGTCGTGCTCGATCAGCAGGATGGTCTTGCCATCGTTCTTGATCTTTTCCAGCAGGCCGCGCAGTTCCACCTTCTCGGTGGCGTTCATGCCGGCCGCGGGCTCGTCCAGGGCCAGCAGCTTGGGCTCGGTGGCCAGCGCGCGGGCGATCTCCAGACGGCGCTGGTGGCCGTACGAAAGGTTCTTCGAGGTGAAATTGGCGTACTTGCCAATGCCGACGTAGTCCAGCAGGTCGTGCGCCATGTCCTCGATGCCCTCTTCCTCGCGGCGCACCGCAGGCGGACGGAACACGGCGCCGAACAGGCCCGCCTTGGTCCGCACGTGGCGGCCCACCATCACGTTTTCCAGCGCGGTCATGTCGCCGAACAGGCGGATGTTCTGGAACGTCCGCGCGATGCCGGTCTTGGCCACCTCGTGCACGGCGGTCGGCTGGTACGGCTTGCCGCCCAGCACGAACTCGCCCGAATCGGGCGTGTACAGGCCCGTGATCACGTTGAAGAACGTGGTCTTGCCCGCACCGTTCGGGCCGATCAGGCCGTAAATCTCACCGGGCTTGATCTGCAGGCCCACATCGGACAGCGCCTGCAGGCCGCCGAAACGCTTGTTGACCCCCTGTACGGACAGGAGGAATTCGGAATTGCTCATGTTGTCCTCCTGCTCAGAAACGGCCCACGTTGCCCGCGCGGCGCACCACCGGGCGGTCTTCCTTGCGCGGCGATGGCCAGATGCCTGCCGGGCGGTACAGCATCACCGCCACCAGCGCCAGGCCAAACAGCAGCTGACGCAGCACTTCGGCATCAACGATCACGTGGCCGAACAGGCCGGTCTGGATCGGCTCCGCCACCACGCGCAGCAGTTCCTGGAAACCCACCAGCAGGACGCCGCCCAGGATCACGCCCGGGATATGGCCCATGCCGCCCAGCACCACGATGGCCAGGATGTAGATCGATTCCCACAGCGTGAACGATTCCGGCGAGACAAAGCCCTGGAATGCGCCGAACACCGCACCCGAGGCGCCGCCGAACGACGCTCCCATGGCAAAGGCCAGCAGCTTCATGTTGCGGGTGTTGATGCCCATGGCCTTGGCTGCGATCTCGTCTTCGCGGATGGCCACCCAGGCCCGGCCGATGCGCGAGTTCTGCAGGCGCAGGCAGATGAACACGATCACGATGACCAGAAACACCAGCAGGTAGTAGTACATGAAGACCGGCGTGAACTTCATCCCGAAGATCTCGTGCGATTTCGAGAAGTCGAAGCCGAAGATATGCACCGGGTCCACCGCCGTGATGCCCTTGGGGCCGTTGGTGATGTTCACCGGACGGTCCAGGTTGTTCATGAAGATCCGGATGATCTCGCCGAAGCCCAGCGTCACGATGGCCAGGTAGTCGCCGCGCAGCTTGAGCGTCGGCGCCCCCAGCAGCACCCCGAAGGTGGCCGCGATCAGCACCGCGCATGGCAATACGAGCCACATCGTCAGGTGCAGGCCGTTCGGGAACAGCTGGTGGATCCACTCGAACTGGTTGGCCAGGTGCGGCGAACCGAGCAGCGCCATGCTGTAGGCCCCCACCGCGTAGAACGCGATGTAGCCCAGGTCAAGCAGGCCGGCAAAGCCCACCACGATGTTCAGGCCCAGCGCCAGCATGATGTAGAGCAGCGCGAAGTCGAGCACGCGCACCCAGTAGTTGCCGCCGAAGGTCTGGACGAAGAACGGCGCGCACAGCGCCACCACCAGGAAGGCCAGCAGGGCCGCCAGGGTCTTGGCCGGGACACGCGACGGTGCCGCCACGGCCGTGGATGGAATCGGAGTATTCATGGATTCTCTCCCCTCAGGCCCGGTCGGCCACGCGTTCGCCCATGATGCCGGACGGACGGAACACAAGTACGGTAATCAGCACGATGAAGGCAAACACGTCCTGGTAGTTCGAGCCGAACACACCATTGGTCAGGTCGCCGATATAGCCGGCGCCCAGTGCCTCGATCAGCCCCAGCAGCATGCCGCCCACCATGGCGCCGGCCAGGTTGCCGATGCCGCCCAGCACGGCGGCGGTGAACGCCTTCAGGCCGGGGATGAAGCCCATGTAGAAGTGGGCATTGCCGTAGTTGGTGGCCATCATCACGCCTGCCAGCGCCGCCAGCGTGGCGCCAATCATGAATGTGGCCGAGATCACGAAGTTGGGGTTCACGCCCATCAGGCCCGCCACCTTCTGGTTCTCGGCGGTGGCGCGCATGGCGCGGCCGAGCTTGGTGCGGTTGACCAGGGCCAGCAGGCCTGCCATGACCATCACGGCCAGGCCGATGATGACCATTTCCTTGCCGGTGATGGTGGCGCCGGTGGAACCGATGTCGATCGGGTCCGAAGGCAGCAGTTGCGGGAACGTCAGCGGGTTGCGCGACCAGATCAGCATCCCCATGGTCTGGAGGATGATCGAGACACCGATCGCGGTAATCAGCGGGGCCAGGCGCGGCGCGTTGCGCAACGGCCGGTAGGCCACGCGTTCAATGGTATAGGCAAGCACTGCACAGACGGGCATGGCGATCAGCGTGGCGATCACCAGCGTCAGCCATTCGGGCAGGCCGGGGGCGAATTTCTGCAGCCCCATGATTGCCGACAAAGCGGTCAGCGCGCCAATCATCAGGACGTCGCCATGCGCGAAGTTGATGATGCCCAGAATGCCGTAGACCATGGTGTAGCCCAGTGCGATCAGCGCATAGATGCTGCCGAGCACCAGACCGTTCACGATCTGCTGGATAAAGATATCCATGAAAACTCCTGCTTCAGCCCCGCTCCGGCCGGCATGGTGTGGATGCCGCGGAAGGGACGGTAATGTTGGATAGGTCGGGTAGGTTGGTAATCAGTTTTGCTGGTGTGCTGCCCGCCCTGTTCCACCCATGGTAAGGATGCTCATAACACGTTGGCGAGACTAAAAAGAACGGCACCGCAAGGTACTCACGGTGCCGTTCGTCTGGGACGGTAAGCCCCGGATTACATCTTCACGACGTCGAGGACGGACTTCTTCTTGTCCTTGTACTCGTACAGCGTGATGGTGCCTTCCTTCATGTCGCCCTTCTCGTCGAAGGCGATGTTGCCGATCACGCCCTTGTAGTTCGTCTTGGGCATTTCGGCCAGGATGGCAGCCGGTTCGGTCGAGTTGGCGCGCTTCATCGCATCCACGATCACCATCACGGCGTCATAGGTGAACGGTGCGTAGATCTGCACCGGCGAGTTAAAGCGGGCCTGGTAACGCTTCTCGAAATCGGCGCCCGTTTCCATCTTCGACAGCGCCAGGCCGGCTTCCGAGCAGATGATGTTGGTCACTGCGTCGCCAGCCAGTTCGGCCACCTTGTCGGTACACACGCCGTCGCCGCCAACGATCTTGGACGTGATGCCCAGTTCCTTGGCCTGCTTGGCGAACGGGCCGCCGGTGGCGTCCATGCCGCCGTACATGATCACGTCCGGCTTCTTGCCCTTGATCTTGGTCAGAATGGCCTTGAAGTCGGTGGCCTTGTCGTTCGTGGCTTCACGTGCCACCACGTTCACGCCGGCGGCCTTGGCGGTCTTCTCGAACTCGTCGGCCAGGCCCTTGCCGTAGGCGGTGGCGTCGTCGACGATCGCCACGCTCTTCGCGTGCAGGCTCTTGGCGGCGTAGTTGGCCAGTGCCGGGCCCTGCTGGGCGTCGGTGGCCACCACGCGGTACGTGGTCTTGAAGCCTTGCTTGGTGTAGTCGGGGTTCGTCGACGACGGCGAGATCTGCGTGATGCCGGCGTCGCTGTAGATCTTCGAGGCCGGGATCGACACGCCCGAATTCAGGTGACCCACCACGGCCACGACCTTGGCATCCACCAGCTTCTGGGCCACGGCGGTGCCGGTCTTCGGATCGGCGGCGTCGTCTTCGCCCACCAGTTCCAGCTTGATCTTCTTGCCGCCGATCTCCAGACCGGTCTTGTTCACTTCCTCGACGGCCAGGCGTGCGCCGTTTTCGTTGTCCTTGCCAAGGTGGGCGATGCCGCCCGTCAGCGGCGCGGCGTGGCCGATCTTGACGACGGTTTCACCGCCACCGGCGGCGGCAGGCGCCGCGGCGGCCGCCGGTGCAGATGCTGCCGCATCAGCCGGCTTTTCTTCCTTCTTGCCACATGCAGCGACCAGCGCCACAGCGGCCGCGATCGGCAGAATCTTGGCAAACGTGAATTGCATGAGTGATCTCCTAGGATTCACAAAAACAGGGAAATAACTACGCCTCCCGGACGTATTCCCTGGACCGCCTTTGTTTAGTTTCAATTTGAAACGCGCGCATTGTATCCCCTTTCTTTGCGGATGCAATACGCGACGCAACAACCTGAACCATTTACCCGCCAAATGAGCTAGGGAATTTCCCCAATGCACAGAATGGGGCAATCTCCGCCCACTTGGCAGACCCGTCTCCTTCCCTTTCAAGAATCATGCCTGCAGCGCCTGAGGCGCCGCACAGGGCACCAATTAAGCCGTCCCGGCGCCACCCATAATGCCGTGCTATTAATTAGGCATTTCATTCGATTTACCGGACGCCTGCTCTAATGTGCAGAATGTAGCGCCGCACCATAATAGGGAAAACCCCATTCCCCGGGATTACCCTGATATTGTCTGCGTGTTCGTACAGGTACCCCCGGATAATCACGCCAAATAAGGCATTGCGCCGTGCAAGGCGTATTGCAATGTATTCCGGAAGATACGGCTCGACGCACCGGTGCGGTGCAACCGGTGGTGATGGGATACGGAGAAGCGCCAGAGATGGGGCGCGGTCGGGACGAGGTGCGCTGGAAACGCAAAACGCCGCTGGCGGCGGGCCAGCGGCGTTTCGGAAACGTCAGAAAGCAGGCGGGGTCGTCAGGACTGGACCGACACGCTCGCCAGGCCGCGCGGCAACGGGAACGACATGTTCTCTTCCACGCCTTCCAGGGCCCGCACGCTCTTGACGCCAAACGTGCGCAGGCGCTCGACGATGGCCTGGGCCAGCGCCTCGGGTGCCGACGCGCCGGCGGTCAGGCCGATCCGGCGCTTGCCAGCCACCCACTCGGGCTTGAGCTGCTCGGGGTCGTCCACCATGTAGGCCGGCACGCCAAGGCGGTCGGCCAGTTCCCGCAGGCGGTTCGAGTTCGAGCTGTTCGGGCTGCCCACCACGATCACCACTTCCACCTGGGGCACCATGAACTTCACGGCGTCCTGGCGGTTCTGCGTGGCATAGCAGATGTCCTGCTTCTTGGGCTCGCGGATCTGCGGGAAGCGCGACTTGAGCGCGGCCACGATTTCGGCCGTCTCGTCCACCGACAGCGTGGTCTGCGTGACGTAGGCCAGCTGGGCCGGGTTGGCAACCTCAAGGCGGTTCACATCTTCCACCGATTCCACCAGCAGCATGCCCTGCTCGGACTGGCCCATCGTGCCTTCCACCTCGGGGTGCCCCTTGTGGCCGATCATGATGATTTCGCAGCCTTCGGCGCGCATCTTGCCCACTTCGACGTGGACCTTGGTCACCAGCGGGCAGGTGGCATCGAACACCGTGAGGCCACGGCGCGTGGCATCGGCACGCACTTCCTTCGACACGCCGTGCGCACTGAAGATAACGGTCGAACCGGCTGGCACTTCGTCCAGTTCGTCGATGAAGATCGCACCCTTCTTGCGCAGGTCGGCCACCACGTAGGCGTTGTGCACGATCTCGTGGCGCACGTAGATCGGTGCGCCGAACCGCGACAGCGCGCGTTCGACGATTTCGATGGCGCGGTCCACGCCGGCGCAGAAGCCGCGCGGCTGCGCCATCAGGATTTCGGCGTCTGCAGAGGTAGTGAGTTCGGTCATGCTGCGTTCCATCGCCACGGCGGACATCAGAGAATTCCGATCAGCTGGACGTCAAACAGGATCGTCTGTCCGGCCAGCGGGTGGTTGAAATCGAAGAGCGCCGCGGTGTCGCCGTATTCCTTCAGCACGCCGGCGTACTTGCCGCCGCCGGGCGCGTTGAATTCGACGAGATCGCCGGGGGTGTATTCCTCTTCGAACGAGCTGTTCTCGCGCAGCGTGGCCAGCGAGACCCACTGCAGCAGTTCAGGATTGCGCGGGCCGAACGCGTGCTCGGCATCCAGCCGGTACGTCATGCGGTCGCCCTCGGGCATGCCCAGCAGCGCCTGCTCCAGCGTCGGGGCAAGCTGGCCCTGGCCCAGCAGCAGCGTGGCGGGCTTTTCCTCGAACGTGCTCACCACTTCGGTGCCGTTCTCGAGGGCGATACTGTAATGAAGCGTCAGGAAGGAATCGGCCTGGACGGTCTTGCGCGCGGACGCGCCACCAGCGGCGGCTTGCGCCGAAGAAGTTTGCAAAGTCATGGGAGTCAACCGGTCAACAGCCGCCATTGTATGCGACTGGACCGTCCGCCGCCGGGTACGGCCGCGCCCCTGTGTCGGAAATCGACGAAGTTGTTCCGCCGTCGCCGGGCTGGACAGGCCGCCCCCGCCCCATTACAGTGTGGCCCGCACCACTGTTCGTCCGTGGTGCGTCCAGAGCAGGACCGGCTTCCGGGCGTCATCCCACGTGACGCAGGCGGCACGGCGCAACAGCCCCCTTCCGAATCTGCCGGAAGGCATTGATTCGCCGCTCGATTCCGGTCTATAATGTTCGTTTCGCTGAAGTACCAATCCGCTGCAGTCCGGGCCCGTGCGCCTTTTGTTGATCTGTTGCGAACATTGTCCACGAATAAGATTTAGGAGTGCTTCATGGCACGCGTCTGTCAAGTGACCGGGAAAGCGCCGATGGTCGGCAACAACGTTTCCCACGCAAACAACAAGACCAAGCGCCGTTTTCTGCCCAACCTGCAGAACCGCCGCTTCTTCGTTGAATCGGAAAACCGCTGGGTGAGCCTGCGCGTCTCGAACGCCGGTCTGCGCCTGATCGACAAGAAAGGCATCGACGCCGTGCTCGCAGACCTGCGCGCACGCGGCGAAGTCTAATAAGGAGTAAATCATGGCCAGCAAAGGCGGACGCGACAAGATCAAGCTGGAATCGACCGCGGGTACCGGTCATTTCTATACGACCACCAAGAACAAGCGCACCATGCCGGAAAAGATGGAGATCTCGAAGTTCGATCCCATCGCCCGCAAGCACGTGCCTTACAAGGAAACCAAGATCAAGTAATTGATCCCTGGTCTTCAGCCGAAAGCCCCGCCCTCGCGGGGCTTTTTGCTTTGGGGCATCCGCCTGCACCGGGCTTGGGCGCCGCCGGCGTTGTGGCTCCCGCCTTTCCACACCCCGCCAACCCTTGTCAGACAAGGGAAAGATGTCAGTTTCGTGGCAAGCCGGTGTAGACTTGCCAGCTTTCCCCATCACGCTTTCGCCCCCGAAGCGATCCCCCTGCACCATGAACTTCGATGTCGCGATTGTCGGCAGCGGTCTGGCCGGCCTTACCGTCGCGCTGCAGCTGGCCGACACTCACCGGGTTGTCATCCTCAGCAAGCGCGCCATGACAACGGGGGCCAGCGACTGGGCGCAGGGCGGCATTGCGGCAGTGCTCGATTCCGGTGACAGCCACGACGAGCATACGCAGGACACGCTCGTCGCCGGTGCCGGACTCTGCGACGAGGAAGCCACGCGCTTTATCGTGGAGCATGGGCGCGAGGCAATCCAGTGGCTGATCGATCGCGGCGTGCCATTCACGCGCGACGACCAGGCCGAACTTGGCTTCCACCTGACGCGCGAGGGCGGCCACAGCCGCCGCCGGATCATCCACGCGGCCGATGCCACGGGCCACGCCGTGGTCACCACGCTGGCCGAGCAGGCGCGCAAGCATCCGAACATCACGATCCTGGAAGACCAGTTCGCGATCGACCTGATCACGTCGGCCAAGCTGGGACTGCCCGGCAACCGCTGCTACGGCCTCTACGTGCTGGATGTGAACACGGACGAGGTACGCACCATCACGGCCACGCACACGGTGCTGGCGGCCGGCGGCGCGGGCAAGGTCTATCTCTATACGACCAATCCCGACACGGCCACCGGCGACGGCATCGCCATGGCCTGGCGCGCGGGCTGCCGGGTGGCGAACATGGAATTCATCCAGTTCCACCCGACCTGCCTCTATCACCCCTACGCCAAGTCGTTCCTGATCTCCGAGGCGGTGCGCGGCGAAGGCGGCCTGCTGAAGCTGCCCGACGGGACCCGTTTCATGCCCGAGCACGACGACCGTGCCGAACTGGCGCCGCGCGACGTGGTGGCTCGCGCCATCGACTTCGAAATGAAAAAACGCGGCATCGACTGCGTCTATCTCGACATCACGCACCAGCCCGAGTCGTTCCTGAAGGAGCACTTTCCCACCATCCACGCACGCTGCCTCGAACTGGGCATCGACATCGCGCGCGAGCCGATTCCGGTGGTGCCGGCCGCGCACTACACCTGCGGCGGCGTGGTCACGGACACCGCGGGCCGCACCGATATCGGCAACCTGTACGCGGTCGGCGAGACCGGCTGCACGGGCCTGCATGGCGCCAATCGCCTGGCATCCAATTCGCTGCTCGAATGCATGGTGATCGGCCAGGCCGCAGCCTCGGACATCGCGTCACAGGGCAAGTCCGGCGCCCCCGATATCGCGCTGCCCGCCTGGGACGAAAGCCGGGTCTCGGACGCGGACGAAGAAGTGGTGGTGTCGCACAACTGGGATGAGCTGCGCCGGATGATGTGGAATTACGTGGGCATCGTGCGCACCGACAAGCGCCTGGAGCGCGCCCAGCACCGCATCGGCCTGCTGCGCGAGGAGATCGCCGAGTACTACGCGAACTTCCGCGTCACGCGCGACCTGCTGGAGCTGCGTAACCTGGTGGAAGTAGCATCGCTGATCGTCGATGGCGCGTACTCGCGCCACGAGAGCCGCGGGCTGCACTACAGCCGCGACTATCCGGAAACGCTGCCGAAGGCGCTGCCCACGGTGCTGCAGCCGGAAACAGGCCGGGCGGCCCGCCACCGTCAGCACCGGGGCTGATCAAAGGGCCGATGCTCGGCCCTTGGTCGGCCCTTAGCCGATGATGCGCAGCGAGTAGTCGGTCGCGCGCACATCCTTGGTGAGCGCGCCCACCGAGATGCGGTCGACACCGGTCTCGGCGAACCGGCGGATCGTCTCGTAGTTCACGCCGCCGGAGACTTCCAGCAGCGCACGGTCATGGTTCAGCGCCACGGCCTCGCGCATCATCTCCAGCGTGAAGTTGTCGATCAGCACCGACTTCGCGCCCGCTGCCAGGGCTTCTTCAAGTTCGGCAATCGATTCCACCTCGACCTGGATCGACGCCTCGGTACGCAGCGCCAGCGCGGCCTCCATCGCCGCCGTGATGCTGCCGGCCGCGGCAATGTGGTTTTCCTTGATCAGGATGCCGTCGTACAACGCCAGACGCTGATTCTCTCCGCCACCCACCTTTACCGCATACTTCTGCGCCAGCCGCAGGCCAGGCAGCGTCTTGCGCGTATCGAGCACGCGGGCGCGCGTATCGGCGATCAGATCGGCGTAGCGGCGCGTGGCCGTGGCCACGCCCGACAGCAGCTGCAGGAAGTTCAGCGACGGACGCTCGGCGGTCAGCAGCGCCCGGGCCGGGCCCGTGATCTCGCAGACCACGTCGTCGGGCGCCATGCGCGCGCCCTCTTCCTTGTGCCACGTCACCTGCAGGCGCTCGTCCACGGCCTTCATGCACGCCTCGAACCACGGGCGCCCGCACAGCACCGCGGCTTCGCGCACGATCACGCGCGCCTGCACCGGCTTGTCGGCCGGCACCAGCAGGCCGGTCAGGTCGCCGGTGCCCACATCCTCGGCAATGGCGGCGCGAACATTGGCTTCCAGCGCCGCCTTGAGCGCCGGACCGTAGCTGTCGAATACCGGATTCACGCTCATGCGGGGCCCACCCCCTGGAACAGCGCGGCCGCCTTGGCCAGGTCTGCGGCAGGACGCACATTGGTCTTCTGCTGCGCGGCGAAATCGAGCATGCGATCGATGCAGGTAACGGCACGCCGGCCGATATCGGCATCGACGTGGATTTCATTGCAACCGGTCTCTAGCACTTCGGCCAGATTGGTCAGTGCATTCATGGCCATCCACGGGCAGTGCGCGCAGCTCTTGCAGGTGGCGCTATTGCCTGCCGTGGGCGCCTCGATGAACAGCTTGCCCGGCGCGGCCATGCGCATCTTGTGCAGGATGCCGTTGTCGGTGGCCACGATGAATTCGTTCGCATCGAGCTGCTGGGCAGCGGCAATCAGCTGGCTGGTGGAGCCCACCACATCGGCCTGCTCCACCACGTTCGCGGGCGACTCCGGATGCACCAGGACCTTCGCCTTCGGGTGTTCGCGGCGCAGCAGGTCCAGTTCGATGCCCTTGAACTCGTCATGCACCAGGCAGGAGCCCTGCCACAGCAGCATGTCGGCGCCGGTCTGCTTCTGGATATAGCTGCCCAGGTGCTTGTCCGGGGCCCACAGGATCTTCTCGCCGCGCGCGTGCAGATGCTCGACGATCTTCAGGCCGATGCTGGACGTCACCATCCAGTCGGCGCGCGCCTTCACGGCGGCGCTCGTGTTCGCGTAGACCACCACGGTCCGGTCCGGATGCGCGTCGCAGAACGCGGTGAATTCGTCGGCCGGGCAGCCCAGGTCGAGCGAACACGTCGCGTCGAGGTCCGGCATCAGGATGGTCTTTTCGGGGCTCAGGATCTTGGCCGTCTCGCCCATGAAGCGCACGCCGGCCACGACCAGCGTCTGCGCCGCGTGATCGCGCCCGAAACGCGCCATTTCCAGCGAATCGGACACACAGCCGCCAGTTTCCTCGGCCAGGTCCTGCAGGTCGGCATCGACGTAGTAATGCGCCACCAGCACCGCGTTGCGCGCCTTGAGCAGCTTGCGGATACGGTCCTTGAGGGCGCCGCGCTCATCCGGCGTCAGTGCCGGGGGCACCTTGGCCCAGGCATGGGCCACGCAGCTACCGCCGGCGGCGTTGTCGGCATCCGCGAGGTTGGGCTTTTCGAACTCGACGGTCTTGATCGATTGTGGGGTCATCTGTGCAGTACTCCTCGGGGCACCCGGTGGCCGCCGCGCTTGAGCGCGCGATCTATGCCGCGAACATGGGGGAGTGTAGCCAAAAGAAAAGCCCCGCCTGGGGCGGGGCTTTTAGCCATGACGGGCGCGTCGGCGATTGTATCAGGCGTACCGGCGCAGGCGCAGCGAAAACTCCTGCAGCGCCTGAATGCCGCTGGCTTCGGCGCGATGGCACCAGGCCTGCAGCTGGGCCAGCAGTTGTTCGCGCGTCATGTTCGAGCGGCCCCAGATCACGGCCAGCTCGCGGCGCATTTCCACGTAGGTGTGCAGCATCTTGTTCTTCTCGGTGATGCTGGCCAGCTGCTGGCGCTGCGGCGCCCCCAGCTTCACTTCCTCGCGGTGGATCCACTTGCGGGCCGGCTTGTAGCTCTTGTACTCGGGCGAATTGCCTTCCTTGTGCTTGCGCAGCTCGGCCTTGTACGCGTTCTTGAGCGCCTTGGCGTAGCGCGCCATCACGTCGTAGCGGTTGGCGATGATCGCTTCCAGCGTGTTGTGGTCCACCGGACGCGCTTCCACCAGGCGAGCCTTGGGCGGGGTCTTCTTGACCTTGGCCAGGCCGACCGACTGCATCGCGCGGATGTACCACCAGCCTACGTCGATCTCGTACCACTTGATCGAGAACTTGGCCGACGTCGGATACGTGTGGTGGTTGTTGTGCAGCTCTTCGCCACCAATGATGAAGCCCCACGGCGACACGTTGGTCGATGCGTCCTCGCAATCGTAGTTGCGATAACCCCACCAGTGGCCAAGGCCGTTGATGATGCCGGCGGCGTGGATCGGAATCCACAGCATCTGCACGGCCCACACGCTCATGCCGACCACGCCGAACAGCGCCAGGTCGATGATCAGCATCAGGCCCACACCCTGCCAGCCGAAGCGCGAATATACATTGCGCTCGACCCAGTCATCGGGCGTGCCGTGACCGAACTTGGCGATGGTTTCCTTGTTCTTGGCCTCGGCGCGATACAGCTCGGCGCCTTCCAGCAGCACCTTGCGGATGCCGCGGGTCTGCGGGCTGTGCGGATCGTCCTCGGTTTCGCACTTGGCGTGGTGCTTGCGGTGAATGGCGGTCCATTCCTTCGTCACCATGCCCGTGGTCAGCCAGAGCCAGAAGCGGAAGAAATGCTGGGCGATGGGATGCAGGTCCAGCGACCGGTGCGCCATGCAGCGGTGCAGGAAGATCGTGACACCGGCAATCGTGATGTGCGTCACCACGAGCGTGTAGATCACGATCTCCCACCAGGACCAGTTGGCGAGGCCGTTGGCGGCCCAGTCAAGAATTGTGTCGAACAAACTATGTTCTCCGTCGTAAAACGAGTGTTTGCAGCGCGGCACCACCGTGCGGCGCACCTGTCGCGCAGAAAAAAGACTGCAAATTTATCGATTGCGATAGCTTTCTGGCGCGGGCTGTATCCCTGAGGGAGCCTGGCCGAGGCACGAACCGCTGCAATCTGGCGGTTGTCTGGTGTGGGGCTGCGGGTCATCCGTATACCCCGCGACAACCCGGCATTCTACCGGATCGGCGCGAGAGGGACATCCGCTTTTTCCCCGACTTCGATACCTGCCAGCGGCCTTTGTTCCGCAGGTGATGCGCGAAGAACTTACTCGGCGTTGGCTGCGGTGACGGGCAAGGCACCCGGAGTGGGGTTCAGCACCCGCAATTCTCGCTGCGGGAACGGTATGGACACGCCATGTTGCTGGAAAGTTCGCCAGATGGCGCGGTTCATCGCCGATTGCACGCCCAGCCTGCCGTTCTGCGGATCGGCGATGTAGACGGCAGCTTCGTACTCGATGCCGCTATCGGCAAATGCCACCAGGAAGGCGGCAGGTGCCGGTGCATCGAGCACACGTGGATATCGCGCACACATTCCTGCAACAGCCCGATCACCGTTTCGGGGTCCGTGTTGTAGTCGGCCTGCACCCGCACCGCCACCCGCACATTGGTCCCCGAGAACGAATGGTTCTGCACCGACTGGGCCACCAGCTGCTCGTTCGGCAGCAGCGTTTCGCCGTCGCCGTTGCGCAGCACCGTGTAGCGCGTGCGGATCTGCGACACGATCCCGGTGTACTTGTCCACGGTGATCTGGTCGCCGAGCGCGATCGAGCGGTCCAGCAGGATGATGAACCCGGAGATGTAGTTGCTGGCGATCTTCTGCAGGCCCAGGCCGAGGCCCACGCCCAGCGCGCCGCCGAACACGGACAGCACGGTCAGGTCGATCCCCACCAGCGACAGGCTCACCAGCAGCGACACCAGCAACAGCAGCGCCTTGGTGATCCGCGTCAGCACCACCTTGAGATTGGCGTCCAGCGTCTGGGCCCGCATCAGGCGGTCTTCGAGCCAGGAGCCGAACCACATCGCCACCAGCACGGTCAGCAGGATCCAGACCACACCCATCAGCGCGTCGGCAATGCTGATCGGGTGCTTGCCGCCCACCGAAAACCGCACGGACTCCATCCACCGCACCACGTCTGGCAGCAGACCTACCACGTACAGCGCCATGCCGATCCACACCAGCGTGGTCAGCACCTTCTCCACCAGCACCAGCATGCCGTGGAGCTGTCCGTTGGCGGACATCACCCGGCGAAGGATATAGAAGGTGAAATACAGGCCCGTGATGCCGAACAACGGCACCAGCGCCAGCCGCAGCACGCTGATCGACGCGAACGGCGCCAGCGCGTAACGCGCCACCAGCACCAGCAGCCAGGCGAACAGCGGGAACATCGCCCGCTCCAGGCTGACGGCCGCCAGGCGCAGCGCGAAGCTCGATGTCTCGTGCCGCGCTTCGAGCCGCTTGACCACGTTGCGCGCCAGCGGCCACGCCACCAGCAGGCACGCGGCCAGAATGCCGATCTGCCAGAAGAACCCTTGCCCGCCTGCATCGTGGATCAGGTCGTCGAGCATCTTGCCCATGACCGAATGCGAGCGGGTCAGCGCCGCGAGCGTATCAGGGTTCATCGTGCTGCCTTCTGCATGGTTTTGCGCATCTCCCGCTTCAACCCCTTACTCCCTTAGCGCGTACGTTCCAGCACTGCCGCGAAGAAGCCGTCGGTCTGGTGGATGTGCGGATACAGCGCCAACATGCCGCCTTCGGCCGGCAAATCGGGCACCGTGATCTTCTGCTCGGCAAACACCTCCGCCGCCGGCACAAGGCGGAAGTTCTCGTTTTTGGCCAGGAAATCGCGGACGATGGCTTCGTTTTCGGCCTCCAGCACGCTGCAAGTGGCGTACACAACACGCCCGCCACCCTTCACCAGCTTGGCAGCCGCCTCCAGAATCGCCGCTTGCTTGGCGGTCAGTTCCAGCACCGATTCCGGCGTCTGACGCCACTTCAGGTCCGGATTCCGGCGCAGGGTGCCCAGGCCGCTGCACGGCGCATCGACCAGCACGCGGTCGATCTTGCCGGCCAGACGCTTGACCTTGACATCGCGCTCGGAGTCGATCAGCACCGGATGAACGTTGGACAAACCGCTACGTGCCAGGCGGGGCTTCAGGTTGGCCAGGCGCTTTTCCGATACATCGAATGCATAGAGGCGGCCCGTCGAACGCATGGCCACACCCAGCGCCAGCGTCTTGCCGCCCGCACCCGCGCAAAAGTCGACGACCATTTCGCCGCGCTTCGGTGCCAGCAGATGGCACAGCAGCTGGCTGCCTTCGTCCTGTACTTCGACGCCGCCGTTGATGAAGAGCGGCAACTGGTTCAGCGCGGGCTTGCCCTTCAGGCGGATACCGGCGGGGGCCATCGGCGCCGGTTCGGCCGCGATACCAGCGGTCTGCAGTTCGGCCAGCGCCTCCTCGCGGGAGAGCTTGGCCGTGTTGACGCGCAGGTCCAGCGGCGCCGGGCGCAGCCAGGCATCGCCCAGGGCGGCCGTGAACGCTTCGCCATGATGCGCCACCAGGTCGTCGTACAGCCATTCGGGCAGGTTGGCGCGCACGCGCGGCGCCAGGCTCGATCGCTCGATCGTGGTCAGGCGGTCCAGCCACTCGGCTTCATCGGGATACAGGAACGGCGTCAGCGTGTCGCGGCCCAGCGTTGCGGCCAGGCCCAGCAGGCCCAGGCGGCGCGTGGCCGCGCCGGTCCCGCTTTCGGCAAACTGACCAAATTCGACGCGTCGGCGCAACACTGCGAAAACTGCTTCGGCAATGATTCCGCGATCACGATGGCCAAGTTTGTTATTTTCACGGAAGTAGTGGCTCACCACGGCATCGGCCGGACGCGCGAACAGCAGCACCTTGCCGATCAGGCGGTCGATGTGCTGCAGGTGAAACGCCTGCAGCGCGCCCGGCGTACGGGGCGCGTGATTGGCCTGGTCACCCTGGGACCTGCGGATCGGGCTGGCCTTGCCCTTGCTGCCGCGCGAACGCTGGCGGTTGTCGCGGGAGGTCGTGTTTTCTTGTTGGCGACTCATGGCTGTTTTCCTGCCGCTGCGGGCGAGATGGCCATGAACCATTGGGGTTCGGCCGGTTGAACTTGAACTACGCCGTCCTGCACATGCAGGCGGTCTTCGACAAACCAGCGCACGGCGCGCGGGTAAATGACATGTTCGCTATCGAGCAAACGATCGGCCAGAGAGTCTGGCGTATCGCCAGGCAGAACATCGAGCGCAGCCTGTACCACAATCGGGCCGTGATCGAGTTCGGGCGTGACGAAATGCACGGTCGCGCCATGCAGCTTGACGCCCGCCTCCAGCGCTTGCCGGTGCGTATGCATGCCCGGAAAGCTCGGCAGCAGCGACGGATGGATATTCAGCATCCGGCCTGCGTAATGCTCGACGAAGTCGTCGGTCAGGATGCGCATGAAGCCGGCCAGCACCACCAGGTCGGGCTGGTACGCGTCGATGGCGTCGCGCATCGCCGCGTCGAAACTGGAACGATCGGGAAACTCCTTGTGGTCCACCACGCCCGTGGCGATACCGTGACCGGCGGCAAACTGCAGGCCCGAGGCATCGGGCCGGTTCGACAGCACTGCGGCCACGCGCGCCGGCCACCGCTCGGCCGCGCAGGCCCGGACAATGGCTTCCATATTGGAGCCGCGCCCGGAAATCAATATGACAATATTTTTCATCGCCGCGATTCTACCAAGCTGTGGTGCAAACGCTTGCAATCCGTGCTCAATAGGTACTTAATTACCGCGAAACGCGCCTCCCACAACGCTTTTGGGCACGCCTGCAAGAAGAAATACCCAAGTGCCACCGATTGTGACGCGCACCCCGCTCTGTTAGAGTGGGTCCTACGTCCACGCGCCGCTTTCTCGGAAAACGGTGACAACAAGGACGAAACGGGAAATTAGACGGGAATACGCATGTCGAACGCTGCACCGACTTTGTTGGTGGTCGATGATCATCCTATGGCTCTTTCCGGCACCACTGCCTTCCTGGCGGAGGTGATGCCCGACGTTGCTGTCCACGCTGCCGGGAGCGCCAAGGAGGCTCTCCACTCGCTGAACCAGGGACTTCGTCCCGATATCGTGCTGCTCGATATCTGGTTGAATGACGGCACGGGCTTTGATGCCATGCAGGCGTTCAAGACCGTGATTCCGGGCGCACGTTTCATCTTCATGTCCGCCGAAGCCACGCCAGAGATCGTGGGCCGTGCGCGTGCGCTGTCCGCATGCGGCTTCGTCGGCAAGCATCTCGATGCCAATGCCTTTACGGCCGCCGTGCGCAAGGTGCTGGCCGGCGATACGAGCTTTCCGTCGGACGAAGCGCTGTCCGGTCGCTCGCAGTCGTTCGGCCCGGCGCACGGCATTCCCGTCACCCCGGCCGAACTGGGCCTGACGCCGCGCCAGGGCTCGGTGCTGGCACTGGTGCTGGAAGGCCTGCCCAACAAGGTCATCGCACGCAAGCTTGGGCTGACCGAAAACACGGTCAAGGAACACGTGTCTGCCATTCTGCAGCGCCTGGGCGTGCGTACGCGCATGCAGGTGATGTCGCGCATGGAGCGCTTCCGCCTGCGCCAGTAAGCGCCCTGCCCTGCCAGCCACAATAAGGAAACGCCGCCTCCGGGATCCAGGGCGGCGTTTCTGCTTGGATGATGCCTTTCGACGCGTCGTTGAACGGACCGTACAGACAGACAGACAGATAGACGGAACAGACGGCGACCGCTTCAGCCAACCTGCAGCCAGCGGCGCAGCAGCATGCGCAGATTGGCCGGGTCCACCGGCTTGGGCAGCACGAAATAGCCGGCATCCTCGGCCGCCAGCAGCGCCGCCGATTTCAGGTCGCCAGTCAGCAAGGCGCTGCGCGCCTGCGGCTGCGTGGTCTGCCAGCGTTCCAGCAGGTCCAGGCCGTTCTCGTTGCCCGGCAGGCGCAAGTCGCAGAAGATGATGTCCGGCTTCAGGCCCTTGGCGAACAGTGCATCGGCCTCCTGCCCGTGCGCGGCACAGGCGACGCGGATACCCCATGCCTCCATCAGCGCGATCCACGCCTTGCGGATCTGGCTGTCATCGTCCACCACCAGTACCGTGCCGCGCAGCCGATCCTGCCGCGCTTCCTCGGCCTGCGCATTGGCGCGCATGGCCCGGACGTTGGCCACGGTCTCGGCCGGCACCGGCGCCAGCGCGAACCAGAACACCGAACCCTTGCCCGGCACCGAGCGCACGCCATAGGTGCCGCGCATCAATCGCACGCATTCCTTGAAGATGGCCAGCCCCAACCCCAAGCCCTGCGACGGATCGCGCTGGGGGTTATGCACCTGGTAATAAGGCGAAAAGATCTCGGGCAAGTGTTCCGGCGTGATACCCGCGCCGGTGTCCCAGACTTCCACGCGCACATGCTTGCGGCGCTGGCGCGCGGTGACCAGGATGCCCCCGCGCCTGGTATAGCGCAGCGCGTTCTGCACGAGGTTGAACAGCGCGCGCCGCAGCAGCACAGGTTCGGCCATCGCGTAAAGTTCGTCGGGCACGCGCGGCGTCAGCGTCAGACCGCTTTCGCGCGCGTCGGCGGCGAACTGGCTCATGACGTCGTGGATCAACGAGTGGAGCTCGCACGGTTCCATCGTGGGCAGCACCTTGCGCCCTTCGAGCTTGGACAGGTCGAGCAGCGAGCGGAACAGCAGGTCGATGGTCTGCGTGCCGGCCGCCACCTGCTCCACCAGCGGATGCAGAGCGCTGGACTGGTTGCGCGCGCGCAGCGCCTCGACCAGCATCACCAGCGCATGCACGGGCTGGCGCAGGTCGTGGCTGGCGGCGGCCAGGAAGCGGGATTTTTCCTCGCTGGCGTGGAGCGCCCGCTCCTTTTCCTCCTGAAACTGCTTGGCCAGCCGGCGGCTTTCCGATTCGAGCTGGATGGCGCGCACCAGCGTGTGCTGCAGGTTCAGCGAATGGCGCGCCAGCATCAGCGCATAGACCACCAGCAGCAGCTGCACGTAGCCGCCATGGGCCGGAAAGGCGATCTCGGCCAGCAGGATATTGGGCACCAGGATCGGCACGCCGGCAAAAACCAGGTTCGAGGGGATCGGCGACTGCGACGTGGCGCCGCCCGCCAGCACCCCCAGCGTCAGCAGGTACAGCACGCTGGAAAACACCACCGAGCCTGTATACAAATGCAGCAGCGCCGAGCTTCCCCAGGTCAGGCCTGTCAGGAAGGCAATCGCCCGCATGTTGTTCCACCACTTGCGCGTGTGCGCCGAACGGCTCATCTTGCCGCTGTCGCGCTGGTATCCAAGGTAGAACCAGCTGCCGCCAGCCGTCAGCAGCAGCATGATTGCGCACCAGACCAGTAGCGCGGCATGGCTGGCTTCGTTCCAGAACGCCCAGGCGGTCAGGCCCGGCAGGAGCACGGACGAGGCGATGGCGGTGGGGGAGACGCGATGGACCGTGGCCAGCAGCTTGGCCCGCGTCTCGGTGTCCAGTTGCGGCCCGGGGGGCGGCAATATCTTGTTAAGCAGCGCGTTCAAGTGTGGCCTGGCATGTAAGGCGACGACATTCCGCTGCGACAGACCCGGGGAGCGGCGACTGTTGCAGGAATCGCGCGGTTCTTGTTCTGAATTGGGCATATCATGCCGCCTTTTGCGGCGCTGCGCCATCGTGGAGTGGCGGATAGGCCCACAAATTCGCCATTTGTGGGCAGCTTGCCTACAACGGCACAAGGCCGGTGCCGTCAAAAGAGGCAATCCGGCGGCACGCGGGGCCATTCGCCTTATAATGCTCGCTTTCCCTGAAAAGCTCGTCCGCCGTCCTCGTGAAAGTCTTCCGCGGCCTGCCCAACGCCGAAAGCCGGGCGCCCTGCGCGCTCACCATCGGCAATTTCGACGGTGTGCATCGCGGCCACCAGTCGCTGCTCGCGCGCGCCCGTGCGGCCGCCGACGCGCGCGGCCTGCCGCTATGCGTCATGACGTTCGAGCCGCACCCGCGCGAGTTCTTTGCGCCGGAGCACGCCCCCACCCGTATTGCCCTGCTGCGCGACAAGCTCGATGCCTTGCGCCGCAACGGCGTGGACCGCGTGGTGGTGGAACACTTCAACGCCCATTTTGCCGCCCAGTCGCCGCAGCAGTTCGTCGAGAACGTGCTCTGGCACGGCCTGCATGCGCGTTGGGTGCTGGTGGGCGACGATTTCCGCTTTGGCGCCAAGCGCGCCGGCGACTTCGGCTACCTGCTGCAGGCCGGCCGCCAGTTTGGCTTCGATGTGGAGCAGATGGGCTCGGTCTCCGAAGGCGGCATCCGCATTTCGAGTTCGGCCGTGCGCCAGGCGCTGGCCGATGGCGACCTGGAACACGCGCGTCGCCTGCTGGGCCACGGCTATGCCATCAGCGGCCACGTGATCCACGGCCGCAAGCTGGGCCGCAACCTGGGGTTTCCGACCCTGAACCTGCGGATCACGCACAAGCGCCCGGCCGTGAACGGCATCTTCGTGGTGCAGGTCCATGGCATTGCCGATCACCCGCTGCCAGGCGTGGCCAGCATTGGCGTGCGACCCACCGTGGAAGACGCCGGCCGCGTGCTGCTGGAGGTGCATTTGTTCGACTTCAACGCGAACCTCTACGGCAAGCTGGTGCGCGTGGAATTCATGAAGAAGCTGCGCGACGAAGAGCGTTTTCACACGCTCGAGGCGCTGACCGAGGCCATCGCCAAGGATGCCCGCGAAGCCCGGGCGTTCTTCGGCCTGGAGGCCGCCAATCCGGCCGGCGACCGGCGCGACTTCGCCACCTCCGCCACCGACCGAATTAGCTAGCGGCCGGCGGCGCGCCCCATGCATGCGCGCCGCCGGGACCCGCCCTGCCTTGCCCCGAAATGACACGCGCGCGGCGGTCATCCCCCGGTCCGCGCCCAAACGAATTGCCCCGAGAATCAACCATGTCCGACGACAAACGCGCCAAGCCTGAAAAAAGCAAGTATCCGGTCAACCTGCTGGATACCCCGTTCCCGATGCGCGGCGACCTGCCCAAGCGCGAGCCGCTGTGGGTCAAGCAATGGCAGGACAAGCAGCTTTACAAGAAGATCCGCGCCGCGCGCAAGGGGGCGAAGAAGTTCGTGCTGCACGACGGCCCCCCGTACGCCAACGGTGACATCCACATCGGCCACGCGGTGAACAAGGTCCTGAAGGACATGATCATCAAGGCGCGCGGCCTGACCGGCCTGGACGCCGTCTACGTGCCGGGCTGGGACTGCCACGGCATGCCGATCGAGATCCAGATCGAAAAGCAGTTCGGCAAGGGCCTGCCGGTGCAGGAAGTCCAGGCCAAGGCACGCGCCTACGCCACCGAGCAGATCGCCCGCCAGAAGAAGGACTTCGAGCGCCTGGGCGTGCTGGGCGACTGGGACAATCCGTACCTGACCATGAACTTCAGCAACGAAGCCGACGAGCTGCGCGCGCTGGGCAAGATCATGGAAAAAGGCTATGTGTTCCGTGGCCTGAAGCCGGTGAACTGGTGCTTCGACTGCGGTTCGGCACTGGCCGAGGCCGAAGTCGAATACAAGGACAAGGTCGACCTGTCGATCGACGTGGGCTTCCCGTTCGCGGAGACCGACAAGATCGCCCACGCCTTCCACGTGCCGCTGGCGCAGCTCGAAGGCAAGCCGGGCTGGATCGTGATCTGGACCACCACGCCGTGGACGATCCCGTCCAACCAGGCGCTGAACATGCACCCGGAAGTGGAATACGCGCTGGTCGAGACCCCGCGCGGCTTCCTGATCCTGGCAAAGGATCGCGTCGAGGAGCAGCTGAAGACCTATGCGCTGGAAGGCCGGATCGTGGCGACCGCGCGCGGCGATGCGCTGACCGAAGTGCGCTTCCACCATCCGCTGTCCAGGATGGACGCCGGCTACGCGCGCACGTCGCCGGTGTACCTGGGCGACTACGTGACCACCGACACCGGCACCGGCATCGTCCACTCGGCCCCGGCCTACGGTGTGGAGGATTTCCAGTCGTGCAAGGCGCACGGCATGCCGGATTCGGAAATCATCAGCCCGGTAATGGGCGATGGCGTCTATGCCAGCACGCTGCCGCTGTTCGGCGGCCTGTCGATCTGGGATGCCAACCCGAAAATCGTCGAAGTACTACGTGAGTCGGGCAACCTGTTCAACTCGCACAAGTACGAGCACAGCTACATGCACTGCTGGCGTCACAAGACGCCGATCATCTACCGCGCCACGTCGCAGTGGTTCGCGGGCATGGACGTGGACCCGGCCGACAACGGCCCCACCCTGCGCGAGAGCGCACTGGCCGGCATCGAGGCCACCGAGTTCTACCCGTCGTGGGGCAAGCAGCGCCTGCACAACATGATCGCCAACCGCCCGGACTGGACGCTGTCGCGCCAGCGCCAATGGGGCGTGCCGATGGCCTTCTTCATCCACAAGGAAACCGGCGCGCTGCATCCGCGTACGCCGGAGCTGCTGGAAGAAGTGGCCAGGCGCGTGGAGCAGCACGGCATCGAGGCCTGGCAGTCGCTGGACCCCAAGGACCTGCTGGGCGACGAAGCCGCGCTCTATGAGAAGAATCGCGACACGCTGGACGTCTGGTTCGACTCCGGCACCACGCACTGGACCGTGATCCGCGGCTCGCATCGCGACGAACTCTACGATCCGTCGGCCGACACGCCCGATGGCCGTCTGGCCGACCTCTACCTGGAAGGCTCGGACCAGCACCGCGGCTGGTTCCACTCGTCGCTGCTGACCGCGTCGATGCTGTACGGCAAGCCGCCCTACAAGGCGCTGCTGACGCACGGCTTCACGGTGGACGGCGAAGGCCGCAAGATGTCGAAGTCGGTGGGCAACACGGTGGCGCCGCAGGACATCTCGAACAAGATGGGCGCGGAAATCATCCGCCTATGGGTCGCTTCGACCGACTATTCCGGCGAGCTGTCGATCTCCGAGGAAATCCTCAAGCGCGTGGTGGAAGGCTATCGCCGCATCCGCAACACGCTGCGCTTCCTGCTGGCCAACCTGACGGACTACGACCACGCGAAGCATGCGCTGCCGGCCTCGGAATGGCTGGAAATCGACCGCTACGCGGTGGCCCTGACCGACCGCCTGCAGAAGGAAGTGCTGTCGCACTACCAGGCGTACGAGTTCCACCCGGTGGTGGCCAAGCTGCAGACGTTCTGCTCGGAAGACCTGGGCGGCTTCTACCTCGACGTGCTGAAGGACCGCCTGTACACGACGGCCCCCGATTCGCAGGCGCGCCGCGCCGCGCAGAACGCGCTGTACCACATCACCCAGGCGATGCTGCACTGGATGGCGCCGTTCCTGTCGTTCACGGCCGAGGAAGCCTGGCAGGTGTTCGCGCACGGCACCGAGCACACCGACACGATCTTCACGAGCACGTACTACGACCTGCCGCCGGTCAGCGAAGCCGACGACCTGCTGCAGAAGTGGCACGAGATCCGCGCGGTGCGCGCCGAAGTCACGCGCCAGCTGGAAGCGGTGCGCGTGGAAGGCGACATTGGTTCGTCGCTGCAGGCCGAGGTCACGATCGCCGCGGGCGGTCCGGTGCTGGCCGCGCTGCAGAGCCTGTCCGACGACCTGCGCTTCGTGCTGCTGACGTCGGCGGCCAAGGTCACGCCGGCGCCGGAAGGCGGCGACCTGCTGGTGACGGTCACGCCGTCGCAGCACGCCAAGTGCGAACGTTGCTGGCACTATCGCGCCGACGTGGGCCACAACCCGGCGCATCCCACCCTTTGCGGCCGCTGCGACAGCAACCTGTTCGGCGCCGGTGAACACAGGAGCCACGCCTGATGGCATCGTCCTCGACCCGTTCGACGCGTTCGTCCTCGCCGCGCAGCAGGAGCAAGTCCGGCGGCAAGCCCAGCGCCAACGTCACGCCGTGGCTGTGGATGGCGTTTGCGCTGCTGGTGGTGATGATCGACCAGTTCTTCAAGGTCGTGATCACCCGGTCGTTCCAGTACGCGGAATCGCGGCCGGTCACCAGCTTCTTCAACCTGGTGCTGGTCTACAACAAGGGCGCGGCGTTCAGCTTCCTGGCTGACGCGGGCGGCTGGCAACGCTGGTTCTTCACGGTGCTGGGCGTGGCGGTGGGCGGCTTCATCGTCTGGCTGCTGTATCGCCATACGGGGCAGAAGATGTTCTGCCTGGCCGTGTCGCTGATCCTGGGCGGCGCCGTGGGCAACGTGGTGGACCGCGTGATCCATGGCCATGTGATCGACTTCCTGGACTTCCACTGGCGCAACACGCATTTCCCGGCCTTCAACGTGGCCGATTGCGCGATCACGGTCGGCGCGATCCTGCTGATCGTGGACGAATTGCGACGCGTGCGGCGGCACTGAGGGCTCGTCGTACTCCCCTCTCCCGCCCGCGGGAGAGGGGTTGGGGGAGAGGGCTCGGAGGCTCTGCTTGCCACTCGCTGCAGTTTGAGCCGCCCGCCCCTCTCCCCCGGCCCCTCTCCCACAAGTGGGAGAGGGGCGCAAACCTGTCGCATCCTCCCAGCGCCCCCCCTCACCCGGCGGTATCATGCACAGATTCCCGTTCCCTGAAGAGCCTTCCCCATGGATCTGCGCGGCAAGCACATTGTCCTTGGCCTGACCGGCGGCATCGCCTGCTACAAGTCGGCCGAGCTGGTACGGCTGCTGACCAAGGCAGGTGCCACCGTGCAGGTGGCCATGACCGAAGCGGCAACGCATTTCATCACCCCGGTTACGATGCAGGCGCTGTCCGGGCGCCCGGTGTTCCTGTCGCAATGGGATGCGCGCATCGACAACAACATGGCGCATATCGACCTCTCGCGCGAGGCCGACGCCATCCTGATCGCCCCCGCTTCCACCGACTTCCTGGCCAAGGTGGCCAACGGTCTCTGTGACGATCTGCTCACCACGCTGTGCATCGCGCGCGAGTGCCCGCTGCTGGTGGCGCCGGCCATGAACCGCCAGATGTGGGCCGCCGCGCCGACACAACGCAATGCGGCCCAGCTGCGCGCCGATGGCGTGACGATCCTGGGCCCTGGCACCGGCGACCAGGCCTGCGGCGAAATCGGCGACGGCCGGATGCTGGAGCCCGAGGAACTGGTGGAAGACCTGATCGCGTTCTTCCAGCCCAAGCCGCTGCAGGGCAAGCGGGTGCTGATCACCGCCGGCCCGACCTTCGAGGCCATCGACCCGGTGCGCGGCATCACCAACCTGTCATCGGGCAAGATGGGCTTCTCGATCGCCCGCGCGGCCCGCGAAGCCGGTGCCGACGTGCTGCTGGTGGCAGGACCCACATCGCTGCCCACGCCGCGTGGCGTGGTGCGTACCGATATCCGCAGCGCCCAGCAGATGCACGATGCGGTCATGGCGCAACTGCGCGACGTCGATGTGTTCGTTGCCGTGGCCGCCGTGGCCGACTGGCGCCCGGCCGAGGTGGCCCAGCAGAAGCTGAAGAAGGCCAACGACACTGACACGCCGACGCTGCAGTTCGTGCAGAACCCGGACATCCTGGCCGCCGTGGCAGCCCGCGCGGATGCGCCCTACTGCGTGGGATTCGCGGCCGAAAGCGAGAACCTGGAGCAGTATGGCGAGCAGAAGCGCCAGCGCAAGGGCGTGCCGCTGCTGGTGGGCAATATCGGCCACCACACCTTCGGCCTCGACGACAACGAGATCGTGCTGTTCGATGCCAACGGCATGACGCGCCTGCCGCGTGCCGACAAGCTGTCGCTGGCCCGCGAGCTGGTGGCCGCCATCGGCCAGCGCCTGCCGCACAAGTCCGTGTCACACCGCCGCACCCACAGCCATGAGTAATACCCGCCCCAAGCTGCGCCTGTCCGTGCTGGACCAGAGCCCCGTCATCCACGGCCATACGGCCCGCGACGCCATCGCGGCCACGGTCGATCTGGCCCAGATGGCGGACAGCCTTGGCTTTACGCGCTACTGGTGCGCCGAGCACCACGGCCTGCAAGGCGTGTGCAACCCGGCCCCCGAAGTCATGCTGGCGCGGCTGGGCAGCGTGACCCGGCGCATCCGGCTGGGGTCGGGCGGCGTGATGCTGCCCTACTACAGCCCCTTCAAGGTGGCCGAGCAGTTCCGCATGCTCGAGGCGCTGTTTCCGAACCGGATCGACCTTGGTGTGGGCCGTGCCCCAGGCGGCGACATGCGCACCGCACAGGCCGTGGCCATGGGCCAGTACAACCGGGGCGACCAGTTCCCGCAGCAGGTGCAGGACCTGGCCTTCCTGCTGCGCGGCGAGGTGCCGCCCGATCATCTGGCCGAAGGCGTGCTGCTGCAGCCGGCCATCGATACCCGGCCCGAGATCTGGGTGCTCGGCTCCAGCGACTTCGGCGGCGCGCTGGCCGCACGGCTGGGGCTGCGATTCGCCTTCGCGCATTTCATCAACGCCCATGGCGGCGACATGGTGGCGCAGCAGTACCGCGAGGATTTCGAGGCCGGGTACGAAGACCAGCCATACAGCGCGGCTGCGGTGTTCGTGATCTGCGCCGATACCGAGGCCGAGGCCTCCGCGCTGGAGCGCGCCGTCGATATCCGCCGGCTGCAGATGGCCTATGGCGTCAACGCGCCGATTCCGTCGCTGGCCCAGGCCGCCGATTTCACGCCCACCGAGCGCGACCGCCTGATCATCGAACGCGAGCGGCCCCGTACGATCTGCGGCACGCCCGCGCAGGTGGCCGAGCGCATGCTGGCGCTGAAGGACCGCTTCGCGGCCGACGAACTGGTGGTGCTGAGCGTGACGGCGTCATACCAGGCGCGCATGCGCACGTACGAACTGCTGGCCGAGGCCTTCGACCTGCAAGGCTGACCGCGGGGCGCGACACCACGTGGCGGATCGAAGTGGCGGATCAGCGAAGGCGGCGCGGTATCATGCCGCCTTTGTCCCCTCGTACGAATCCACATCCATGACCGTAGCCGCGAATCCGACTGTCGAGATCAAGGTGCTCGACGCCCGCCTGAACGACTGGGGCCTGCCCGCCTACCAGAGCGACATGGCCGCCGCCATCGACCTGCACGCCTGCGTGGACGGCCCTGTGACCATCGAACCCGGCACGCCGGCGCAACTGGTGCCGGCCGGCTTCGCGGTGCATATGGCCAACCCGTTCATGTGCGCGACCATCGTGCCGCGCTCGGGCCTGGGTCACAAGAAGGGCCTGGTGCTGGGCAACTCGATCGGCGTGATCGATGCCGACTACCAGGGCCAGATCATGGTGAGCGTGTGGAACCGCAACGCGCCCGGCACCGAGCCGATCGTGATCCAGCCCGGCGAACGCATCGCCCAGATGATGTTCGTGCCGGTACTGCGTCCGGTGTTCACGACGGTGGAAGCGTTTTCGGAGGATTCCGCGCGCGGCGCCGGCGGCTTCGGCTCGACCGGCGTGGCACACGCGAAGACGTAAGGCCAGATCGGTGTTCTCCCCTCTCCCGCACAGCGGGAGAGGGGAGCAAGAATCAGCGCTGCTCGAAGATCAGCGCCACGCCGTTGGCCTGCCCGGCCGGGATCCACGTGATGGACGGCGACAGGTCGGTGGCCTGCACCCCATTGGCCCGCCAGTGTGCGCGGGCTTTCTCCAGATCGTCAGTGGCAAGCCGGATCGCAGCATAGCCCGTGGCGCCATGCCGCAGCCCCGGCACATCGGCAGCATCGGCCAGCGCCTGCGGCGCCGTGACCACGAACGATGCACCATCGATATCGAGCATCGCCGTTTCGCCACTGGCGCGCGCAATCGTCGCGCCAGTCAGCGTGGCGTAGGCTTCGGCCGTGGCCGCCACCTGGTCCGCTTCCACCACCAGATACGTCGCTGCAATCGCCGTTGCGCCATTCGCGTGCGTCAGCCATTCCGGCCGCCACAGCAGTTCCGGCGTGCGATGCTCGCAGACGAAATAGCGGGCGCCTGGCGCCTGGTCCAACGCTGTCACGCGGAACGTGGCGGGGTGCTCCGAACCATCGTCCAGACGCACCGGCCGAGAGAATTCGATGGGGTCCGAAGGATGAAAGCCGGCGGCACGCAGCCGGTCGGCCGTGGCAAACGCATCGCGGCTCTTGCACGACATGGCTGCGCAACCGCCGCCGCGCTGCTGGGCATCCCAGTAATACTGGCGGCTCGGGCTGGGCGCGGTCACGTGCAGCAATTCGAGGTAGTCGCGCGCCAGCATGATGCAGTGGTTCTGCGATCCCAGCGTGTGATAGCCGCGCGGCGTCAGCGAAAAACCCAGCGCGCGCCAGCGGTCTGCGGCAGCGTCCAGGTCTGCGCAGACGATGACGGCGTGGTCGAACGGTTCGGGTAACGTCGGCATCGGATCAGTCGAACTGGATGTTGGCCTTGCGGGCCACGGCCTGCCACTTGTCGTGCTCATGACGGACCAGGTTGCCCAGGTCGGCCGGCGACCCCACGGCGATTTCGAATCCCTGCGCGGTCAGCGCCTCCACCACGCGGGGCTGCCTGATCGATGCGCCCAGCGCGTCGTGCAGGCGCATCACGGTGTCCTGCTGCATCTGCGCCGGCCCGAAAACGCCAATCCACGAATAGGCTTCGAAGCCCTTGTAGCCTTGCTCGGCCACGGTCGGCACTTGCGGCATCTGCTTGATGCGGCTGGTCCCGGTGACGCCAAGCACCTTGATCGTCCTGGCCGCCACGTGGGCCTGTACGGCCGCGTAGCTGCTGAAAAACAAGTCCACCTCGCCCGCCAGCACGGCCTGCACGGCCGGGCCGCCGCCCTTGTAGGGCACGTGCAGGAAATGCACGCCGGCCTCGGTGGCCAGGGCCTCGGCCGCCAGCTGGTTCAGGCTGCCGATGCCCGAGGAGGCAAAGCGCACCGCGTTCGGGTTTGACTTCGCCAGCTCGATCAGTTCACGCACGTTCGATGCCGGTAGCGCCGGGTTGGCGGCGATAACAAGCGGGAAGCGTACCAGTTGGGTGATCGGCGTGAAATCCTTGAAGGTGTCGTACGGCAGGTTCTTGTACGCAAACGGGTTGATGGCGTGCGTGTCGAAGGCCATCAGCAGCGTGTTGCCGTCCGGTTTGGCCCGCGCCACGGTGCTGCTGGCAATCAGGCCGCCGGCGCCGGGTTTGTTGTCGACCACCACGGTCTGTCCCAGGATCGTCTTCAATCCCGGTTGCAGTTGCCGGGCCACGATATCGACGCTGCCCCCGGGCGGGAACGGCAGGACCATCGAAATCGGCCGGCTGGTTGCCGAGGGCTCGGCTGCGTGCGAAACCTGGGCGAGGCCCGCGAGTGACGCCACAGGCATGGCGCCCATCGGCAGGGACTTGAGCAGCAGGCGGCGCAGCCGCATGCGGTCGGGAGAAGACATCAGAGACTCGGGCTGGGCGGCCGGATGGCCGCGGAATCAGGAAAAGGCGGCATGCCGCCAGCCGCGTATTTTGCCCGATGATCGCCCAACTTGCAGGATTGCCCGTCGCTGATCGCCCAAAAATGGAACAATCGCACCCCGATTTGCCGGGAAACGGACAAAAAAATGGCCGGGGGAACCCGGCCATTTTTGCGTTGCGGCGTGGCGCAATCGGGGCGCGCTCAGACTTCCGCGCGCTGCTCGCTTTCCGGCGCCTCGGGCGGCTCCGGATCGGCTTCCGAGAACGTCAGCTTGATCTGGTCCGCTTCGTCCAGGTCCACGGCCACTTTGCCGCCGGTGACCAGCTTGCCGAACAGCAGCTCGTCCGCGAGTGCCTTGCGGATCATGTCCTGGATCAGACGCTGCATCGGACGCGCGCCCATCAGCGGATCGAAGCCCTTCTTGGCCAGGTACTTGCGCAGCTTTTCCGAGAAGCTGGCTTCCACCTTCTTCTCGTGCAACTGCTCTTCCAGCTGCATCAGGAACTTGTCCACCACGCGCAGGATGATTTCCTCGTCCAGCGCCCGGAAGCTGATGGTCGCATCCAGACGGTTGCGGAACTCCGGCGTGAACATGCGCTTGATGTCGGCCATCTCGTCGCCCTGCTCGCGCGCCGTGGTGAAGCCGATCGTGGCCCGGTTCATCGTCTCGGCCCCCGCGTTCGTGGTCATGATGATGATCACGTTGCGGAAGTCGGCACGACGGCCGTTGTTGTCGGTCAGCGAACCGTGGTCCATCACCTGCAGCAGGATATTGAAAATATCCGGATGTGCCTTCTCGATCTCATCGAGCAGCAGCACGCAGTGCGGCTTCTTGGTAACGGCCTCGGTCAGCAGGCCACCCTGGTCAAACCCGACATAGCCCGGCGGCGCGCCGATCAGGCGGCTGACCGCATGGCGCTCCATGTATTCGGACATGTCGAAGCGCAGCAGTTCGATGCCCATGATGAACGCGAGCTGCTTGGCCACTTCTGTCTTGCCCACGCCCGTGGGGCCTGAGAACAGGAACGAGCCAATGGGCTTGTCGGTCTTGCCCAGGCCGGCGCGCGACATCTTGATTGCCGATGCCAGCGCCTCGATGGCCGGGTCCTGGCCGAACACCACCGACTTCAGGTCACGCTCCAGCGTCTGCAGCTTGCTGCGGTCGTCCTGGTTCACGCTTTGCGGCGGGATGCGGGCGATGCGCGACACAATGTCCTCGATCTCGCCCTTGCCAATGGTCTTCTTCTGCTTCGACTTCGGCAGGATGCGCTGCGCGGCACCTGCCTCATCAATCACATCGATGGCCTTGTCAGGCAAATGGCGGTCGGTGATGAAGCGAGCGGACAGTTCGGCCGCCGCGGTCAGCGCCGAGGCCGCGTACTTGACGCCATGGTGCTCTTCGAAGCGCGACTTCAGACCACGCAGGATCTGCACGGTCTGGTCCACCGACGGCTCGACCACGTCGATCTTCTGGAAACGACGCGACAGGGCCGCATCCTTCTCGAAAATGCCGCGATATTCGGTGAACGTGGTGGCACCCACGCACTTGAGCTGGCCCGAGGACAGCGCCGGCTTGAGCAGGTTGCTGGCGTCCAGCGTGCCGCCCGATGCGGCGCCCGCGCCGATCAGCGTGTGGATTTCGTCGATGAACAGGATCGCGTGCGGATTGTCCTTGAGCGACTTCAGCACGCCCTTGAGCCGCTGTTCGAAGTCGCCGCGGTACTTGGTGCCGGCCAGCAGCGCGCCCATGTCGAGCGAGTACACGGTAGCCTTTTCCAGGATATCGGGCACCTCGTTCTTGGTGATGCGCCAGGCCAGGCCTTCCGCAATGGCGGTCTTGCCCACGCCGGCTTCGCCCACCAGCAGCGGGTTGTTCTTGCGCCGGCGGCACAGCACCTGCACCACGCGCTCCACCTCGCTGTCGCGGCCGATCAGCGGATCGATCTTGCCGGCCTTGGCCAGCGCGTTCAGGTTCTGGGTGTATTGCTCGAGCGGGCTTTCCTTGCCGTCACCGCCCTCGCCTTCGGGGTTGCCCTCGCCGTGCTTGGCCGGTTCGGCCTGGTCCTTGCGGATGCCATGGCTGATGAAGTTGACCACGTCCAGGCGCGTCACGCCCTGCTGCTGCAGGTAGTACACCGCGTGGGAGTCCTTTTCGCCGAAGATGGCCACCAGCACGTTGGCGCCGGTCACCTCCTTCTTGCCATTCGACGTCGACTGCACGTGCATGATGGCGCGCTGGATCACACGCTGGAAGCCCAGTGTGGGCTGCGTGTCCACTTCATCGGTGCCAGGTACGACAGGCGTGTTGTCTGCGATGAAATTCTTCAGACTGGTGCGCAAGTCCTCGATATTGGCCGCGCACGCGCGCAGCACTTCAGCTGCTGTGGGGTTGTCAAGCAGCGCCTGTAGCAGGTGCTCCACGGTAATGAATTCGTGGCGTGCCTGGCGAGCCTCGACAAAGGCCATGTGCAGACTTACTTCCAATTCTTGCGCAATCATGCTTCCTCCATCACGCACTGCAGGGGGTGGCCCGCCTGCCGCGCATGGGTTGATACAAGCTCGACCTTGGTCGCCGCAATATCCCGCGTGTAGATACCACAAACGCCTTTACCTTCCCGGTGGACGGTGAGCATGATCTGCGTCGCCGTTTCCCGGTCCCTGCTGAAATACTGCTGCAGGATCATCACGACAAACTCCATCGGAGTGTAGTCGTCATTGAGCAGGAGCACCTTGTACATCGCCGGCGGCTTGAGCTGCTGCTCTTTCCGCTCGATGACTGTGCCTGCTTCGCGTTGGGGGGTGTTCGCCAGCCGTGTCGCCATGGCTTTTATTCTAACCCTTACTCACAAGTCTGCAATTTGGGGAACTGGCCCCGTATTCAAGGGCAGCCCTTCGGAAAAATCCTGGCGTGGGCAACCGCACAAAGGGCGCCCGGCGCACGTTCCCGGTGCATGGTACGCGCCCGCCGACCCTTGCCGGGGCACCGGACGGGCCGCCAGACGGCATTTTCAAAAATCCATGCACCACGGCGACAAAGGTACCATCTGGCGCCGTTTCAATCCCGCCACACCCCACGCCCAGTGGGGAATCTGCCAGCTTGACAGTATGTAGGTTTGCCAGAAAAATCGTTTGCACATCCGGGCCTGGACAGCGAGCCGAAGCAAAAAGTCCAGACCGGATGTATCCGTGAGCAGGGAGGCCCACGACCGGCGTAGGTCAGCCATTTGCGGCGCGTTTCCGGAGGCGGTTTCGTTTCCGGACGGGCGCGGCGGCTGGCCACGCGAATTTCATTTGCGCGGCGCTTTACGCAGCCGGTCCGTCAGGAACGGCATGCTGGGCCCGCCAGGGTGGTTTTCAGCTGGCCATTGGTTTCCCCGCTTGAAATCAGCTTTTTCGTTGGGGGAGTTTATGGCAAGCGGTATCGTCAAATGGTTCAATGACGCCAAGGGTTTCGGATTTATCAAGCCGGACGATGGCGAGGAAGAACTGTTTGCGCACTTTTCGGCAATCCAGATGGCGGGCTTCAAGACGCTGAAGGAAGGCCAGCGCGTTTCGTTCGAGGTGGTGCAAGGCCCGAAGGGCAAGCAAGCCACGAACATCCAGGACGCCGCCCAGTAAAGTGCGCCGCGGCCGAACACGCCATGCAGAGCGGCGTCGGCCAATGCGGATGTGAAGGGGGGAAACTTCCTTCGGAACGGGATCCAGTGCCACGGCTGGCAATGCCAGTCCGGGGCACACGCCAAGCGCGTACGCCAAGCATCCGGAAAAACGCCCGGCCCATGTGAACCATGTGCCGGGCGTTTCTGTTTCTGCGTTGGCTGCGGTTCCTGACTGCGGAACGGCGTTCCGTCAATCCCACGGGGCCGGCGCTGTCAACCAGGTCAAGGAAACTTCCCAGGGTCGCCTCGCTTTCGTAGGAGCGCCATTTCGGCATCGATGGCGGCTTCGTAGACTGGCCCGAGCCATCCCCGCGCACGGTGCGCGAGGACACTCTCGACCATCGGAGCTTCGCCAAATGACACACACGCTACGAGCAGCCGCATTCTGCTGCGCCATCGTCATGGGGTCAGCCAGCGCAATCGCCGCCGAACCGCCTGGCCACGACCCTCACGCCTGGTCCTACGAAGGCGCGACGGACCCCTCTCACTGGGGCGAATTGGACCCCGAATTTTTCCGATGCGCCTCGGGCAAACTGCAATCGCCCGTGGATATCCATGGCGCGACACCGGCGCACCTTCCGGCGCTCGCGTTTCACTATCGGCCCACGCGGGTCAAGGTCGCCAATACCGGACATACGATCGAGGTGCGGCCCGCTGGTGCCGAGACGCTGACCACGGCGACGGGCACCTATCGGCTGGCGCAATTCCACTTTCACACGCCCAGCGAGACCCGCTTCAACGGCAAGGCCTATCCGCTGTCCGCGCACTTTGTCCATCAGGACGATAACGGGCGCGTCGTCGCCGTGGTCGCGGTCATGTTCAAGATGGGCAAAGCCAACCCGCAACTGGCCACGCTGTTCCGCACGCTGCCCAAGCCGGGCGCCCAGCCTGTGCCGATGCCCGGCCGGGTCAACATCGCCGGCCTGCTGCCTGAATCACATCACTACTACACGTTCCCCGGCAGCCTGACCACGCCGCCTTGTACCGAGGATGTTCAGTGGTACGTGATGAAGCAGCCGCTGACGATCTCGCCGCAACAACTGGCAGCGTTTCGTAGCCGCTATCCGATGAATGCGCGGCCGCCCCAGCCGCTGGATGGGCGCGCCGTGCAGTCGGACGGTTGAGGGACATCCGAGAAAAAGACGCCCCGGCCACCTCGCGGTGCCGGGGCGCTTGCCGTCCGGGTCGGCCAGCCTTACATGTTGTCGATCATCACCTGGCCGAAGCCCGAGCACGACACCTGCGTGGCGCCTTCCAGCAGCCGCGCGAAGTCATAGGTCACCTTCTTCGACTGGATCGACTTTTCCATCGACTCGATGATCAGGTCGGCAGCCTCGGTCCAGCCGATATGCCGCAGCATCATTTCGGCGGACAGGATTTCCGAACCCGGATTCACGTAGTCCTTGCCGGCGTATTTCGGCGCCGTGCCATGCGTGGCCTCGAACATGGCCACGTCGTCCGACATGTTGGCGCCCGGCGCGATGCCGATGCCGCCCACCTGGGCCGCCAGCGCGTCGGAGATGTAGTCGCCGTTCAGGTTCAGCGTGGCGATCACCGAATACTCGGCCGGGCGCAGCAGCACCTGCTGCAGGAACGCATCGGCGATAACGTCCTTGATCACGATGTCGCGGCCGGTCTTCGGGTTCTTGAACCTGCACCACGGGCCACCATCGACCAGTTCGGCACCGAATTCCTGCTGCGCCAGTTCGTAGCCCCAGTCACGGAAGCCACCCTCGGTGAACTTCATGATGTTGCCCTTGTGCACCAGCGTGACCGACGGCTTGTCGTTGTCGATCGCATACTGGATCGCCTTGCGCACCAGCCGTTGCGTGCCCTGCTTCGACACCGGCTTCACGCCAATGGCCGACGTGTCCGGGAAACGGATCTTCTTGACGCCCATTTCGTCCTGCAGGAAGGCGATCAGCTTCTTCGCCCCCTCGCTGCCGGCCTCCCATTCGATGCCGGCGTAGATGTCCTCCGAATTCTCGCGGAAGATCACCATATTGGTCTTTTCCGGCTCGCGCACCGGCGACGGCACGCCCTTGAAATACCGAACCGGGCGCAGGCACACATAGAGATCGAGCTGCTGGCGCAGCGCCACGTTCAGCGAACGGATGCCGCCACCGACCGGCGTGGTCAACGGGCCCTTGATCGACACCACGTACTCCTTGACCACGTCGAGCGTCTCTTCGGGCAGCCACACGTCCGGGCCGTAGATACGCGTGGACTTCTCGCCGGCGAAAACCTCCATCCATGCGATCTTGCGCTGGCCGCCGTAGGCCTTGGCCACCGCGGCGTCCACCACCTTCAGCATCACCGGGGTGATATCGACGCCCGTGCCGTCGCCTTCGATATACGGAATGATCGGGTTGTCAGGCACGTTCAGCGAGAAATCGGCGTTGACCGTGATCTTCTCGCCTGCCGGCACCTTGATGTGCTGATACATGTTCGTCTCCAACTGCGGATGGGGTGATGGCTGGCACCAGGCCGCGGAGCCCGGCGACGCGATTGTGTTGTGCGAGGCATTGTAACGGGCGTTTCGCCACCGTCGCGTGACATGGACCAACGGCATCCGCGACCGGCGGTGTGCCACATCGCATAGCAGTCTTATATAAGACATAAGACTATCTGTATATTATGCATAAAGCGATGGCGCGCGCCAACCTTTGCGCGCCGGCCATGGCGGCACTGGTGGATAATGCGCGGCCATGACCTTGATCGCCCTCAACAAGCCCTTCCAGATGATGAGCCAGTTCTCCGCGCATCCGTCGCGGGCGACGCTGGCCGACTGCGTCGACATACCCGGCGTCTACCCGGCCGGACGCCTCGACGCGGACAGTGAAGGCCTGCTGCTGCTGACCGACGACGGCGCGCTCCAGACGCGCATCGCCGACCCGAAGCACAAGCTGGCCAAGACCTATCTGGCGCAGGTGGAGGGCATGCCCGACGATGCCGCGCTGGCCCGCCTGCGCGGGGGCGTGGATCTTGGCGATTTCACGACGCTGCCGGCTGCTGTGCGCGTGGTCGATGCGCCTGCCTGGCTATGGGATCGCGATCCGCCGATCCGGTATCGCGCGGCCATTCCCACCACCTGGGTCGAACTGCAGATTCGCGAAGGCAAGAATCGCCAGGTGCGGCGGATGACGGCCGCCGTGGGCTTTCCCACGCTTCGGCTGATCCGGGTAGCCATCGGCGGCCTGTCGCTGCCCGCGCTTGGCCTGATGCCGGGGCAATGGGGCGAGGTGGATGTCCGCGCACTGGGACTTCCATCCCGCCCGTCACATGTCCGTGGCGCAATACATGTGCCCAGACGCCGGTAAAACGCAGTTACAAATAGTGTTAAACATGACGTCAACGGCAAAAGATGGCGTTTCGTTTTTGCGAGTGACACGTCTACGCGCGTCGAACCCTCCAAATACTGGATACATTTCTGAGGTACTCGCAATGAAAAAACTGATCGCTGCCCTGGTTGTTGGCCTGTTCGCTACCGGCGCTTTCGCGCAAGCTTCGGCTCCCGCTGCTGACGCTGCGCCGGCCGCCAAGGAAGCCGCGAAGCCCGCGAAGTCCACCCACCACAAGCATTCGTCGACCAAGCACCACGCCAAGAAGGCGGAAGCTTCGGCACCGGCCGCCCAGTAAGGCGACCCTGCGCGCGGACACCTTCCGCGCGTCTGTAGAAAGGCAGGCGCCCATGCGACCTGCCTTTTTTCATGTCCGGCGTTTTCGGCACGGCCGGCATGGCTGCGCTATGCTCTCGCCTGCAGCAAGACCCCCAACGACAAGATCCGCCATGCATCCCGTGTTCAAGACCCTGATGGCCGTGGGCGCCGCCGCGCTGACGAGCCTGGCCCACGCGCAGTCCGCGCTGCCTGTCATCCCGCTGACCGCCGGCATGTACGCCATCCAGGCCGAAGTGGCGGCATCGTCCGAAGCGCGCGAGCGCGGCTTGATGTTCCGCAAGTCGATGCCCGCCAACGCCGGCATGCTGTTCGTGTTCGAGGAAAAGGCCGGGCACTGCTTCTGGATGCGCAACACGGACCTGCCGCTTTCCATCGCCTTCCTGGCCGATGACGGCAGCATCGTGAACATCGAGGACATGAAGCCCCAGACCGAGGACAACCACTGCCCGCGTGCGGCCGTGCGCTACGCGCTGGAGATGAACAAGGGCTGGTTTGCGCAGAAGGGCATCAAGCCCGGCGCAAAGATCGGCGGCCTGCCGCAAGCGCGGCAGGGGCAGTAGCCATTCCCGGTTCGATCGTGCTTCCTAGTCGCGGAAGTTGTTGAAGTCCAGGGGCGCCTCGCTGACGTCCTTGCGCAGCAGCGCGATCACCGACTGCAGGTCGTCGCGCTTGGTGCCCGTCACGCGCACGGCGTCGCCCTGGATGCTGGCCTGCACCTTGATCTTGCTGTCCTTGATCATGCGCACGATTTTCTTCGACAGGTCGCCGGTCACGCCCTTCTTGATCGTGATGACCTGCTTGACCTTGTCGCCGCTGATCTTCTCGACCTTGCCGTAGTCCAGGAAGCGCACGTCCACATTGCGCTTGGCCATCTTGTTGATCATCACGTCCTTGACCTGGCCGAGCTTGAAGTCATCATCGGCAAACGCGGTCAGTTCGCCTTCCTTCTGCTCGACGCGGGCGTCGGACCCCTTGAAGTCGAAACGCGTGGAGATTTCCTTGTTGGCCTGTTCCACGGCGTTCTTCACTTCCACCATATTGGCTTCACACACTACGTCAAACGACGGCATATCGATTCTCCTGGTCTTGCACGGCGCGCCGTTTGCCCCGGCGGCCCGTTCATGCGGTTACGTATAATCTTGGCCTGCCCCGGTCCGGGGTGCTTTCCCCGTCCTTCATGGCAGATTTTTACGAATTTTATCCCCTGCGCACCCACAATACATTCGGGTTCGATGCGCGTGCGCGTCTGGCGGCGCATATTCGCAGCGAATCGGACCTGGTTTCGGCCCTGTCGGACCCGCGCGCGGCCGGGATGCCGGTGGTGGTGCTCGGGGGTGGCAGCAACGTCGTGCTGACCGGCGATCTCGACGCCTGCGTGCTGCTGATGGAAATCCCGGGCTACGACATCGCCGAGGACGTCAGCGCAGGCCGCGCCGACTGGCTGGTGACGGCCGGTGCCGGCGAAAACTGGCACGGCCTGGTGAGCCGCACGGTTGCCGACGGCGTGCCGGGCCTCGAAAACCTGGCCCTGATCCCGGGCACGGCCGGCGCCGCTCCGATCCAGAACATCGGCGCCTATGGCGTGGAATTGCGGGACCGCTTTGCACGGCTGCGCGCCTACGATCGCCAGGCACGCGAATTCGTCACGCTGGACCTGGACGCCTGCGCGTTCGGCTACCGCGACAGCCTGTTCAAGCGCGAAGGCCGCGACCGCTACATCATCACGGCCGTCACGCTGCGGCTGCCGAAGACCTGGCAGCCAGTCCTCAACTACGGCGAACTGGCGCGCGAACTGCAACACATTGCATCACCCAGCGCCGCACAGGTGCGGGATGCCGTCATCGCCATCCGCTCGCGCAAGCTGCCCGATCCGGCACAGATCGGCAACGCGGGCTCGTTCTTCAAGAATCCGGTGGTGGAAGCGGCGCAGCGCGATGCGCTGGTGGCCGAGCATCCGGCGCTGGTCAGCTATCCCCAGCCCGACGGTCGCTACAAGCTGGCGGCGGGCTGGCTGATCGACCAGTGCGGCTTCAAGGGCCTGGACGACGGCCCGGTGGGCGTCTACGGCAAGCAGGCGCTGGTGCTGGTACATCACGGCGGCGGCACGGGCGCCGCGCTGCTGAAGCTGGCGGACCGCATCGCGGATACGGTCCAGGCGCGCTTTGGCGTCAGGATCGAGCCGGAACCGGTGATCCTTTGAAGGGTGTACTTCTCCTCTCTCCCGCGTAGTGGGAGAGGGGAGAAAACCGTGCAGCTTAAGCCAAAGCTCAAGCGAAGTGGCAGACGTAGTCCAGCGTGTCGGTCACTTCGATGTCGAAGCTGCTGTTGCTCGGCACGTCGAACTGCTGGCCCGCGCCGTAGGTCTTCCATTCTTCCGAGCCGGCCAGGCGCACGCGGCAGCTGCCCGCGTTGATTTCCATGACTTCCGGCGCGCCCGTGCTGAACGTCAGCGCAGCCGGAAAGATCACGCCCAGCGTCTTGCGCGTGCCATCGGCAAACAGCACCGTGTGGCTCACGCACTTGCCATCGAAATACAGGTTGGCCTTCTTGACGACCGACACATTGTCGAACTGGCTCATCTCAATCTCCTCGGATCTTGCGGTTCGTAAAGACGTAAAAAAGGGAGCCATCGCGGCCCCCTTTCATTGGCTCCAGCGGCGGCTCAGTAGCGGCCGCAGAGCAGGTATTCCATCAGCGCCTTCTGCACGTGCAGGCGGTTCTCGGCTTCTTCCCAGACCACGCTGCGCGGGCCGTCGATGACGGCGGCTTCCACTTCCTCGCCACGGTGCGCCGGCAGGCAGTGCATGAACAGTGCATCGTCCGCGGCGCAGTCCATCATCGCCGTGGTCACCATCCAGTCCTTGAACGCGCGCTTGCGCGCTTCGTTCTCGGCCTCGAAGCCCATGCTGGTCCAGACATCGGTGGTCACCAGGTGCGCGCCCTGGCAGGCTTCCAGCGGATTGGCGAACACCTTCACGCGCGGCGCGGCCGATGCCGGCACCATGGCCGGGTCCAGCTGGTAGCCCGGGGGCGCCGAGAACGTGAACGTGAAGTCGAGCCGCTCGGCCGCCTGGATCCAGGTGTACGCCATGTTGTTGGCGTCGCCGATCCAAGCCACGGTCTTGCCGGCAATGCTGCCGCGCTGCTCGATATACGTGAAGATATCGGCCAGCACCTGGCAGGGGTGGTATTCGTTGGTCAGCCCGTTGATCACCGGCACGCGCGAATGCGCGGCAAAGCGGTCGATGATGTCCTGGCCGTAGGTGCGGATCATGATGATGTCGACCATGCGCGAGATTACCTGCGCGGCATCCTCGATCGGCTCGCCACGGCCCAGCTGCGAATCGCGCGTGTTCAGGAACACCGCATGGCCACCCAGCTGGTGGACACCGGCCTCGAACGACAGGCGCGTACGCGTGGAATTCTTTTCGAAGATCATGGCCAGCGTGCGGTCGTGCAGCGGGTGCCATGTTTCGTAGTTCTTGAACTTCGCCTTCAGGATCCTCGCGCGGTCCAGCAGGTACGCGTACTCGTCGGCACCGAGGTCGCTGAACTGGAGGTAATGCTTGATCGGGGTTGGGCTCATAAAACAAAGAAGGCGGCTCGCTTGGGACACGCAGCCCGATTGCGCGGAAGTGCAATCCATGAGGGCCGGAGCGTGTCGCGGAGCCGCCTTTCGCGTCGCTTACGCAATGTAATTGCAAAGATCATAAGGGATTATTCCAGCTTTGGCGAGCCCGGTCCGTTAACCTCCAGAGGCGGCACTGGCGCGCCATCCGGCGGTCACTGACAGGTTTCCGACAGGATTCAGCCTTATGCGCAGGTCTTATATAAGATATAATACTCGCTGATTCACGCGGGGCCCGGCATACCCATGCCAACAGCCCGCCGCCGGCATCAAAAGTGCCCCCGCCGACACCACGCCCCGCTGGTCATGTCCGGATGCGCGCGAACCATTCGCCCGCCGGATGCGTCAAACGGTGCGCCCGTTGAAGCGGGTTTACCGTCGAGTCACCAAGCAGAATCCCCGCAGTCCCATGACCACCCCCCAAGTCCGCGAATATTTCATCCAAGGCGTTACGAAGGAAGGCAAGACCTTCCGCCCCAGCGACTGGGCCGAGCGGCTGTGCGGCGTGATGGCGCAATTCCGCCCCGAAGGCGATACCGGCGATCCCCGCCTGACCTACTCGCCATATGTGCGTCCGGTGATCGTAGCTGGCGTCAAGAACGTGGTGGTCGATACCCGGCTGCGCGACATCGAGCCCAAGGCGCTCGATTTCGTCCTGAACTTCGCCCGCGACAACAACCTCCAGGTGGTGGAAGCCTGCTCGGTCGAACACTGACACCGAAGTCGACGCACCCCACATGAAGAAACCCGGCCGGCGCCGGGTTTTTTGTTGGCCGGCCGCACGCGGCCAAGCCAGCGACAGCAACGCGCCAGAAAACAAAAAAGCCCGTCCGAAGACGAGCTTTTCTTTCTGCAGGCCACCGGGGTGGCCCAGGCAGACTCAGGCGGCCATGCCCTTGATGGCGGCCGACAGGCGCGACTTGTGACGTGCGGCCTTGTTCTTGTGCACGATCTTCTTGTCAGCAATGCTGTCGATGATCGTTTGCGACTGCTTGAAGATTTCAGCAGCTGCAGCCTTGTCGCCGGCGTCGATCGCCTTGCGAACTGCCTTGACGGCGGTGCGCAGACGCGAGCGCAGGCTGGAATTGTGGGCGTTCGCGGCGACGGCTTGGCGCGCGCGCTTGCGAGCTTGTGCGGAATTTGCCATGTATCTCTTCCTGAATTCAGAATGCGCGCCCGGGGCGACGCAATAATTTGGGACGCAACAATTAAGTCACATCGTGCGACCCGGGATGTTTCGACAAACGAATCCTGGACGCGACTGTCCTTGCGAATCGGCGATTATACACACATGCTGGCGGGACAGGCAAGGGCGATTCGTATACCCGCGCTGACGGTCGCCCAACATCGGCCGATCCGTATAATAAGCGCCACATCCGGCGCCGCCTGGCCGCAGACCGTGGCGCCGCGGCAACTTTTGGGGCCAAACGGGCGTCTGAACCGCATTCCGCCCGGGCTGCGCAGCGGCCGGACGGCCTGAAGCTTTCCCCGACTACCACCTTGAACCTTCTCAAAGCCCTTGCCACCATCAGTGGCCTGACGATGCTGTCGCGCATCACGGGCCTGATGCGCGAAATCCTGATTGCCCGGGCCTTCGGCGCTTCGGACATGACCGACGCCTTCAACGTGGCGTTCCGCATCCCCAACATGCTGCGCCGCATCTTTGGCGAAGGGGCCTTCTCGCAGGCCTTCGTGCCGATCCTGAACGAATACCACGGCAAGCGCGGCGACGCCGAGACGCATCTGCTGATCGACGCCGTGGCCACGGTGATGGCCTGGGTGCTGGCCGCCGTTTCGCTGGTGGGCGTGATCGCCGCGCCGATCGTCATGACCGTGGTGGCCACGGGCTTCCGGGGCGACGCCGAAACCTACGACTCGGCGGTGTTCATGACGCGCGTGATGTTTCCGTACATCGGCCTGATCTCGATGGTGGCCCTGGCCTCCGGCATCCTGAACAGCTGGCGCAACTTCGCGGTGCCCGCCTTCACGCCCGTGCTGCTCAATCTCTGCCTGATCGTGGCCGCGGTCTGGGTGGGGCCGCACCTGAAGCAGCCGATCTATGCGCAGGCGTGGGGCGTGCTGATCGGCGGCGTGCTGCAACTGGCCATCCAGGTGCCGGCCATGCGTCGTCTGGGCGTGCTGCCGCGGATTTCGCTGGACCTGCGCCAGGCCTGGTCCAATCCCGGCGTGCGGCGCGTGGTCAAGCAGATGGCGCCGGCCCTGCTGGCCGTGTCGGTGGCCCAGATCAGCCTGATCATCAATACGAATATCGCATCGCGCCTGGGGGCCGGCGCCGTGTCGTACATCACCTATGCAGACCGCCTGATGGAGTTCCCGACGGCGCTGCTGGGCGTGGCGCTGGGCACCATCCTGCTGCCGAGCCTGTCGCGCGCCAACGCCAACGACAACCGCGAGGAATACTCGGGCCTGCTCGACTGGGGCCTGCGGCTGACCTTCCTGCTGGCCCTGCCCTGCGCGGCCGGGCTGATGCTGTTCGGCACGCCGCTGACATCGGTGCTGTTCAACTATGGCCGCTTCGACGCCCACGCGGTGGAGATGACGCGTCAGGCGCTGGGCACCTATGGCGTGGGCCTGCTGGCGCTGATTCTCATCAAGATCCTGACGCCGGGCTTCTATGCGCGGCAGGACATCCGCACCCCGGTCAAGATCGCGATCCTGGTGCTGGTCATCACGCAGCTGTCCAACTTCGTGTTCGTGCCGGTGCTGGGCCATGCCGGCCTGCCGCTGTCGATCAGCTTTGGCGCCACCGTCAACGCGCTGCTGCTGTTCTTCGGTTTGCGCCGGCGCGGCTTCTACCGTCCGGCGCCGGGCTGGGGCATGTTCCTGCTGCGGCTGGCGGCGGCCATGCTGATCCTGTCCGGCATGCTGCTGTGGTTCTCACGCAATTTCGACTGGGTGGCGATGGGTGCCACGCCGTGGCTGCGCATCGCGCTGATGGCCGCCTGCCTGGTACTTGCAGCGGCGGTCTACTTCGGTACACTGTGGCTCATGGGCCTGCGCTACGCAGCCTTCCGGCGCCGCGCCGGCTAGTCAGGAACACCGCCCCATGACCTCCACGAAAGTCCTGGATTACTTCGCCAGCCTCGTGGCCGACGACGATGCGATCCCGCTCACCGAAACCGCGCTTGCGATTGCCCAGGACGCCTACCCTGACCTGGACCTGCAAGCCGAACTGGCCGCCCTCGACGTACTGGCGGTGCGCCTCAAGCGGCGGATCGCCGAAGGCACGCCCGCCATCCAGCGCCTGCGCCTGCTAAACCATTTCTTCTACCGCGACCTGGGCTTCGGACCCAACGCCAACGATTACTACGACCCGGACAATTCGTACCTGAACGTGGTGCTCAAGCAGCGCCGGGGCATTCCGATCTCGCTGGCCGTGCTGTACATGGAGCTGGGCCAGCAGATCGGCCTGCCGCTCAAGGGCGTGTCGTTTCCGAACCATTTCCTGGTGCGCATGACGATTCCCGCCGGCGAGGTCGTGCTCGACCCGCTGACTGGCGAAACGCTGTCAAAGGAACAGTTGCAGGAAATGCTCGACCCGTTCCTGGAGCGCGAGGGCATCACGGGGTCGAATGAAGTGCCGCTGGGGCTGTTCCTGCAGGTGGCCGGCCATCGCGAGATCGTGGCGCGCATGCTGCGCAACCTGAAGGCCATCTATCTGCAGGAATCGCGCTGGCAGCGGCTGCTGGCGGTGCAGAACCGGCTGGTGATCCTGCTGCCCGATTCGATCGAGGAAGTCCGCGATCGCGGCCTGGCATATGCCAACCTGGAGTGCTTCCGGCCGGCGCTGGAAGACCTGGAAGCCTATGTCCAGGCGCGGCCCGACGCCGCCGACACCACGCAGATCCGCGACCGCATGCCAGCCCTGCGCATGATGAGCCGCAGCCTGAGCTGACGTCCGGCCGCGGCGTTCAGGGCAATGCGCCGCCTTAGCGGTCGGCCGGGGCGCGCGTGCGGCCCTTGCCGCGCACCAGCTTCCACAGCCCCCCCAGCACCAGCGGCACCACGGCCGCGCCGATACCGGCCAGCACGATCAGGTTCAGATACTGCTTGATGAACGGCAGGTTGCCGAAGAAGTACCCGGCGAACACCAGGCCGAACACCCACGTGGCCGCACCGATCACATTGAACAGCTGGAAGCGTGCAAACGTCATCTGCGACACGCCCGCCACGAACGGCGCGAAGGTGCGCACGATCGGGATGAAGCGCGCCATCACCAGCGTCTTGCCGCCGTGGCGTTCATAGAAGTCGTGCGTCTTGCGCAGGGCTTGCTGGTCCAGGAAGCGCCAGTGCTGGTCGAACACCTTGGGCCCGATCCAGCTGCCCACGAAGTAGTTGACCGTGTTGCCCGTGACGGCAGCCACGAACAGCAGGCCTGCCAGCATCCATTCGTTCATGGCGCCTGCCGCGCACATGGCGCCGGCAATGAACAGCAGCGAGTCGCCCGGCAGGAACGGCAGCACCACCAGTCCGGTCTCGGCAAAGACGATGGCAAACAGGATGCCGTAGACCCAGACCCCATAGTCCAGGACGAACTGTCCCAGGAATTTGTCGACATGCAGGACCATGTCGATCAGATGCAATACGGTATCCAAATTAGCCTCTCTCCAAAGAAGGCCCCCATCATACAAGAGCCATTACGACAATCCGTCACCTCTTGGCGGGACTTGTGCCGAAAACGTGTCCGCCCGCACGTATAATCGCCCGCATGCCTGCCGACGCCGCCCTGCCTGACGCCTCAGCCCCCCTTCGCACCACCCAGCCTGGCCGCCCGATCCGTCCGTTGCCGGATCAACTGATCAGCCAGATTGCGGCTGGCGAGGTGGTGGAGCGCCCCGCTTCGGTGGTCAAGGAACTGCTCGAAAACGCACTCGATGCCGGCGCGACCCAGCTGGGTATCCGGCTGGAGGAAGGCGGCGTGCGGCGCATTGTCATCACCGACAACGGCTGCGGCATTCCCGCCGACGAACTGCCCGTTGCGCTGATGCGCCACGCCACCAGCAAGATCGCCTCGCTCGATGAACTGGAATCGGTCCTGACGCTCGGTTTCCGGGGCGAGGCCCTGGCGTCGATAGCCTCGGTCTCGCACCTGGTACTGACCAGCCGCACTGCTGCGGCCGCACACGCCACCCAGATCAGCGCCGACAGCGGCCAGCTGCAGCCGGCCTCGGGCGGCGTGGGCACGATGATTGACGTGCAGCACCTGTACTTCAACACGCCGGCGCGTAGAAAGTTCCTGAAATCGGAACAAACCGAACTGGGCCACTGCCTGGAGATGATCCGGCGCGCGGCGCTGGCGCGGCCCGATGTCACGATCTCCGTCCACCACAACGGCAAGCCGCTGGAGCACTGGAATGCCGGCGACGTGTCCACGCGCACGGCGCAGGTGCTCGGCAGCGACTTCGCGCGGGCGCGGCTGGCGCTGGATGAAGACGCCGATGCGTTGCACCTGTACGGCTTCGCCGGCCTGCCCACGGCGTCGCGCGGACGGCCCGACCAGCAGTACTTCTTCGTCAACGGGCGCTTCGTGCGCGACAAGCTGCTGAACCACGCCGTGCGCAGCGCCTACCAGGACGTGCTGCACGGCGACCGCTTTCCGTCGTACGTGCTGTGCCTGGACCTGCCGCCCGAACTGGTCGACGTCAACGTCCACCCGTCGAAGATCGAAGTGCGCTTCCGCGAATCGCGCGCGGTCCATCAGTTTGTCTATCACGCCGTGCAGCGTTGCCTGGCGCGCCAGGCCGGCGAACAGGGCGACAGCCTGCATTCCGATACCGGCGACGGTGCCGGCCTGATGCCGATGCCCACCGCGCGCCCGGCCACGCCCGCCCCCGGGGTGCCCGGCGCCGCGCCACAATGGATCAACTACTCGGCGGGCCGCCAGACCGAACTGGGTATTGCGCAGCCGCGCCAGGCCTATCTGGGCATGGTGCGTGACGCCACCTCGCCGGGATCGGCCAACCCGGGGTCGTGGCAGCCGTCGTCGCGCCCGCCCGCCTGGCTGGCCGACGCCCAGGCCGCCCGTGCCGACGACCCGCCCGGCCTGCTGGACCGCCTGCCGCCGCGCGTCCCGGAACTGCCCGGCGCCGATGCCGAATCGGGCGAGGCCGATCATCCGCTTGGCTACGCCATCGCCCAGTTGCACGGCATCTACGTGCTGGCGCAGAACGCGCGCGGGCTGGTGCTGGTGGACATGCACGCCGCGCACGAACGCATCCTGTACGAACAGATCAAGGATGGCCTGGCCGCGCGCCAGCTGGCCGTGCAGCCGCTGCTGATTCCGGTCACGCTGCCGGCCAGTCCGGTGGAAATCGGCGCGGCCGAAGAGCACCAGGAAACACTGCAGCTGCTGGGCTTCGATATCGCCCCAATGTCGCCCACCACGCTGGCCGTGCGCGCCATTCCGGCCCTGCTCAAGCAGGCCGATGCCGAAGCACTGGCGCGCGACGTGCTGCGCGACCTGCAGTCCTACGGCGGCTCGCGCGTGCTGGCCGAACGTCAGAACGAACTGCTGGCCACGCTGGCCTGCCATAGCGCCGTGCGCGCCAATCGCAAGCTGACCGTCGAGGAAATGAACGCGCTGCTGCGCCAGATGGAACAGACCGAACGCGCCGACCAGTGCAATCATGGCCGTCCCACCTGGGTGCAGCTGACCGTGACCGAACTCGACCGCCTGTTCCTGCGCGGCCAGTAGGCCCCTGTTTCCCGTTGGCCGTTTGATGATGTCATCGCAGTTTTCCGACTTTCCGCCGATCGTCTGCCTGCTGGGGCCCACCGCGTCGGGCAAGACCGCTGCCGCGCTGGAGCTGGCCGCGCGCCGCCCGGTGGAGATCATCAGCCTCGATTCCGCGCTGGTCTATCGCGAGATGGATATCGGCACGGCCAAGCCCACGCCGGCCGAACTGGCCAGCGTGCGGCACCACCTGATCGACATCATCGATCCGCTGGACAGCTACTCGGCCGCGCAGTTCGTGACCGATGCCGAACGGCTGATCGACGAGATCCGGTCGCGCGGACACACACCGCTGATCGTCGGCGGCACCATGCTCTATTACAAGGCGCTGACGCAGGGCCTGAACGATCTGCCGCAGGCCGATGCCACAGTGCGCGCCGAACTCGATGCGCTGGCTGCCGAGCGCGGCTGGCCCGCGCTGCATGCGATGCTGGCCGAAGCCGATCCGGTCACGGCGGCGCGCCTGGCGCCCAACGATGCGCAGCGCATCCAGCGTGCGCTGGAGATCTACCGGCTCAGCGGCCAGCCGATGTCGGCACTGCTGGCCCGCCAGGCCGATGCGCGGACCTTCACGGGGGCGGCCGATGCGCGCTACCGGGTGATTGCGCTGGAGCCCTCGGACCGCGCAGTGCTGCACACCCGTATCGCCGACCGCTTCGACGCGATGCTGGCTGGCGGGCTGATCGACGAGGTGCAGCGGCTGCGCGCGCGCGGCGACCTGCATCTGGGGCTGCCCTCGATGCGCTGCGTTGGCTATCGGCAAGTGTGGGAATACCTGGACGGCGACTGCGATGCCGCCACCATGCGCGAGCGCGGCATTGCCGCCACGCGCCAGCTTTGCAAGCGGCAACTGACGTGGCTGCGCAGCACGCCGGAGCGCATCAGCGTCGATGCCCTGGCACCCGACTACGTCGCGCAGGTGGCCCAGGCTGCGGGCTGGTGACCGCGCGCCGGGTGACCGATAATCATCGCTTCCGTTTTTTTGAGCGAATGACGATGACCGCCTTCCTGATCCGCCCCGCCACGCCTGCCGACAGCGCCACGCTGTTCCGTCTGATCTCGGAACTGGCCGAATACGAAAAGCTGACGCATCTGGTGGAAGCCACGCCGCAGAAGATTGGCGACGCGCTGTTCGGGGCCAGGCCCCACGCCGAAGCGGTGATCGTGGAAGTCGACCAGGATGGTGCGAAGCAGGCTGTTGGCTTTGCCCTGTTCTTCCACAACTTCTCGACCTTCCTGGCCAAACCCGGCCTGTACCTGGAAGACCTGTTCGTCGAGCCCGCCTGGCGCGGGCATGGACTGGGCAAGGCGCTGCTCAAGCATCTGGCCGCGCTGGCCGTGGAACGCGGCTGCGGCCGCTTCGAGTGGTCGGTGCTGGACTGGAACCAGCCGTCGATCGATTTCTACCGGGCGATGGGCGCCGACGTGATGCCGGACTGGCGCATCTGCCGCGTGACGGGGGATGCGTTGAAAGCGCTAAGCGCTGCTTGAGGGATGCTGGGGGGGTGCTCCCCTCTCCCGCGCAGTGGGAGAGGGGTTGGGGGAGAGGGAGCAGCGGTTCAAACTGCGATGATCGGCAAGCAGAACCGCTTTGCCCTCACCCCCGGCCCCTCTCCCGCGTGGCGGGAGAGGGGAGAAAACGACTACGAAGCTACGCTCAGACCACCACGGTCTGCGCCTGGCCTTCGGCGCGTTCCTGGATTTCGCCGATCTGCCACACGGCTTCACCGGCGGCCTGCAGGTGGCGGATGGCGCGTTCGGCGTCTTCCCGGGCCACGATCACGACCATGCCGATGCCGCAGTTGAACACGCGGTGCATTTCGGCGTCGGCCACGTTGCCCTGCGCCTGCAGCCACTGGAACAGCGGCGGCAGCGTCCAGGCATCGCGCTGGATCACGGCGGTCAGGTTGTCGGCCAGCACGCGCGGCACGTTCTCGGTCAGACCGCCGCCGGTGATATGGGCCATGCCCTTGACCGGCAGCGTGTCGATCAGCGACAGCAGCGGCTTCACGTAGATGCGCGTCGGCGCCATGATGGCGTCCTGCAGGCGCTGGCCGTGGAAGTCGGCATTCAGGTCCGGCCTGGCCACTTCGATGATCTTGCGTACCAGCGAGTAACCGTTCGAGTGTGCACCCGACGAGGCCAGGCCCAGCACCACGTCGCCCGGGCGAATCGTGGTGCCGTCGATGATCTTCTTCTTTTCCACGGCACCGACCGCGAAGCCGGCCAGGTCGTATTCACCGTCCGGGTACATGCTCGGCATTTCGGCGGTTTCGCCGCCGATCAGCGCGCAGCCCGACAGTTCGCAACCATGGGCGATGCCCTGGATCACGGTGGCGGCGGTGTCCACGTCCAGCTTGCCGCAGGCGAAATAGTCCAGGAAGAACAGCGGCTCGGCACCCTGCACCAGGATGTCGTTGACGCTCATGGCCACCAGGTCCTGGCCCACGGTGTCGTGGCGGTTCAGCTGGAACGCCAGCTTGAGCTTGGTGCCCACGCCGTCGGTGCCGGATACCAGCACCGGCTCCTGGTACTTCTTCGACAGTTCGAACAGGGCGCCGAATCCGCCGATACCAGCCATCACGCCTTCGCGCATGGTGCGCTTGGCAAACGGCTTGATCCGGTCGATCAGGGCGTCGCCGGCATCGATGTCAACACCGGCATCGCGGTAGGAAAGGCCTGCCTGGCCGGCGGTCGGGGATGCGCTCATGAGAACCTGCTTGTCTTGGATGAGGATGAAGTGCGGAATCCGTCGCTTTTAGCTAAGTCCCTGGGCCGGGGAGGCCAATCGGGCACGGAGCACGGACGCGAGTCCAGTAAAATCGCGATTTTAACGGATACAGGCTCCTGGCGACCAGTGATCGCGGACGAATCCACCTGCCACACTGCCAGACCATGACGCGCCGGACCCTCCGATGACCGCTCCCCTGCTTTCCCAAGACACCAAGCGCATCCTGCTGTGGATGGTGGTCGGCGCCGCCCTGTTCGCCGTGGTTCTGGCGCTGGCGCCCGTGCTGACGCCGTTTCTGGTGGCCTTCATCTTTTCGTACATCCTCAATCCGGGCGTGGACTGGCTGCAACGCCGCCGCGTGCCCCGTTTCATCGGCGTGGCGCTGATGATCGGGCTGCTGGGCGTGGTCCTGGTGCTGCTGGTGCTGCTGCTGATCGCGGTGCTCCAGCGCGAGATCCCGCAATTGCGCGAACAGGTGCCGATGCTGCTGCAGAAGCTCAACAGCGTGCTGGCGCCCCGGCTGGCCGAACTGGGCGTACGCGTGCGCTTCGACTTCCCCGGCCTGCGCAGCATGCTGCAGAACCGCTTCGCGGCCAGCCCCGAAGACCTGATGCAGGTGCTGTTCGACTACGTGCGCGTGTCGGGATCGGCGCTGATCGAACTGGCCGGGCTGCTGTTCATCGTGCCGATCCTGATGTTCTACCTGCTGATGGACTGGCACATGGTCATGCGGCGTATCGAGCGCCTGGTGCCGCGCCGCTGGGTGCCGAAGGTGCATGAACTGTCGGCCGAGACCGACGCCCTGCTGTCCCAGTACCTGCGCGGGCAGATCCTGGTCATGGTGATCCTGGCCGCGATCTACTCGATCGGCCTGACCGTGGCAGGCTTCGATGTGGGCATCCCGGTGGGCATCTTCACCGGCCTGGCCGTGTTCATCCCGTATATCGGTTTCGGCATTGGACTGACGCTGGCGGTGCTGGCCGCGCTGCTGCAGTTCGGCAACTGGTACGGGCTGGGCGCCGTGGCGGTGGTATACGGCATCGGCCAATTCGTGGAAAGCTTCTACCTGACACCGCGGCTGGTGGGCGAGCGTATAGGCCTGCATCCGCTGGTGGTGATCTTCGCGCTGCTGGCGTTCGGGCAGCTGTTCGGCTTCTTTGGCGTGCTGCTGGCACTGCCAACCTGTGCGGTGCTGCTGGTCGGCGCGCGTCAGCTGCGACGCGTTTACCTGGCCAGCGACCTCTATCGGCACTAGGCCGGCACTAGGCATACTGCAGGCACGCATCGCGCAAGTAACGGATTCGTCATGTCACCGCGTCAAAGTCATAAGCAGCTGTCGCTGGAACTGGGCAGCCCGCCCCCGTCCACGTTCGACAATTTCTTCGTGTCGGCCAATCGCGAGCCGGTGCAGCGCCTGCGCGACCTGCCCGGCCTGGTGGCGCGCGAGCAGGCCAACGACCGCCTGTTCTACCTGTGGGGCGACATGGGCTCCGGCCGCACCCACCTGCTGCATGCCGTCTGCGACGCCGCGCTCCACGCCGGCCTGAACTGCCGCTACCTGAGCCCGCACCACGCGCTGGCCGACTTCATGTTCGACCCGGCGTGCCAGATCTATACCGTCGACAACGTCGACCTGCTGGACGAGGCGCGCCAGATCGCCGTTTTTTCGCTTTATAACGAGGTGCGCGCCCATGTGCGCTGCGCGCTCGTGGTGGCGGGCAGCCTGGCGCCGCGCGCCATGCCGGTACGTGAAGACCTGCGCACACGGCTGGGCTGGGGGCTGGTCTACCAGCTCCAGCCGCTGTCCGACGAGGACAAGATGGCGGCGCTGGTGCAGGCCGCCAAGGAGCGCGGGCTGCAGCTTTCGCCCGAAATCCCGCACTGGCTCGTGACGCGCCACTATCGCGACATGCCCAGCCTGATGGCGCTGCTTGACGCGCTGGACATGTATTCGCTGGAGCGCAAGCGCGCGGTGACGCTGCCGCTGCTGCGCGAAATGTTCGCCGAATTCCGGGAGTAGCCGCCGGACCCGCACGCTTCCTTGATGGGGCCGGCGAGACGCCGCCCCGCTCGTCCCCCGGGCCCGGCCGACCGCCCGGGACACCTTAATGTAAAATCGCGCCCCATGAATCTGGCACTGTTTGACCTCGACCACACCCTGATCCCGACCGATAGCGACCACGAATGGGGCCGCTTCCTGGTCCGCATGGGCGTCGTCGACGAGGAATCGTATCGTCGCAAGAACGACGAGTTCTACAGCCAATACAAGGCTGGGACGCTCAATATCCAGGAATTCCTGCGCTTTGCGCTGGCCCCGCTGGCGGCCAACCCGCGCGACCGGCTGGACCAATGGCGCGTGCGCTTCATGCACGAGGTCATCGAGCCGGTGATCACGCCGCAGGCGAAGGCCCTGGTGTACAAGCACCTGGAAGCCGGCGACCTGTGCGCGGTGGTGACGGCCACCAACAGCTTTGTCACGGCGCCGATCGCCCAGGCCTTCGGCATCAAGCACCTGATCGCCACCGATCCGGAAACGATCGACGGCAAGCCCGAGAGCGCCTTCACCGGCGAAGTGGCTGGCGTGCCCAGCTTCCGCGAAGGCAAGATCACCCGCGTGGAAAGCTGGCTCAAGAGCCTGGGCGCCAAGTGGGACGACTTCGGCACCACCACGTTCTATAGCGATTCGGCCAACGACCTGCCGCTGCTCGAAAAGGTCAGCGAGCCGATCGCCGCCAACCCCGACGACCGCCTGCGCAACCACGCCGCGGCCGCTGGCTGGCGCATCATGGACCTGTTCTGACGTGATCAAGAAGCTCATCACCCGGCTGCTGGGCAAGCCGGGGCCGAAACAGCGCCGCACGGGCCGCGCCCATACCCCGCGCGTGGTTGGCGTGGAAGAACACAGGATCGACCCGGCGCTGATCTCGCGCAACGCGGTCAAGGTCACGTCCACGCTGCAGCAGGCCGGATACCAGGCCTTTATCGTGGGCGGCGCCGTGCGCGACCTGCTGCTCGGCATCAAGCCGAAGGATTTCGACGTGGCCACCAACGCCACGCCGGACCAGGTGCAGGCGCTGTTCCGCCGTTCCCGCATCATTGGCCGCCGCTTCCAGATCGTGCACGTGACGTTCTACGGCGGCCGCGAGCAGGAGATCATCGAGGTCTCGACATTCCGCGCGCTGGTGGACGCCGTGGCCAGCGAGACGCTGCCCGAAGGGCGCCGCCTGAAGCGGGCCGAGCTCGACAGCAAGACGCACGCGATCGACGCCAGCGGCCGCGTGCTGCGCGACAACGTGTGGGGATCGCAGGCCGAAGACGCCGAACGCCGCGACTTCACCATCAACGCGATGTACTACGATCCGGCCGCGCAGACCGTGCATGACTACCATCACGGCATGGAAGACATGCACGCCCGCACGTTGCGCATGATCGGCGACCCGGTCACGCGCTACCGCGAGGACCCCGTCCGCATGCTGCGCGTGGTGCGCTTTGCCGCCAAGACCGGCTTCGGCATCGACGAGGAAACCCGTGCGCCGATCGCCGAACTGGCTCCGCTGATCCACAACGTGCCCAGCGCGCGCCTGTTCGACGAAATGCTCAAGCTGCTGATGTCGGGCCACGCCTGGGCATCGCTGCAGGAACTGCGCAAGGCCGGCCTGCACAAGGGCCTGCTGCCGCTGCTGGACGTGGCCATCGAACAGCCGATGGGCCAGCGTTTCGTGCAGCTGGCACTCGACAACACCGACCGCCGCGTGCAGGCCGGCAAGCCGGTGTCGCCGGGCTTCCTGTTCGCGTCGCTGCTGTGGCACCATGTGCTGCAGCGTTGGACCAGGCTGCGCGACGAAGGCGAGCATCCGATCGCCGCGCTGAACACGGCCATGGACATGGTGCTGGAAAAGCAGACCGGCCAGCTGGCCATCCAGCGCCGCTTTGTCACCGACATGCGCGACATCTGGGGCATGCAGCCGCGCTTTGAAAAGCGCGTGGGCCGCATGCCGTACCGCCTGCTGGAATCGCCGCGCTTCCGCGCCGGTTACGACTTCCTGCAACTGCGTTGCGAAGCCGGCGAGCAGCCGGCCGAGGTGGGCCAGTGGTGGACCGACTTCCAGAACGCCCACCCCGACGAGCGCGAGGCGCTGATCGAGGCGGCCCGGCCCCCGCGCGGCAAGTCCGGCAAGGGTTCCAGGGGCGGTTCGGGTGAGAGCCACGACGGCGGCCAGGACGCCGGCCACGACGTTGGCGCGGAAGGCGCCGAGGACGGCACCGGCCACGATGGCGACGCGCCGGCACGCAAACGGCGCCGCCGACGCGGTCCGCGGAAATCGGATAAAGTGTCTTCCCGCAGCGAGGCGCAATCGACTGACGGGGCCGATGGAGGTCAGCCCGAGCCGGGACCGCGCCGCGCCCAGCCGGAGGAATAACATGACGCTTGCCTTCATCGGCATCGGCGCCAATCTTGGAGATGCGCGCCAGGCGTTGAAAGACGCCATCGTGTGCCTGGCCCAGCAGGTCGGGATCACGGTCGTTGCGCGGTCGTCGTTCTACCGCACGGCCCCGGTCGACGCCTCCGGCGACGACTACTTCAACGCCGTGGTCAAGGTCGAGACGACCTTCACGGCGTCGCAACTGCTGCGCATCTGCCACCACATCGAAGACCAGTTCGGCCGCGAGCGGCCGTTCCGCAACGCCCCGCGCACGCTGGACCTGGACCTGCTGCTGTTCGGCGCCGAAGCGATCAACACCGAGGCGCTGACCGTGCCGCATCCGCGCATCACGGAACGCGCGTTCGTGCTGGTTCCGCTGATCGAGCTGGACGCCGCGCTGGACATTCCCGGCCGCGGCCGGGCAGCGGACTTCCTGCCGGGCGTGCAGGACCAGCGCATCGAAAAGCTTTCCACTTGCAAGTGCACGCGCCTGCAGGAAGGCAACACCCCGTCCTGAGCGCACCGCGCACCTGACGCATGCTCGACCATCTGCGCCGCATCGTCGTCGAAGGCCCGGTCGGATCGGGCAAGTCCGCGCTGGCCCAGCGGCTGGCGCAGTACCTGCGGGCCGGCGAACTCGCCGACGGCGCCCGCCAGAATCCCTTCCTCGAACGCTTCTATCGCGAGCCGCAGCGTTACGCGCTGCCGATGCAGCTGGCCTGCCTGAACCAGCGCGCCACCCAGGTGCAGCAATGGCAGACGGCGATGCTTGCCGGCCAGCGCATGATGACGAACTTCCTTTACGCACGCGACCGTCTCTATGCCGCGCTGACGCTGGAGGCCGACGAACTGGCGCTTTACGACGCACTGGCGGCACGGCTGCAGGTGCCCGCGCAGCGCGTGGACCTGGTCATCCTGCTGCAGGCTACGCCGTCGCTGCTGCGCGAACGCATTCTGCGACGGGGCCTGCCTGGCGAATCCGCCATCGACGAGACGTATCTGCAACGGCTGCACGACGCCTACGGCGAACTGTTCCATCGCTACGACGACGCCCCGGTGCTGATCGTCGATACCGCCCACTTCAATCCGGTAGACAACGACGACGATTTCCGTACACTACTGTCGCGCATCGAGACCATGCGAGGCCGCAGGGCCTTCCTGAATCTCGCTGCCCGCTGATCTGCTCCAAAGCCGCTGCAAAGACGCGCCTAAGGCCCCCGGCAGCACAACACGATAACGACAACGGCCGCCGCCGAAGCTTGTTCGTGCGACACACGGCCGCCACTCCTACGGGCACTGCCATGAGTTACCTCCTCGACCCCTCCCGCAAGACCGTCACCGCGCCCAGGCTGCAGGCCATGCGTGACGCCGGCGACAAGATCGCCATGCTGACCGCCTACGATTCCAGCTTCGCCGCACTGCTCGACTACTGCGGCGTCGAGATGATCCTGGTCGGCGATTCGCTGGGCAATGTGATACAGGGCCAGCAGACCACGCTGCCCGTCACGCTGGAACACATGGCGTATCACACCGAATGCGTGGCACGCGGCAACCAGACCGCGCTGCTGGTGACGGACCTGCCGTTCGGCACCTATCCCACGCCCGAAAAAGCCTTCGAAAGCGCGGCCACGCTGATGCGCGCCGGCGCGCAGATGGTGAAGCTCGAAGGCGGCGAATGGCTGGCGCCCATCGTGAAATTCCTGGTCGAGCGCAGCATCCCGGTGTGCGCCCATATCGGCCTGACGCCGCAATCGGTCCACGCATTCGGCGGCTTCAAGGTGCAGGGCAAGACCGAGGCCGGCGCCGCGCAACTGAAGCGCGAGGCGCAGGCGCTGGAGCAGGCCGGCGCGCAGGTGATCCTGATGGAAGCCGTGCCCGCCAAGCTGGCCGGCGAGGTGACCGCGATGCTGAAGGTGCCGACCATCGGCATCGGCGCCGGCGTGGACTGCTCGGGCCAGGTGCTGGTGCTGCAGGACATGCTGAACATCTACCCCGGCCGCAAGGCCAAGTTCGTCCGCAACTTCATGGACGGCCAGACCTCGATCGAAGGCGCCGTGCGCGCCTACGTGGCCGCCGTGAAAGACGGCAGCTTCCCGGCGGTGGAACATACGTTTTCGGCTTGATTCGGCGCGCTCGCCGGAATGTTTGGCTCCCCTCTCCCGCCTGCGGGAGAGGGGTTGGGGGAGAGGGCAAAGCGTCTCGGCTACGAGCGACTTGCCGAGTACCACAACCGCCCGCCCTCTCCCCCGCCCCTCTCCCATCAATGGGAGAGGGGAGAAAACCCTCAGGTCCTGTCACGCAACCGCCCCCGCATCGTCCCCCTCAGCGCATTGGCGACGACGATCGCCTCGGCTCGCAGCACCGCCTCTCGCGTCACTGTCGTCTCGGCCACCGGGCCGTCGATCAGCGCGTCGCCCGCCTCCAGCACCACCGCGCGCATCACGCCGGGCAGGATGTCGGCAGACAGCGGCGGCGTCAGCCACTGCCCATCGACCTTGACGAACACCGAGCTGCGGCCCCCTTCGAGCAGTTCGTCGCGCGTGTTGAAGAACAGGCAGTCGAATGCCCCGGCACGCTCCGCGGCCTGCCAGCCCTGATCGAAGGTATGACGCGCGCTGAGCTTGTGGCGGCGCAGCGGATCGGCCACGGGCAATCGCAGTTCCGCCATTTCGAGATCGACTGTCGCGGCTGGCAGCGGCGCGAGCGGTCCGCTGGCAAAGGCGATGCCGCCGCGCTTGTCGACGCTCATCCGCAAGCGCCAGTCGCCGTCGCCCAGCCGCGCGGCCTCGGCCTGCAACGCAGCACGAGCGGCCGGTGTGTCGAATGCGAATCCACAAGTTTTTGAAGATTTTGCGATGCGCGCGAGATGCCGTTCGCGATGCAGCACGACGCCGTCGTGCGCATGCATGGTCTCGAACAGCGTGAAGCCCGGGTCATGCGCCGTCAGGAAGCGCGCCTTCCAGCCGCATTCGGCGAACTCGTCGTCGGCCACGCTGTCATGGACGATGCCGCCGCCCACGCCCATCTCGCCGCGCCGCAGGCCGGTCTCGTCGGCTGCGGCCAGCACCAGCGTACGGATTGCTACGGACATGCCGAAAGCGCCCAGCGCGCCACCGGCGCGCGGCGCGTCGAGCCAGCCAATCGACCCCGTGTAGAGCCCGCGTGGCGAGGATTCCAGTTCGGCGATGATCTGCATGGTGCGGCGCTTGGGTGCGCCCGTGATCGACCCGCACGGGAACAGCGCCTGCATCAGGCTGCCGAACGACGTGCCGGCCTGCGCCGTGGCGGTGACCGTGGACGTCATCTGCAGCACGCGGCCGAACGGCTCCACTACAAACCGATTGGGCACCGCCACGCTGCCGGGCACGGCCAGGCGACCCAGGTCGTTGCGCAGAAGGTCGACGATCATCACGTTCTCGGCGCGATTCTTCGGATCGGCGGCCAGGACCCTGGCCGATCGTGCATCCACGTCGGCATCGCCGGTGCGCGGGGCCGTGCCTTTCATCGGGCGGGCCACCAGATGGCCCCCGCCATCGTGCGCCACGAACAGTTCCGGTGACAACGACAGCACCCAGCCATCGCCGGGCAACCGTGCCAGCGCGCCGAACGGCACGGGCTGGGCATCGCGCAGCGCGGCGTAGAAGGCCACCGGATCGCCGAACGCCTGGAAACCGAGCCGTTGCGTGAAGTTGACCTGGTAGGTATCGCCCGCCTCGATGTACGCATGGATGCGCGCGATGGCGGCGGTGTACTGTTCGCGCGACAGGTTGCCGGCCACGTCGAGCACGCCAGCCGGGCCGGGCCGGGCCTGGGCATCGACCCACTGCTTCACCTGTCCGGCGTCGAGCAGCGTCAGCGTACGGAACCACAGCAGGCGCAAGGCGCCATCGTGGAACGGTAGCCGTTCGTCCAGATGGACCGGAGCGCCGACGAGATGGCCGCCGAACTCGTACGGCGCAAACAGGGCAACGTGCAGGCCGTCGCGCCAGCCTTGTGCCAGCAGTGCGTCGAGCGCGGCGGCATCGGTGCCGGCCGGCACGATGTCCTGGCGTACGAAGCCGGTGTACAGGCGCGATGCGGCGACGCCAGGCGCGTGGGCATCGTCGAGCAGAACGAAGGGATCGGTGAGAGACATCAATCTGGCGAACGTGGTCGGGAGACGGACCGGGCCGTTCCAGCACCAACGATACATAAAAAAACCGGCCACGTTGCTCACGTAGCCGGTTTCTGTTTCCAGCGGCGCGAAGGCTTAGCTGAAGAAGCTCTTCACCTTGTCCAGCCAGGATTGCTCCTGCGGGCTGTGGCGCGAACCGCCTTCGTGCACCGAGCGGTCGAACTGGCGCAGCAGTTCCTTCTGGGCGTCAGTCAGCTTGACCGGCGTTTCCACGTTCACATGCACGTACAGGTCGCCGGGATAGCCCGAGCGCACGCCCTTGATGCCCTTGCCGCGCAGCCGGAACGTCTTGCCGCCCTGCGTGCCTTCGGGCACCGGGAAACTGGCCTTGCCGCCCAGCGTCGGCACCTCGAGCTCGCCGCCCAGCGCCGCCGTGGCGAACGAGATCGGCATCTGGCAGTGCAGGTCGTCGCCATCACGCTCGAATACCTCGTGCGGCTTGATATGCACTTCGACGTACAGATCGCCCGGGGGGCCGCCGTTGATGCCCGGCTCGCCATTGCCCGAAGAGCGGATGCGCATGCCTTCGTCGATCCCGGCCGGAATCTTCACTTCGAGCGTCTTCTGCGACTTCAGCTTGCCCTGGCCGTGGCACTTGGTGCATGGCTTGGGGATGAACTTGCCGCTGCCGTGGCACTTCGGGCAGGTCTGCTGCATCGTGAAGAAGCCCTGCGACACACGTACCTGGCCTACGCCGTTACAGGTCGGGCAGGTTTCCACCGACGACCCTGGCTCGGCGCCGTTGCCGTGGCAGTGATCGCAATCGTCCCAGTGCGGCACGCGGATCTGCGCCTCGTGGCCGTGCGCGGCCTGCTCCAGCGAGATCTCCATGCTGTAGCGCAGGTCGGCGCCCCGGTAGGCCTGCGGGCCGTTGCCGCGCCGGCCGCCACCGCCGGCCGCCTGGCCGAAGATGTCGCCGAAGATGTCGCCAAACGCCTCGGCGAAGCCGCCGCCGCCAAACCCGCCGGCGCCGAAGCCGCCGGCCATGTTCGGGTCCACGCCCGCATGGCCGTACTGGTCATAGGCAGCCTTCTTCTCGGGGTCGGAAAGCATCTCGTAGGCTTCCTTGGCCTCCTTGAATTTTTCCTCGGCTTCCTTGTTGTCCGGATTGCGGTCCGGGTGGTACTTCATCGCGAGCTTGCGATAAACCTTCTTGATCTCATCTTCGCTCGCGTTCTTGCCTACCCCGAGCACTTCGTAGTAGTCACGTTTTGCCATGGTGGCTCAATACCTGATGGGCCCGGCGGGTCATGAAAACACCCGGCGGGCGATAAGCAAAAAAGCCGAGCGCGGTGTCCGACCGTGGTTTGCACCGTGAGTCAGACCACCGTCGCCCGGCGTCGGGAACGGGCAGCGGCGCCGGCATCACCCGCGCCGCCGCCCCCTTCCCGCTTACTTCTTGTCGTTCACTTCCTTGAACTCGGCGTCCACGACGTTATCGTCCTGGGGCTGGGCCTGCTGCTGGCCGGCACCGGCCGCGCCTGCACCCGCCGCGCCGGCTTCACCGGCCTTGGCCTGCATGTCGGCATAGACCTTCTCGCCGAGCTTCTGGCTGACTTCGGACAGCGCATTGACCTTGGCATCGATCTCGGTCTTGTCGCCGCCGCGTGCGGCGTCTTCCAGTTCCTTGATCGCGGCTTCGATCTTTTCCTTCTCGCCGGCCTCGAGCTTGTCGCCATGCTCGGTCAGGGCCTTGCGGGTCGAATGGATCAGCGCATCGGCCTGGTTGCGGGCATCGGCCAGCTCGCGGGCCTTCTTGTCTTCCTCGGCGTTGGCCTCGGCGTCCTTCACCATGCGCTGGATCTCGTCTTCCGACAGACCCGAGTTCGCCTTGATCGTGATGCGGTTTTCCTTGCCGGTGGCCTTGTCCTTGGCGCCCACGTGCAGAATGCCGTTGGCGTCGATGTCGAACGAGACCTCGATCTGCGGCATGCCGCGCGGCGACGGCGGAATGCCTTCCAGGTTGAACTCGCCCAGCAGCTTGTTGCCGCTGGCCATCTCGCGCTCGCCCTGGAACACCTTGATCGTCACGGCCGGCTGGTTGTCGTCAGCGGTCGAGAACACCTGGGCGTGCTTGGTCGGGATGGTCGTGTTCTTCGAGATCATCTTGGTCATCACGCCACCCAGCGTCTCGATGCCCAGCGACAGCGGCGTCACGTCCAGCAGCAGCACGTCGGTACGGTCACCCGACAGCACCGAACCCTGGATGGCGGCACCCACGGCCACGGCTTCGTCCGGGTTCACGTCCTTGCGGGCTTCCTTGCCGAAGAACTCGCGCACCTGCTCCTGCACCTTCGGCATGCGGGTCATGCCGCCCACCAGGATCACGTCGTCGATGTCGCTGACCTTGACGCCGGCGTCCTTGATCGCGGTACGGCACGGTTCGATCGTGCGGGCGATCAGGTCTTCCACCAGGGCTTCGAGCTTGGCGCGCGTGATCTTCAGGTTCAAGTGCTTCGGACCCGAGGCGTCGGCCGTGATGTACGGCAGGTTGATCTCGGTCTGCTGCGAGCTCGACAGTTCGATCTTGGCCTTTTCGGCGGCTTCCTTCAGGCGCTGCAGGGCCAGCACGTCCTTCGACAGATCGACGCCCTGTTCCTTCTTGAACTCGCCGATGATGTAGTCGATGATGCGCTGGTCGAAGTCTTCGCCGCCCAGGAACGTGTCGCCATTGGTCGACAGCACTTCGAACTGCTTCTCGCCATCGACGTCGGCGATTTCGATGATCGAGATGTCGAACGTGCCGCCACCCAGGTCATACACCGCAATCTTGCGGTCGCCCTTCTCGTTCTTGTCCATGCCGAACGCGAGCGCCGCGGCGGTCGGTTCGTTGATGATGCGCTTGACTTCCAGGCCCGCGATGCGGCCGGCGTCCTTGGTGGCCTGGCGCTGCGAGTCGTTGAAGTACGCCGGCACCGTGATCACGGCCTCGGTCACCGGCTCGCCCAGGTAGTCCTCGGCGGTCTTCTTCATCTTGCGCAGCACTTCGGCCGACACCTGCGGCGGGGCCAGCTTCTGGTCGCGCACGCCAACCCAGGCGTCGCCGTTGTCGGCCTTGACGATCGAGTACGGCATCAGGCCGATGTCCTTCTGGACTTCCTTCTCCTCGAACTTGCGGCCGATCAGGCGCTTCACGGCATACAGCGTGTTGCGCGGATTGGTCACGGCCTGGCGCTTGGCCGGGGCGCCCACCAGGATCTCGCCATCTTCCATGTAGGCGATGATCGACGGCGTGGTGCGCGCGCCTTCCGAGTTTTCGATGACCTTTGGCGTGTTGCCTTCCAGGACCGACACGCAGCTGTTGGTGGTACCCAGGTCGATACCGATGATCTTACCCATAGTGTTCTCTCCTATTGCCCTGTCTCTCAGTCAGGGACTGCAATCTCGACTGAGAGCGAAATGTGGCCGTCCCGGGCCATTTCAAGGGTGTAATCTGCAAATCCGAGTAATTTTCTCGGTTTATCCGGCCAGACCCGCCAGCCGGCTGAAAGTTAGTTATTCGTCACAATCAGGACGGCCGCCCGCGCTGCCACAACACGTCGGTGCCGCCGTCCACGCGATTCAGCACGCGAGCCAGTACGAAAAGCAGGTCCGAGAGCCGGTTCAGGTACTGGCGCGGCGCGTCGTTGAGCGATTCGGCGGCGCCCAGTTCCACCAGGGAACGCTCGGCGCGCCGGCACACGGTGCGGCAGACATGGGCGTGGGCGGCGGTGCGGCTGCCCCCCGGCAGGATGAATTCCGCCAGGCGGGGCAGGCTGGCGTTGTAGTGCTCCAGCCAGGTATCGAGCTGCGCCACCTGGGGTTCCTTTAGCAGGGTGTATCCGGGAATCGACAGTTCGCCACCGAGGTCGAACAGGTCGTGCTGGATATGAAGCAGCGCATCGCGCACGTCGGCCGGCAGGTCCGGCTCGGTCAGCAGCAGGCCGATCTGGGAATTCAGCTCGTCGACGTCGCCGATGGCGGCAATGCGCAGGCTGTTCTTGCCCACGCGGCTGCCGTCACCGAGCCCGGTGGTGCCGGCATCGCCGGTGCGCGTGGCAATCTTGGACAGGCGGTTGCCCATGCCGGTCTCCTCGTTTTCTGGGGTTGGTGCTTCGAAGTGGCGCAATTATGGCCTGCTTCCGGTCCGGGATGGCCGTTTATCGGCCGGATGGCGGCCATTGCCCGCCCATCAGGTGGCGCACGCGGCGTAGGCGAGTCGTAGAATAGCGGCATTCCATTGCATACAGAGCCATACGGCCCGCCCGGAGACCCGCATGAACCACCCCACACCTGCCGCCGCCCTGGCGCGCCGCCCGTTCCCGTCCGCGCTGGCCGATGCCCTGACCTCCCGTTTCGGCGACCGCTTTTCCACCTCGAACGGCGTGCGCGAGCACCATGGCCGCGACGAATCGCCATTTCCGCCCGCCCTGCCCGATGCCGTGGTATTTGCCCACAGCACCGAGGAAGTGGCCGAGGTGGCCAGGCTGTGCAACACCCACGGCGTGCCGCTGATTCCCTACGGCGCCGGTTCGTCGCTCGAAGGCCACCTGCTGGCCGTTGCCGGCGGGGTCAGCCTTGACCTGTCGCAAATGAACCGCGTGCTGGCCGTCCATCCCGAAGACCTGACCGTCACCGTGCAGCCCGGCGTCACGCGCAAGCAGCTGAACCAGGAAATCAAGGACACGGGCCTGTTCTTCCCGATCGACCCGGGCGCGGACGCGTCGCTGGGCGGCATGTGCGCCACGCGCGCGTCGGGCACCAACGCCGTGCGCTACGGCACCATGCGCGAAAACGTGCTGGCCTTGACCGTGGTCATGGCCGACGGCCGCGTGATCCGCACCGGCACCCACGCGCGCAAGTCGTCGGCCGGCTACGACCTGACCCGCCTGTTCATCGGTAGCGAAGGCACGCTGGGCATCATCACCGAGGTCACGGTGCGCCTGTATCCGCAGCCCGAGGCCATTTCGGCTGCCGTATGCGCGTTCCCGAGCATGGGCGACGCGGTGCGTGCCACCATCCAGACCATCCAGCTGGGCGTGCCCGTGGCGCGCGTGGAATTCGTCGATGCGCTGGCCATCCGCGCCATCAACCGCCACGACAACCTGACGCTGCCCGAGACCCCGCACCTGTTCTTCGAATTCCACGGCACCGAGGCCGGCGTGCGCGAGCAGGCCGAGACCGTGCAGGAGATCGTGGCCGAGCATGGCGGCCAGGGCTTCGAGTGGGCCACCCGCCCCGAAGACCGCACGCGGCTCTGGAATGCCCGTCACACGGCCTACTTTGCGATGCTGCAGCTCAAGCCCGGCTGCCGCGCGGTGACCACCGACGTCTGCGTGCCGATTTCGCGCCTGGCCGATTGCGTGACCGAGACCGAGCGCGACCTGAACGCATCGTCGCTGCCCTGCCCGATCGTCGGCCATGTCGGCGACGGCAATTTCCACGTGGCGATCCTGGTCGATACCGGCAAGCCCGAGGAAATGGCCGAGGCCGAGGCCATCAACCGCCGGATCGTCGAGCGCGCGCTGTCGATGGGCGGCACTTGCACCGGCGAGCATGGCGTGGGGCTGCACAAGATCGGCTTTCTGGTGCAGGAGCACGGCGAGGACGCGCTGGACTTGATGCGCGCCATCAAGGACGCGCTGGACCCGAACCACATCCTGAACCCGGGCAAGATCTTCAGCGCGTCGCGCTGAGCCCGCGGCCATGGCATCGGTCTTCCAACGCGTTCCGCCGCTGCACCTGCTGATCGCCTTCGAATCGGCGGCGCGCCTGGGCAGCTTTGCCCGCGCGGCCGAGGAACTGTCGGTCACGCCCAGCGCGGTTTCGCATCGCATCAAGAACCTGGAGGAGCTCTGGGGCGAGGACCTGTTCGTGCGCTCGAACGCCGCGCTGCGGCTCACGGCGGCCGGCACGCGCTACCAGCGCAACGTGCAGGATGCGCTGAAATCGCTCAACGAACTGGCGCGCCCCGAGTACAACAAGCTGCGCACGCGCCTGCGCGTGGCCATTCCGCCCACCTTCGGGCGCCAGCACCTGGTGCCGCGCCTGCCCGAGTTCAGCGCGCTGTATCCGCATATCGACCTGGAACTGCACCTGGCGGTGCCGTTCCTGGATGTGAAGGCAGAGGATACCGACATCGAGATCCGCTACGGCACGGGCCGCTATCCGGACCTGAAGACCACCAAGCTGCTGGTGGAGCCGGTGTTCCCGGCGTGCGGCCGCGAATACTACGAGCGCGTGAACGGCTTTGCCATCACTAGGCCCGAGGACCTGCACAACCTGACGCTGCTGCGCAGCCCGCTGGAACCGTGGCGCCCGTGGTTCGAGACGGCGGGCCTGGACTGGCCCGAGCCGCAGACCGGCGCCCAGTTCAACGACATCGGCCTGATGCTGGAGGCCATCGTGTCGAACCAGGGCGTGGGCCTGGTGCGCCAGCGCATGGCGCGCCAGTGGCTGGCGGCCGGCCAGATGGTCAAGCTGCTCGATGTGGAATCGATCTCGCCGCACGGCTATTACATCGTCGAGCGCGAGCAGGCGCCGCTGCTGCCCGAGGCGCGCTACTTCATCGACTGGCTGCTCGGGCTGGACTGGTAGCGCCTGAGCCACTACGCTGGAAGCGTCCCCTGCCCGACGACGGTGTGCGCCGGTGCCGCCCCCCTGCCCGCGCCGGCATGAACCATTTTGATCGGGTCGGCATGCGGAATTCACGTGCCCGGGCGCCCGCCTGGCGAGGTGCCTGCGCTATAGTCTGCCGTCCCGGCCGCGTGCCTGCGAAGCAGCATGCGGCGCCCGGTCCGTCACAGGAGTTGCTGCCATGAACGCCCCGCAAGACGCCCGCACCGTTGCGGATGTATCCGCCCAAGCCGCCGATGGCCGCCGTGCCGCGCTGCTGGCCCGGCTGTCGGCCATCCTGCCCGACGCGGCCGTGCTGTGGCGGGCCGAAGACACCGTCCCCTACGAGTGCGATGGCCTGGCCGCCTACCGGCAGGTGCCCGATGCCGTGGTGCTGCCCGACACCGAGGACCAGGTCTGCGCCGTGCTGCGCCTGTGCCACGAACTCGGCGTGCCCGTAGTGCCGCGTGGTTCCGGCACCAGCCTGTCCGGCGGCGCCATGCCGGTCGCGGGCGGCCTGGTGCTGTCGCTGGCCAAGTTCAAGCGCATCCTGTCGGTCGATCCGTATTCGCGCACGGCGGTGGTCCAGCCCGGCGTGCGCAACCTGGCCATTTCCGAAGCGGCCGCGCCGCACAATCTCTATTACGCACCCGACCCGTCGTCGCAGATCGCCTGCTCCATCGGCGGCAACGTGGCCGAGAACTCCGGCGGCGTGCATTGCCTGAAGTACGGGCTGACCGTCCACAACGTGCTGCGCGTACGCGCGGTGACGATGGAGGGCGATGTGGTCGTGTTCGGCTCCGAGGCGCCCGATTCGCCGGGCCTGGACCTGCTGGCCACGATCATCGGCTCCGAAGGCATGCTGGCGGTGGTCACCGAGGTCACCGTCCGGCTCATCCCCAAGCCGCAGCTGGCGCAGGTCATCATGGCCAGCTTCGACGACGTGGAAAAAGGCGGCAATGCCGTGGCCGACGTGATTGCCGCGGGCATCATCCCGGCCGGCCTGGAGATGATGGATCGCCCCGCCACGGCCGCCGTGGAGGAATTCGTCAAGGCCGGCTACGACCTCGATGCCGCCGCCATCCTGCTGTGCGAGTCGGACGGCACGCCCGAGGAAGTGGCCGAGGAAATCGGCCGCATGAGCGAGGTGCTGCGCGCTTCGGGCGCCACGCGCATCACGGTGTCGCAGAACGAGGCCGAGCGCCTGCGCTTCTGGAGCGGCCGCAAGAATGCCTTCCCGGCCGCCGGCCGTATCTCGCCCGACTACTACTGCATGGACGGCACCATCCCGCGCAAGCACATCGGCACGCTGCTCAAGCGCATCGAACGGATGGAGCAGAAGTACGGCTTGCGGTGCATCAACGTGTTCCATGCCGGCGATGGCAACATGCACCCGCTGATCCTGTTCGATGGCGGCGACGTCGATGAATGGCACCGCGCCGAACTGTTTGGCGCCGACATCCTGGAGACCTGCGTCGAACTGGGCGGCACCGTGACCGGCGAGCATGGCGTGGGCGTCGAAAAGCTCAATTCGATGTGCGTGCAGTTCTCGCGCGAGGAATGCGAGGCGTTCTTCGGCGTGAAGGCGGCGTTCGATCCCGCGCGCCTGCTCAACCCGGACAAGGCCATCCCGACGCTGGCACGCTGTGCCGAATACGGCAAGATGCACGTCAGGCGCGGCCTGCTGCCCCACCCCGACATCCCGCGATTCTGATCGACGCGCCGGGCCCGGCGGGGGATGGCGGCACGCCGCCTGTTTATCCACCCGCCCCCGCTTACCCGTTTCGTCAGACATGCCACAACGCCACACCAACGCCATGATCCGCCAGCGCCTGGGCCAGCCCGAATCGGGCTGGCGCCAGCACTGGTACACGATCATCTTCGAAGCCGACACACGCCCGGGGCGACTGTTCGACGTCGTGCTGCTGATCGCCATCGTCGCCAGCGTCGGCGTGGTGATGCTGGACAGCGTGCCGTCCATCCACGCCCGGCTGGGCACGGCGTTCACGGCGCTGGAATGGATGTTCACGCTGCTGTTCACGGCCGAGTACGTCATGCGGCTGTGCGTGGTGAAGCGCCCGCTGCGCTACGCGCTGAGCTTCTACGGCATCATCGACTTCATCTCGATCATGCCCACCTGGGCGTCGTTCTTCGTGCCCGAGCTGGCGTTCCTGATCGACGTGCGGCTGCTGCGCCTGCTGCGGGTGTTCCGGATCCTCAAGCTCACGGTGTACTTCGAGGAGGCCGAGATCCTGGCCCGCGCACTGGCCAACAGCCGGCGCAAGATCTTCGTGTTCCTGGCCACCGTGTTCATCATCACGGTGATCCTGGGCACCGTGATGTACGTGGTCGAAGGCCCCGAGCACGGCTTCACCAGCATTCCGCTCAGCATGTACTGGGCCATCGTCACGCTGACCACCACGGGCTTCGGCGACATGGTGCCGAAGACGCCGATCGGGCAGTTCATCACGTCGCTGACGATCCTGCTGGGCTACGGGATCATCGCCTTCCCGACCGGCATCGTCGGCGCCGAGCTGGCCGCCAGCATCATCAAGCGGCCGCTGACCACGCGCTCGTGCGAGCAATGCCTGACCGAAGGGCACGAGCCGTCCGCCAGGTTCTGCCAGCACTGCGGCAGCGCGCTGCCGGCGTACCGCAGCGAGCCAGGCCTGGAGGGCCGGCTCGAAGGCGCCGTGGAGAACCGGCCGCCACCCAGGCCGCCGCGCCCATGATTGGCCCGATGCGCCCCTGACCCACCCACCCTATCACGACACGTCCTCATGCAAGCCACCCTCGACGCCACCCTCGCGACCTTCCGCGACGCGATTCGCCAGGCCGGCGACAGCCGCACTCCGCTGCGGCTGCGCGGCGGCGGCAGCAAGGATTTCTACGGCCAGGCGCTGATCGGCACCGTGCTCGACACGCGCGCGTATCGCGGCATCGTCGACTATGACCCGGCCGAGCTGGTGATCACCGCGCGCTGCGGCACGCCGCTGGCCGAGATCGAGGACGTGCTGGCCGAGCGCCGCCAGATGCTGGCCTTCGAGGCGCCCCATTTCGCCGCGCACGGCCAGGCCAGCACCGCCACGCTGGGCGGCGCCTTCGCGGCGGGGCTGTCGGGGCCGCGCCGACAGTCGGTGGGCGCCCTGCGCGATTTCGTGCTTGGCGCGCAGCTGATGGACGGCAAGGGCGAGATCCTGAACTTCGGCGGGCAGGTCATGAAGAACGTGGCCGGCTACGATGTATCGCGCCTGCTGGCCGGCTCGCTCGGCACGCTGGGCCTGGTCACCGAGGTATCGCTGAAGGTGCTGCCCGTGCCGTTCGACGACGCCACGCTGCGCTTTGCGTTGTCCCAGGCCGACGCCATCGACCAGCTCAACAAATGGGGCGGCAAGCCGTTGCCGATCGCGGCGTCGGCCTGGCATGACGGCGTGCTGTGTGTGCGCCTGAGCGGCGCCACCGCCGCCGTTTGCGCGGCGCGCGACAGCCTGGGCGGCGAGGTGGTGGATGCCAGCCACGCCCGACAGCTGTGGACCGCCCTGCGCGAGCAGACCTATCCGTTCTTCACCCCGGCACGCGACGCCGGCCGCGCGCTGTGGCGCATTGCCGTCCCGCCGGTGACAACACCGCTGGACCTGCCCGGCGAGCAACTGGTGGAATGGGGCGGCGGCCAGCGTTGGTGGCTGGCGCCCGACGACAGCGCCGCGTCGGCCGACCACGTCCGCGCAACCGCGCAGGCCGTGGGTGGCCATGCCACGCTGTTCCGCAACGGCGACAAGGCCGTGGGCGTGTTCACGCCGCTCGCGGCGCCGCTGGCGGCGATCCACCGGCGGCTGAAGGCCAGCTTCGATCCAGCGGGCATCTTCAATCCGCAGCGCATGTACAGCGGGCTTTGAGCCACGTCCGGACACGGTCCCCAACGATAACGATCCCCCACCATGCAAACCACACTGGCCGAATTCCTGCGCAACACGCCCGAAGGCGAAGAGGCGAAATCGATCGTCGGCAAATGCGTGCACTGCGGCTTCTGTACCGCCACCTGCCCCACCTACCAGCTGCTCGGTGACGAACTGGACGGCCCGCGCGGGCGCATCTACCTGATGAAGCAGGTGCTCGAAGGCAGCGCGGTGACCGAAAGCACGCGCCTGCACCTGGACCGCTGCCTGACCTGCCGCAACTGCGAATCGACCTGCCCGTCGGGGGTCACGTACGGGCGCCTGGTCGACATCGGCCGGCAGATCGTCGATGACCGGCTGGCCGAACAGGGGGTCCAGCGCCCCGCCAAACAGCGCATCGCGCGCTGGATGCTGCGCGAGGGCCTGACCCGGCCCGGGCTGTTCGGCCCGGCGCTGAAGCTGGGCCAGATCGTGCGGCCGCTGCTGCCGCAGACGCTGCGCAACAAGGTGCCGGCGCACCCGACGCCGCCGGGCACCTGGCCGCGCAGCGAGCATCCGCGCAAGATGCTGTTGCTCGACGGCTGTGTGCAGCCCGCCATGTCGCCCAACATCAATGCCGCGACGGCCCGCGTGTTCGACAAGCTCGGTGTGCAACTGGTGTTGGCGCGCGAGGCCGGCTGTTGTGGCGCGATCCGCTTCCACACCGGCGACCATGCGGGCGGGCTCGACAACATGCGCGCCAACATCGACGCCTGGTGGCCCCATATCCAGGCCGGCGCCGAGGCCATCGTCATGACGGCATCGGGCTGCGGCGCGATGGTCAAGGACTACGGCCACCTGCTGCGCAATGATCCGAAGTACGCCGAACGGGCCGCACGCGTGTCGGCGCTGACGCGCGACCTGTCCGAGCTGCTGCCCGACTTCGCCGACGACCTGCACCGGCTGGCCGGCGCGGTGCCGCGCGATGGCCGCCGCGTGGCGTGGCATCCGCCCTGCACGCTGCAGCACGGCCAGCAGATCCGCGGCAAGGTGGAATCGCTGCTGACGCGCCTGGGCGTGGACGTGCGGCTCTGCGCAGACAGCCACCTGTGCTGTGGCTCGGCGGGCACGTACTCGGTACTGCAGCCCGAGCTGTCGTACAAGCTGCGCGACGACAAGCTGGGCAAGCTCCAGGCCACGTCGCCCGATGCCATCGCCACGGCCAATATCGGCTGTATCACGCACCTGCAAAGCGGCACGGACACGCCGGTGATCCATTGGGTGGAGCTGGTGGACCGCATGCTGGCGCCCACAGTGGCGGCGCAGGCGGCGTAGGGATGGTTGCTCCCCTCTCCCGCAAGGCGGGAGAGGGGTCGGGGGAGAGGGGCCAGCGCCTGCATGGCGAGGGCCGTGTTCCCGGCGCAACGGCCCGGTGCCTCATCTTGCACGCATCTTGTCCGGGAGTAACATGGCGGCACATCGGATTCTCCCAAGCTGCCCCCATGCTCCAGACGTTTGCCATCCTGCTGGTCTTCCAGACCGTGGGCGAAGTCATCAGCTACGCCTTGCGCCTGCCCGTGCCCGGTCCCGTGCTCGGCATGTTGCTGCTGTTCGGCTGGCTCGTATTCGACAACCGGCTGCTGCCCGTGATCCAGGGCTCGGCCAATGACCTGCTCAAGCACCTGTCACTGCTGTTCGTGCCGGCCGGCGTCGGCATCATGGTGCATGCCAACCGCATCGGCAGCGAATGGCTGCCGATCGTCATCGCGCTGGTGATCTCCACCTGGGTGGCCATCGCCGTGACCGCGCTGGTCACGCGCGCACTGATGCGCAAGCCGCCCGCCGATGCCGTGGATGCCGGAGCCCAGCCATGATGTCGCCGCGCCTCAATGAAATCTGGGTGTACCTGGCCGCCAGTCCGCTGATCGGGCTGACCGCCACGCTGATTGCCTATGTGTTCGCGTTCCGCATCTACGAACGGGCGCGGTTCTCGCCGCTGGCCAATCCGGTGATGATCTCGGTGGCCATCCTGGTCACGGTGCTGACCGTAACTGGCACGCCGTACAAGACCTACTTCGACGGCGCGCAGTTCGTGCACTTCCTGCTGGGGCCGGCCACCGTGGCGCTGGCTGTGCCGCTGTACACGCAGTTGCCGAAGCTGCGCAGCAATGTGCTGCCGCTGCTGGCCGGCTTGCTGGCCGGTTCGGTGGCCGCCGTGGTGTCGGCGGTGGGCATCGCCTACCTGCTTGGGGCCTCGCCCGAGGTGGTGCTGTCGCTGGCGCCGAAGTCGGTGACGATCCCGATCGCGATGGGCGTGTCCGAAAAGATCGGCGGCCTGCCGTCGCTGACCGCCGTGCTGGTGATGGCCACCGGCATCATCGGCGCAATCAGCGCCACCGGCCTGCTGAACCTGCTGCGCGTGCGCGACTACACCGTGCGCGGCTTTGCCACGGGCGTGGCAGCCCACGGCATCGGCACGGCCCGGGCGTTTCAGGTCAGCCAGGAGGCCGGCGCGTTTTCGGCGCTGGGCATGGGGCTGAATGGCGTACTGACGGCCATCCTGGTGCCGGTGATGGCGGCCTGGATGCCGCATTGAGACCTCACCCGCGCCCCTGACATGCTCCTGACAGCACGCTGTCAGGAGTGTCCGCGCATGATCCGGTCTCCCGACATGACGAAGAGGAGCGCCACCATGGCCAACCCGTCCAATGCACTGGTCAACTGGCTGGAAATCCCGGTGACCGACATGAAGCGCGCAATGCAGTTCTACGAAACGGTGTTCGAGCATCCGCTACGCCGCGAAACCGTGGGCGACGTCGACCTGGCCGTATTCACCCATGCCAGCTCGGCCGGTGCGCTGGTGCGCGGCGAGCAATACCGGTCCAGCGCGTTCTACGGCCCGGTGCCGTATTTCAACGCCCCCCAACTCGACGACGTGCTGGCGCGCGTCACCTATGCCGGAGGCCGCACCGTGCGCGGCCCGGTACAGTTGCCCGACAACATGGGCCGCTTCGCCCATATCACCGACAGCGAAGGCAACCGGATCGGCCTGCACGAACCGGCCATGGTTGCCGCACCCGCCGCCGTCGCGCACTGACACCGCCATGAGCCGACGCGCCGACCGCCTTTTCCAGATCGTCCAGGTCCTGCGCGGGCGCCGCCTGACCACGGCCGCGCTGCTCGCGCAGCGGCTGGGCGTGTCCGAACGCACGGTCTACCGCGACATCCAGGCGCTGTCGCTGTCCGGCGTGCCTGTGGAGGGCGAAGCCGGCATCGGCTACCGCCTGCGGCCCGATTACGATGTGCCGCCGCTGATGTTCACGTCGATGGAAGTGGAGGCCATGGTGGCGGGCCTGCGCCTGCTCAAGGCCTGGGGCGGCGGCGCGCTGGCCGCCGCGGCCGAGCCATCGCTGGAAAAGCTGATGGCCGCCCTGCCGCCGCAACGGCGCCTGGCCGCGCAGCAGAGCCGCATCTTCGCGCCCGAATATGCCAACCACCCCGCCGTGCGCGAGGCGTTCGACATCGTCCACACGGCCATCGGCGCGCAGCGGCTGCTGCAGATCGACTATTCCGATGCGCAGCAGCGCGACACCGTGCGCGTGGTGCAGCCGCTGGGGTTGTTCTTCTGGGGCAATGTCTGGCTGGTGGCCGCCTGGTGCACGGCGCGCGAGGACTACCGCAGCTTCCGGCTGGACCGCTGCCGCAAGCTGACCATGCTGGCCGAGCATTTCCACGAAACGCCGGAGCGTTCGCTCAACGGCTTCCTGCGCGCGGTCCGGGCGGACTCGCACGGCTGAAGGCGGCCGCCGCCCGGTCCGTTTCAGGCGCCCGGATCGCTCAGCAGTGTCTCGATGTCGCCGCGAATCTCGTCAGGCTTGGTGGTCGGCGCATAGCGCTTGAAGATCGTGCCGTCGCGGCGCAGCAGGAACTTGGTGAAATTCCACTTGATGGCCTGCGTGCCCAGCAGCCCCGGCTTTTCCGACGTCAGCCACTTGTAGAGCGGATGCGCATCGGCGCCGTTGACATCGATCTTCGCGAACATCGGAAAGGTGACGTGGAAGCGCGATTCGCAGAACGCGCCGATCTGTTCGGCATCGCCCGGCTCCTGCTTGCCGAACTGGTTGCACGGAAAGCCCAGCACATCGAAGCCGCGCGTCTGGTAGCTGTCCTGCAGCGTCTGCAGACCCGCGTACTGGGGCGTGAAGCCGCACTCGCTGGCCGTGTTGACGATCAGCAGCACCTTGCCCCGGAAGTCGGCCAGCGGCACCGGCTGGCCTGCCAGCGAACTGGCCTCGAACTGGTAGACGTTGCTCATCGTCGGTCTCCTGAAAGGTAATGGGCGCAAGGATACCGCGCCCCGGCCGCCTGCGTCAGATCACGTTCAGGTGTTCGGTGCCGGCGCCAAGATCCGCGTCGCGATGCCGCGTGCTATGGAGCTTGATCATCAGGCGCAGGTCGTTCAGCGAGTCGGCGTTCTTGAGCGCGTCCTCGTAGGTGATCTTCTCGGCCTCGTACAGTTCGAACAGCGCCTGGTCGAACGAGATCATGCCCTGCTCACGCGATTTCTTGATGACTTCCTTGAGCTCGTGGATCTCGCCCTTGAAGATCAGGTCGGCCACCAGTGGCGTGCCGATCATGATTTCCACGGCCGGCACGCGGCCCTTGCGGCCGGCGCGCGGCAGCAAACGCTGCGAGATCATCGCCTTCAGGTTCAGCGACAGGTCGATCAGCAGCTGCTGGCGCTTTTCCTCGGGGAAGAAGTTGACGATCCGGTCGATGGCCTGGTTGGCGTTGTTCGCATGCAGCGTGGCCAGGCACAGGTGGCCCGTCTCGGCGTACTGCATCGCGTATTCCATCGTCTCGCGGTCGCGAATTTCGCCGATCAGGATCACGTCGGGCGCCTGGCGCAGCGTATTCTTCAGTGCGATGTGCCACGACTCGGTATCGATGCCCACCTCGCGCTGCGTGACGATGCAGTTCTGGTGCGCATGCACGTACTCGATCGGGTCCTCGATCGTGATGATGTGGCCGTACGAGTGCGCGTTGCGGTGGTCCAGCATGGCCGCCAGCGAGGTCGACTTGCCCGAGCCCGTGGCGCCGGTCACGATCACCAGCCCGCGCTTGGACATCACGATGTCATGCAGCGACTGCGGCAGGTCCAGGTCTTCCACCGACGGGATGCGCGTGTTGATGGTTCGCACGACCATGCCGGCGCGGCCCTGCTGGATGAACGCCGACACCCGGAAGCGGCCCGCGTTGGGCGCCGTGATCGCGAAGTTGCATTCGCGCGTGTCGTCGAACTCCTTCACCTGGCGCTCGTTCATGATTGAACGCACCAGGCCCAGCGCCTGCGTCGGGTTCAGCGGCTGCTGCGACACCGGCGTGATCTTGCCGTCGACCTTGATGGCCGGCGGGAATTCGGAGGTGATGAACAGGTCCGAGCCGCGGTTGTTCACCATCAGCTCGAGCAGATCGTTGATGTACTTCGATGCGGATTCGCGGTCGAGCATGATCGCCCCTTAGCCCATGAATGCGTCCGGGTTCTTCGCAATCGCCCGCGCATCGTTGTAGTTGATCATGCCGCGCTTGATCAGGTCGCCCAGGCACTGGTCCAGCGTCTGCATGCCCATGCCGCTGGACGTCTGCATCATCGAGTACATTTGCGCAATCTTGTTCTCGCGGATCAGGTGGCGGATGGCGGGCGTGGCGATCATGATCTCGTGCGCCGCGGTGCGGCCATTGCCGTCGCGCGTCTTGAGCAGCGTCTGCGAGATCACGGCCTCCAGCGATTCGGACAGCATGGTCCGGACCATGTCCTTTTCCTCGGGCGGGAACACGTCCACCACCCGGTCGATGGTCTTGGCGGCCGAACTGGTGTGCAGGGTGGCAAAGACCAGGTGGCCGGTTTCCGCCGCCGTCAGCGCCAGGCGGATTGTTTCCAGATCCCGCAATTCGCCCACCAGGATCACGTCCGGGTCTTCCCGCAGCGCCGAACGCAGCGCATTGGCAAACGAATGCGTGTGCGGCCCCAGCTCGCGCTGGTTGATCAGGCTCTTTTTTGAGTTGTGGACGAATTCGATCGGGTCCTCCACCGTGAGGATGTGGCCCATGTCGTTGTCGTTGCGATGGTCGACCATCGCCGCCAGCGTGGTGGACTTGCCCGAACCGGTCGGCCCGGTCACCAGCACCAGTCCGCGCGGCTTCATGCACAGGTCGGCGAACACCGCCGGCGCATGCAGGTCGTCGAGCGTCAGCACCTTCGACGGAATGGTACGGAATACGGCGGCCGAGCCGCGCTGCGTGGTATAGGCGTTGACCCGGAAACGGGACAGGCCCGAGATCTCGAACGAGAAATCGACCTCCAGCCGTTCTTCATAGGATTTGCGCTGAACGTCGCTCATGATGTCGTACACCATGGCGTGGACGTCCTTGTGCGTCATCGCCGCGACGTTGATGCGGCGCATGTCCCCGTGAATACGCACCATCGGCGGCATGTCGGCCGAGAGGTGAAGATCGGATGCCTTGTTCTTGACCGCGAAGGCCAGAAGCTGTGCGATGTCCATCTATAATGACCCCACCCTGAAAGAGGCCCTGGCGCGAATATCGATTTGCCGGGCCTTCAAAGGTTTATTGTTGTACTTCTAGTTGTACTTCTTCGAATATATCCGCTGGATTATGTCTGTAATCGCCGCCAACTTGCAAGCCGTGAAAAATGACATCGCGGCGGCCGCACAACAAGCCGGCAGGGCGCCGGCCGATGTCACATTGCTGGCGGTTTCCAAGACGGTTTCGGCGCATCGGGTCCGCGAGGCCTTCGACGCCGGCCAGCGGGCTTTCGGCGAGAACTATGTCCAGGAAGGCGTGGAAAAGATCGCCGCGCTGGACGCGCTGCGCGGCCAGATCCAGTGGCATTTCATCGGCCCCCTGCAAAGCAACAAGACGCGGCCGGTGGCCGAGCAGTTCGACTGGGTCCATGCCATCGACCGGCTGAAGATCGCCGAGCGGCTGTCCGCCCAGCGTCCGGCAGGGCTGCCGCCGCTGCAGGTCTGCATCCAGGTCAATATCAGCAACGAGGACACCAAGAGCGGCGTGGCGGCGGCCGAGGTGCCGGCGCTGGCCCAAACCATCGCGGCGCTGCCGAACCTGCGGCTGCGCGGCCTGATGGCCATTCCGGCGCCAGCGGCCGACCCGGCCGCCCAGCGTCAACCGTTTGCCGCCCTCCGTGCGTTGCTTGATCAACTGCGGCAATCCGGGCTACACGTGGACACGCTCTCGATGGGCATGTCCGCCGACATGGACGCGGCCATTGCCGAGGGCGCCACGCTGGTGCGTATCGGCACCGCGATTTTCGGCGCGCGGCGCTGATGGCGCCCGGCAGGGTCCGCGCCGTCTTTCGCATCCCATGACATGAAAAAACGCCGGCCGCCACGTATCGCGCCGGCACACCAGGAAACCTGATGCTCGATTCCCTCACCTTTGGCTTTCTCGGCGGTGGCAACATGGCCTCTGCCCTGATCGGCGGCCTGGTGGCCCGTGGCGTGCCGGCCGGGTCGATCCGCGTGGTCGATCCCTCGGAAGATGCCCGCCAGCGCCTGGCCCAGAGCGGCGTCAAGGCGCTGGCTGCGCCCGACGCCGCCTTTGGCGCCAGCAACGTGATCGTGCTGGCCGTCAAGCCGCAGCAGTTCCGTGACGCCGTCGCCGCGCTTGAGCCGCTGCTGACCGACAACCTCATCATCAGCGTCGCGGCCGGCATCCGGCTGCAGGACATGGCCCGCTGGCTGGGCCGCAGCCGTCTGGTGCGCGCCATGCCGAACACGCCCGCGCTGGCCGGCTTGGGCATGACCGGCCTGGCCGCAGCCCCGGGTCTGTCCGGCGCCGACCGGGATATCGCCACGGCCGTGGCCGAAGCCGTGGGCCAGTGCGTCTGGGTGGACAACGACGACCAGATCGACGCCGTCACCGCGATCTCGGGCAGCGGGCCGGCCTACGTGTTCTATTTTGTGGAGGCGATGGAGCGCGCGGCCGTGGAAATGGGATTGTCCGCCGAACAGGGCCGGAAACTGGCCGTGGAAACGTTCCGTGGCGCGGCGGCGCTGGCGGCCGAATCTCCCGAGCCGGTGGCCACGCTGCGCGAGCGCGTCACGTCCAAGGGCGGCACGACTTATGCCGCCTTGACGGCGATGGATGCCAGCGGCATGAAGGACGCTTTCGTCAAGGCCATGCACGCCGCCGCCGCGCGCGGACGCGAGATGGGTGCGGAGTTCGGCAAGGATTGACGGGATGGCGCCGTGCTTCCATGCCATGGAAGCGCGGCGCAAACAACCGGTCTATTTCAGCAGGTAAGCCGCGAAGGCGCCCGCAAACACGCAGGCGCCCAGCCAGTTGTTGTGCCGGAACGCGGCAAAGCACTTCATGCGGTCCCGCTCGCGGATCAGCGTGTAGTGGTAACCCGCCAGCACGGCGGCCGCCACCAGCCCGGCGTAGTAGGCCCAGCCCAGGCCCAGCAGTGCGCCGGCCCCGGCCATCAGCCCCAGAAAGGCCGCGTAGCAGATCATGATCGCGGCCACGTCGAAGCGACCGAACGTGATGGCCGACGTCTTCATGCCCAGCAGCAGGTCGTCGTCACGATCGACCATCGCATAGGCGGTGTCGTACGCCACCGCCCAAAACACGTTGCCCAGCAGCATCAGCCAGGCCACGACCGGCACCTCGCCCTGGATGGCGGCGAACGACATCGGAATGCCAAACCCGAAGGCAATGCCCAGGTAGGCCTGCGGAATCGCAAAGAACCGCTTGAAGAACGGGTAGGTCCCGGCCAGCACCGCCGCCACGACGGCCAGCCATTTGGTCAGCCCGTTCAGCGGCAGGATCAGCGCGAACGCGATCAGCGCCAGCACGGCGGCCACGGCCAGCGCTTCCCAGCCGGCGATCAGCCCGGCGGTCAGCGGCCGCTCCCTGGTGCGCTTCACGTGCTTGTCGAAATCGCGGTCGGCCCAGTCGTTGATGGCGCAGCCCGCCGAGCGCATCAGGAACGTGCCGGCGAAGAAGATCCAGAAAATCTGCCAGGACGGCGGCCCGCCGGCAGCCATCCACATCGCCCAGAGCGTGGGCCACAGCAGCAGCAGCGTGCCGATTGGCTTGTCGATGCGTACAAGTCGGGCATACAGCGCAATTCGGCTTGGATGATGGGGGGCGGCGGAGGGATGAGACATGGCGGCGGACTTCTGACGAAACTTCCGGCAATACTACCGGCAATACCAAGCAAAAACGCGCCTTCGGCATGCCGAAGGCGCGTCGTACCGGTTCAACCGGTGTGCGGCATGGCCGGAATCAGGCCAGCAGCGAGCGCAGCATCCACGCGGTCTTTTCGTGCGTCTGCATGCGCTGGGTCAGCAGGTCGGCCGACGGCTCGTCGCCGGCGGCGTCGATCACGCCGAACAGCGAACGCGCGGTGCGCACCACGGCCTCCTGGCCTTCCACGAGCTTGCGGATCATCTCGGTGGCTTCGGGCACGCCCTCTTCCTCGGCGATCGACGACAGCTTCGCGTATTCCTTGTACGTACCCGGAGCCGGGTAGCCCAGCGCGCGAATCCGCTCGGCAATCGCGTCAACGGCCAGCGCCAGTTCGGTGTACTGCGTCTCGAACATGGTATGCAGCGTGTTGAACATCGGGCCCGTCACGTTCCAGTGGAAGTTGTGGGTCTTGAGATAGAGGGTGTAGGTGTCAGCCAGCAGCTTGCTCAGGCCTTCCGCGATCTTCTTGCGGTCCTTGTCCGAAATACCGATGTTCACGCTCATCTCATTCTTCTTTGCCATTTTTTAAGCTCCATTCTGGTCTGGCCACGAGGATCGACCGCCCGCGCTACACGGACGAGCAGCGGCCATTATCGTATCAGGTTCAAGTCAGAAGGACGGACAGCCCCCGGGCCGCGTCAAGGAACATGACCATCGCGCCCAGCGCCACGACGGCCATGCCGATTTCCTTGCGCACCACCTTGCGGTGCAGCCGCCCGGCGCCGCCGTCGCGCACCGCGTCGGCTTTCAGCTGCCGGAACTCGCTCACGAAAAGATTCAGCATTGCCATGACGATTCTCCAACTGTTTTTCGAGGGTCCGGCACGTCCGCATGACGTGTCCCGCACCCGATGGAAGCAGTCTAATTCCGCGCTATCGATGTGGCTATTTGATAATTTCAACCTATCGAATAGGGGATGACTATATCCCTGTCCCGCGTAGGGGATTGCCTGGAATGTGGTGATTTCGGCACGAAAAACAGAAACGGCAGGGTCTCCCCTGCCGTTCGATGACATCGCCCAAGGCCGGCGACATCAGGCGGCCACGGCTTCCTCGGCCAGCGTGCTGCCGAGCTTGCGCACGCCGGGCAGGTCGCACGCGGTCACGGCGTTGGCCAGCGCCTCCATGGCGGGCAGGCGCGTGAAGCTCTTGCGCCAGGCCAGCACCACACGGCGGTCTGGCACCGGGTCGGCGAACGGCACGTACGACAGCATGTCGTTGCGCGGCTTGAGATCGGGCACCGACGTGCGCGGCAGCACCGTGATGCCCACGCCGCTGGCCACCATATGGCGGATGGTTTCGAGCGACGACCCCTCGAACGTCTTCTGGATGCCGTCGGCTGCCTGCGAGAAGCGCGACAGTTCCGGACACACGCCCAGCACGTGATCGCGGAAGCAGTGGCCGCTGCCCAGCAGCAGCATGGTCTGCTGCTTCAGTTCGTCCGGGTCCACCCTGGTCTGCTCGGCAAGCTTGTGCCCGCGCGGCACGGCCACCACGAATGGCTCGTCATAGAGCGGACGCACCGTCAGGCCTGAATCCGGGAACGGCTCGGCCATGATCGCGCAGTCGATTTCACCCTGCTTGAGCAGCTCGATCAGCTTGTTCGTGTAGTTTTCCTGCAGCATCAGCGGCATCTGCGGCACGGTGTCGATCATCTGCTTGACCAGCGCCGGCAGCAGGTACGGCCCGATCGTGTAGATGACGCCCACGCGCAGCGGTCCGGCCAGCGGGTCCTTGCCCTGCTTGGCGATTTCACGAATCGCCATGGTCTGTTCCAGCACGCGCTGGGCCTGCGCCACGATCTGTTCGCCGATGGCCGTCACCGACACCTCGGACGTGCCGCGCTCGAAAATCTGCACGGTGAGCTCGTCTTCCAGCTTCTTGATGGCAACCGACAGCGTCGGCTGCGAAACGAAGCACGCCTCGGCCGCCCGGCCGAAATGGCGCTCGCGCGCTACGGCAACGATGTACTTGAGTTCGGTGAGCGTCATGATTAATCAAATCCGGTTAGGCGATAGATTTTAGCTTCGATTGCGTCGTCTGTCAGATCGCCGAAGCAATGTCAGTCATCCACCACTTTTTCGGACCCGCGGGACGACGCGCCCGGAGGGTGTCTACGCCTTCAGAAAGTGCTCGCGTCCGCCCAGCCAGCGCAGTAAATGTGCCTCAACCGCCTCTGGAAACCGGTCCAGCATCAGTTCGGCGGCTTGCTGGGCGTAGTCAACCAGCCAAGCATCGGTTTCCAGGTCGGCAAAGCGCAACATGGCCTCGCCCGACTGCCGCGCGCCCAGGAATTCCCCCGGACCCCGGATCTGCAGGTCGCGCCGGGCGATTTCAAAGCCGTCGGTTGTCTCGCGCATGGTCGCCAGACGCTCGCGCGCCGTGGGGGACAGCGGCGCCTGGTACATCAGCAGGCAGACCGATTCCGCGCTGCCACGGCCCACGCGCCCGCGCAGCTGGTGCAACTGCGCGAGCCCGAAACGCTCGGCATGCTCGATCACCATCAGCGATGCATTGGGGACGTCCACGCCCACTTCGATCACGGTGGTGGCCACCAGCACCTGCAGGCGGTTGGCGCTGAAATCGTCCATCACGGCCGCTTTCTCGGCGGGCGGCAGGCGGCCATGCACCAGCCCCACGCGCAGGTCGGGCAGCGCGGCCACCAGCGTCTCGAAGGTCTCCACGGCCGTCTGCAGCTGCAGCGCCTCGCTTTCCTCGATCAACGGACACACCCAGTAGACCTGGCGCCCTTCGGCGGCCGCATGATGCACGCGCTCGATCACCTCGTCGCGACGCGCATCGTTGACCAGCCGCGTCACGATCGGGGTGCGGCCCGGCGGCAATTCGTCGATCACCGACACGTCCAGGTCGGCGTAGTACGTCATCGCCAGCGTGCGCGGAATGGGCGTGGCCGACATCATCAGCTGATGCGGCACCTTTTCGTCGGCCGGCACCGGCGCGTCGCCTTCGGCCGCCTTGCCGCGCAGCGCCAGCCGCTGCGCCACGCCAAAGCGATGCTGCTCGTCCACCACGGCCAGGCCCAGGTTGGCGAACTTCACGCCGTCCTGGATCAGCGCGTGCGTGCCGATCACCAGCCGGGCCTCGCCCGATTCGGCCCGCGCCACGGCTTCGCGCTTGGCCTTCGTCTTCAGGCTGCCGGCCAGCCACGCCACGGGCACGCCCAGCGGCTCCAGCCAGGCCGACAGCTTGCGGTAGTGTTGCTCGGCCAGGATTTCGGTCGGCGCCATCAGCGCAGCCTGGTAGCCGGCGTCGATGGCCTGGCAGGCGGCCAGCGCGGCCACGATGGTCTTGCCGCTGCCCACGTCGCCCTGCAGCAGCCGGTGCATCGGGTGCGGCAGCGCCATGTCGGCGGCGATTTCCTCGACCACGCGCTGCTGCGCACCGGTCAGCCTGAACGGCAGCGCCGCCAGGAAGCGCGTCAGCAGGCCGTCGGCACGGCGCGGCATCGATGGGGCGTTCTTTTCCTTGCGCGCGGCCTGCGAGCGCCGCAGCGAAATCTGCTGCGCCAGCAGTTCGTCGAACTTGATGCGAACCCAGGCCGGATGCGAGCGATCGGCCAGCGCGGCCTCGCTTTCCTGCGGCGGCGGGTTGTGCAGCAGGCGCAGGCAGTCGATCAGCGGCGTCAGCTTCAGCGGCGCCAGCGGTCCGCGCAGGATGGCCTGGGGCAACGTCTCCGGCATTGGCGTGCGCGACATCGCCCCGCCGATGGCCTTGCGCAGATAGGCCTGCGAAATGCCGGCCGTGGCCGGATAGACCGGCGTCAGGCGGTCGGGCAGCGGTTCGTCGGGTGTGATCGGCCGTACCGTGGGATGGACCATTTCGGCGCCGAAGAAGCCCCCGCGAATCTCGCCGCGCACGCGCAGGCGCACGCCTTCGGCCATCTGCTTGGTCTGGCTGCCGTAGAAATTGATGAAGCGCAGCGTCAGTTCGCCGGTTTCGTCGGCAATCTTGACCACCAGCTGGCGGCGCGGGCGGAACGTCACCTCGTTCGACACCACCTCGCCTTCCACCTGGGCGGCCAGCCCCATGCCCGCGCGGCGGATGGCGTCGCGGATCGGCTCCAGCGTGGTTTCGTCCTCGTAGCGCAGCGGCAGGTGCAGCACCAGATCGACCGGCCGCCGCAGGCCCAGCTTGGCCAGCCGGGCCACGGCCGACGACGGCTTGGCCTTGTCGCCGGCCTTGTCGCCGGCCTTGGCGTCGCCTTTGGCCTCCGTCCTGCCCGCGCCGCGCCGCGCCGGCTTGTCGCCGGCTGGGGCGGACGGGGTGGACTGGGCGGCCGTCGGGGCAGGATCGTCGATCGGGTCGGTGGCGGTGCCTGGCATCAGCGCGGGAATATAGGGGTCACAAGCGGGCATCGGGCGAAGCCGGGCGCCCAAGCCTTACAATGTCGGATTCGCCGATTGTACCCATGCCGTACCGATGCCTGCGGCGGCACTTCGTTCCGGAGTGCTGCCCGGCTCGCGTATTGCCTGGCGCTTTGCCCCGAATACCTCGCTGAACCGCAATGCTGACCCTGTCCGATTTCGATTTCCCGCTGCCGCCCGAACTGATCGCGCAGACTGCCCTGCCCGACCGCAGCGCCAGCCGCCTGCTGGTGGTAGAGCGGACGGCGCCGGATGACACCGCCGACGCGGTGCGGCTGGTGGACCGCGCGTTCAGCGACATCCTCGAATACCTGGGCCCCGACGACCTGCTGGTCTTCAATGACACGCGCGTGATCAAGGCGCGCTTTTTCGGCCAGAAACCCAGCGGCGGCCGGATCGAGGTGCTGGTCGAGCGCGTGGTGGACAGCCACACCGTGCTCGCCCAGGTGCGCGCGTCGAAGACCCCGGCAGAGGGCAGCCCGCTGCATCTGGCCGATGGCGCCTTCACGGTCACCGTGGGCCCGCGCGTGGACCAGTTCTTCACGCTGCGTTTTCCGGAACCCGCGCTCGACCTGATCGAACGCTATGGCCGCCTGCCGCTGCCGCCGTACATCACGCACGATCCAGACGCCTATGATGAAACGCGCTATCAGACCGTGTACGCGCGCAATCCGGGCGCCGTGGCCGCACCGACGGCCGGCCTGCATTTCGACGATGCGCTGTTTGCGCGGCTCGACGCCGCCGGCATCCGCCGCGCCTTCCTGACGCTGCACGTGGGCGCGGGCACCTTCCAGCCGGTGCGCACCGAAGACTTGTCCGAGCACAAGATGCACTCGGAGTGGTACGCCGTGAGCCAGGAACTGGCCGATGCCGTGCGCGACACGCGCGCCCGTGGCGGCCGCGTGATCGCGGTGGGCACCACGTCGCTGCGCGCGCTGGAATCGGCCGCGGCCGAGGACGGCACGCTGCGCCCCGGCACCGGCGACACCGACATCTTCATCACCCCCGGCTATCGTTTCCGCGCGGTGGACGCGCTGATCACGAACTTCCACCTGCCCAAGTCGACGCTGCTGATGCTGGTGTCCGCGCTGGCCGGCGTGGAAGCCATCCGCGCCGCCTATCGCCATGCCGTGGCCCAACGCTACCGCTTCTTCAGCTACGGCGACGCCATGCTGCTGACCCGCCGCGACTGACACCGCGCGACCGACCGATTTCGAGAACCGAACATGCTGAACTTCGAACTGCTGACCACCGATGGCAACGCACGCCGTGGCCGCGTCACGCTGAACCATGGCGTAGTAGAAACGCCAATCTTCATGCCCGTGGGCACCTATGGGTCGGTCAAGGCAATGTCGCCGCTGGAATTGAACGAGATCGGCGCGCAGATCATCCTTGGCAACACGTTCCACCTTTGGCTGCGCCCGGGCCTGGACGTGGTGGACACCCATGAGGGCCTGCACAGGTTCATCGGCTGGGACAAGCCCATCCTGACCGATTCGGGCGGTTTTCAGGTGTTTTCGCTCGGAGAACTGCGCAAGATCACCGAAGAAGGCGTCACCTTCGCGTCGCCGGTGAATGGCGACAAGCTGTTCCTGTCGCCCGAGATCTCGATGCAGATCCAGCGCACGCTGAACTCGGACATCGTCATGCAGTTCGACGAATGCACGCCCTACGAGATCGACGGCCGTCCGGCCACGCATGACGAGGCCGCCCGCTCGATGCGCATGAGCCTGCGCTGGGCCAAGCGTTCGCGCGACGAATTCGACCGCCTGGCCAACCCGAACGCGCTGTTCGGCATCGTCCAGGGCGGCATGTTCGAGGACCTGCGCGACGAATCGCTGGCGGGGCTGTCCGAACTGGACTTCCACGGCTACGCCATTGGCGGCCTGTCCGTGGGCGAGCCCAAGGAGGACATGATGCGTGTGCTGGAACACGTGGGCCCGCGCCTGCCGGCCCACAAGCCGCACTACCTGATGGGCGTGGGCACGCCGGAAGACCTGGTGGCCGGCGTGGCGCATGGCGTGGACATGTTCGACTGCGTCATGCCCACCCGCAATGCCCGCAACGGCTGGCTCTTCACCCGGTTTGGCGACGTCAAGATCCGCAACGCGGCGCATCGCAACGACCCGCGTCCGCTGGACGAGCAGTGCGGCTGCTACACCTGCCGCAACTTCTCGCGCGCCTACCTGCACCACCTGCACCGCGTGGGCGAGATCCTGGGTGCGCGCCTGAACACGATCCACAACCTCTATTACTACCTGGAACTGATGCGCGAGATGCGCACAGCCATCGAGGAACACCGCTTTGACGCGTTCCGCCGCCAGTTCGCCGAACACCGCGCCCGCGGCACCAAATAGAGAATGTTCTGAAAACCAGACAGGCAGCCGAACTTTTGGCGGCCTGCTGGTCGAATGACTGGCCGCAACGCAAGCCTGCGGGGTGTTTTCTGCAACGTCCGCAAAGTACTTGTAAAGCACCCCGAACAAACCCGTAATCCGCCCTAGAATGCCAGGGCGGGACAACAACCGGGTGATAGAATGCCCGATTCCCTGATTGACCTTTGTGACGGAGAAGTAACGTGCTGATTTCGAACGCTTTTGCGCAGACCGCCGGTGCCGGCGGCGCGGCCGGTGGCCTGATGAGCTTCCTGCCGATCATCCTGATGTTCGCGGTGCTGTGGTTCATCATGATCCGCCCGCAGATGAAGCGCCAGAAGGAATCGAAGGCCATGCTGGAAGCCCTGGCGAAGAACGACGAAGTCGTGACCGCCGGCGGTATCCTCGGCCGTGTGACCAAGGTCAACGAGAACTACGTGACGCTGGAAGTGGCCGAAGGCACGGAAATCACCGTGCAGAAGAACGCCGTGACCACCGTGCTGCCGAAGGGCTCGCTGAAGTCGCTCTGATCCCGGACGGTCTTCCCAGCCTGATCCCGGCAGGTGTCGTGTGGCGCCAGACGCTCCGCCGACCCTGCCCTGCGCAGCCGCCTGCACCAGCCTCCACGGTCCTTCCCGGACGCGTGACCGGGCTGCCAGGCGGCTGTTTGCCAACCGGTCCAGCCGAACCGGCGCGCCTTGTGCGCGACTTGTCGGCATGCCAACTGCAATGACTGGCCGAAGATGAATCGCTATCCGCTTTGGAAATACATCGTGATCCTGGTGGCCCTCGCCATCGGCATCACCTACACCCTGCCGAACTTCTTCGGCGAGGCCCCCGCTGTCCAGGTATCGTCGGCCAAGGCCACGGTCAAGGTCGACCTGTCCATGCAGAAGCATGTGGAGGAAATCCTGGCGCAGAACCAGCTGCAGCCGGACGGCGTCTTTTTTGACGTCTCCGGGCAATCGGGCTCGGTCAAGGCGCGTTTCCGCACCACCGACGAGCAGCTCAAGGCCAAGGACGTGCTGTCCCGCGCGCTGAACCCTGACGCCAGCGACGCCACTTACGTGGTCGCGCTGAACCTGCTGTCGGGCTCGCCGCACTGGCTGACCGCGCTGCACGCGCTGCCGATGTACCTGGGCCTGGACCTGCGCGGCGGCGTGCACTTCCTGCTGCAGGTGGACATGAAGGGCGCCGTCGACAAGAAGCTCGACAGCCTGTCCGGCGATGCGCGCACGCTGCTGCGCGACAAGAACGTGCGCCACAGCGGCATCGAGCGCGATGGCGACCGCCTGACCGTGCGCTTCGGCAACGCCGACGACGCCAACCGCGCGCGCGGCATCCTGGCCGACAACCTGCGCGAACTGGCCTTCTCGATCGACGGCACCAACGTGGTGGGCGTGTTCACCGAGGCCGCCCGCAAGGCGGTGCAGGACGCCGCGGTCAAGCAGAACATCACCACGCTGCACAACCGCGTGAACGAACTCGGCGTGGCCGAGCCCGTGATCCAGCAGCAAGGCGCCGACCGTATCGTCGTGCAGCTGCCGGGCGTGCAGGACACGGCCAAGGCCAAGGACATCATCGGCCGTACCGCCACGCTGGAAGCCCGCCTGGCCGACCCGGCCGTGCGCAACCCGCGTCCGGGCGACCCGGTCCCGTTCGGCGACGAACTGTTTACGCAGGGCAACGGCGCCCCGGTCATGCTGCGCAAGCAGGTGATCTTTACCGGCGACCGCATCGAAAGCGCCTCGGCCGGCTTCGACCAGAACCAGCGCCCGTCGGTGAACATCAAGCTCGACGCCCAGGGCGGCCGCGTGCTGCGCGACGTATCGCGCGAGAACATCGGCAAGCCGATGGGCATCGTCCTGTTCGAAAAGGGCAAGGGTGAAGTGCTGACGGTGGCCACGATCCAGTCCGAACTCGGTTCCAGCTTCCAGATCACCGGCTCGTATTCGACCGAAGCCGCCAACGACCTGGCCCTGCTGCTGCGCGCCGGCTCGCTGGCCGCCCCGATGGAAATCATCGAGGAACGCACGATCGGCCCGTCGCTGGGTGCCGACAACATCCAGAAGGGCTTCGATTCGGTGGCCTACGGCTTTGCGGCCATCGCGGCGTTCATGATCCTGTACTACATGCTGTTCGGCGTGTTCTCGGTACTCGCGCTCGGCATCAACCTGCTGCTGCTGATCGCGGTACTGTCGATGCTGCAGGCCACGCTGACGCTGCCGGGTATCGCCGCTATCGCGCTGGTGCTGGGCATGGCCATTGACGCCAACGTGCTGATCAACGAGCGAATCCGCGAGGAACTGCGTGCCGGTGCGTCGCCGCAGATGGCCATTGCCATCGGCTTCGACCGCGCGTGGGCCACCATCCTGGATTCCAACGTGACCACGCTGATCGCCGGCCTGGCGCTGCTGGCCTTTGGCTCGGGCCCGGTGCGCGGCTTCGCCGTGGTGCACTGCCTGGGGATTCTGACCTCGATGTTCTCGGCGGTCTTCTTCAACCGCGGCCTGGTCAACCTCTGGTACGGCCGCAAGAAGAAGCTCCAGAGCCTGGCCATCGGTCAGGTCTGGAAGCCGGATGCCGACGCACCGGTCGCCAAGTAAGCCAGGACATATCAGGAACACATCATGGAATTCTTCCGCATCAAGCGCGACATTCCGTTCATGAAGCACGCGTTGATCTTCAACGTGGTGTCCTTCCTGACGTTTGCCGCCGCTGTTTTCTTCCTCTGGCACAAGGGCCTGCACCTGTCGATCGAGTTCACGGGCGGCACGGTGATGGAGGTCAACTACCAGCAGACCGCCGATTTGGAGAGAATCCGAGGCCAGGTCAGCAAGCTCGGCTACACCGACGTGCAGGTGCAGAACTTCGGCACTTCGCGCGACGTGATGATCCGCCTGCCGCTGCAGAAGGGTCCGGACGGCAAGCAGGTGACGTCGGCGCAGCAGAGCGAACAGGTGATGGGCGCCCTGACGGCGGCCGCGCCTGACGTGAAGCTGCAGCGCGTGGAGTTCGTCGGCCCGCAGGTGGGCAAGGAACTGGCCACCGACGGCCTGCTGGCGCTGCTGTGCGTGGTGGCCGGTATCGTGATCTACCTGTCGTTCCGCTTCGAGTGGAAGTTTGCGGTGGCCGGCATTATCGCCAACCTGCACGACGTGGTCATCATCCTGGGCTTCTTCGCGTTCTTCCAGTGGGAATTTTCGCTGTCGGTGCTGGCTGCCATCCTCGCGGTGCTCGGGTACTCCGTGAACGAGTCGGTGGTGATTTTCGACCGGATTCGCGAAGCCTTCCGGAAGTACCGCAAGATGAGCACGCACGAGGTGATCGACCACGCGATTACCAGCACGATGTCGCGGACCATCATCACCCACGGCTCGACCGAAATGATGGTGCTGTCGATGTTCTTCTTCGGCGGCCCCACGCTGCATTACTTCGCACTGGCCCTGACAGTGGGTATCCTGTTCGGTATCTATTCGTCGGTGTTCGTGGCGGCAGCCCTGGCCATGTGGCTGGGCGTGAAGCGCGAAGACCTGGTCAAGGGCGAGAAGAAGGGCGGCGATGCCCCCGACCGCAACGACCCGAACTACGGGGCGCAGGCCTGACGGTTCGAGCGCCTGAGCGGCAAAACAATAAGGCACCTTCGGGTGCCTTATTGTTTATCGTTTGCCTGCCCTACGCCGCCCGGCGGCAGCGGGCACAAACCCGTGCTATGCCTCGGTCAGCTGCTCGATCCACACCGCGAGGCGGTCCGAGGCGAACGTATCTGCCCGGGTGCCAGCGCGGGCGGCAATGGCGTCGCCTTCGCGCACCAGTTGCAGCGCGCCGCCGGCCTCGTCCAGCCACAGCAGCACGGCCAGCCAGCCGGCGTGTTCGGCCGACACCGCTTCGGCCACGGGACGGGACACGAATTCGTTCAGCGTGGCGGTTGACGTCCAGGTAATCACGTCGCCGTCGCGGCGGACCGAGGCGCCCAGCGTTTCGGCCAGCACCGCCGCGGCATCACCCGCGGCGCGGCCAGCGCCGCGCAGCTTCGACAGCGAGGTGGCCACGGCATGGCCGAACGAACCGCTGCGCTGGCTTTCCGCGCCCACCAGATCGGCATAGTCCAGGCGCTGCCAGTCCGGTTCGGCGTTCTGCGCGCCGGCCAGATAGGTACCGGACAGATACGTCTCCACGGGCTGGAAGCGGCCTGGACCGATCAGGCTGGCGCACAGCGCGTGGATCATGCCCACGCGCGATGCCACGGTCTGCTTCTGCAGCACCATCAGCTTTTCGCGCACCAGCTGGTCGCGCTCCTTGCGCAGCCCGGACAGCTCCAGCGCCTGCTTCAGTTCCATGCGCAGCGCGGTAATGTCCCACGGCTTCTTGATATAGCGATGGATCTGGCCCTGGTTCACGGCCTCGACGGTCTGGTCGAGTTCGGAATAGGCCGTGGTCAGGATCCGCACGATATGCGGATACCGCTCGCGCGCATACCGCAGCAGTTCGTTGCCGTACTCGCCCGGCATGCGCTGGTCTGACACCAGCACGGCCAGGCTGTCGGCATGGGCGTCCAGCATGGCCTTGCCTTCTTCCACGGACTGGCCGGTCACCACCGGCGCCAACTGGCCGATGGCCCGCTGGAAATACTTGACCGCAGTCGCTTCGTCGTCGACGAACAGAATCGCCGGGGGTGCCTGCGTGGTATTCGGTTCGGTCATCGATCACTCCTGTGCATACGATTCTTGGAATTTGGGAAATCGAGGGTTACGGTGGTGCCCGCGCCGGACGCCGACGCAATCCGGATGCCGCCGCCAAACGACTGCATCACCCGGTTGCAGAAGATCATGCCCATCCCGCTGCCGCCCGCCGATGCGTGCGTGGTCACCGGGTCCACCAGCAGGCGTCCCATGATTTCGGGTGGGATGCCCGGGCCGTTGTCGGCAATGCGGATCTCGGGGCGCTCGCCCGCCACCACCACGAAGCGCAGCGAGGGATCGCGAACATCGGCCAACGCGCGCAACGCATTGCTCATGACCGACGACAGTACCAACGCCACGCAGTTGGGCAGCGTCTGTACCGGAAAATCGCCCTCCATCTCCACCTGCACCCAGCTACGCTGGTTATCGGCAAAAGGATAGGCATCCAGCAACGACGCCACCAGCGCACCCGCGCTGACTTCCTGCCCAGCGCCCGGCTTCGGCGGCGCACCGCCCGCGCTGCTGCGCACCGACTGGAGAAACGACGACAGCACCGCGAGGCAATACTGGGCGTTGTCGTGCATGGCACTGGCCGCCCGGCCAATTTCCAGCTGGCGCTGCCCGCTGTACTCGGCATCGACCCGCGACCCGATACCGAGCGCAAAATTGGCGATGGCCGCCAGCGGTGTGTTCAGTTCGTGCGCCAGGAAGGCCAGCGTCTCGTCGATGGCCATCAGCCGCTGCTGGCGCACCGCCCGCTCGCGGAAGCGGTCGCCCGCCAGCCGCAGGATTTCTCGGACATCGGCCACGCCGATCGGCTTTTCCAGGATGCGGAACACCTCGCCGGAATTGACGGTCTGCAGCAGCATGTCCTTGTCGGCATAGGCCGTGACCAGGATGCGTACGATCTGCGGATACTCCTGGGCCACCTGGCGCAGCAGGTCGCCGCCGTCGCGTCCGGGCATGCGGAAGTCCGTCACCAGCACCGAGATCCGGGCATGGTGCGCGCGCAGGATGCCCACCGCCTCGTCGGCGCCGTTGGCCGACAGCACTTCGTATTCGCTGCCCACTGCGCGCGCGAAATACTTGCACGCCATCTCCTCGTCGTCGACGTAGAGGATGGTGGGGCGCGGCTGCGTGGTGTCGGTCATGACAGCATTACTCCGCACGCGGCAGGTCGAAACTGAAAGCGGCCCAGTGGCCGACTTCGCTTTCGGCGAACAGCACGCCTTCGTGGCGCTCGATCACCGCATAGCTGATCGACAGGCCGAGACCCAGCCCCTGTCCCACCTCGCGCGTGGTGAAAAACGGTTCGAACACGCGCGCCAGGTGTTCGGGGGCAATGCCCGGGCCGTTATCCTTGACGGTCACGTGCAGGCGCTTGTCCTGCCAGCGCACGGTCGTATGGATGGCCGGGTCCTTGGTGCCCGCCTTGCGCATGGCCAGCGCGGCATTCGCGAACAGATTGATCAGGACGCCAATGATGGCCGCTTCGTCGCCCATCACGAGCGTATCGTCGGGCATTTCTCGCGTCATCTTGACGCCGCGCAGCTCGTGCGCGGTCAGCCGCTGCGCCGAATCGAGCGCCTTCTCGAACAGGAACGGGGTGCCCTCCACCTCGGCGCCCGGCTTGCGATAGGCGAATGTCTTCAGATCGGACACGATATGCTGGATGCGCTGCATGCCCTGCTTGGCATCGACCAGGCATTCCTGCAGCATCGGCTCCGACTTGGCCGCCGGCTCTTCCATGGCCACCTCGATGGCCATCAGGCAGAAGTTCACCGGATTGTTGACCTCGTGCAGCAGGCCTGCCGCCAACGTACCGATGGCCGCCATTTTTTCCTGCTGCAGCATCTGGCCCTTGATATCGACCAGCTTGCGGTTGATGACTTCCAGCTCGGTATTCTTGTCGGCCACCTCGGCCTTCAGGCGGAACAGCATGAAGCGGGCACGTTCATTGAAGAATGTGTACACGCCGCTGGCCGCCGCGGCAAACAGCAGAAATAGCGAATTGACGATAAATGTGCCCATCGGCTCGACGCCGCCCGGATGCAGCAGGCAAGCGGCCGCGTAGAGCACGTACGACAGGATGCCGAACACCAGGTTTTGCCAAAGCCCGAATGGCAACGCAATGCCCGACGCGAAGATCGCCAGGTTCAGGCCCACGTAGTACGGCGATTCGACGCCTTCGGTCCGCGAGATCATCCAGGCAATCATGATCTGCGGCAGCAGCAGCCACGTCATGGTCAGCCATGGCGCGAAGCGTCGGCCGGCCTGGCTGTACAGCGCCACGATGACACCGGCGATCATCAGCGAGACCACCACGCGCGCAATCGCAAACGGCAGCTGGAAGTGCGGATACTGGCCGTAGTCCAGCCCTACGCCCAGCAGCACCAGCGCGATGGCCGTGTAGGCGCCGCCCCGGCTGAACGCCAGGCGAAAGTCGGCCAGCTCGGACTGGTATCCGGCGTAAAGTTGATTCGCGCTCATGACCTTGGCGGGTGGTGCCGCGTCTTCGGCGTCCGGGACCTCAGCGGACAGTGGCTTCGGCGAAGACATTGACGCCGGTTTCATCGACATAGAGTCGGTGGGCATGCGAGTTCTCCGGCAAGAGCGAGGACATCCCGGCCTCGTCGCGATAGATCAGATACCACTCGAGCAGGTGCTCCATCCCGAATTTCTCGGGATTGTCCGAGTGGACATTGGTGACCAGCACCTGACCGTCCGGCTTCGAGCGCGACGCGAAATACTGGAGCAGGCGCGCGCAGACCTTGTCGGACAGGTAATCGAACAGCCCGGCGCAGTAGACGGCATCGAACTCGCGCACGCTCGGATCGTCCGCCGCAATGCGGCGCTTGAGCAGGTCGTGCACCGACTGGTGCACCATCTCGACCGATACCTTGTGGCCGGCCCCGGCGGCTGCACGCTCCACCGACGCGCGCGTGTAGCCGAGCGTTTCCTCGCTGAAATCGACCAGCTGGAACGACAGCAGCTCCGGATTCGGGTACTCGCGCACGAACCGCTGGATCTCGAACGCCGGCCCGCAACCCACGTTGAGCACGCGGAACTGGCGGCCTTCGGCGCGCGCCCTTTCAGCCTGGCGCGTCAGGTAATCCACCAGCAGGTCGATCCGGTTGCGGTGCGCCGTGGCCACCGCCGCCTTCAGGAAGGCCGTGTTGACGATCTGGAAGTAAGTGGTAGGACCCTGCTGCGGATCGCTCAGGATCTGGTTCACCATTTCGTAGTCGCCCGCATAGCCAAGCGGCTTCGTGAACGTGCGATATACGAACGGCGCGCGCAGCAGCAGCGGATGCAGCGCCGCCTGGGCATAGGTGCGATGGACCGGCGCCAGTTCCTGGTCCACGCGCTGGGCCTCGTCCTCGAGCCAGTCGAGGTAAGTCTTCACCTTCCCCATCAGGGGCGTGGCCAGTTCGTAGAACACGTCCTCGCGCAACCGCCCTTCCTTCTTGGGCAGCGACTCGGTCAGGTCCACCTGCTCGACCCAGCGCGATACTTCGGACAGATAGGCGCGCATCTCGTTGACCACGATCTGGTAGTCGCGGCGGATATTGAAGCGCGTATCCCAGTCCTGCACGAACATCTCGGCTTCGCGTGCGACCGATTTCGGTGCATCGTTCACGTCGGTCAGTTCGCGCCACTCGTCGATCAGCGTCAGCGATACCACCGCCGTCAGGCCGGTGTTCACCAGGCTCATGACCACGGCCTTGCCCAGGTACGCGTTCTTCGCGCCCATGCGCACGCTCAGCTCGCTCAATACTTCGCTGACCTGGACAATCGAGTAGGGATTGTAGATTTCCATCACCAGCGACTTGCGCTGGAGATTGATGATCGTGCCCCGCACCTGCTCGCCCTGCGAGTTGCGGAAACTAACTACCGGATCGATTTGCGTTTTGGAGTACACGGTATCGCGCCAGGGAATTCCGAGAAACGCTGCGGGACACGACGCCCGCGGGCGTCGGCCGGGTACAGCTCAAGGCAAGGGTCTTGCGGCGAAACTACCAATCAGGGAATGCAGCCAATGCTCATATCGATGCGCGGGACCTGTTTGCGGGACGCGCGCGCCAGCCGGCGAAGACCAGGGCGAACGCCGCCCCTGAGGGTGGGACTGCGGCGAACCATTGTACTGTGGCAATTCTGAACCGTACAACAGTCCGCCTGCTGCACGAAGGGGGGTATGCAAACGGCAAAAAAAATGAGCCAGCAACGCTGCTGGCTCATGTTTCATCATGTATTGGAGAAATGACAATTTCCCCGCTGGCGCAACTTCCGCCAGAAGTGTGTCCCGCCGTGATCAGTCGGCCTTGACGGCTTCCACCTGGATGGCCAGGTTCACGTCCTGCTTGAAGCCGTACTTGGCGCCGTAGTCGATGCCGAAGTCGGCACGGTTGAACTGGGCCACGGCGTCCGCGCCGCATGCCTCACGCTTGAGCATCGGGTGCTGGATGCACTTGAATTCCTTGATCTCGAGCTTCACCGGCTTCGACACGCCGCGCAGCGTCAGCACGCCATCCACCTCGGTCGGCACGTCGCCCTTGAACTTCGAAAACTTGCCCTTGTACGTGGCTTCCGGGAAAGCCTGCACGTCGAACATTTCCGGGCCCTTGGCGTGCTCGTTCAGCTTGTTGTTGCCGAAATCGATCGACGCGGCGTCGATCTTGATATCGACGGTGCCGGCCTTGGCCGCGCGGTCCAGCGTCACCACGCCGCTGGACTTGTCGAACTTGCCGCGCCACTTCGACAGGCCGCCCAGGTGGTCGGCCTCGAAGCTCGGGTACGTGTGGGTCGGGTCGATGTTGTACGTCGTGGCGTTGGCCATGGCGGTGCCGGCGGCCAGGGCGGCGGAGGCTGCAGCCACGGCGGCGATCAGGGTACGGATTTTCATATTGAGTCTCCCGTCAAGAAGTTGGAGAGGAAGGTCGAAAAAAACGGCCAAGGAGCTGTAAGTGGGACAAACCCGCCTCAGCCCTTCTTCGCCGGGGTCACAAGGTGGAACTTGATCTGGACATCATCGGCCACGACGGAAGTGTCCTTCCACTCGCCGTCACCGATGTTGAACGTGGTGCGCTTGATCGGCAGCACGCCATCGAACACCTGGCTGCCGTTTTCCTGCTTGTACGTGGCGGGCACGGTCACGTCGATGGTCTTGCCCTTGATGGTCAGCTTGCCGGCCACGTCGTACTTGCCGGCAGCGCCGGCCTTGATGCTGGTCGACTGGAACACGGCCTTCGGATACTTGCCGGCGTCAAACCAGTCCTTGCCCTTCACTTCCTTCGTGGTCTCGGCATCGCCGATCTCGAAGCTCGACACGTCGATCTCGACCTTGGCCGACGACGTGGCCAGCTTGGCCGGATCGAAGTCCACGGTGGCGTCGAACTTCCTGAACTTGCCTTCCATCGGCACGCCGATCTGCCTGGCGGTGGCCGTGACCGTGCTCTTGGCGGCATCGATCTGGGCCCACGCCAGGTTTGCGGCCAGGCCAGCCGTTGCCAGGGCGGCCGCCACGAATATCGTGCCGGGACGGGACATACGTTTCATCTGAGACTCCAGTGGTGACTGGCCATCACGGCCGGTTGGTCAGGCAAAGCGGTTGCGGTACGTCGGCAAATCAGCGCAGGAACGGGATCATGCGACCCAGCGTGCCGTCGCGATCCACCACCTGGTGCTTGACGGCGGCGGCGGCATGGACCACCACGATCGCGGCCATGAAGTAGTTCAGCCAGACATGGGCGAACTTCAGGATCGGCTTCAGCGTGTCGCTGGCTTCGATCAGCGGCGGCAGCTTCCACAGGCCCAGGTACACCACCGGCACGCCGGCGGCGGAACTGTAGAGATAGCCGGTGATCGGGACGATCAGGATCAGCAGATAGAGCAGATGGTGCGCGGCGGCGGCGGCCCTGGCCTGCCAGGCCGGCGTACCGGGTGCCACGGGCGGGGCGGCATGCGTGGCGCGCCAGAGCACGCGCAGCACGGCCACCACGAAAATCGTCACGCCCAGCCACTTGTGCCACGAGAACAGCTTGAGCTTGGTCGGCGTCAGACCCGGAATGCCCGTCATGTACAGGCCCAGCCCGAACGCGGCAAAAATGCCGAAGGCGATCAGCCAGTGCAGGCCGATGGCAGTGGCAGTGTACGTCGCCTGGCCCCCCGGCCCGGATGCTTTGAAACCCATGTCAGTCAATCCCTTCGATCCTTATTACTTATTCTGCTATGTCGGCGCCAAGACAGTCTGTTGCAGTAGCGGTCCGGCCCTTCGCTGCCAATTCTCGCATTATTCGATGACCGGCTGTGCGTTGGAAGCGCCGAACTTCATGAAGTTGTTCAAATCATTTGATGTGTCGAGATGTCGCACCCGCCGCCCGGGGACCGATCGTAACGCGGCGGGGGCCGCATGACACTGGCCGCTGGTATCCGCCAGGTAATGACTCTCGAAACTTGCGCGGCAAACAAAAAGGGCCGACCCCTTCGGGTCAGCCCTGTTCTGTTACCTTGCGGCGCCCCGGCATGTCGCGGTGCGCCGGGCGGCGATCAGATGCGGTTGGCCAGTTCCACGGCCTTGCCGATATAGCTGGCCGGCGTCATGTCCAGCAGCAGCTTCTTGGCGTCGTCGGGAATCGCCAGGCCCTGCACGAACGTCTGCAGCGCCTCGCGCGAGATGCCCTTACCGCGCGTCAGTTCCTTCAGCTGCTCGTACGGGTTGGGCACGCCAAAGCGGCGCATCACGGTCTGCACCGGCTCGGCCAGCACTTCCCAGCAGTTGTCCAGGTCTTCGTTCAGGCGCTCGGGGTTGGTTTCGAGCTTGCCCAGGCCGCGCAGGCAGGCCTCGTACGCCAGCAGGCTGTAGCCAAAGGCCACGCCCATGTTGCGCAGCACGGTGGAATCAGTCAGGTCACGCTGCCAGCGCGAAACCGGCAGCTTTTCCGACAGGTGACGCAGCACGGCGTTGGCCAGGCCAACGTTGCCTTCCGAGTTTTCGAAATCGATCGGGTTGACCTTGTGCGGCATCGTCGAAGAGCCAATTTCACCGGCCTTGGTCTTCTGCTTGAAGTAACCCAGCGCGATGTAGCCCCACACGTCGCGGTTCAGGTCCAGCAGGATCGTGTTGGCGCGGGCCACGGCATCGAACAGCTCGGCCATGTAGTCGTGCGGCTCGATCTGTATCGTGTACGGGTTGAACGTCAGGCCCAGGCGCTGCTCGATCACCTGCTTCGAGAACGATTCCCAGTCGAACGACGGATAGGCCGACAGGTGCGCGTTGTAGTTGCCGACGGCACCGTTCATCTTGCCCAGCAGCTCCACGCGCTCCACGCGCTCGATGGCGCGGGCCAGGCGGGCAGCCACGTTGGCCAGTTCCTTGCCCAGCGTGGTGGGGCTGGCCGGCTGGCCATGCGTGCGCGACAGCATCGGCTGCGTGGCGTTGAGCCTGGCCAGTTCCACCAGGCGGGCCTGCACGCGCTTGAGCGCCGGCACGATCACACCGTCACGGGCGCCCTTGAGCATCATGCCGTGCGACGTGTTGTTGATGTCTTCCGACGTGCAAGCGAAGTGGATGAACTCGCTGGCGGCTTCCAGTTCGGCGTTACCCTTGACCTGCTCCTTGAGCCAGTATTCGACGGCCTTCACGTCGTGGTTCGTGACCGCCTCGATGTCCTTGATGCGGGCGGCGTCGGCTTCGGTGAAGTTGTCCACCAGCGACTGCAGCTTGGCTTCCGAGGCGGCCGAGAACTTCGGCACGTCGGGCAGCCCGGCCTGGGCCAGCGCGATCAGCCAGTTGACCTCGACCTTGACGCGGTTGCGCATGAAGGCCGCCTCGGACAGCCATTCGCGCAGCGCATCGGCCTTTGCGGCATAGCGGCCATCGATGGGAGACAGGGCGGTGAGCGGCGAAAGGGAAGACGTGGACATGCTGGCAACCGGGAGAAAAGAGGAATGTGGAGGTTCGTGCGGGGGGCAAGGAACCACGCGACAAGGGCCGGATGCGACGAATCCGCCGCATTGCCCTGCCGATGCAAGGGCCGGTTCGGCAGACGGCGCACACCGTCCCGCCAAACGCGCAACGCGGGATTTTACCATCGCCCCATGGCGCTGTGCGGGTCGCTGTGGGCGCCAGCCCTCCATGCGTGCGCAAGGCCGCATTGATGCCGCATTCCCGTGACTCCGCAGGTATACTCGCGCTCGCCCATCCGTTAGCCTGTTATGAAGTCCATCGGGCACGCCGCCGCGCCTGCCAGCGCACCCGTGCCACCGAGCGCCGATGCACTTCATAACAAGCTCAAGGGGAGAACATGAAGCTGTATGCGTCCCAGACCAGCCCGTATGCGCGCAAGGTGCGCGTGGTGCTGGCGGAGAAGAAGATCGACTACCAGATGATCGAGGAAAACGTCTGGTCGCCCGACACCATCATTGGCCAGTTCAACCCGCTCGGCAAGGTGCCGTGCCTGATCATGGAAGACGGGGGCGCGGTCTTCGATTCGCGCGTGATTGCGGAGTACGCCGACACGCTGTCGCCCGTCAGCCGCCTGATTCCGCAGGGCAGCCGCGAGCGCCTGGAAGTGCGCTGCTGGGAAGCCCTGGCCGATGGCCTGCTGGACGCCGCCCTGCTGGTGCGCCTGGAGGGCACCCAGCGCCAGCCCGCCGAACGCAGCGAAAGCTGGGTGGCACGCCAGCGCGGCAAGATCGACGCCGCCGTGGCCGCCATGTCGAAGGGCCTGGCCGACAAGCCGTGGTGCACCGGCATCCACTACACCCTGGCCGACGTGTCCGTGGGCTGCGCGCTGGCCTACCTGGACTTCCGCTTCCCGGACATCACCTGGCGCGACCAGTACGCGAACCTGGTTGCCTTCCAGGACAAGATCGAAAAGCGCCAGTCGTTCATCGATACGGAGCCGCCGGCGGCCTGATTGCGAACGCGCAGGCAAACGGCCGCTGATGCGGCCGTTTTTAGTTGGGGCGTCGTCTTTTCCCCCTACCGGATAATCCCCCCACCCAGACAAACCTCCCCGTCATACAACACGGCCGACTGTCCGGGCGTCACGGCCCACTGCGCCTCGGCAAACGACAGCCGCAGTGCATCGCCTTCGGCCTTGACGACCGTGCACGGGGCGTCGCTTTGCCGATAACGCGTCTTGGCGGCCATCGTCGAACCTGCTGCCGGCGGTTCGCCGGCGACCCACGACAGGTCTGCCGCGTCGAGTTCGGGCTTCAGCAGCCACGGGTGATCGTGGCCTTGCACCACGTACAGCGTGTTCGATGCCATGTCCTTGCGGGCCACGTACCACGCGTCGCCGCTGCCGTCCTTGCTGCCGCCCAGGCCGATGCCCTTGCGCTGGCCCAGCGTGTAGAACGCCAGGCCGATGTGTTCGCCGACGACCTTGCCCTCGTCGGTCACCATCGGGCCGGGCTTGGTCGGCAGGTAGCGGTTCAGGAAGTCGCGGAACGGGCGTTCGCCGATAAAGCAGATGCCCGTCGAATCCTTTTTCTTCGCGTTCGGCAGGCCGATTTCGGCGGCGATTTCGCGCACGCGGGTCTTCGGCATTTCGCCGAGCGGGAACATCGTGCGCGACAGTTGCGCCTGGTTCAGCCGATGCAGGAAGTAGCTCTGGTCCTTGGTATGGTCGAACGCCTTGAGCAGTTCAAACCTGCCGCTGGCGGCCTGGCGCACGCGCGCATAGTGGCCGGTGGCGATCAGTTCGGCGCCCAGCGACATCGCATGGTCCAGGAAGGCCTTGAACTTGATTTCGGCGTTGCAGAGCACGTCCGGGTTCGGCGTGCGGCCGGCCGAGTATTCGCGCAGGAAATCGGCGAACACGCGGTCCTTGTATTCGGCGGCGAAGTTCACCGCTTCCACGTCCACGCCGATCACGTCGGCCACGGACGCCACGTCGAGCCAGTCCTGCCGCGTGGAGCAATACTCGCTGTCGTCATCGTCCTCCCAGTTCTTCATGAACAGGCCGATGACTTCGTAACCCTGCTGCTTGAGCAGCCATGCCGTGACCGACGAATCCACGCCGCCCGACATGCCCACTACCACTCTCTTGCCGCTCACGATGCCGCTCCCGGTGCTGCGGCCGCGGCCGCATCGGTGGCGCCGGCGATGGCGGTGGGATGGGTATGCAGCAGGTCCAGCGCGAAACGCTTGCCGGCCAGGTAATCGTCCACGCAGGCCATGACCAGCGGCGAGCGATGGCGGTCGGCGCAGGCGCGCAATTCCTCGGCGGTCATCCAGACCGTGCGGACAATGCCGGTATCGAGCTGGCGGCCGGCGTCGAGCGAGCCCAGGTCGCCCGTGAAGCCGAAGCGGATATAGGTGGTATCGCCCCCGTCGCGCGACGACCGGCCACGGCTCATGTAGCAGCCGAGCAGCGCGCGCGGCTCGAACGTGTGGGCGGTTTCTTCGAGCGTTTCGCGGACAACGGCGCGGATCAGGCTCTCGCCCGGTTCCAGGTGGCCCGCCGGCTGGTTCAGGCGCAGGCCATCGGCCGTTTCCTCTTCCACCAGCAGAAAGCGGCCGCCGCGCTCGATGACGGCGGCAACCGTGACGCTGGCAATCCATTCACGTGACATGATGCACATTTTTTAAGCAATCCGGCATTTTACCGGTTGCCGTTCGAACGTGCATGGCGGGCGGCGTTTCAGGCCGCCTCGGCCGTCAGCATGGGGGGCAGCAAGGCGATGGCCGCGTCGATGCGGGCCACAAGTGACTTTGACGCCGGTATCAGCGGGCGACGCACCTCGGCGGTGGTCATGCCGGCCAGCGCCAGCGCGGCTTTCACGGGCGCCGGATTGGGCTCGGCGAACATCAGCCCGATCAGCGGCGACAGTTGCCGGAACAACGCCCGTGCGGCCTCGTCGCGCCCGGTGCGCGCCAGATGCAGCAGCCGCACGAACAGGTCCGGCCGCACATGCGCCGCGGCCGGCACGATGCCCTGGCCGCCGCGCAGAAGGTGTTCGAGCATCGACGCATCGTCGCCGCAATACACCCCGATCAGGTCCTGCATGGCCAGCGTGCGCATGCCGGCCGGGTCGCATTCCTTGACGGCCACGATCTGCGGATGGGCGGCCAGGCGCCATGCCAGTTCGGGTGAAATCGTGCAACCCGTGCGCCTGGGTACGTTGTAGAGCATCAGCGGCTTGCCAGTCTGAGCGGCCACGCTGCGCATATGCCAGGCGATGCCTTCGTCGGACACGCGCAGGTAGTACGGCGGCGGCACCAGGTAGCCGGCCAGCGGCAGGCGGTCGAGCCTGCGCACCTGCTCGCATACGGCATGCGTGGCCACCCCGCCCACGCCGGCCATCACCGGCAGCGTGCCCGCGACGGCCTCGAGCACCGCCGCCGTCAGCATGAACCGCTCGGCATCGGTCAGCAGGCCGCCCTCGCCTGTCGTGCCCAGCACGATCAGGCCATCGACACCGGCCGCCGCGTAGTGCGACGCCAGGCGCTGGGCGGCGTCGAGATCCACCTGGTCGTTGCGCAACGGCGTGACCATCGGCAGCCACAGGCCATCGGCAATCGCGCCGCGCCGCGGATCAATGCGTGCCATGGTCGTCTCCGAGCATAGTCGCGGCGCCAAATTCCGCCGCGGGCAAGGCCGCCATGATCGCGTGCATGGCCGCGTCGCGGTCGCCGCGCTCCACCTCCACGTGCAGCGACGTCTCGCCGTTGCGATGATCCACTTGCACCACGTAGATGCGGGCCATGTTGCCGATCGCGCGATGCAGCGTCTGGCGCAGCGCGAAGACCTGTGACGACGAGACGGCCAGGCGCAGGCGAATCCAAGGGTCCTGGGCAATGGCACGGCGTCGCGGAACCGATGCAAACGCCACGGCGAGACTCGATGACTGTCGCATGAAGCGAAGATCCGCGCGGGGCGGATCGTCTGTTGAACATGGCTCCATGCTAGGGAGACCGGCCTCAATTTGATGCAGCGTTTGGCCGGCCCGCCATCAAGAACGCGTAAAGGTGCAGGCCGCCAGCAGGTGTCCGGCGCTCAGAACGTCTTCGTGATCGACGCGAAGGCCGTCGCCTTGCCCAGGTAGCGCCCGCGCGTGTTCGTGTAGGCCGCCTTGCTGGCGTTCGTGTCGATATAGGCCACGGCCAGAGAGAACCCGCTGCCCAGGTCCTTCGTCAGCCCGAGCTTCCAGTCCGTGTAGGAGGCATCGCTGAAATGCTGCACGCCCTGGTAGCCGACATGCGCGTTCAGCGTCAGGCCCCACACGTTCAGCGGCACGTTGGCCGTCAGGTCGACGTAATAACTGTTCTTGCTGTCGGCAAACCCGAACAGGTTGGTCACCGCATGCGAGTACTTCAGGAATACGGGCCCCCAGCCGATGCCGGCATACAACTCGGTGGTGTACGGGCGCGTGGCCGTGTAGCCGCCCGGATAGTAGTACTCGAGCACGCCCACGTCGTAGTTGAATGCCTGGTCGGCCAGCGTGAACGTATTCCTGAAGCCGCCATAGAAATCCATCTCGACAGGCGCGGACACCGTCGCGTCGGCATCGCCCAGCCAGCTGATACTCGAGTTCCAGTTGCCGACGTAGAAGCCGCTCTCGTGGGCATAGTCGAAGCCGCCCTGGATGGCCGGGCGCCGGTCGGTCTGGCTGATCCCGCGGTAGCGGTAATCGGACACCACCGACACGTTGGCCGTAAAGGTGTGCGGCGACGCCGCCTGCGCGGTGTCGGGGATCACCTGCTGTGCGACTGCGTTGGAAAACGGGGCGGCAAGCAGGACGGCGGCGGCCAGCGTGGCCGGCGCCGAGGTCATCAGGCGGGTTGCAATCATCAATGAAAAACCGGTGGGCGTATTGGGAAAAACGCCTCGAAAGAGACGTGAACGCCACGATACGCAGCCTCGCATCAAATCGGCGTCAAGATTGCAGGTGACGCCGATGTCATTTCATCAATGGCCGGAATGCAAGGGAATCCGATGTGCATCAAACGAGTCGTTTCATGACTGGAAAAGATGAGTCTCGGTGAAAGCACATATACCCGACCGGCGAGTCACCACCGAACGTAAGTTTCGGGTAAGCTGCGCAAAAATTGAGGCATTCTTTTGCAATGCATCAACGGGCGAGGACGTTGGCCCGACCAGATTACGAACGACGCCAGACAGGAGAAATTGACGATGCATATCGGTATCCCGCTTGAGACGCGGGCAGGTGAGACGCGTGTCGCCGCCACCCCGGAGACCGTCAAGAAGTACGTAGCGCAGGGCCATCAGGTAACGGTGCAAGCCGGTGCAGGTGTGCGTGCCAGTATTCCCGATGCCGCGTTCGAGGCGGCCGGGGCCCGGGTGGGCTCCGGTGCCGATGCGCTGGGCGCCGAGCTTGTGCTCAAGGTGCGTGCACCCGACGATGCGGAGCGCGCGCAGATGAAGCCGGGGTCCGTACTGGTCGGCATGCTCAACCCGTTCGACGTCGAGAACAACGCCCGCATGGCCAGCGCCGCCGTCACGGCGTTCGCGCTCGAGGCCGCGCCGCGCACCACGCGCGCCCAGAGCATGGACGTGCTGTCGTCGCAGGCCAACATCGCCGGCTACAAGGCCGTGCTGGTGGCCGCGCACCACTACCAGCGATTCATGCCGATGCTGATGACCGCGGCGGGCACCGTCAAGGCCGCCCGCGTGCTGATCCTCGGTGCCGGCGTGGCGGGCCTGCAGGCCATTGCCACCGCCAAGCGCCTGGGTGCCGTGATCGAAGCCTCCGACGTGCGCCCCGCCGTGAAGGAGCAGATCGAATCGCTGGGTGCCAAGTTCCTGGACGTGCCGTTCGTCACTGACGAAGAGCGCGAGATCGCACAGGGCGTGGGCGGCTATGCGCGCCCGATGCCAGCCGACTGGATGCGCCGCCAGGCCGAACTGGTGCACCAGCGCGCCACGCAGGCCGACATCGTCATCACCACCGCACTGATCCCCGGCCGCCGCGCCCCGGTGCTGCTGGCCGAGGACACCGTCAAGCAGATGAAGCCCGGTTCGGTCGTGGTCGATCTGGCCGCCGCGCAGGGCGGCAACTGCCCGCTGACCGTGGCCGACGAAGTGGTGGAGCGCCACGGCGTGATCCTGATCGGCCATACCAACCTGGCCAGCATGGTGGCGGCCGACGCGTCCGCGCTGTACGCGCGCAACGTGCTGGACTTCCTGAAGTTGATCATCGACAAGGATGGCCGCTACACGCTGAACCTGGAAGACGACATCGTCGCCGCCTGCCTGATGTGCAAGGACGGCCAGGTCGTCAGGCAGCAGGCCGCCTGACATCCCGTCTGAAGATGCCGCGGCGCTGAAAAGAGCCCTGCGCCACGGCCCGCCGCGTCCCCGGCACGCTTGATCCTGCAGTTTCAGCCCGCCCGCGCGGACGCGACGCCCGGCAGTATTCAAAAGCAACGGAGGAGAAGTCGATGGAGATGGTGAACCACACGGTGATCAACCTGATCATCTTCGTGCTGGCAATTTACGTGGGGTACCACGTGGTGTGGACGGTCACGCCCGCGCTGCACACCCCGCTGATGGCCGTGACCAATGCGATCTCGGCCATCATCATCGTCGGTGCCATGCTGGCGGCCGGCCTGACCGAAGGCGGCGTGGGCCGCGTGATGGGCACGCTGGCCGTGGCACTGGCCGCGGTGAACGTGTTCGGTGGCTTCCTGGTGACCCAGCGCATGCTGGAGATGTTCAAGAAGAAGGAGCCACGCGCCAAGGCCGGGGCTGAAGCCGCCAAGGGAGGTGCGTGATGGAAGGCATCAGCATGAACCTTGTGACGCTGCTGTACCTGGTGGCGTCGGTCTGCTTCATCCAGGCCCTGAAGGGGTTGTCGCACCCGGCATCGGCCCGCAAGGGCAACGCGTTCGGCATGGTGGGCATGGCGATTGCCGTGGTGACCACGCTGGTGCTGATCGTCAAGCTCAAGAACGAGTTCCTGGCCGTGGGCGCCGCGCAGTCGTCGGTGGGCACCGGCCTGGCGCTGATCTTCGGCGCGCTGGTGGTGGGCGGCGGCATAGGCGCCTACGTGGCACGCAAGGTCGAAATGACCAAGATGCCGGAACTGGTGGCGGCGATGCACTCGCTGATCGGTCTGGCCGCGGTGTTCATCGCCGTGGCCGCCGTGGCGGAGCCGGCCGCGTTCGGCATCACGCCGGCCGGTACGCACCTGATTCCGCTGGGCAACCGTATCGAGCTGTTCATCGGCTGCTTCGTGGGGGCGATCACGTTCTCGGGCTCGGTCATCGCGTTCGGCAAGCTGTCGGGCCGCTACAAGTTCCGCCTGTTCCAGGGCGCACCGGTGGTGTTCCCGGGACAGCACTGGCTGAACCTGCTGCTGGCCATCGCCATGATCGGCTTCGGCGTGATCTTCTTCCTGTCGCAGTCGTGGCTGCCGTTCCTGATCATGCTGGCCATCGCGTTCGTGCTGGGTGTGCTGATCATCATCCCGATTGGCGGCGCGGACATGCCCGTGGTGGTGTCGATGCTGAACTCGTACTCGGGCTGGGCGGCGGCGGGCATCGGCTTCTCGCTGAACAACCCGATGCTGATCATCGCGGGCTCGCTGGTGGGCTCCTCGGGTGCCATCCTGTCGTACATCATGTGCCGCGCGATGAACCGTTCGTTCTTCAACGTGATCCTGGGCGGCTTTGGCGCCGAGGCTTCCGCTGCCGGCCCGGCCGGCGCGCAGGCCCAGCGCAACGTGAAGTCGGGCTCGGCCGACGACGCCGCGTTCGTGATGAGCAACGCCGAGACCGTGATCATCGTGCCCGGCTACGGCCTGGCGGTGGCGCGTGCGCAGCATGCACTGAAGGAATTGACCGAAAAGCTGACCGAGCACGGGGTGACGGTGAAGTACGCCATCCACCCCGTGGCGGGCCGCATGCCGGGCCACATGAACGTGCTGCTGGCCGAAGCCGAGGTGCCGTACGACCAGGTGTTCGAGATGGAGGACATCAACAGCGAGTTCGGGCAGGCCGACGTGGTGCTGGTGCTGGGCGCCAACGACGTGGTCAACCCGTCCGCCAAGACCGATCCGAAATCGCCGATCGCAGGCATGCCGATCCTGGAAGCCTACAAGGCGAAGACCATCATCGTGAACAAGCGGTCGATGGCGGCCGGCTACGCGGGCCTGGACAACGAGCTGTTCTACATGGACAAGACCATGATGGTGTTCGGCGACGCCAAGAAGGTGGTGGAGGACATGTTCAAGGCCGTGGAATAAGCTGCCGTTAATGTTCGGCAGTGGCCGTCAGGCACGCAGTGCTGCCAAGTGAATAAAGAAACGCGCAGACCTGAAATCAATAAAATCGAAGTAGTGCGGCCAGCAACCAACGCTGGCCGTTTCCTTTTGCGTGGTCTGGTTGCGCATGCAGACGCAGGCGCTATACTGGCTTGCCCCGTTCTTTTTCCCCCTTGCGGCCGGCGGCCAGATTTGATCGCACCATGACATTCCCCGCGCACGACCGGAACCTGTCGGTTTTCCATCACCCAGTACTGACGGTACTGGTGGACGACAGCAAGTCGTTTATCGACAGCCTGGCTTTCCAGATGGATGCATCGCGCGCGGTGGTCAGCTTCACCGATCCGCGCGACGCGCTGACGTGGATTCGCGAAGCGTATGCCACGCGGCATCCCGCATTCCTGCCGGTACGCGTCACGCACGACGACCTGACGTTCCTGTCCGAACGCCGCACGGTGCAGCTCGATGTCGACCGCATCCATCGCCAGATCCACGATGTGCATCGCTTCCTGCAGCCCGGCGTGGTGGTGGTGGATTACTCCATGCCACAGATGGACGGGCTCGAATTCTGCCAGGCGCTGGAAGACCTGCCGTGCAAGACCATCCTGCTGACCGGCACGGCCGATGAAAGCATTGCCGTGCAGGGCTTCAACCACGGGCTGATCGACCGCTACGTGAAGAAGCACGATCCAAACATGGTGGCGCGGCTGAACGACGAAATCGACGCGCTCCAGCAGCAGTACTTCGCGTCGATCTCGCGCACGCTGCGCGACCTGCTCACGCGCCATTCGTACTCGTTCCTGTCCGACCCGATCATGGCCGACCGCGTACGCCAGACGGCGGCGCGCTATGGCTTTATCGAGTACTACCTGTTCCCGAACCCCGTGGGCATGCTGCTACTGACCGCACAGGGCCATGCGACGCTGATGGTGATCGAAACCCGCGCCGGGCTGATGAGCCAGGTGGAGTCGGCCGAAGCGTACGAGGCGCCGGCGGCATTGATCGAAGGGCTGCGCGAGGGGCGCATCGTACCGTTCTTCTGGCCCGGCAACGGCATGTACACGCCGGCCTGCATGGACTGGGAACAATACTGCCTGCCGGCGGAACGCTGCGAGGGCAACGAGGAATATTTCTACGCGCTGTTCGACCTGCCGCGCCACATGCTGCAGGAGCCGGTGGTCAGCCTGCAGAGCTTCCTGTCGGAGTTTTCGCGCAACGGCGCGGCGATGACCGGGCGGAACAAGCTCGCGTAGTACTTCTACGATTTACACCGTTCTCCACACCGTTGGAGTGGGGTGCCAAGCCAGCGCGCACCGGATCGCCTTCGCGCGTCAGCCTTCTTTCTTCGCCTGATCCCGATTGCCGCCGCGCACCATGTCGAAACGGAACAGCCGGCATTCGATATTGCCGTTGTAGAGCGGCGTGCGGCGCGATTCCTTCAGACGCAGCCGCTTGGGCATCGACAGATCGCCCGTGAACACCCAGGCCTGCCAGCCCGCGAAGTTCTGCTTGAGCGTGGTGGCAAAGGCGCTGGCGAACTGGTTGGCGGCGGCCTCTTCCACTTCGTCGGGCGGCGCGTCCTGCATCGCATCGCGGCGGCTGCCGCGCACCGCGATACGCTCGCCATACGGCGGATTCATCATCATCAGGCCCGGCTCGGCAAACGGCGGCTGCACGAAGCGCGCATCGACCTGCTTCAGCGAAATATCGCCGGGCAGGCCGGCGCGCTGCCAGTTGGCCTGCGCCATCGACAGCATGTCCGTCGAAATATCGGACCCGGCGATCTGCAGCGTCGCGGCGCGGCTGGCGGCCGACTCGCGGGCGCGTTGCGCATCGGCACGCAACGCCTGCCACGCCCTGGTATCCGCGCCCTTCAGCCATTCGAACGCGAACGTGCGGCCCACGCCCGGCGCAATGCCCAGCGCCACCTGCGCGGCTTCCACCAGGAACGTGCCGCTGCCGCACATCGGATCGAAGAACGGCCGGTCGGTCTGGCCAGGCATCCAGCCAGCCAGGCGCAGGATGCCGCCGGCCAGGTTTTCCTTGAGCGGCGCCTCACCCTTTTCCATGCGCCAGCCCCGCTTGAACAGCGGCTCGCCCGTGGTGTCCAGGTACAGCGTGCAATCGGTCTCGGTCAGGTGGGCGTAGATGCGGACGTCCGGACTGACCGTATCGACACTGGGGCGTGCGCCCAGCCGTTCGCGCATGGCGTCGCAGACCCCGTCCTTGACGCGCAGCGCCGTAAAGTTGAGGCTGCGCAGCTGCGACTTGTGGGCGGTAATGTCCACGCGCAGCGTCTCGTCCGGCGAAAACCATTGCTCCCAGCGTTGCTGGCGCGTCAGCGCGTAGATGTCGTCCTCGTGGCGGTAGCCGCGCTGTGCCACGCGCAGCAGCACGCGGCTGGCAATGCGCGAATGCAGGTTGACCGCATAGGCCGCGGCCATCTCGCCCGAAAACGTCACGCCGCCCGGCATTTCGCGATGCACCTCGAACGGTGCCGCCGCCACCACGGCCGGGTACTGCGCAATCTCGCGCAGCTCCTCGGCCAGTGCCGGTTCAAGGCCACGCGGGCAAGGAGCAAAGAAGGCTTGAGTCATGGCGAGTCTTTCCAGAAAACAAAAACGTCCGCATCGCGGACGGGCAAGGCATGGGTCCGGTGTGCCGATCAGCCTGCCGCCAGGGCGCGGTCAAGGAAATCGAGCCGGTCCTGGCCCCAATACGGTTGGCCGTCGTAGACGAACCACGGCGCGCCGAACACATTGGCGGAAATCGCATCCTGCGTGTTCTGCGCATAGGCGGCCTGCACGGCCTGGCCTTCGCTGGCCTTGAGCAGGCTGGCGCCATCGAGGCCGTTCTCGTCGGCGATCTGCGACAGCGTGCCGCCATCGGCGATATTGCGCTGCTCGGCCCAGACGGCCCGCGTGATGGCGCCGGTCAGCGCCAGCGCACGGGCCGTGCCATGCGCGAGCTGGGCCGCGATGATCAGTTTGGCGGCGGCATCGCCCGACACCGGGAAGAACGTCGGATGCAGATTCAGCGGGATACCCAGGAAGCGGCTCCAGCGTTCAAGCTCGACCAGCCGGTACGCCTGGCGCTGCGGCGGGCGCTGCGCCAGCGGCACGCCGCCCGAGACCGAAAACACCTTGCCCAGGTCGGCCGGCTTCAGCAGCACCTGCACCTGGTGGCGGTTGGCGATTTCCACAAAGCGGGCATGGCCCAGGTAGACGAACGGCGACTGCGGCGCCAGAAAGTACTCGACCTGCTTGCTCATCACGACCTCATCGAAAACAGTGGGAACCAGACAGCTTAGAACGGCTTTACGACAACCAGAATCACGATGGCCAACAGCACCAGCACCGGCAGCTCGTTGAACCAGCGGTAGAACGTGTGCGAGCGCGTGTTGGCGCCGCGTTCGAACTTGCGCAGCAGCACGCCGCAGCCGTGGTGATAGCCGATCAGCACCAGCACCAGCGCCAGCTTGGCATGCATCCAGCCCTGCCCCGCGCCGCGCCCGATGCCGTAGCCGAGGAACAGCCACAGGCCGAACACCAGGGCCGGCACAGCCAGCATGGTCATGAACCGGAACAGCTTGCGCGCCATCAGCAGCAGGCGGCGCACGCTGGCCGGATCGGTTTCCATGGCCAGGTTGACGAAGATGCGCGGCAGGTAGAACAGGCCCGCGAACCACGAGACGACGAACAGGATATGGAAGGCCTTGACCCAGAGCATCTGCGTTTCCGCCTCCCCTTACGTGCGCACTTCGCCGTGACCGAACACGACGTACTTGAGCGACGTCAGACCCTCCAGCCCCACCGGACCACGGGCGTGCAGCTTGTCGTTCGAGATGCCGATCTCGGCGCCCAGGCCGTACTCGAAGCCATCGGCAAAACGCGTCGAGGCATTGATCATCACGCTGGCCGAGTCCACTTCGCGGATAAAACGCATGCCGGCGCTGTAGTTCTCCGTCACGATCGAATCGGTGTGGGCCGAGCCGTAGGTGTTGATATGCGCAATCGCGGCGTCCAGACCGTCCACGGTACGGATGGCCAGCACAGGCGCCAGGTATTCCAGCCGCCAGTCTTCCTCGGTGGCGTCAACCAGGCCGCTGAAGCCGGCGGCTTCCAGCGTGGCGCGCGTGTCGGGGCAGACGCGCAGTTCCACGCCCTTTTCCTGGTAGATGCGGCACAGCGGCGGCAGCACGGTGGCCGCGATCTGGCGCGACACCAGCAGCGTTTCCATCGTGTTGCATGGCGCGTAACGCTGCGTCTTGGCGTTGTCGCAGATGCGCACGGCCTTTTCCACGTCGGCATCGTCGTCGATGTAGACATGGCAGATGCCGTCCAGGTGCTTGATCATCGGCACGCGGCCTTCCTCGATCAGGCGCGCGATCAGGCTCTTGCCGCCGCGCGGCACGATCACGTCGACGTATTCGTTCATCGTGATCAGACGGCCAACGGCGGCGCGGTCCGTAGTCTCGATGACCTGCACCGCCTCGCCCGGCAGCCCGGCGGCGGCCAGGCCCTCGGCCACCAGCGCGGCCAGCGCCGTGTTCGATTCGATCGCCTCGGAGCCGCCACGCAGGATCGTGGCGTTGCCGGACTTCAGGCACAGCGCCGCGGCGTCGATGGTCACGTTCGGGCGCGATTCGTAGATGATGCCGATCACGCCCAGCGGCACGCGCATCTGCCCCACCTGGATACCTGTCGGGCGGAACTTCATGTTGCTGATCTCGCCGATCGGGTCCGGCAGCGCGGCAATCTGCTCCAGGCCGGCGGCCATGGTGTCGATGGCCTTGTCGGACAGCGTCAGGCGGTCCACGAAGGCGGCGTCCTGGCCATTGGCGCGGGCGCGTTCCACGTCGCGGGCGTTAATGGCCTTGAGCTTGCCGGCATCGCGCCGGATGGCCGCGGCAATCGTCAGCAGCGCACGGTTCTTGTCGGCCGTGGAGGCCCGCGCCATGGCGCGCGATGCCGCGCGGGCCTGCTGGCCAACGCGGTTCATGTAAGCGTGGAGATCGAACTCGGTCATGATGGTGTCCGGGCCCAGCCCGGTCTGCTGTGGGTGCCGCGATGTCGAAGCGCCGGCGCGGCTGCCGGCAGTATTCTGGTTGGTTCGCTGCCTGGGTCCGGGACGTCAGGCTGGCCGCGCGATCAGCAGCGCCAGTTGCAGCAGGCCGTCCCATGGCTCGGCTGGCAGGCTGCCCGCCGCGCCACCGGCGCCTGGCAGGTCGGCCAGGCCCTTGACCTGGCGGTCCAGCCGTGCGGCCATGGCCAGCGCGGCTTCCAGCTGCGGCATCGACAACCGTTGCGCGGCCTGTGGCACCAGGCGCTCACGCGGGCCCCAGACACGCAGTTCGCGCATCAGAACGCCCGCCGGCTTGCCAGCCGCCAGCCCTTGCCGGACCTTGGATAATACGCGAATTTCCTCGGTCAGCGCCCACAGCACCAGCACCGTGGCCTCGCCCTCGCCGCGCAGACCTTCGAGCATGCGCGTCAGGCGTGGCACATCGCCGCCCAGCATCGCCTCGGACAGCTTGAACACGTCGTAGCGGGCCACGTTCAGCACCGCGTCGTGCACCTGGTCGAACGTCAGCACGCCCGCCGGGTACAGCAGCCCCAGTTTCTGGATTTCCTGATGCGCGGCCAGCAGATTGCCTTCCACCTTGTCGGCGATGAACTGCAGCGAGCGCCGGCCGGCCTCGCCCGGTTCCACGCGCTGCTGCTGCAGGGCCAGCCGCTCGCCCACCCACGCGGGCAGGCGCGTGCGGTCCACGGCATCCACCTTGATCGATACGCCCGCCGACTCCAGCGCCTGGAACCAGGCCGATTTCGACGTGGCAAAGTCGAGCCTCGGCAACGTGACCAGCATCACAACGTCCGGCGACGGCTGGGCTGCCACGGCGCGCAAGGCCTCGCCGCCGTCTTTGCCGGGCTTGCCCGACGGCACGCGCAGTTCCACGATCTTGCGGTCGCCGAACAGCGACATCGACTGCTGGGCCTCGGTGACCTGGCCCCACTGGAAGCCGCGCTCGGCCACCAGCACTTCGCGCTCGGTAAAGCCCGAGTCCCGCGCGGCGCGGCGCAGGCGGTCCACCGCCTCCAGTACCAGCAGATGCTCGTCGCCATGCACCACGTAGAGCGGCGCCAGGCCCCTGGCCTGGGCCTGCTTCAGGTGTGCATCGAGTCCGTCGAGCTTGAGTTGCATCGTGTTGCCCTGTGCCTGCGAAGCGATCCGCGCGCGGCCGCGATCAGATCGTCTTGACCGCTGCCAGGCGGCGCATCAGCTGCTGCACGATGTCCTTCTGCATATCGCGGTAGAGCTGCTGCTCTTCGTAGTCCTTGGCCAGCGTATTGGCTTCGTTGTACGTCAGGTCGCGCGTCAGGATCAGCGTCGACGCCGGAATCAGCTCCTTGCCCGCGGCATCGCGCAGCCGGAAGCTGAACCGCTGGGTCAGCCGGTATTCGCGCACCACGCCCTGGGCCGTGATCGACAGGATCGACTTGCCGCGCGTATCGGCCAGCACGTCCAGCAACGCGTCCGCTTCCTCGCGCTCCTCCACGACCTTCGTGTCGGAGCCGTTGCGGATATTGCGGCGCAGGTCGGCGCCCATCAGCGAATTGGGCGGCAAGCCGATGTAGAGCCGCTTGAAAGCGAAATCGGCGTTCCCGCGCATGTGAAAGCCGCAGCCGGCCAGCAAGCCGGCCGCCGCCATTGCAGCCCCGATGGCGAGAAATCCGCGGCGTCCCATGTCCGGTCGATCCATTGCTTGTGTCTTCCTGGCTGTGTGGCTCAGAGCACCACGTTGACGAGCCGGCCCGGCACCACCACGATCTTCTTGGGCGCGGCGCCGTTGGCAAACTTCGCCACGGTCTCGCTGCCGGCGGCCACGGCCTCGATGGCGGCGCGGTCGGCATCGGCCGGCACCGTCAGGCTGCCACGGACCTTGCCGTTGATCTGCAGCACCAGTTCGATTTCAGTGCGTACCAGCGCGCTTTCGTCCACCTGCGGCCAGGCCGCGTCGAGGATGTCGCCGGCTTCGGCTGCATAGCCGAGTTCGGTCCAGAGCCCGTGCGCGATATGCGGCACCACCGGATACAGCACGCGCAGCAGGATGCTGAAGCCTTCGCGGCGCGCGGCCGGCGACGCGGCCTTGGCATCTTCCAGCGCGTTCAGCATCTTCATCGTCGCCGACACGACGGTGTTGTACTGGATCCGCTCGTAGTCATAGTTGGCCTGCCTGAGCACCGTGTGCAGCTCTCGACGCACATCGGCGTCAGCCGCCGTGAACTGGCTGCCCGCGCCATCGCGAATCGCCTGGGCGTTGGCGTAGCCGTAGTTCCACACGCGGCGCAGGAAGCGCGACGCGCCGTCCACGCCCGAACCGCTCCATTCGAGCTGCTGCTCCGGCGGTGCGGCAAACATCACGAACAGGCGGGCCGTATCGGCGCCATGCTGGTCGATCAGCGCTTGCGGGTCGATACCGTTGTTCTTCGACTTCGACATCTTCTCGATGCCGCCGATCACCACCGGCAGGCCATCGGCCTTGGCCGTGGCGCCCACGGGGCGGCCCCGCTCGTCGGTCTGCACGTCCACGTCGGCCGGGTTGTACCAGGTCTTCTTGCCCGACGCGTCTTCACGGTAGAACGTCTCGTTCAGCACCATGCCCTGCGTGAGCAGGTTCGTGAACGGCTCGTCGAACTTGACCAGGCCCATGTCGCGCATGACCTTGGTCCAGAAACGCGCGTACAGCAGGTGCAGGATCGCGTGCTCGATGCCGCCGATGTACTGGTCCATCGGCATCCAGTAGTCGTTGCGGCCGTCCACCATCGTGCTGGCATCGGGGCACGTATAGCGCATGTAGTACCAGCACGAGTCGATGAACGTATCCATCGTGTCGGTTTCGCGGCGCGCGGGCTTGCCGCACGACGGGCAGGTGCACGCCAGGAAACGCGGATCCTTGTTCAGCGGATTGCCGGTGCCGTCCGGCACCAGGTCTTCCGGCAGCACCACCGGCAGGTCTTTCTCGGGCACCGGCACCACGCCGCAGCTGTCGCAGTGGATCAGCGGAATCGGCGTGCCCCAGTAACGCTGGCGCGAGATGCCCCAGTCGCGCAGGCGCCACGTCACCTTTTTCTCGCCCAGGCCCTTGGCGGCCAGGTCGGCGGAAATGGCATCGACGGCCGCCTGGTAGGCCATGCCGTCGTACTTGCCGCTGTGGATGCAGGTGCCGTGTTCCTTGTCGCCGTACCATTCCTGCCACGCGTCGGTCGAATACGGCTGGCCCTTGACGTCGATGACCTGCTTGATCGGCAGGTTGTACTTCTTCGCGAACGCGAAGTCGCGCTCGTCATGCGCCGGCACGCCCATCACGGCGCCATCGCCGTACGTCATCAGCACGTAATTGCCGACCCACACGTCCACCTGCTCGCCGGTCAGCGGGTGCGTGACCTGCAGCCCGGTGGGCATGCCCTTCTTCTCCATGGTCGCCATGTCGGCTTCCATCACCGAACCGTGCTTGCATTCGTCGATGAACGCGGCCAGTTGCGGATTGTTCGCGGCAGCGTGGGTGGCCAGCGGGTGCTCGGCGGCCACGGCGCAGAACGTGACACCCATGATCGTGTCGGCACGGGTGGTGAACACGAACAGCTTGCCGTCGCCCACCAGCTTGCCGTCGGCGCCCCGGATCTGGTGCGGGAAGGCAAAGCGCACGCCCTCGCTGCGGCCGATCCAGTTCTGCTGCATGATCTTGACGCGCTCCGGCCAGCCCAGGTCGTCCAGGTCGCCCAGCAGTTCCTGCGCGTAGTCGGTGATGCGCAGGTAGTACATCGGGATCTCGCGCTTTTCGACCACCACGCCCGAACGCCAGCCGCGGCCGTCGATCACCTGCTCGTTGGCCAGCACGGTCTGGTCCACGGGGTCCCAGTTCACGGTGCCGGTCTTGCGGTAGGCGATGCCCTTTTCCAGCATCTTCAGGAACAGCCACTGGTTCCAGCGGTAGTAGTCGGGGCTGCAGGTGGCCACTTCACGCGACCAGTCGATCGCCAGGCCCATCGACTGCATCTGCTTCTTCATGTAAGCGATGTTGTCGTAGGTCCAGGCGGCCGGCGCCACCTTGTTGTTCAGCGCGGCGTTTTCCGCCGGCATGCCGAACGCATCCCAGCCCATCGGCATCAGCACGTTGCGGCCGTTCATGCGCAGGTAGCGCGCCATCACGTCGTTGATGGTGTAGTTGCGCACGTGCCCCATGTGCAGCTTGCCCGACGGATACGGCAGCATCGAGCAGGCGTAGAACTTCTGCTTTTCCTTGCCGTCGGGCCCGACAGCGTGCTCCGATACCTTGTAGGCATCGATCGCTTGCCAGTGCTGCTGGGCGGCTTGTTCAACGGCGGACGGAAGATATTTGTCTTGCATGGTCGGGACGACGGTCTGGGCAACGGTCACGCGCGGCGACTGGCGCGCCGGCGGCCGGGGGGATCGGAAAAACGAAAGAGACGATTATAACCGTGGCCGACGACGATTCCGGCCCTGCCACGGCGGCGCCCAAAGGCGCAAACGGCCCGCCATGGCGAGCCGCGAGACAGCGGTTTACTTCAGGCCCAGCACATCCTGCATGTCAAACATGCCGCTGGGCTTGTCGGCCAGGAAACGGGCGGCGCGCACCGCGCCATCGGCGTACGACTGGCGGCTGGACGACTTGTGGCTGATCTCGATGCGCTCGCCGATACCGGCAAACATCACCGTATGGTCGCCCACGATATCGCCGCCACGAATCGTGGCAAAACCGATCGAATTCGGATCGCGCGGGCCCGTATGGCCTTCGCGGGCATACACGGCACAGTCGTCGAGGTTACGCCCAAGCGCATTGGCGATCACTTCGCCCATCGTCAGCGCGGTGCCCGACGGGGCATCGACCTTGTGGCGATGATGCGCCTCGATCACTTCGATGTCGTAACCGGTGGACAGCAGCCTGGCGGCCACGTCGAGCAGCTTGAACGTGGCGTTGACGCCCACGCTGAAGTTCGACGCGAACACCACGCCGATCGACTTGGCGGCGTCGGCCAGGGCCTGCTTGCCGGCGGCGTCAAAGCCGGTCGTGCCGACCACGATCTTCTTGCCCAGGCGCTTTGCAGCGTCCAGGTGGACCAGCGTGCCCTCGGGGCGCGTGAAGTCGATCAGGCAATCGGCGGCGCCGAGCACGGCCTCGATATCGGCCGTGATCTTGACACCCGTCACCTGGCCCAGGAACAAGCCGGCGTCCTGGCCCAGCGCGGGCGACGTCGCATGCTCCAGCGCACCCGTCAGCGTGACGCCATCGGTATTCAGAACGGTTTCGATCAGCATGCGGCCCATGCGGCCGGAGGCACCTGCGATGGCGATTTTCATGGCGTGGCGTTGCGGTGTCGGAAAGACTGGGAAGACTGCGACCCGGCCAGACAGGCCGGGCGCACGGAGGCGATGGGCGGCAGCCAGCCGGCGCCGGCTTGCGATCAGCTGGCCGGTTTGTCCGGGGTGGCGCTCGTGGCCGGCCCTTGGGCAGCCGGTTCGGAGGCGGGAGGCGTCGATTCCACGGCAGGCGCCGGCGCGGCTTCCGGAGCCGAGGCGCCAGCAGCGGCCGGCGCGGAGGCCGGCTGCGAAGCACTGGCGCTGGACGTCGCAATGCCGATCTTCTGGTTGCGCTGCGCCGCCTTCATGCCGTCAATTTCGGCAATGAGTTCATATTCCGACGGCAAATCGCCACCCTGCCACTTCACCAGCTTGTCGTCATCAAAGAACACCGTGAACTGGCGCGACTGCACCACCGGCGTGCTGCCCCGGCGGAACGAGAAATAGTAGTCCCAGCGATTGCCGTGGAACACGTCCTGCAGCAGCGGCGTACCCAGCAGGAAGCGCACCTGGTCGCGCGTCATGCCTTCGCGCAGTTGCGAAGCCGCCTCGCGGGACACGAAGTTGCCCTGAACGATGTTGATGCGATATGGCGTGATGGCCTCTGCCACCTTGCGCGACGTGCTGTCGTAGGCCGAGCAGGCGCCGGCCAGCAGCGCGGCGGCCAGCAGGGAAGACACCAGCGCGGGGCGCATGGCGGACGAACGGAATGAACGCATGTATCTCGCTTCCAGACGGGAATGGTTCTGTGCCGGTCCCGACGCTCCGCAGACAAGCGGAGGCGGCCGGCACGGCCAGGCGCTTCGCGGGTACGCCACCTTGCGAGTGGCGGCCGGGCGCCATGGCACCGGGGCGACTTTTGTCGCCAAAACCCTTATGATTCAACTATCCAGACATTGTACTCTAGGGAGTCACGCCCATGCCGAGTCCGGCGGACCTCAAAAATATCGGCCTCAAGGCGACTGTCCCCCGCCTGAAGATTCTTGAAATCTTCCAGACCAGCGAGCAGCGCCATTTGAGCGCGGAAGACGTTTACCGGATCCTGCTCAACGAGCACATGGATATCGGCCTCGCCACGGTCTATCGCGTCCTGACGCAGTTCGAACAGGCGGGCCTGCTGTCCCGCAACAACTTCGAATCGGGCAAGGCGATTTTTGAACTCAACGAAGGCAAGCACCACGATCACCTGGTGTGCCTGGATTGCGGTCGCGTCGAGGAATTCTTCGACGGCGATATCGAGCAGCGCCAGCAGAGTATTGCGCGCGAGCGCGGTTTTGCCTTGCAGGAACATGCGTTGTCGTTGTACGGCAACTGCACCAAGAACGACTGTCCCCACAGACCCAAACGATAAGCTCGGGGGGGCGCGGTCCAGTCCCCACCATGCAGGCATTAAAAAACCGGCACGAGAGCGCCGGTTTTTTATTGGGCTTGCCGAATCGGCCGGCCGCTTATTCCTGCGGCAGGTTGTCCTGTTCGGCCTCGGTCACCACGCGCAGGGTGCGTGCCGCGGCGACTTGAGGCAGGCCCACGAATTCTCCAACGACCTGACGAAACAAGTGCCGGGCCCAGACCAGCATCGGATGCGTATTCCGGCTGCGGTGCCAGAACATGTTCAGGCCCAGCGTCGTGTTCAGTTCCGCCGGCAGCGGGAACGCCTTGAGACCATAGGTCTCGCAGGCCATGTCCTTGGTCAGCGCGTTGACCGTGAAGATCATGTCGGTCTGCGCCGCCAGTTCGGCCTGTGCACGCCACGAATGCACTGTCAGCGTGGCATTGCGCTTCAGACCGCGCTGCTGCAGCGCGTAGTCCAGCGGAATCAGCGCCGGCGCCGGCCGGCCTGTGCCGCCTGAATGCGCCATGAAGATATGGCTGCATTCCAGGTATTGCTCCAGCGTGCAATCGGTCTTGAGCAGTGGATGATTCTTGCGCGCGCACACCCACAGGTTCAGCGAGGTCACCATTTCCTCGACGATTTCCGGATGGCGCGTGGGGAATGGAGAAAATGCCAGGTCCAGCTCATTGGCGCGCATGGACGCCACGTCACTTTCCCAAGAGTGCGATTCCACCAGCCGGATATGCAGGTCCGGGGCCAGCTGCTTGATCCGCAGCACGAACCGATTGAAGACGGTATCGCCCAGTTCGGCCGCAAAGCCGATGCTCAGCGTGCCGGTGGCCACCGCGGGATCGAAATTGTCTGCATCGCCCTCGTTGATGGACGACCACAGGTCGAGCATGTCCCGGATTTTTGGACCCAGCTCCAGCGCACGGGGCGTTGGCGTCAGCCCGTGCGGCACGCGGATAAAGAGAGGGTCGTCGAAGATTTCGCGCAAGCGCCCAAGCGAATGCGATACGGCGGGCGCCGTCATATGCATTTTCTCCGCCACATAAGTGGCGTTCCGCTTGCTCAGCAGCTCGGTAAAAATCACCAGCAGCTTGGTATCCACGTTCACCATGATCAGGCCCGGTTGTTATGTCTCGCGCTTCTGGATGGCCCCACCACTTTCACTGGCTGCACATCAGATTTCAACAGATTCTTCCGAGTGTAAGAGAAAAAAACGGCAGGGAAAAGCAAATTCGGCATTTCTCGCACTACGCGATTCGGTAATCGGGGGATTTTTGACAACATTGGGACAGATAATGTCAAAAACCATGATCCCAGCGCGCGCGAGGCCCGCTATATTGACCTGAAAGGGCTCGATCCTGCCTTGCGCGCACTCACATTACCTCGGAATTTTCGGACGTGCATCATGACTTCCCCTCGTCTCGGCGTTGACCTTGCCAAAGCCTATCGGCTGCTCAATCACGGTCCCACGGTACTGGTCAGCGCGGCTCACGGCGGCCAGCGCAACATCATGGCCGCCGCCTGGGCGATGCCGCTCGATTTTGCGCCGCCCAAGGTGGCGGTCGTGCTGGACAAGGCCACCTGGACGCGCCGCCTGCTGGAAGCCAGCGGCGAGTTCGCGTTGCAGGTGCCCACGGTCAGCCAGGTCGATATTACCCAGGCGCTGGGCTCCAGTTCCGGACTGACCATGCTGGAACAGCAAGGCATCGACAAGTTCGCCGCCTACGGGCTGCAGACGTTTGCCGGCAGCGTGATCGGTGCACCCTTGCTGGAAGGCTGCGCGGCCTGGCTCGAATGCCGGCTGCTGCCCGAGCCCGCCATCCAGGCCGGCTACGACCTGTTCCTGGGCGAGGTGGTGGCCGCCCAAGCCGACAGCCGCGTCTTCAGCGAAGGCCGCTGGCACTTTACCGGCCATGACGGCCTGCGCACCATCCACCATGTGGCGGGCGGCCATTTCCTGGTGGACGGCGATGCCGTGGATGCCAAACCGCTGACACCCTGATCCCGCTTGCGGCCGGAAATAAAAAACGCGCCCGAAGGCGCGTTCTTCATGAGGCGAGCACCAATTACTTGGCGACGACGCGTGCCATTTCCAGGCACTTGTTCGAATAACCCCATTCGTTGTCGTACCAGCTCACGACCTTGATGAACGTGCCGTCCAGCGCGATGCCGGCTTCGGCGTCGAAAATCGAGGTACGGGCGTCGCCGCGGAAGTCCGTGGCCACAACCTTGTCTTCCGTGTAACCCAGCACGCCCTTCAGCGCGCCCTGGCTCTGGGCCTTCATCTCGGCGCAGATTTCTTCGTACTTGGCCGGATTTTCCAGTTCGACGGTCAGATCGACCACCGACACGTCCGACGTCGGCACGCGGAACGACATGCCCGTCAGCTTCTTGTTCAGCTGCGGAATCACCACGCCCACGGCCTTGGCGGCGCCGGTCGACGACGGGATGATGTTTTCCAGGATGCCGCGGCCACCGCGCCAGTCCTTGTTCGACGGGCCGTCAACGGTCTTCTGCGTCGCCGTGGCAGCGTGCACGGTCGTCATCAGGCCGCGCTTGATGCCCCACTTGTCGTTCAGCACCTTGGCCACCGGGGCCAGGCAGTTCGTGGTGCAGCTGGCGTTCGAGATGATCGCTTCGCCCTTGTACGTTTCGTGGTTCACGCCGTACACGAACATCGGGGTGTCGTCCTTCGACGGGGCCGACATGATCACCTTCTTTGCGCCGGCGTCGATGTGCTTCTGCGCGCCTTCCTTGGTCAGGAAGATGCCGGTCGACTCGATGACCACGTCCGCGCCAACCTCGCCCCACTTCAGTTCGGACGGGTCCTTGACGGCGGTCAGGCGGATCTTCTTGCCGTTGACGACCAGCGTGTTGCCTTCCACCGACACTTCGCCGTCGAAGCGGCCATGGACCGAGTCGTACTTCAGCATGTAGGCCAGGTAGTCCGGCTCCAGCAGGTCGTTGATGGCAACGACTTCAATGTCCTTGAAGTTCGCGGCGGCGGCGCGGAATACCATGCGTCCGATACGGCCAAAGCCGTTGATGCCGATCTTGATGGTCATGTCTATCTCCTAGAGTGCAATCGATAAAGCCGGTGGCCGGCGCCGGTCACCGGCGCATCGCACCGGCTGACCGCGCGGGCGGAAATTACTGGGCGAGCGTGGCGCGAACGGTGTCGGCCACATTGTCCACCGTAAAGCCGAAGTGCTTGAACAGCACGCCAGCCGGAGCCGATTCGCCGAACGTGTCGATGCCGACGACCGCCTGGACCTGGTACTTCCACCAGAAATCGGTCACGCCGGCTTCCACGGCGACGCGCGGCACGCCGGCCGGCAGCACGCTAGCCTTGTAGGCGGCGTCCTGCTTGTCGAACACCGTCGTGGCGGGCACCGACACCACGCGCACATGCACGCCCTCGGCGGCCAGCGCATCGGCGGCGCCCACGGCCAGGCCCACTTCCGAGCCCGTGGCCAGGATCACGGCGTCCGGACGCTTTGTGCGCGGGTTCTTCGCATCGCGCAGCACGTAGCCGCCGCGTGCGATATTGGCACGCGTGACATCGTCGCGCTTCTGGAACGGCAGGTTCTGGCGGCTGAAGATCAGGCAGCTCGGGCCGTTCGTGCGGCGGATCGATTCGGCCCAGGCCACGGCCGTTTCGGTCGTGTCGGCGGTACGCCAGACGTCCATGTTCGGGATCAGGCGCAGGCTGGCCACATGCTCGATCGACTGGTGCGTCGGGCCGTCTTCGCCCAGGCCGATCGAATCGTGCGTGAACACGAACAGCGTGCGGATCTTCATCAGCGCGGCCATGCGCAGCGCATTGCGGCTGTAGTCCGAGAACGTCAGGAACGTGGCGCCGTAGGGCACGTAGCCGCCATGCAGCGTGATGCCGTTCATGATGGCGCTCATGCCGAATTCGCGCACACCGTAGTTGATGTGGTTGCCCCATGCATCCACGCGCACGGCCTGGGTGCCCGACCAGTTGGTCAGGTTCGAGCCGGTCAGGTCGGCCGAGCCGCCCAGGAATTCGGGCAGCACCGGCGCAAACGCCTCGATGGTGTTCTGGCTGGCCTTGCGCGTGGCGATCGTCTCGGCCTTTTCCTCGCACTTGGCGATGAAGGCATCGACCGCGGCATCGAACGCGCCCGGCAGTTCGCCGCGCATGCGGCGCTTGAATTCGCCGGCTTCATACGGATGCACTTCGGCGTAGGCGTCAAACAGCGCGTCCCAGGCCTTTTCCAGCGCGCTGCCGGTGGCCTTGGCGTTCCAGGCGTTGTACACGTCTTCCGGCAGTTCGAACGGGGCGTGGGCCCAGCCCAGCGCCTCGCGCGTGGCCAGCACTTCGGCGCCGCCCAGCGGGGCGCCGTGCACGTCGTGGCCGCCTTCCTTGTTCGGCGCGCCCTTGCCGATGATCGTGCGGCAGCAGATCAGCGTCGGCTTGTCGCTGGCTTTGGCCTGGGCGATGGCGTTGTCCACCGCCACCACGTCGTGGCCGTCCACGCCGCGGATCACGTTCCAGCCGTAGGCCTCGAAACGCTTCGGCGTGTCGTCGGCAAACCAGTGCACCACGTCGCCGTCGATCGAGATGCCGTTGTCATCCCACAGCGCGATCAGCTTGTTCAGCTTCAGCGTGCCGGCCAGCGAGCAGGCTTCGTGGCTGATGCCTTCCATCAGGCAGCCGTCGCCCATGAACACGTACGTGTGATGGTTGACGATGTCGAAGCCCGGGCGGTTGAATTCCTCGGCCAGCAGGCGCTCGGCCAGTGCCATGCCCACCGCGTTGGTGATGCCCTGGCCCAGGGGGCCGGTGGTCGTTTCCACGCCCGGGGTGATGCCGTATTCCGGGTGGCCGGCGGTCTTGCTGTGCAGCTGGCGGAAGTTGCGCAGCTCTTCCACCGGCAGGTCGTAGCCGGTCAGATGCAGCAAGGCATAAATCAGCATCGATCCGTGGCCGTTAGAGAGCACGAAGCGGTCGCGGTCGGCCCAGTGCGGGTTGACCGGGTTATGCTTCAGGTGCCGCCCCCACAGCGCCACGGCGATGTCCGCCATACCCATCGGCGCGCCGGGGTGACCGGAGTTGGCCTGCTGGACGGCATCCATGGCAAGCACGCGGATGGCATCGGCCATCAGCTTGACGGGTTGATTGGCAAAAGGACTGGTTGCGGGATGGGCGAGGGCAGACATGCGAGAACCTGACGGCGGGAAAACCGCAATTTTAGCAGAAGCAGGCGGCATTTCCGGGCGCGTGGACGCACCGCGACGGGGGTCTCAGACGTGGACCGAATGGCTGGCGCCCGGTGTCGGCACCACGCTGTGCGATATCGCCGTGCTGGCCGCGGCGCGCACGGCCCACCAGCAGGTGGAAATTGGCCAGAACGCGCAATTTGGCCGCATTTTTCGCCTGGATGGGCGCGTGATGAGCACCGAAGCCGATGCCCATATCCAGCATGAACTGATGACCGTGCCGATAGCCGCAGTGCACGGTTCGCCACGTAGCGCTTTGGTGGTGGGCGGTGGCGATGGCGGATCGGCCTTCGAACTGCTGCGAATTCCCACCATGCGGGAAGTGGTAGTGGCCGAACTCGATGCCGAAGTCGTCCGTCTGGCGCGCGAATGGCTGCCCGGCATTCACCGTGGCGCCCTGGACGAACCCGGCGATCCGCGCCTGCACCTGGCCATTGGCGACGGGCTGGGCCTGATGGAAGCGTTTGCGCGAGCCGGCCGCCAGTTCGACCTGATCGTCTACGACCTGACCGAAGCCGACGACGGCAGCCCGGCAGCCGCCCTGTTCGCGCCGCACGGGCTGCAGACGGCGCGGCGCTGCCTGAGCGCCGGCGGCGCGATGTCGGTGCACCTGGGTCCGCCCTGGCACCGGCCGGAGGCCACGCGGCGGCTGCTGGCGCGCCTGCGCCAGGTATTCCGGAACGTGGCACCGCTGACCACCTTCGTGCCGGCGTACGGTGCGCTGTGGGGAATCGCGCTGGCCAGCGATACGCTGGACATCGCGGCCCACCCGCCCGAGCGCATTGCGGCGCGCCTGCAACAGTGGGGGCTCGATGGCGCGCTGCGCGCCTACCACGCCAGGCTGCACCCGGCGCTGTTCAACCACCCACGCCATTTGCAGGCGATCTTCGACAGCGCAGGCCGTCCCGCGTAACATGCACAAACGCCCCGCCGCTGCCTTGCGCGCGGAGCTTTCGTGCCATCCGGGAGACCCGCATGTCCAGACCGCCCAACACGCCCTGGCTGACGCCCTATCTCACGGTCGCCAGCGGACGCGCCGCCCTTGATTTCTACCAAAGGGCATTCGGCTTCAAAGCCGGGCATGTCGTCGATGAGAACGGCGTGCCCACCCACGCCGAAATGCACTACCAGGGCCAGATCGTCATCATGTTCGCGCCCGAGGGCGCCTGGGGCAGCACGGCCCGTACGCCGCGCTCCATGGGCGTGGAAGCGCCGCAGACGTTCTACCTGTATTGCGAGGATGTCGACGCGCTGTACGCGCAGGCCACTGGCGCCGGGGCGACCAGCGTCATGCCGCCCGCCGACCAGTTCTGGGGCGACAGATACTGCATGGTCGAAGATCCCGATGGATACCGATGGGGCTTTGCCACGCCGCTGGCCAAGGCTCCGGACGCCAAACCCGCCCCCTGATGCCTCCCAGATTCTTTGTCGATGCGGCGCTGGCCGCCGATGCCGTATTGGATTTGCCCGAAGCCGTGGTGCGCCATGTGCAGGTGCTGCGCCTGGCCCCGGGCGACGCCGTCACGCTGTTCAACGGCCAGGGCGGCAGCCATGCCGCCACCCTCGCCGAGATCGGCAAGCGTCACGCCACGGCGCAGATCGGCGCGCATGACGCCGCCGATGCCGAAGCGCCGTTTGCGGTCACGCTGGCGCAAGGCCTGGCCGGTGGCGACAAGATGGACTGGCTGATCGAAAAGGCCGTGGAACTGGGCGTGGCCGCCATCCAGCCGCTGCAGGCCGCGCGCTCGGTCGTGCGCCTGTCCGGCGACCGCGCGCTCAAGCGCCAGGCACACTGGCAGGCGCTGGTGCAGGCCGCATGCGAACAATGTGGCCGCAATCGCTTGCCGCATCTGGCGCCGGTCGCTACTTTTGAAGCGTGGCTGGCGGCAGCGCCCGCCACGGGCGCCCGGCTGCTGCTGTCGCCGCGTGCCACGGGGTCGCTGCCCGAGCTTGCCCAGGCGCATCGCGACGCCTGGCGTGCCGAAGGGGTGACACTGCTGATCGGCCCCGAGGGGGGCCTTTCCCCGGACGAAGAAGACGCCGCGCGGCGTGCCGGTTTTATCGGCGTGTCACTCGGGCCGCGCATCCTGCGCACGGAAACCGCCGGGCTCGCTTGCCTGGCAACGCTGAACGCCATCCTTGGCGGATTTTGAGATAAGGAGTCTGAGATGGGACTACTCGATAGCGTACTCGGGGGCGTGCTCGGCCAGCTTGGCGGCCAGCATCAAGAAGGCCAGTCCGGCGGCATGAATCCGAAGCTGATGATGGCCCTGGGCCTGCTGGCGATGCTGGCCATGCGGCACAAGAGCCAGGGTGCCGACGGCAGCGTGGCGCCGGCCGATGCCGGCGACAATCCGCTGGGTGGCCTCGGCGGGCTGGGCGGCATGCTCGGTGGCATGCTGGGCGGCGGCGGCGCACGGGCCCCGGGCGGGCTCGATCTGGGTTCGCTGCTCGGTGGGCTGCTAGGCGGACAGGGCGAAGCCGGCGCTTCGGCCCAGGCGATTGGCGCGGCCAGCGGCGGCATCGGCGCGCTACGCGACATCCTGGCGCAGGCGGGTCTGGGTCAGCAGGTGGACTCCTGGATCGGCACCGGCACCAATCAGGCCGTCAGCGCCAATGACCTGTCGGCGGCGCTGGGCCACACAGGCGCGCTGCAGTCGCTGGCTGAAACCACCGGCATGTCGTCGGACGATGTGGCCGCCAGTCTCAGCGAAGGCCTGCCCGAACTGATCGACCGCCTGACACCGACCGGCCAGGTGCCCCCCGCGGCCTGACGCGTCGCCCGGCCGGGGACGCGCTGACGCACAAACAAAAAGCCCGCTGACACCAGCGGGCTTTTTCGTGGGCGATTCGCTCTGACCGTCAGGCGAACGAGTAGAACACCCGGAACTGCACCTTGCGCTCGCTCCAGAACTCGGCGGCGTCGCGGAACACGTCCAGCAGCACTTCGCGGGCTTCCTTGTCGAACTTCTGCGCGATCGGCAGGCCTTCGAGCACGATCACGAAACCCGGCTGCGGCCCCGCCTTGTAGATCATGTCGGTCAGGCAGTCGGACAAGGCATCGAAATTCTTGCCGAAATGCTTCGGAAACGTGAACTCGGTGGCGATGCGCTCAAGAATCTCGGCCTTGCTCGCGCAGTCGGCACAGTTCGCGTACAGGAAATGCTGATTCAGCGCGGCGGCTGCCTGGGCCAGCTCGGGCACGCGGAATGCGCGGATCGACTGGACGATGTTAGGGCGCACCGTCTTGAACAGATTCATGGCTCCCTCGTTGGTGCCGTCGTCAGCCCATGTGGCCATGACAGGGGCACAGGCGGGCGGAAGTCGGGGCGTCAGATCCTGGCGCGGCATCATCAGCACGTTGTCGTAAAGGTTCTGGGCCTGATGGTGAGCCCGTTGCCAGCCATCTCCGGCGCCGCGCTCCTCGCGGGCGGCAAGGGCGTCGCCCAATCCGAAAATGTCAGTCATCATTTGGTTATCCGTTTGAAACTGTTGTAGTGGTCTTCCGTGTAGTAGCAGTCGTTGGCGGCGCGTTGATCACCACCGCAAACTATCCGCTTGGCTCCCCGATTCCGGCTTTTGCTGTTCTTGACGGTGTATTCGCGGTAATACCCGCGAGGCTGCTGCGGCAGGATGCGTTCGTAGTTGCCGAACCGCGAACCATCCTTGTCATACGGAAACGGGCCGCCGGCCTCTATCAGGTCCAGCGTTTGCCGCGCCTCGTTGGGCAACTGCTGTGCCGGGATGGTTCCCACCCCGGACACGTCGGGCGACTGCCTTGCCATCGCGCCTTGCGGCGACAGGGCCAGCGCCATCGATAGCGCCGCGCCAGCCAACACGCGGCCCAGGCTTCGCGCCAGACTCAGGGACTGCCAATGTGACTGCCGCTGCGACTGGCTTTGAGAAATCCGGGAACCCACGATAGTGAATGAATCGTTGGCGAAAGTTGATGGCGGGTCATTCCGGCATCGCTTCGGTCTTTTTTCGGACCCAAAGCCGCTACCGGCACGCCCAGGCGAGCGTCCGCATTCAAAGGCGTAAGGTTACGCGCAAGTCCATCATTAATCAATCCCTGCGCCCCGGCGCCCCGAATTTCCTCAATTGTTTCAACATGTTATTGATATGTGTGCGCATACTAACCGCGCAGGCGGCAATTTGACGCGGGCATGAAAAAGCCGGGCGAACCCGGCTCTTGCACCACATGGCTCCGGCGGCCGGACCTGGCCGCCGGTAAAACGGCCGATCAGACCTTGGCGGCGGCGTCCACCACCACCAGCGCCGTCATGTTGACGATGCGGCGCACGGTGGCCGACGGCGTCAGGATGTGAACCGGCGCCTTCACGCCCAGCAGGATCGGACCGATGGCCACGTTGTTGCCGGCCGCCACCTTGAGCAGGTTGTATGAAATGTTGGCCGCGTCGATGTTCGGGCACACCAGCAGGTTGGCTTCGCCCTTGAGCGAGCCGTCCGGCACCAGCGAATCGCGCAGCTTTTGATCCAGCGCGCTGTCGCCGTGCATTTCGCCGTCGACTTCCAGTTCCGGGGCGCGCTCGCGCAGGATGGCCAGCGTTTCGCGCATCTTGCGGGCCGACGGGGCTTCCGACGTACCGAAGTTCGAGTGCGACAGCAGGCCAACCTTGGGCTCGATGCCAAAACGTTTCAGTTCCTCGGCGGCCATCAGCGTGATCTCGGCCAGCTCGGCGGCGGTCGGATCGATGTTGACGTGCGTGTCCACCAGGAAGATCTGGCGGCCCGGCAGCACCAGGCCGTTCATCGCGGCGTAGACGCAGTTGGTCCCGCCCAGCACCTGGTCGATGTAGCGCAGGTGGGCCGCAGTCGTGCTGACCGTGCCGCAGATCATGCCGTCGGCCTCGCCCCGCTTGACCAGCATCGCGCCGATCAGCGTGGTGCGGCGGCGCATTTCCAGCTTGGCGTACTGCTGCGTGATGCCTTCACGGGCCATCATGCGGTAGTAGGCGTCCGAATAGTCGCGGAAGCGGTCGTCGTGCTCGGGGTTGACCACGGTGAAGTCCACACCCATGCGCAGGCGCAGGCCGAAACGTTCGATGCGGTGCGACAGCACGGCCGGACGGCCAATCAGGATCGGGTTGGCCAGCTTTTCGTCGACGATCACCTGCACTGCACGCAGCACGCGCTCTTCTTCGCCCTCGGCAAAGACGATGCGCTTCTTTTCCATCTCCACCTTGCGCGCGGCCGCGTAGATCGGCTTCATCAGCGTGCCCGAGTGGTAGACGAACTGCTGCAGCTGCAGGCGATAGGCGTCCATGTCCTCGATCGGACGCGCGGCCACGCCCGACTTGGCGGCGGCTTCGGCCACGGCCGGTGCGATCTTGACGATCAGGCGCGGATCGAACGGCTTCGGGATCAGGTATTCGGGGCCGAACGACAGGTCCTGGATACCGTAGGCCGAGGCCACGATATCGCTCTGCTCCTGGCGCGCCAGTTCCGCCACGGCATTGGCGGCGGCGATTTCCATTTCACGCGTGATCGTGGTGGCGCCGCAATCGAGCGCGCCACGGAAGATGAACGGGAAGCAGAGAACGTTGTTGACCTGGTTCGGGTAGTCGGTGCGGCCCGTGGCCATCACGGCGTCCGGACGGATTTCCTTGACCAGTTCCGGCATGATTTCCGGATTCGGGTTGGCCAGCGCCAGCACCAGCGGCTTGTCGGCCATCTTCTGCACCATCTCGGGCTTCAGCACGCCGGCGGCGGACAGGCCCAGGAAGATGTCTGCGTCGTCGATGACTTCGCCCAGGCGGCGCTTGTCGGTCTTCTGCGCGAAGCGTGCCTTTTCCGGGTCCATCAGCTCGGTACGGCCTTCGTAGACCACACCGGCCAGGTCCGTCACCCAGATGTTCTCGATGGGCAGGCCCAGGTCGACGAGCAGGTCCAGGCAGGCTAGCGCGGCGGCGCCAGCGCCCGAGGCCACCAGCTTGACCTTCGAGATGTCCTTGCCCACCACCTTCAGGCCGTTGATCACGGCGGCGCCCACCACGATGGCGGTACCGTGCTGATCGTCGTGGAAGACGGGAATCTTCATCCGTTCGCGCAGCTTGCGCTCCACGTAGAAGCACTCCGGCGCCTTGATGTCTTCGAGGTTGATCCCACCGAACGTCGGCTCCAGCGACGCGATGATGTCAACCAGCTTTTCGGGGTCCGTCTCGTCGATTTCGATGTCGAAGACGTCGATACCGGCGAACTTCTTGAACAGGCCAGCCTTGCCTTCCATCACCGGCTTGGACGCCGCGGCGCCGATATTGCCCAGGCCCAGCACGGCGGTGCCGTTGGTGATCACGGCCACGAGGTTGCCCCGGGCGGTGTAACGGAACGAATCGGCCGGGTTGGCGACGATTTCCTCGCACGCGGCGGCCACGCCCGGCGAATAGGCCAGGGCCAGGTCGCGCTGGTTCGACAGCGGCTTGGTCGGGGTGACGGAAATCTTGCCGGGGGTCGGAAACTCGTGATATTCGAGTGCGGCCTTGCGCAGCGCCTCACGCTGCTGCTGTTTCAGATCGTCTTGGGACGGGGACTGCTGAGGGCTTGTCATCTGCGCATCTTCCGATCGGTGGAGCCGCACTGAATAACGCTGGGAGATCAAGGGCCGGCTCCACGAACCCGTCGTCTCCGCTTGTACGCGCTTAAGATTTGCACGCTTAAGGATGGCGCATTTTATATTGTGAAAAACTATTTCACAATGGGCGTTTTGCGCGGGGCACCTTTGCGTTTCGGTACAATATGCCGCATGCCGATGGGCTTGACCAGCCGGTATGCTCCCCACCTGATGCCAGATCCCACGCCCGCTTCCCTGTCCGAATTCGACCTGATTCGCCGATTCTTCACGCGCCCCGTCCGCAAGGCTGCGCTGGGGGTGGGCGATGACTGCGCGCTGATCGACGCCCGGCCAGGCCATCAGCTTGCCATCAGCACCGACATGCTGGTCAGCGGCCGCCACTTCTTTCCGGACGTGCCGCCGCGCTCGCTGGGACACAAGGCGCTGGCCGTGAACCTGTCCGACCTGGCCGCGATGGGCGCCGAACCGCGCGCGTTCACGCTGGCGCTGGCCTTGCCGGAGGCCGATCCCGCCTGGCTCGAAGCGTTTGCGGGCGGCATGCTCGCCTTGGCCGACGACCACGGTTGCGAGCTGATTGGCGGCGATACCACCAAGGGGCCCCTGACGCTGTCCATCACCGTGTTTGGCGACGTGCCGCCGCGCCAGGCCCTGCGCCGCGACGCCGCGCGCCCCGGCGACGACATCTGGATCTCCGGCACGCTGGGCGATGCCCGGCTGGCCCTGGGCGACTGCCGCGGCGAATGGCTGCTGCCCGAACCCGATTTCACGGTGATCCGCCCGCGCATGGATACGCCCACCCCGCGCGTGGCGCTCGGCATCGCCTTGCGTGGCGTGGCGCATGCTGCACTGGATATATCCGACGGCCTGATCGGCGATCTGGGCCATATCCTGGCGCGCTCGTCGGTCGGCGCCATCCTGGACGTCGATGCGCTGCCCCGCTCCGAGATTCTCGGGGCGCAGCCGCTGGCGCTGCAGCGCGAATGCGTGCTGGCCGGCGGCGACGACTACGAGCTCTGCTTCACCGCCCCGGCGGGCCATCGCGAGGCCATCGCCGCCATCGGCCGGCAACTCGGCCTGCCGCTCACACGTGCCGGTTCGATCACATCGGAAGCCGGCCTGCGCATCGTCGATAGTCAGGGCGACCCGTTCGCCTTTACGGGTGCGTCATTCGATCATTTCAGCGCCCCGTGACACTTCGCACGCAAGCCGTGTCATGATGCCAGGCATGCGCGCAACAGGGAGAACTGCACACTTGCGCGCCATATATCACTAGAAAAGTCGAGCCAGGTTCTTGATGTCCGCCTATCCCCCCGGGGCCGCGCCGCGCGATCCCGCCAATCCTGCCGAGCCCGTCACGCTGGACGCCGGCCAGACCGCCAAGGTCATGCGCCCGACCGCCCGCTTCATGCTCGGCCATCCCGCCCGCCTGATTGCGCTGGGCTTTGGCTCCGGCCTGTCGCCGGTGAGCCCGGGCACGGTCGGCACGCTGTATGGCTGGCTGTCGTACGTCGTGATCTCGATGTGGATCGCGCCGAACACGTGGCTGTGGATCATCGCCGGCGGTTTCCTGGTCGGCATCTGGGCCTGCCTGCGTACCGCGCGCGACATGGGCGTGTACGACCACGGCAGCATGGTCTGGGACGAGATCGTCGCCTTCTGGCTGGTGCTGGTGTTTGTCATGCCCACCGGCTTCTGGGGCCAGTTCGCGGCCTTCCTGTGGTTCCGCTTCTTCGATATCGTCAAGCCGGCGCCGATCCGGTACTACGACCGCACGCTCAAGGGGCCCGGGTTCACCGGCGCGTTCGGCGTGATGTTCGACGATATGTTCGCGGCGTTCTATACGCTGCTCGTCTTCGCCCTGTGGCGCTCGTTCTGAGCGCCCGCGCCATTTCATCGCGCCTTCATCACTGCATCAGGATCTCGGGGAACCGTCGCCATGTCCGTCAGCCGCCTGCTCGACCAGCTTGCCATCCAGGCCGGAGCCGTCCTTGCGGAACGTTCGCTCATGCTGGCCACCGCCGAATCCTGCACGGGCGGGCTGGTGGCGGCGGCCATCACCGATGTGTCGGGGTCGTCGGGCTGGTTCGAGCGGGGCTTCGTGACCTACTCCAACGAAGCCAAGACCACCATGATCGGCGTGCCCGCCAAACTGATCCGCGACCACGGCGCGGTTAGCGAGGAGGTGGCCCATGCCATGGCCGAGGGTGCCCTGCTGAACAGCCGCGCACAGGTGTCGCTATCGATCACGGGCGTGGCCGGGCCGAACGGCGGCTCGCCCGAAAAGCCGGTGGGCATGGTCTGCTTCGGCTGGAGCAACCGCATCACCACCCGCACAGAAACCCAGCGATTCAAGGGCGACCGCGCCCAGATCCGCCGCCAGGCGGCCGAGCACGCGATGCGCGGGCTGATCGAACTGATCCGGAACGAGGAATAGGTGAAGGGAAGGCGTGGTTTTCTCCCCTCTCCCATGCAATGGGAGAGGGGAGCAACCGCCGACCCCATCCATCATGCGTCAACGCGTCAGCCGTGGCGATACCGGTTGATTGTCTCGCGCGTCTGCAGCGCCACGTTGCGGGCGGCGGCGGCAAAATCCTTTTCGCGGCTGGCGTACAGGATGGCGCGCGACGAATTGATCATCATGCCGGTGCCATCGGCCGTGCGGCCTGCCTTCACGGTGGCCTCGATGTCGCCGCCCTGGGCGCCGATGCCCGGAATCAGCAGCGGCATGTCGCCCACGATCTGGCGCACCTTGGCGATTTCGTTCGGGAACGTCGCGCCCACCACCAGGCCCATCTGGCCATTGGTGTTCCAGCGTTCGCGCGCGGCTTCGGCCACCACCTGGTACAGCGGCTTGCCGTCGACCTGCAGGAACTGCACGTCCGAACCGCCCGGGTTCGACGTGCGGCACAGCACGATCACGCCACGGCCAGGGTGCGCCAGGTACGGCGACATCGAATCGAAGCCCATGTACGGGCTGACGGTCACCGCGTCGGCCTTGTAGCGATCGAATGCCTCGATGGCGTAATGCTCGGCCGTCGAGCCGATGTCGCCGCGCTTGGCGTCCAGAATCACCGGAATCCCGGGATGGGCGTCGTGGATGTACTCGATCAGCTGCTCGAGCTGGTCTTCGGCGCGCTGGGAGTGGAAATAGGCAATCTGCGGCTTGAAGGCGCAGACCAGGTCGGCCGTGGCATCGACGATTTCGCGACAGAACGAAAAGATCGCCCCGCCGGTGCCGGTCATCGACAGCGGCAGCTTGGCCGGGTCCGGATCGAGCCCGACGCACAGCAGGGAATCGTTTCGCTGCCAGGCATTGGACAGCAATTCGGTAAAGGTCATGGGATGCTCGGTATTCGGGTGAAGCCGGCGGCCCGGCTGCGTTCGACAGTCTTCACAGCATAACGCGGGTCGGCGCCGGCCGGTTGGCGCGGCGGGGCGAACAAGGCATCCCGCGGCCCAACATATGGCGTGGGCGGCATTCTACCTGCTGGCGTGATATTGTCTGGAGCTTCCGCTTAAAAAGAGCGACCCCGTCACATCAGGTCGCCGCCCCCCCTCCTGCGCCATGCACCTCGACCGCCGCGGCCTTGTCCTGCTCGTCATCCTGACCATCGCCTGGGGCCTGAACTGGCCGATCATGAAGGTCGGCGTCGCCCACTTCCCGGCCATGGGATTCCGGCTGCTGTGCATGGCGGGCGGGCTGGTGGCGCTGGGCCTGGCCCTGAAGCTGCGCGGCGATTCGCTGCAGGTACCGCGCCAGGCCTGGGCCACGGTGGTCAAGCTGGCCATCCCGAACATGGTGATCTGGCATTTGTTCGCCATCTGCGCGGTCAAGATGCTGTCGTCGGGCCGGGCGGCCATCCTGGGCTACACCATGCCGATCTGGGCCGTGGTCTGGGGCCTGCTGGTCTTCCGCGAGCGGATTGCGCTGTCGGCCTGGATCGGCATCGCCTGCGCGCTGGCCGGCACCGTGCTGCTGCTGTCGGGCGAGATCGCCGCGCTGACCGGCAGCCCGGCCGGCACGCTGCTGATGCTGGTGGCGGCCGCCGGCTGGGGCTTCGGCACCCAGCTGATGAAGCGCACCCCGACCGATGTGCCGATCGGCGCGCTGACCTTCTGGATGCTGGCCGTCACGCTGCCGTTCCTGGCCGTCGGATCGCTGCTGTTCGAGACCGGCTGGCGCATGCCCACCGGCATCGAATGGGCCGCCATCGCCTACAACGCCGTGGTGGTCTTCGCGTACTGCCACCTGGTCTGGTTCGCGCTGGCGCGCAGCCTGCCGCCCGTGGTGTCCAGCCTGTCGATCATGTTCATTCCCGTGGTGGGCGTGTTCTCGGGCATGTGGCTGCTGGGCGAGACGCCGCACTGGCAGGACTACACGGCCATCGTGCTGATGTTCGCGGCGCTGTCGTCGGTGATGCTGGCCCCGCTGCTGCGGCGGCGCCTGTGAGCAACACCGGCGCAGAGATTTCGCTTAACAAGCCCCCCCGCGTTGGATTACACTCGCGGCCATCAGAATCCCGGAGAAACTACGTGGGCAGTAGCATCGGGTGTTCGGGTTGTAGCGGCCAGGCCGCGTCTTCGCCGGATGCCATGTCACTGCGGGCTGCGTAACGCCGATCCGCGCGGGGCCATTGCCCTGCTCGTCGCCGTACTTGCCCGCAGACACCTGCGGGTGAGTGTGTCTTTCCGTTTCTCCTGCGGCCGCCTGCCGGCCGCCGCGCGCTGCGGATCTTCCCCTCCCCCCGGCTTGCCAGCCAGATACAGGCAACAGGCAAACGTCATCGCCTTGCAACGGACCGGCATCCGCCGTCCGCGCGCAGCGCGATCACGCTTGCCGGCCGCCCCATGGTCGCTTTGCTGGCGATGCCTTGCCTGCGCCTGTTTCCGGACAAACGCGCAATCAGTAACAAGGAATCCAAGGGATGATCAATCTGTTCGTCCTGCAGAAAGGTCGGCTCGCCCAGGAGCAGGTCGACGAGCGCAATGAGCTGCTGCAGCACAAGCCCATCTGGATCGACGTGGTCAGCCCCGACGACGAGGAGCTGGCGTGGATCAAGGAAGCCTACGGCGTCGTCCTGCCGGAACTCGAAGACCTCGGTGACCTGGAGGCATCGGCGCGTTACTTCGAGGGCGAGGACGAGAACATCCATATCCGCACCGACTTCCTGCTGGCGGAAGACGAGGCGTCGCGCAACGTGCGCGTGGCGTTCGTGCTCACGCGCGACGTCCTGTTCTCGATCCACGACGAAGACCTGCCCGTGTTCCGCCTGGTACGGCTGCGCGCCCGGATGCGGCCCGGATCGGTGCGCAACGCCAAGGACGTGCTGATGGACCTCTACGCGACCGACGCCGAGTATTCGGCCGATTCGATCGAGGAGATCTACGAGCGGCTGGAAGAAGCCAGCCGCCGCGTGCTGGCCGAGAACGTGACCGATGCCGCCGCCGCCGACGTGCTGGAGACCATCGCCCGCGAGGAAGACTTGAACGGCCGCATCCGCCGCAACGTCATGGACACGCGCCGGGCGGTGTCGTTCCTGATGCGCAGCCAGCTATTGTCGGCCGAGCAGCAGGACGAGGCACGCCAGATCCTGCGCGACATCGATTCGATCGAAAACCACACCGCGTTCCTGTTCGACAAGATCAACTTCCTGATGGACGCCACGGTCGGTTTCATCAACATCAACCAGAACAAGATCATCAAGCTGTTCTCGGTGGTGTCGGTGGCGCTGATGCCGCCCACGCTGATCGCCAGCATCTACGGCATGAACTTCAAGCTGATGCCGGAACTGGACTGGGCCATCGGCTACCCGTGGGCCATCGCGCTGATGGCCGTGTCGGCGGCCATCCCGCTGGTGTATTTCAAGCGCAAGGGCTGGTTGAGCTGACGGCCGTGTTTGCTCCCCTCTCCCGCGTGCGGGAGAGGGGAGCAAAAAAGTGTCAATCCGGTAGCGTCGCCGCGCCCATGCGGCGGGCGATGATCGATGCCTTGACGCGGAAATTCACGCGCACGTTGGCGCAGTATTCCTTCTTGTCGAAGCACTTCGGCGCCGGCAGCGCCGCGGCCAGCCGTGCGGCCTGGCCCACGGTCAGCTTCGCGGCAGAGGTGTGGAAGTAGTGCTGCGCGGCCGCCTCGATGCCGAACACCCCCTCGCCCCACTCCACCGAGTTCAGGTAGATCTCGAAGATCCGCTGCTTGTCGAGCCAGAACTCGAGCATCCACGTGATGGCCAGTTCCTGGCCCTTGCGCACGTAGTATTGCTCCGAAGACAGGAACAGGTTCTTGGCCAGCTGCTGAGTAATCGTAGAACCGCCACGTTCGATATGGCCCCGCTTCTTGTTGCGCTCCCAGGCATCCAGCATCGCGTCGAGTTCGTAGCCCGGATGGTTGACGAAGTCGGCATCCTCGCTGGCAATCACTGCCCGCTTGATATTGCGCGACATCTGGTCATAGCCCACCCACTTGTGGTCGATCGCGCAGCTCCAGAAGTTGAAGCCGCACAGGCGCCAGCCTTCGGCGCGCATGAACGACGTGGATGACGGATTCAGGTATTGCCAGGCGGCAATCTGCAGGAAGAAGTACAACTGCAGCGCCAGCACGCCAACGATCAGGCATTCGCCCAGATAGCCCACCCAGCGCAGCGGATTGGCCGCGCCCGATGCCCGGGACGGTGCGCGTGCGGCGCCGCTTCGCTGGCGTGCCAAGTCGGCTCCGCGCGTGGATCAGCGGGTCGCTTCGGCCTGCAGCGCGGCGCGCAGCTCGGCCAGGACCGGGGCGGTGTTCGGACACACGCCGCGCCAGTTGTAGAACGCCTCGGCGGCCTGCTCCACCAGCATGCCCAGGCCGTCCGACGTGCGGGCGCCGCATTTGGCCGCATAGGCCAGGAACACGGTCGGCCTGGCGCCGTACATCATGTCGTAGGCCAGCACGCCTTCGCCCAGCAGGTATTCCGGCACCGGCGGCAGTTCGCCCTGCAGGCTGCTGGCCGATGCGTTGATGACCACGTCGCAGGCTTCGTCCTCGGACAGCGCGCTCAGCGCGTCCAGACCGCCCGCCCACAGTTCCACGCCGTACTGGTCGGCCGCTTCCACGAACTGCTCGACCACGTCGCTGGCCTTCTGCGCCGTGCGGTTGGCCACCACGATCCGCGCAGGGCGGCATTCGATCAGCGGCAGCAGCGCGCCCATGGCCGCGCCCCCGGCGCCCAGCACCAGGATGCGCTTGTCTTCCAGCAGCACGTCGAGGTTGTCCTGGATGTCGCGCACCAGGCCCACGCCGTCGGTGTTGTCGCCGTGGATCAGCCCGTCCTCGATCCACATCGTGTTGACCGCGCCGGCGGCTTCCGCGCGCGGCGTCAGGCGATCCGCCAGGTCATAGGCCTCTAGCTTGAACGGCGTGGTCACGTTCAAGCCATGGCCGCCGTCGGCCAGGAACTTGCGCACGGTGTCGGCAAACGCGTCGAGCGGCGCCTCCAGGCGATCGTACTGGATGGCTTCGCCGGTCTGGCGCGAAAACGCGGCATGGATGGCCGGCGAGCGGCTGTGCGATACGGGGTTGCCCACCACGACATAGCGGTCGGCGGATTGCTGTTCTGCGGTCATCAGCGTCCTTGCAGGCGGACGTCGAGCCCGCTGCGCGTGAACTTGAAAGTGGAAATGACTTCGAGGATGTCCTGCTTCGCCTGCATCTCGGGCGTGAAGGCGCCGAACGGTGCAGCGGCACGGACAATGGCCACGGCCTGGCGGTCCAGCGCGGGGTCACCCGAACTCTTGGCCACGTCGATCGCCTCGACGTTGTAGCCGTCGCGGTTGTAGCCCAGCTTGCCCTGGCGGTTCACGTTGAGCACCAGGATCAGCTGGCCATACAGCGGCTTGCCGTTCTTCTGCGGGAAGTCGCTCGTGCCGCGCGCCTCGATCTTGCGGCGCAGGCGGTCGTAATACTGGGCATAGTCCACCCCCTGGGCACTGGTGGCCGTCAGCTGCATGCGCTTGGGCCGCTTGGCGTAGTGCTCCAGGTTGCGGCCGATCTCGGCTTCGAGCTTGGCCATCTCGTCGGTGGACGTGCGGTCGTCCTGCCCGCGCGTCGGGGTTTCGGTGCGCTGCTCCCCCGGCTTCACCGGCTGGCTGCGCACGGACGGCGCGGCCACACGGGCCTGCGTCATCAGCCGGCGCTGCTCTTCTTCAAGCTCCTGGAGCCGGCGCTGCGTGAGCCTGATGAGGTCGCCTTCCTTCGATTCGGTCTGCGCCGGCAGCGGCGTGGTGGCACGCTGGGCATCGTGGTCGCCGCCGCCGTCGAGGTTGGCCTGCGCCAGCACGGTCGGGTTGCGCGGCTTCTGGGCGGACTTCGCGTTCACCAGCACCACGTCGAGCTGCGGATCGGAACGCTTGATCTCGAACACCTCCGGCGCGGCGATCCGCACCATCAGCAGCACCGCGTGGATGGCCACGGACACGACAAGCGCCTTGACCAGCGTGTTGCTGGATTGCCACCGGTCGCGCAGGTGCACGTGGCGGGGAGCAGGGAGAACGGCGTTCACGATGGGTCAGGAACCTGGACGGTCGGAATGGGGGCTCGCTCGAAAGCCGGCCACCCCACGGCGGAGGGGGGCCGGAACCGACTCCGATTGTACGGGAGCCGCCCCGTTTACCGAAGGACTCAGGCGGGGGGGTTGGTGCCGGTGTCGCGTGGCGCCGACGCATCGTCGCCATCCTGGCCGGGCGCCGGACTGGCGCCCTCCTCCGCTGCGGCTTCCGAGGCATCCTCGGCAGCCGCTTCGGCCGCAGCCTCGGCGGAAACCTCGGCCAGGTCGTCGTCGCCGTCGTCGCTGTCGCCTTCGAGCTCTTCCTCGGGCACCTCGCCCTCACCGGCGAAGACTTCCAGCACGCGGCACGACACATCGAGCGAAATCTCGTCGGTCGACGCGATTTCCAGCAGCACCTGGGTGCCGCGGTTGGCCTGCGCCAGTTCCGGCACGCGCGTCACCAGCGGAATCTCGGTGAAGCGCACCGCGCCGTCCTTGAGCACGGTGGCCATCAGCTTGTCGCGGCCCTCCTGGGCCAGCCAGCGCAGGCACCAGTAGCGTTCCATGGTCGACTGGTGGTCGGCATAGGCGGCATAGGTGCCTTCGAAATCGGCCACGGCCGCCAGCAGGTCGGCGTCCTTGGGCTTGAACGGCGCCACCAGCTTGGCTGTGACGCCATGCTGGGCCACCGCCAGGATCTGCCACTGGTTGACCAGGTCAACATAGCGCCGCAGCGGCGAGGTGCTCCACGCGTACTGCGCCACGCCCAGGCCCTCGTGCGGCGCCGGATAGGTCTGCATGCGCGTGCGGTGCATGCCCCAGGCCTTCTGCGTGCGATAGATGCCCGGCACGCCGTGATCGGCCAGCAGCTTGCCCCACGTGCTGTTGGCCAGGATCATCAGCTCGGCCACGATCTTGTCCAGCGGCGACCCGCGGCGGCGCTGCTCGATGCGCACCCGCTCGCCGCCGTTCGGCAGGGGGTCGATATAGAAATTGAAGTCCGCGCGGTTGTGCGTTTCCGGACGCAGGCCGCTGGCCAGACGCGCCTTCTGGCGCTCGTCATGCAGATGGTTGGCCAGCCGGAACAGCTCGGTCAGCGGCTCGCGGAACGGGTAGTCGCCGGTGCCTGCCGCCAGTGCCTGCTCGGTCACCAGGTCTTCCAGCAGGTTGTGACGCAGGTTGGCGGCAATCGGCACCAGTTCGGCACGCGTCTCGCTGCCGAGGATGGTCACGCCATCGATGCCGTCCATGTCAACCGTCACATAGAGCGACACGGCCGGACAGGTGCGGCCTTCCTGCAGCGTGTATTTGTCCACCACGCTGTCGGGCAGCATCGTGATCTTGTCGCCCGGGAAATACACCGTGGACAGCCGCTGGCGCGCGATGGCGTCGAGCGGCTCGCCGCGCTTGAAACCCAGGGCCGGCGCCGCGATGTGGATGCCCACCCGCAGCTTGCCGTCGGGCATGCGCGTCACCGACAGCGCATCGTCGATTTCCGTCGTCGTGACATCGTCGATCGAGAATGCCTGGACGTCGGCCACGGGCAGGTCGCCGGCCGGATCGGGCACGTCCACGTCGGGGAAGCCGGTGCCTTTCGGGAAGCAGTCGGCCAGGAACTTGGCCTCGTGCAGCGCGCGCGGGCTTTCCACGCCGCCCACCGCCACCATCAGCCGCATCGGCGTCATGCCCAGCGCGGTGCAGGCGGCATCCATGGCCTTGAATTCGAGGCTGTTCTTGTCCGGCTTGAACAGCAGCTGCAGCACCTTGCCGCGGAACGCGTCAGGCAGCTTGCGCGCCTTGAGCTGTTCCTCGTACTCGGCCTGCACCAGCAGTTGCTGCTTCTTGCGCTCCACCGCGGCCAGCGCGGCCTTGAGCTGGTCTTCCGGGGCGCGCATGTAGCGGCCGCGGCCCTTGCGGCGGAAATAGACCGGATTGCCATGCAGCGCCATGGCCAGCGCGGCCTGCTGCACGGCGCCGGCATCGGCACCGTAGTACTCGGCAGCCAGCTCGCCGAAGCCGAATTCCTCGGCCGGCGCGCATTCCCAAAGGAAGTCGAGATCGATCTCGGCGGTCAGTTCGCCGGTTTGCCGCACCATTTCGATCGCCGTTGGCTGGGCAAACTGCAGCAGCACGTCCTTGGCCTTGACCTTGGTGCGCTTGCCCGCAGGCAGCTCGACCTGGTAGGCCTCGCCCTGTTGGGCGAGCACGGTGCCGGCGCGAATCTCGCCGCCTTCTTCGAACAGCAACTGCATGGATCGGTACTTTCAGAAGTGCCGGGACAGGGGCGCGCGATGTGCGCTGCAACGCGCAAAACACGGCCTGTCCGGACGGGTATACGACCCGGGATGATACCGCACCCCGTCTTGCGGCAACGGCGGCACACCCTGGGTCAGAAACGACGGGCCGAGGCCCTGCGGGTCAGAGCGACATGCCGCCGCTGGCCTCGATCGTCGTGCCGTTCACGTAACTGGCGTCGTCGCTGGCCAGGAACGCGTAGATGGCGGCGATCTCCGCCGGCTCGGCCAGGCGGCGCATCCAGCAGTGTTCCTTCATGCCGTCCAGCACCTTTTCCGGCACGCTTTGCAGGATCTCGGTGTTCACGAAACCCGGGCACACCGCGTTCACGCGCACGCCCTTCGGGCCCAGTTCGCGCGCCCAGGTCTTGGTGAAGCCGATCACGCCGAACTTGCTGGCCGCGTAGTTGGTCTGGCCGAAATTGCCGTACAGGCCAACCACGCTCGACGCGTTCAGGATCACCCCCTTGCCCTGCTCGGTCATCACGGCGGCCACGGCCTGGGCGCAATGGAACACGCCCTTCAGGTTGACGTCGATCACGGCGTCGAACTGCGCTTCGGTCATTTTGGCCAGCCGCGCGTCCTTGGTGATGCCGGCGTTGTTGACCAGGATGTCGATGCGGCCATGGCGCGCCAGCGTGGCCGCCACCACGCCATCCACCTGGTCGCGGCTGGTCACGTCGATCTTGTGCGCATCGACGCTGGCGCCCTTGGCGGCCAGCCGGTCGGCGGCCTCGCGCACGCGCGCTTCATTCACATCGCAAAGCACCAGCTTCGCGCCCTCGGCGGCAAATCGCTCCGCCGTGGCAAACCCGATTCCGGCAGCTGCGCCGGTGATGATGGCGACCCGTCCTTCCAGTTTCATGATGCTTGTCTCTCTTCCTTGCTGTGTGTGTCGATACGGCGGGGCAGTCTGGTGCCGCCCGCGCCAATGTTGGCAGGCGCCCCCCGCACCAGCAGGTCTGGCAGAAAGACCTCTGTCACGAGCATGGCGCCGCCGCCGCGCCGGAATACCGAGCGCCTGGCAGGCAGCATCGGTACCGACGCAAACGCCGGCAATACCCGCTGCAGCGCCTGGCGCAGCGGGTGGTGGATCGATAGCCGCGCGAACTGGAACGGCTCGCGCCGCACGCGTGGGTCCACGAACAGCGCGCCGCCCAACGGGCGGTTCCCCAGCCCGCGCAGGAACGGCCAGTCGCGGCGCGCCCGGTATGGATCGACGATGGTATGGGCGAAGACCGCCGGCACTTCGTCGCAGATGAGCAGCACTTCGCGCGTGATGGCCGGTACCGGGCGCATCAGGCCCAGCGCCTGCCATTCGTCGGCAAACGGCAACTGGGGCGCCTGCGCCAGCCTTTGCACGCGGAAGCGCGACGATGCCGACATCAACCGGGCCGTCAGCGACCCCTCGCCGGCAATCCAGCGGCGCTGGTTCAGCGGAATCGCCGCGTCATGCGGCAGATGGGCGTGCCAGGCGGCGCGCAGGCCCTTGAGGCCGCTCGCGCCCGTCATACCTTGCGTTTTCCGCCCGGCGCATAGCCGCAGAAGGCCAGTACGTCGTCGACGTAGTCGCCGAATTCGCTGATGCCGTGATCGCTACCCTCGATGATGCGGATATGGGCGCCCGGGCAGGCCGCGACCATCTCGCGATAGTCCAGCACCTCGTCCCCGGTGGCGGCCAGCAGGTAGTAGCGTTCGGGCCGCGTGATGGCGTCCACGCGCAGCGCCAGCAGTTCCTGCAGATGTTCGGGCCGCACCACGACCGAACCGCCGCCGTGGTACAGCGGCTGCTCGCCCAGGTATCTCTCCAGATCAGTCCATGGATGGATGGCCGGATTCAGCAGCACGGCACGGCAGCCATGCTTTTCGGCCAGCCAGCGCGCGTAGAAGCCGCCGAGCGACGACCCGACGATGGCGATATCGGTCTCGCCGCCCGCGCGGGCGCCACGGATCGCGGCCTCAGCCTGGGCAATCGCCTCGGACGGCGACACGTTGAGCATCGGGCAGGCGAAATACTTCTCCAGGCCCCAGGCGCGCATCCGGTCCTGCACCAGCCGCGACTTCATCGACTGCGGCGAGGACCGGAAACCGTGCAGGTACAGCAGCATGTGATGTCCTGCCGTGGTCAGGCGCGGGCCTTGATGGCGTCGAGCAGTTTCTGATGGACGCCGCCGAAACCGCCGTTGCTCATCACCAGCACCTGGTCGCCGGGCCGCGCGGCGGCGGTTACTGCCGAAACCAGCGCGCCCAGGTCGTCGAAGGCTGCGGCCCGGTCGCCCAGCGGCGCCAGGGCCTCGCCCAGATTCCAGCCCAGGGCGTCCTTGCCAGCCGGCGCGCCGTAGCCGAACACCAGGTCGGCGGCTTGCAGGCTGGCCGGCAGCTGGGCAGCCATCACGCCCAGCTTCATCGTATTGGAACGCGGTTCCAGCACGGCCAGGATGCGGGCGTTGCCCACGCGGCGGCGCAGGCCGTCGAGCGTGGTCTGGATGGCGGTGGGGTGATGCGCGAAATCGTCGTAGACCGTGACGTCGTTGGCCACGCCCCGCACTTCCATGCGGCGCTTGACGTTCGCAAAGCGGCCCAGCGACTCGATGGCCTGGGCCGGCGGCACGCCCACGTGGCGCGCGGCGGCAATCGCGGCAATCGCGTTCATGCGGTTGTGCGTGCCTTGCAGATCCCAGACGACCGTGCCTTGCAGTGCTTCGCGGAAGTACACGTCGAAGGCGTCCTTGCCGGCCGGCGCAGGCGTGCGGGCATCGCCCTCGCGCCAGTCGCCCATGCCGAACTGCTCCACCTCGCTCCAGCAGCCGCGCTCAAGCACGCGGGCCAGCGCCGGCTCGTTGCCGTTGACGACCAGGCGGCCCTGACCCGGCACCGTACGCACCAGATGGTGGAATTGCGTCTCGATCGCCGCAAGATCGGGGAAGATGTCGGCGTGATCGTATTCCAGGTTGTTCAGGATGGCCGTGCGCGGGCGGTAGTGGACGAACTTGCTGCGCTTGTCGAAGAAGGCGGTGTCGTATTCGTCGGCTTCGATGACAAAGAAGTCCGATTCCGTCAGCCGGGCCGAGATGCCGAAGTTCTGCGGCACGCCGCCCACCAGGAAACCGGGGTTGTAGCCGGCATCCTCGAGCAGCCAGGACAGCATCGACGTGGTGGTGGTCTTGCCATGCGTGCCGGCCACGGCCAGCGTCCACTTGCCGTTCAGCACGTGTTCGCCCAGCCATTGCGGGCCCGACACGTACGGCAGGTTGCGGTCCAGGATGGCTTCCATCAGCGGGTTGCCGCGCGACACCACGTTGCCGATCACGTACAGGTCGGGGTTCAGCGACAGTTGCTCCGGATCGAATCCTTCGATCAGGTCGATGCCCTGGGCTTCGAGCTGGGTGCTCATCGGCGGATAGACGTTGGCGTCGCAGCCGGTCACGCGGTGACCCGCCTGGCGCGCCAGGACCGCAAGGCCGCCCATGAACGTACCGCAGATGCCAAGGATATGAATATGCATGGGAGCTTCGGGAATGCGTGGGGCCGCGGCGGCCGGGCCGCACGGCACTGGAAAGAAGGCTCTGATTGTACCTGCATGCGGCAGGTTCCCCGGGCTGCGCCACCGTGCCGCGGACATCGTTGTCCGGCCATGCGGGTATCATCGACACCATGTCCAGACGTACCCCCTCCGACCCCGGCCGCCTGCGCGAGGAAATCGCCCAGGCCGCCGCGCGCATGATCGCCGAAGATGGCGCCGATTACGCCACCGCCAAGCGCAAGGCCGCGCGCCAGCTGCTTGGCGACTTGCGCGTGGCCGGCGAATGGCTGCCCGACAACGACATGATCGAGGAGGAGGTGCGGGCCTACCAGGCGCTGTTCCACAGCGAGGAGCAGCCGCGCATCCTGGCCCTGCTGCGGCAGCTGGCGCTGTTGGCCATGGGCGACCTGGCCCCGTTCCGGCCCTATCTGGTGGGCGCCGTGCTCAACGGCACGGCCACCGAGCATTCCGACGTCTATATACAGTGCTTCTGCGACAGCCCCAAGGACGTGGCGCTGCACCTGCTCAACGCCGGGGTCGATTTCGAGACCAGCGAGAGCCGGCACTTCGCCGGGCGGGCCGATGTGGAGACCCTGAGCTTCCTGTGGCGCGGCCAGTGGCCGACCCTGCGCGAAGCGCGCCAGCTGGCCGGCGAGGTGCGCGCCACGCTGGGCGCCCCGGTGGGCATCCATATCGCGCTGTATGATGCCGACGACGAACGCGGCGCGGCGCGGGCCGACGCCAGCGGCCGCGCGGTCCGCGCCGACGCCAACACCGTGCGCACCCTGCTGGGCGAGGCCCGCGACCATTGATCCCCGCTCGGGTCCATGCCGGCCCGATCGCCCTATCTATATAGAACTGCCATCAACGTCACCCACCATGACTGCATCGACGCCCGGTTCCACACCCGCCCCCCGCTCATCCCTGGTCATCTGGATCGTCGTGGCCATCGTGGCCGCGGCCGCCGGCGTCCTGGTGGCGAACTTTGCCCTGGCCCCCAAACAGGCGTCCGACCAGGCCGTGGAATCGCTGCTCCAGGCAAAAATGCCCGATCCGTCAGGCACCGAGCTGGACCTGTCGAAGTTTCGGGGCAAGACGCTGGTGGTCAACTTCTGGGCGCCCTGGTGCGGGCCCTGCGTTGAAGAAATGCCCGAGCTGACCGCGCTGCATGGAGAATATGCCCAGCGCAACGTCGAATTCATCGGCATCGGCATCGATTCCGCCAGCAACATCCAGGAATTTCTCAAGAAAGTGCCCGTGAACTATCCGCTGGCCGTGGCCGGCTTCACGGGCACCGAACTCGCGAAGAGCTTTGGCAATGCACAAGGCGGCCTGCCCTACACGGTGATCATTACCCCCGAAGGCGCTGTGAAGTACCGCAAGATGGGGCGTGTCCACGCCGACGAACTGCGCAAGGCGCTGCCCGGCGCCTGAGGCAGCCCGCACGGTGCGCATGCCAAATAGCACGGATCTGCATCTAACTACACCAAACACGCACCGAACTGGCTGCCAACCTTCGGGCAAACCCCCAACAAAACCGGTTTTGCGCCTGAAACGGCGCTTTGGGGGCCGGAAATGTCTTAAAGGCGACATCCCGGCTTGTATCCCGTGCTAGACAAATCCCTCTAAGCTACGGTAATCTCCGCGCAATTTCGTTGAACTGGTCGAGCCGCCGTGTCTACCACCCCTACCGTCAGCCGCTCCGCCCGCTACCGCAAAGTGCTGGTTCTGCATGGTCCGAACCTCAATTTGCTCGGTACGCGCGAGCCGCAGACCTACGGACATACCACGCTGGCCGACATCAACGATGCGCTGGCAAAACGCGCGGCGTCCGCAGGCATCGGGCTGGACACGTTCCAGTCCAATCATGAGGGCGCCCTGGTAGATCGCGTTCATGCCGCGCGCGGCGAAGGGGTAGATCTCGTCATCATCAATCCCGCGGCTTTCACGCATACCAGCGTGGCGCTGCGCGATGCGCTGGCCGGCGTGGCAATCCCATTTGTCGAGGTTCACCTGTCCAACGTGCACCGCCGCGAGCCGTTCCGCCATCACTCGTATTTTTCCGATCAGGCGATCGGGGTGATCTGCGGCCTGGGCTGGCAGGGATACCTGCTGGCGCTGGAATACGCGCTGGCGCAGGAACAGGACAGTTAGCACCCGCACCGCCTCTGCAAACGCGAGAAAACCGCGGCCTGGCACGCTTGCGTGGCAGGCCAAATCAATCATGACTGACCGCCGCCGTCCCCTTCCCTGACATGAAGGTGACCGGACAACCCGATTCTGGAGGATAAGAAGATGGACCTGCGCAAGCTGAAGACGCTGATCGACCTGGTGGCCGAATCCGGCATTTCGGAGCTCGAAGTGACCGAGGGCGACGGCAAGGTTCGCATCGTCAAGCAACCGCCGCAGGTGCTGGCGCCGGTTGCCATGCCCCAGTTCCAGGCCCTGCCGCCCGCCGCCGGCGCCGCCGCCCCCGTGGCGGGCGCTGCCGCCCCGGCTGCCGCCGCCGAAGCCGCCCCGCAACTGCCGGCCGGCCACGTGGTGACGTCGCCGATGGTTGGCACGTTCTACCGCGCACCGTCGCCGGGCGCCGCGCCGTTCGTGAACGTTGGCGATACCGTCAAGGAAGGCCAGACCGTCTGCATCATCGAAGCCATGAAGCTGCTCAACGAGATCGAGTGCGACAAGGCTGGCGTGATCAAGGAAATCCTCGTCGAAAACGGCCAGGCTGTGGAATACGGCCAGCCGCTGTTCGTGATCGGCTAAGCCGTCAGCCGGCTGACGCGGCAGGCGGGCCCCGAAAGGCCCCTGCCGCATGCGTTGGCCCGGTGCGCCACCCTGGCGTGCGCGGGCCCGCCCCTGTTCTCGCAGAGAGAGACCATGTTTGAAAAAATTCTGATCGCGAACCGCGGCGAAATCGCCCTTCGCATCCAGCGCGCCTGCCGCGAGCTGGGCATCAAGACCGTGGTGGTGTACTCGGAAGCCGACAAGGAAGCCAAGTACGTCAAGCTGGCCGATGAAGCCGTCTGTATCGGCCCGGCCCCGTCGCCGCTGTCGTACCTGAACATGCCGGCCATCATTTCGGCCGCCGAAGTCACCGACGCCCAGGCCATCCACCCGGGCTACGGCTTCCTGTCGGAAAACGCCGACTTTGCCGAGCGCGTGGAGAAGTCCGGCTTCGTGTTCATCGGCCCGACGTCCGACAGCATCCGCCTGATGGGCGACAAGGTGTCGGCCAAGCAGGCCATGATCAAGTCCGGCGTGCCGTGCGTGCCGGGCTCGGAAGGCGCCCTGCCCGACGATCCCAAGGAAATCCTGGCCACCGCGCGCCGCGTGGGCTATCCGGTGATCATCAAGGCAGCCGGCGGTGGTGGTGGTCGTGGCATGCGCGTGGTGCATACCGAGGCCGCGCTGATCAACGCCGTCAACATGACGCGCGAGGAAGCGGGCCGTGCCTTCGGCAACCCCGAGGTCTACATGGAGAAGTTCCTCGAGAACCCGCGCCATGTGGAAATCCAGATCCTGGCCGACCAGCACAAGCAGGCCATCTGGCTGGGCGAACGCGACTGCTCGATGCAGCGCCGCCACCAGAAGGTGATCGAGGAAGCGCCGGCGCCGCACATTCCGCGCCGCCTGATCGAGCGCATCGGCGACCGCTGCGCCGAGGCCTGCAAGAAGATCGGCTACCGGGGCGCCGGCACGTTCGAATTCCTGTACGAGAACAACGAGTTCTACTTCATCGAGATGAACACGCGCGTGCAGGTCGAGCACCCGGTCACCGAGATGATCACGGGCATCGACATCGTGCAGGAACAGATCCGCATCGCCTACGGCGAGAAGCTGCGCTACCGCCAGAAGGACGTGGAACTGCGCGGCCACGCGATCGAATGCCGGATCAACGCCGAGGACCCGTTCAAGTTCACGCCGTCGCCGGGCCGCATCACCGCCTGGCACATGCCCGGCGGCCCCGGTGTCCGTGTGGACTCGCACGCGTATGATGGCTACTTCGTGCCGCCCAACTACGACTCGATGATCGGCAAGATCATCACGTACGGCGCCACGCGTGACCAGGCCATCGCCCGCATGCGCATCGCGCTGTCGGAAATGGTGGTGGACGGCATCCTGACCAACGTGCCCCTGCACCGCGAACTGATGCTCGACGCCAACTTCGTGGAAGGCGGCACCAGCATCCATTATCTTGAACACCGCCTGGCCCAGAAGGCCAACGCCCAGGGCGAAAAACCCTGAAGCGGGGCCTGACCGGCCGGCATTGCAGTCAAAAGGAAACCCGTGGCATTCCAGGAATGTGTGATCGAAATTGCGCAGGATCAAGCTGAAGCCTGGTCCGATGCATTGTTCGACCTCGGCGCGCTGTCGGTATCGGTGGAAGACGCCGACGCCGATACGCCTGACGAGCAACCGCTCTTTGGAGAGCCCGGGCTGGAGCCGACGCGGCTGGCGTGGAACCGCTCGCGCGTGGTGGCGCTCTTCGACGAAGAGACCGACCCCGCGCTGGTGGTGACCGCTGCCGCGAACGCACTCAAGGTCGACCCCGTGCCGCCGTTCGTGCTGCGCTCGGTGGAAGACCAGGACTGGGTGCGCCTGACGCAGTCGCAATTCGAACCGATCCGCGTGGGCGAGAAGATCTGGGTCGTGCCGTCGTGGCACGACGCGCCGGAGCCCGACGCGGTGATCCTGGAACTCGATCCGGGCCTGGCCTTCGGCACGGGCAGCCATCCGACCACGCGCCTGTGCATGCAGTGGCTGGAGCAGAACGTGCGGGCTGGCGAGACCGTGCTGGACTACGGCTGCGGCTCGGGCATCCTGGCCATCGTGGCAAAGAAGCTCGGCGCGGGCGAGACCATCGGCATCGACATTGATCCGAACGCCGTCGAGGCCTCGCGCTACAACGCCGAGCGCAACCAGGTGCAAGCCAGCTTCGCGCTGCCGGAATCGGTGTCCGAAGCCACCTACGACCTGGTGGTGGCCAATATTCTTTCCAATCCGCTCAAGCTGATGGCCGCGATGCTGTCGGCGCGCGTGCGCCCCGGTGGCCGGCTGGTGCTGTCCGGCGTGCTGGAACGGCAGGCCGATGAAGTGGCTGCGGCCTACGCGCCGTGGCTGGCCATGTCGGTCTGGCGCAGCGAGGAAGGCTGGGTGTGCCTGCACGGCACGCGCCCGTTGACGGCCAACCGTTCCTGATTCGTCATCATGGCCGCCGCCAAGCTCGTCACGCGCTGCCCGGCCTGCCGCACCGCGTTCCGGCTCGTTGCGGATCAGCTGCGGCTGCGCCAGGGCCTGGTCCGCTGCGGACAATGCGATACCGTCTTCGATGCACGCGAACACCTGATCGAGGTGCCCGCGCCGGCCCAATCGGCCCAATCGGCCCCCTCGGCTGCGTCGAACCCATCGGCCGCCGCCGTGACGATGGCGGCCGCGCTGGCCCACGCTGAGCAGACCCAGGCAACGGCCCGCGCGCGCGAAGACGAGGCCCCATTCGACCCGGGCTTTGATCCGGGCTACGAAGTCCCCGCGCTCGATTCGCCGACGACGATGATGTCGGAGCCGTTGCCAGATGTAGTGGCGCAGGCGCCGAGCCCCGGGACGGTCGCCGGCGACGCGCGTCAGGAAGCGGATGCGGATGCGGATGCCGATGCCGATGCCGACATCGAACCCGATCTCCCGGCCGACCACGAACCCGACCTGACGCCCGCCGGCGAGGCGGCAATGCCCGCGGCCGCCGGCGAGCCGGCGTCCGACGCATCGACTCCCGCATCGGCCGACACCGCGCCGCCAGCGGAAACCGCGCTGACCGATCCGCCGGCGCCATGGCCGATGCTCGACCATTCGGCATTCGACGATGAGCCGGTGCAGACGCCATCGCCGGCCGCGCACGCTTCGCAGGCATCGCACTCTTCGCTGGACCCGGCTGCGGCCTTCGCGCCAAAAAACCCGTCGGGCATGCCGCCCTACGGCGCGTACAGCGCCAAGGCCAGCTGGCCGCCGCTGCGCCCGGCCAATGCACCGTCGAGCCAGCCCATGGATGAAGCCGGTGCCGAAACGCCCGAGACGTCCGCCACCGAAGCGGCTCCGGCCGCCGATGCGGTGCCGCAGGACGCAGGCGCCGTGGCCGTGGCCGATGCATCGGACGCATCGGACGCATCGGACGCATCGGACGCATCGGACGCATCGGACGCATCGGACGCAATGGCTGCATCGCAGGATTCGGATGTGCCCCATGTGCCGGCCGATGCATTGCCCACGCCCGAACCGTTCCCGCAGGCAGATCCGGTGCCTAGCGCCAGCGGCTTCCTGCGCGCCGAGGATCCGGCCGACCCCGAAGCCGAAGCGTGGGCCGCACAGGCCAAGGACGTCATCGAACACGACCTCGGCGTCACGTTGCGCGATGGCACGCCCAATGCCGTGGCACGCGAGACCGCCACACGCCACTGGCTGAACCGGCCCGGCGCATCGGCGGGATCGCCATCCGCATCGGCGGGCACGGCAGCAAGCGGGCCGGTCTTCGCGCCCGATTTCCTGCGCCATACGCGCGAACGCGAACAGTCCCGCGCGCCCGGCGTGAAGGTCTCGGTGCCCGGCAACCGGCGCATCTGGATGCGCGCGGGGGCCGTTGTGCTGGGCCTCGGCATCCTGCTGCAGGGCATCTACCTGGCCCGCAGCCAGATTGCCGGCAGCATGCCGGTGCTGCGTCCGGTACTTGAGGCGGCTTGTGCACCGTTTGGCTGCGATGTGCCGCCGTGGCGCGACCTCGAGGCGCTGCGCATCGACAGTTCGCAACTGCAGAAGCAGGACGAGGCCAGCGACGTCTATCTGCTGGCGGTCACCCTGCGCAACCAGGGGCGCGCCACCACGGCGCTGCCGGCGATCGAGCTGGTCATGACCGATCTGCAGGACCAGCTGCTGCTGCGCCGCGTGCTGCTGCCGGCCGAGTACCTGGAGCCCGTCCAGCGCGGCTTCGCGGCCACGGGTCTGCGCGCGGGCAGCGAGCTGCCGGTTCGGGTACGATTCCGGACACAGCAGGCGGCTGCCAATTACCGCGTGCTGATTTTCTACCCCTGAATTCCATCGCCCCCCTCGCCACGCCGGCCGGCAATGCACCGGGCCGGCGGGCTGTACTTTTCTGACAGGAGCAACCATGAGCAATGTGACCCTTGGCGGCAACGCCATCGAAGTTGGCGGCAAGTTTCCCCATGCTGGCGACAAGGCACCGGCTTTCACGCTGGTCGGCAAGGACCTGAAGGACGTGACGCTGGCTGACTTCGCAGGCAAGCGCAAGGTGCTGAATATCGTCCCGAGCCTGGACACGCCCGTCTGCCAGGCGTCGGCACGCAAGTTCAACGAGGCTGCCAGCAGCCTGGCCAACACCGTGGTGCTGACCATCTCGGCCGACCTGCCGTTCGCCATGGGCCGCTTCTGCACCGCCGAAGGCCTGAACAACGTGGTGACGCTGTCGACGATGCGCGGTGCCGACTTCAAGAACGCCTATGGCGTGGATATCAAGAGCGGCCCGCTGGCCGGCGTCTGCGCGCGTGCCGTGGTGGTAGTCGACGAGAACGACACCGTGAAGTACAGCGAGCTGGTGCCGGAAATCAAGGAGGAGCCGAATTACGACGCTGCTCTGGCTGCACTGAAATAATCTGTGCGGTAGAACACAGTCGTACCAGCGTTTCCGCCCGTCATGCACGGGCGGAATTATTTAACGTATCTGTTGCGGCCCTTCGCCGGGCCATTTGGAGAAGAGATGTCCAGCCTGATCTGCGGTTCCGTCGCCTACGACACCATCATGACGTTCGACGGCCGGTTCCGTGAACACATTCTTCCGGACCAGATCCACATGCTGAACGTCTCGTTCCTGGTGCCGGGCATGCGGCGCGAGTTCGGCGGCTGCGCCGGCAACATCGGCTACACGCTCAAGATGCTGGGCGGCGATCCGATCGTGATGGCCACCGTGGGCCAGGACGCCGGCCCGTACCTGCAGTACCTGCGCGACCTGGGCATCGCCACCGACCATATCCGCACGCTGCCCGACACGTTCACGGCGCAGGCGATGATCACGACCGACCTGGACAACAACCAGATCACCGCATTCCACCCGGGCGCCATGGGCCAGTCGCAGCTCAACAGCGTGCAGGACGCGCTGGGCGCCGGCAAGCGCCCGGCACTGGGCATCGTGGCCCCGGACAGCCGCGAAGGCATGCTGCACCACGCACAGCAGTTCGCCGATGCCGGCATTCCGTTCATCTTCGACCTGGGCCAGGCCATGCCGCTGTTCAACGGCGAGGACCTGCGGGCGTTCATTGAACTCGCCAGTTACGTGACGGTCAATGACTACGAAGCACAGGTCATGCTGTCCCGTACCGCCTGGACCAGCGCCGAAGTGGCCGCCAAGGTGCGCGCGTTCATCGTGACGCACGGTGAACGTGGCGCCAGCATCTTCGCCGATGGCCAGCAGTACGCCATCCCGGCCGTGCAGGCCGAGCGCGTGGTGGACCCCACCGGCTGTGGCGACGCCTTCCGCGGCGGCCTGCTCTACGGCATCGAGCAGGGCATGGACTGGGAAACCACCGGTCGCCTCGCCTCGCTGATGGGTGCGCTCAAGATTGCCCAGCAGGGCCCTCAGAACCACTGGATTTCGCGTGAGGAAATCGGCAGCCGCTTCGCGGCGGCGTTCGGTTACCAATACGCCTAAGATGAAAAGGTGAACCGCGCACACCGGACGACGACGAAGGGCGCGGCATTCAGACGGGAGTTGCGATGAATCAGATCCTTCGAATCGGCGGTGTCGCGGTGCTGGCTACCGTGGCGCTGGTCAGCGGCTGTGCCAACTACTCCAATTCCGGCAGCGTCTACGCACCGGGGCAGGCACAACGCGAGCAGACCGTGCGCTATGGCGTGGTCCAGGGTGTGCGCGAAGTCATGATCCAGGGCGGCTCGACGGGCGCCGGCACGCTCGCCGGGGGCGCCATCGGCGGCGTCGCGGCGGGCAGCACCATCGGCAGCGGCGGCGGCTCCGTGGCAGCTGGCCTGCTGGGTGCCGTGCTCGGCGGCATTGCGGGCAGCGCGGCAGAGAACCGCATCACGCAGCGCCGCGGCCTGGAGATCACGGTTCAGCTCGAAGACGGCGACATGCGCGCCATCACCCAGGAAGCCGACGAGGTGTTCCGCCCCGGCGACCGGGTGCGTCTGCTGTCTTCGGGAGGCGTGACACGCGTCTCGCACTGAAAACCTTACAAGCCGTCAGAAAGAAACGCCGCGTGCCCTCGGGCCGCGGCGTTTTTCATTTGACGCGGCCATCGGCGCGCGCGCCCAATAAAAAACCCGCCGGGCACGGATGCCATCGGCGGGTTGGCAAGACTCGCTGTCTTGCAGACCGGATACGGCGTATCCGGTCAGTGTGGCACGCGATGCGTGCCCAGGCGTTTCCCGGTTGTGATCGCTCGCACGAGGGCGAGGCAATTACGGACGGTTGCCCGTCGGGAACGGCCAGGCCGCTGCCGGGTTCAGCGCGGTCTTGGCGGGTGCGGCAGCAGCCGGTGCAACGGCGGGCGCAGCAGCGGGCTTGGCAGCCTTGCGGGCAGCCGGCTTCTTGGCGGCAGCCTTCTTGGCAGCAGGCTTCGCAGCCGGCTTGGCGGCGGCCTTCTTGGCAGCCGGCTTGGCAGCAGCCTTCTTCGCGGCCGGCTTGGCAGCAGCCTTCTTGGCAGCCGGCTTCTTGGCAGCAGCAGCCTTCTTGGCCGGTGCGGCCTTCTTGGCGGCAACCTTCTTCACTGCGGCCTTCTTTGCCGGTGCTGCCTTCTTGGCGGCGACCTTCTTGGTTGCAACCTTCTTGGCGGCTACCTTCTTCACTGCAGCCTTCTTGGCCGGTGCTGCCTTCTTGGCGGCGACCTTCTTGGTTGCGACCTTCTTGGCGGCAACCTTCTTCACAGCGGCCTTCTTGGCAGCCGGAGCAGCCTTCTTGGCGGCTACCTTCTTCGTAGCAACCTTCTTCACGGCAGCCTTCTTGGCGGCCGGCGCTGCCTTCTTGGCGGCGACCTTCTTCACAGCGGCCTTCTTGGCGGCCGGCTTGGCAGCCTTCTTGGCGGCCGGCTTTTTCTTTGCAGCAGTTGCCATGGATAACTCCTTCACTAGCGTGAAATATCGAATGACCTAAATGGACGACCCGACCGATCCGAGGCGCATGGAGGCATGCCCCAATCGAGCGAGCGATTCATCGGCGCACGACAGCTTGAACCGCACGCTAATGAATTCGGTGGCAGGGATACCGGCGCGACCCGTGTCGCGCACCGCGGTGTTTTCACGGCAGCGCAAAATCCGCGCGCTGGCTGCAAAGCCAGCTTCCAGGCGGATTTCCGGGGCATGCCGTGCCCTGGAATATTCGATCGGCCCGCGCCGCACATCGTGTCGGCGCGCAGCCTGAATAGAGGAGATATCGGTCAGCAGGTCTGCAGCACGGGCTTGGCCTCGCGCACTGCAGACGGTAATTCCACGGGGGTAGCTCGCCCATCCCGTCACTGGGCCACAGGAGACTGCACGCGTTGTAAGAAGCCTGATCGGCCCGGTCTGCGTCAAAGTTCTGGTGCTCCTCGGCTACCCGCATTCACTGCGACAAAGCATCGCGTCATCGTTGCTTCTTGCTTGCCTTCTTGCGACGCCCGCTTCGTCAAACACATCGATGCAATGAAGTGAGACTCTTGTCAAGGCGAATCATAATTCGTTTGCTCGATGATGTTAAGAAAAAAGTGCAAAAAAACTTGCGCGCAAGAACGAATCGATCTAATTCACGCGCGCACGCCGATCACAACACCATCGATACGCTCTCTCATCGAGACGCGCGTACACCAAATGAAGTTCCATCACGCGTGTGTTTCGATGGTGGAAGAACACCTGGCGACGCGACTGCGCAGCGTGTGTTCGCACCCTCCGCGCGCGTCGTCCAACCGCCTGCGCGGCACGCCGATGCGCGACATCACGGCGACGCTTCGCATGGATCGGTGCCGACTGGAAACCCGCGTGAATATTGGCTTTCCGACACACACGCAGTGGCGCGGCAGCGTGCCGCCCGGTGGCATCGCACAGTGCGATCCTGGGACGCCGGCGGTCACGCGCCAGTGCCTTGGCAAGACGCGCGCGCGCCCTTCGACAAGCCGATCGCGCGGCGGTCGCGTCGATGTGTCGGTGAGCCTCGCGTGCGTCGATCAGACAGTTGCGCGAGCACGACGAAGGAGTGATGCGCCTACGCAACGGTTTCCCTCTTCGACACGTATCGACGCGTATCGACACCGGCGTTTTGACATCAGTCGTGCGATGGATGATGTGTCGACGCGCGTACGAACTGGTGGTCGCAGTGCCCCACGCTTGTCCGGCATCGCATCGCGCGTCGTGTCGTCGGTCGGCCGGTCGGGCGATCGTGCGGACCGAGCGATCGCCGTGCACCGCCGGCGTTTCGGCAACCGGTGCGCCTGCCGTCGACTCACCGTGCGCGGCGGCGTCGCATCGGTCGGCGCGCATCGATTGTCCATCGTTCGACGCGTCGGTGGCCGCCGGCAAACTCCCGCGCTGTCAACCATCCGCCGGGCACGATCATTGATCAGCTGACGATGCGCGCATTCGGGTTCCTACCGATGCCGTCACCGCCGCCGCGCAGCCTGTCGGCCGACGTCGCCAGAGACACCGGGGCGACCGCGCGTCCGGGCGTCGGTGGCGCGCGGGTGTGGCGCCCCTGCGCCACGGGCCGGCTAGAGGAATGTCTCGGGTACGCTTCCCGCGCGGTGCTTGTTGCAGGACAAAATCAAGGCCAGCCGCCGCCGGGCGGGCGATTGCAGGGGGTACCGCGGTGCGCTCTGGTGCGTACGCAAATGGATGCGGGAGATTGCAGCGAACGACGCGCGCCAGTAGATTGGCGTCGCGCGATGCCGATGCCGGCCAGCGCGGCACGCGGTTCATTGCGGACCGTCGCAATCGTGCTGACCGGAAGCCGGCATCCTGCACGTCGTGTACGACTTGCGTGTCAGACCTGCAGGCTGGCTGCAACCTTACCGACCGGACATAACCCGCGCCGCGCACTGGCGAATCCGCCATCGCGACACTGAACTGGAGATCTTCATGCGCATGACCGACCCCCGCGCCCTGCTTCGCCATACCGCCCGCGCCGCCGTGTTCGCCGCCGCACTCACCGCCAGCGCCCTGGCGATGGCGCAAGCCACCCCGGCGGGCACATGGCAAACCATCGACGACGCCTCCGGCAAGCCGCGCGGCGTGATCGAGATTACCGAGAAGGATGGCGTGTACAGCGGCAAGCTCGTGAAGAGCCTGGTGCCGTCCGAAGGCCCGCCCAAGGTGTGCGACAAATGCACCGACGCGCGCAAGGACCAGCCCATCATCGGCATGACGCTGCTGACCGGATTGCGCAAGACCGGCGACAACGAATGGACCGGGGGCGAGATCCTGGACCCCGAGACCGGCAAGCTGTACAAGTGCAAGATGTCGATGGCCGACGACGGCAAGAAGCTCAACGTGCGCGGCTTCATTGGCATCAGCCTGATCGGCCGAACGCAGACCTGGGTGCGCCAGCAGTGACGTCCTGATGCCATCGCCCGCGCGCCGCGCTTGCTGTGGCGCACGAACGGCGCACGGGCGATACGGAAAAGCGCAGCAAGAACGACGCCACCCACGCCATTCAGCAAACTGACAGCTTAGTTCGGTAAGATCGATCCCCCGATCCTCTTTACAACAACTACCGGAGACTAAGCATGCCATTGTCCCCTCGCGGCCGCACGCTGGCCCTGGCGCTCGCCGCCACCTCGCTGATCGCCACCACCGCCCACGCCGCCGATGCCTGGCCCAACCACGTGATCAAGTTTGTCGTGCCGTTCACGGCCGGCGGGGCCAATGACCTCGTGGCACGCGCCGGGGCCGACGCCGTCAGCAAGCGGATTGGCCAGCCCGTGGTGATCGAAAACCGTCCCGGTGCCGGCGGCATCGTGGGCGCCGACTACGTGGCCAAGAGCAAGCCCGATGGCTACACGTTCCTGGTGGGTGCCGTGGGCACCGTCACCAACAGCCTGATCCGCACGAAGATGCCCTACCAGCCCGACGACCTGGTGCCCGTAGGCCTGATCGCGGTCAGCCCGTCGGTGATCGTGGCATCGCCGTCGCTGCCGGCGAACAACGTGAAGGAATTGATCGAATATTCGAAGAAGCAGGGCGGCGTGCCGTTTGCCACCGCCGGCAGCGGCAGCACACCGCATTTCGTTGAAGAAATGCTTAAGGAAAAAGGTGCGCAGCTGACCGTGGTGCCGTACAAGAGCGGCTCGGAAAGCATCACCGCCGTGATCGGCAACCAGGTGGCCGCCACGTCCGAGGCATCGATCGTGGTGCTGCCGCAGATCAAGGCCGGCAAGCTCAAGGCGCTGGGTGCCACGTGGGACAAGCACATGCCCGCCGCACCGAACATCCCCACCACCGCAGAGCAGGGCCTGCCTGAAGTGCGCATCGGCCATTGGGCCGGCATCTTCGCGCCGAAGGGCACCGATCCCGCGATCATCAAGAAGCTCAATGCCGAGCTGAGCGCCGGCATGCAGAACCCCGAGATTCGCGAGCGCCTGATCCAGAACGGGATCGAGCCGGCCGGCGGTTCGGTGGAGAGCTTCGTTTCCTTCATCAAGACGGAGCGCGAACGTCTTGGCCGTATCGCCAAGAACGCCAACATGACGGCCGACTGACCGGCAGGGAATGGGCCGGCCGATGGTGGACTCATCGTCGGCCAACGCCCCATCCGAAACTATTTTCGGGTGCGATCACCGGCTCCGGTGATCCTATGTCTGCAAGCGGCCCGCGACATGCGGGCCGTTTGCATGCTGCAGGACCTTGTCAGATTTGATAGATCGTGGCGGCAATGTGCGCAACGCTGCCCAATACCACCGTTAGGCCAGCTTCCGATGTTTGATCTTGCAGACATCTGACCGCATGTCAGCGTGTCTGTGATCGCCGCGCAACGCCATTGCAACGAGAATGGTTCCTATTTATATTGCCGATCGCCCGAACATTTAGCCCCGGTGGTGAAGCCGGTAAAGGGCCCGGCAGTACGGGGCGCACTGGAACTGACAATGCTCCGTCGCACCCCTGTGGCTACCGCGCTGGTGGCCCTCTTTGCCGCACCCGCCGTCTTCGCGCAGCAAGCCGCTCAGCCGGCGCAGCAGGCGCCCGCCGCAGCCCCTGCCCCATCGACCGCCCTATCGAACGCCCCATCGGCGCCGCAAAAGGGCGAATCCGTGCCGCAGACGCTGCGTGAGGTGACGGTCCAGGGCTCCGCCGCCCGCGACGACTTCAACCCGATCGGCAGTCAGCTGTCGAAGCTGCCGGCCGACCTGCGCGATGTGCCGCAATCGGTGACGATCGTCAACCGGGCGCTGATGGAATCGCAGGGCGCCAGCTCGCTGGCCGATGCGCTGCGCAACGTGCCCGGCATCACCATCGGCGGCGCCGAGGGCGGGCAGATCGGCAACAACATCAACCTGAACGGCTTTTCGGCGCGCACCGACATCTACCTGGACGGCTTCCGCGATCGCGGCCAGTACTACCGCGACACCTTCGCGCTGGACCAGATCGAAGTGCTGATGGGCCCGTCGTCGATGCTGTTCGGGCGCGGCTCCACGGGTGGCGTGATCAACCAGGTCACCAAGAAGCCCAAGCTGCAGGCCGCCACCGAGGTCACCGGATCGGTCACCACCAACGGCCTGGTGCGGGCCACGGCCGATGTGAACACGCCCACCGGCGACACCTCGGCCTTCCGCATCTCGGCCATGGCCCAGGACGGCAAGCCGAGCACGCGCGACGAGATGACCGTGCAGGATTTCGGCATCGCGCCGTCGTGGCGTTTTGGCATCGGCACCTCGACGGAGATCACCCTGTCGGCGTTGCTCCAGCACAACGAGGACATGCCCGACTACGGCCTGCCCGCCATCAACGGTCATCCGGTCAACGTCGATCGCAATACGCACTACGGCTTCAACAACGACCGTACGCGCCAGAACATCGTGTCGCTGAATGGCGCCATCGACCACAAGTTCTCGCCCAACCTGCGCCTGCGCAACGTCACGGCGTTCAACTATGTGGAAACCGATGCGCGCGAGACCGCGCCGAACGCGGTGGGATCGATCAACGGGGCGGGCGCCTTTACCGCGCTGACCACCACCAACCTGCCGCTGTCGCAACTGTACGTGCGCCAGCAGAGCCATGACCGCAACATCCGCGACTATTCGATCTTCAACCAGACCGAGCTGACCGCGAAGTTCGACACGGGCCCGGTCAAGCACACGCTGCTGACCGGCCTGGAGCTGGGCCACGACGGCTACAACAACCAGAACTACTACCGCAACGGCAGTTGCGGCAGCACGCCACTGAACCCGGCCACGGGCACGTCCGGCTTCGTGGCCTGCACGCCGGTCATCGATCCGCCGTACCAGGATTCGCCGGCCAGCGTGGCCACCCGCACCGGCAACCTGCAGGGCGGCTCGGCCAACACGGTGGCCGTCTACGCCAACGACTCGATCGAGTTCTCGAAGCAATGGAAGGCGGTGGCCGGCCTGCGCTACGACAAGTACATCGCCAGCATCAGCAACTCGGTCAATTCCGGCAACACGGCCGGCAGCACGGTGCTGCCCAACGCGAGCCAGGACGTCCACTTCACCAGCGTGCGCCTGGGCGGCATCTGGCAGCCGACCGAGACGCAGTCGTACTACATTTCCTACGGCACGTCGTTCAACCCGTCGCTGGAACAGCTGGTCGGCACGGTGGGGCAGCAGTCGCTGGACCCCGAAAAGAACAAGGCCTACGAGGCGGGCGGCAAGTGGGATCTGATGAGCGGCAACCTGTCGGTGACGTCGGCCATCTTCCGCATCACCAAGGACAACGCGCGCAGCCAGATCGACGCCACCACGTACGCGCTGACCGGCAAGATCCAGGTGGATGGCTTCCGCGCCGGCGTGACCGGCCGCATCACGCCGAAGTGGCAGGTGTTCGCGGGCTATACGTACCTGGATGCCGAGATCAAGAGCGGTATCGCGGCCGGCACGCAGGGCATGGTGCCGACCAACACGCCCAAGCACACGGCCACGGCATGGACCAGCTATGCCATCCTGCCAAGCTGGGAAGTGGGCGGCGGGGCGTTCTACATGTCACAGCGTTATGCCAACAATACCAATACGGTGCAGGTTGGCGGCTTTGTGCGTTGGGACGGCATGATCGCCTACCACCAGCCCAAGTACGACGTGCGCCTGAATCTGTTCAACATCTTCGACAAGAAGTATTACGATGCGCTGATCCAGTCGGACGGCGGCCGGTCGGTGCCGGGCACGGGCCGTACCGCAATGCTGTCGTTCACCTATCGCATGTAAGCGCCGCCGGGGCCGCACGCCGCGCCTGGCCGTTTCGCCATGGCCTGCCCCCGGGCCCAACCGGATGTCTCCGATGCTGGTTCGTATTCCGAAGGTTCTCAACGCCGAACAGGTGGCCGTGGTGCTGGCGCAGCTGGAACATGCCGGCGATGCCTGGGTGGACGGCCGCGTGTCGGCCGGCTATTCCGGCGCGCCGGTCAAGTTCAACCAGCAGATCGACGAGCGATCCGAAGTGGCCGCCCAGTGCCAGCACCTGATCCTGGCCGCGCTGGAACGCCATCCGCTATTTATTAGTGCGGTGCTGCCGAACATCGTCTATCCGCCAATGTTCAACCGCTACAGCGAGGGCATGACGTTCGGCGCCCATGTCGATGGCGGCGTGCGCATCCATCCGCACACCGGGCGCAAGCTGCGCACCGATGTGTCCGCCACGCTGTTCCTGTCGGACCCCGACAGCTACGACGGGGGCGAGTTGCAGGTGGAAGACACGTACGGCGTGCACGCGGTCAAGCTGGCCGCCGGCGACATGGTGGTCTACCCGGCCACGAGCCTGCACCAGGTGACACCGATCACGCGCGGCACGCGGGTGGCCAGCTTCTTCTGGATCGAGAGCCTGATCCGCGACGACGGCCAACGCGCGCTGCTGTTCGACATGGACAACGCGATCCAGACGCTCAACCAGACCAACGCCGACGCGCGCGCGCGGCGCAGCCTGGTTGGCTGCTATCACAACCTGCTGCGGCAGTGGAGCGAGACCTGAGCGCGGCCGGGCTGGGCCGCCCCGGTCCGACGTGGCCCGCGCTGGCCCCATCTAGCCGTTCAGCCAAATTGCTCCGCCAGCGCCTGCCGCGCCTGGCCGATGAATTCGCTCTCGCCCCGGCGCGCCCCTAATAGATAGAACTCCGCCGAAGGCAGTGCCGGCAGCTTCCAGCCGGCCACGTCCGCTGCATCCAGCGGCGTCACGCCGGGTCCGATGGCCGATGCGTTGAGGCACGACACGCCCAGCCCGGCGGCCAGCGCCAGATGCAGGCCGGCTACGCCCGAGGCCGAGTGTGCGATCTCGAATTCACGCCGGCGCCGCATCAGCAACTGCACGACGAACTGGTGCATCGAGCAGGTATCGGGCAGCAACACCAGCGGCAGCGTAGCCTGGGGTTCTTCAGAAATTTCCGGTGCGGCCACCCAGGCCAGCGCCTCGCGCCGCAGCACCGTGCCGCCGCGTGTGGCGCCCGAAGTCTTTTCCGCGCCGCGCGCGCCGATCAGCCGCATGCTCAGGCCGATGTCGAACGCGTCCATCTCGGCCGCCGCCTCGATGGCGGCGCTCTTCATGACCGTGACGTGCAACTTCAGGTAGGGATAGCGGTCACGCAGGCGCCGCAGCATGCCGGCAATCTCTCCGGGGCGGAAATAGTCGGTCACCGCCAGCCGCAGTTCGCCATCGAGCGTCTGGCCGCGCAGTTCGGCCAGCGCCTGTTCGTTCAGCGACAGGATGCGCCGGGCATAGTCCAGTAGCCGCGCCCCGGCCGGCGTCACCGCCGCGCCCTTCTTGCCGCGCGTCAGCAGCGGCACGCCGGCACGCTCCTCCAGCTTGCGCAACTGCTCGCTGACCGACGATTGCGACAGGAACAGCCGGGGCGCCGCAGCCGACAGGCTGCCGCTCTCGGCCACGGCCACAAAGGTTCGGAGCTGGTCCGTTTCGAATCCGCGCATGATTTGAAGTTTCGGCTATTCCGATAGATGGCATCGTATATTCCCGCTTTTCCGATTTCAAGGCAACGCCTACGATGACATCACCGCAGCACGCCAATACGCCAACCGGCAAGCGCGCCGCAACGTGAAACCCAAACCCGAAAGGAGCCAGTCATGCCCCACGTATCCCTGCAGATTTCCGGCCATCCCGATACCGAACTGACGCGCCGCGCCGTGGCCGTGGTGGGTGAACTGACCCAGCGCGTGCTGGGCAAGGAAGCCCCCGTGATTGCCACCACCGTGACGTTCATCCCGCGCGAGCAGTGGTTCATTGGCGGCAAGCCGCTGTCCGACCATGACAAGGGGCGCAACGCCTTCCAGCTCGACATCAGCGTGACCGACGAGACCAACACCAAGGCCGAGAAAGCCGATTACCTGCGCCAGTCGCATGCCGCGCTGTCCGAGCTGATCGGCGATGTCAACGAGGTGTCCTATATCCATGTGATCGACGCGCGCGCGGCCGCCTATGGCTATGGCGGCAAGACCCAGGAATTCCGGCACCAGCACCGCTGATGGCCGGCGCGGCCCGCGCTGCACCGATTGCTGCAGTCAGGTAAAAAGTGCCGTGCGGGCGGTGCGCTTGTGCCGGGTGGCGATGTTCACTAGTGTGTAGGGCAAGTTTCCCGATACCGGAGGCATCGCATGAAACAAGTCACGCTACCCGGCGGCGAGCGCGTGCCCGCGCTGGGTATGGGCACCTGGAATATCGGCGACCACCGTGCCACGCGCGCCGAGGAAATCGCCACGCTGCAGATGGGCCTGGACATGGGCCTGCGGCTGGTCGATACCGCCGAGATGTATGGCGAAGGCCTGTCCGAATCGCTGATCGGCGAGGCCCTGGCGGGCCGCCGCGGCGACGCCTTCCTGGTCAGCAAGGTCTATCCGCACAACGCCAGCCGCAAGGGCGCGGTGGCGGCGTGCGAGCGCGGCCTGCGCCGGCTGGGCACCGACCATCTGGACCTGTATTTGTTGCACTGGCGCGGCGACGTACCGTTCGAGGACACGATCGAGGCATTCCAGGCGCTGCAGGCGGCCGGCAAGATCCGTTATTTCGGCGTCAGCAACCTGGACCTGTCCGATATGGAGGAATTCTGGGACACCCCGGGGGGCGATGCGGTGGCGGTGAACCAGCTGCTCTACAACCTGAGCCGGCGCGGCATCGAGTTCGACCTGCTGCCATGGTTGCGCGAACGCAACGTCCCGGTGATGGCCTACTCGCCAATCGAGCAGGCGCGGCTGCTGCGCAACGCGGGCCTGAAGGGCTTTGCGGCGAAGCATGGCATGACGCCCGCGCAGGCGGCGCTGGCCTGGCTGCTGGCGTCGGACGACATCATTGCGATTCCCAAGACCGGCCAGCGCGACCGCCTGCGCGAGAACATGGGCGCGCTCGATATCACGCTCACGCCCGGCCAACTGGCCGAACTGGACACGCTGTTCGCGCCGCCGCGTCACGCGCAGCCATTGGCGATGCTATGACGCGGAGCCGTTTCAGGCCAATAGGACGAGGTGGAATCCGCGCTCAGTGCTGGCCTGCCTTGTAGCGTTCCACTTCCACGTAGCGGGTCAGGTAGGTGCGGGCCTTCTCGCGGGTGTCCGTGGTCACGCGCTCGGCGGCCTGGCGAGCGCTGGTCTGGCCGTGCGCGCTGCTCATCTGCGCCGACAGGTACGACTGGAAGGCGTCGTGCATGACCTTCAGCTGGCCCTTGCACGCGTCGATCGCGCCGGCAGCCACCTCCTTCGAGGTGCCCTTGCCCTTGGCGCCGTCGCTGGCGCGGTCCTGCACGCAATCCATATATTTGGCGCGCTCGGCCTGCCAGCCGGCGTTCATCTGGGCCGATTCCTGCTTGGCTTCGGCCGTTTCGACCGCCGGCTGGGACGCACAGGCAGCCAGCAGCAGTGCCGCCAGCGGCATGGCCAGCGCGCCGGCACGCCGCCATCCACGCGGGCGCTGCACTGCAGCATGGGGGTTCGACAGACGGGAATCGGGCTGGACGTTGGACTTCTGGAATGACATGGGCATGGGGGCGGTTGGCGGATAGATGCTCGACAGACCGGTATGGTATCCGCCCGGTTCCGGAACAAGTTCCGCCGATTTGCAAGAAAGTATGACCAAGTCATGTCAGAGGCCTGTCCCCTCCGTGTCAGACAAAATCGCATTTGCGGATGTGCCTTGCCAGCCTATGCTTTAGAGGCGGTTGCAACACATGAACCCTCCTGGAGGAAATAATGAAACGTCGAACCTTCCTGTCCGCCGGCAGTGCCGGGGTTGTCGGCCTCACCGGTCTGTCCGTGGGCGCCTTGTCGCTTGCAGGATGCAGCTTCACCGGCCCCAAAGACTCGGGCGACGCGGCGTCCAAACGCCGTGAGATCGACACGGGCGCCACTGACACGCTGAACCGCCTCTATTCCACGACCAACGGCGCGCGGGATCTGGGCGCCAAGGCCAAGGGCATCCTGATCTTCCCGAAACTGCTGTCGGCGGGCTTTATCGTCGGCGGCGAGTACGGCGACGGCGTGCTTCGTTCCGGCGGTGCGGACCGCGGCTACTACCGGGCCATTTCGGGCTCGGTCGGCTGGCAGATCGGCGCACAGTCGAAGGCCTTCATCCTGATGTTCATGACCCAGGAAGCCTACGACAAGTTCGTGCGCAGCAGCGGCTGGCAGGTTGGCGCCGACGCCACGGTGGCGCTGGCCACGATCGGTGCCAATGGCCAGATCGACACCAACACCGCCCAGCAGCCGATCATCGGCTTTGCCATGACCAACGCGGGCCTGATGGCCGGCCTGAGTCTGGAAGGCACCAAGATCTCGAAGCTCAACATCTGACAGGCGGGTCCGGCGCCCGCCCGGCGCCCATCCGTTGCGTACCACACGGCGCCCACGTTGCGGAACTCTTGCATTCCGTAACATGGGCGCCGCTTTTCTTCGCTTCACCCCCCGCGCCAAGCCGTTAGAATTCGTCCCTTGCCAATTTTCCAACCCGCACGCGAGGCCGAATTCTCATGTGGTTCAAGAATCTCCAGATTCATCGTTTCTCCGCCCCGTGGACGCTGAGTGCAGACGATGTTGAGGCCTGCCTGGCCAAACACGCGTTCTATCCGGGCACCAGCCTGGAAATGCAGACCCAGGGCTGGGCGTCGCCGCGCGACAACGACCAGCTTGTGCATTGCGTCAACAAGCAGATGCTGCTGGTGCTGCGCACCGAAAAGAAGCTGCTGCCCGCCACCGTGGTCAATCAGGTGACCAAGGCGCGCGCCGCCGAGATCGAGGAGCAGCAAGGCTTCAAGCCGGGCCGCAAGCAGCTGAAGGAACTGAAGGAGCAGGTCACCGAGGAACTGCTGCCGCGCGCCTTCAGCATCCGCCGCGACACGCGCGTATGGATCGACCCCGTCAACGGCTGGCTGGCCATCGACGCCGCCGGCACGGCCAAGGCCGACGAAGTGCGCGGCATGCTGTTCAAGGCCATCGACCGGCTGCCCGTGGTGGGCCTGCAGGTCAACCTGTCGCCGGTTGCGGCCATGACCGAGTGGCTGGCCACCGACACCGCCCCGGCCGGTTTCACGGTCGATCAGGAAATCGAACTGCAATCGAGCAGCGAGACCAAGGCCACCGTGCGCTACGTGCGTCATCCGCTCGACCCCGAGGACCTGCGGCGCCATATCGAAGCCGGCAAGCGATGCACGCGGCTGGCCATGACCTGGAACGACCGCGTGTCGTTCGTGCTGACCGACGCGCTGGCGGTCAAGCGCGTGAATCCGCTCGACGTGATCAAGGAACAGGCCGACGCCACGCTCCACGACGAGAACGAACGCTTTGACGCCGATTTCGCGCTGATGGCCGGCGAACTCGCGGGCATGCTGGCCGACCTGACCGACGCGCTCGGCGGCGAGCGCAAGGCCGAAGGCGCGATGCCGGCTGACCTGCGCAAGGCCGCCTGAGCCCCGTTCCACCGTTCCCCTGACCGTCCCCACGCCCCGCCCGGTCGGAGCATTCACCGGGCCAGGGTGGGAGCAGCCCGCTCAGTCCAGCGTCAGCACCACGCGCTGGCCCGGCTCGCCCGCCTGGCGCCAGGCGGACGCCACTTCGCTCATCGGCACCTGCCCGGGCGGGTCGATCGACAGGTAGCCGGCGTGCATGCAGCCCAGGACATCCTCCACCAGGAAGCGCAGGTCTTCGGCCGGTGGATGGCTGGCGGCGCCGCACCCCATCAGCACCGCGCGTGAATCGCGCAGCGCCATCGGCGCCAGCATGACGCTGGCCGCCCGGCGATCGACCACGGACACCACACGCGTGGCGTGGTCGGCCGGCAGGGCCGACACGCCATCCGCCTGGACCAGCGCCGACAGCAGCAGCTCCAGCGTCTCGCCCCAGACAAAATCGAGCACGACGTCGATGCCATCGGCGGCATGGGTGGCAAACGCATGCTGCAGCAGGCTGGGCGCCTGGCCGAGGTCGATCTGCGCATCGGCGCCCGGCATGGTCTGCAGGTCGATCCGGTGTGCCGCCACGATGACACGCCCGGCGCCCTGCAGCCGCGCCGCCTGCATGGCCAGGCGCCCCGCCAGCCCGGCCGCCCCCAGGATCAGCACCGTCTCCCCCGGCGCCAGGTCCGCACGCGCCGCCAGCGGCAGCCACGCCGCCAGCGCCGGCCCGACCAATGCGGCGGCGTCGGCGGAGGCCACCGGGTCGGGGATCGGCACCACCCATTGCGCCGGCACGAACTCCGCCATCGCACCAAACGGACTGCGGCCCGCGCGGAAATAGACGCGCCGCCCGTCGGCCAGGTAGCCAACGCCGTCTCGCCCGCAGACATAGGGCAATTCCAGCGGCATGCAGGCATGGTGCCCGCGCGCGATGGCCAGGTCCGCCGGCCGGATCACCGCCGCGCAGACGCGCACCATGACTTCGCCGGCGCGCGGCTCGGGATCGCGGAATTCGGTAAAGCGCGGGACTTCGCCCAGCTGTTGCACTACTACGGCTCGCATCGTGTCGTTCTCCTTGGTTGAGATCCACGAACGATCGTATGCGGCCATTTGCCCAGCGTCTTTGAGGCGATTCTGAAAGCGAAGCACGCGTAGAATCGGGTCAAAAGAGCAAAAAGACGCCACGGACCAAGACGTCATCGCCATCCAAACCCGTTGAGGAGACCCCCTTGAAGTCGTTGCGCCCCTTTGCCAGCCCCGCTTTTGCGGCCCGTACGCTGGCTGCCCTGCTGCTGGCCGCTGCCGGCACGGCCCACGCCGCCTGGCCAGACCGCCCCATCAAGCTCATCGTGCCGTTCCCGCCCGGGCAGGCCACCGACATCTTCGCCCGCGCGCTGGCCGAAAAACTCGGCAAGCAGCTGGGCCAGCCCGTGATCGTGGAAAACCGCGCCGGCGCCGGCGACAACATCGGCATGGAAGCGGCCGCCAAGGCCCCGGCCGACGGCTACACGATCGTGATGGCCGGCAGCGCCATGGCCATCAACCAGACGCTGTACAAGAAGCTCAATTACGATCCGCGCCAGGACTTTGCGCCGGTGACGGGCGTGTTCTCGGTGCCGCTGGTGTTCCTGGCCACGCCGCAATCGGGGTTCACGTCGCTGCGCGACCTGATTGCCAAGGCCAAGGCCGCGCCGGGCAAGTACAGCTACGCCAGCGCGGGCATCGGCGGCACGCAGCACCTGTCCGCCGAGATGCTCAAGGCGCAGACCGGCACCTTTATCGTCCATATCCCGTACAAGGGCAGCGGCCCGGCCCAGGCCGACTTCCTGGGCAACCAGATTCCGCTGATGGTGGACTCGGTCACCGCCGCCATGCCGCTGATCCAGACCAACAAGGCGCTGCCGCTTGCGGTGACCACGGCCAAGCGCGTGCCCCAGTTGCCATCGGTGCCCACCGTGCGCGAACAGGGCGTGCCGGGGTTCGAGGCGCTGGGCTGGGCCGTGATGATGGCGCCCGCCGGCACCCCGCCGGCCATCGTCACCCAGCTCAACGCAGAGACGGTGAAGGCGCTGCAATCGCCCGACCTGCACAAGTTCATCACCGACCGGGGATCCGAGCCAATGCCGATGACCCCGGCCGAAACCGGCAAGTTCGTCGACAGCGAGATCAAGAAGTGGTCGGCCGTGGTGAAACGGTCGGGGGCGACGGCGGACTGAGCGATCGATGCCGGGCGCGCGCCCGGTTCGTGCCCCCACCGGACATTCCCCACCCAAAAGAAAAACGGCCACCGGGTTCTCACCCGATGGCCGTTCCTCACCCGTCCTGGCTGCGTGGACTGTTCAATGCATGTAATTACCGCTGTGCAGCCGACCCTTCAACCGGTCAGTCCCACGACAACGCGCCGCCGGTCTGGTACTCGATCACGCGCGTTTCGAAGAAGTTGCGCTCCTTCTTCAGGTCGATCATCTCGCTCATCCACGGGAACGGGTTTTCCTCGTTCGGGAACAGCTGGTCCAGGCCGATCTGCTGGCAACGGCGGTTGCAGATGTAGCGCAGGTAGCCCTTGAACATCGGCGCGTTCAGACCCAGCACGCCGCGCGGCATGGTGTCCTCGGCGTAGCGGTATTCCAGATCCACGGCCTTCTTGAACAGTTCGGTGATCTCGGCCTTGAACTCGGGCGTCCACAGGTGCGGGTTCTCGAGCTTGATCTGGTTGATCAGGTCGATGCCGAAGTTGCAGTGCAGCGATTCGTCGCGCAGGATGTACTGGTACTGCTCGGCGGCACCGGTCATCTTGTTCTGGCGACCCATGGCCAGGATCTGCGTGAAGCCCACGTAGAAGAACAGCCCTTCCATGATGCAGGCGAAGACGATCAGGCTCTTCAGCAGCTTCTGGTCGTTCTCCGGCGTGCCGGTCTTGAACGACGGATCGGTCAGCGTGTCGATGAACGGGATCAGGAACTCGTCCTTGTCGCGGATCGACTGCACTTCATGGTACGCGTTGAAGATCTCGGCCTCGTTCAGGCCCAGCGATTCCACGATGTACTGGTACGCGTGCGTGTGGATCGCCTCTTCGAAGGCCTGGCGCAGCAGGTACTGGCGGCATTCCGGCGCCGTGATCTGGCGGTAGGTGCCCAGCACGATGTTGTTGGCGGCCAGCGAGTCGGCCGTCACGAAGAAGCCCAGGTTGCGCTTGATGATGCGGCGCTCGTCCTCGGTCAGACCGTTCGGGTCCTTCCACAGGGCGATGTCGCGCGACATGTTGATTTCCTGCGGCATCCAGTGGTTGGCGCAGCCGGCCAGGTACTTTTCCCAGGCCCACTTGTACTTGAACGGCACCAGCTGGTTCACGTCCGTGGCGCCGTTGATCACGCGCTTGTCGGCGGCGTTCACGCGGCGCGTGCTCTGGGCGGCGGCGGCGTTCGGGTTGTTGCCGAGGATGCCCGTCGGCGCGGTGGCGGCCGGCGGCAGCACGCCTTGCTGGTCGGGCGTGGCGGACGGCGCGGCGGGTTGCAGGGCAGGCTGCGGCGCAGCTTGCGGCGTGGCTTGAACGTCGTCGTCCCAGCTCAGCATGTTGTGTTCTCCGATGATTCGATTAGGGGCGGCTGGTGGCCAGCATCACGCATCCGGGTCAGGATGCGCCGGCCCTCTCCCCCGGCCCCTCTCCCGCATGCGGGAGAGGGGTGAAAACCGAGGGGGTTGGTATGACGTTACTGGCAGGCTTCGCACTCTTCGAAGCCGGGGTCGCCCGGACGCATCGGGCAGACCGCGCCTTCGGCTTCCGGCATGGCCGGGGCCGCGGCGGCGGCCGCGTCGATGGCCGACTGGCCGTCCGCGCCCGACGACACCGCGTTCAGCGAACCGCGCGTCACGGTGGACTTCTCCACGTGCGTGGCGGCCATCGTGCGCAGGTAGTACGTGGTCTTCAGGCCACGCAGCCAGGCCAGCTTGTACGTGTCGTCCAGCTTCTTGCCCGATGCGCCGGCCATGTAGATGTTCAGCGACTGGGCCTGGTCGATCCACTTCTGGCGGCGGCTTGCGGCCTCCACCAGCCAGGTCGGCTCCACTTCGAAGGCCGTGGCGTAGATGTCGCGCAGGTCTTGCGGGATGCGGTCGATGCGGGCCAGCGAACCGTCGAAGTACTTCAGGTCGGCAACCATCACTTCGTCCCACAGGCCGCGGTCCTTCAGGTCGCGCACCAGGTAGTCGTTCACCACCGTGAATTCGCCCGACAGGTTCGACTTCACGTACAGGTTCTGGAACGTCGGCTCGGTGCAGGCGGACACGCCGATGATGTTCGAAATGGTCGCGGTCGGGGCGATCGCGATGCAGTTCGAATTGCGCATGCCGTGCTGCTTGATGCGGGCGCGCAGGCTGTCCCAGTCCATCGTCGACGACAGGTCCACGTCCAGGTAGCCGCCACGCTCTTCGGCCAGCAGCTTCAGCGAGTCCTGCGGCAGGATGCCACGGTCCCACAGCGAACCTTCATAGGTGCTGTAGCGGCCGCGCTCTTCGGCCAGCTCGGTCGAAGCCTGGTAGGCGTAGTAGCAGACCGCTTCCATCGACGTATCGGCGAACTTCACCGCGGCGTCGCTGGCGTACGGCGTGCGCAGCACGTGCAGGCAGTCCTGGAAGCCCATGATGCCCATGCCCACCGGACGGTGGCGCAGGTTCGAATTGCGCGCCTTCTCCACCGCGTAGTAGTTGATGTCGACCACGTTGTCGAGCATGCGCATCGCGGTGCGGATCGTCTTCTGCAGCTTGGCGTGGTCCAGCACGTGCGTGCCGTCGGCCTGCTGCTTCAGGTGGGCCACCAGGTTCACCGAACCCAGGTTGCACACGGCGATTTCGCTTTCGTTCGTGTTCAGCGTGATTTCCGTGCACAGGTTCGAGCTATGCACCACACCCACGTGCTGCTGCGGGCTGCGGATGTTGCACGGGTCCTTGAACGTGATCCACGGATGGCCGGTCTCGAACAGCATGCCCAGCATCTTCCGCCACAGCTGCATGGCCGGCACTTTCTTGAACAGCTTCAGTTCGCCGTTGGCAGCCTTGGCTTCGTAGCCCAGGTAAGCCTGCTCGAAGGCCTTGCCGACCTTGTCGTGCAGGTCCGGGCAGGTGGCCGGCGAGAACAGCGTCCATTCGCCGTTTTCCATCACGCGCTTCATGAACAGGTCCGGAATCCAGTTGGCCGTGTTCATGTCGTGCGTGCGGCGGCGGTCGTCGCCGGTGTTCTTGCGCAGTTCCAGGAATTCCTCGATGTCCAGGTGCCACGTTTCCAGGTAGGCGCAGACCGCGCCCTTGCGCTTGCCGCCCTGGTTCACGGCCACGGCCGTGTCGTTGACCACCTTCAGGAACGGCACCACGCCCTGCGACTTGCCGTTGGTGCCCTTGATGTGCGAGCCCAGCGCGCGCACGTTGGTCCAGTCGTTGCCCAGGCCGCCGGCGAACTTCGACAGCAGCGCGTTTTCCTTCAGGGCTTCGTAGATGCCTTCCAGGTCGTCCGACACCGTGGTCAGGTAGCACGACGACAGCTGCGAGCGGCGCGTGCCCGAGTTGAACAGCGTGGGCGTGGACGACATGAAGTCGAACGACGACAGCAGCTGGTAGAACTCGATGGCGCGGGCTTCGCGATCCTTTTCTTCCAGCGCCAGGCCCATGGCCACGCGCATGAAGAATGCCTGCGGCATTTCGATGCGCACTTCATCCACGTGCAGGAAGTAGCGGTCGTACAGCGTCTGCAGGCCCAGGTAGTTGAACTGGAAGTCGCGCGAGGCGTCCAGCGCGGCACCCAGCCGGGCCAGGTCGTACGTGGCCAGCTTTTCGTCGAGCAGTTCAGCTTCGATGCCGCGGGCGATGAACTTCGGGAAGTACTCGGCGTACTTCGTCGACATTTCGGCCTGGGTCACTTCGGCGCCCAGGATTTCCTTGCGGATCGTGTGCAGCAGGATGCGGGCGGTCACCTGGCTGTAGGCCGGGTCCTTCTCGATCAGCGTACGCGCGGCCAGGATGGCCGAGTCGTAGACCTGCGTCATCGGCACGCCGTCGTACAGGTTCTTGAGCGTTTCCTTCAGGATCGGCTCGGCGCTGACGGCATTGCCCAGGCCGCTGCAGGCGTTGTCGATCAGCGCGTGCAGCGCCGCCAGGTCCAGCGGACGCGTGACGCCGTTGTCCGTCACGTTGAACGACGCACCCGATTCCTGCACGCGGGCCACGGCCTGTGCGTTGGCCTGGGCGCGCTCCTGCGTGCGCTTTTCGCGGTACAGCACATAGGCACGGGCCACCTCATGCTCGCCCGAGCGCATCAGCGCCAGTTCCACGTGGTCCTGCACGTCCTCGATATGGAAGGTGCCGCCATTCGGGCGGCTGCGCACCAGCGCGCGCACCACGGACTGCGTCAGTTGTTCCACCAGCTCGCGCACGCGGGCCGATGCCGCGCCCTGGCCACCGTTGACGGCCAGGAAGGCCTTGGTCACGGCCACGGCAATCTTGTTCGGCTCGAACGCCACCACTGCGCCGTTGCGGCGGATCAGCTTGTAATCCTGGTACGACACACCTGCAGCGGCAGGGCTCTGCTGCGAGCTACCGGCTGCTGCGCCACCGATGCCGGTTGCGCCAGTCACGCCGGTGGTTTGTTGTTCGTTTTGGGCCGTTTGCATGAGGTAACTCCGGTATTAACCCTGAAATGAATACTTCTGTTCTTGTACTGAGACGACAAAGTCCCTAGCAAAATGCGCTATATAAGTCACTTGATTCAGGCGATGCCAGATGCGAACCAAACTGCTTGTGCGGACACTTTGCTAGGGACTTTCGGTACTGCTCCGGCCCGCCAATCCCTGTGCAGTGAATCTCGCATCTTGCTGCGACGATTGCTGCACCTGCGGCCGGTTCCCCGGTAGCACCACTAGATGTTGTGGTGCCGTTCGAAACTGGGCCTAAGTATAGTGAAAAGAGGCCACATGACCAGTCTTGACAAGTGCGGTCTGGGGTCTTGGCCGCCCGGTGCGGCGGCGCCACATTCCCGCAAAGCGCGCTGCCTCAAGGCTTGGCGGCGTCACGTTCGGTGGCGCACAAAATCCTGAAAATTTTTTAATGGGAATGGATCACCGATAGGTGACCCAGGATGGGGCGCGCCCGCGACCGCCGGGGGCGCGATTGTAGCCGCCCTTGCGCCGAAATGAAGCGGCGTACACGCAACTGCACAGGGAATTTTCATCGCGATGACACCCTACGGTGCGTGAGGTTTTGCCGGCGCCACATTCCCCGTTTTGATGCCACGGGGCGTTTGCGGCGTTTGTGCAACACAGTGAATATCCCTACACAGATTCGCCCGGCCGTGCCGATACGGCCGACCCCATCGATCTATCGATCCCCCGATTGCGGGCGATAGGGCAGCAGCGCGGCAGGCAGGCCCGCCAGCCTGACGAAGCGGTCCCAGTCGAAATGCGGCCCCGGATCGGTCTTGCGCCCAGGGGCAATGTCGCTGTGCCCCGCCACGCCCTGGATCGCGTACGCGGCACGCAGCCCGGCCACCAGCGCGGCGGCGGTGTCGTACTGGACCAGCGTGAACGGCTGGTCGTCGGCGCCCTCGATCTCGATGCCGATCGAGAAGTCGTTGCAGCGTGGCCGTCCGCAGTATTCGGATTGCCCCGCATGCCACGCGCGCTGCGTGCAGGCCACGAACTGCACCAGTTCGCCGTCACGGGCGATCAGGAAGTGGGCCGACACACGCACATCGCGGATGGTCTCGAAGAACGGATGGCGCGACGCATCGAGCCGGTTCTGGAAGAACGCCTCGATGTCACCGGTGCCGAACTGGCCGGGCGGCAGGCTGATGTTGTGGATGACCACCACGTCCAGCGGCACGCCGTCGGGCCGGGCGTCGAAATTCGGCGACGGCACGCGGCGGGCGGCGGGCACCCAGCCTTGCGCGTCGGGCCTGAAGTCGCGGGCGCCGGCAGCCGCGTCAGACATCGCGTCCCTCGCCCTCGGCCAGCGGTTCGCCATCGTCAGCGGGGTCGCGGCCATCCCGGCCATCGCGCTCGTCGCGAATGCCCAGTTGCTGGATGCGGTAGCGCAACTGGCGGAAGTTCAGGCCCAGCAGCGGCGCGGCAGCCGTGCGGTTGAAGCCGGTCTGGCGCAGCGCTCGCAAGATCAGCGCGCGCTCCACGGCTTCGAGCCGCGCGGGCAGGTCGATCGGGAATTCGATGTCGGCCAGCGCCGCGCCCAGCGGGTCGGTCGCCGCACCGTCGCCGCCCTGCCCGGCTTCGCCAGCATCCACGCCGGGTTCGGGCGCCCGTTCGGAAAGACCGCCCATCGATGGCGCTGCGCCGGTGGCCGGCCAGGTCGTCGAACTGCCCCAGGCGTGATAGCCGGCCGGCGCCGGCGCGGGCGCGACGGCAGGCATCGGCGGCATGCCCGCCTGCAACAGGCTGGCGCGCTCCATGCCAGCGTCGAGCGGCCCCAGATCGGCCACGGCGATCTCGTCGGTCTCCGCAAACGCGTAGGCGCGCTCCAGCAGGTTTTCCAGTTCCCGCACGTTGCCCGGGAACGGATACGCCGCCAGGCGCTCCAGCGCGGCGCGCGACAGCCGCTTGGGATGGGCGTCGCCATAACGCGTGGCCAGGTGCTCCAGGATGGCATGCGCCAGCACGGGCACGTCCTCGCTGCGCTCGCGCAGCGTCGGCATGCGCAGTTCCAGCACGTTGAGCCGGTAGTACAAGTCCTGCCGGAACAGGCCGGCCGCCACCATCGCGGCCAGATCCTTGTGGCTCGCGCACATCACGCGCACGTCCACGCTGTCTTCCTTGCTGGCGCCGATCTTGCGCACGCGGCGTTCCTGCAGCGCGCGCAGCAGCTTGACCTGCATGGCCAGCGGCAGGTCGGCCACCTCGTCCAGCATCAGCGTGCCGCCATGGGCGGCCTGGAAGAAGCCCCCGCGCTCGGCGTCGGCGCCCGTGAAGGCGCCCTTCACGTAGCCGAAGAACTCCGACTCCATCAGCGTTTCGGGGATCGCGCCACAGTTCACGGCCACGAACGGGTGCGCCGACCGGGCGCTGATGGCGTGGATGGCGCGCGCGGCGCGCTCCTTGCCGCTGCCGGACTCTCCGCTGATCACCACGGGCGCCATGCTGCGCGCCAGCCGCGACAGCGAGCGCCGCACCTCGCTGACGGCCGCCGACACGCCGGGCAGCAGCTGCGCCGCGCGGTCGGCCAGTTCCGACGACTCCGCCGGGCTGCCGCCATCGGCCGGCGCGCGGTGTTGCCGCCCCAGCGCGTTCAGGATCAGCGTGCGCAGTTGTTCCAGCGAAACCGGCTTGGCGATGTAGTCGAATGCGCCCGCCTTCAGCGCATCCACGGCGTTGTCGGCGCTGCCATAGGCCGTGATCACCGCCACCGGCGTCCGCTCGGGCGACGCCGACAGCTGGCGCACGATGTCGATGCCCAGCCCGTCGCCCAGGCGCATGTCGGTCAGCACCAGGCTGTAGCGGCGCTCGGCCAGGCGCAGGCGCGCCTCGGCCAGCGAACCGGCCATCACCACGTCATGGCCCATGCGGCGCAGCGAAATGTCCAGCAGCTCGCGCAGGTCGGCCTCGTCGTCGATGACGAGAATCGGGGCGGGGGCGGGCGGTCTGGGTGGCATGACGAAGGGATGTCCGGTTGTTGTTGTGGCGATGCGAACTAGCCGGCGATGGCCGCATCGACCACGTCGGGGGTCTCGATGCGCATCGTCAGCACGAATGCCTTGGCCGGCAGTGTATCGCGAGCCCCGCCCGCCAGCATGCCGGTGCGATCCAGCAACGCGTCGAGCACGATCGCCCCGTATCGCACCTGGGCGTCGTTCGCCCCGCAGAGTTCGCGCGCCATGAACAGGCCCAGCCCGGTACCCTGCGGATTGCTGGTGAAGAACGGCTCGAACAGACTGCGCTGCTGCTCGCGCGTGACCTCGGCCCCATCGTTCCAGACGATCAGTTCGGCGTGGTGTTGGTCCAGCGCGTGGGCCAGCAGCCGGATCGATCCCGGCAGCCGGCTGCAGTAGCGCCAGGCGTTGTCGAGCAGGTTGCCCAGCACCTGTTGCAGCTGCGAGGCATCGAAGATCACCGGCCCCTGCAGGTCCACGGCCACGCGCACCGCATTGGGATTGACCTCGGCGCGGGCGCCGGCGCGCGAGCGCATCTCCAGCCGCCAGCGATCGACGATCTCGGGCAGCGCCTGCCCCAGATCCACCGCGCTATGGCCGGCCTTGGGGCGGCGCGACAACTGCAGCACGTCGGACACCACCTGGTCCAGCCGGCGCACGTTGTCGCTGATGATGCGCAGCAGCCGGGCATCGATGGCGGAACCCTCGCCGCCGCCCGAATCGGCCAGCAGCTCGTTGGCCTGGCTGATGGCAGCCAGCGGATTGCGGATCTGGTGCGCCACGCTGGCCACCAGCCGGCCCATGGCCGCCAGTTTTTCCTGCTGCACCTGCTCGGCGATCCGCTCCCAGCTTTCGATATGGACCAGCACCGTGTCGCGCATCTCGCTGCGCAGCAGCGTCTCGTCTTCCGGGCTCCAGGCCATGGCCTCGTTCTGGGCAATCGCCAGACGCAGCCGTGCCGCGCCTTCGGCCGACATGTCGTGCAGGCCCGTGGTATCGCCCCCCAGCGACGACACACCGTTCAGCGTGGCCCGCAGCCCGGCCAGGCCCGGCAGCACGAAGCGCAGGCGCAGCCGGGTGTGCAGCATCGGCGTCCGGCTGGCCGTCGGGCGCGACGGCAGCGGCAGAAGCTGCAGGATGCGCGGCACGTCGTCCTTGCGCTGGATCCAGTCGCGCAGCATCTCCATCAACGGCTGCAGGCGCGGGATGCGGCGCAGGTCGAACAGCACGTTGTCGCGCTCGCCCGCGCGCACCTGGCCCTGCCTGACCCGCTCGTGCGGCTGCACGCCCAGCAGCACGAACGCCGCCGGGTTGGCGGCCACCACCGCGCCGTGGGCGCGCACCAGCATCACGCCGTCCTGCATGTCGTTCACCATCAGCCGGTTCACCAGCTGCTGCATGCGCAGTTCCTGCTCGCGCGCCAGCGCCAGCTGTTCCTGCGCGAGCTGGCGGTTCGCCAGCATGTACATCAGCAGCGCGGCGATCATGAACACCAGCCCGAACAGGCCCGAGCCCAGCAGGTTGGCGTCGGCCTGGCGCACCAGCAACGTCTGGACGAACGGATTGGCCATCACCAGCATGGCCGACACCGCGGCGGTCAGCAGCGCGAACATCAGGCTGGTCAGCGCCCCGGCCTCCAGCGCGGGCAGCAGGAAAATCATCGCCAGCCCCTCGCCGTGATTGCCGCTGCGGCCCAGCACCAAATAGATGGCAGCCAGCAGCGCCAGGTCGACGATGACCTGCGCGCGCACCCGCACATGGAAATGGCGCCGCCATAACGTGCCCAGCAGCGTGGCCAGTCCGATGCACAGGTATGGCACCACCACGGGAATCGCGGCGGCCGTGCGCGCACTGGCCGCCAGGTCCGCCACGGCCACGCCGGCACCGCCACGCTCCAGCGGCAGCCAGGCGTAGCCCAGCAGCAGCACGGCCACGGTGGCGCGGGTCCAGCAGAAGTAGCGCAGCAGGCGCCAGTGGAAGTCGGGCGGCTCGGGCTGGCGCCAGAGATCGGACAGCGTATGCCAGCCGCTCAACCGGGACCAGACCGACGCCCGCCGCTTCATGCCCCGCCCTCGCCGGCCGAATCGGGCAGGTGGCTGCGCCGGCAGTAGTGCTGCCCCTGCCAGGCAATGGCGTCAGTGCGCGGCAGGTGCACGCCGCATTGCGCACATTGCACCATCGGCTGAGCGGCCTCCGGGCTCGCCGGTTCGCGGCCGGCGGCGGCGTCGCGCCGTCCCCCATCGGATGCCTGGTGTGCGCTGGCACGCTGGCGCAGCCACCAGAGGACGCCCAGCACGACAGCCAGCAGGATGAAGATTCTTGCCATGGATCGGAAATACGGGAACGGGTTGGCCTGGAGAAAGGACGATGGGTCCGGTCAGGTGATCCGGTGCAGCACCACTTCGATCACGAAGCGGCTGCCCACATAGGCCAGCAGCAGGATGCCGAACGACGCGATGACCCAGCGCAGCGCCGTGCGGCCACGCCAGCCCCGGAAGTGCCGGCCGATCAGGATGCCGCCGAACATCAGCCAGGAGATGATCGCGAAGACGGTCTTGTGATCCACCCGGAATGCGCGGGCGAACAGCTGCTCCGAGAACAGGAAGCCCGACGCGATGGTCAGCGTCAGCAGCACGAAGCCGGCCGAGATCAGGCGGAACAGCAGCTTTTCGAGCGTCAGCAGCGGCGGCAGCAGGTCCAGCCAGCGGCCCAGCCACTGCCCGGACGCCGCCTCGCCCGCCGCCGGGCGGGTAAAGCCATGCAGGCGGCGCTCTGCCAGCAGCATCAGGAAGGCATGAAAGGCAGCCAGCGTGAACAGCCCGTAGGCCACGTTGGCGATCACGAAATGCAGCTTGAACAGCGGCCGCGCCGCGTAGCCCAGGATCTGCGCCCCCGGAAACGCGAGCGGCATCAGGCTGGCCAGCATCGCCACCGGGAACACGATCAGCCCCAGCCCGGCCAGCGAGAAGAAGAAACTCTCGATCCAGTAGATACCCACGCCCAGCCAGAGCATGGCCGACAGCGCGAAGGCGAAGCCGAACATCATGTGGTCGGCCGGGAAAATGGTTTCGTGCAGCAGCACGCCGTGGCTGACCAGCGCGGCCAGCACCAGCCCATGCCACCAGGCCGGCTGGCCGTCGATGCGCCCGCCGTGGGGCGTGGGCGATGGCATCAGCACCGCCGTGGCGCCGCCGCCTGGACGCCCGGATGGCCCGACCGTCGCCCCGCCGGCTGCCGCCAGTTGCGGGTTGCGCGTCGCCCAGCCGTGAAAGGCCAGGCCGCAGTAGAGAATTGCCGTCAAGGCATACAGTACAATGGCCATTTGCGCAGTTTACCTTAGTGCCATCACGGGTGGTTCTGGCGATGGGATTCCCGCCACACCCTCTTGCCCCGAGCCGGCTGCGCCCCGCATCTAAGCCGATTTCCTCCCCTTTTCTGCCATGCTGGATAACCTCACACAACGCCTGGCGCGGGTCGTCAAGACCATGCGCGGCGAGGCCCGACTGACCGAGGCCAACACCGCCGAGATGCTGCGCGAAGTGCGCCTTGCCATGCTCGAAGCCGACGTGGCGCTGCCGGTCGTGCGTGACTTCATCGCCCGCGTCAAGGAAAAGGCGCTTGGCGAGGACGTGGTCACCAGCCTGACGCCAGGACAGGCCCTGGTCGGCGTGGTGCAGCGCGAGCTGACCGCGATCATCGGCGGTGACGACGCCATTGCCGACCCGAAGATTACCGAGCTGAACCTGAACGTCCAGCCGCCCGCCGTGATCCTGATGGCGGGCCTGCAGGGTGCGGGCAAGACCACGACATCCGGCAAGCTGGCCAAGTGGCTCAAGGAAAACAAGAAAAAGAAAGTGCTGACGGTGTCGTGCGACGTGTATCGCCCCGCCGCCATCGCGCAGCTCAAGACCGTGTCCGAACAGGTGGGCGCGGACTTCTTCCCGTCGCAGCCCGACCAGAAGCCGGTGGACATCGCCCGTGCGGCGCTGGACTGGGCCCGCAAGCACTACCACGACGTGCTGATCGTCGATACGGCCGGCCGGCTTGGTATCGACGAGGCGATGATGCAGGAAATCGCCGCCCTGCACGCCGAACTGAAGCCCGCCGAGACACTGTTCGTGGTCGACGCCATGCTCGGCCAGGACGCCGTGAACACGGCCAAGGCGTTCAACGACGCCCTGCCGCTGACCGGCGTGGTGCTGACCAAGCTGGACGGCGACGCCCGGGGTGGTGCCGCGTTGTCCGTCCGTCACATCACCGGCCGGCCGATCAAGTTCGTCGGCGTGGCCGAAAAGCTCGACGGCCTGGAGCCCTTCTATCCTGACCGCATGGCCCAGCGCATTCTGGGCATGGGCGACATCCTCGCGCTGGTGGAGGAAGCCCAGCGCGGCGTGGACATGGAAGCGGCCGAGAAGCTGGCCAAGAAGATCAAGAAGACGGGCGGTTTCGACCTCGAAGACTTCAAGGCACAGATCGGCCAGATGAAGAAGATGGGCGGCCTGGGCAGCCTGGTCGACAAGCTGCCGGCCCAGTTTGCGCAGCAGGCGCAGGGCGCCAACATGGACCAGGCCGAAAAGCAGGTGCGCCGCATGGAGGGCATCATCAACAGCATGACCGCCGCCGAACGCGCCAAGCCGGAACTGATCAAGGCCAGCCGCAAGCGCCGCATCGCGGCGGGCGCCGGCGTGCCGGTGCAGGAAGTGAACCGCCTGCTGAACCAGTTCGACCAGATGCAGGGCATGATGAAGAAGCTCAAGGGCGGCGGCATGATGAAGATGATGCGCCAGATGGGTGCCATGAAGGGCGGCATGAAGGGCCTCTTCAACCGCTGACCCGCCCCCTACCCTGATTCCCGCAAAAGACAAGTAACAGGACACCGATCATGATGACCGCCGATCAGGCCCGCGAACTCTGGGCCAGCTCCGAGGAAATCGTCAGCGCCCAGGAGGTGCAGGACTCGCTGGACCGCATGGCCAGCGAGATTACCGACAAGATGGGCAACGACTTCCCGCTGGTGCTGTCCGTGATGGGCGGCGCCGTGGTGTTCACGGGCATGCTGCTGCCCAAGCTGCAGTTCCCGCTGGAATTCGACTACATCCACCTGTCGCGCTACAACAACAAGACGGTGGGCGGCGAGATGCAATGGCGCGTGGCGCCGCGCGAATCGGTCAAGGATCGCGTGGTGCTGGTGCTCGACGACATCCTCGACGAAGGCGAGACCATGGCGGCCATCCGCCAGCGCATCATGGACATGGGCGCCAGGGAATTCCACGCCGCCGTGCTGTGCGAAAAGACGCTGACCAAGCTCAAGCCGATGCACCCAGACTTCTGCGGCTTCCAGGTGCCCGACCGCTATGTGTTCGGCTGCGGCATGGACGTCAAGGGCTACTGGCGCAACCTTGGGGCCATCCGCGCCCTGGTCTGAACCGCACGGGTCGCCGTCCTGGCGCTACGCCCCGCGCGGGTGGGCGCCCAGGATGGGCCAGAGCGATGCCAGTAAAAGTATCGCCATCGTCACATTGAATACGCGCAGCACGCGCGGATTTGCCAGCCAGCGGCGCAATGCCGCGCCGAACACCGCCCACGTCGTGATGCTGGGCAGGTTCACCACTCCGCACAGCACCGCCATCAGGGCCGCGTTGGTCCACAGGTTCGGATGCAGCACATAGGCGCTGCAGGCGCCCACCGCCATCACCCAGGCTTTCGGATTCACCCACTGGAACGCCGCCGCGCGCAGGAAGGTCATCGGCTGCGCCACCTCGCGGTCCTGCAGCCCGCCCGCCGTGGCCAGCTTCCACGCCAGCCAGACCAGGTAGGCGGTAGCGGCGACGCGCAGCACGCTCCACGTCCACGGAATCGCCGTGAACACCGAGCCCAGGCCCAGCCCCACGATGACCATCATGACCACCATGCCGATGCAGATGCCGAGCAGGTGCGGCACCGTACGGCGCAGGCCGAAGTTCACACCCGAGGCCAACAGCATCGTGTTGTTCGGGCCCGGGGTGATCGACGAAACCAGCACGAAGGCGCTGTAGGCCATCAACGCGCCGGTACTGGCGGCAAATTCGGGGGGCAGGGTCAGAGCCATGACGGCGCTCCAGAAAATCGAAAACAGGCGCTCAGTCTAAGGACACTGCTAAGTACAGTACCGATACAGTTGGGGCGAAAGCTGCCGGTACGGCATTGGTCACGCCTGTGGGCTACCGTCCGGCGGCATGGATCGCGACCGCCACGGCCATGCCCCACAGCACGACGCCGGTCGCCCGCTCCACGGTGCGCACCGACCGGACAAAGCGCCGCATCACGGCCGGGTGGCGCACAGCGGCCGCCACGGCGATGTCCCACAGCAGGACCGCCCCGAGCATCCACACCCCATAGGCCGCCTGGGTGGCCAGCGGCGTAGACTGCCCCGCCAGCACCGCAAACAGGCTGGCGTAGAACAGTCCGTTCTTCGGATTGAGGACTGCCGACAGAAACCCTGTGCCGACCTGCGCCAGATAGGCGGGCCCGGTCATTCCGCCCGACGCCCCCAGGGCATCGGCGGCATCGCCAGGGCCGGACGGCAGCCGCACGGCGCCGCGCGCGCGCAGGAATTTCCATCCCATCCACCCCAGATAGGCGCAACCGGCCCACTGCAGCGCGCCGAACAGGCCATGCATGCCAGCCGTGGCGGCCAGACCGGCGAGCGCCAGCACAATATAGACGCCGTTGCCCAGCGCGATGCCCAGGCACACGCCGGTGGCGCTGCGCACGCCATCGACCATCGACGCACGCAACACCAGAAAGAAATCGGGCCCTGGACTCAGCAGCGCCAACCCGTGCGCGCCGGCCACCATCGCAAACTGCTGCCACGATGCCTGATCGAATGCCATCCTCGCCTCCCAGCCGGTATGCACCTGCAAAGGCGGCAGTCTGGCTGGATCGGCGCGGCAAGGATTGAAGAAAATTGCGCGGGCGCGCGGAAAGACGGCAGGCCGCCTGAAAGGCCGCTCGCCGGCTAACCGGCCCGCTGATACGCGCGCGGCGTCAGTGCCACCCGCTGGCGGAACGCGCGATGGAAGTGGCTCTGGTCGGCAAACCCGAGCTGCTGGGCCACGTCGGCCGGCGCATCGCCGCGACGCAGCAGCCGGCGCGCGTGCTGAATGCGGATGTCGATCTGGAACGCATGTGGCGTCATGCCGAACCGGGCCCGGAAATGGCGGATCAACTGGTAGCGGCTCATGCCCGCCACCACGGCCAGTTCGGCCAGCGGCAGTGCGTCGCCATGGCGGTCGTGCAGCAGCGCGGTGACGCGATCGAGCCGGCCATCGGCTGGCGGGCCATCGTCGGGCACGCCGTGCCGCTGGCGAGGCTGCCCGAGCCAGCCTTGCATATCTCCCACGAACGCCACCAGGGCCGCCTCCTTTTCCACCAGGTCGACCTCCGAAAACAGCGTGGCGTTCAGCGCGCAGACCAGTGCGTAGGACTCGGCGTCTGCGCTGACGTGCACCCGGCGTACCCGGGCCCTGCCCGCTTCGTCGAGCACCGCATCGGCCCATGCCGCATCGACGTGGATCATCTGGTAGCTCCAGCGCCCGTCGGGCACCGGGTTGCAGGCATGCACGCAGCCGGCGGGCACCCACACCACTGCGCCCGGGGCCAGCCGGGTGTCGTGGCGCGCACCGCGCAGGTCATGACTGAAGACACTGGCGCCGCCATCGACGGCACCTACCGACAGCGTGGGATGCGTGTGTGGCAGATAAGCGGCCCGGCTATCGCAGGCGCGCCGGCTTTCGACGACCGGCAGCGCCGGGTCGAACCAGACGCGGCTCAGCCCCGGCTGCGATACGGTTGCTCGCGCAGCCATTTGGTGGCGATCCACTTTTCGCCCGATTCCACGGGCAGGCCGGCATGCAACGTACGGTCGTCGAGCGTGCCGTCGGGCTGCTTGTAATGGAACAACACCGCGTTGCCCTTGACCGGCGCCACTTCGAGCCCAAGACGCGGAAACGCCGTGGCGCCACCGGCCGGCGGGCTGTTCAGGTAGATCACCAGCGTGGCCACGCGCTGGCCGCCCACGCGCAACTGGCGCGCTTCGCCGGGGCGCTGCGGGTTGAAGAAATCGAAATGCGGCTGATACTCGCCGCCGGGCTTGTAGTTGAGGATTTGCAGGCCTTCGCCGTGCTCGACCGGCAAGCCGGTGATGGCGGCAATGCGCGCCTCGATCCGCTGGATCAGCGCATGCTCGCCCACCTGGAACATCGCCCCCATGCTGGTGCGGGCGTCGATCAGGTTTTCGTCGCCGGTGTCGGGATTGACCACGGGCGAACGCTGCAGGCGGTCGCGCGCCAGCGTGATCAACGCATCACATTCGGTACCGTCGAGCAGATTCTGCAACAGCAGGATGCGCGGCGCCTCCAGCGCAAACAGGATAGGCACCTCGCGCCCTTCGTGGCGAAACGCGTTGCGGCCGGCGGCCGGCATGGCTGCTTCCGCCGCCTCTGCCGCCTTGGTTGCCGCCGTGGCCGCAGCCCCCGCAGGCTGCACCGCCGCGCGCGTCACCCCCGGCGCGGGCGCCGGCACCTGCCGGGCGGGCGGGCGATGGCCCAGCGCGCCATTGACGGTATCGCGGGCAAACGTGGCGTCGTAGCCCGACCGCAGCATCGACAGCACCAGCGATTCGGCATCGAAGCCCTGCTCGATATGGCGTGCCAGCCATAGTTCGAGCTCGGGAGACGTGGCGCAATACCCTGCGCGGGACTCACGTGTCATGACGGATTGGACAGCCGCTGGGGCGAGAACGGGTTGCGCGCGGGCGATTCGGGCGGCAGCGTGCGGCGTGCCGGCGCCGTGGCCGCCGGGGCCGCGCCGTCCGGGTCGCCAGCAATCGTGACCGTGGCCTCGGAATACTGCCAGCGTTTCCAGGCCCCCAGCACCGCATTCGGATACTCGGGACGGCCACGGCTGCCGTTGTACCGGCCCAGCGCCAGGAACAGGTCGCCGTTCTCGCGATCCAGATAGTGGCGCAGGATGGTGCACCCGTAACGCAGGTTGCTCTGCAGGTGGAACAGCTTGCGGGTGTCACCGTCGCCGATCGAGCGTACCCAGAACGGCATCACCTGCATCAGCCCACGCGCATCGGCCGAACTGATGGCGTACTTGCGGAAGCCGCTTTCCACCTGCACCAGGCCCAGCACCAGCGACGGCTCCAGCCCGGCGCGCTTGGCCTCGTAATAGACGGTCTCGATCAGTTCGACCCGCGTCTGCGGGTCGGGCAGCTTCGATTCCAGCCGGCGCGACATCTCGCCCAGCCATTTCAGATAGCCGAGCTTCTCGCCGCCCGACGCGAACGTCGGCCGCACCGGCCGGTTATCGGCAATCGCCGCCGCCAGCGCGCCCCGCACGGAATCGGCCAGCGCCTCTTCCTTTTGTGCCCCGGCCCGGGCTGCCGTGGATAATGCGGCACATAACACGCCGGCGGCCAGGGCGGCAGCCCAGCGGCGGGACATCGGCAGGCCAGCGGCGCGCATGACGTCGACCGTCGCTTAGCTGGCGAGCAGGTGGCGCACGTGCGCCACCACGTCGGTCACGGCTACGGGAGTAGCCTGTGCATCGCGGCGGCCCTGGTATTCGACCTTGCCTTCCTTGAGGCCACGGTCGCCCACCACCACGCGATGCGGCACGCCGATCAGTTCCCAATCGGCAAACATCACGCCCGGGCGCTCGCCGCGGTCGTCCAGGATCACGTCCACGCCGGCTGCCAGCAGTTCGGCATGGATGCGGTCGGCCTCGGCCTTCACGGCTTCGTTGCGGTCATAGCCGACCGGGCACACCACCACCGCGAACGGGGCAATCGACGCCGGCCAGATGATGCCGCGCTCGTCATAGTTCTGCTCGATGGCCGCGCCCAGGATCCGGGTGACGCCAATGCCATAGCAACCCATCTGCATCGGCTGGTTCTTGCCGGTTTCGTCCAGGAACACGGCATTCATCGACTCCGAATAGCGGGTACCCAGCATGAAAACGTGGCCCACCTCGATGCCGCGGCAGATTTCCAGCGTGCCCTTGCCGTCCGGCGACGCGTCGCCGGCCACCACGTTGCGCAGGTCCGCCACCACCGGCTCGGGCAGGTCGCGGCCCCAGTTCACGCCGGTGTAGTGGTAGTCGCGCTCGTTGGCGCCGCAGCAGAAATCGGCCATGTTGGCCACGGTGCGGTCAGCCACCACCTTGACGGGCTTCTTCGTGCCGATCGGGCCCAGGTAGCCCGGGGGCGAGCCAAACGCATCGACAATCTCGGTCTCGGTGGCAAATCGGAATTCGGCCAGGCCCGGCACCTTCGACGCCTTGACCTCGTTCAGTTCGTGGTCGCCACGGATCAGCAGCAGCCAGATCTGCGCGCCGGCATCGCCATCGGTGGCCAGCACGATGGACTTGACCGTGCGGTCCAGCGGCATGCCCAGGAATTCGGCCACGTGCTCGCACTTGGCCTTGCCCGGCGTGGACGTTTTGGCCAGGGCCTCGGCCGGCGCGGCGCGCTGGGCCGTGAGCGGCAGCGCCTCGGCGGCTTCCATGTTGGCGGCGTAATCCGACGTGGGGCAATAGACGATGGCGTCTTCGCCGGTGTCGGCGATCACGTGGAATTCGTGCGAGCCGGAGCCGCCGATGGCGCCGTTATCGGCCGCCACGGCGCGGAATTCCAGGCCGAAACGCGTGAAAATGCGCTGGTAGGCGTCGTACATCTTCTGGTACGAGACCTTCAGGCCCTCGACGTCACGGTCGAACGAATAGGCGTCCTTCATCGTGAATTCGCGGCCGCGCATGATGCCGAAGCGCGGACGGCGCTCGTCGCGGAACTTGGTCTGAATCTGATAGAAGTTCACCGGCAGCTGCTTGTAGCTGCGGATTTCGCCCCGGGCGATGTCGGTGACCACCTCTTCCGACGTCGGCTGCATGGCGAAGTCGCGCTCGTGGCGGTCTTTCAGGCGCAGCAGCTCGGGGCCCATCTTGTCCCAGCGGCCGGTTTCCTGCCACAGCTCGGCCGGCTGGACCACCGGCATCAGCAGTTCCACGGCGCCGGCGCGGTTCATTTCCTCGCGAACAATGTTCTCCACCTTGCGGATCACCCGCAGGCCCACCGGCATGTAGCTGTAGATCCCGGCGCCCAGCTTCTTGATCATGCCGGCCCGCATCATCAGTTTGTGCGACACGATTTCCGCGTCGGCGGGGGCTTCCTTGAGGGTGGAAATGAAGAAATGCGAGGCTTTCATCCGTTGGTTTCTCGTAAGGCTGGTCGTGGCGGGCCGTATCGGCCGCGCCGCCGGACGGCAGCATAGGACTTTCGGTTCACGGGGGGACGCGCCTGAAACTGCCCATCTGCTCGGGAAAACCAGCATTCCCGGGGTCGGGCCGACGCGCGCGCATCCCTTATAATCGACGTAATTCTAAAGGATTCGAGGTGCAGTCATGCTCGATCGTGAAGGCTTTCGCCCGAACGTCGGCATCATCCTCATCAACGCACGTAACGAGGTTTTCTGGGGCAAGCGAATCGGCGAACACTCCTGGCAGTTTCCGCAAGGTGGCATCAAGTACGGCGAGACGCCGGAACAGGCCATGTTCCGCGAGCTGCAAGAAGAAGTCGGGCTGCTTCCGGAGCACGTCAGGATCGTCGGTCGCACGCGCGACTGGCTGCGTTATGAGGTGCCGGACAAGTTCATTCGCCGCGAGATCCGCGGCCACTACAAGGGCCAGAAGCAGATCTGGTTTCTGCTGCGCATGGTGTGTCGCGATTGCGACATCCACCTGCGCGCGAGCGACCATCCGGAATTCGATGCCTGGCGCTGGAGCGAGTACTGGGTACCGCTCGACGCCGTGATCGAATTCAAGCGCGATGTCTACCAGTTGGCGCTGACCGAGCTGTCGCGGTTCCTGAACCGTGGACGCGTGCCGCTGAGCCCCTATGGGCATCACCATATGGGACACGGCCGGCACGGCGAGGGCGCGCGTGCGCCCCGGCAGCCCGAGACCGCGCCAGCGGCCTTGCAGGCGGCCACCGCAGGCAACGGCCAGCCCGCCCATGCCGTCGATGAGACGGCTGCCATGGACGCGGCGGCCATCGTGCCCGAAACCTCTCTTTCGCCGGACCAGCCGGCGACCAACAAACGGAGTCATGGATGACTAGTTTCAGCGGCCGGAGTCTTCGCTCCGGCCTGTTGCTGGCGGCAGCCTGCCTGGCGCTTGCCGGCTGCAAGACCACCAGCAAGGGCATGCCCGAGGAAGAACAGCCGGCGTCCGACAGCGGCTTCATCAACCCGTTCGAGGACCGGCCGTTCAAGGAAGTCCAGACGGCGCTGCCGGCCCTGCCCCAGGATGCGGACCTGATCCCGTTCAAGGTCAACGATTCGTCGGACTTCCGCTTCATGGTCGATCCGAAGTCGATCTCGGTCGGCCCGGACCGCGTGGTGCGCTATACGGTGGTCATCACCAGCGCCGGCGGCGGCCGCAATGTCAGCTATGAAGGCATGCGCTGCGATGCATTCGAGCGCCGCATCTACGCCACGCTGCCCAAGGGCGCCACGGCCTGGGTGCCGAACCTGGGCGAGGACCGCGACCTGTGGATCCGCATGCAGACCCGCTCCCGCAACGCCTATGCGGCCACGCTGGCCACTGACTACTTCTGCGAAGGCCGCACGGTGGCCGGCAAGCCGGAGCAAATGATCCGCGACCTGAAGGCCTACGCGCCCAGCCGCTGACCGGCCCTTCAGCACAAAAAAAGGCGAGTACCCGACGGGACTCGCCTTTTTTTCATGGGCTCCGGCCCGATCCGGCCCTATCCGGCCTTCGGCGGACGCGCGTCAGACCAGCACGAGGTTGTCGCGATGGATCAGCTCGGGCTCGTTCAGATGACCCAGTACCGACTCGATTTCCGACGATGGCTTGCGGGCGATCAGCCTGGCCTCGGCGCTTGAATAGTTGGTGATGCCGCGCGCCACCTCGCGGCCGCTGCTGTCGACACAGGCCACCACTTCGCCGCGCGCGAACTCGCCCTGCACCTCGGTCACGCCGATCGGCAGCAGCGACTTGCCGCCGCCCGTCAGCTTTTCGACGGCGCCGGCATCGATGACCACGCGGCCGCGCAGCTGCAGGTGATCGGCCATCCATTGCTTGCGCGCCGTCAGCCGGCCCGTGGGCGCCAGCAGCTGCGTGCCGATGGCTTCGCCTGCCGCCAGGCGGCCCAGCACGTCCTGCTCGCGGCCCGACGCAATCGTGGTGTGCGCGCCCGACTTGGCGGCCCGCTTGGCCGCCAGGATCTTGGTCAGCATGCCGCCGCGCCCGATGGACGTGCCCGCGCCGCCCGCCATGGCTTCCAGTTCCGGCGTGCCGGCCAGCGCCTCGTGGACGAACTCGGCATCCGGGTCCTTGCGCGGGTCGGCCGTGTACAAGCCACGCTGGTCGGTCAGGATCACCAGCGCATCGCCTTCGATCAGGTTCGTGACCAGGGCGCCCAGCGTGTCGTTGTCGCCGAACTTGATTTCGTCGGTGACCACGGTGTCGTTCTCGTTGATGATCGGCACCACGCCCAGGCTCAGGAGCGTCAGCAGCGTGGAGCGCGCATTGAGATAGCGTTCGCGGTCGGCCAGGTCGGCGTGGGTCAGCAATACCTGCGCCGTGCGGATGCCATAACGGCCGAACTGGCTCTCGTAGACCTGGGCCAGTCCCATCTGGCCCACCGCGGCGGCGGCCTGCAGTTCATGGATTTCCTTCGGCCGGCGGGTCCAGCCCAGCCGCTGCATGCCTTCGGCAATGGCCCCGGAACTGACCAGCACCACTTCCTTGCCCGTCCCGCGCAGCTTGGCGATCTGGGCGGCCCAGCGCGCAATGGCGTCGTGATCCAGCCCCTTGCCGTCGTTGGTGACCAGGCTCGACCCCACTTTGACGACGATACGCTTTGCCTGGGCGATGACCGATTGCATGACGAGTTCCCTGTCTCCGAGCCGTGGTAGTTGTGTTGAGGTGTGACAGCTTACGCCGGCTGGTCGCCCCGGTCGACGTTGTGCAGGCGGTCGTCCAGCCGGATGTCGGGCTCGGCCAGCGCGGCGGCCTCTTCGGCCTTGAGCGCGGCCAGATGGTCCTTGATCGCGTAGACCAGCTCGCGGCAGCCTTCGCCGGTCAGCGCCGAGATATGGAACACCGGGCCCTTCCACTTGTAACGCTTGATGAAGTCCTTCACCCGTGTGGCGCGCTCTTCCTCGGGCACCACGTCGAGCTTGTTCAGCACCAGCCAGCGCGGCTTGTTGTACAGCGTCTCGTCGTACTTCTTCAGTTCGTTGACGATGGCCCTGGCCTCGGCAACGGGGTCGACATTCTCGTCGAACGGCGCGATATCGACGATATGCAGCAGCAGCCCGGTGCGCTGCAGATGGCGCAGGAACTGGTGGCCCAGGCCGGCACCCTCGGCGGCGCCTTCGATCAGGCCGGGGATATCCGCCACCACGAACGACTGCTCATGGTCCACGCGGACCACGCCCAGGTTCGGATGCAGCGTCGTGAACGGGTAGTCCGCCACCTTCGGGCGGGCGTTCGACACATGCGAGATGAAGGTGGACTTGCCCGCATTGGGCATGCCCAGCAGGCCCACGTCGGCCAGCACCTTCAGTTCCAGCTTGAGCATGCGGCGCTCGCCCGGCTTGCCGTCGACCTGCTGGCGCGGCGCGCGGTTGGTACTCGACTTGAAGTGCAGGTTGCCCCAGCCGCCCATGCCGCCTTCGGCCAGGCAGACGCGCTGGCCGTGCTCGGTCAGGTCGGCGATGACTTCGCCGGTATCCATGTCGGTGATCAGCGTTCCCACCGGCATGCGCAGCGTGATGTCTTCGCCCGCGGCGCCATAGCAGTCGGAGCCGCGGCCGTTCTCGCCGTTGCGGGCCACGTGCTTCTTGGCATAGCGGAAGTCGATCAGCGTATTGATATTGCGGTCGGCCTGCGCGAACACGCTGCCGCCACGGCCGCCGTCGCCGCCATCGGGGCCACCGAAGGGCACAAATTTCTCGCGCCGGAACGAAGCACTTCCGTTGCCGCCATTGCCGGCGATCGCTTCGATACGGGCTTCGTCAATGAACTTCATGTTGGTTTTCCGATGAGGATCCGGCTTGCACCCGCGAAACGCCAGCAAACGGAGCGAAGCGGTTCGGGCCAGGGCGCGTGGCCGCAGATAATACAAATGTTACGGCAAGGCCGCGCAACGACGCCAGAAACGTTTTGCCGGCGCGTCGAAAATAAAAAAGCCCCGCATGCTTGCGGGGCCTTTCGTGCTGCAAAGGCTGTTATCAGGCCGCCGGAACGACGCTGACTTGCTGCTTCTTGGCAGCGCCCTTGACTGCGAACTGCACGTGGCCGTCGACCAGTGCAAACAGCGTGTGGTCCTTGCCGACACCCACGTTGTCGCCAGCGTGCACGCGCGTGCCGCGTTGACGAACGATGATGCCGCCGGCGTTGATCGCCTGACCACCGTACACCTTCACGCCCAGACGCTTCGATTCCGAATCACGTCCGTTCCGCGTAGAGCCGCCGCCTTTTTTCTGTGCCATGTCTTAACTCCTGTTGACCTATTGCGAGGAAACCTGTTTCCGAGCCGTGGCTCAGGCAACGATGGCTTCGATCCGCAGTTCGGTGTAATTCTGACGATGGCCCTGACGCTTCTGGTAGTGCTTGCGACGGCGCATCTTGAAGATCTTCACCTTGTCGTGACGACCTTGGGCGATAACGGTAGCCTTGACGGAAGCCCCGCTCACCAGCGGCGTACCAAACTTGATTTGGTCGCCAGCGCCCACTGCGAGCACCTGGTCCAGCGTGATTTCTGCGCCAATGTCAGCCGGTATCTGTTCTACTTTCAGTTTTTCGCCAGCAGCAACCTTGTATTGCTTGCCGCCGGTTTTTACGACCGCGTACATTGTCGAACCTCTCGATGTTGATTGAAACGATGAATGCTGCCCCGGGAGGCCCGGAGCCGGCGCCGTTTCGTGCGCCGCAGACGGTGCGCGCATGAAACGCGACCGAAGGAACCGCAAATTATAATCCGGTTTACGGAAAAGCGCAAAGAAAACAACGGGATAGCCGGCCGGACGCCGGTTGAGGCGGGCGGCGCACTTCCAGCGTTGCGCGCAGGATCAGGTCAGGTCGGCCAGCAGAAACCCGGCCAGGGCAGCGAACGCCACCCACCAGGCGGTGCGGCGGACATGCCGGCGGGATGCATGGGGCTTGTCCATGGCGGCATTATAGGGGCGCCAGCGCCGCCGCAGACACCCTTGCGCCGCCGCGCCTGACATTCCCTTCCATCCCGCGCCAGCGACAGCCATAGTCACATCGGCATCGCATATAATCCTCCGGTTTTGCGAAACGGTGATCCCATCTTGTCCCAGTCTTCCGCCACTGCCTTGCTTGCCCCGGTCGCTGCCGACATGCGCGCCGTTGACGCCGTGATCCGCCGACGCCTGTCGTCGGAAGTCCCGCTCGTCGAACAGATTGGCGAATACATCATCAGCGCGGGTGGCAAGCGCCTGCGCCCGGTCATCCTGCTGCTGTCGGCGCGCGCGTTCGGCTACGAGGGCCATCGCCATCACGAACTGGCCGCGGTGGTGGAGTTCATCCATACCGCCACGCTGCTGCATGACGACGTGGTGGACGAATCCGAACTGCGCCGGGGCCGCCAGACCGCCAACGCCGTGTTCGGCAATGCCGCCAGCGTGCTGGTCGGCGATTTCCTCTACTCGCGCGCGTTCCAGATGATGGTCGACGCCGGCAGCATGCGCATCATGGAGATTCTCTCCAACGCCACCAATGTGATCGCCGAGGGCGAGGTGCTGCAGCTGCTGAACATGCACGACCCCGATGTCACCGTGGAACGCTACCTGCAGGTGATCCGGTACAAGACGGCCAAGTTGTTCGAGGCTTCGGCGCAACTGGGCGCGGTACTGGCCGGCGCCGACGCCGCCATGGAAGAAGCGGCCGCCGACTACGGCCGGCGTATCGGCACGGCATTCCAGCTGATCGACGACATGCTCGACTACACGGCCAGCGCCGAGCAGATGGGCAAGAACGCCGGCGACGACCTGCGTGAAGGCAAGCCCACGCTGCCGCTGCTGCACCTGCTGGAGCATGGCACGGCCGAGCAGCGCGAACTGGCCCGCGACGCCATCGTGCAAGGCGGCACCGAACACTTCGACGCCGTCTTCTCGGCCATCCACGCCAGCGGCGCGCTTGAAGTCACGTTCGCGGCCGCGCGCCACGAGGCCGAAGCCGCCGAGCGGGCCGCCATGCAGTTTCCGGACTCGCCGCTCAAGAACACGCTGATCGAGCTGTGCGCGTTCTCGCTGCAGCGGCAGAGCTGACGGCGGACGATACTTTTTCTTGAGATGGTGCTTGCCAACTCCGGGAAACGCCGCTAGAATTTTGTTCTTTGCTGCTGACGACACACTGTCAGCGCGCAACAGAAATCGGGGTGTAGCTTAGCCTGGTAGAGCGCTACGTTCGGGACGTAGAGGCCGGAGGTTCGAATCCTCTCACCCCGACCAGATTTCGATGCAAGGTGATGCAGGGCATTGCCGGACATCAAGGTATCAGCAGAAAGCCGCACAGCGATGTGCGGCTTTTTTGTTTTTGTCTCCCGCCCCTCCCCTGCTTTTCCCCCTTCTTTCCGCCGGACCGCGCCACCCCTCTTTCCGCCCCCCGCGCAAGTAGGGTTGCAGCCGTGTCGCGCAAACGCCAACGCGCCCGCGCGCCAGCTTTACAAAAAGTGACCCCGACGGCAAACTGCCCCGATCCTGGGACCCGCGCCCGCCGTCCCGACGCTGTCAACCGCGCCGTCCGCCGTTTTCCGCCCAGCCTTCGGCAGCCTGCGCACCTTGCATCGACTTTCGACCATGACACTAGGTCTTGCGCTTGCCCAGAGCCGGCGGATCGCTCCGGCGCTGCTCGCCCAGCTGGAGCAATCGGCACGGGAAAAGAAAACGCAGCTGATCGACGAGATCATCGGCAGCGGCACGATGTCCGCCCACGACGTAGCGATCTTCGCCGCCGACAAATACCGGCTGCCGCTGCTGGACCTGTCGCAATACAGCCTGGACCGCGTGCCGTCGGTGCTGGCCGGCAACCGCGAATTCCACGCCCACCGCCTGCTGCCGCTGGGCCGGCGCGAGAACCGGCTGATCGTGGCGACGTCCGACCCGGCCAACCAGGCCGGCGTGGAGGCCATCCGTCAGAAGATGAACCTGACGGTCGAAACGGTCGTGGTCGAGCACGACAAGCTCATGAAGCATGTGCAGGCCGCCGGTGAAACGCTCGGCACGCTAAAGAACATCTCGCCGGTGACGCCGACCGCGCAGAAGATGATCGAGTACGACCCGTCGGCCGCGGCTGCCGCGCGCAAGGGGCCGGGCAACGACATCGACGACGCTCCGGTGGTGCGCTTCCTGCAGAAACTGCTGAACGAAGCGTTCAATCGCGGCGCATCGGACTTGCATTTCGAGCCGTTCGAGTTCTTCTACCGCATCCGCTTCCGCGTGGACGGCGTGCTGCAGGAAGTTGCGCGCCCGCCGCTGGACATCCGCGACAAGATCGCCACCCGCATCAAGGTGCTGTCGCGGCTGGACATTTCCGAAAAGCGCGTGCCGCAGGACGGCCGGATGAAGCTGCTGATCTCCGTGCCCAAGGACAAGGACAGCAAGGAAACCATCGAGAAGGCGATCGACTTCCGGGTATCGACCCTGCCGACGCTGTTCGGCGAGAAGATCGTGATGCGGATTCTCGATTCGTCCACCGACAAGCTCGACATCGACCAGCTTGGCTACGAGCCGGCGCAGAAGGAACTGCTGCTCGACGTCATCAAGCGCCCGTACGGGATGGTGCTGGTCACCGGCCCGACCGGCAGCGGCAAGACCGTGTCGCTCTACACGTTCCTGAACATGCTGAACCAGGGCGACATCAATATTTCCACGGCGGAGGACCCGGCGGAAATCCAGCTGCCCGGCGTCAACCAGGTTAACGTCAACGACAAGGCCGGCCTGACCTTCGCGGCCGCGCTCAAGTCGTTCCTGCGGCAGGACCCGGACATCATCATGGTCGGCGAAATCCGCGACCTGGAAACCGCCGATATCTCGATCAAGGCTGCGCAGACCGGCCACCTGGTGCTGTCGACGCTGCACACCAACGACGCGCCCACCACGCTGACGCGCCTGATGAACATGGGGGTGGCCCCGTTCAACATCGCGTCGTCGGTGCTGATGATCACCGCGCAGCGCCTGGCGCGCCGCCTGTGCTCGTGCAAGCGCGCGGGCGACCTGGCGCCGCAGGTGCTGCTCGATGCCGGCTTCACGCAAGCCGATATCGACGGCAGCTGGAAGCCGTACCACCCGGTGGGCTGCGAACGCTGCAACGGCAGCGGCTACAAGGGGCGCTGCGGCATCTACCAGGTCATGCCCATCACCGAGGCCATCCAGCAGATCATCCTGTCGCACGGCACGGCGTTGCAGATCGCCGAACAGGCCCGTAAAGAGGGCGTGCTATCGTTGCGCGAGGCCGGGCTGCAGAAGGTGAAACAGGGCATCACGTCGCTGGAAGAAGTGCTGGCGACCACGAACAGCTAGTCACGGACAAGGCGGTACTGACCAGGCGCGCGGCCGGGGACAGTACGAAAGGCAGAGCCGGCCGCGCATACGGGCATCCGCATCGGGTTGCGGAGGTCCAAAAACAATAGCAATAGCAATACTTCGGGGGTCAAATCATGGCGACGCGCGCACCAGCGGCGGGCGCCCGGACGGCAGCGCCGTCACGGGCCAGGACAGGGCGGAAGGCGCCCACGCAATACATCTTCGAGTGGGAGGCCAAGGACCGCAAGGGCAAGTCCTTCAAGGGCGAGCAACGGGCCGAGAGCCAGGCGGAGGTCACCACCACCCTGCGCAAGCAGGGCCTGACCGTCGTCAAGATGAAGAAGCGCAAGGCGGCGCGCGGCAAGAAGATCACCGAGAAGGACATCGCGTACTTCACGCGCCAGCTGTCGACCATGCTCAAGGCGGGCATTCCGCTGCTGCAATCGATCGACATCATCGCGCGCGGCCACGCCAACCCGAACTTCACCCAGCTGCTGAACGACATCCGCTTCGATATCGAGTCCGGCAGCAGCATGGCACAGGCCTTCCGGCGCCAGCCGAAGTACTTCGACACGCTGTACTGCAACCTGATCGATGCCGGGGAACAGGGCGGTATTCTCGACGCGCTGCTCGAGCGCCTGTCGCTGTACATGGAAAAGAGCATCGCGCTGAAGAGCCAGATCAAGTCGGCAATGATCTACCCGATCGCCGTGCTGTCGGTGGCCTTTGCCGTGACCGTGGTGCTGATGCTGTTCGTGATCCCGGCCTTCAAGGGCGTATTCTCGAGCTTCGGCGCGGCGCTGCCGGCGCCTACGCAGGTCGTGATCGGCATGTCCGATTTCTTCGTCGAATACTGGTATCTGATCGTCGGCGCGCCGATCCTGTCGATCGTCGCCTACTTCCGCGCCCGCAAGACATCGGAAAAAGTCCAGCGATGGCATGACAAGATGCTGCTGAAGATGCCGATCTTCGGCAGCCTGTTCCGCAAGGCCGTGGTCGCGCGCTGGACCCGCACGCTGGCCACGATGTTCGCGGCCGGCACGCCGCTGGTGGAGTCGATGGAATCGGTGGGCGGTGCGGCCGGGAACTGGCTGTATTACGATGCCACGCGTGAAATCGAGCAGGCCGTGCGCATCGGTACCAGCCTGACCAACGCCATGCAGGCCACGCACCTGTTCGACAACATGGTGCTGCAGATGACGCAGATCGGCGAGGAATCGGGTGCGCTGGACAACATGCTGCTGAAGGTGGCGGAATTCTACGAGCGTGAGGTGGACGACGCCGTGGCTGCCATTTCGAGCCTGATCGAGCCGCTGATCATCGTGATCCTGGGTGTGCTGATCGGCGGCATGGTGGTGGCCATGTACCTGCCGATCTTCAAGCTTGGCCAGGTGGTTTAACAACAGGTATCTCGCATGCAAGCAGTTTTTGGACCGGCCGGGGCCGTCACGCTGGATGCCCTGGCGCTGGTGCCGGCGCCTTTCCTGATCGTCGTGGCCGGTCTGCTGGGCCTGCTCGTGGGCAGCTTTCTCAATGTCGTGATCCATCGCCTGCCAAGGATGATGGATCACGAAGAGGCCAACTACATTGCCGAACTGCGCGGCGAGCCCCTGCCGCATCCCGGGCGTTACAACCTCATGGTGCCGCGCTCGGCCTGCCCGCACTGTGGGCACCAGATCGCGGCGTGGGAAAACGTGCCAATCGTCAGTTACCTGTTCCTGCGGGGCAGGTGCTCGTCGTGCAAGGCGCCGATCAGCATCCGCTACCCGCTGGTGGAAGCGGTAAGCGGGGTCCTGTCCGCACTGGCAATGTGGCATTTCGGCCCGACCGCCCAGGCCCTGGCCGCCATCGTCATGATCTGGGCCCTGGTGGCACTGTTCCTGATCGATGCCGATACCCAGCTGCTGCCTGACCAGATCACGCTGCCGCTGCTCTGGGTGGGGCTGCTGCTGAACCTGCAAGGATGGTTTGCGCCGCTGGCCGATGCCGTGATCGGGGCCGCCGCCGGGTATCTGGTGCTGTGGACGGTCAACCTGCTGTTCACGCTGGTACGCGGCCAGGCCGGCATGGGCCACGGCGACTTCAAGCTCATGGGCGCGCTGGGCGCATGGTTTGGCTGGCAGGCACTGCCTGCGCTGATTCTGATGTCGTCGATTGTCGGCGCGATCATCGGCGGGCTGATGCTGGTGGTCCAGCGCAAGGGCCGCGACACGGCGTTTCCGTACGGCCCGTATATCGCCGGGGCCGGCCTGATCGTGCTGTTCCTGGGCCCGGACGTGCTGCCGCTGGGGCTGATCGCGGGCCACTAGCGACGCCAGACCGGCCCGCATCGCAATCAGGGAAGTGCAAAACTGGTATCGTGGGCACCATTCGCCAATGACCCCCCTGCCTGCCCCCATGCTGGAAATCGGCCTTACAGGCGGTATCGGCTCCGGCAAGACCCGCGTCGCGGACATGTTTGCCGAGCGCGGTGCCGCGTTGATCGATACCGATCTGCTTGCCCACGAGATCACCGCGCCCGGCGGCGCGGCCATCGCACCACTGGTGGAAGCCTTCGGCCCGCGCTGCCTGCGGTCCGACGGCGCCATGGACCGCGACGCCATGCGCGCGCTGGTGTTTTCCGACCCCACGGCCAAGGCCCGGCTCGAAGGCATCACCCACCCTCTGATCCGCCAGCTGACCGAGGCGCGTGCGGCCGCCATCCGGTCTGCCGGCCAGCATCCGTATCTGATCTACGTGGTGCCGCTGCTCGTGGAATCGGGCACGTGGCGGGCGCGCGTCGGCCGCGTGCTGGTGGTCGATTGCCAGGAAGAGACGCAGGTGGCGCGGGTCATGGGCCGCAACGGGTTCACGCGTGACCAGGTGCTGGCCATCATGCACAAGCAGGCCACCCGGGCGGCACGCCTGGCCGTGGCCGACGACGTGATCGATAACGATGGCCCGCCCGACGCACTCGCGCCGCAAGTGGCGCGGCTCGATGCGCTGTATCGCAGTCTGTCGGCGCGGCCGGCCGGCGCATAAGACGACCCAAGGATCACCCGGTTGGGTTTCGCGCGGCGCCTCGGCTGTTCGGTCTGCGCCGCCCGGGGAACTTTCGATTTGTGGTTGGGCTCCGACTCGCATAGAATGCGCTGAAACATGCCGGGGAAAAAGCACCGAGTGACGGCTCCCGGCCTCTGCGCCACGGCTGGACCACCAGCGTGCGCGGAGAAACCGGCGGCAGCACCGCCGGGCGCCCTCGCCTACGAACCGCCATTCGGCGCGCAGCACGGATACCGACTTGATCCTGTACGAATATCCTTTCAACGAACGCATCAGGACGCTCCTGCGCCTGGAAGACCTGTTCGATCGGCTGGATTATTTCCTCGGGCAGGAACATCCGCTGCAGCACCACGTTGCCATCACCACGATCTTCGAGATCATCGATGTTGCCGGCCGTGCCGATCTCAAGACCGACCTGATCAAGGAACTGGAGCGTCAGCGCCAGGCCCTGGCGCCGCTGCGTGCCAATCCGCAGATCGACCAGGATGCACTGGTCAGCGTCATTACCGAAGTCGAACAGGGCATTGCAGCACTGAGCCAGACCGTTGGCAAGGCCGGCCAGCTGCTGACCGACAACGAGTGGCTCACCAGCATCCGCAGCCGGGCGATCATCCCGGGCGGCACCTGCGAATTCGACCTGCCGGCCTACTACGCCTGGCAACACCGTCCCGCCGAAGACCGCCAGGCCGATATCCTCAAGTGGGCCCGGCCGCTGACCTCGCTGCGCATGGGCGCGACCATCGTGCTGCGCCTGCTGCGTGAGTCCGGCCAGAGCGGCAAGGTCATCGCCACGGGCGGCAGCTATCAGCAGATGCTGTCCGGCCGCAGCTACCAGCTGATGCAGGTGTACCTGGACGAATCGCTGCTGGCCTTCATCCCCGAGATGAGCGCCAACAAGTACATGCTCTGGGTCCGCTTTACCCAGCAGGACGGCGACATGCGGCCGCGCTCGGTGGACGCGGATATCCCCTTCCTGCTCAAACTCTGTAATTTCTGAAGTTCGCGATGCCAGCCGTCGTCAAGTGTCCCACCTGCGGCAAGGATGTCGCCTGGGTGCCGGAAAACAAGTTCCGCCCGTTCTGCTCCGATCGCTGCAAGCAGATCGACCTCGGCGCCTGGGCGGCCGAGAAGTACGTCATCGGCGGCAAGCCGGACGAATCACCATCGCCAGACCTGCCGGCGGACGAGGAAGACTGACGACGCGTCGCAGGGCTGGCTCCCCTCGGCTGCATGGCGGCAGAGGGGATCGCCGATAGCGCGCTTCCGCACTCTCTCGCCGTCGCCAACGGAAATGCCCGGCTTGTAGCCGGGCATGCCTTGCCTGCGTTCAGCTGGCGCGGGATTCCTCCGCCAGCCATTCGACGACCGGGATGGTCGCCGGTAGCAGCGGCCCCACGTCCACGGGTACCGCCTGCCAGGAAAAAGCCTGGCCCTCCCTGCCAACCGGCTCGCCGCGCCAGTCGGTGATCTTGCAGAAATACAGCCGCACATAGGCGTGCGGGTAATCATGTTCGAGCGTGTGCCAGCGTTCGCTGCGCAGGATGTCGAGCCCCAGTTCCTCGTGCAGTTCGCGCGCCAGCGCGTCTTCCACCGTTTCGCCCGGCTCCAGCTTGCCGCCCGGAAATTCCCAGTAGCCCTCGTACGGCTTGCCCGCCGGGCGCTGTGCCAGCAGGAAGCGGCCATCGGACTGGATCATCACGCCCACGGCCACCTCCGTGACCTTGCGCGTCTGGCCGTCGGCCGTCGTCACGGTTTCCACCTGCGCCGTCATGCCCCGTTATTCCTTGTCCGCCACGAACGGCTGGCCATGCTTGCCGCCCCAGTCGCGCGCAAATTGCCAGGCCACCCGGCCCGAACGCGAGCCGCGCTCCAGTGCCCAGATCAGCGCGTCGCCGCGCGCCGCCTCGATATCGGCCGGCGTGCAGCCGAAGTGCGACAGCCAGTGCCCGACGATCGCCAGGTACTCGTCCTGCTTCGGCGGGTAGAACGACAGCCACAGGCCGAAACGCTCGGACAGCGAGATCTTCTCTTCCACCACCTCGCCCGGATGGATCTCGCCATCGGACGTGTGCTGGTACGTCTCGTTGTCCTTCATGTACTCGGGCAGCAGATGGCGGCGGTTCGACGTGGCATAGATCAGCACATTGTCCGACTGCGCGGCCACCGAACCGTCGAGCGCCGACTTCAGTGACTTGTAGCCCGACTCGCCGTCTTCGAACGACAGGTCGTCGCAGAAAATCACGAAGCGTTCCGGCCGCGAAGCCAGCCTTTCGACGATGTCGCCCAGGTCGCCCAGGTCGTCCTTGTCCACTTCCACCAGCCGCAGCCCATCCTTCACGAATTCGTTCAGGATGGCCTTGATCAGCGACGACTTGCCTGTGCCGCGCGCGCCGGTCAGCAGCACGTTGTTGGCCGGCAGTCCCTTCACGAACTGGCGCGAGTTGGCCACGATCGCGTCCTTCTGGCGATCGATGTTCTTCAGGTCGTTCAGGTGGATCGGCGGCAGCTGGCGGATAGCCTGCAGATAGCCGATGTTGCCGAACAGGCTCTGCCGCTTGCGCCAGCGGAATGCCACCGCCTCCTTCCAGTCCGCCTCGGTCAGTTCGGGCGGCAGCCATTGTTCAAGGCGGGCGAGGAAGTTGTCGAGGCGGGCAGCAAGGTCGGACATGGGGCGCTTCTTCTCAGACGAATGACGGAATACGAAAGGCGACGGGCGAAAGTCGAGAATTTGAAGGTTCTACGACTTACGAACGGTAATCGGCGTTGATCGACACGTAGTCGTGCGACAGGTCGCACGTCCACACCGTGGCGTCGGCATTGCCACGGCCCAGCGCGATACGCACCGTGATCTCGGCCTGCTTCATCACGCGCTGGCCGTCTTCCTCGCGATAGTCGGGGTTGCGGCCGCCATCGCGTGCCACCCAGACGTCGTCGAGCCACAGGTTGACGCGGTTCACATCGAGATCGTTCACGCCGGCATAGCCGACGGCGGCCAGGATACGGCCCAGATTGGGGTCCGACGCATAGAAAGCGGTCTTGACCAGCGGCGAATGGGCCACGGCATAGGCGATCTGGCGGCATTCGGCCACATCCTTGCCGCCTTCCACGCGAATCGTCATCAGCTTGGTGGCGCCTTCGCCATCGCGCACGATCATCTGGGCCAGTTCCTGGGCCAGCGACGTCACCGCGTCGCGCAGCGCGTCAAACGCCGGGCCTTCGGCGGCGGTCACGCTGACGCCCGACTTGCCCGAGGCAATCAGCACGAACGAGTCATTGGTCGACGTATCGCCATCGATCGTGATGCTGTTGAACGAGTGATCGGCCGCATGCGACACCAGCGTCTGCAGCACCGGCTGGGCCACCGCGGCGTCCATCGCAATAAAGCCAAGCATCGTCGCCATGTTCGGACGAATCATGCCGGCACCCTTGCTGATGCCCGACAGGGTCACGGTCTTGCCGTCGATCTGCACCGTGCGCGACGCGGCCTTGGGCTGCGTGTCGGTGGTCATGATCGATTCGGCGGCGGCCAGCCAGTTGTCGGCGCGCGCGTTGGCGATGGCCGTGGGCAGCGCGGCGGTCAGGCGATCCACGGGCAGCTGCTCCAGAATCACGCCGGTCGAGAACGGCAGCACCTGGTTGGCGGCGATGCCCAGCTGCCTGGCCAGCGCGTCGCAGGTGGCGCGCGCGGCGGCCAGGCCCGGTTCGCCGGTGCCGGCGTTGGCATTGCCCGTGTTGACCACCAGCGCGCGGATGCCGGCGCCCGCGGCCAGATGCTCGCGGCAGACCTGCACCGGCGCGGCGCAGAAGCGGTTCTGGGTAAAGACGCCCGCCACCGTGCTGCCTTCGGCCACCTTGACCACCAGCACGTCCTTGCGATTGGCCTTGCGGATACCGCCCTCGGCCCAGCCGAGTTCGACGCCAGCGACGGATTTCAGGTTGTCTGCCTGCGGCAGGGGCAAGTTCACGGGCATGTTCGTTTCCTTTGCTGCAAATTGTGTGATGCACCTGATGAACATGCCCGCTTGAGCGGTCGGCTCAAGCGGGCATGTCCAGGGATTCGGTCGATGACGCGCCGCTCGGGGCGCGTCACCGGCAGTGGCGGGCCGGCTTCAGCTCAGCTTGCCGTGGCACTGCTTGAACTTCTTGCCCGATCCGCACGGGCAGGGGTCGTTGCGGCCAACCTTGGGCATGCCGGCCAGCGCCACGTCGCCGCCCATCGCGGCCATCGCGGCGGCTGCCGTGCTGCTGCGCGGCGACGCCTCTTCCACCGGCTCGCCGCCGTCGGCGAATTCGTCGTGCTTGTATTGCACGTTGGCCAGGTGCGACAGGCCTTCCTCGATTTCCTCGGATGCCTGCTCCAGCTGCTCCGGCGACTGGATCTGCACGTTGAACACCACGCGCGTGACTTCGTTCTTGATGACGTCCAGCAGGCGGGCGAACAGTTCGAACGACTCGCGCTTGTATTCCTGCTTCGGGTCCTTCTGCGCGTAGCCGCGCAGGTGAATACCCTGGCGCAGGTGATCCAGCGCGGCCAGGTGCTCGCGCCAGTGCGTGTCGATGCTCTGCAGCATGACCGACCGCTCGAAGCCCGCGAACGAATCGCGGCCAACCTGTTCCACCTTGGCGTCGTAGGTCTCGCGCGCGGTCTTCAGGATCAGGTTCAGCAGCTCCTCGTCCTCGATGCTCTGGGCGCCCTCGATGGTCTTGGCCAGCGGCACGTCCAGGCTCCAGTCGTCACGCAGACGCTGCTCCAGCCCGGCGATATCCCACTGCTCTTCCATGCTTTCAGCCGGCACGTAGTCGCGGAACATTTCCACGATCACGCTTTCGCGCAGGTTGGCCACCATGTCGCCGACGTCCTTGGCTTCCAGCACGTCGTTACGGAGCTTGTAGATTTCCTTGCGCTGGTCGTTGGCCACGTCGTCATACTGCAGCAGCTGCTTGCGGATGTCGAAGTTGCGGCCTTCCACCTTGCGCTGTGCCGATTCGATCGAACGCGTGACGATGCCGGCCTCGATCGGCTCGCCCTCGGGCATCTTCAGGCGTTCCATGATCGCGCGCACGCGGTCGCCGGCGAAGATGCGCAGCAGCTGGTCGTCCAGCGACAGGTAGAAGCGCGACGAACCCGGGTCGCCCTGGCGGCCGGCACGGCCCCGCAGCTGGTTGTCGATCCGGCGCGACTCGTGACGCTCGGTGCCCACGATATGCAGGCCGCCCGATGCCTTGACCTGCTCGTGCAGCGACTGCCATTCCCCTTCGAGTTGCGCGATCCTGGCGGCCTTCTCGGCATCCGACAGGTTCGGGTCGGCCTGGATGAAGCCCGATTGCTTCTCGACGTTGCCGCCCAGCACGATGTCGGTACCGCGACCGGCCATGTTCGTGGCGATCGTGATCATCTTCGGCCGGCCGGCCTGCGCCACGATCTCGGCTTCGCGCTCGTGCTGCTTGGCGTTCAGCACCTGGTGCGGCAGCTTTTCCTTGTTCAGGAGGTCCGACAGGTATTCCGACGTCTCGATCGACGTCGTGCCCACCAGCACCGGCTGGCCACGCTCGTAGCAGTCGCGGATATCGCGCACCACGGCGTCGTAGCGTTCCTTCGACGTCTTGTAGATCTGGTCCTGCAGGTCCTTGCGCTGGGCCTGGCGGTTGGTCGGGATTACAACCACTTCCAGGCCGTAGATTTCCTGGAATTCGTACGCTTCGGTATCGGCCGTGCCAGTCATGCCGGCCAGCTTCTCGTACATGCGGAAGTAGTTCTGGAACGTGATGGTGGCCAGCGTCTGGTTTTCCTGCTGGATCGTCACGCCTTCCTTGGCTTCCACGGCCTGGTGCAGGCCGTCGGACCAGCGGCGGCCCGTCATCAGCCGGCCCGTGAATTCGTCGACGATCACCACTTCGTCGTTCTGTACCACGTAGTGCTGGTCGCGATGGAACAGGCTTTGCGCACGCAGGGCGGCGTACAGGTGGTGCATCAGCGTGATGTTCTGCGGCGCGTAGAGCGATTCGCCCTCGCCGATCAGCCCTTGCGCGGCCAGGATCTGCTCGGCCTTCTCGTGGCCGGCCTCGGTCAGGTAGACCTGGTGGCCCTTCTCGTCCACGTAGTAGTCACCGGGCTTCTCGACGCCCGTGCCATCGGCCTTTTCCTCGCCGATCTGGCGCTCGAGCAGCTTCGGAATGCCGTTCATGCGCTGGTAGAGGTCGGTCTGGTTCTCGGCCTGGCCCGAGATGATCAGCGGCGTACGCGCCTCATCGATCAGGATCGAGTCCACTTCGTCGACGATCGCATAGTGCAGCGGGCGCTGCACGCGCTGCGACGGGTCGTAGACCATGTTGTCGCGCAGGTAGTCGAACCCGAACTCGTTGTTCGTGCCGTACGTGATGTCGGCGTTGTAGGCCACCTGCTTCTGGTCGTGCGGCATCTGCGACAGGTTCACACCCACCGACAGCCCCAGGAAGTTGTACAGGCGCCCCATCCACTCGGCGTCACGCTGGGCCAGGTAGTCGTTCACCGTCACCACGTGCACACCCTTGCCGGTCAGCGCGTTCAGGTACACGGGCAGCGTGGCGGTCAGCGTCTTGCCTTCGCCGGTTCGCATTTCGGCGATCTTGTTGTCGTTCAGCACCATGCCGCCAATCATCTGCACGTCGAAGTGGCGCATCTTCATGACGCGCTTGCTGGCTTCGCGGCACACGGCAAAGGCTTCGGGCAGCAGGGATTCGAGCGATTCGCCGCCGGCATGGCGCTGGCGGAACGTCTCGGTCATGCCACGCAGTTCGTCGTCCGAAAGCACCTCGAACTTCGGCTCGAGCGCGTTGATCTGCGTGACCGTGCGGCGATATTGTTTGATCAGCCGCTCATTGCGGCTGCCGAAGACTTTCTTGAGAAGGCCCGTGATCATCGAGTGCTTTCACCTGCGCGGCAGACCGGTACGAGACCCGCCAAATCCGCGCGAGGAATGGGTAGATTGGCGCAAAACGCCGAGTTTATCATGTGCCGATGTCCTGACCGGACCTGTCACCAGCACAGTTTCTGTACAGGTGCAACAGCCCGGCCCCATTGACCGGCGGCCCGTGCAGCAGGTTGGGACAGACGCGGCGGCTTCAATGTTCCGGGCATCCGGCCCGATGGCGGCCGGTGGTCGTCATCGGATGGCGCGCCGGTCGGTCGGCGCAGGGGCAGCCGCCAGGGGGAGCTGCGCCGGCACGGGCACCGCGGCGGTCAGGAAGCCGCCCGGGTTGCGTGGCACGCCGTTCACATGGACCTCGAAATGCAGGTGCGCCCCTGTGGAGCGGCCCGTGCTGCCCACGCGGGCGATCGGCTGGCCCGCCCGGACCAGGTCGCCGGCCTTGACCAGCACTTTCGACGCGTGGGCGTAGCGGGTCTTGAGGCCGTTGCCATGGTCGATATCGATCATGTTGCCGTACTCGTGGTGCCATTCGGCGGCCACCACCACCCCGCCTGCGGCGGCCACGACCGGCGTGCCGGCGGGCGCGACGAAATCCACGCCATCGTGCTGCGAGCGGCGGCCGCTAAAGGGATCGATGCGCGCGCCGAAGCTCGATCCATCGTAGCCCGACGCCACCGGCAGCACGCTGGGCTGGCGGCGCTCACGCAACTGGCGATCCATCAGCGCGGTCTCGATCACGTCGAAATAGTCGACGCGATGGTCGGCCTGGCGGCCCAGCCGCGCCAGTTCGTCACTCAGCTCGGGCATCGTCAGGTCGCTGGACTGTGCGGGGTGGGCCGGGCCGCCGCGCGCCGGCCGATGGCGGAAATCGAAATCCTGGGGGGAGATGCCGGCCAGGCCGGACACGCGCTCGCCGAGCGCGTCCAGGCGCACCATCTGGGCCTGCAGTTCGCCCAGCCGGGTGGCCATCACGGCCAGGTTCTCGCGCAAATAGGCATTGTCCCGCGCCTGGCGGGTGATTTCCGGCGCCGACGCATTGCGGGCAACCAGCCAGGTCAAACCCGACGAGGCCGCCGCCACCAGCGCGCACAGCGCCAGGCCGAAGAGCACGACGCGCGCCCGCGTCAACTGGAAGCGAAACACCCGCGGCTCGCGCGGATGCAGCACGATGATCTGCATGACCGTTCCCCAATTTCAAGGACGGCGCCATCGAGGCACCGGCGCGCTGGCAGGCATCGCATCCCGGCTCTCGGACGGGCAAGGATTGCGCGCTAGAATGCTTGCATGCGCTTGTTCACCCACCACGCTCACCAGACCCCGAACGCCAAGCCTCTCAATGATTGGCTGGCCAAGTCCGGCCCGGTTTCCGCGCTGATGCAGACCGCGCGGCAACTGGCGTCACTGGAAGCGGAAGTCTTTGCGTTGCTGCCACCGGCCCTGCGCAGCGGCATTGCGGTGGGCGGCATCAAGACCGACAACCGGGGCCCGCAGGCGGAGCAGACGCTGCTGTTGCTGGCCGCCCATGGCGCGGCCGCCGCACGGGTCAGGCAAGTGGTGCCCACATTGCTTTCCCGGTTGCAACAACGAGGCTCGCAGGTTACTGCAATCCGGGTACGGGTACAACCCGAGGTGGGACGCGGCGACTGGGACACCGAGCCCGTCGAGCGCAAGCCGCGCACGCAGAATCTGTCGCAAGCCGGCATGCAGAGCATGGACGCACTGGCGCGCACCCTGGAGGATTCGCCGCTGAAGGACGCCGTGCAGGCATTGCTGGCGCGTCACCGCTGAAGACCGAAAGCCCCAAAACGCTTCAGTCGAGCCCATCACGATAATCCCACATCGTTGCGCCTATCGGGCAGATGCGACGGTCATCGCAAATCCTGATATTTCCCCGCGATTTTGATGTACCGGTGCGCGAGCCGCGCATCGGGCCCGCTGTCGTCAAAACCATGACGCCGGGCAATTTGATCAAGCTTTCCGGCTCATAGAATGGGCTCGGGCGTACATCACGACCCTTTGCATTGTCCAAAGGAGAAACATCATGTACCAGCGCATTCTGAAAGCCATTTCCGAAAGCGAAGACAGATTTATCCGAATTCGGCGTCAGATCCACCAACACCCGGAAATCGGATTCGAAGAAACCCGGACCAGCGATCTCGTAGCAGAAATGCTAAAAGGCTGGGGCTACGAGGTGCATCGCGGCTTGGCCCGGACCGGCGTGGTCGGCACGCTGAAGGTGGGCAATGGCAGCAGGCGCCTGGGCATCCGCGCCGATATGGACGCCTTGCCGATGACCGAAAACAGCCAAAAGGAATGGAGCAGCACCGTTCCCGGCAAATTCCACGGCTGCGGCCACGACGGACATACCGCGATTCTGTTATGTGCGGCGGAATATCTGGCAAAGACCCGGAATTTCGACGGCACGCTGCATCTGATTTTCCAGCCGGCCGAGGAATTGCTTTACGGCGGCAAAGTCATGGTGCATGACGGATTGTTCGAGCAATTTCCCTGCGATGCGATTTTCGCCATGCACAACATGCCGGGATTCAAGGAATGCGAATTCTATTTCAGGAAGGGTGCATTCATGGCATCGTCCGACACCTTGCATATCGAGATTACCGGGGTCGGCGGGCATGGTGCGATTCCGGAGAAAACGGTCGATGCCACGCTAGTTGCCTGCCATATCGGCACCGCGCTGCAAACCATTGTCTCGCGTAATGTGTCGCCGTTCGAGGCCGCGGTTATCACCATCGGCAGCATCCAGTCCGGAGAAGCGCCAAACATTATCAACGCCAAGGCCCTCATGAAACTGAGCGTCCGGTCGTTGAATCCGTCCATCCGCACCCTGCTGCTCAAACGGATCGGCGAAGTCGCCCAGCTGCAGGCGCAGAGTTTTGGCGCGACTGCCGAAGTCTTTCATGTGAACGGCAGCCCGGTGCTGGTCAATGACGACCAGGCCACCGAGTTCGCCGCCGAGGTCGCGGAGGACGTGTTTGGCAGGAACAAGGTCCATACCGACGCGCCTCAGCTACCCGGCAGCGAGGATTTTGCGTTCATGCTCGAAGCCAATCCAAATGGCAGCTACATGCTGATCGGCGGGGGCGACGAGCCGCGCTATTGCATGGTGCATAACCCCGGTTATGACTTCAACGACAAATGCCTGGTGCCTGCCGCCGCATACTGGTGCGCGCTGACCGAGCGATACCTGAAGTAGGCCCCATGCAGGCTGGATTCGAGGTTATCCCATGAAAACACAGGATCTGGCGCTGGTCGCGCTGCTCTGCCTGATACTTCTGCCGTTCGCGGTGTTCCCGGCATGGCTCGATGCCTACAAGAGCTTCAACGGGCAGCACGGCATGGTCATGGCGTTTATCAAGTTTGGCGTGCTGGCGACGTTGGGCGAGGTCATCGGGCAGCGCATACGCACCGGGCATTATTTCAGGAAGGGGTTCGGCATCCTGCCGAGAATGGTCGTCTGGGGCATTCTCGGCCTGTTCATCAGCATGGCGTTCAAGGTCTTTGCCGTCGGCTCGCCCTATTTTGCGGAATACCTGGGCATCGACGGCATTGTCGCGGCCATGGCGGGCGGTTTCACGATGCTCAAACTGGTGGGCGCCCTGATTATCAGCACCTTGCTGAACCTGACCTTCTCGCCGGTCATGATGACCGCCCACAAGGTCACGGACATGCATATCGTCCGCCATCACGGCTCGTGGCGGTCGCTATACCGGCCGATTGCCGTCGCGGAACACCTGAAGGCGCTCGACTGGCAGACGCAGTGGGGCTTCGTGTTCAAGAAGACCATTCCGTTCTTCTGGATTCCCGCCCATGGACTGACCTTCCTGCTGCCCCCCGATTCCCAGATCCTGTTTGCGGCATTGCTTGGTGTCGCCCTGGGTATCGTGCTGGCCCTTGCAGGCCCCAAGCCTGCGAAACCCATGCCGGCCTGATCGGCGATCCCAACAAAAAACCCCCGCTCTCACGAACGGGGGTTTTTCAATCTGGCGGAACCGCTATGGTCGATCAGGCAAACGCCGGTTGCACCTGCGGCAGGAAAGCCGTGGGCGCTTCCTCGACCTTGTCGAAGGTCACGATCTCGTAGGCTTCCTGGTCGGCCAGTAGTGCGCGCAGCAGCTGGTTGTTCAGACCGTGGCCCGACTTGTGGGCAACGTACGAGCCAATCAGCGGATGGCCCACCACGTACAGATCGCCAATGGCATCGAGGATCTTGTGACGCACGAACTCGTCGCCGTAGCGCAGTTCCTCGTTGTTCAGCATGCGGTGCTCGTCGAGCACGATCGCGTTGTCCAGGCTGCCGCCACGGGCCAGGCCCATCTCGCGCAACGCTTCCACCTCGTGGGCAAAGCCGAACGTGCGGGCACGCGCGATTTCGCGGACATAGCTCGTATCGGCAAAGTCGATCGAGAACGTCTGGCCGGTCTTGTCGACCGCCGGATGGCGGAAGTCGATCGTGAACGCGAGCTTGAAACCGAAGAACGGCTCCAGGCGGGCCAGCTTGTCGCCCTCGCGCACTTCCACCGCCTTCTTGACGCGGATGAAACGCTTGGCGGCCGGCTGCTCCTCGATGCCCGCGGACTGCAGCAGGAATACGAACGAAGCCGCGCTGCCGTCCATGATCGGGATTTCCTCGGCGTCGACGTCGACGTAGAGGTTGTCGATGCCCAGGCCGGCGCAGGCCGACATCAGGTGCTCGACCGTCGAAACGCGGGCGCCGTCCTTCTGCAGGACCGACGCCAGACGGGTGTCGCCGATGGCGCTGGCGGCCACCGGAATTTCCACCGCTTCGGGCAGATCGACGCGCGTGAAGACGATGCCGGTATCGGCGGGGGCCGGCCTCAGCGACAGCGTCACCTTGCGACCCGAGTGCAAACCGATGCCGACCGTCTTCACCACGGATTTGATAGTGCGCTGTTTGAGCATGACGGCCTCAACTATTATTAAAAGCTATTGGGCGTAATTTCCAATAACGCGATACTACCATTACTGGATGTATTGCGCTGCACCACTTTGTGTCCGGGTGTTATGCAATGTTAATGAAGCGCCCAATACATCACCCTCACTGACACGCTTCGTGTCAGGCGCGCAACGCTTCCAGAACCGCTTCGGCGCTGCTCACCTTGAATTCGCCCGGTTCTTCCACGGCCAGGTGCGTCACCACGCCATCGTCGATGACCATGGCATAACGCTTGGCGCGCACGCCCAGGCCGCGCTGGCTCAGGTCCTGGTCCAGGCCGAGCGCCTTTGCCCACTGTGCGGCACCGTCGGCCATCATGCGGACCTTTCCATCGGTCTTCTGCTCGCGGCCCCAGGCGCCCATCACGAAGGCGTCGTTGACCGCATGGCACCAGACCTCGTCCACGCCAGCCGCGCGCAGCTGGTCGTTGAGGTTGACGAAGCCCGGCACATGCTTGGCCGAGCAGGTGGGCGTGAATGCGCCGGGCAGGCCGAACACCACGATCTTCTTGCCCTTGACCAGTTCGGCCACCGGAAAGGCATTGGGGCCCAGCGCGCAGCCGCCGGTCTCGGTCTCAAAGAACTCGTACAACGTGGCGTCGGGGACGCGCTGGCCAACGGCGATCATTTTGGACAATCCTCCAGCGTGGTGTCTGGCGTGTATCGGAAAAACCTGCCTGCATCATAGGGGCGGATGCCGTCGCCACCAAGCGGCGCGGCATGCGGGTGCAGCAGGAATTACCTGGGATTCGAAACGCCGCGCGGCGCGTTGGGTCAACGCGCCGCGCGGACGGAGACATCCCGCCGCCGGGGGCGGGAAACCAGTCCGGGGAGGCGGCCGATGGCCTGCCTGCCCGGCAACGGGATGCGACGGACAACATGTGGCGTGGCGCGGCGCAGCCGCACGCACTGACGGGTGACGTCAGTCCAGGCAAACGCCGGGCGGATAGGGAGCGCCCAGGCGATGCGTGACGGACCGCTGACAGCCTGCCAGGCGCGCGGCGGATGCCGCTGCCCTGCCGGTTCCCAACTTAGTCCGCCTGCTTGCGCAGGAAGGCCGGGATGTCGTACGTATCCACACCCTTTTCTTGCAACGCCGCCACGTGAGCCGATGCCGACTCACGCGAGCTGCGCCACACCGCCGGGGTATCCAGGTTGCTGTAGTCCGGCGATGCATGGGCCGGCGCGGCCGTCAGGCCCGCCATCATCTGCACCGGGATGTTGTCCGTGCCGGTCTTCAGCAGCGTCATCGGCTGCTGCTTCTTGGCCGAACGGCCCAGGCCCGTGGCCACCACGGTCACGCGCAGGGCGTCCCCCATCGAGTCGTCGTACACCGTACCGAAGATCACGGTCGCGTCTTCCGCGGCATAGCTGCGGATCGTGTTCATGACTTCCTTGGTTTCCGACAGCTTCAGCGAACGGCTGGCCGTGATGTTGACCAGCACGCCACGCGCGCCGGACAGGTCCACGCCTTCCAGCAGCGGGCTGGCCACGGCCTGCTCGGCCGCCAGGCGGGCGCGATCCACGCCCGACACGGTTGCCGTGCCCATCATGGCCTTGCCCTGCTCGCCCATCACCGTCTTCACGTCTTCGAAGTCGACGTTCACCAGACCATCGACATTGATGATCTCGGCGATGCCGGCCACGGCGTTGTGCAGCACGTCATCGGCGCACTGGAAGCACTTGTCCATCTCGGCGTCGTCGCCCATCACTTCGAACAGCTTCTCGTTGAGCACAACGATCAGCGAGTCCACCGACGATTCCAGCTCGCCCGAGCCATGTTCGGCCACCTTGGCGCGGCGCGCGCCTTCGAAGTCGAACGGCTTGCTGACCACGCCCACGGTCAGGATGCCCATTTCCTTGGCCACCTGCGCCACGATCGGCGCAGCACCGGTACCGGTACCGCCGCCCATGCCGGCAGTGATGAAGACCATGTGGGCGCCGCGCAGCGAATCGGCGATCTGTTCGCGCGCCTGCTCCGCGCAGTTGCGGCCCACTTCAGGCTTGGCGCCGGCACCCAGCCCGGAATTGCCAAGCTGCAGCACGCGCGATGCGCTCGAACGCTTCAGCGCCTGGGCATCGGTGTTCATGCAGATGAATTCCACGCCCTGCACCCCACGGCTGATCATGTGCTGCACGGCGTTGCCGCCTGCACCGCCCACGCCCACCACCTTGATGATGGTGCCGTCCTGAATCTCCGTTTCGATCATGTCAAAGTCCATCACTGCCTCCGAGAAAAATCAGTCCCCAAACGCTGCAGCCTCCCCGCCGCAACCCTTGGTTTCTGAACAAGAAACCATCAAAAAACGACTAGCCAATACCGCAGCAAAACTGCTTGACCTGCTCAACGTGCCACGATCCGTTCGGCTGACTGCAACAGGATCGTCACACTTAAAAAAGTCCTGACAAGCTTGCGGCTCAGAAGTTGCCGACAAACCATTCCTTCATGCGCGTCCACACCTGCTTCACCTGGCCGCTCTGCACGGCCACCTTGCGCCCGCGCATGCGCTGCACGCAGCCTTCCTGCAGCAGCCCCATAACGGTCGAATAGCGCGGACTCTTCACGACTTCGTGCAGATTGCCGCGGTACTCGGGCACGCCCACGCGCACCGGCTTCAGGAAAATGTCCTCGCCCAGCTCGACCATGCCCGGCATCATCGCCGTACCGCCGGTAATCACCACGCCCGACGACAGCAGTTCCTCGTAACCCGACTCGCGCACCACCTGGTGCACCAGCGAATACAGCTCCTCGATACGCGGCTCGATCACGGCGGCCAGCGCCTGGCGGCTCAGCGTGCGCGTGCCGCGGTCGCCCACGCCGGGCACCTCGATCATGTCTTCCGGGTCGGCAATCGCCTGCTTGGCAATGCCGTACTGCATCTTGATGTCCTCGGCATCGGGCGTCGGCGTGCGCAGCGCCATCGCGATGTCGTTGGTGATCTGGTCGCCGGCGATGGGGATCACGGCCGTATGGCGGATCGCGCCCTCGCTGAAGATGGCGATGTCGGTGGTGCCGCCGCCGATGTCGACCAGCACCACGCCCAGTTCCTTCTCGTCCTCGGTCAGCACCGCCAGGCTCGACGCCAGCGGCTGCAGGATCAGGTCATGCACTTCCAGGCCGCAACGGCGCACGCACTTGACGATGTTCTGGGCCGCGCTGACCGCGCCGGTGACGATATGCACCTTCACTTCCAGGCGGATGCCGCTCATGCCGATGGGCTCGCGCACGTCTTCCTGGCCGTCGATGATGAATTCCTGCGTCAGGATGTGCAGGATCTGCTGGTCGGTCGGGATGTTCACCGCCTTGGCGGTCTCGATCACGCGGGCCACGTCCGTCTGCGTGACCTCCTTGTCCTTGATCGCCACCATGCCGCTGGAGTTGAAGCTGCGGATATGGCTGCCGGCAATGCCCGTGAACACCTCGGCAATCTTGCAATCGGCCATCAGTTCGGCCTCTTCCAGCGCCCGCTGGATCGACTGCACGGTGGCCTCGATGTTGACCACGACCCCCTTCTTCAAACCCTTGGACTCTGACTGGCCCATCCCGATGACCTCATAGCTGCCGTCGGGGCGCAGTTCCGCCACCACGGCCGCCACCTTCGAGGTGCCGATGTCGAGACCGACCAGAAGGTCCTTGTATTCCTTGCTCATCGAGTTTTCTCCGCGTTCTTACTCTTGAGTCGCGTCGGATTGTTGTTGGTGTTGCCGGCCGAAGCCGCCTGGGAACCTGCCGCACCCGCTGCCGCCTTGGCCGCTGCCTTGGCCGCCGCTTGCGCCTGGGCTTCGGTCAGGAAGCGCACGCTGGCCGTGCGGATGGCAAAACCGTTGGGATACCGCAGGTCGGCGTACTCGATCTGCTTGCCCCACTGCTGGGTCAACTGCGGCCACGACGCCACGAAACGCTTGACCCGCGCCTCCATGGCGGCGCGATCCTCGTCGTTCTGCTCGCGCCCGAACTCGATCACCGTGCCGTTGGACAGCTTTGCGCGCCAAGCATAGCGGCCGGAAAGGGCCACGGCCAGCGGTTCGGCCTTGATCGGCTTGAACCACTCGCGCATGGTCTCCAGCTTCTCGACCACGTCTTCCTCGCTGTCCGGCGGGCCGTCCAGCGCCAGCAACTGGGCGTCTTCCTCGGCTTCGGCCGTGTTGGCGACGAATACCTCGCCGTAGGTATTGATCAGCCGGCCGCTGTCCGACCCACCCCACGTGCCCAGCGCCTCGTGCTCTTCCACCTGTACCGCCAGGCCGTTCGGCCATTCGCGCCGCACGCTGGCATGGCGCACCCAGGGCACCGACTCGAACGCCTGGCGCGCCGCGTTCAGGTCGAGCGTGAAGAAATTGCCCGACAGCTTGTTCAGCGCGTTGGCCCGCACGCTCGGCGCGTTCACGTGGCGCAGCTGGCTGCCGTCCAGCGACGTCAGTTCCACGTGGGTAATGGCGAACACGGGCCGCTGCGCCAGCCACAACAGGCCGGCGCCAAGCGCCATGAGCGCCACCAGCGCATAGAGCGCTGAGGCGATCAGGTTGAGCAGGCGCGCGTTGTGCCACATGGTCGTTTGGTGGGGCGGTCAGCCGTTGGTGATGCGGTTATTCGGGTTTCCAGTGCTCGTTCGGATGCAGGTCAAGCGTCGCGGCGGCCAGCACCTGCATCACGAAATCCTCGTAGCTGATGCCCGCCGCGCGCGCCGCCATCGGCACGAGCGAATGGCCGGTCATGCCGGGCGACGTATTCATTTCGAGCAGATGCGGGCGGCCGTCGCGGGTCAGCATGACGTCCGCACGGGCCCAGCCACGGCAACCCAGCACGCGAAACGCTTCGACGGCCAGCGCCCGCACTTCGTTCTCCAGTGCCTCAGGCAAAGTTGACGGGCACAGGTATTGGGTAACGTCAGTAAAGTACTTATTTTGATAGTCGTAGTTGGACTCGGGCGCGACAATCTTGATAACGGGCAGTGCTTCGGCCGTTGCGCCCTCGCCCACCACGGGGCAGGTCAGCTCGTCGCCGTCGATGAACGTCTCGGCGATGACGTCGGCATCGAGCCCCGCCGCCTTCTCGAACGCCTCGCGCATCTGGCCGGCGTCGGTGACCTTGGTCAGGCCGATCGACGACCCCTCGCGGGCCGGCTTGACGATCAGCGGCAGGCCCAGATCCCGCACCACGGCGTCGAAATCGGTATCGGCGTACAGCATCGCAAAGCGCGGCGTGGCCAGGCCGTGCGTCATCCACAGGCGCTTGGTGGCCTGCTTGTCCATGGCCAGCGCCGACGCCAGCACGCCGCTGCCCGTATAGGGCACGCCCAGCTGTTCCAGCAGGCCCTGCATCGTGCCGTCCTCGCCGTAACGGCCATGCAGCGCGATGAAGACGCGGTCGAACTTCGCCGCGGCCAGTTCCGCCACGGACTGCAGCGCCGGGTCGAACGCGTGGGCGTCCACGCCGCGCGACTGCAGTGCCGCCAGCACGCCGTTGCCGGACATCAGCGAGATTTCGCGCTCGGCCGAGCGCCCGCCCAGCAGCACGCCAACCTTGCCCAGCGATTTCGGATCGATATTGGGATGCGCCACGAAGCTCATTGCTGACCTCCCGCCTGGTGCGACACCAGTTGTCCCGGCACCGCACCGATCGTGCCGGCACCCATGGTCACGACCACATCGCCAGGTCGCACGGCATCCATGATCGATTGGGGCATGTCTTCGATCTGTTCCACAAAAACGGGTTCTACCTTGTTGGCCACCCGCAGCGCGCGGGTCAGCGCGCGGCCGTCGGCGGCCACGATGGGCGCCTCGCCGGCCGCATACACCTCGGCCAGCAGCAGCGCGTCGACGGTGCCCAGCACCTTCACGAAATCCTCGAAGCAGTCGCGCGTCCGCGTGAACCGGTGCGGCTGGAAGGCCAGCACCAGCCGGCGGTCCGGGAATGCACCGCGCGCGGCGGCCAGCGTGGCGGCCATTTCCACCGGGTGGTGGCCGTAGTCGTCCACCAGCGTGAACGTGCCGGCGCCATCGGGCGTCGCCACCTCGCCGTAGCGCTGGAAGCGGCGGCCCACGCCGTGGAACTCGCGCAGCGCCTTGACGATGGCGGCGTCGGGCACCTCCAGTTCGGTGGCGATGGCGATGGCGGCCAGCGCGTTCTGCACGTTGTGCAGGCCCGGCAGGTTCAGCACCACGTCCAGCGGCGGTTCGGCGTGGCCGTTGAGCTGGCGCAGCACCGTGAAATGCATCTGGCCGTCCACCGCGCGGGCGTTGATCGCGCGGATCTGGGCATCCTCGGCAAAGCCGTAGCGCACCACGGGCTTGGACACGAACGGCATGATCTCGCGCACGTTCGGGTCATCCACGCACAGCACGGCAATGCCGTAGAACGGCAGGCGCTGGGTGAATTCCACGAACGCCTGCTTCAGACGGGCAAAGTCATGCCCGTACGTGTCCATGTGGTCGGCGTCGATATTGGTGATGACTTCCATCACCGGGAACAGGTTCAGGAACGACGCATCCGACTCGTCGGCCTCGGCCACGATGAAGTCGCCCGTGCCCAGGCGCGCGTTGGCGCCGGCCGAATTCAGCCGGCCGCCGATCACGAAGGTCGGGTCGAGCCCGCCCTCGGCCAGCACCGACGCCACCAGGCTGGTGGTCGTGGTCTTGCCGTGCGTGCCGGCGATGGCCACGCCCTGCTTCAGGCGCATCAGTTCGGCCAGCATCACGGCGCGCGGCACCACCGGAATGCGCTTGGCGCGCGCGGCCAGCACTTCCGGGTTGTCGTGGGTCACCGCGGTCGACACGACCACGGCGTTGGCGCCTTCCACATTGGCCGCATCATGGCCGTGGCACACGCGGGCGCCGAGCGAGGCCAGGCGCCGCGTGGCAGCGTTGCTGCCCATGTCGGAGCCCGAGACCTTGTAGCCCAGGTTCAGCAGGACCTCGGCGATGCCGCTCATGCCGGCCCCGCCAATGCCTACGAAGTGGATGTTCTTGACGATATGCTTCATTGCTTCCGTTTCATTTTTCGCCCGCCACCTGCCGGCAGATCTCGGCCACGCGCCGGGTTGCCTCAGGTTTGGCCAGGCTGCGCGCCGCGCGCGCCATGTCCTTCAACTGGCCGCGGTCCAGACCGGCGATCGTTTGCGCCAGGCCCTCCGCGGTCAATGCGTTCTGTTGCACCAGCAACGCCGCGCCCTGCTTCGACAGGAAGCTGGCGTTGGTGGTCTGGTGGTCGTCCACCGCGTGCGGGAACGGCACGAACAGCGCGGCCACCCCGGCGGCCGCCACTTCCGAGACCGTCATCGCGCCAGCGCGGCAGATGACCAGGTCGGCGTCGGCGTAGGCCGCCGCCATGTCGTCGATAAATGGCACGGTCTCGCCGGCCACGCCCGCCGCCACGTAGTTGGCGCGCAGCTTGTCGATCTGTTTCGCGCCGGCCTGATGCTTCACCGTCGGCCGGGTGGCCTCGGGCAGCAAGGCCAGCGCCTTCGGCACGACGTCGTTCAGTGCCGCCGCGCCGAGGCTGCCGCCCACCACAAGGATGCGCAGCGGTCCGGTGCGATGGTCGTAGCGAGACGCCGGCTCCGGGATCTCCGCCAGTTCGGCGCGGACCGGGTTGCCGGTCCATTCGCTGTCCGGCAGCGCGTCCGGGAACGCGCACAGCACGCGGTCGGCCACCTTGGCCAGCACCTTGTTGGCCAGCCCGGCGATGGAGTTCTGCTCATGCAGCACCAGCGGCCGGCCCAGCAGCGACGCCATCATCCCGGCCGGGAACGTAATGTAGCCCCCCATGCCCAGCACCACGTCGGGCTTCACCCGGCGCAGCGCGCCGATGCTTTGCCAGAACGCGCGCAGCAGGTTCAGCGGCAGCAGCAGCTTGGTCACCAGGCCCTTGCCGCGCAGGCCACCGAACTGGATGTACTCCATCGGGATGTCATGCTTGGGCACCAGCGTGGCTTCCATGCCCGAGCGATTACCCAGCCAGACCACGCGCCAGCCCTCGTCGCGCAGCGCGCGCGCGACCGCCAGCCCCGGGAACACGTGCCCCCCGGTGCCGCCAGCCATGACGAGAAGGGTGCGGTCGGTCATACCTTCCCTCCGCGCATCCGGCGATTCTGGCTTCGGCCGCTGCGCTTAACTTCCTGCTTGCGCAGGAAGTTAGCCTTCGCCGAAATCGAGCGTTGACGCACTCCGGTCATACCTTCCCTCCGCGCGCCCGGCGATTTTGGCTTCGGCCGCTGCGCTTAACTTCCTGCTTGCGCAGGAAGTTAGCCTTCGCCGAAATCGAGCGTTGACGCACTCCGGTCATACCTTCCCTCCGCGCGCCCGGCGATTTTGGCTTCGGCCGCTGCGCTTAACTTCCTGCTTGCGCAGGAAGTTAGCCTTCGCCGAAATCGAGCGTTGACGCACTCCGGTCATACCTTCCCTCCGCGCATCAACACTCGATTTTCGTAGTCGATCCGCAGGACGATCGCCAGCGCCACGCAGTTCATCAGGATGCCCGAGCCGCCGTAGCTCACCAGCGGCAGCGTCAGTCCCTTGGTGGGCAGCAGGCCCAGGTTCACGCCCATGTTGATGAAGGTCTGCCAGCCGACCCACACGCCGATGCCCTTGGCCACCAGCCCGGCAAACGTGCGGTCGAGCTGCAGCGCGGTGCGGCCGATGTTGAAGCAGCGGCGCACCAGCCAGTAGAACAGCACGATCATCACCAGCACGCCGATAAAGCCGAATTCCTCGCCGATCACCGCCAGGATGAAGTCGGTATGCGCCTCGGGCAGGTAGTGCAGCTTCTCGATACTGCCGCCCAGGCCCACGCCCGTCCATTCGCCACGGCCGAAGGCGATCAGCGAGTGCGTCAGCTGATACGCCTTGCCCAGCGCGTTGCTCTCTTCCCACGGGTTCAGGTACGCAAAGATCCGCTCGCGGCGCCAGGGCGACGCCGTGATCAGCAGCGCGAACGCGCCCACGGCCACGCCCACCAGGCCCGCGAACAGCTTGCCGTTGATGCCGCCCAGGAACAGGATGCCCATGGCCACGGCCGCGATCACCAGGAACGCGCCCATGTCGGGTTCCAGCAGCAGCAGCATGCCCACCACCACCACCGCCACGCCCATCGGCAGGAAACCCTTGCTGACGGTCTGCATCCATTCCTGCTTGCGCACCGTGTAGTTGGCCGCGTACAGCACCACGGCCAGCTTCATCAGTTCCGATGGCTGGAAGTTCATCACGCCCAGCGGAATCCAGCGCCGCGCGCCGTTCACGCCCTTGCCCACGAACGGCACCAGCACCAGCACCAGCAGCACCAGCGCGATGATGAACAGCTTGGGCGCGTACTTGTCCCACACCTTGACCGGCACCTGGAACGCCGCCAGGCCCACCGACAGGCCGATGAACAGCGCGAACGCATGGCGCACCAGGAAGTGCGCCTCGCGGTAGTTGGCGTAGCGCGGCGAGTCGGGCAGCGCGATCGATGCCGAATAGACCATCACCAGGCCGAACGTCAGCAGCACGATAGCCACCCACAGCAGCGGCTGGTCGTACTCCATCATCCGCGAACGGGTCGGCTTGACGCCCGACACCGCGTCGCGCAGGCCACCCCAGGCGTTGCCGATGGTGGCGCCGATGAATCCGCTGCGCTTGACCTGCGAGTCGCTCATGGCATGATCCCCCGGGACAGGGCCAGTTCTTCCACCGCGCCGCGAAACACCTGCGCGCGATGCACGTAATTGCGGAACATGTCGAGGCTGGCACAGGCGGGCGACAGCAATACGACATCGCCCGATTCGGCCAGACCCGCCGATTTCTCGACCGCTTCTTCCAGCGTGGCGGCGTCAATGATCTGCGTGCCCGTGGCGGCCAGTGCCTCGCGGATGGCGCCGGCGTCCTTGCCGATCAGCACCACGGCGCGTGCATATTGCGTCACCGGCGCGGCCAGCGGAGAAAAGTCCTGGCCCTTGCCTTCGCCGCCGGCGATCAGCACCACGCGCTTGTCCAGCCCGTTCAGCGCGGCCACGGTGGCCCCCACATTGGTGCCCTTGCTGTCGTCGAAGTACTCGACCTCGTCGATGGTCGCCACCCACTCCACGCGGTGCGGCTCGCCGCGATACTCGCGCAGGCCATGCAGCAGCGCGTTCAGCGGCAGGTCGATCGCCCGGCACAGCGCCAGCGCCGCCATGGCGTTGGTGGCGTTGTGGAGGCCACGGATATGCAGCGCATCGGCCGGCATCAGGCGCTTGTGGCGCACCGGCACGGCTTCCGTGACCGCCTCGTCCTTCCTGCGGCGGCGGGGCTTCTGCTCCGGTTCGGCTTCCGTATCGGGCTCGGCCACGATCAGCCACGGCATGCCGCCGTCGCGCAGTACGCCGTAGCTGCCGGCGGTCTCGGGCAGGTCGGTGCCGAAGGTGACCGGCGTCGCGCCCGGACGGGCCATGTCCAGCGTCAACTTGTCCTGGCGGTTCAGCACCTGCACGCAGCCTTTGCCGTCCGGGCCGAAGATGCGGGCCTTGGCGGCCGCGTAGGCTTGCATGCTGCCGTGCCAGTCCAGGTGATCCTGTGTGACGTTGAGCACCGTCGCGGCGTGGGGCGCCAGCGAGAAGGTGTATTCCAGCTGGAAGCTCGACAGCTCCAGCACCCAGACATCGGGCAGCGTGGCGCTGGCGATGCAGGCCGACAGCTTGTCCAGCGCCGACGGGCTGATATTGCCGGCCACGCCAACGGTCTTGCCTGCGCGCTCGATCAGCCGGCCGGTCAGCGCCGTGGTGGTGGTCTTGCCGTTGGTGCCGGTGATGGCCAGGACGCGCGGCGCGTAGCCCGACGTGGCTTCCAGATAGCCCAGCGCCTGGGCGAACAGTTCGATCTCGCCCCAGACCGGGATGCCGCGCGCCTGGGCCGCATCGAGCAGCGCCTTCGTGCCGGCTTCCAGCGGCGACAGGCCGGGGCTGATCGCCACCAGGCCGATATCGTCGAGCAGGCTTTCGGCGAACGGGCCGCCCGCGAACTGCGCCGTGGTCAGTTCGGCCTGCAGGAAGGCAAGGTTGGCGGGCGCCTCGCGTGTGTCGGCCACGCGCACGCGGCAGCCGTTCAGGCCGCACCAGCGTGCCATGGCCAGCCCCGATTCACCGAGGCCAAGTACCAGCACATGAGGTTTCTGCAACACGCCAAACACTTCGATTTCCTGCCTATATATAGAGAGCTTCAGTTTTCGGGGACGCTCAGCGCAGCTTCAGCGTCGACAGGCCAATCAGCACCAGCAGCATCGTGATGATCCAGAACCGCACGGTGACCTGTGTTTCCTTCCAGCCACTCAGTTCGAAGTGGTGGTGCAGCGGCGCCATGCGGAACAGGCGCCGGCCTTCGCCATAGCGTTTCTTCGTGAACTTGAACCAGGTGACCTGCAGCATCACCGACAGCGTTTCCACCACGAAGATGCCGCCCATCACGAACAGCACGATTTCCTGGCGCACGATCACGGCGATGGTGCCCAGCGCGCCGCCCAGCGCCAGCGCGCCGACATCGCCCATGAACACCCGCGCCGGGTGCGCGTTGAACCAGAGGAAGGCCAGGCCCGCGCCGGCCATCGCCGAGCAGAAGATCAGCAGTTCGCCGGCGCCCGGGATATGCGGGAACAGCAGGTACTTGCTGTAGACCGCGTTGCCCATCACGTAGGCGAACACGCCCAGGCCGCCGCCGACCAACACCACGGGCATGATCACCAGGCCGTCCAGCCCGTCGGTCAGGTTCACCGCGTTGCTGGAGCCGACGATCACCAGGTACGTCAGCACGATGAAGCCGGTCACGCCCAGCGGGTAGCTGATTTCCTTGAAGAACGGGACGATCAGGTTCGTCTTGTACGGCACATCGGCGAACATGCCGCCTTCGATCCAGCTCAGGAACAGGCTCCAGACCCGCACGTTGCTGGCCTCGGTCACCGAGAACGCCAGGTACACGGCAGCCACCAGGCCAATCAGCGTCTGCCAGAAGAACTTCTCGCGGCTCGACATGCCGCGCGGGTCGCGATACACCACCTTGCGGTAGTCGTCGACCCAGCCCACCGCGCCGTAGCCCAGCGTCACCAGCAGCACCACCCAGATGAAGCGGTTGCCCCAGTCGCACCAGAGCAGCGTCGACACGCAGATCGAGATCAGCACCAGCACGCCGCCCATGGTGGGCGTGCCGGACTTGACCAGGTGCGTCTGCGGGCCGATGGTACGCACGGCCTGGCCGATCTTCAGTTCGGTCAGGCGACGGATGACCCACGGCCCGAAACCGAGGCCGATCACCAGCGCGGTGAGGTTGGCCATCACCGCGCGGAAGGTCAGGTAGTTAACGACCCGCAGGAAGCTGTAATCGTTTTGCAGCCACTGGGCCAGTGCCAATAACATCGTTCGTCTTTCTTAGTGAGCGGAAGGGGATGCGACCAGCGCATCGACCATCCGTTCCATGCGCATGAAGCGCGATCCCTTCACGAGCACAGCGGCTGCACCAGCCACCACGCCCTCCTTGTCTTCCTTCAGCGCCTGCGCCAGGGCTTCCGCATGGGCAAAATGGCGCGCGCCCGGGCCGTATGCCTGCACGGCATGCGTGGCCAGATCGCCCAGCGCCCACAGCGTCTCGATGCCGCGGTCCCGTGCGTAGGCGCCAATCTCGGCATGGAACGCCGGGCCCTGGTCGCCCACTTCGCCCATGTCGCCCAGTACCAGCACGCGGGGGGCGGCAAACCCGGCCAGCACGTCGATGGCGGCGCGCACGGAATCGGGATTCGCGTTGTAGGTATCGTCGATGACCACCGTGCCAGCCGGCGTGTGCTTGACCTGCAGGCGGCCCTTCACGGCCGAGAAGCCTGCGATGCCGCGCTGGATCGCATCCACCGCCACCCCGGCCGCCAGCGCGCAGGCCGTGGCGGCCAGCGCGTTGCGCACGTTGTGCGCGCCCAGCAGCTGCAGCCGCAGATCGAAGCTCTGGTTTGGCGCCGTCACGTGCAGCACCTGCGCGCCGTCGTCCAGCGTCACGGTCGCGCGCACATCGGCCGAAGCGTCGGTGCCGAACGCCAGCACGCGGCGGGCGCCCGCCGCCTGGCGCCAGATCGCGGCATGCGCGCCGCCGCTTTCGGCATCCACCGGAAACACCGCCACGCCATCGGCCAGCAGTGCGGCGATGGCGCTGGCGTGCTCGTGGGCCACCGCTTCCACGCTGACCATGAATTCCTGGTGCTCACGCTGCGCGTTGGTGATCACGGCCACGGTCGGCTGGGCGATGGCAGCCAGGTAGACCGTCTCGCCCGGATGGTTCATGCCCAGTTCCAGCACCGCCAGCTTGTGGTGCGCGCGCAGGCGCAGCACCGTCAGCGGCAGGCCGATATCGTTGTTCAGGTTGCCGCCCGTGGCCAGCCGGTCGTCCTCGCCCACGGCCGCGGCAAAGATCGCCGCGATCATTTCCTTGACCGTGGTCTTGCCGTTGCTGCCGGTGACGGCCACCGTCGGCGGCGTGAACTGGCGGCGCCAGCCGGCACCGAGTTCGCCCAGGCCGATGCGCGTGTCCGGCACGATCAGCGCCGGCACGTCGAGGTCGATGTCGCGGCTCACCAGCACGGCGGCGGCGCCGCGCGCCACCACATCGGCCAGGAAGTCATGGGCGTCGAAGCGGTCGCCCTTGAGCGCCACGAACAGATCGCCCGGCTGTACGGTACGGCTGTCGGTGTGCACGCGCGAAAACGTGCGGGTGGCATCGCCGGAAATACGCGCGCCGGCCATCCAGCCGGCGGCTTGCTGCAAATTCGTCATCTGGTGTCCGTTCATGCCGACACCCCCCGCGTGCCCAGGGTCAGGCGCACATGTTCGCGGTCCGAGAACGGCCGCTTGCGGCCCTGGATCTCCTGCGTGGCTTCATGGCCCTTGCCGGCCACGAGCACCACATCGGCCGGGGCGGCGTGCTTGATTGCGTAAAGAATGGCCGCGGCGCGGTCTTCGATCAGCCGTACGCGGCTGCGGTCCTGCATGCCGTCGGCGATCTGTTCGAGGATATCGAGCGGATCTTCGCTGCGCGGGTTGTCGCTGGTCAGCACCACGTCGTCGGCCAGGCGTTCGGCCACGCCGCCCATCAGCGGGCGCTTGGTGGCGTCGCGGTCGCCGCCGCAGCCGAATACGCACCAGAGCCGGCCCTGGCGGGCGTCGGCCACCGGGCGCAGCGCGGTCAGCGTCTGCACCAGCGCGTCGGGCGTGTGGGCGTAGTCCACCACGGCCAGCGGCGCCTCATGGCCGCCGAACAGTTCCATGCGGCCATCGACCGGCGTCAGCTGGCGAAGGGCGGCAATCGCCGCATCCCAGGCCACGCCCTGCGCCAGCGCGGCACCCAGCACCGCCAGCAGATTGCTGACGTTGAAGGCGCCGATCATCGGCGTGGTCACGTCGGCGCTGCCGAAGCTGCCATCGACATGGAACGCCGTGCCCGAGGCCGTGGCGCGCACATCGGTGGCGCGCAGCCATTGGCCGCGTGCCGCCGAGGCACCGGCCTTGCCGTCGATGCCATATTCGATCACCTGCGGCGCGCTGACGGCGGCGGCATTGCCGGCCAGCAGGCGGCCGCCCATGGCGTCGTCGCGATTGATCACGGCCGCGCGCAGGCCATCCCACTGGAACAGCAGCGCCTTGGCGGCCTCGTACTCGGCCATCGTGCCGTGGTAGTCGAGGTGATCCTGCGTCAGGTTGGTCAGCACCGCCACGCCAAACCCGGTGCCAGCCACGCGGCCCTGCTCCAGGCCGTGCGACGACACTTCCATGGCGATGGCGCGCGCGCCCGCATCGTTCAGCTCGGCCAGGCTGGCCTGCAGCTGCACGGCATCGGGCGTGGTGAAACCGGTGATGCGCAGTGCATCGGGGAAGCCTGTGCCCAGCGTGCCGATCGTCGCGCACGGCGTGCCGGTGCCCTGCAGCAGGCGCGCCAGCCACTGCGCGCACGATGTCTTGCCGTTGGTCCCCGTGATGCCGGTCACGGCCAGGTTGCGGGCGCCGATGCCGTACCAGCCGGCCGCGATCGGGCCGGCCAGCCAGTGCAGCTGCGACACGGCCAGGTGCGGCACGGCGTCGCCGTGCGGCCAGTCGAAGCCATCGGCCTCGTAGATCACGGCCGAGGCGCCCGCGGCGATGGCCTTGTCGATATGCGGACGGCCGTCGGTCGCCAGGCGTTCGTTACCCAGCACGTAGGCAAAGAACACGTCGCCCGGCTGCAGGCGGCGCGTGTCGCCGGTCAGCCGGGCACCGGCCGGCGCGTGCGAATGCAGCCAGGCCAGCGTGTTGCTGGCCTGAGTGGACACCTCGAGCGGGAGCAGCGGCTTGGCCGTCATGGCGTGGCGCTCCACGGTGGTTCGCTTTCCTGGACCTTGTCGGTGACCATCAGCTGGCGGATCGGCGAATCGGGCTGGACGTTCAGCGAGCGCAGCGCGCCGCCCGTAATGGCCGAGAAGACCGGGCCGGCCACGGCACCGCCGTAGTGGCTGCCGGCGGTCGGCTCGTCGACGCTGACCGCCACGATCACGCGCGGGTTCGACATCGGCGCCAGGCCGATGAACGACGCGCGGTACTTGCTGCGGTCATAGCCACGGCCAACGTGCTTGTATGCGGTACCGGTCTTGCCGCCCACGCGGTAGCCCATCACCTGGGCCTCCGGTGCGGTGCCGCCCGGAGCGGTCACGGTTTCCAGCATGCCGCGCACTTCACGCGCGATCTGGGGCGTCAGGATGCGTTCGCCGCTGACCGGGCCGTTGGTCTTGAACATCGACACCGGAATCAGCTCGCCGTCGTGGGCGAAGATCGTATAGGCATGCGCCACCTGGAACAGCGACACCGACAGGCCGTAGCCGTAGGACATGGTGGCCTGCTCGATCGGGCGCCAGCTCTTCCAGGGCCGCACGCGGCCAGCCACCGCGCCCGGGAAGCCGATCTTCGGCGCCTGGCCCAGGCCCACGCTGGTGAACATGTCCCACATCTCCTGCGGCTTCATCATCATCGCGATCTTGGTCGTGCCGATGTTGCTCGACTTCTGGATCACGCCGCCCACCGTGAGCGTGCCGTAGTTGTGGGTATCCGAGATCGTGGCGCCTTCGAAGTTGAACTTGCCGGTGGTGACCACCGTCGTGGCCGGCGTCACGCGGCCCAGCTGCAGCGCCAGGCCGATGGTGATCGGCTTCATCATCGAACCGGGCTCGAAGGTGTCGGTCAGCACGCGGTTGCGCAGCTGTTCGCCCGACAGGCGGCTGCGGTCGTTCGGGTTGTAGGTGGGCCAGTTGGCCAGCGCCAGCACCTCGCCGGTCTGGGCGTCCAGCACCACGGCGCTGGCGGCCTTGGCCTTGTTGCGCTCCACCACGGCCTTGACCTCGTTGTAGGCCAGGTACTGGATCTTGGCGTCGATCGACAACTGCATGTCCTGGCCGTCGCGCGGCGTCTTCAGGATGCCGACGTCTTCCACCACGCGGCCCAGGCGGTCCTTGATCACCTGGCGCGCACCGGGGCTGCCGGCCAGCACGCTTTCGCGCGCCAGTTCCACGCCTTCCTGGCCCTTGTCCTCGACGTTGGTAAAGCCGACGATGTGCGCCATCGCCTCGCCTTCCGGGTAGAAACGCTTGTACTCGCGGGTCTGGTGCACGCCCTCAATCTTGAGCGCCGCGATCTTGTCGGCGGCGTCGGGCAGCACCTGGCGCTTCAGGTAGACAAAGCTCTTGTCTTCATTGAACTTGGCGCGCAGGTCCTTCTCGGACATGTCCAGCAGCCTGGCCAGCTGGCGCATGCGCTGGGGATCGAGATCGGGCACGTCTTCGGGCACGGCCCAGATCGCCTTGACCGGCAGGCTGGTGGCCAGCACCAGGCCGTTGCGGTCCAGGATCTTGCCGCGCGTGGCGGGCAGTTCCAGCGTGCGCTGGAAACGCTTCTTGCCCTCCATCTCGTAGAACTGGTTGCCAGGGCCCTGGATCCACATCGCCCGCGCGGCCAGTGCCACGAACGCGGCGAACATCAGGAACACCACGAACTTCGAGCGCCACATCGGCAGGCGCAGGCCCAGCACCGGGCTGGCCGAGAACTGGCCGGTGCGCGGGCGCGCGGCCTCCCCACGCGGCTTGTTGCCGGCGCGGGCGCGGTTCAGGCTCGGGCGGGCCAGGCTCATTTGGCGGGTCCCCCGGCGGGTTGCTGGGCATCGGGCGGGGTGTCAGGCAGCACCACGCCCTGCAGGTATTGGGTACGGCCGGCCATGGCCGGCGCCATCTTCAACTGCGCACGCGCCGAATCGGCAATGCGCGCGCTCTTGCTGAGCGAACTCTGCTGGTACTGCAGGCGCGACCAGTCGATGTCGAGCTGCTTTTCCTCGGTCTGCGCGCGCTCCAGCGCCACGAACAGCGTGCGGGCCTGGTGCTGGGCGCTCACCAGCGACAGCGCGCACAGCATCAGCGCGGCAAGCAGGAAGAAGGTCAGGCGGTTCATGCCGGCTGGCCTCCGAGCTTTTCGGCCACGCGCATCACGGCCGAGCGCGCGCGCGGGTTATCGGCCACTTCCTGGGCGCCGGGCTTGAAGCGGCCCAGCAGCTTCATGGTCGGCTGGGGCAGGTCCGCGGCACGCAGCGGCGCGCGGCGCAGCGCCGGGTCCGCGTCGCGGTCCGGATGGGCGTGCGCCTGCATGAACCGCTTGACGATGCGGTCCTCGAGCGAGTGAAAGCTGATCACCACGAGGCGGCCTCCGACCTGCAGCAGCTCGTACGCAGCCTTCAGGCCTCTTTCGAGGTCCGCAAGCTCTTGATTGACGTGAATCCGTAGAGCTTGAAAGGTGCGGGTCGCAGGGTCCTGACCCTTCTCGCGTGTCTTGACGGTTTTCGCCACGAGCGCGGCAAGCTCTGAAGTAGTGGCGACAGGTCCGCCATCGCCGGGTTCGCTCCGGCGAGCAACAATCGCCTTTGCAATCTGTACAGCAAACCGTTCTTCCCCATAGTCTCGTATCACCCTGGCAATGTCCTGCTCGTCCGCCTGTGCAAGCCATTCGGCTGCAGTGACGCCGCGCGTGGTGTCCATGCGCATGTCCAGCGGGCCCTCGAAACGAAAGGAAAATCCCCTCGCCGCCTCGTCGATCTGGGGCGAGCTGATGCCCAGGTCGAGCAGCACGCCAGCCACGGGCGGGCGCCCGGCCAGCCGGTCGCCCATCTCCGCAAAGCTCGCGTGCTCAATGGAGAAGCGGGCATCCTCGATGGTGCCCGCTTCTGCGATTGCTGCCGGATCCTTGTCGAATGCGACGAGGCTGCCGGCCGGCCCCAGCCGCGCCAGCACGGCACGGCTGTGACCGCCTCTTCCGAAGGTGCCGTCCACGTAGGCGCCGTCGGGCCGCCAGACGAGCGCGTCGACGGCCTCGTCCAGCAACACGGTGCGATGGCGCAGGGCGGTGGTCCCCGGCGTTTCGGTAGGGGTCATGACCTCTTCAGAAAGAGAAATTCTTCAATGCGTCCGGCATGCCTTGCGCCATCGCCGCCTGTTCCTTGGCGGCGTAGGTGGCGGCATCCCAGACTTCGAAATGGCTGCCCATGCCGAGCAGCATCACTTCCTTGTCGAGCATGGCGGCAGCGCGCAGTTCCGGTGCAATCAGCACGCGGCCCGCGCCGTCCATTTCCACGTCGGCGGCGTTACCAAGGAAGATCCGCTTCCACCAGTGGGCATCCATGGGCAGTGCCGCGATGCGGCCGCGGAAAACCTCCCACTCGGGCCTGGGAAAGAGCAACAGGCAGCCATCCGGGTGCTTGGTCAGCGTCACCCGGCCCTCGGCCTGCGTTTGCAGCGCCTCGCGGTGCCTGGCCGGAATGGACATCCGGCCCTTGGCATCGAGCGACAGCGCCGATGCTCCCTGAAACAAGCTCTTCCCCCGGTAACCGCCGGCTATTTCAGCCTTTGGCAGGTCGATTCGTCCTTGTCCGCAACCGCCCGGTCCGATGCGAATCATCGCAGAGACAAGGCGGTATTTCACACAAAAATACACTTCCTCACACTATTTCCCACTTTAGAGGAAGCGTTTTGGCCGGTCAAGGCTCGCTATGGGGCAAAAAACAGGGTTTTTTTAATCAGAACAAAGACTTAGCGCGCCAACTTCACGCACCGCAACAGTGAATCCTTAATGAAATGAAGCACTTGGGGAAGAAAGCAGAGAAACCACCTGAGAACTATCTGAGGGAGGACTGCTGCCGGCAAGAATCGCATCCGGTTGCGCGCCGTCGGGAAGGATACAACGTTTTGCCGCCAGCCCCGCCCGACCAAGGGCTCACGGCAGTTTTCCACAGCCGTGCGAGGCAGCGTTCAGATGCCCGCTGAAAATGAAAATGGCAACGATGCGTACACGCCCGTCGCCATCTGCCATACGCCCCGGTTGTCGCGGCTAGATGCGATAGGCCGTGGTGGTCATGATCTTCGAGGCCGCGCGCATCAGGGCACGCACCGGGCCGGGCAGCGGCACGCCGCCGGCGTCGCGGGCGGCATCGCCATGGCGGATCTCGTCGTCGCGCATCTGTTCCAGGATGGCTCGCGAGCGGCCGTCAGCGGCCGGCAGGCGGTCCAGATGCCCGGTCAGGTGATGCTCGACCTGGCGTTCGGTCTCGGCCACGAAGCCCAGGCTGACGCGGTCGCCCGCCCGGCCCGCGACGACGCCGATGGCAAACGCGCCGGCATACCAGAGCGGATTGAGCAGGCTCGGCCGCGAACCGAGTTCGCGCAGGCGCTCGGCGCACCATGCCAGGTGATCTTCCTCTTCGCGCGCGGCGGCATCCATCTGCGCGCGCACCGGCGCGCTGCGGGCCGTGAGCTTCTGCGCCTGGTACAGGGCCTGCGCACAGACTTCGCCCACATGGTTGATGCGCATGAGGCCGGCCACGTGGCGGCGCTCTTCTGCACTCATCTGTTCCGTATCGGGCGTCAGGCGGTCTGCGGGATTGTCGCGGCCCGCGCGGGTCGCACCGGCAATCGCGCGCAGCGCGACATCGAATTCGTGGATCAACGTGTCCATGGGTGTCAATGGAAGGTCTGCGGCCGCCATACGCGCGTGCCCCACTGATGGGTAGAGCTTTTCCTCGATGGCGCACCGGGATTTCCCGCATTGTACCCGCGGGATTTTGTGCAGGTTTGCGCATCGACATGTCCCCGCGCGGTTTCGCTAAGCCTGGGTCCCGGATAACCCTGAGTTGTGAAAACCAGACAAGACGTTTACCACAGGGTCAAAAAAATAGTGATTTTGCTAGAGTGATCGGCAGCTTCCATGGAAGTCAAGCACGGAAGGATGAAGAGGGCTGACAGGAGGTCCTTCCGCATAGCTTCAACTAATAATTCTTAAGTGGAGATCACCCAGCATGAAAAAATCGCTACTCGCGCTTGCCGCGATGAGCGCTTTTGCCACGGCTGCAAATGCGCAAACCAGCGTGACCCTGTACGGCGTTGTCGACCTGCCTATCGAATACAACAACAACCTGGCACCCGGCTTCAACACCAATCCCGCAACGTGGGGGCCGAATGGCCGCCCGCCTTCGCTGCCCGGTGGCGGCAGCCGTGTCGGCCTGCAGACCGGCGGCGGCCTGTCCGGCTCGCGCTGGGGTCTGCGTGGCACTGAAGACCTGGGCGGCGGCCTGAAGGCACTGTTCGTGCTGGAAAGCGGCTTCGGCCTCGACGACGGCAGGTCGCAGCAAGGCGGCCGCCTGTTCGGTCGTCAGGCATTCCTGGGTCTGCAGAGCGACAGCTACGGCCGTCTGACCATGGGTCGTCAGTACACGACCATGTTCGACATGTTCGCGAACTTCTCGCCGACCGGCTACGCGACGATTTACGAACCGGTGGTGGCCCAGCTGGGCACCAACTTCCGTTCGGACAACACCGTCAAGTACACGGCCGTGTTCGGCCCGGTCACCGCCGAGGCGCACTGGAGCTTTGGCACGGGCGTGGCCGCGATCGGTCCGGTACCGCTGGCCGCCGCGGGCGCGGGCGAAACCCCGGGCAACTTCAACAACAACGCGGGCGGCGGCGCCGGCGTGCTGTACATGAGCGGCCCGCTGGGCCTGACGCTGGCGTACGACGAATGGCGTCCGACGATCACGATCGGCCAGCCGGGCCGTTCGCGCAAGGTGGGTGCCGCCGGCAGCTACACGGTCGGACCGGCCAAGCTGATGGCGGGCTACCGCTACGGCCGCACGACCGACAACACGGGCGCCGAACTGCTGCGCGACAATTACTACTGGTTCGGTGTGAACTACCAGGTATCGGCCCCGCTGGGCCTGACGCTGGCGTATTTCTACGACGACGTGAAGACGATGCGCGCATCGTCGGCGTTCGTGGCGGACAACCCGAAGAACCCGTGGCAGATCAGCTTCGTGGCCGACTACAACTTCTCGAAGCGCACCGACGTCTACCTGACGGCCGGCTACGTGAAGAACTCGGGCCTGAACTTCGACACCTCGGCCGTCAGCTTTGCCAACGGCTACCCGTTGCAGCAGGGCAAGACCAGCCAGGTTGGCGTGGCCCTGGGTATCCGCCACAAGTTCTGATCCGCTTCACGGCGGTTCGGCATTGTTCCTTTCTTCAAGGCGCCTTCGGGCGCCTTTTTTGCGTCTGGCGGGCGCCTTTTCCCTTCCGCCGGCACAAATGTCTCAACGGGTTTCACCTCATCCGCGAAGTGGCGCAGACCCGACTAGAATGGCCTGCAGACCGGAACACCCGGCCGCCTCACCTGGAGACATTGCCATGCATCCACCTCGCCGGCGCACCCTCGCCCTGCTCCTGTCGGTTGCCCTGGGCCCGCTGGCCGCGGCCCCGGCGCTCGCCAACGAACCTACCCGACCCGGCCGATCCGGCTGGTCGTGCCCTTCCCGGCCGGCGGCACCACGGACATCATGGCGCGCGCGGTGTCGGCAGAGCTGTCGAAGCTGCCGGGCTGGAACGTGGTGGTCGACAACAAACCCGGCGCGGGCGGCAATATCGGCTCGGACATCGTGGCCAAGTCGGCCCCCGACGGCTACACGCTGCTGATGGGTACGGTCGGCACGCACGGCATCAATCAGTCGCTCTACGGCAAGCTGCCGTTCGACCCGATCAAGGACTTCGCGCCGATCACGCTGGTGGCCGCGGTGCCCAACGTGCTGGTGGTCAATCCCGCCTTCGCCCAGCAGAACAAGATCCAAAGCGTCAACGACCTGATCGCCTACGCGCGCGCCAATCCGGGCAAGCTCAACATGGCGTCGAGCGGCAATGGCACGTCGATCCACCTGGCCGGCGAGCTGTTCAAGACGCAGACCAAGACCTTCATGGTCCATTTTCCGTACCGCGGCAGCGGCCCGGCCCTGACCGACCTGTCCGGCGGCACCATGCAGGTGATGTTCGACAACCTGCCGTCGTCGATGCAGCTGATCAAGTCGGGCAAGCTCAAGGCGCTGGCCGTGACCAGTGCCAAGCCGTCGCCGGCCCTGCCCGGCGTGCCCACCGTGGCGCAGGCGGCCAACCTGCCGGGCTTCGAGGCCAGCTCGTGGTTTGGCCTGCTGGCGCCGGCCGGGACGCCGCCGGAGATCATCCATCGCATCCAGCAGGAAGTGGCCAGGAGTCTGAACATGCCGGCCGTGCGTGAACGGCTGGTGGCCCAGGGCGCCGATCCGGTGGGCAACACGCCCGAGCAGTTCGCCGCGCTGATCCGCTCCGAGACCACCAAGTGGGCCAAGGTCGTCAAGGATTCGGGCGCCAAGGTGGATTGACGTCTCCAGCCACCGGCATGGCGGCGATACGGGGAACGCCGGGCAGCGCATATACTTGAGGCATCAAATGTTCATGCTGCCCGAATCCCGATGCCTAATCCTTCCGTCGCCAGCAGCGCCGCCGATGACACCCCGGTCGATCTGGAAACCAGCGCCGGCGAATCGGACCACGAGGCGCTGCGGCTCTGGCTGCGCCTGCTGACCTGTACCACGCTGATCGAGGGCGACATCCGCTCGCGCCTGCGCCAGGACTTTGCGGTCACGCTGCCGCGCTTCGACCTGATGTCGCAACTCGACCGCCATCCCGAAGGGCTCAAGATGGGCGAGCTATCGCGCCGCATGATGGTGACTGGCGGCAATGTCACGGGCATCACCGACCAGCTGCAGCAGGAAGGCCTGGTCACGCGCGAGGCGCTGCCCACGGACCGCCGGGCCTATCTGATCCGCTTGACGCCGGCCGGGCGCGAGGCGTTCTCGCGCATGGCACGCGCGCACGAGACCTGGGTGGAACAATTGTTCTCGGGCCTTGCCGAAACCGATCGGCGCGCCCTCTTCCGACTGCTGGGCCGCCTCAAGTCCAGCCTGACGAGCACGCCATGACCCGAACCGCCATTTCCGTATTTCGCTGGATGCCCACGCTGTGCGCGGCCGCGCTGGCCGCGCTGGCCGCGGGCTGCAGCAGCGCACCGTCCGGCCCGCAGGTCACGCCGGTCAATGCCACGATCAAGCTCGGCCGTGTGACCGAAAAGACCTTCCTGTCGCGCGTGGAGGTGCCGCAAGGCGGCGGCTACGGCGGCTACGGGATGGGGGTTGGCGGTGTGGCCGCTGGTGGCGGAGGCGGAGGCGGTGGTGTGGGGGTGGGTTTCTCGGTCGATCTGACGCGGCTGCTGAATCCGCCGCCGCCGCCCATGCTGATGGATCTGTACCAGTACAAGGTCCGGACCACCGACGGCATGGTGGCCCAGGTGAACGGGCCGGCCGCGCCGGGGCTTGAACCCGGCACATGCGTGCGGTTGATCTATCCCGATGGATCGACCCAGCCCCAGATGGCGCCGTCGAACGAATGCTGACGACGGCCGCCCTGCCCGTTCAGGCGGCCTTGCGGCTGTCGCGCAGTTCGCGCCGCAGGATCTTGCCGACGTTCGTTTTCGGCAGCTCGGTGCGGAATTCGACGTACTTCGGCCGCTTGTAGCCGGTCAGGCGGTCCTTGCAGAAAGCGATCACGTCGGCTTCCGACAGCGCCGGGTCCTTCTTGACCACGAACAGCTTCACCACCTCGCCCGAGTGCTGGTCGGGCACGCCAACCGCCGCCACTTCGAGCACGCCCGGGCATTCGGCAACCACGCCTTCCACCTCGTTCGGATACACGTTGAAGCCCGACACCAGGATCATGTCCTTCTTGCGATCGACGATCTTCGTGTAGCCGCGCTCGTCCATCACGCCGATGTCGCCGGTCTTGAAGAAGCCATCCGGGGTCATGACCTTGGCGGTCTCGTCGGGGCGGTTCCAGTAGCCGGCCATCACCTGCGGGCCGCGCAGGCAGATTTCGCCCGGCTGGCCCAGCGGCAGTTCGTTGCCGTCGTCGTCGCGGATCGACACTTCCGTGGAAGGCAGCGGCAGGCCGATGGTGCCCGAGAACGCGTCGGAATCGGTCGGATTGCAGGTGGCCGACGGCGAGGTTTCCGACAGACCGTAGCCCTCGATGATCGGGCAGCCCGTCTTGGCCAGCCAGTTCTTGGCCACCGCTTCCTGCACGGCCATGCCGCCGCCGTTGGCCACGCGCAGGCCCGAGCAGTCCACCTTGGCAAAGTCGGGATGGTTCAGCAGCGCGTTGTACAGCGTGTTCACGGCCGGGAACATATGGAACTTGTACTTCTGCAGTTCCTTGATAAAGCCCGGGATGTCGCGCGGATTCGGAATCAGGATGCTCAGGCCGCCGCTGCGCATGCCCAGCAGGCAGCAGACCGTCAGCGCGAAGATGTGGTACAGCGGCAGCGCGGTGATCGTCACCACCTGGTCGATATGGGCGCCCTTGGCCAGCGCCGGCTGCATCCACGCCTCGGACTGCAGCACGTTGGCCACGATATTCCGGTGCAGCAGCGTGGCGCCCTTCGACACCCCCGTGGTGCCGCCCGTGTACTGCAGGAACGCGATGTCGTCCGGGCCCGTGCTGACGGGCTTCAGTTCCATCTTGCGCCCTTCGGCCAGCACGTCGTTGAAGCGCACGCAGTTGGGCAGTTCCCAGGCCGGCACCATCTTCTTGACGTTGCGCACCACGAAATTGACGATGGCGCCCTTCAGGCCGCCGAGCATGTCGCCCATGCTGGCCACCACCACGTGCTTGACCGGCGTGGCCGGCAGCACGGCCTGCAGCGTGGCGGCGAAATTCTCAAGGATGACGATCGCTTCTGCGCCGCTGTCCTTGAGCTGGTGCTCCAGTTCGCGCGGCGTGTACAGCGGATTCACGTTGACCACCACGTAGCCGGCACGCAGCACGGCGGCCAGCACCACCGGATACTGCAGCACGTTCGGCATCATGATGGCCACGCGGGCGCCCGGGCGCAGGCCGCGCGACTGCAGCCAGGCCGCGAACTGGCGCGACAACTGGTCCAGTTCGCCATAGGTGATGGCGCGGTCCATGCAGATGAACGCGCGGCGGTCGGCGTAGGTACGGAACGAATGCTCGAGCAACTGGGCCAGCGAACGGAACTGGCTGGCGTCGATCTCTGCCGGTACGCCTGCCGGATAGTGTTTCAGCCACAGCTTTTCCATACCGTCTCCTGAATTTCTGAATGGTCGTTCGATTTTTGGGGAATGCTAAACGCGTGCCCCATGTGAAGACAACCCGTTAGACGAAGTCCTCCACGAATTGGACCGTCGAAATGGTGAATTATCCGCCACCCATCGGTGAGATCGAGGGAATACCCTGATGAAAACGGCGGAGAAAGCCGCAATCCCTGCCGCCGATCAAGCCGGCGGCAGCACCAGCTTCATCATGTTCTGCGCCAGCTCATGCGCCAGCGCCTCGGGGTCCATGCGTCCCGGTTCATGCCAGGTGTACATGAAGCCGATCACACCCCCCATGGAATGGGCCGTCACCCGCGCATCGCCGAATGCGAACACGCCTGCGGCGCGCCCTTCCTCCAGCAGCACGTACAGGTCGCGGTAGAACTCGCGCGCCATGCTGTTGAGCCACGCGACCGTATCGCTCTTCAGGTACTGGTTGTCACGGAAACTCAGCGCCGCCGCCACATGGCACCTGACGCAGCGGCGCGCCATTTCCAGCAGGCAGGCATGCAGGCGTTCGCGCACCGGCAGCGCCGGGTTGGCCGTTTCCCGAATCACTGGCAGGCAGGTCTGCGCCGATTCGCGGCACAGGATGTCGAAGATTTCGTACTTGTCGGCGAAATAGTAGTAGACCGCCGGCTTGGTCACGCCCAGGGCCCGGCACAGGTCGTTCATCGTCATGCCCGGATAGCCTTTCGTGTAGAAAAGCTGCGCGGCCGTATCCAGGATCTGGCGGCGGCGCATTTCCTGGCGCTCGGCCACGTGCGAGCGGGCGGGGCCGTCGTCGCTCAGTGTGGCGGCGGCGGTGGCGCGCGGCAGATTGCCGGGTTTCTTGGGGGCATGAGACATGGCCGCCATTTTCGCATGCGGGGCGTGCGTCACCATCGGGAAACTCCCGCGTCAGGGTTTTGGCGTATCGGCCACGGCCCCCGTGGTGCCACGGGCCGTCAGCGGCGTGACGTCGGTGGCCGGCGGCGCCAGCCTGCGCAACGCCGCGTCGCGTTCGGCCGGCGGCAGATCGCCGATCTTGCGCGCGGCGGCATAGAAGCGTTCCCAGTCGCCGCCGCACTGCGCCAGCAGCGCCGTGAAGGCCGGCACCCATTGCTGGTACGTGGCCACGGCGGCCAGGTGGGCGTTGGTCAGCGGCTGGTCGAACCAGCGGTCGTAGCCGGTATAGCCGGCCCATTCGACCTTCAGCGCGGCGTACTCCTGTCGCAGTTCGTCGAAGATGCGCGCCTTGCCCTGGCGCTTGGCTTCGTCGGTCAGCGGTGACTTGTACAGCGCCACCAGCTTGTCGCGCGTGCCGAGCAGCATCGCCCGGAACTGGCGGCGCCGGCCGTCATAGATCTTGTAGCTGGCGCGCGCGTCGGCCGAACCCTCCTGCGCCAGCCAGTGCTCCACGCCGGCCACCTCCACGGCGGTGGCAAACGACTCGTTGAACGCGGTGTCGTTGCGCACGTACACCACCTGGTGCGCCAGTTCGTGGAAGATCAGCCGGGCCAGTTCGCCCTCGGGCTGGTAGACGAAGGTATTGAGTAGGGGATCGTCGAAATAACCGAGCGTGGAATAGGCCGGGATGCCCGCCACGTAGGTTTCGAAGCCGTCGCGGCGCAGCCCCTTGGCATAGTGATCGGCATCGTCCTGGCTGTAGTAGCCGCGATAGGTAATGCAGCCGACGATCGGGAAGCACCACTTGCGCAGGTCCAGCGACAGTTCGGGCGTGGCGAACACGCTCCACACCACATAGGGCCGGTGCAAATTGGCGTAACGGCGATAACTGCCGTTGTCGGGAAGTTTCAGTTCGCGCGATGCGTAGTCGCGGATGCGGCGCGCCAGTTCCAGCCGCTGCGCCAGCTTCCGGTCGTTGGCGCCGTTGGCCGTGGCGATGGCGTCGTCCAGCGACTGCGCCGAAGCCATCACGCCCAGGTGTCCGCCGATCGACTGATAGTAATAGCCGACCGTGTCGCAGCCGGCCGCCAGCGTCGCACCAGCGAGTATCGCGAGGATACCCGCCAGGCGCCGGCGGGCCGGCCACCGTTTCATGATGCCAGGGCCTCGGTCCGCACCGCCTCCACTTCCACGAGGCAGTCATAGAACACCGGCGCGCGGCCCAGGTCGGTCAGCTGCTGGCTGGTCAGTTCGTTGGCGTTCTTGCCATCGGGGGCCAGCTTCTTCCACCAGATCGACAGGCCCACCACCAGCCCCTGCCTGGCGCGATCGGTCACGCGGGCACGCGCCTGCATGCTGCCGCGGTCGTTGTAGACGCGCACCATATCGCCGTGGGCGATGTTGCGCGCGGCGGCGTCCACCGGATGGATGTCCAGATGGGGCTCGCCTTCGGTGCTGCGCAGGCTGTCCACATTGACGAACGTGCTGTTCAGGAAATTGCGCGCCGGCGGGGAGATCATCGACAGCGGATACCGTGCCGCCAGTTCCGGCGCCGACGACGGCGTCTCGTACGGCGCCACATGGGCCGGCAGCGGGTCGAGCCCGTCGCGCGCCATGGCTACCGAATAGAACTCGCACTTTCCCGAAGCCGTCGGGAAGCCGCCGTCGGCGAACGGCGCCGCGTCGATATTGAGCCGCTGCCAGCCGCGCGCCTTCAGCGTGTCCCAACTGATGCCCTCGGCGCGCTTGTCGTCGCGCAGGATGGCCTGGCTGGCGATTTCCTCGTCGGTATCGGCAAAGCACGGCTCGGCAAACCCCATGCGCGCGGCCAGCCGACGGAAGATCTCGGTGTTCGGCAGCGCCTGGCCCAGCGGGGCCACGGCCTGGTTGTTGGCCATGAAGTAGACGTGGCCGTAGGTCTTGTGGACGTCCACGTGTTCCAGCTGCGTGGTGGCCGGCAACACGATATCGGCATAGTCGGCCGTATCGGTGCGGAAGTGTTCCAGCACCACCGTGAACAGGTCCTCGCGCGCAAACCCCTGCGCCACCTTGGCCGACTCGGGCGCCACCGCCACCGGATTGCTGTTGTAGACGACCACGGCTTCGATCTTCGGGCCGTTGCCGCGCGTGCCGTCGTCCAGCAGCGCATCGCCGATCGTGCTCATGTTCACGGTGCGCGGCAGTTCGGGCCACTTGGGCAGCAGGTCGGGGCGCTGCAGCGACGCCGTATCGACCGGGAAGAAACCCGACGTGGACAGCTGCAGGCCGCCCGCCGGCTGGCGCCAGGCGCCTACCAGCGACGGCAGGCAGGCCACGGCGCGTACCGCCTGGCCGCCGCCGCGCACGCGCTGCATGCCGTAGTTCAGGCGGATGGCCACGGGCTGGCGTTCCTTGACCGCCAGCTGGCCGTACAGGCCAGCCAGCCATTCGATATCCTCCACGGGCACGCCGCAGATGTCGGCCGCCCGGGCCGGCGGATAGTCCATCGCCCGCTCGCGCAGCGCGTCGAAACCGACCGTGTGCTGCGCGATGTAGTCGTGGTCCAGCAGGCCGTCCCGGATCAGGATGTGGATCATCGCCAGCGCCAGTGCGCCGTCGGTGCCCGGCATCGGCGCGATATGGCGATGGCACTTCTCGGCCGTCAGCGATCGGTACGGGTCGATCGCCACCAGCGTGGCGCCGCGGCGCTTGGCTTCCTGCGCGCGGGTCCAGAAATGCAGGTTCGACGCAATCGGATTGCCGCCCCAGATGACCACCAGCTTCGCATCGACCACGTGCTCCATGTCCATGCCGACGCTGGCGCCATAGGTGTAGCGCAGCGCCGTGGCGCCGGCACTGGCACAGATCGTGCGATCCAGCAGCGACGCCCCGAGCTTGTGAAAGAACCGCGCGGCCATGCTTTCGCCCTGCACCAGGCCCATCGTGCCCGCGTAGCTGTACGGGACGATGGCCCCGGGGTTGCGTGCGGCGATGGCGCCCAGCCGCGTGGCGATCTCGTCGAGCGCGGTTTCCCAGGAGATCGGCTCGAACTTGCCCTCGCCCTTCCTGCCCACGCGGCGCAGCGGCGTCAGCAGGCGGTCGGCGTGGTACGTGCGTTCGGTGTAGCGCGACACCTTGGTGCAGAGCACCCCGCCCGTGGTGGGATGGTCTGGATCGCCGGCCACCTTGGTGGCGCGGCCGTCCTCGACGGTGACGAGCAGCGCACAGGTGTCGGGACAATCATGGGGGCAGGCGGCGCGGACGATGCGGGTGGCCATGGTGGGCTCGGGCAGACAGATACGGCGGGTGGGGGCGCCCGGTCCGGGCATTCGGCGGGCCGACGGCGTGGCGTTTGTCAACGGCGTGACTGTGGCGCAGTGGCGTCGGCCAAACATTGCTGACCGGGAGAAATTGTTTGGCTCCGATTGTATTCGATTATGATGTGCCGGCGCAGTCCGGCCAAGGCCGGCAACTGTCCGGCCCAGCAGGGCCGGGAGCCGTACCGGCACAAGATCCGGACGGCATCCGCGGGGTCCGAAAGCAGCAAAGACGCAACGAAGAACGTTTTACGGATTTTTGACGGGGATTCACATGGGTTTCACTTCTGGGGTCAAGCGCCGGCAGTTCGCCGGCCTGATGATGGCGGCCGCGCTCGCGGCCAGCGGCGTACCAGGCGCCGCGTTTGCCGCCAACACCGCGCCCGCCGAGGCTGGCGTGTCCGCCGATACGATCCTGCTGGGACAATCGGCCGCGCTGACCGGCCCCACGGCCGTGCTGGGCAAGCAGATGAACGCCGGCGCGCGCCTTTACTTCGACTACATCAACAGCCATGGCGGCGTGTTCGGCCGCAAGATCGAACTCAAGGCGCTGGACGATGCCTACGAGCCCGACGAGGCCGTCAAGAACACGAAGAAGCTGATCGAGGAAGACCGCGTCTTTGCGCTGTTCGGCTATGTGGGCACGCCCACCAGCCAGGCCGCGCTGCCGCTGGTCAGCCAGGCGCGCATTCCGTTCTTCGCCCCGTTCAGCGGCGCACAGACGCTGCGCGACGGGTCCAACCGCTACGTCTTCCACGTGCGCGCGGGCTACGAGGAAGAAACCGCCGCCATCGTGCGCCAGATCCGCACCACCGGCCTGAAGCGCATTGCCGTGGTCTACAACGACGACGGCTACGGCAAGGCCGGCCTGGCGGGCATCGAGCACGCCATCAAGGCGCTGCCGGCCGACAGCGGCGTGAAGCTGGTGGCGCAGTCCAGCGTGGTCCGCAACACGGTGGAAATCGGCGATGCGATGCAGGAGGCCATGAAGGCCAAGCCCGATGCCGTGGTGCTGATCAGCGCCTATCGCACGGCCGGCGCCTTCGTGAAGGAGGCCCTGCGCCGCAGCTACAGCGGACAGTTCTACAACGTGTCGTTCGTGGGCACCCAGGCGCTGGCCAGGGAAGTGGGCCCGCAGGGCAGCGGCGTGATCATCTCGCAGGTGATGCCGCATCCGGGCAATGCCACGCTGCCGGTGGTGCGCGAATACCTGCGCCTGCTGCAGGCGGCCGGCAAGCAGAACGACTTCGACTACGCCAGTATCGAAGGCTTCATCGCCGCCAAGGCATTCGTGGAAGGCCTGCGCCGCGCCGGCAAGGACCTGACGCGCGAACGCTTCGTGATGGCGCTGGAGAGCATGCGCAACGTGGACCTGGGCGGATTCATCGTCCAGTTCGGCCCGGACAACCACGTGGGCTCGAAATTCGTCGAAATGACGATCATCAATTCGCGGGGGGTGGTGATTCGCTGAGGGGTGTGGTGCCACGATTTTCTCCCCTCTCCCGCGCTGCGGGAGAGGGGCGGGGGAGAGGGCCGCGCCGATCAAGATGCGATAGCGGCAAATTGACCGCCATGCCCTCTCCCCAACCCCTCTCCCATTGCATGGGAGAGGGGAGTGAGCTCCGGTCAAGGGTTTCGATTGGACCCCCCCTCGCTCATCCCATGTCATTCAGGTGACATGCCGACCACCGTAGCGGCGCGATCTCCTTGAGCGCGGGCTGTTCCGCCTTGCAGCGCGGCATCGCGTGCGGGCAGCGCGGGTGGAAGTGACAGCCCATCGGCGGATTGAGCGGCGACGGGATTTCGCCCCGGATCGCCACATACGTCTTCTTGCCCACCTCCAGCTTCGGCGCCTCGGCCAGCAGTGCCTGGGTGTACGGATGGTTCGGCGACGCGAACACTTCCTCGGTCGGCGCCGATTCCACCACACGCCCCAGGTACATGATCACCACGCGGTCGCTGATGTGCTTGACCACCCCCAGGTCGTGGCTGATGAACAGGTAGGTCAGGTTCAGGTCTTCGCGCAGGCGGATGAACAGGTTCAGCACCTGGGCCTGGATCGACACGTCCAGCGCCGCCACGGACTCATCGCAGACCAGGAATTCCGGCTTCACGGCCAGGGCCCGGGCAATGCCGATGCGTGCCCGCTGGCCCCCCGAGAACTGGTGCGGAAAACGGCGCAGCACCGTGGGGTCCATGCCCACGCGCACGAGCATGTCTTCCACATAAGCCTTCTGCGCGCCCTTTTCGACCATGCCATGCACGACCGGCGCCTCGCCGACGATGTCGAGCACGCGCAGGCGCGGGTTCAGCGACGCGTACGGGTCCTGGAAGATCATCTGGATGGCCAGCTGCTTCTCGCGCCGCTTGTCGGGCGGCAGGCGGTCCAGGTCGGTGCCGCGCCAGAGCCGCTCGCCTTCGGTCAGCGAATGCAGGCCCACGGCCATGCGGCCCAGCGTGGACTTGCCGCAGCCCGACTCGCCGACCAGCCCCACGACCTCGCCGGTGCGGATGGCCAGGTCCACCCTGTCAACGGCATGCACCACTTCCATCTTCTGCTTTGCGCCAAACACATTGGCGACCCGGGCGGCAACGTCCAGCGACTTGACGAATCGCTTGGACACCCCGCGCAGTTCCAGCAGCGGCGCCGGCGGCGTGGCGGCGTCGGGCGACGCGTCCACGGCGGCGGCCTTCGGGGTTTCGATCACGGGCGTACTCATGCGGCCTCCTGCTGGGCATGCACCGGGTGGAAGCAGCGCAACTGCCGGCCATCTGGCGAAACGGCCAGCGGCGGATCGCTCTTGCACACGTCGGTGGCGTACGGGCAGCGGTTGCGGAACGAGCAGCCGCCGGGCAGGTTCAGCAGCGACGGCGTCATGCCAGGGATCTGCCGCAGCGGCGCACCGCGCGGATTGCGCGACGGCGCCGAGCTGATCAGTCCGTGCGTATAGGGATGATGGGGCTGCTCCAGCACCTGGCGCACATCGCCCGATTCGACGATCTTGCCCGCGTACATCACGCAGACCTTGTCGGCCAGGCCGGCCACCACCGACAGGTCATGGGTAATCCAGATCAGCGCCGTGCCCGATTCGCGGCACAGCGTCTGCATTTCATAGAGGATCTGGCCCTGGATGGTCACGTCCAGCGCCGTGGTCGGCTCGTCGGCGATGATCAGGTCGGGCTTGTTCAGCAGCGCGATGGCAATGGCCACGCGCTGGCGCATGCCGCCCGAGAACTGGTGCGGATAGGCCTGCAGGCGCTCGTCCGGCGACGGGATGCCCACGCGCGCCAGCGCATTGCGGGCCCGCTCGCGGGCGGCGGCCTTGCTGACGTCGTCGTGCGCGCGCACGGCCTCGATCATCTGCGTGTCGATGCGCAGGACCGGGTTCAGCGTCATCATCGGGTCCTGGAAGATCATGGCGATGCGGTTGCCGCGCACGTCGCGCTGCTGGGCCGGGGTGAGCGCGCGCAGGTCGCGCGTCACGCCGTCGCGGCTGGTCAGGGCGATGCGGCCGTCCACGACCCGGCCGGGCGGATCGATCAAGCCCATGATCGAATAGCCGGTCATCGACTTGCCGGAGCCCGACTCACCGACCAGGCCCATGATTTCGCCACGGCCCACCGAGAACGACACATCGTCCACGGCCCTGGCCACGCCGGCGCGGGTGAAGAACTGCGTTTTTAGATTTTCTACGACCAGGGTTGGCTGGGTCATTTCGGCGCTCCTGGCGTCTTACTGCGTCTGCAGGCGGGGGTTCAGTACGTCGCGCAACTGGTCGGCCACCAGGTTCATCGACACGATGGTGACGACCAGCGCGATGCCGGGGAAGAAGCTGATCCAGTACTTGCCGGACAGCATGTATTGCTGTCCGTTGGCGATCAGCATGCCCAGCGACGGCTCCGTGACCGGCACGCCCAGCCCCAGGAACGACAGCGTGGCTTCCAGCGTGATGGCCGATGCCACCTGCAGCGCGGCGATCACGATCAGCGGCGGCAGGCAGTTCGGCAGCAGGTGCCGGAACATGATGCGCTGCGGCGGCAGCCCCAGGCAGGTGGCCGCCTCGATGTATTCCTTGCGGCGCTCCACCAGCGCCGCGCTGCGCGTGGTGCGGGCATAGTAGGCCCACTGCACCGCCACCAGCGCGATCACGATATTGCCGATGCCGGGTCGTAGAAACGCCAGAAGGATCAGTGCCAGCAGGATCGGCGGGAACGACAGCTGCAGGTCGGCCACGCGCATGATGAATGCCTCGGTGCGCCCGCCGAGAAAGCCGGCCAGCAGCCCCAGCGTGGCGCCCAGCAGCAGGGCAATCACCGTGCTGACCACGCCCACGCCCACGCTGATGCGCAGGCCGTACATCACGGCCGACAGCATGTCGCGGCCCTGCTCGTCGGAGCCCATGATGAACGTCATGCCGCTGCCGGCCTGCTCGCCCGGCGCCAGGCGCGCGTCGAGCACGTCCAGGGTGGCCAGGTCATAAGGATTCTGCGGGGCCAGCAGCGGCGCGAAGATCGCGATCAGGATGATCAGCAGCAGCGTCACCAGCCCCAGCACCGCGAGCTTGCTTTCGAAGAACTGCCGCGCGAAGCGGCGCAACGGGGTCTGTTCCCTGGCCGCCGGCGTCGGCTGGGCCGGGGCTTGCTGAGGGACGGTCGATGTGCTCATGGCTCAGCCCTTGTTGTCGGCAATGCGCACGCGCGGATCGAGCATGCTGTAGACGATATCCACCACCAGGTTGATCAGGATGAACAGCGTCACGATCACCATCAGGTAGGCGACGATCACCGGGCGGTCCAGCAACTGGATCGAATCGATAATCAGCTTGCCCATGCCGGGCCACGCGAAGATCGACTCGGTCACGATCGCGAACGCGATGATCGAGCCGAACTGCAGCGCGATCACGGTGACGATCGGGATCAGAATATTCTTAAGAACGTGGACACCGACGATGCGCGTATTGGACAACCCCTTGGCACGCGCGAACTTCACGTAATCCTGCAGCATCGCCTCCTGCGTGCCGGCACGCGTGAGCCGGATCACCATGGCGATGTTCAGCAGCGACAACGTCACGGCGGGCAGGATCAGGTGCCGGATGCCGTCCCCGGTCAGGAAGCTCAGCGGCACGCCCAGCACGCTGACGGTCTCCCCCCGGCCGTTCGACGGCAGCCAGCCCAGCTGCACGGCGAACACCATGATCAGCATCAGCCCGACCCAGAACGTGGGCAGCGAGAAGCCCAGGATCGACACCGTCATGATGGTCTTGCCGGCCACGCCGTTCGGCCGCAGCCCCGCCCACAGGCCCAGCGGGATGCCCAGCACGATGGCCAGCAGGATGGCGCACACCGCCAGCTCCATCGTGGCCGGCATGCGTTCGAAGATCAGCTTCAGCGCCGGGGTGCCATGCGCGAACGAGGTGCCCAGATTTCCGTGCAGCGCGTTCTGCAGGAAGATCCAGTATTGCTCCCAGAGTGGCTTGTCGAGGCCAAGCGCGGCGATGGTGCGTTTGATGTCTTCCTGGTCGGCCTGCGGGCTGATCAGGATGTCGATCGGGTTGCCGATCGCAAAAACGCCAAGAAACACGAGCAACGACATGACCAGCAGCACAACCACGCTCTGCATCAGTCGCCGGATGATGAAGACCAGCATTTTCCAGACGCCTATCCTTTCGCCGGCGCGCGGTGGCGCACTGCCGGCGGGTTCGCGGCCCACGGGGAAAATCGTGGGAACATCGCCCCGGCTTCTCGTGGAAGACCGGGGCCGCGATCATACCGGAGCCGCCAGCCGCTGGCGGCGCCGTCCTGCCCTGCTGGCTTACTGGGCAGGCTTGAACAGGTGCGCGTAGGTACGTTCGTCGGTACGCGGCACATACGTGATGCCCTTCTGCGTGGCCCACGTGGTCACCTGATGGTGGATCGGGATGATGCCACCATCAAGAATGGCGATGGCCGTAGCTTCCTGCAGCAGCTTGGACCGCTCGTTGTCATCCACGGTGGCCAGCGCCTTTTCCAGCACCGCATCCATCTTCGGATTGCAGTACTCGCCCCAGTTCGTGGTGCCGAAGCCCTTCTTCGAGTCTTCACACGCGAGCAGCGCGCGCAGCGGCGAGCTGACCTCGCCGGTCTGGGCGCCCCAGCCCACCAGGCCGAACGACCATTCGCGCTTGATCGCCTTCGACGAGTACGTGGCCATCGGCATGCCTTCCACCTTGGTATTGATGCCGATGCGGGTCAGGTTCTGCGCGATGGTCTGCGCAATCTTCTCGTCGTTGACGTAACGGTTGTTCGGCGTATGCAGCGTCAGCCCGAAGCCGTTCGGATAACCGGCGTCGGCCAGCATCTTCCTGGCCGCTTCCGGATCGTATTTCACGGTCTTCAGCGCCGGGTTGTGGCCGAACAGCGTGGGCGGCACCAGGTTGTTGGTCGGCTCGGACAGGCCTTCCATCAGGCGGTCCTTGATGCCCTGGCGGTTGATGGCCGTGCTGATGGCGATGCGCACGCGCGCGTCCTTCAGCGGGTTCTTGTCCATCGGCTGGCCGTCCTTGGTCGTCACGAACGGCGACTTGTCGCGCTTGACGTCGAAGTACAGGTAGATCACGCGGTGCGAGATCTTCGAGAAGAACGACAGCTTGGGATCGCTTCGCACCTTCGGCAGGTCGGGCGTGGGCACGTTCTCGATGGCCTGCACGTCGCCCGACAGCAGCGCGGCCAGGCGCGTGGCCGGGTTGGGGATGAAGCGCAGCGTCACCTTGTCCCAGGCCGGCTTGGCTCCCCAGTAGTCGGGGTTCTTCACCAGTTCCACCCGGTCGTCGCGCGCATAGCTGACGAACTTGAACGGCCCGGTGCCCACCATGCCCTTGCCCTGTGCAAAGTCGTCGGAAGACAGGCCCTGCGTGGCCTTCTTCTGGACCATGAACACCGATGTCAGGTCGTTGAGCATCAGCGGGTACGGCTGGTTGGTGGTCACCTGGATCGTGTACTTGTCGATGATCTTCTTGTTGATGATCGCCTTGGTGTACACATCGAACTTGCCCGGGCTGTTGACGATGGTAGCCGGGCGGTCCAGCGACCACGCGATGTCTTCGGTGGTCAGTTCGGTGCCGTCATGCCATTTCACGCCCTTGCGGATCTTGAATTCCCACGTGAGGTTGTTGACCAGCTTCCACGATTCGGCCAGGCCCGGCACCACCTTGCTGTCGGGGTCGAGCTTGATCAGCGTCTCGAACACGTGCTCGGACACATTGATGTTCGAGAACAGGTTGTAGAAATGCGGATCCATTGAGGTCGGCGGCGAGCTCATGGCGATCTTGAGATCGACCGCCTGGGCCGGAGTGGCCAGGCCGAGCGCACCGGTCAGCAGGACAGTACCGACCGCCTTGCCGACAGCCTTCTTGACGTGACGAAGGAACATCGCACGATTCTCCCAGTGGGAAGTCTTGAAATGACGATAAGGATCGGTCGCGCGCGTCCCGAATGTCTCACGCAGGAGCGCCGCATTTTGGTGCGGCATTCCGCTGGGCAACGTGGCGCGCAACCGGCCGGGCAGTTCAAGCATGAACTGTTCCAGCAGTGCACGGCGTCCGCCATGCGGGGAAACCCACCCGCCCTGCAGCATCGCCCGTTGCTGCGCTGCGCCAGCATGGAGGCGGGCCGCAGGGCCGGTACCGCTGCCGGAGCCAATGTATGCCCGCCGGGGCTGGCCGCGCACCGATACGTGACCGGGCCGGCGGCAGGTGCCGGGAACGCCTTGTTTTGGCGCTTCTACGATAGGCGTCGTATGATCTGGGGTATCCAATTGCCCCATTTGCCCGGACCGGCATCATGAAGCTCATCCCCGAAATCCTGCAGGCGCAAGCCGAAATCCGCACCATTCGACGTGACATCCACGCGCATCCCGAACTGTGTTTCGAGGAACAGCGCACCGCCGACGTGGTGGCCAAGAACCTGGAATCCTGGGGCATCGAGGTCCACCGCGGCCTGGGCACCACCGGCCTGGTCGGCGTCATCCGCCATGGCAATAGCGCCAAAACCATCGGCCTGCGTGCCGACATGGATGCGCTGCCGCTGCAGGAAGCCAACACCTTCGGCCATCGCTCGCAACACGAAGGCAAGATGCACGCGTGCGGCCATGATGGCCATACGGCGATGCTGCTGGGCGCCGCGCGCTACCTGGCCGAGCATCGCAATTTCGACGGCACCGTGCACCTGATCTTCCAGCCGGCCGAAGAAGGCGGCGGCGGCGCGCGCGAGATGATCAAGGACGGCCTGTTCGAGCGTTTTCCGTGCGATGCCGTGTTCGGCATGCACAACTGGCCGGGCATGCCGGTCGGCTCGTTCGGCACCACGGCCGGCCCGCTGATGGCATCGAGCAACGAATTCAAGATCACCGTGCGCGGCAAGGGCGCGCATGCAGCCATGCCGCACAATGGCGCCGACCCGGTGTTCACGGGCGCCCAGATCGTAACGGCGCTGCAGGGCATCATCACGCGCAACAAGCGGCCGATCGACACCGCCGTGATCTCGGTGACGCAGTTCCACGGCGGCGACGCCACCAACATCGTGCCCAATGAAGTCTGGCTGGGCGGCACGGTGCGCACCTTCACCGTGGAAGTGCTCGATCTGATCGAACGGCGCATGGAAGAAGTGTCGCGCGCGGTGGCGCAGGCGTTCGATTGCACGATCGATTTCGAATTCCGCCGCAACTATCCACCCACCATCAACAGCGCGGCCGAAGCCGAGTTCGCGGTGGGCATCGCCAGCGAACTGGTGGGTGCCGACAACGTCGACGGCAACGTGGAACCGACCATGGGCGCCGAGGACTTTTCGTTCATGCTGCAGGAGAAGCCCGGCTGCTACCTGTTCATCGGCAACGGCGAGGGCTCGCACCGCGAGGCTGGCCACGGCATGGGCCCGTGCATGCTGCACAACCCCAGCTACGACTTCAACGACGAACTGCTGCCGGTGGGCTCCACGTTCTTCGTCAAGCTGGTGGAGAAATGGCTCGCGCCGGCCTGATCCGGCACTGATCGACGTTTCAGGCGACGTACGATGCCCCATACGCTGCTGGACGACGCCGTGGCGTCGCGATTTGCCCGGGTGGCGCTCGACAATATCGTGCGTCCGTATCCGCACAAGCTGGACCACCTGATGGTGGATGCGGGCGACCTGGCCGCGCCGGCGGTCAGCCACCCGGTCTTCTACGGTAGCTACGACTGGCATTCGTCGGTGCACATGCACTGGCTGCTGGTGCGGCTGCTGGCCTTGCGTCCGAACCTGCCCGATGCCGGCCGCATCCGCGAAACACTCGATGCCCAGTTCCGCCCGGAGGCCTTCGCCACGGAGCTGGCCTATTTCGAACGGCCCGCCTCCCGGACCTTCGAACGGCCTTATGGCTGGGCATGGGTGCTGCGGCTCCAGGCCGAGCTGGGCGCGCTGGGACTCAAAGACCCGCAGGCGGCCAGGTGGGCCGCCGCTTGCGCGCCGCTGGCCAACCATCTGGCCCAACGCCTGATGGACTACATCGACGTAGCCGATTTCCCGGTTCGCACCGGCACCCATTTCAATAGTGCGTTTGCGCTGGTGATGGCGCTGTTCTATGCGCGGCAGGACCAGCATCCGGCCCTGCGCAAATCGATCGTGCGTCGGGCGCATCGCTGGTTCGCGCATGACCTGCGCTATCCGGCCCGCTACGAGCCAGGCGGCGACGAATTCCTGTCAGGCGGCCTGATGGAGGCCGTGCTGATGCGGCAGGTCATGGATGACTGCGGCTTTGCGGAATGGTGGGACCTGTTTTCGCCGGGACAGGCCGAACTCGGAACCTGGCTGACCCCTGTGGCTGTCGCGGATCGGACCGATCCGAAGATGTCTCATCTGGACGGTCTGAATCTGTCGCGCGCCTGGTGCTGGCGGCTGCTGGGTCCGGCCTTGCCATCGCCTCTGCAGCCGCTGGCCGTGCGGGCCTGGTCCGATCATCTGGAAGTGTCCCTGCCGCAGGCCGTGGATGGCCACTACGTGGCGACGCACTGGCTTGCCTCGTTCGCGCTGCTGGCGCTGGAAGACCTGAGCGTCGGGTAGCGGCCGCCCGGGCGGGGCTCGGCGGGGCCCGGCGGGGTTCTGCCGGGTTCGCGGGCTTAGTCGAGCGCGATATCGCCGTACCAGGCTTCGGCGCGGCTCTTGGTGTTGTCGGTATCGGTCATCAGGCCGACCGCGAGGATCTTGCCGGGATCGGCGCCGAACGCCTTGCGGTAGTCGGCACGCAGGTCGCGTTCATGGCATCGCCATTCGTTGGTATGGCGCGTGCCCGAATCCACGATGATCATGCGAACGCGGTCCGTGTGGGGATTGTTCAGGACGCTGCCCACCGGACGCTTGCCGCCCCAGATGTACATCAACGTGGCATACGGCATTTCCCGACCCGTGGTAATGCGCGCCATTTCGTACATCAACTGGTCTTTCAGCGACAACGTGCTGCGATCCCCATCGAACGCGACGAAAATCCGCAATGGGGCATCCTCGCGATGGCTGACCGCGTTATCCGCGACACGAATCACATCCCGCGTCTTCCACATCCAGCGCAGCGTGCCAGGATCGCGCTGTTCAAGCGGGACGTACAGTCCCGACGCGGACCCGTCGGCCTCGGCATGCAGCACGGTGCGCTGGTCGACTTCGGCCAACGAATAACGGGTAGGCGTCTTGTTGCGATTGACCTTCCAGGGCTGCCAGCCTGTTGGGCTCGCCGTGGGGCCCGCAGGGGTGGCGAAGGCCGAGAATAGCGGCGGTTCTGCCAGCAACGGCAACGATGTGGCGTCGGATTCGGCCTCGCTGTCGCCGCCCGCGTCCGAATCGGCTGCGCCGCTCGCCGCCTGATTTGCCGCCCGATTCGCCTGCTCGAGCAGGTCGGCCGCCTGGCTTCGAACGGCAGCGTTCAACAAGCCTTTTTCCGCGAACGTCGCGCAATTTCCGTCCGAGACGGTGGCCAACCTTGATGGATCGGTCGGTGCGACCGTCGATGATGCACAACCGGCGAGCGCGAGCGCGCTCACCACACAAGCCAGTGCTGGCCGAAACTTCATGGCCACGATAACCCCCTGGACCCTGATAACCCGATACTTACCCGTTCGTCGAAATCCCAACCGCCTGGCTATTCGGCGCCGAGGCTTGGTATTGCAGACTGCTTCGTGCTGAATTTTTCAGCACTTGAAGGCAGACGATATCAGATGCATCGCGGACCCGGAATGCTCGGGTACCCTGAATACAACAGCCAACATGACGGGCTGTGCTTTTCGAATTTGTTCTATGGACAGTGGGCGCAGCCATGGCATGTGCGCCGGGGGCCAAGGGGGAATTTGCCTGCTTTGCGTTTCACGCCCGCCAAAGCAAAACCCCCAAGCTTTAAGGGCTTGGGGGTTCTGGGTATAAGAGCCTGGCGATGACCTACTTTCACACGGGTAGTCCGCAC